>JAJYTF010000017.1:0-79509 GCA_021793155.1 Pseudomonadota bacterium | reverse complement strand
AACACCTTCATCGCCGGCACCGGGACGGAAACGCTGGTCGGCGGCGCCGGCAATGACGTCTACGTCTATGCCCAGGGCGACGGTAGCGTCACGGTCCAGGATAGCGGCGGCACCAATACGCTGAAACTGGGGGCCAGCCTGACCCTGGCCGATGTCGCTTTCGCCAAGTCGGGCAACGACCTGATCCTCACCGACGGGGTGGCGGGGGACCGCATCGACATCCAGTACCAGTACAACTACGGCCCCGGCTCCGGCGTGCAGACGCTGGTGTTCGGCGACGGCTCGACGATGAATCTCACCGGCGGTCTGCCGATCACCGCTTCGGGCAACGGGTCGTGGACCGGCACCGGGTTGGGCGACACGCTGATCGGCGGCACCGGCACCGAGACGCTGACCGAGAACAGCGGCACCAACACCTTCATCGCCGGCACCGGGACGGAAACGCTGGTCGGCGCCGCCGGCAATGACGTCTACGTCTATGCCCAGGGCGACGGTAGCGTCACGGTCCAGGATAGCGGCGGCACCAATACGCTGAAACTGGGGGCCAGCCTGACCCTGGCCGATGTCGCCTTCGCCAAGTCGGGCAACGACCTGATCCTCACCGACGGGGTGGCGGGGGACCGCATCGACATCCAGTACCAGTACAACTACGGCCCCGGCTCCGGCGTGCAGACGCTGGTGTTCGGCGACGGCTCGACGATGAATCTCACCGGCGGTCTGCCGATCACCGCTTCGGGCAACGGGTCGTGGACCGGCACCGGGTTGGGCGACACGCTGATCGGCGGCACCGGCACCGAGACGCTGACCGAGAACAGCGGCACCAACACCTTCATCGCCGGCACCGGGACGGAAACGCTGGTCGGCGGCGCCGGCAATGACGTCTACGTCTATGCCCAGGGCGACGGTAGCGTCACGGTCCAGGATAGCGGCGGCACCAATACGCTGAAACTGGGGGCCAGCCTGACCCTGGCCGATGTCGCTTTCGCCAAGTCGGGCAACGACCTGATCCTCACCGACGGGGTGGCGGGGGACCGCATCGACATCCAGTACCAGTACAACTACGGCCCCGGCTCCGGCGTGCAGACGCTGGTGTTCGGCGACGGCTCGACGATGAATCTCACCGGCGGTCTGCCGATCACCGCCTCCGGCAACGGGTCGTTCGGTGGCACGACCGGCAACGATCTGCTTATTGGGGGGCAGGGTACGGAAACCCTGAATGGTAACGGAGGCAACGACACATTCTTTGCTGGCAGCGGCAATCAAACCATGATCGGGGGAACCGGGAATGATCTATTTGTCTATAGAGCTGGGGATGGCAACGCCACAATCAGCGATACCGGCGGCACCAACGCCCTCTATCTCGGTTCAAGCCTGACGATGGCGAATGTCATCTTCGGTCTGTCGGGAAGCGATTTGGTCATTGCCGACGGTACATCCGGGGACGCCGTTGACCTGTACAATGAATATGCCGGTGGGTCCGTTCAGACGCTGATCTTTGGTGACGGCAGCACCATGAGTCTTGCCGGAGGAACACCGGTGATTGGCAGTGCGGGGGGGAGCGTGTCAGCGGCAAGTGGCAGCACGACGCTGATGGCCGGCCAGGGCAGTGAAACGCTCTCGGGAAGCGCCGGTAGCGATACCTTTGTCGGCGGGGCAGGCACGGATAGCCTCATTGGTGGTGGAAACGACACGTTCATCTTCTATCGGGGGGACGGCCAGAATACGGTTGTCGACCCGGCCGGCAGCAACACCATCCAGTTGGCTCAAGGCATTGCCCGGGATCAGTTGTGGTTTGCACAGCAGGGCAACGACCTGCTGGTCAGCGTCATTGGCACCTCGGAAGCCATCGACGTGCAGGGCTGGTACGCCAATGCGGCGAACCAGAATGAGACGTTCAAGACTTCGGACGGCTATACCCTGCTCAGCAGCCAAGTGCAGAACCTAGTCAATGCCATGGCTGGGCTAGCGCCGCCAGCCCAGGGCCAGACGACGTTGACCACGGCTCTGGCCAACCAACTGGAGCCGGTGATCGCTGCCAACTGGCACTGAGCCGTATGCCACTCGTTCCCATGCAAGCGCGCCTTGCACGGGAACGATGCGAGTGCTGCCTTTGGCCATGGTAGCATCTGTCTAATCCTCCAGTCGGCCCCCGAGGACCTCGCCCTCTACACCGACAGGCGCTGCCGGAATTCGGCCAGTGACACATCGTCTGTTTCATACCCACGCCGCCGGACATGCCGGACGAGATGCACCGGCTCCCCCTCCCTCACCCACACCACCTCCTTGACCCGCCGCACCACCCGCTCCCGCTCGATCTCCCGCACTGCGTGGACAACCAGGTCGATATTCCCCCGCACCAGGGCGCGGACCACCTCCATGGTGAAATTCGACGCCTGGCGGGCATAGAGCACGTCGATGCGGGCCAGGGCGTCGACGGCGCTGTTGGCGTGGACGGTGCTCATGGTGCCGGCATGGCCGGTGTTGATGGCGTCGATGAAGGCGGCGGCCGCCTCGGCGCTGCGGATCTCGCCGACGATGATCCGGTCGGGCCGCTGGCGGAGCGCGTTCTCGATCAAGAGGCCCATGGTCACCGGCAGCATGCCCTCGCCCAGGCGCCGCTTCGGCGCCTCGAAGCTGAGGCGGTGCGGATGCTCGGGCAGCAGGTTCTCGGCGGTGTCCTCCACCGTCAGCACCCGCTCGTCCGCGCCGACGAACCGGCAGACGCAGCGCAGGATGGTGGTCTTGCCGCTTCCCGTCCCTCCGGAGATCACCACGTTGAGCCGCGCCCGCACCGCCAGGCGGAAGATCTCCATCATCTCCGGGGTCAGCGCGCCGAAGCGCAGCAGGTCGTCGACGCCGAACACGGTCTTGGGAAACGGCCGGATGGAGACGCAGGGGCCGAACACGGCGACGGGCCGCAGGGTGGCGTTCAGCCGGGTGCCGTTGTCGAAGCGGGCGTCGAGGATCGGCCGGCTGCGCTCGTCCACCTCCTGGCCCAGCGCATTGGCCAGCTGCTTGATGAAGGTGACCAGCTCGGTCTCACCGCTCCACCGGGCGTCGGTGCGGAGCAGCCGCCCGGCCGTCTCGATCCACACGCTGTCCCAGGCGTTGACGCAGATCTCGGTGACGGCGGGGTCATCCAGGAATGGCCGGATCGGCGTCCCGTAATGGGCCAGAAGCTCCGCCGCCTCCCTCTGCGCCATCCATTGCCTCCTCCGGTTCTTTCGCCGCGGCCTGTCGCCATCGCTTGTCGAAGGGGGTGAGCCCGGCCAGCAGCCGGTCGCGCACCAGATCCCATTCGACGGTATGGTAGGCGCGGAAGCGCTCGAACGGCTGCACCGCTTTGGGCAAAAGGGCGCATTCTTTGTCGCCGCGCACCCGTCTCCATTCGTCGAGGGTCAGTCTCCGAAGGGCGGAGACCTGGTTGCGCACGCCGCGGAAGCCGGGAAGCCGGTGATAGGCGAGGATCACCGCCGTCAGGTCGCGGTCGTCGCGGCGGTGGCGCACCGCCTCGCGGATGCGCGCGGCGAATTCGTCATAGACCTCCTGGGCAATGCGCCAGGTCCAGCGCGGCTGGCCGCCCGGCGCCGGCCGCCGCACCGCCTCGAACTGGGTCTGGAACACCAGACGCTGGCGGCGCTCCCGCGCATCCTTCAGCCGCTCCTGCTCGCGGGCCGGATGCTCGCCATCAGTCAGCAGCAGCCACCAGTCGAACACCGGCGCGTTGTGCGACGGGTGGAGGAAGAACCGGGCATTGGCCTGGCCGGCCTTACGGCGGCGGGCGATGGTCCACCAGGGCAGGCCGATCTCGTAGCGCTCGGTGAATTTGTCGATCAGCGCGCCGGCCTTCTCGGCCGGCACCTGGCCGGAGACATGCCAATGATAGCCGCGGGCGACGGCGGTCAGCATGGCCTGCATGGCTCCGGTTTTGCGCAGATGAACTCTCATGAGTTGGGTACATAATTGAAGGGACCTCGGGAAAAAGCTGGCGGGATGTCAGGTTCATAAGGAGAGGTTCCTACATCTTCCGGAAATGACGCTCCTCCGCCCGGGCCTTCGACAGGCGATACCCCGCCAGGGCAGGATGGACACGCAGATTCGTTCTGTGCCTGGGTGGAGCGTGCCGGGGTATGGCGAAGCAGGCCGCCGAGCCAGGCGGGCTTCCCGACCCGTTGCGCGATCCCCCACGACGAAGCGAGCTTCGGCCCCACGGACTGGGTGGCGCGCCGGAAACCGCTCGGCCGCCACCAGGGGAACCCGCACGCCGGACCATTGTCCGCCGTCCGGCGCTCCCGCCAAGGGCGCCGGACGGCCTTCCCGCACCCATCGCCTCCGCGGCCCGCCAAGCCGCCCATCGTGGGAATCGCGCACCGGAGAAAGGAGGACACCCGCGCGACCCCGGAGGATTTGCCGACACCAACCCTGACTGCCTTCACCAGCTTGCCCCCAAGCGGGGCGCGCCTGGGCCTGACCAGCCCAGGCAGGTCCGGGGCCACCAACCCCGGGCCAGCATCGGCCGTAGCCGGCACGCCTCTAATCAGGCTCATCCGGCTGCAACGGGCGCTCAGGGCTGCAACGCCCTGTTCGACCCAATCGTGGTGAAGGGTATGAAACGGAGTTTGGGCGACACGGACACGGGACCTGTGGCGACACAGGCAAACCCTGACAGGTTGGAGAGGCGGTAGGCAGTCCGCCCGAGGGGCGGCCGGCAACGGTCGAACCTCTGCCGCACACGTAGGCGTCACCGCGCCAAGCCGGAGCACCGGCGGAGGGGAAACCCTGGCGAGCCCGAGAGGAGAAATCCGGATCGGGTGGTACTGCCGGGCGCAAGCCGGGCAGATCGACGAATAGCTCAAGCGTGTAACCGCGCCCCTAAGAGGGTGCGTTGCGGAGATCACGAGCCAGTGCCGATGGCCGCAGTCCATCGGTGAGCAAAGCTGGAAGCCATGCGGCGAGTAAGGGAGACGCTCTGGAACCTCGGTCCCCTGAAATGATCAAAGGCCCTTCGTAGGGTCTAGCCGAAGTTGGCGAGGCGCTGGCGGTCGGATCGTCAAGACCGGCCTGGATAACGTGGGAAGCGCTAAGGGTCTGCCCGGCTGGTTACCGGGACAAGGACTTAAGCGTGGGAGCGGGCTGAGTAGAGTGAAAATTCGCCCCGCGATTTGCTCGAAGTTGGGCGAAGAGGGGACCGGGTTGGCGGCTGGTAACCGCGTCGGTCCCCAAGTCTCGAAAGGCCTAAGCTGGTGCGAAAGCTGGTACAGGCGGCTGGTCGCCGCCATGGCAGTGCATACGGATCGCCGGGTGGCACCGGTGATGCGTCGAAACCGGAGGCCGGGCGACACTGGGAAGTGTCCGCCGAAGGCGCCGGGATCATCCGAATCCCGATTTAACCGAAAGGAGCTGCATATGACCCCGTATCGGACGACAGGACCACCCTCATGGACGGAATGCCAGATTGGCGAGGGCTTCGGCTCGCCTTCCAAATAGGCGTCAAGAGCCGACGCGCACCGGCCGGTCCTGACCTGCTCGATCCCATTGATCGAGACGGACCGTCCGCTGCGTGACCATCCCGGGTGAAGGCGACAAGCCTTCACCCGGCCGTCACCGGTCGGCTCCCTGCCGGAGGGCCGACACGATGACCGTTCTGCACGCCCATGCGGCGGCCGCCGACCTGATCCTTGATCATTTCGAACCGGCCTGGTTCTGGATCGAGGGCGGCCTGCTGTTCCTGCTGGGCGGACTCGGCCTGTCGCCGATCCGCCTGGAGACCGACCTCGGCTCGCACGGCACGCTGCAGGTCACTCTGCGCCGCGTCCTGCTGGTGCTGATCGCCGGCTTCCTCATCCTCGGCATCGGCGCCGCCCTGCTGTTCTGGCTGCGCCTGGGCGGCGCGCTCGCCGGCGCGCTGGGCCTGGTCTACCTCCGGCGCTGGGCGCCGTTCTGCCTGGCGTCGCTGGTGCTCGGCCTGATGCTGCGGCTGGCGGCGCAACGCTACTTGCTGCCGCGGCTGTCCACCTGGCTGCGGGTGCTGCGCATCGTCCAGCCGACCGAGGCGCCATCCGACATCCGCGAGGAAATCGGCGCCTATCGGGCCATGGACTTCCTGCCGTCCGAACACTACCGCCCCGGTCAGGTGTTCGTCGGGATGATGCCGGGCGGCCAGCCGGTGCATGTCGAGCTGGCGGAATGGCAGGAGACCAACAAGACGGTGGTCGGCGCCACCCGCTACGGCAAGGGCATCACCTACCAGATCTGGGCCGAGCAGGCGATTGCCCGCGGCGACACGGTGATCATGGTCGACCCCAAGCGCGACCGCTTCCTGCCGCAGGTGCTGAAGCAGGCGGCCGAGGCGGCCGGCCGGCGCTTCATCATCCTGGACCTGTCCGACCCCGGCACGCCCGGCAGCTGGTCGCCCTTCGCCGGCGGGGCGCCGGCCGACCGGCGGGCCCGTTTCTTCGACATCATGGAGCTGACCGACCGCGGCACCGACGCCGACCATTACAAGGCGCTGGCCCGCGAGCAGCTGTTCGACCTGTTCGCCGACGGGGTCAGCACCACCATCCCCTTCCTGCAGAGCAAGGTGGCCGAGCTGTCCGAAGCCGACGAGGACACCGCCAAGGCGCTCTCCACCGTCCGCGCCCGGCTCAAGGAATGGGCCAGCTATTCCAAGCTCTGCCCGAAGGCCGGCAAGGGGTTCAAGGTCGAGCTGTCGCTGACCAACGCCGCCGTGGTCTATGTGTTCGGCAGCCTCGACGACGGGGTGATCCGCGCCGCCAGCCGCGCCTTCATCCAGGAGGTGATCCAGGAGGCCCGCCGCCTGCAGCACCAGCGCGTCACCCATCTCAGCCTGTTCATCGACGAGCTGAAATTCCTGGTCTCCGACACCGTCGTCAAGGCGCTGGCCACCATCGCCGGCTTCAACGCCGAGATCGTTACCGCCTACCAGAATTTCGGCGACCTGCTGAACCCCGACGACGCCCGGCTGGACGGCCGCGCCGTCCTGCAGGCGGTGCAGGTGAACTCTCAAATGAAGCTGATCTTCGGCGGGACCGACCCCGAGACCGCCGAATGGGTCAGCACCGCCTCCGGCACCCGGATGAAAAGGGTCGCCCGCTATGAGCGGACGGAGATCAACCGCTCGGGGGGCGAGACCTGGGCCCGCCAGCGCATGCTGGCCGACCAGGAGGAGCCGCTGATCCCGGTCAACACCGTGCTGGCGCTGCCGCGGCGCGTCGCGGTGCTGCTGCGGCCGAAGCATCTGGCGCAGGTGGTGTCGGTGGCGCCGGTGCCGGTGAAGGCGCGGGAGAAGGCGACGACCGCCCCAGATATGCCCCCACCGGAGCAGAGCACGGCGGCAATGCCCTGACATCTTGAGGCCGCCCTCAACATCACCACAGGCCGACCGGATATGGTGAAGGCATCCCGGCCGATATCCCGTTGGCATTGTGTGGTGACACAGCCTATATATCTTCCACGCATCTGGAAGCTTTATGGAGCCGTGAATGCCCTTTCCCAATGAAGCGCTGACGGCGAACGAAGCAGCCTCGGTGACCGGGGTGCCGCTGAAGCAAGTGCATCGGATCATCGACGCCGGCCTCCTGGCTGGCCGCGTCGAGACCCGGGAGGGAAGCCGTGTCATTATCGGCAGCGGCCTCGTCGGACTGCGCGTCGCCTATCTGACCGCCGAGATCCTGACTCTGGAGGCCCGCCGGCGGGTCGTCTCGCGGGTGATCCGACAAAACGGGGTCGAAGCCGTGCAGGAACAGGCCGTCAGGATCGATCTCGAGCCGATCGCCTCTGATGTGGAAAACGGGCTGAGCGCTTTGGCGAAGGCAAAGGCCATGGTGGCCGTCGACAAGGACGTGCTTGGCGGCACGCCATGCATCACCGGAACGCGGGTGCCGGTGCACGACATCGGCGATATGCTGACGAACGGCGACAGTCCGGCGGCGATCCTGGACGCCTATCCTCAGCTTTCCGCCGAACAGATCAGCCTGGCCGCAGTGTATGCCCAGGCTTATCCCCGGCGTGGCCGCCCTCCGGTGCGGAGCAGCAAGCGCAAATCGGCACCCAAGTCCACCCGGACCCTGCGGCTCGAAGGCCTTCCGACGGCATCGTGAAATTCCTGATCGATGAATGCCTGAGCCCGGCACGTGCCACGTTAGCACTCCACTCCTTGCACCAGTGCTAACGATCACACTTACCTGCGACTGCATATGCAGGAGATTGCCGAGAAGACTTTACTGAATCGCTATCCCACCGCAGCATTTCTTGAATTTCTTACCACTGCCGCAGGGGCACGGATCGTTGCGGCCGACATGCCGGTAGGGATTGATCACCGGCTGGTTCGGGTAAAACTCCTCTTCGTCGTCGTCCTCGTATTCATCCTGCCCGAAGGTCCAGTTTTCGAACTCCGCCAGGGCGTCGGTGAACGGCCGGATGCCATCCTTCTCCAGGAAGGCCAGCGGATCGCCGATGGCCGCGCCCTCCGCCAGCATTCGTTCGAAATCGGCGAAACTCATGTCCTGTTTGTGCACCCGCCCATCCGCACAGGCCCGCTTCGCTTCGTCGCTCAGGTCGGAAAATCCCAGATAGCCAAGGGCGAACAGCCACTTCGTCCAGATGAAGCAACCATCGCGCGGCCCGAGCCGGAACTCGGCATACTGGCGGAGATAGGTTCTCGCATAGTCGCGGTCGAACCAATGCGATGCTACTGCATTCGTCCACGCGTCCAGGCCGGCGGCGCGGACGAATTCATCGGCCTCCTGGTCCTCGATCAGCCCTTCCAGCGCCTCGCGGTTGCCGTCGAAGGTGCTGATCAGGATGCCGGACAGTGTCGCGGTGATGGCCTCGCCCAGTTCCTCCTCGACCCAATCCGGGTCCTCCCGCAACAGCTCGATGATCGGCAGGAAGGCCGAGCGTTCGCCGGCCTCGCCCAGCAGGTGGAGGATCCAGAACAGGCTGTCCCATTCCGCCAGTTCCAGATCCGCTTCGTCATCGGTCGCCCGGTGCAGGATATCGACGAAGACCCGCGTCAACTCGGCCCGATTGTGCCGGTATTCCTCGATTTCGGCTCGGGGCAGGCCTTCGGCAGCGGCAAGTCGGGCAACGAGCGGATGAACGGTCATGGCAAACCTGGCGGGTCAAGGATCTGGTTGGATTTAGCCTATCACCGGCGGGATGTCGCAGGTGTCGCAATGATCTCCCGACATATATCCAAGAACAATCCGACGCGGCGGAACAGTGCCCGCCCTGAGGCGTCCAGCAGCATGGGCCGCCGGGTGTTCCGGCTACGGGCACCACGACACCGGAAGCCCATCTTGACAACCGGATCGCGGCTCCGAGTCCGAATCGGCGGCAGTGCGCCCGTTCCGGGCATTCCTGAGGTCAGCGTCGATTCCGGATAGCGGATACTGCTCGAAATAGTGACTCAATCTTCTTGCTTCTTGAGCAGACCTTTATTGGCGGGGGCGCATCCGGACGAGGCTGACCCCACCAGGTCATTCCAGTTTTTGATTCTTCATAGGTTAGCGGTCGATGTAGGGCCAGCGCCCCTGTGGACGCCACAATTCCTACATTTCCGCGCGGGCAACGCCGAGTTCGCGCGCTGCCCAAAGAATGCCCCATGACATCGCGGGCACTCGAAATTCAGCCGATGATAGCCAGCCAATGCAAATGCTCCCATCAGGGCAAGAAAAACCGCTGTAACGACCCATTTTGGAAGCCGGCCTTGAAGCGGTATAACGAATATCGCGAATGGAACGAAAGAGAGGAAAAGAAAAACAAAAATAACCTCATATGCGCGCAAACGCCGCCAAGCTGATACATATCTATCGGTCTCTGTCATTTCTTGAAATCTTTTCAACATTCTTGGCCAGAGTCAAACTGTTCCGGTCCAATCGTAGTGGCAGTGCGCCCATTCCGGGGCGTTCTGGGAATCGGTGTCGAATCCAGATAGCGGATGCTGCTCGGAACACGTGACAGGTTAATGCCCGCATGCTCCGCCGTCATCGCCGCAACTACCATCGGCTCCGACAAATCCTGCGTCGCCGTTCAACTCGCCCATTTCCTTGGCGATAACTTCGCATCCGCTGACATCACCGGCGCGCCAAGCCCGCCAGTTGATGGCTATGCCGGCGCCGATCAACAGCAGGGCGGCAACGAGGTAGAGAACGTCCATGCGGACAGCTTACTACGCAACCCATCGCTCCAACAGGCCGCCGTCGTCTTCGCGCCCATGGCGGTCGTTCAACAGACAAGCGCCGGTTCCCCGAAACCTGACCTTCCGCGAAGTTGCTGGGACCGCAGAGGATGAGGCTCTACGGCAAAAACAGCGGCTCGCGGACCTGAAGGGGCGGCTGAAGGCTATCGAACTGGGGGCGGCGACGGTCCAGCTCAGCCCCTCTCGCTAGGCGACCTCGATCCGATCGTTTGGGCCGAACGGGTCGATATGAACCGAAAACCGACGCGCTAGAGCAATTGGCGCTCGCCGCTTCCCGTCCTGCCGGAACTCCACTAGGCCGGCGGCCTCAAGCTTTCCGAGCGTACGAGCAAGGTTGGGCTCCGCGCGATGGGTCAACCGCGCGAGCGCCGCAACCGACTCCGGCCGCTCATCTCGAATAACTCGGAGAAGTTCACGGTTCTCGGGGGTCAACAGGCGCATTAGGGCCTCGGCGCTCTCCACAATGAGACCTCCCGCGTTGGCGGGCGCGGGGGCGCCTTTTGCAGCCGCGAGGAGGTCATTCTTGAACTCCGCCCAGCTCTGAACCTTGGGCTTCGGCATCGGTCTGATCCTTCATATCGACCATCACCGCCGAGACGCCGCGCTCTCGAAGGACCCGTTCCACTTCGTTCAGGAAGTCCTGAACCAAGTCAAAGGCCGACTTGAATTGGTACGGCCGACCTTCGTCCTTTTCGGTTCGATGCCAGTGGTCGTGAGCGACCGGCTTGGCCTTATAGCGTCCGCCCAAAGGCGGCACGCTATGGGCGTTGTCGAAGCCCAACAGCCTCCGGCCATCTGGATCGTGCAGCGTGAAGCTGTACGAAAGGCCATGAGGTCGTTGCGGCGTCGGGTCCGCTCGCCTCACTTCCAGTTTCACCCAGTAGCCCTCCTCGAAGAGGAACTGGGTGTCATCGAAATCCAGCAGATACGCGAGTTCGTGCTCCGGCAGCGACTCCATCTTATCTTATCCTGTGAGGATAATAATAGATCGGGGCCGTCAGTTCAAGACCGCGCCTCATAGCCAGTCCCTCTGCTCGGCGCTCAGGTCCTCCCGGGTGGCGTCGACTTCATAGGTCGTCGCGATCCGGTCGAGGCAGGCCGCGGTGCGCGGCCAGTCGAACCGAAGCGCCTCCGCGTCCCGGCGATAGCTTGCAGCCAAGGCGCGCTCTTGCTCACCGCCATCGTGCGGCATGCGGACGGTCACACCGCGCCTGTTGTAGACGCCAACCTCGAAGCCGGACTCCAGCTCCCGGCTGCGAACCACTTCGATGATCTCCCGCACCGGCGTGGGCGGCCACGGCTGATCCGGCTCGCGCTTTGAGGCCGACAGGATTTCACCGATCTTGCTGTCGCCGATCTCGCTGCGCCCCGACGCCTTCAAGAGCTTGCGGGCTTCCTTGACCCAGATCTCCAGCGCTAGCCCGTCGATCATGCCGCCCTCATCGGCGCCGGGAACGTGCGCCCAGTCGTGCAGGACGTCGTAGGCCTGGCTCGCCATGTTCTGGACCTGCTGCTGGTCCGTGGCGGGCGGCTCCTCGATCCCGCTGTCCTTGGCGGGCAAAAAGATCAGCTTCAGCAGATAAGCGAAGAAGGCTGGGTCGCGTGCGAGGGCTCGGTGAAGCGTCCGGGCCGGGCGATCGGTATGGCGTAGCGCCTGGAAGTAGATCCACTCCAGCGACACGATGTCCTTCTCCTCGACGGAAGGATCTTGGTCGAGTTGCTTGAAGATCAGCCCCAGGTAGTAGCTGAACATGGTCGCATCGTTGCCTTCGAGCTGCTCGTCAGCCTTCGCCGCCGCCAACAAGGCCTTCACCAGAACGGTCCCCCTCGGCGCCCGCTCAATGATGTTCCCAAGCCAGCTTACGGCTGCGCGCGCGCGGCCCACCGCGATCAGATGATCGACCACTAACTCGGGCTCGATGTCCTTCGGCAACGAATAGACGTGAAGCGCTTTCCAATAAGCCCTTTCCAAGCTGGCCGAACGCGCCGCCAGGGCTGCCCAGGTCGACGTATTGGCGGGGAGCTGAAGGGTGGCGCGGACTTCGGCCGCCTCGCCCCACCCCTCTTCAATCGCCCGCGCCCACACCTCGTTGACGAGGGCGCCGCCGCCTTTGTCAGCCTGGTCGCGCAAGCTGAACAGGATGGCTGCGCCGACATCGGCGGAAACGTCGTCTTCCGCGACCAAACCCCGCTTCATCAACTCGAATTTAACCTCGGGGGCGGCCGAAGTCCGGGCGATGGCGATGCCCAGCGCGTGGTGCATCGTCACGGTCTGCGCGAAGCCGAACATCTCTTCCGGCGTTAGCTCTGCGATCAAGGCCTCTGCGGCCTTGATCTGATCGGCGACAAGCTCATCCTGCTGAGTCTGCCAATCGACCTTCGGGGTGATCGGGCGCGCCCCTTGCCGGAAAAGCCAGCGGAACCGATCCTCAACGCTCGACGGCTGCAAATGGTCGATGATGCGATCGAGGGGCACAAGCTCCTCTTCGGGGAGTGCCCATTCCGCCTCGCTGTAGCCGCGGTGCTGCTGCACGATCAGGCGGAGCTTGTCGCGCAGTGTCTCGGCTACGCTGGGGTCCGTGACCGTCGCGGCGAATGCCTCCATTTGCGCAGCGGCAGACGCACGCCACTCAGGCTCGAAATTGGCCCAGCAGCCAATGAGGTCGCACCAGCGGTCGATGTGATTGTTGACGTTTTCCAGCAGCCTCGCGCCAATCTCGCGCGCCGAGGTGGCGACCGCTTGCCAGGTAACTATCTCAGGGCGTTCGGTGGAGAAGTCGCGCCAGTTCGCCTTCGAGGAAGGCTGCGACGTATCGTGGTTGCGCGGCGCCAAGCTCACCAGCAGCTTCCACCCGACTTCGGGCAACGCTTTGACGATGCGGTCCAGCACCTTCAGGCGCTGTTCGGGCGTGGCGTAGGTTTGGGGCGACCAGCTTAGGAATATGCGCCGCAGGGATGCGGCGGGCCGATTCCCCCAGGACCCACCCGGGTCGAGCGCATCAAGCTCCGCCAGGATTGTGGCGGCGCGGGTCAAGTAGTCCGGACTCCACGCCAACATCTCCAACGCCCAAAGCAAGTTCGACAGATACTCGGTCGGATACATCATCCCTTCATCGCTGCGGAACAGCGACTTCACCGACGGATCATCGCCCTCAAGGCCATGTTCCATCGCGTCCAGGAACGCCTCGGGCGCGGCCTCAGCCAAGTTGTGGAAGTCACGGGACAGCGACCACCACAGCGCCGGCGATGCATCGGACAGGAGTTTGCGGACCGCTGCAGTCACGCGATCGCCAATTCGCGGAACATGCGCGGCGCGGTCGGGATAGACCGCGAGGGCGATCATTGCCTCGGTAAGGCCCCGGCGCAGGGCGCCGCTGCATTCCTCCCCGAATTCGCCGGCCCCTTCGTAGTACTTGCTCTTTGGACGCCGGTCATAGCGCGGGTTCACAGCGCCGAGGACGGACTGAAACGCAGCCTCGAACCGGCGGACTTGGTCGTTGGTGACCTGGCCGCCGATCTGGGTCCAGAGGTCCTGCAGCGACACGACCTTCCATATCTCGCCGGCCCGGACCAGCGGCCCGCCAAGGCCGGCCAGCGGCGCAAGCGCCGAGGCGACATCCTCGTAGGGGCGCCCGGTCAGGTCGCTGAGAATCTGGCGGTCGCGAGGGGCGCTGTCCGACCAGGCGCCCGCGAACATGGCGGCGATCAGTTCGGGCGAAGGATGCGTCGCCCAAGAGGTACGGTGCTGGGGCGCTGCTGGCATCAGCCGCCGCAACACGGTGATGCTGCGGCCCGAGGCGTGCGCCAAGCGGTGAGCCTCCTCATCGGTGACTCCGGCGGCCACCAAGGCTCCCTGCAGGTCGAAGCGCCAAGGCCGGGGCAGCCTTTGGGCGTTAAAGGCGGTGGCGTTCGGGCCATAGGCGCCGAACACATGATGCCCGTCAGCCACCAGTCGCTGGGCCAACCCCGCGTCAGGCTCGGCCATGACGATCACCAGAGGCGTGCCGAGACCCACCAGCTCGCGCGCCGTCTCCGGCGCATCGGCCACCACACACTGGCTGAAGTAGGTCAGCCGATAGGGCTTCGGCAGGGGGCTGATCGACGCATGGAGGAAGGCGATGGCCTCCTCCGGGGCTTCGGCTTGAACGGAGAGCTGGGCCGCAGGCCCCCGCAGCCAGCGCAAGACCGCCGCCTGCTCGGCGTCGCGGCCGGTCAGCACAATGTCAGACTTCAGCGGAACCTCACTGGTCCCGGCCCACTCCGCCCAGGCTTCTTCAAGATTGCGCAGGCCTGCCGGCCGCCGGCCGATGCGAACAGAAAGCCACTGGGCGACCGCAGGGCAGGTCTCCAGCCAGTGAACGAGGTCGTCGGCGTCGACCGCCATAACGTCACGCCACAGGTTCAATGCCTTCTTTTCAGCCACCCACTCATCCTTGCCCGCGAACCGCTGCGGGGTGACGAAGACGAAGGTGGTGTCGGCCCGATTACGGCCGAGCGGGTTGTCCGTCCGCTTCTTGAAGTCGTCATTGGCCTTCGTCCGCACACCGCTACGCTGCGCGCCGATTTCCCAGACTGAGCATCCTGGCGGCACGTAACCAATGCCGTTGGCGATGACGCATACGCCATCCCAACCCGGATACTGAACGCTCTCATCGGCGGGGAACCTGATCTGAGCGGCCGGCCCCACCGTGGCGTAGACAAGTCGGCTCAGAAGCTCTGGCATACCGCTCTGGCCGCCACGGCTTTCGCCCCATTGCGACAGGTGCGTGGCGTTGACCCACCGCACCAATGCGCCCGCGCGGGGCGCGGCCGGGGTCGCCGGCAGCATGGCCTTCGAGACCACACCCGCGGCCAGAAACTGCAATCCTTCGTTTTCCAGGGCTTCCCGAATCGCCTGAGCGTTGTTGGCTGTCGGTGTGCGTGCGCCGCGTTCGAAATCTGCAACGGTGGAAGTCGCCACGCGCGCCGCGTTGGCCAACTCCTGTTGCGACCAGGCCAGCAGCGCCCTGGCGGCCTTCACTTGTTCGGCTGTGAGGTGTTCCGCAATCGATGTCATGAGGCGTTCTGCAACAGAGGTCATATATTTAATATGACATCATGGTAGATGAATTGTTCCGTTCGGTCAAGCCGGGTGGCATCTGGCCGATCGACGCTACCGTTGCGGAAGCTCCTGGCCGAGCAGAGGTAGCGTCTCGTCACTACTTCAGGTCGGCAGCGCCTCCGAAAGCGCGCGTTTGCTCGGGCCAGGGCGACCGCATGTCCAGCAACCGTCGTCGCTGATAGCCGAGCGGTGTGAGTGGCGCTCATGCCGATCGTCCGGTCTGGTTCCATGTGATCCGAAATCGGCCCTTCCGTTCACGGCCCGATTTGGTCATCCCGGTCCGCCGGCCTTCCAGCCTCGACACCATCTCCCGAGCGGCCACACGGCAAAGATGCCGCCTGGTCAACGGTCAGTCAGCTACAGAATGATGCATCACAATGATACGGGTCTTGGATCAGGCTGGTATCAGACCTATACCAACTCTGCCCCACGTCGACACGGCGCCGACTTATCGGTCCAGCAGCAGACGGCCAACGTCATGGCCTTGAAGTCCTCGGAACAGCCTGTCTCGGGGCTCATTGCACTCCTCGAAGGTGTGCGGCCCAAACAGCCTCGACCGCCGCGGCCGTCCCGACCGAAGACTCAGCTTTCCAGCCGGAACCGGTACCCGCCCTTCGCCTTGCGCAGCGCCGAGCGGATCCGTTTGTTGGTGGCGTCGATATCGAACTTTTCCGGATGGAAGGACCGTCCCGCCCAGACGCGGTAGCGCCGATGGTCCTCATGGCTCTCGTCGCTCCACGCCTCCAGGAATTCGGCGTAGCCGTGCGTGCCGCCGACGTCTTCGGGCGGCCGATGGCGCTCGCCGCCGATGCACAAGGGAACTTTGAGGCTGTCGCCGCGGCGGACGAGATCCTCCACCTCGATGAGATGGCACCAGCTGTCGCCGAAATCGTACTCGTAGAGAAACACCGGATTGCTGATGTGCACGAATTCGAAATCCCCGAGACGGACCTCGGTCGCCTTGAAGGTCTTGCGCTCGTCCGGATAGTCCTCATCGAACTCCGGCGCACCGTACACCAGGCCGCCGATGATGAACTGGTGCAGATGGGAGTCGGTCCAGTCAAAGGCGGCCTGAATCACTTCGTGGAGCTGCGCCAGATTGAGGTCGAGCGGTAGGATGAAGCGCCGCCAGATCGGCGGCGCGATATCCTGGATGGTGATCCTGGCCTGGATGACGAAGGGTCTGTCGAAGCTCATGGCCGCCATCATGCCGACGGCGGCGGGCAATTACCAACGACAATGAGCCGCACCGACCTTGTACAAGCTTGAAACAGGGCAAATACAAGGTTTGGCCTGAATCAGCCCCCCGTGGCTCGTCACCCCTCCGGCAGGAGATCGATCTCGAAATGAACCTTGCGCGCGGTAACGACCGGTCGACACGCACGGCCCTCGCCCCGATCGAGTCGGACGATGCCGGCGGTGGACAGCTTGCGCAACGTCCGCAGCACATTCTGTTCGGCTCGCCCCGTCATCGCCGCCAATTCACTGACCGATTGCGGATGGCGCGTCGCGATGGTGCGCAGCAACTCGCGGTTCTTCGCCGAAAGCAGTTTGGCCCCAGCCTCAAGGGAACGAAACCGCACTTCCCCACGGCCGACACCGTCCTCTTCGACCGGTTCACACCAGATTCGCGGTTCATCCGGGCCGACCGTCCGCTCCCTGCGAGCGACGGCCAACGTCATCGCCTTGAAGTCCTCGAAACTGTCCGTCTTGTGGCTCATCGCACACCTCGTTCTAGGAGTATCCGCTCGACCTCACGGTAAAAATCTTCCAATAACTTCGCTGGCCCGCTGTAGACGTAGGGAACAACCTTTCGCCGGCCGTAAACGTGCCGGTGGTCATACCGCACCGCATGCCGCCCAATCCCATGAGCGTTGTCGAGCCCGTAGATCCGCTCGCCTTGGGGATCGTGCAAGGTCAGGCTGTACTTGATCCCATGCGGCCGCCCTGCCGTCGCTTCAATCCGTTGAGCCTGGAGCTTCACCCTGTACCCCTGCGCAAACCGGAACTCGAAGCCGTCGAGATCCAGCAGCGCTTCCAACTCGTAGTCCAGCTCGGGCATATCACATCCTATCGTGATGTGATGGCCAGGTCAAATCCCTGACCTAGGCTGAGACCGGCGGGAACTCGCATCGGGCGGATTCCGCCCGGTCCGCACTTCGATCCCGCCCGCCAAGGCCCCGTTCCGGCGCCCCGGCCTCACGCCGGGGCTCCCCTCCGTGAAATTCGCCCGATCGGCGCGCTTGGGGAGCGCTGTCGTCCGACCGGCCTAGGTGCGACACCCTGAAGCGGGCGGGATGCGCACCGACCGAGCCGCCGGACGAGGCCGCGGGCACAGCGAAAAGCCGAGGCTCCGCTCCGCGGAAACGGCTTTGGCAGCTTGCCGGCGGCCGACGGCGGCGCCGGCTGCGCGCCGATCCCGCCTGCCTCAGGGTGTCGCCTTGGCCAAGGTGGACGTGGTCCTGCCCGAGGGCTGATCGGATCGTCGACGCGGGGAGACCGGAGACAGCGGTGCCGGAACAGGGCTCTGGCGGATGGCCGGAGGCTTGCCGAAGCAGCAGCCAACCGTTCAGCCGAGCAGTTTCTCCACGGCGTTGAGAACGCGCACGGCCAGCGCATGTTCGGGCCAGCGGGCCTGCCGCTCAAGCTCGGCGGCACGGGCGGCCGCCTCGTCCCTGGCCGCCGGGCCGCGCCGGACGATTAATCCCCTCGCCGCCGCCAGCACCGCTTCTTCGTCGAGGTTCGTTCCTGTCGACATCGTCCGATCTCGTGCGGTTCCTGAAGTATCAGCCTAGGGCAAGGATAACCCAAGACCGGTACAAACCTGGCCCCGACTTTGGCCCTGCTCCGCGCCTTTCACATACCCGTCCCATTCGGGTAGACCCGATGCACCGCTCCTCTCGCCATCCGGGGAGGCCAACCATCGCGGTTCATTTGTTAGTTTGTTTGTTCTTAACAAATGAACGAGGCCAAGATGCCCCGCCCCGCCGAATTCACCGACGAACAAATCCGTAGCGCCATCGGCGAACTGGCGAAAGCCGGCAATCGGCTGTCCGCCTTCGCCATTCGCCGTGTCCTCGGCGGCGGCAATATGACCCGCATTGCCGCCGTCCTGGCCGATTGGCAGGACAACCACAAGCCCGCAGATGAAGAACCTCAGACCATCGATCTTCCCGCCGAACTGCGCGAGGAGGTGGAGCAGCGGATGGCCGACCTGTCGGCCAGCCTGTCCGGCGTCATCGGCCGCATCCACCGGCGTGCCACGGAAATCGCCGAAAGCCGCGTCGCCGAGGCGGTGAAGGCGGCCCGCGCCGCCGCCGAGGCGGCCGAGGTCGAACTGGCCGACGCCCGCGCTGTCCTTGCCGAAAGCGATGTAGCGCAAGAGGCCCTGCAGCAGGACCGCGACCGACTGGCCAGGCTGGTCGCCGAGGTCGAGCAGCGGGAGCGGCAGGCGCGGGAAGAGGCGGCGGAACTCCGCGGCAAGGGGACGGCGCAGGCCGAAGAGATCACCCGTTTGGGCGCCCTGGTGACGGACCTGCAGGCGCGCGAACGGCAGGCTGTGGAACGGGCGGCGAAGGCCGAGGGCCGTCTGAGGACCAAGGATAACGGATGAGCCGCCCCTGGCGTGGTATCAGCCTGATACCAGAATGATGCTGATCTCGGGCAGAACCGATACAGGCTCTGTCCCAGCCTGATCCTTTCCTATATCAGCCCTTCCCGCTTCAGCTTCTCCTCAGCCGCCTGTAGCAGCCAGGAGCGCCGGCTGGTCTTCGTCGGCGCCCGGTGGCGGTCGATGACTTGGGCCAGCCCGGGTGGGATGGTCATGGTGAAGGACACCTCTTTCGCCGGCGGGGCCGGACTGCTCGGCGGATCGTTCCGCTGTCGCCGGTCGGCCAGGGTCTGGCTGCCGCCGGCAATGACCCGCTCGATCGCCTCGGCCTCGGCGGCGGTGGTCGGCTTGGCCGGGGGTCGCAGTGCCATCTTCGTCCTCCCTTGATCCAGGCCTTATACAAGAACGGTCTCGAACAGGGCCTGATACAGGCCCTCCATCTCGGCGACCGCTTTCGGGTTTGGCCGCTTCAGCTCGCCCACCCCGAGCCCGTTGCTGAAGGCATTGGGGAACGCCTTGCGATCGCCCACCCGCGCATCCAGGAGCTCGATGCCCTCGGCCTCGTTCAGCAGCTCCGACGCCACCGCATTGTCGGGGCCGACCCGGTCGGCCCGATTGAGAAACGCCAGCGCACGAAGGCTGGCGTTGACGCTACGCACCTCCTTCACCAGATCGGTGACCTTTTCGATGGTCCAGATATCCGGTCCGCGGGGCGGAAAGGGGAGAAGGAGCATATCCGCCACCGTCAGGGCGGCGCGCTGGGTGGTGGTGTCGCGCCCGCCGACGTCGATGATGATGTCGTCGTATTTTGCCGCCAGCCGCTGCAATTCATCGCGGGTGCCGCGGCCGGTAAGCTGGATCGAGGTCAGCCGGTTGGCGCCGCCGAGCACTTCGTTCCGCGTGGCGCTCCACAGGGTGGCGCTTTCCTGATCGTCACCGTCGACCAGCAGCACGTCCCGGCCGGCGGCGGCCCGTATCACGGCCAGGTTGGTCGCAACGATCGTCTTGCCGGCGCCGCCCTTGATTCCCCCGACAACCGCAAACATTGGCCTGACCCCGCTCCAGTTCAGTATCGGACCAGTATGGATTCAATACGGGCTTGCACCAAATTCCCTTCTGGGGGTGCGCGCTAATGCTTTAAAAGTATAGCGGCCAGATATGTAGCACGTGGCCATGGGCGCATAAGAGTTCTGTCAATCCGGAGAGCGCCATTGGTCTGCTTGCAGTCGACTGAATCCACATCCACACTCTTTTAGGAACGCGAGTTGGAGCGACGGTCGACCGGAATCCCCTTCTCGGTTTCGGGATTTACCCCTGAGTGCAGCCATCCAGCCGATCGGGTATATCGATGAACCTGAACGATATTCTTCTGAACGCCGCCGACTTGGCCCGCGCCCTGGGGCGCGATTGGCTCACGCCCCATGAAGCCGCCCAGCGGCTAGGCTTCAGTGAAAAGACATTGCGCAATTGGCGCGTCGCGGGACGAGGCCCTGCGTTCCGCAAGCCATCGGTGACACGGGTTCAATATCCGATCGTCGAGGTGCTGAGATGGCAGATGGGTCACCCGGTAGTCCATTCGACTACCGAAATTCAGAACCTGACCGCCCGTGGTTAGGTGGGGCCGGCCATTCCGGCATTCGCCCTCTCTTCGACCTCGGCAACGGATGAGATCACCGCGTCGAAGGAGGGCACTTTCCCGAAGATCATACCCGCCATGGCGGCGTAATCACGGGCCAGGTCGCCACCCATGTCGCCGGCCGGCGTAAGAACGAAGGTTCCTGGCGCCGCATGCGCCAAGTCCAGGTCCGGGCGGTTGAAGAACATTCGGGCATGGCGAGCGCAATCCACCGCCATGGCGCGGTCCGCCAAGGCGCGTTTCCCGATTTCCGAATGCAGAAGGCAATGGATGTCGTAGTAGTGCCGCGAAACCCGCTGGCCGCCGCCACGCAACTCTCTACGGCGCTCCCACCAGGCCCTCAACCCGTGAAGGATGACCACCTTGTCCCAGAAGGTGCGGGCGGGATCGACGGTGGTCACCCCTGAGACGGTGAGATCGAGATCCGGAAGATCGTCGGCCACATAGGGTTTGACGGCGATCGGGGCATGGGGGTCGAGCGCCGATTTCGCGCCCGACTCGATCTTGACCGCTCGCCGGATATAGGCGGCGCCCTCGTCCGTGGCGCTCGGATAGCGGAAGAGCAGGCTCTGTCCGTCGGGATCCTGGGGATCGGCCTCGATCTTGGCCTGGTCGGCGGCAATGCCGGCCGCAGTGAGCGTTTCGGCGATGAGGGCCGCGAGCCTGTCGCGCAGCGGCCCGAGGATGTAGGCCTGACATGCTTCCCTGATGGCGTCGAGGCGGGCCGCTCGCTTCTTGCCGCTCAGCGCTTCAAGCTCGGCGACCGTGGCGGGCTGGCCGATGTCTTCACGGAAGACTGTGATGTCAATGTCTTCGGAGAAGCGCGAAATCAGGCCGAAGCCCTTGGACAGGGAGGTGCCGCCCTTGAACAGCAGGCGGGGACCGCCCGGCTCGAGACCGTTGAACAGCGCGTCGAGAACCCAGCACACCCAGAAATCCTTTTCGATGTTCTGTTCCGACGTGCCCAGGCGTCCCGCGGTGGCGACGAAAAGGTCGCGCCGCTCCGCTGCGGAAGCGGCAATGATGGTGGCAAAGGCCGGCGTCATCGTCTCATCCTTGTACCATGGCGTTGCTTACCGCCGCGTCAGTGCGGCGCAAGAGGTCGCGGACGACTCCCTGCATCCATTCGGGCAGGACCGGCAGGCCAGCCCGCAGGTCGTCGCGGATCGCCCTGCCATGCTGCGGGTCCGCCAGCACCGACGCCAACTGACGGAGGATGCGGCCGTCATCGGCCGGGAGCATGTCGCGCAGCCAATAGAGCGCCTGGACGACGCGCATGGCCGGGCGTCCGGCCCAGTACAATCGGCTGGGTGCGGCGGGCTGGAAGGCGATGACAAGGTTGCCCAGTTTGATGGGCCGCAGCCTTGCGTCCGTCAACACGGTGACACGCGCCGGCACGGCGTCGGTCAAACCGAGATCGTTGGCGGCGGTCATGCCGTCGACGAGCATGCGCGCCTGGTCGCGCCGGGTCAGGGCGTCAATGACGCGGCGGGGATCCGGCGCCGTCGGCTTCCCGGTAAGGCGGTTGACGGTCGGCTTGTCGTAGAGGCCGCGGGCAATTCGCCTTATCTCGTTGGAGGCGGCGAGCCGATGGAGCGCTTGGTCGACCGCGTCCCGCGATCCCAGATCGAGGAAGTCGATAGGCGTCCAGACGCTGGTCGGCGGCTGCCCAGCCATCCGGCCGAGCACGGACTTCCGGAGATCAAGGCCTGGTCCACGCATGGCATCCTCTTTGTCGGGAAAATGTAGCATATTTCTGACAAACATCAATGGGCCAAGATCTGTCAGAAATTTGCAGCGCCGATCCGACATTTATTCCATGCTACGCGGTCGCCTCCGCCTTTTCCCTTTCGCAGATTCTGGTCAGCAGATCGCCCCAGCGCTGCAGGGCGTCCCGTTTCTCATCGAAATAGCCCCATAGGTCATAGACGCCGGTAACGCTCCTGTCGGCATGGTTCAGCACCCGCTCGATGATGAACCGGCTCACCCCAGCCCGCCCCATATTGGTCGCGACGGTCCGGCGGCAGTCGTGCAGCCACCAGTCCTTGACCTTGGAGCTGTCGTCCACCGCCTTTTTGATCTTGCTGTAGCCCTTGACGTGCGTCACTCCGTCGGTGCTGAACAGATAGGCGCCGTTCCGCGGCAGACCCAGGATGACCTCCCTGGCCTGGCTGGGAATGGGCACGAGATGCGGGCGCTCGGCCTTGACCAGTTCGGCCGGCTTCGACCAGACCGTGACTTCGGCGTCGAGATCGGCCCACCGGAGGCCGGCCACTTCCTCCCGCCGCTGTCCGAGGAGCAGGAGAAGCTTGACGAAGGATCCCCCGGGATATCCCACCTTGTCGCAGGCCTCCCAGATCGCCTTCAGTTCGCCATCGGACAGGATCCGCGTGCGGCGGTTCGCCGACATCGGCTTTTCCAGCCCGGCCGTCGGCGGCGGCGCCGGCACGTCGCCCAAAGGCAGGCGCCAGACGAACATGCGATTCAGGTGGAGCAGGGTCTTCGTTCCGGCATTGCGATAGCCTTTGTCGACAATGCCCTGGATCAATTCAGTCACATCCGCCGGCGTGATGGTCTTCGCCTCGCGACCACCCCATTGCGGCCGAACGTAGCGGTTCAGCCGTGCCTCCACTTCACGCCAAGTGTCATTCTTGGGTTTCTGGTATTTCTCGATGAACAGATCGATCAGTTCACCGATGGTGATCGACTTCTCCTCGGGCTCCGGCGTCTCCCATTCCGGCGGCTGTTGCCCCACGACCAGGAAACCGAGCCATCGCGCCGCCGTCGCGCGGGCCTGCTCGGCCGTGATCTGGCCGTGGTCGCCGATTTTCTTGCGGTGCTGGGCTCCCGATTTGTCGCGATAATAGATGTAGTAGCTCTTTTGCCCGCGAGACGAGGTTTTCGACGGTGGATAGACCCGGAGCTGGAATCCCCGCACTTCGGTGTCGGTGACCACCAAACGGGTGGTCAAGGATGCCGGGTTCAGCCCATCCACGAGTTTCTTTCCGATCCGTGCTTCCAAACCCATTTCTCCCAATCCTGGGGTCTGCCGGGGTCACACCGGGGTCACAGTGGGATCACGGCAGAACGAGATGATCAGTAGATAGGGCGGGACAGCCAAGGATACAATACGATGATATTTCAATGCATTACGTGAAAACGAAAGGCGATACGGGACACGCAAAAACGGCGATTCCCAGGATTCCTAATCCTGGGGCCGTGGGTTCGAATCCCGCCGGGCGCACCAAATTTTCGATGGTCGAGAAAATTTACAAGGTGATTTGCAAGGTCCGAGGTGCAGGGCATAACCCTGCAGATGCCTCGGCGCGCGATCATCCTCCAGTCAAAGGGCACCAATACCCAATGCCATCCGCCGACCAAATGTCCCCACAGCAGTTCTACCACGGAACCCGGGCCGATCTAAAACCGGGAGACCTGATCACCGCCGGCTACAACTCCAATTATGGCACAGGAAAGCCGTTGTCCTGGGTCTATCTCACCGGCACGCTGGATGCCGCCGTCTGGGGTGCCGAGCTGGCCACCGGTGAAGGACGGGAAAGAATTTACACGGTGGAGCCGACCGGCCCAATTTTCGATGACCCCAACTTGACGGACAAGAAATTCCCCGGAAATCCAACACGGTCCTACCGCTCCCGCGAGCCTCTCAGGATTACCGGCGAGGTCGCGGAGTGCCCACGCCACTCACCCGAACGGTTGAAGGAAATGAAGGATCATCTCGAACGGTTGAAGGCGCAAGGCATCGAGGCGATCGACTGATCCATTGATTGACTGCAATTGCCTTTCTTCGGCGGCGAACCGAATGCGCGGCGAGCGCCACGTTTGTCGAGGAGCCCTCGCACACCATATCACTTCGTGATACCCTGCGCTTCGATGCGGAGCTTCAAGGTCAAGACGTTTACGCGCTGGGCGGCAAAAGAAGGTGTCCTTGACGAAGACCTTCTTGCGGCGGTTCGAGAAATCGAGTGCGGGTTGATCGATGCCCGGCTGGGCGGCTGGCTGATCAAGAAGCGCCTGGGAGCGGAGGGCCGAGGTAAACGCGGCGGCATTCGGACCATTATCGCCTTCCAGGCAGGTGAGAGGTTGGTCTTCCTCGAGGGCTTTGCCAAAAACGAGAAGACAAGCATTACAGGCCGCGAATTAAAGGCTTTCAGACGGTTTGCAGATGCGCTGATGGCCCTTGACGAAAAGGCCATCGAGAAACTTGTCGCAGACGGCGAATTGGCGGAGTTGTTGGAGCATGTCGAAGGTTCTTGAGAACATCCACGAAAACGCACGCGGCCTTTTCAAGTCGGGAGTGATTGACGACATCACCATGCGCGAGTTCGATGTTCTGTGCCTGCCACCGTCGAAGATCTATAGCCCGGAAGACGTCCGCCGGATCCGGGCCAGCACGCGAATGAGTCAAACCGTCTTCGCGGCACATCTTGGCGTGGCACCGAGCACCGTTCGGCAATGGGAGCAAGGCGCGAAGCGTCCGCGCGGGCCATCCGCGAAGTTGCTCGATATCATAGAGCGCAAGGGAATCGGGGCGATCGCGTAGGTTGATACCCGATACCAAAATTCCTAATCCTGGGGACGTGGGTTCGAATCCCGCCGGGCGCACCAGTTTCAGCCTGTCTCAGTCTGTCGCGGATTTCCCCCTGCCCGCGTTTTCTCCGAAAACCGCTGATTGACCACGTCGATCAGCGTCTCGGGAGGATAGGGCTTGTGGAGGACGGCGATGGCTGCCATTGCAGCTTCTTCCGCGATGACAGACTGCGTGTCTCCGGTTACCAGAATGGCCGGAATGAACCGGTGGGTCCTCTCCCTGACCAGGGTGATGGCTTGGATGCCGGATAAGCCACCCGGCAGGCGATAGTCGGTCAACAGCAAATCAGGACTCGATCTATCCAGTAAATGTAAAGCCTCTTCCGCATTGGCAGCCCGATTCACTGAGAACCCGGAATCTTCCAGGAGCCGCGTCAATGCCATGGCCTGCAGATCATCATCCTCAACGAGCATGATCCGTCGCAGCGGAGTATTGTGTTTATGCGCCTCGGACAAATCCACGACTTTTCGGACATACGGGAGCTCGACCCGGAACGCCGAGCCCTTCCCCTCGACCGAGCGCAATCCGATGGTGTGCCCGAGAAGCTCCGCGATCCGCGCCACAATCGCCAACCCCAGCCCCATCCCCTTGCTGCGGTCCCGTTCAGGGTTTCCAATTTGCTGGAATTCCTCGAACACCGCCGACTGCATGTTCACAGGAATCCCCGGCCCCGTATCATAGACGACGGCAGCTAGGCCGCCGTTGCGCCGGCGAATACCGATCAGGATGCCACCCTTGTCGGTGTAACGAATGGCATTGGAGGCCAGATTGCGGATCACCCCCTCCACCAGGACAGGATCCGAATCGGTGATGTACGGAGCGCTCGATATCCTGAGGCGAAGACCTTTGGCCGCCGCTTCCCCGGACAATTCCCGACCGACTTTGCCGACGACTTCGTCAATCCGGAACTGTTGCCGCGTCACCGCAACTTTCCCTGACTGGAGTGCCGCGAACTCCATCAGCTTTGTCAACATCCCCTCGGTGGAAGCCAATGCTTCCTGCATCCGGTCGAGGAGTTGCGCTGTTTTGCAGTCAACCGGGCGCTTGATCAAGAGGTGTAGGATCAGCCTCATGGCTTGGACCGGCTGGCGAAGGTCGTGACTGGCCGCTGCCAGGAACCTGGTCTTGGCCTGACTGGCAGCCTCGGCACGAGCCCGCGCCTCCACCAGCGACGAGATATCCATCATTGCTCCGCGCAGGGATTCAGGCTTCCCGTCGCCGCCTCGGATCACGGTGACGATGTCCCGGACCCACACCGCATGGCCATCCGCGGCAACCAATCGGTATTCGAACTCGTGGTCCTGCCCCCGCCTGGTTCGTTCGGCGCAGTACGCTATCGTCGCATCCCGATCGTCAGGATGAATGACACCAATCCAAAAACCAGGCTCCTGCCACCGTTCCAGCGGGTAGCCCAAAATAGTCTCTGCTTGAGGCGAGACATAGGTAAAGGCAAGGCTCGGAACGGAACATTCCCACAGGATGATCTTTGCATCACCAACAAGCCGCGCCAACTTGTCTCGACTTTGATCATGGGCCATTTGCGTCTGCGCCGGACTGTATCGGCAACTGCGGTTGCACAGCTATTCATATTTATGACGAATTTGGCGACTACATCAGTCATTATAATTCGCCAGAATAGGTAGTCATATTGAGCGATGAGCACCTCTATGCTTTTGGGTAGCGGAACTTTACGGCGGCAGCCGCTCAAACGTGATCGGATCTTGCATCGGTGACAGACTCGCCAATCCGATATCTCGATTGGAAAGTCCCTCTCAAAATCTTCCGGCCGCCGGACCGCTGTCAGAAGCATCCAAAGCGCCCCGAAGCGGGATGGCCGGCGCGGCGTTGGGTTCGCCGTTCCAGCTTCGTCCCGGTCCGGGCTTCGAGTTCAGCGAGCAGAGCAGCAATTTCCGCGGGCTCGAGCAACAGGTTGAGCGCGAGACCTATGGCCTCATCGCGCAGTTTGTCCGCCTGCTGGCCAGGAACTGCCGCCAAGACGTCCTCGACAAGGGCCCCTACGGAACGTGTCGCCATTGGGTAGCCTCTGGGAAGGGCAGCCGATACCTGCCCTGCCGTCTAATGTCGGAACGACCGCGGCAGCTTTCCAGACGGCGCAAAGATGCGCGGGCCCTCTCCTCCCGCGCCGCTCCGATCATCGGCCATGCCCCGCTGCGGCCTGTCGAGCCCGCGAAAATCGGCCCATCCCTTCTGGCCCATTTTCCGCAAGCCGGGTAAAAGGATGGCCGTCCATCCGCTAAGCCGGTGAGTGCGCCCAGATGCCCGAGCAGAAACTCATGACGGAACCTCCCGGGTCCGCTGCCCGTCGGGAATTCCTGACGGTCCTGCCCGGGCTGATGCTGATATTGGCGCTGGCGGCCCTCGACCAGAACATCGTCAGCACCGCCCTGCCCCGTATCGTCGGCGATCTGGGCGGGTTGTCGCACCTGTCCTGGGTGGTCACCGCCTTCATCCTGACCTCGACGGCGACCACGCCGCTTTACGGCAAGCTGTCCGACATGTACGGGCGCAAGGCCTTGTTCTACCTGGCCGTCGCCCTGTTCCTCGCCGGGTCGGCACTGTGCGGCCTGGCGCAGTCGCTGGGCGGGCTGATCGCTTTCCGCGCGATCCAGGGATTGGGTGCCGGCGGCCTGTTGCCGCTGGTACAGACCACCGTCGGCGATCTGGTGGAACCTCGCCAGCGCGGTCGCTACCAGGGTCTGTTCGTCGCCGTGTTCAGCGTCTGCAGCGTCGTCGGCCCCCTGCTCGGCGGGGTGATCACCGACCTGCTCTCCTGGCGCTGGATCTTCTATGTCAACCTGCCGGTCGGCGGGGTGGCCGTCGGCCTGATCACCGCCGGCCTGCGCCATCCATCGCGCCGGCTGTCGCATCGCATCGAC
Source organism: Pseudomonadota bacterium (assembly GCA_021793155.1). Classification (GTDB taxonomy): domain Bacteria; phylum Pseudomonadota; class Alphaproteobacteria; order Rhodospirillales; family Magnetospirillaceae; genus DUZF01. Next base: position 51,434 of record JAJYTF010000017.1, on the reverse strand, counting down.
TATGCCGGCGCCACGCTGCTCACCCTGGGGACCACCGCCCTGCTGCTGCTGCTCAGTTGGAGCGGCACGGCCTTTCCCTGGTTTTCGGCGCCGGCCGGCGGCCTGGCGGCGGGTGTGGCGGTCCTGGTGGTCGTGCTGATCGGCTGGGAACGCACCGTCGAACTGCCGATCCTGCCCTTGCATCTGTTCCGCAACACCGTCTTCCGCCTGGCGACACTGGTGATGGCGCTCAACGCCGTCGCCATGTTCGGCACATTGATCTTCATGCCGCTGTTCTTCCAGCTGGTGATGGGCGAATCGGCGACACGGGCCGGACTGTTTATCTCGCCCCTGATGGCCGGCGTGCTGGTCGCCTCGATCCTGGGCGGCCAGCTGGTATCGCGCACCGGCCGCTACAAGGTTCTGCCGCTGATCGGGCTGAGCGCCTCGGCGGGCGCCTTCTTCGTCATGGCCTGGCTGGCGACGAAAAGCGAGGGCGTCCTAGGCATCGAAGCCTGCCTGGTGGTTCTCGGCCTGGGGCTCGGCCTGGCCATGCCCAACCTGACCGTCGCCATCCAGAATGCGGTGGACCACCGCGACCTGGGCGCGGCCACTTCGGCGGCCATTTTCTTCCGCTCCCTCGGCAGCGCGGTGGGTGTGGCCCTTTCCGGTGCCATCGTCACCGGGCGGCTGAAGGCCACAGGCCTGGGCGGCGTAGCCGACCAGAGCGTCGAGCGCATCGCCGCCCTGGCGGCCGGCGAGCGAGCCGCCGTCATCGGCACCTACCGCGACGCCATCGGCACAAGCCTGGTGGCCGGTGGAGCCATCGCCGCCCTGGCCTTCCTGGCGGCGTTATGGATTCCCGAACTGCCCTTGCGCAACGCTGCCGACCGTACGAGACCGCGCCGAAGCGATCCTTGAACCGGACGTGCCGCCGTCCACAACGACGCCGCAATTCTGGCGGCCGGCAGATCAAACAGTCTGCCCCTCCGGTCAATTGACAACACCCGGCGGCAAACCAACATCGCCGCCATGACAACCCCCAAGACCGTTTTCGACGCCTGTGCCCGCAGCGACCAACTGCTGGCCAGGGCTTCGGGCCCCAGCCTCCAGCAATCGGTGATGACGACCACGGCGGTGGTCATCCTGGCCTGCCTGGTCGTCGCGGCGATTCTTTAACCCACGGGATGGCGAGAGCGATGCGGCCACGACCGATGTCCCCCCACATCCAGGTCTATCGACCCCAAATGACTTCGCTGTTGTCCATCTGGCATCGCCTGACCGGCATCTGGCTTGGAATCGGCAGCGTCTTCCTGGTCTGGTGGCTGATCGCCCTGGCCGCCGGCCCCCAACCCTTTGCCGTGGCCGACGGATTCTTCGCCTCCTGGATCGGTCGTGTCCTGCTGGTCGGCTGGAGCTTCGCCTTCTGGTTCCACCTGACCAACGGTCTGCGGCATCTGTTCTGGGACCTCGGGCTGGGCTACCGGCTGGATACCGCTTATGCCAGCGGATGGGCCGTGCTGGCGGCCAGCCTCCTGCTGAGCCTCGTGAGCTGGGCCGCGGCCTACACCGTCCTGGGGCCGTAAGCGGAAGGGAGCGGACAGATGGCTTATCGATTGGGCTCGGCAAAGCACGGGACCGGCGCCTGGCTGGTGCAGCGGCTGAGCGCATTCGGTCTGGTTCCCCTGGGCCTGTGGTTCGTGGCCGGGCTGATTGGCCATCTGGGACTGGGATACGACCAGGCCTCCGCCTGGTTGGGATCGCTGTTTCCCGCCGCCGCCATGGTGCTCTTCCTCGTCGCCGGCTTCGCACATCTGGTCCTCGGAGTGCAATCCGTCATCGAGGATTATGTTCACCACAGGGGCGCGAAGGTCGCGTCTCTGATCCTGCTGCGGCTCGCCTGCTGGGCCCTTGGGGCGGCCGGGCTGCTGGCCGTGCTGCGGGTGGCGACGCGCGCGTAGCGATAGAGCATTTTCGCCTCTCTTCGAAGTTGAACGCCGCGACAAGCCCGAGCGGCGTTTGAGCCTGCCGCGACCGGAGGGGCTGACACTGCTTGGGGCGCAAGAGCGCGATTCAATGCGGTCGCGTCACGCTTTAGGTAGAGCCCATCATGGCGAGCCGATGGCGGAGCGATCCAACCCTGTCGGTCTGGCTTGGGATCGCTCCGCTTCGGCTCGCCATGACGGTCCGCTTCACAGGCTGGGCGCCGGTGTCGTCGCCGTGCTGGGCGGCAGCACCGGCAGGGTGACCTGCGGCTGGCGGCCGGTCAGGCTGTCGAGGAACGCGACCACGTCGGCGGCTTCGGCATCCGACAGCGTCTTGCCCAGTTGGGACTCGGCCATGATGCGCACCGCCTGGTCCAGCGAGCGAATCTTGCCCGAATGGAAATAGGGCGCGGTGAGGGCGACGTTGCGCAGCGTCGGCACGCGGAAGACGAAAGCATCGTCGGGATTCGAGGTCACCTTCTCGCGGCCTTTGTCGGCGCCGGGGCGCGCGGCCTCGGGCGGGTCGCCCGCCACACCGAACTTCTGGAAGCTGCCGCCGCCCAGGTTGACGCCCGAATGGCAGCTGGCGCAGCCGCTGTCGATGAATGTCGCCAGGCCCTTCTTCTGCTGGGCGGTCAACGCTTTGGCGTCGCCCTTCAGGTAGCGGTCGAAGGGAGCATCGGGGGTGACCAGAGTGGCTTCGAAGGCAGCGATGGCGGTGGCCATGTTGTCGAAGGTCACCGGCTGCTTTTCTTTGGGGAAGGCCTTGGCGAATTGGGCCACATAGGCCGGCATGCTCTTCAGCGTCGCCTCGACACGGTCGGGAGTGTTGTTCATCTCGACCCCGGCCTGGACCGGACCCTTGGCCTGCTCCTTCAGGTTCGGCGCACGGCCGTCCCAGAACTGGCTGGCATTGAAGGTGGCGTTGAGGACGGTGGGGGCGTTGCGCGGCCCTTTGGCCCAGGCATGGCCGACCGAGGTCTCCATGCCGTCGACGCCGCCCCCTCCCACATTGTGGCAGCTGTTGCAGCTGATCAGCCCGCTGGCCGAGACGCGCGGATCGAAATAAAGGCTCTTGCCCAGTTCGATCATGGTCCGGCTGGCCGCCTTGGCTTCCGGGCCGGGGCCGGCGATCGGGGCGAACAGTTCGGTCGACCGCTTCATCAGATCGTCTGCCGCATGCACGGCGCTACTGGCGGCGACCAGGGCGGCGGCCGCAAGGATGATTGGACGCATCTCTGCACTCCTCGGTGTTGCAGTGTGGCGAGAACCACCTCGCCGACGGAGGATCGTATGTTAGCCCCCCGCGCTTAAACCGCAGATGAATGAGGTCGCCCATACACACGCCCCCAGATTACGGAACCCCCCCGCCCTCGGTTTCAGTCATCGTCGAACCATCCCTTCTCGGCCTGGGTATGGCAGGCCGGACAATTGGACTTGGTCACCACCTTGGGATCCTTCCACACGGCGTCGGGTAAGCGGTGCTTGCGCTCGAAGGCGGGGTTCGCAGTGATCCGCAGGGGGGTTCCGCTCTCGGCCACCCAGCGCATATAGCGCCGCGCCCACCCGCCGCCGGCCGCGTCCCCGGCATTGGCGGTCAGGTAGGCGCGGATGCGTTGTGCCTTGTCCGGCGGCAGGCTGGCGTCCTCGCCGAAATGATTGGCCAGTTCGTCCATGATGCGATTCCACGAACGGGCCGGCAGAAACACCGGCTGGAAGGCCATGTGACAGGATCCGCATTCCTGCCTGACCAGCGGATCGGCGATTGCCGGCACCGATTTCTCCTCGGCACGCAGCGGAGCGGCGAACAGCAGAATGGCTGCGGCCAGCGGCAACTTCGAGCGCATCTCACTGCCCCGCCATGAAGGTGACGTAGTCGCCCTTTTCGAGCGGCGTGCAGGGCCGTCCCAGCACGCTCTTGCAGTCGCGGGAGAAATGCTTCTCCACCTCGGCCATGTCGGTGAAGCGCTTAGGATTGACCGACACCGCCACCGGCTCGATGGGGCGTCCGGTCTTGGCGTTGCGGCCCGGCCCCTGCGGGCGGTCGGTATGGCAGGCGGTGCAGGACGGCGTCCGTTCGTCGCCGCCGGCCCAGCGAGTCCGAAACAGAAGCTCGCCGCGCTGGGCGGAAAACCCGGAGAAACCGGGGTTCGCCTGACTGGCCTGAGTGGCGTAGTCGGACAGGATGGCGTCGCGCCGAGGGGCGCCGGCCATCGCCGCAAACGGCACAGCCGCCAGCGTCGCGGCGATCAGGACAGAACGGATCATGGGGATTGCTCCTTGGAACGAAAGGTCGAACGGCTGCCGGACAATGCAGCGCTCAGCCGCCGCCACAGGCGTCTGCCGCCATAGATGGCGGAAACGAAGGCGATATGGCCGAAAATCACCCACAGGGCCGCTTCGGATACCGCCTCGTGCGGACTTTCCAGCCAGGGGGTGCCGTCGGCCAACGCGCCGGAGACAGCGGAAATGCCGACGATCGTAGGCAGCACGGCGGCGAACCACGCGAACAGCGGGTGGCGCCCCCGGCGCTCGGCCAACCAGGACAGGGCCGCCCGCAGACTTGGCCGCGGCAGGCGCAGCGGATTTGAGGCCGGGGCAAGGGCACCGGCCAGCAGGCGCGCGGCAACGGCGGCGAGCACCGCATAGCCGGCGAACAGGTGCATCGCATAGGTGTCCTCGTCCGCCGTCACATAGGCGACGAGAAACGCCCCGGCGATCCAGGCATGCCAAATCTTAAGCAACGCGTGGTGACCCCTGGCGGACATTTGACCCCCTTGCTCCGATCAATGGTTGTTGTCGAGCCGCACGCGCTCCGGCGCACCCGTCTCGAGGTTTTTCAGGCTGAAAGAGCTTCCCTATGTCCCTCGCCGGGTGCAAACCTGCGGTTCGCCTAGCCTCGGCCTCAACGGCCTCCAGAACAAAGTGGCTTCACCTGAATGCTTTTGGCTCTAGTCGTCGTCGTCGTCGTGGCCGCGCCGGTGGCGCTCGGCGCTTTCACCCTGGCGCTCGGAGCGCTTCGTTTCGTCGACGGCCGGGGCCGGGCGGTCGGCCGTGGGCCGGATATATCCGTCGCCGCCGGTGGCCGCCGGCTGGCCGGCAGCGGTTGACGGCGGCATTTCCGCCGGACGATTTCCGTTATCCTTCACGTCTGCGTAGACGGCTGCCGCCGAGCCGATCAGCACTGCCGCCATCAGGCCGTAGACCAATGTTCTGCCAAGCATCTTGCCCTCCGTGGAATTGCGTTGGCGCAGACCTTATCGGCCCCAACCTGAACGCGACCTGACCGACGGGTTCATGCTGCATTCAGGCTGGGCCGATTAGACTGCCAGCATGAAATATGCCCTGTGCGCCGCCGCCCTCCTGTCGGTTTGTGCTCCGGCCTTCGCCGACGAGGATCAAGACCGTGCGTTGCGCGCCGTCGCCGAAGGGCGCATTCTGCCCCTTAGAGAAATCCTCAACCGGGCCGAGGCCGCCTGTCCGGGACAGCTCATCGAAGCAGAGCTGGAAGGCGACGCCGGCACCCTGGTGTACGAGATCCGGTTGCTGACCGGGGATGGTCGCGTGATGAAGCTGCTGTATGACGCGCGCTCGGGGGAACTGTTGAAAAGCCGGGAGATTCACCGGTGAGGGCCCTGGTGGTCGAGGACGAGCCGGCCTTGGCCTTCCGCCTCCAGCAGGTGCTGGAGGCTGCCGGTTTCGCCGTCGACGTCGCCTATGACGGCGAGGACGGCTGGCATCTGGGCGACACCGAACCCTATGACGCGGTCGTGCTCGACCTTGGCCTGCCGAAGATCGACGGCGTGACCGTGCTGCAGCGCTGGCGCGAGGCCGGCCGCACCATGCCGGTACTGATCCTGACGGCGCGTAGCCGATGGTCGGAAAAGATGGCCGGCTTCAATGCCGGCGCCGACGATTACGTGACCAAGCCATTCGAGATGGAAGAAGTCGTCTACCGCCTGCGGGCACTGATCCGCCGTGCTTCCGGCCATGCCCAGCCGGAACTGGTTTGCGGTCCCTTGACCCTCGACACCAACACCGGACGGGTCAGGCTGGACGGCATGCCGGTCCAACTTACCGCCCAGGAATTCCGCATTCTGTCCTATCTGATCCACCATCCGGGCCGAATCGTCAGCCGTACCGAATTGATGGAGCATGTCTACGATCGATATTTCGATTCGGACTCCAACTCGCTCGAGGTTCTGCTTGGGCGGGTCCGCAAGAAGGTCGGGGCAGGCCTGATCCAGACCGTCCGCGGGCAAGGCTACATCCTGGTCAAACCGGAGGACTGATGGCCCCGGCGGATGATCCCGAACGGCCGGCGGTGTCCCTTTCCGTCCGGCTGGTGGCAGGGGCCCTGGTCTGGGTGGTGCTGATGCTGGCCGCTGGCGGCGGCGTCCTTGCCATGGCCTTCCGGGCCAACGTCGAGCACGAGTTCAGCCACCGCCTGGACGCCATGCTGCGCGCCATGATTGCCGCCACCGAAATCGGCCCCGACGGCAGGATCGCCCTGCTGCGCCCGCTGGGCGACCCCCGCTTCGACCAGATCTATTCGGGCTGGTACTGGCAGGTGACCGAACCCTCGGGCCGCCAGCTCCGCTCGCGCTCGCTGTGGGACGCGGTGATCACGCCGATGCCCGGCAGCGCCGAGCTCCACACCGGCCGGGCGGAAGGGCCGAAGGGCGAACCGCTGCTGGTGGCCGAGCGTGACCTTCAATTTCCCGGGATCGACGGCCCGGTCCACGTGACCATCGCCGCCGACATGCGCGAAGTCAGCAACGGCGTGCGGCAATTCGACCTGCTGCTGGCCGCGGCGCTGGGCCTTCTCGGCGCCGGGCTGGCGGTGGCGATCATCATCCAGGTCCGCTTCGGCCTGCGCCCCTTGCGGGCGATGGCCGCCGACCTGAAGGCCGTCCGCGAGGGCGCCCGGCCGCGCCTCGCCGGCCGCTACCCGCGAGAGGTAGCGCCGCTGGCCGAGGCAATGAACGGGGTTCTCGACAAGGATGCCGAACTGATCGAGCGAGCGCGCACCCATGTGGGCAACCTGGCTCACGGCCTGAAGACGCCGCTGGCGGTAATCGGCGCGGAAATGGACGAAGGCGGCGACCGCAAGGTGATCCGCGAGCAACTGCAGGTGATGCGGCGCCTGGTCGAGCACCATCTGGGCCGCGCCTCGGCCGTCGCCGGGGCGGGCCGGGTGCTGGGCGTCAAGGTGGGCGTGAGCCAGGTGGCCGAGAACATGGTCGCCGTCCTCTCTCGGGTCTTCGCCGAGCGCCATCTGTCGTTCACCCTCGACATCCGCGAGGACGCCGCCTTTCGCGGCCACCGCGAGGATCTCGAGGAAATTCTCGGCAATCTGATGGAAAACGCCTGTAAATGGGCGGCTTCCCGGGTGCGTGTGGCAGCGCGGGAGGACCGCGAGGAACTGGTCATCCTTGTCGAGGACGACGGCCCCGGCCTGTCGCCCGAGCAGGCCGCCCAGGCGTCACGCAGGGGCAAGCGCCTCGACGAAATGGCCCCCGGCTGGGGGCTCGGCTTGTCCATCGTCGATGATCTGGTCGAGGTCAACGGTGGCGAGTTGGCCTTTTCCCGGTCCGATCTAGGCGGCTTGGCCGCCACCATCCGCATTCCTCGCCGTTAACTCGCGAAATATTAGCGCGTTGCTAATTTGAACTACTCGGTATATGATTTGCTAATCTAACTATACGGCTCCGCCACGACGCCAACTTCGCGGTAAGGGAGGGAGACGAATGCTTAAAATGATTCTACCAGCATTGCTGCTGGGGGCCGCCTTGACCGCCACAGCGGCGGCGAAATCTCCACAAAAGCCTACGAACGTCAGCTTTCAAGAAGACGTTTTCCCCATCCTGCAAGCACACTGCGCTGGCTGCCACGCCCCCGGTGGCGACGGCTATGAGAAAAGCGGCCTCGACCTGCGCAGCTATGAAGGCCTGATGAAAGGCACGAAATTCGGCCCCATCGTCGTTCCGGGGGACACGCAAACCAGCAATCTGCTGGTGCTTCTCGACGGTCGAGCCGACAAAAGCCTGCAGATGCCTCACGGCAAGAAGCGGCTGACGACTTGTGATCGCGACCTGATCCGTAGTTGGATCCACGAGGGCGCCCGGAACAACTGACCGGCACATGATCCCCACCTGATCCAGGCCTCCCGCGGCACCCCTGCGGGAGGCCTGGCCTGCATGTCTCCCACCCACCGCGGCAGACGCTCCATCCTCATTTGAGGATGGTCGCCGCGGCGCGATTTGTTACAATGTTCAAAACCTTCGCCACGGCAATGCGCTCAAGGGATGGAAAGCGAAATAATGAAGAGGCCCCTTATCATTTCTTGGTCGCAGGACTTCAGCGTAGGCGTCCCTCAACTCGACAAAGACCACAAACAGTTACTCCATTTCATAAACACGATCTACGCCAACAGCACGGCCATGAACAGTGACAACATAGAAGATTTATTGTCATCCATGATCGCATTTTCGGTAAAGCACTTCCATAATGAAGAGTCATACATGCGAAGGATCGGTTTCGAACGTCTGGCCGAGCACAAGGCGCTGCACGACGAGTTCATGGAAAAGGCCCAGCAATTTCTCAATGACTTCCGCAGGTCGGGAAAGCGCGTGATTGGCGCCGAAGTGTCGACGTTTCTCGCATCATGGTGGAAAGACCACATTCTGTATGAAGACCAGCAATACACAACCGCCGGCACTTCCGTCGGACCTCGGTAACCGGCGTTCAACCGCTTGCACTCACAGAATCAATTCCCACATGTTTCTGGTGCCGTGACCCATTCAGATGGATCACGGCACTAAATTGATCAAAGCCCCTCGCCGGCCGGCTCCGCTTCCTGCCGGGGCCGGAACAGCCGATCTGAGAATCGAGGCCGAAGCATGTCCGTCGAACTGATCCTGAAAAAGAAGGGCAGCAACGTCTATACCGTGCGCCCGGAGCATTCTCTGGCCGAAACCGCAACCCTGCTGGCCGTCAAGAAGGTCGGCGTCGCGGTGGTCTGCGACAGCAAGGGGCATGTCGTTGGCGTGGTCTCGGAACGAGACATCGTCAAGGCGCTTGCCGACTACGGCAGGGGCGCGCTCGACATGCCGGCACGCAATATCATGTCGAGCCCGCCGGTGACCTGCACGTTGAGCGACTCCGTCAAGGAGATCCTGGAAGTGATGACCCACCGGCGCATGCGCCACCTTCCGGTCATCGAGGACGGCGATCTGGTGGGCATCGTCTCGATCGGTGACGCGGTGGGCTTCCGCCTGCAGCAGACGCAGGAAGAAGTCGGCGTGCTGCGCGATTTCGCGGTGATCCGTTAGCAACCTGCGCTACATCTGGCGCAGGTTGTGACCAGCGGCCGTTGAGGCCGCGGCCAAGCGCGCGGAGGCGCGCACCGGGCGAGGGCAAATTGAAGAGCTTAGGTCGTCGTGCAGATTTTCTGCATGACGATCTAAAGGCCTTCGGATCATTTGCCCCTCTGGTCTCGCCGCCCCAGATCGATGCAAGCATCGACATCGAAGGGCATCAACAATCCTCCCCAACTGCGAACGACAGTCTACTACGCGGATTGTGTTGGCCGATCGCCTTGCGGCCGCTTTGGGAAAGCGGAGGGCCCGGCCCTCGTCCCCGCCAACGCGATGACGATGCAGAATTCAGTAGGAAAAACCACAAAATGGCAATGGCTACAGATTCTGATCAATGCCAGAGGGCTGCGATCAAGCCGCGATGCCGCAGCGTCGATCGAGTTCGGAACAGGCCAGTTGCCAGATAAAATTACCGCGGACACGGCTGTTGGCGACAATCTCCCGCAGCAGGCTGGTCGGTAGATTGCGGATCCACTCCCGGAGCATGGAAGCACCTCAGAACTGGTACGCTGCGTTGCAGCTAGTGCTTGTTCGGAAATGACGAAGCTATTTTCGAACTGCCCCTTAGTAAGGGATCGGCCCCCAATCCGGCAAGCCCCCTATCCATTCGAAATACGCATGGCAGACCGCCCGGGGCAGTCACCCGAAGCGCCGGGCTGGTCAACGGATCAAAGAAATACGCCTTGTGGCGAAGCCACGAGAATGGCGATCGCCCGCTGCGCCGACCGCGCAAGCACCTCCAAAGCACGGCCGACCGCCTCGTCGAACAGTCTCAGCTCATCGGCGCTGAGCGGCCAGGCGGTGAAGCGAGCGAACGACCCGTCACCAGCGGGTGGCCAGCCTGCCTTGCAGCGCGCCACGACGGCCACAGCCTCTCCCAGATCCGCGGTCGCTTGCAACAAGCCCTCGCCCATGATCCGGCAAGCCTCGAGCAGGCTTTCCGCCTGAGCCTGCTGCGCATCGACGAAGGCGGAAAAGGAATATTGTCCGCCAAAATGGCGGCGGCGGCGCAGCCGCTCCGATGATGTTTCGTCTGCCACTGCCATGAACGGCCTCCTGATCGGCTGAACGTTCCTTCAGGCGTAGTCCCGCCTTCTGCGGGCTGCGCCGGTTTTTTGGCCGATCACCCCTCCGGAAGCGCCGGATGCCCGGCAAGTCGAAGCGGCTTCCCGGCCGGCGCGAAGTTGGCCTATCGCATGTGGGCGGCGCGCGGATCGCCGTTGCAGATCTGCTCGACCACCGCCTTCAGCAATTTGGGATTCACCGGCTTTTCCAGGATCGGCACCTCGCTGCCAACCATCCTGCGCAGGGTTCCCGGCTGCGCATTTCCGGTGATGACCAGCGCCGGCGTCCCCGGGCCATAGATCCGCCGGATTTCGTCCAGCACCATGACTCCGGTGTCCTCGTCCTGCAGGAGATAATCGGTGACCACCGCGTCGGGCTTGCCGCAGGCCTGGAGCAGCCGCTGCGCCTCGTCAATGCCGTTGGCGGCCAGCACCTCATAGCCCCATACGCGCAAGACCGCCTCCAGCGCGCGAAGAACCAGCGGATCGTCATCGACCGCAAGAATCCGGTATCCCGCTTTGTCGGCTGCCGCTGTCAAGATGCTGGTCCCGCCAATGTCGGATGAGGGAGAAGAGGTCCACGCACAACGGCCATGATTTGGGAACGCCGGGCCAGCGGCGACCATGCCCATAAGGCGCTACCTCAGTTGCAGGGACATTCGATTGCGGAATGGCCACAGGCCGGTTCCTACGTCCACGGCATCAGCGGCGGTCGCCGACCGACTTTCCGTTGACTTGTCGGCACGTCGACCCCATACCCAACCTCGAAGCATAGAACTGGATGAGCAATATCACCGACGGTCGCATCACAGGCAGCGTTCCGCCCTGGGAAACCGGCAGCAAGCGATTCCGATCGCATCGAGCCGAACCGGCAAGCGTGGCCTGCACGCCTTTCGGCTTTCGCCTACACCGCACGCTGCCATGAAGAACCGTCTTGCCGCCTGGGCAATTCCTCCCCGCTTCGCCGAGACGCTCGGCGGCCGGCGTTTTGCTGCCATGGCAGCCACCGCGGCAGCCTCTTTGCTCGGCATCGCCGGGCTGGCTGCCGCATTGATCATCGGTGAGATCCGGACTTCGGCGCAGCGCGAGGTCGCCGAGCACTGGTACTTCCACGCTCAGGAAGTCCTGACCGTAACCCAGGCGACGCTTTCCACCCTTCAAGACGCCGAGACCGGCGAGCACGGCTTCCTGCTGACGGGCCGGCCCGACTATCTGGTCCCCTACGATCGGGCCCGGCAACAAACCGCAACCGTCCTTGGCCGCCTGGCGGCGCTGACCATGGACGACCCGGCCCAGCGTGGACGGGTGCTCAGGCTGCGCCAACTGAAGGAAAAGGTGTTTTCCGTTATCGACGCAACGGTGGACGCCGCCCGCGCCGGCCGCGCCGACAAGGCGCTGGCCATGGTGCTCAGCGGGCAAAGCAAATCGGCAATGGACGAGGTCCGCACCATCATCGCCACGATGCAACAGGAGGAGCGGCACCTTCTGGAAGTGCACCATGCGGCCCTGGACGCCGCCGTGGCGCGCTATCGGCAAATCACTGTGCTGTTCTTCGCCCTTGGCGCCATCCTGCTGGCCGTCGCCGGTGCGGCCCTGGCGGCGGTAGTGGTGCTGGTGGGCCGGGCCCAGCTGGCAGAAGGAGAGCGACGGCTGCGCGCACTGGCCGACAACATCCCCCAATTGGCCTGGATGGCCCGCGCCGACGGCTGGGTCTTCTGGTACAACAAACGCTGGTATGAATTTACCGGAACCACGCTCGAACAAATGCAGGGCTGGGGATGGCGGTCCATCCACCACCCGGACCATGTGGAGCGGGTCGTTCAACACATCCGCCAGGCCTGGGACAGCGGCGAGCCGTGGGAGGATACCTTTCCTTTGCGCGGGCAAGAGGGCAGCTACCGCTGGTTCCTTTCCCGCGCCCAACCAATCCTCGATGCGAAAGGGCGTGTCGTTCAGTGGTTCGGCACCAACACCGACATTACGGAGCAGCGCGACCAGGCCGCAGCGCTGCTGCAGGCCAAAGAGGAAGCGGAACGGCTAAAGGGCGAGGCCGAGCGCGCCAATGCCGACAAATCGCGCTTCCTTGCCGCCGCCAGTCACGATCTGCGCCAGCCGGTGCAGGCCCTCATGCTGTTCACCTCAATTCTGTCCGAACGCCTGCATGGCCACTCGGCCCTCCAGGTGGTCGATCGCATGCGCTCCGCACTGGCCGCCCTGCAGATGCTGCTCGATGGGCTGTTGGATATCTCGAGGCTCGATGCCGGGGTGATCGTTCCGGACGCCCGCCCCATCGCCTTGGGCGAGCTGATGCGACGGCTCCACGACGAATACCTGACCCGAGCCGAGGAAAAAGGCCTCGAATTGCGCTGCGTTCCGTCCAGCGGCCGGGTCTTCAGCGATCCGTTCCTTTTGGAGCGCATCCTGCGCAACCTGTTGGACAACGCCGTTCGGTACACCCGGCGCGGCCGCGTTCTGCTCGGATGCCGCAGGCGCGGCGGCGAGCTGGTGCTCCAGGTGATCGACACCGGAATCGGCATCGCGCCGGAGCATCGCGAAGCGATTTTCCAGGAATTCTACCAGGTCGGCAATCCCGAACGAGACCGGGCCAAGGGCCTGGGCTTGGGGCTGTCGATCATCCGGCGGCTCTGCCGCCTTCTCGGTCATCGTCTGAGCCTTGCGTCCATAGTCGGACGCGGCACATGCTTCTCGCTTCATCTTGCCCTCGCCGAATGCCCCGAGAAACCGGCGGCAACGGCGCCCTCGGACCCGCCGACGCAGATCGCAGGGCGAACCGAGGCGCGCCGAGTACTGGTCATCGATGACGAGGCAATGATCCGGGGTGGGCTCGCCCTACTGCTGGAGAGCTGGGGATGGACGGTCGCCAGCGCCACCGACGCCGAGGAGGCCTGCGCCTGGGCCGCCAAAGCAGAACACCTGCCCGACGTCATCCTCGCCGATTACCGCCTGCGCGACGGGCGCACAGGAACCGAGGCGGTCAAAGACGTGCTCTCGGCCTGCGGCAGGAGCATCCCGGCGCTCATCATCACGGGGGACACCTCGGCTGAACGCCTGGCGGAGATCGAAGCCAGCGGCTTCAGAGTGATCCACAAGCCGCTCGCCGCCGACCGCCTGCACGACCTCATGGCCGAATTGCTGAGTGCCGCCTGATACCAGGTCTCGATGGGTACGACTCAAAGCATGCTCTGCCACAGGCGGGCCAGCAGGCCTTCGATCCGTTCGTCGACGGGCTGGTGCCAATGGTTCCGATCGATTCTGTCGGCGGCACGACAGTCCTGTTCGAACATGCTTTCCAGCTGGTTGGCGGTGGCGGTTCCCAAAAGAACCGCATCCACCTCGTCGTTGAAGATCACGCTGCGATGGTCGAAGTTCGACGAGCCGACCACCGACCAGACGCCGTCGATCACCGCCGTCTTCGAGTGCAAATATTCGTTGCGGGTCTCGTAGATCTGCACATGCGCTTCCAACAGATCTTCGTAATGCGAATGCTGAACGGCCATGGCGAGGCTGGAATCGCTCTTGCTTGGAAGCAACAGCCTGACATCCACACCACGCCGGGCGGCATCTATCAGGTCTTCCCTCTCCTGATGTGTCGGCACGAAATAAGCCGCCGTCAGCCAGATGCGGCGCTGGGCGGTGCGGATGGCCGAGAGCAGGGTGGCGTAATAGCGGGGAGGCCCCTCGTCGGGCCGACTGCCGATTATCCGCACCAGTTCCCCACCCTGTGGGGCCACCGGCGGAAGGGCGGCGGCATCGGGCGGGGCGCGCCCGTCCTGTTGTATCCAGTGGGCCATGAACAGGCTGCGCAATTGCGCCACCGCCGGCCCTTCGATCTGCACGTCGGTGTCGCGCCAGTGTTCGCCCGCCGCCTCGGCACCCAAGCCCGACGGATGCGACGGACGGCTTTGATAGTTGGTGCTCAGATTGACCCCGCCCAGGATGGCCGTGGCGCCGTCCACCACCAGAAGCTTGCGGTGATCGCGGTCATTGGGGGAATAGCTGCCGTTCCGGACATCCAGCGGATTGACTGGGTTGAAGTCCAGCATGTTGACCCCGGCCGCCTGCAACCGGTCGAAGAATTCGGCCGGAGTATCCATCGAACCATAGCTGTCGTAGATGATGTTGACCCGCACGCCCTGCTGACGCTTCCGCAGTAATAGATCGCCCAGACGCTGACCGCCGCTCTCCACATCTTCCAGGATGTAGTATTCGAGATCGACCTCCTGGCGCGCCTTGCGGATCGCCGCGAACAGCGCGGCGAACGTTTCCCCGCCGTCCCGCAGCAGCCGCACCTTGTTGCCAGCCACCAGCGGCCTCTCGGCAACCGACTGCTCGACCGCCAGGTGGCGCGCCAGGAGATCGGCCTGCCGCCCCTGGGCGGCCAAGCGGTCTAGCAACGCCTTCACCTGCCGGGCGTTGAGCGGCCCATGAGCGCCGATCACCCGGGGCAACGCACCCGGCTGGTCCGAAGGCACCTCGATCTCGGGAACGGTCGCGCAACCTCCCAGCTGCCAGACCAGGGCAACCAGCGCAGCCGCACGCAGCCTGAGGAGAAGAGAAAAGGGAAGCGAGATCATCCGCATTCTTAAGGTCTCCCTACAGATGGGGAGAAGCCGTGATGCGAGCCATTACTCCTTTGGGCGCAGGCACCACCGGGGAGCAACGGCCGCCAGGGAACGCCGTCGAGAGTTGTCGGTTTCGGCTTTGCCTGAGGATGGCTGGGGCGCCAGGATTCGAACCTGGGGATGGCGGGACCAAAACCCGCTGCCTTACCGCTTGGCTACGCCCCAACAGGGAGGGACCGGCAACATAGGGCAAGCTGGGCCGCGATGCAACCTCGGTATCGAGAAGGATTCTGCCGTCAGGGGCGGCTGACCAGCGGGGCGGCAGCGATCCACCAGCCGGGGTGCTGGGCGGTCAGCGAAGCCTCGGCGGCGGCGGCGGCGGCGGCGGTGGCAAACAGGCCGAAGCAGGTGGCGCCGCTGCCCGACATGCGCGACAGCAGGCATTCAGACTGGTCGGCCAAGGCGGTCAGCACGTCCCCCACCACCGGCGCGACGGCGATGGCCGGGGCGGCCAAGTCGTTGCCGCGGCCGGCCAGGGCCCGCACCAGCGATGCCGTATCGGCCGGGGTTTCGGCCAGCGGTGCCGGCGCCGAGAAGTCCCCATGCCGCGCCTTGAACACCGAGGGCGTTGGCACGGCGACCCGGGGATTGACCAGCACCATCCAAACCGGCGGCAAGGGCGGGGCCTCGGCCAATATCTCGCCGATCCCGGACATTTGCGTCGGGCGGCCACGCAGGCAGACCGGCACATCGGCACCCAAGGCCAGGCCCAGGCGTTCCAGTTCGGCATCTCCGGGATCGATGCCCCACAACGCGCAAAGGCCGCGCAAGGCCGCTGCGCCGTCGGCCGAACCGCCGCCGATGCCGGCCGCCACCGGAAGGCGCTTGGTTAAACGGATGGCTGCCCGCGGCGCCACACCGGCCCGATCCGCCAGGGCACGCGCCGCCTTCAGCACGATGTTGTCCGGCTCGGCGGTCAGCCCGCCCGCCGTCGGGCCGTCGATGCGCAAGGTCAGGTCGTCGGCAGCTTCGATCATCAGGCCGTCGCCCACGCCGACGAATACCACCAGGCTGTCCAGCAGGTGATAGCCGTCGGAGCGACGCCCGACCACGTGGAGGTAAAGGTTCACCTTGGCCGGCGCGAATACCTCGACCCCATCACCGGCGGGGCTCCTGCTCACCCTCACCGGACCGCCGCGTTCTTGTTCTTCGCCGTCGGGGCGGCCGGTGCGGCGGCCGGAAGGGGAAGCTGCAAGCCAGCCTTCAGCTTGTTCTCGATCTCGGTCTTCAGTTCCGGCTCTGGATCGAACACCAGGGCGCGCTGCCACTGAAAGCGGGCCTCGTCCTGACGGCCGACGCTCCACAGGGCGTCGCCCAGATGGTCGTTGATGGTGGCGTCGTCCGGATGCAGTTCGACCGCACGTTCCAGCGCTTCGACGGCATTATTGTAGTCGCCGGCACGGAACAAGGCCCAGCCAAGGCTGTCTACGATATAGCCGTCGGTTGGCCGTTGTTCGACGGCCTTCTCGATCATCCGCTTGGCCTCGTCGAGGTTGGTCCCCTGCTCGATCCAGCTGTATCCCAGATAGTTGAGGACATGCGGCTCGTCCGGCTCCAGCTCAAGGGCCTTGAGGAAATCGCTTTCGGCGCGAACCCATTGCTTGTCGCGCTCAAGGGCGATACCGCGGGCGTAATACACTACCCACTGGTCGCGCTCTGGCTGTTGGAACGAAGCGATGGCGCGGTCGTAGGCGGCGATCGCTTCCGGCCAGCGCTTGTGGCGCCGCAGCACATCACCCAACGTGACCAGCGTGTCCTGGCGTTCGGGAAACTCGGCGGCCAGGCCCTCAAGGGTTTTCACCGCCGCGTCCACCTCGCCCAAATCGTCAAGATTGGCAGCCAGCCGCAGCCGCGACGACCAGTACACCGGCGAGTCCGAAGAAACCGCCTTGAACATCTCATTGGCGGCCGGCAGTTGGCCGAGGCTTTGCAACAGGTCGGCCACGGTCACCTGGGCCAGGGAGAAATCCGGCTGCAGGTCGAGGGCCATCCGGCCGAACACCAGGGCCAGTTCGGTGGCGTTGCTCTGCCGCAGCGACCCGGCGGCGCCGAACATCACCTCGGCCATCCCGTCCCTGGCCGAAGCCACCGGGCGCCGGGTGAGGCCAGGATTGATGCCGCCGGTTTCAGGATGGTTCTCCTGATAGCGGGCGAGGACCTCGCGGGCCTTGTCGGGTTGACCGACGCGGTTGTAGAACGATATCGCCGTTTCGGCGGTGCGCAAGGTCAGGCCCCCATTGCCCGCCAAGGTCGCCAAATAGAACTGCTCGGCCGCCTTGCGACGGTCGGCCAGGTCGTTGATCAGTGCCGCATGGAAATCATGGAGGGCGGCGAAGCTGCTATTTTGCGACAGCGGCGCCAGCGCCTCCAGGGCCGCGTCGGGCTTGCCTTCGCCCATGCGCGCCCAGGCGACGATCAGCGGAGTCATGAAACTGTTCAGCCCGCGCTTGGGCAGGCCGGCCATGAGCTTCTCGGCTTCGGACCACTTGCCCGCCTTGGCCGCCTGCTCTGCCACCAGTATGGCGGCAATGGCCGCTTCATCGTCGAATTGGAGAAGGCGCTTGGCGATTTCGGCTGCCTGATCCAGGCGCCCCGCAACCGCCAGCGAGAGATAGGTGCGCTGCAGAAGTTCCGCGTTTTCCGGATCCCCGGCCAACGCCCTCAGGAGGTAATCCGGTGCCTTGTCCAGATCGTGCTGTTCCTGCGCGAACCGGCCAGCCAGATAATTTCCGGCATCCGAGGCGCCCAGGCGCATGGCGGAACTCACGGTAGACTGGTCGGGGGGAACCAATGTCCCCCCGTCCGACGACAACCCGCTGGAACAGGCCGACAGCACACCCACCAGGGCGCCCGCCAACAGCCGCCTCAGCCCGGTTTTGCCAAGCATCACCATCTCCAAAACCTCAAGTCCCCCCCATCGCCGGGGGAACGCATCTTTACATGTTGGGGTAATTCGGCCCACCGCCCCCTTCCGGCACCACCCAATTGATGTTCTGGGTGGGATCTTTGATGTCGCATGTCTTGCAGTGGACACAGTTCTGGGCGTTGATCTGAAGCTGGGATTGTCCCCGCTCGTCGGTTACGATCTCGTAAACCCCGGCCGGACAATAGCGCTGCTCGGGCGCATCGTACAGCGGAAGGTTGACCGAAATCGGGACGGCCGGGTCCTTGAGTTGAAGGTGGACAGGCTGGTTTTCCTCATGATTGGTGTTGGAGATGAATACCGAGGAAAGACGGTCGAAAGTCAGCTTGCCGTCCGGCTTCGGATATTCGATCCGCCGCGCCTGGGACGCTTTGCGCAACTGGTCGTGATCCGAGTGGTTGCGCAAGGTCCACGGCGCGCGGCCATGCAATATATAGGTATCGATCGCCGAATAGGCGAGCCCCCCCCAGAAGCCCCAGTGGAAGGACGGACGAACGTTGCGCGCCTGGTACAGCTCCGCGGCCAGCCAGGAGGCCTTGAACTTGGCCGCATAGGCCGTCGCCTCGACGGGCCCGGGGGCCTCTCCCGACAGTGCCTCGAATACCGCCTCGGCCGCCAGCATGCCCGACTTCATGGCAGTGTGAGAGCCCTTGATCTTCGGCATATTGAGGAAGCCGGCGGCATCGCCGATCAGCAGACCGCCCGGGAATGTCAGCTTCGGGATGGACTGCCAGCCGCCCTCGGATAGGGCACGGGCGCCATAAGCCAGACGTCGTCCGCCTTCCAGGGTCTCGCGGATCGCCGGATGAGTCTTCAGCCGCTGAAATTCCTCGAACGGCGAGAGAAAGGGGTTCTTATAGTCGAGGCCGACCACCAGCCCCACCGCAACCTGATTGTTTTCCAGGTGATAAAGGAACGAGCCGCCATAGGTCTCGCTATCCAGCGGCCAGCCGACGCTGTGGAAGACCAGACCCGGCTGGTGCTTGGCGGGATCGATCTCCCACAGTTCCTTGATCCCGATTCCGTAGGTCTGCGGGTCCGCGTCCTTCCTGAGGTCGTAGCGGGCCATCAGGGTTTTGGTCAGCGAACCGCGGCAACCCTCGGCGAAAATGGTCTGGCGGGCCAACAACTCGACCCCCGGCGTGTAGTTGGCCATCGGCTGCCCGTCCCTGCCGATGCCCATGTCGCCGGTGGCCACGCCGCGCACCGCGCCGGATTCATCGTAGAGAACTTCAGCGGCGGCGAATCCCGGGAAGATCTCGACGCCCAGCGCTTCGGCTTGGCTCCCCAGCCAGCGCACCACGTTGCCCAGGCTAACCACGTAATTGCCGTGGTTGTGCATCTGCGGCGGCGTCATCAGGCGGATGGCCTTGGATTCGGTCAGGAAGCAGAAACGGTCGGCGGTGACCGGAGTGTTGAGCGGCGCCTGCTTTTCCCGCCACTCCGGGATCAGTTCGCTGAGCGCGCGCGGCTCCAATACCGCACCCGACAGGATGTGCGCCCCCAGTTCCGACCCCTTCTCGATCAGACAGACCGACAACTCGCGGCCGCTTTCCGCCGCCAACTGACGCAGCCGGATCGCCGCGGCAAGACCCGATGGTCCGCCGCCGACGATCACCACGTCGAATTCCATGGATTCCCGTTCCATTATTATCCCAACCCTGCTGTTTGCGACTCTGAAGGCGCCTTAGCCAGATTCTATAGCACAGGCGTTTTGCCCTGCCGACCCCGTATCGGCACGGCGCATTGGCGCGCCGTATCCCCCTGCCGCCGCATATGTTAATGTCCGTGCATGTTTTCGGCCGCTCCATCCGCCCGCCTTACATCCGAACAGCTGCTTCGCTGGTATGTCCAGGCCGGGGTGGACGAGACCGTCGGCGAAATCCCGGTGAACCGCTACGCCTCGGCCCAGGTGGCCGGAGCGGCGAAGCCTCGCCCTGCCTCGCCCCAGCAACTGGCCACGTCGGCAACGACCGGCTCCGGCCGGCAGCCGACGATTGCCGCCGAGGCGACGACCTCGGCCCATCTGGCGATGGAATGCCACAGCCTGCCCGAGTTGCGGGTGGCGATGGAGGCTTACGAGGGCTGCGGTCTCAAACGAACCTGCCAGCGCACGGTGTTCGCCGACGGCAATCCCGCGGCATCGGTGATGCTGATCGGCGAAGCGCCGGGAGCCGACGAAGACCGCCTCGGCCTGCCCTTTGTGGGTGCCAGCGGCAAGCTTTTGGATCGCATGCTGGCCACCATCGGATTGGATCGGAGCAGTGCCTATATAACGAATGTCGTTCCTTGGAGGCCACCGGGCAACCGTAAACCCGAACCCACCGAAGTCGAGCTGTGTCTGCCGTTCATCGAGCGCCACATCGAACTGGTCGCACCAGCCATCCTGGTGTTCCTGGGCGGCGCCCCGGCTTCCGCCCTGTTGGCCCGGCAAGAAGCGATCAGCCGGCTGCGTGGCCGCTGGATGGACTATTCCTCGTCGCGGCTGCCCCGCCCCGTGCCCGCCATGCCCACTTACCATCCGGCCTATCTGTTGCGCACGCCTCTGCACAAGCGCGATGCCTGGCGCGATTTCCTCGCGGTCCGCAAGCGCCTTGAGTCGCTCCGGTAACCCCCTGGTTTTCCGTCGAATTTGACAAAAGTTGGCCCGAATGCCCCTTCTGGGCTTGCCCCTACTGCCCGAATCAATTTATAAAGCTGAAGACAATTATCGGCGAAACCGATTACGGCAGAGGAGAGACGATGCTGAAAAGCAGGCTTCTCCAGGCCTTCGCGGCCTTGATCCTGACCGCGGCAGCCCACAATTCGGTGGCTGCGGAGAATTTGGCCGAAAAGGCCGCAGACGAGCAGGTTGTCGCCGCCATCAGCGGCGCGGCCGGCAAACTCGGACGGCAGACTTCCGTGCCTGAGGTGCTGTCCGCAACCGACGCCGCTCGTTATCGCGCAGCCTTCGACCTGCAGGATCGCGGCCAGTGGCCCGCTGCCGACCGTGAGATCGCCCGCCTCCAGGACCGGCTGCTGGTCGGCCATCTGCTTGCCCAGCGCTATCTGTCCGCCACCTATCGCGCGCAGACCGAGGACCTGACCGAGTGGATGGCTCGCTATGCCGACCTTCCCGAGGCTGATGACATCTACGAGCTGGCGAAGCAGCGCCTGGGCAAGCGGATTGCCGCGGTCAAGCCGCCAAGCCGTTGGTCGGGTACGGCGACCTCGTCGGCGGGCCGCGACGACGATCCGTCCTGGGAAGATTTCGCCATGGAAAGCAATCGGGAGCTCAGCGCTTCCGATCGCCGCACTCTGCACGAGTTGAAGGATCGCTTCCGGGCGCAGGTGCGCCGAGGCAATCTCGATGCCGCCGCCAGTTCGCTGGATTCCGCCCAGATGCAGCGCATCTTCGAAAAAGCCGATTACGACGAGCTGAAGACTGTGCTGGCCATGGGGTATTTCGCCGCTGGCCGGGACGCCGAAGCGCAGCATTGGGCCGAAGAGGCCGCCGACCGTTCGGGCGACGTGCTGCCCGAGGCCCATTGGGTGGCCGGACTGAGCTTGTGGCGGGAAGGCCAGCATGCTGCCGCCGCCCACCATTTCGAGGCCGTCGCCAACGCCGCCGACGTGTCGTCCTGGCTGGTCTCGGCCGGCGCCTATTGGGCCGCGCGCGCCAACTTGGCCGGCCACCATCCGGAAGTAGTCAACCACTGGCTGCAACAGGCGGCCGCCTATCCGCGCACCTTCTACGGCTTGCTGGCCCGCCGCGCCCTTGGCCAGGACATTCAGTACAGCTGGGACTCGCGGCCGTTCACCGACCTTGACGGCGACATGTTGCAGCACGTTCCCGGTACCCGCCGGGCCCTGGCGCTTCTACAACTCGGAGACCGCGGCCGCGCCGAGGATGAACTGCGGCGCTTGGCGCCGTCGGCCGGACCGGCCCTGACCCAGTCGATGCTCGCCCTGGCCCATGCCGGCGACCTGCCGGCGCTGGCGGTGCGACTGAGCGACGCGGTCTCGGCCCGTGACGGCCGGTTCCACGACAGCTCGGAATATCCCCTGCCGGAATGGCGACCGATCGGCGGCTGGTCGGTCGACCGGGCGCTGGTGCTGGCGATCGCCCGCCAGGAATCGTCGTTCAACCCCAAGGCCAAGAGCCCCTGCGGCGCCGTCGGCTTGATGCAACTGATGCCGAGGACGGCCAAGTCGATGGGCGGCCATGGCAAGCTGACCGACCCGCAGGTCAATCTCGAGCTGGGGCAGCGTTACGTTCGGCACCTGCTCGACGACGACACGGTCAAGGGCAATCTGCTGTTCCTGGCGGCGTCGTACAACAGCGGCCCGGGCAATGTCGCCCGCTGGCTGCAGAACATCCACCATAACGGCGATGCCCTGCTGTTCATGGAAAGCATCCCGGTGCGCGAGACGCGGGTTTTCGTCGAACGGGTGATGACCAATTTCTGGGCCTACCGCAACCGTCTTGGCCTGACTTCTCCCTCTCTCGATGCCATCGCCGAAGGCGACTGGCCGATGTATGATGGGGCCGAAGCCAAGCTGCAGATGGTGCGCCATGTCAAGAATTGACGAAAACCGCCCCTTCCTCCCCGTCAATATCGCCGTACTGACCGTTTCGGACAGCCGGACCGAGGAAAACGACACCTCGGGCAAGACCTTGGTCGAACGCATCGCCGCGGCCGGACACAAACTGGTCGAAAAGGTGATCGTGGTCGACAGCAGGGACCTGATCGTCGAACAGTTGAATCGTTGGATCGCCGACCCCAAGGTGGATGTGATCATTTCCACAGGCGGCACGGGGCTGACTGGCCGCGATGTGACGGCCGAGGCGTTCCACGCCGTCTACGACAAGGAAATCGTCGGCTTTGGCGAGTTGTTCCGCCAGATTTCCTATTCGAAGATCGGGACTTCGACCATGCAGAGCAGGGCCACCGGCGGAGTGGCCCATGGAACGTACCTGTTCGCGTTGCCCGGTTCGCCGGGGGCATGCCGCGATGGCTGGGACGACATTCTGCGCTGGCAACTGGACAGCCGCCATCGCCCCTGCAATCTGGTCGAGCTCATGCCGCGGCTGATGGAACATCTTCAGCCACTGGCCGGGGATTAAAGCGAAATTGGCCTAGGGATTTTGGTTCTGCCCTCGCCGGGCGCGCGCCTCCGCGCGCTTGGCCGCGGCCTCAACGGCCGCTGGCCGCTGTCTGCGTCAGATTTAACGCAGGCCTAGGACTGTGTTCCGCGATTTTGGCGAAGAAGGAAACAAGGATCTCGGCGCTCCACGGAGATTCCTTGCCTTGCACGGGACATCAAAGCCAGCGCACCCCGGGACTTGCCGCGGCTCAGTTCCTTCCCCTGGGAAGGAAGCCGCAACTCAGCGGCGGATGATCCGCATGAATGCGTCGTATTGGGGCTGCCGGTCAAGCCGGTCGGACTTTTCGTCGAAACGATCCGCATCCGCCTGCATGACGATCGGGGCATCCTCACGCTTCGTCGACTGTTCGGTCTTGCTCTCGTTTTCGGCTGCCATGGTTGCCTCCCGGTGGCTCTTATTTCTTGGCCTATCCGATTCACCTAGAGTATCGGTGCCGGGCGCTCATTACTAGCCACCCTTTTGGATAGCATAGACATCCACCTTCCGTAGTACGCCGCGAATGGTGTTCTTGCTTTGTTCTTGTCCCCACACTATCATGCCGTATGGTCAAGTCGCAGATGCCACATCGGGGAACCCTCGCCAATCCCGCCGGTCGGTTCGAGACCCGAGGACGTGAGGAACTCGACGATGCGTGGTGGGAACGGGACGAGTTGCCGCCCTCCGAGACGACGGTAGCGGAAGACGCCAGCCGCAGCGTCATCACCCGCAACAGCTCGCCCGATATCGGCTTCGAGCAATCGATCAACCCTTACCGCGGCTGCGAGCATGGCTGCATCTACTGCTTCGCCCGGCCAAGCCACGCCTATTTCGGCCTGTCCTCCGGCCTGGACTTCGAAACCAGGCTGTTTGCCAAGCCGCAAGCCCCCGAGCTGTTGGAGCGGGAACTCAGCCGGCCGGGCTACCGCTGCCGGACCATTGCCATCGGCACCAACACCGACCCCTATCAGCCGATCGAGCGGCAAAGACGGATCATGCGGGCTATCCTCGAGGTACTGTCGGCGTTCCATCACCCGGTGTGCATCACTACCAAGTCGGCTCTGGTCGTGCGCGATATCGATCTGCTGGCCTCCCTGGCCGGCCGTGGCTTGGCCAGGGTAGCCATCTCGCTGACCACGCTCGACCGGGATCTGGCACGCCGACTGGAGCCACGAGCCGCCGTGCCGGAGCGGCGGCTGGCGGCCATCGGCCTGCTGGCGAAAGCCGGTATCCCGACGATGGTGATGGTCGCGCCGGTCATCCCGGCGCTTACCGACCACGAGATGGAAGCGATTCTGGCGGCCGCGGCGGCCCAAGGGGCCACCGCGGCGGCCTGGACCCTGCTGCGCCTTCCCTACGAGGTGAAGGAACTATTCGACGGCTGGTTGCAGCAACACAGCCCGCATCGCCGCGGCCGTGTCCTCGACCTGCTGCGGCAAAGCCACGGCGGCGATATCTATCGCGCGTCCTTCGGCAGGCGTCTTACCGGCAGCGGGCCCATCGTCGACATGGTCGGCCAACGCTTCCGTCTTGCGTCGCACCGCCTGGGCCTGCAGCAGATCAGGCCCGAGCCCCTGCGCACCGACCTGTTCCGCCTGCCGCCGCAGCAGGGAGACCAACTGGACCTGTTCCGTTAGAGCCGGGTGATCTCAACGCCGCGGCCAGGGCGAAGGCGAACCGCGGGACAGCCAATGAAAGCCGAAAACATCGGTGCTACAGTGGCTCCCCTCTCACCCTGTCCGGAGAAGCGCCATCCCCCCCGACCTGTCCTTCGAGAACGCCTGGCCGGGGACCATCTGCGGCATCGACGAGGCCGGACGCGGTCCGCTGGCCGGCCCCGTGGTGGCCGCGGCCGTGGTGCTGCCCGAGAAGATGCCCGCCGTGCTGCTTGCCGAGTTGAACGATTCGAAGCAGCTGTCGGCCGGTAAACGGGCGCGGCTCTTTGACATCCTGCGGCAAACCGCACGCGTCGGTATCGGACGGGCGGAAGTCGAGGAAATTGACCGCGTCAACATCCTGCAGGCGACGTTCCTGGCCATGCGCCGCGCCCTGGACGACCTTCACGGCGACGGCCTGGGCGAGGTCGACGGTGCCCTGGTAGACGGTAACCAGCGCCCCCCCCTGCCTTGCCCGGTGCAATGCATCGTCAAGGGCGACGGGCGCAGCCTGTCCATCGCCGCGGCCTCAGTGATCGCCAAGGTCACGCGGGACCGGCTGATGAAAGACCTGGCGGCCACCTTCCCCGGCTATGGCTGGGAACGCAATGCCGGCTATGGCACGGCCGAACACCAGCAGGCCATTCGCCGGCTGGGGCCGTCGCCGCATCATCGCAAGAGCTTCGCCCCCATCGCAGACCTGTTCCAGAGTCTATAGTTTTCAGGGCATTCTTGACGTAGCTTGATCTTTGACTCAAAGTGCGGGCATGGGCCAGCTGAAAACAGACCTTATCCTGCAAGGTGATTGCATTGCGCTGATGAACGAGCTTCCGTCGCGGTCGGTCGATCTCGTCTTCGCCGATCCGCCGTATAACCTGCAGCTCGGCGGCGAACTCTTGCGCCCCAACAACTCTCTGGTCGACGGCGTCGACGAGGAATGGGACCGTTTCGGCGAGGCCAACGACCCCCTGGCCAGCTTCGCCACCTACGACCGGTTCACCCGCGCCTGGCTGGAGGCGGCCCGGCGGGTCCTCAAGGACGACGGCTCTTTGTGGGTGATCGGCAGCTACCACAACATATATCGGGTCGGCACCATCCTGCAGGACCTGGGGTTCTGGATCCTCAACGACGTGGTCTGGACGAAGACCAACCCGATGCCGAACTTCCGCGGGACACGCTTCACCAATGCGCATGAAACCATGCTGTGGTGTGCCAAGAGCCCGCGTGCGCGCTATACCTTCAATTACGAGGCGATGAAGTCGCTGAACGAGGGCATCCAGATGCGCAGCGACTGGATGCTGCCGCTTTGCACGGGACCCGAGCGGCTAAAGGACGGCGGGCGCAAGACCCATCCGACGCAGAAACCCGAAGCCTTGCTCTACCGCATCATCCTGGCCTGCTCCAACCCGGGGGACGTACTGCTCGATCCGTTCTTCGGCACCGGCACCACCGGCGCGGTGGCCAAGAAGCTTGGCCGCCGCTGGATCGGTCTGGAACGGGATGAGACCTATATCGCCGCCGCCCGGGCACGCATCGCGGCGACGCGACAAGTGACCGACCTTTCGGCCCTGTCGACGCCGAACAAGCGCAGCGAGCCGCGCATCCCCTTCGGCACCGTGGTGGAACGCGGTTATCTCGATCCCGGAGAAGTGCTGTGGGGCGGCGAGCGGCGCCGCTGGACCGCCAAAGTCCGGGCCGACGGTACCCTGGTCTCGGCCGAACACAAGGGTTCCATCCATCAGGTCGGCGCCGCCGTGCAAGGCGCCCTTGCCTGCAATGGCTGGACCTTCTGGCATTTCGAGCGGGATGGCCAGCTGCAGATGATCGACCTGCTGCGCCAGAAGATCCGCGCCGAGCTCCATTGACTGACGGCGGACTATCGTCCGGCGGCCCCGGACGACTTGTCGCTTGGGCAGGGGTGGTGCGGGTCACGGCTGTCGCACAGCACCACCTGCTTCATGAAGGCCAGCCACTCGTTGGTGGTTTCGGTCGGCACCGGCAGCTTCTGCTTGTCAAAGGCGGGGCCGCGCCACGAGCGCGAAACGATATAAACCCTCTGGTTGCCGCGCAGCACTTTATATAGGCTGAGTTCGCCGTCGCCCCATTGCTTGGACTTGGCACAGGCGATGGCTCGCATCGCCGTTTCGTAGCCGTTCTCGTTGGCCACGCTGAGCGGGCCGGCGCCGATATCCTCGCAGGCGTTCTGGATCCGATCGATCTGCTCTTTGAGGATCTCCTGCGTGTCGTTGATCTGGCCGCCGGAAATCAGTTGGACGGTCAGCATGGCGCTCCAGTCCTTCAGCGTCTGACCAGGCGGCAGCAATTCGGTGACTTCCACATTGCCCTTGAGGTCATGGAAGCCGACCTTCCAACCCTGCGGGGCCGCCAGGTAGAGCTGTTCACCGCCGGCAGTCTGCGCCTGGGCCGATGAGGCGAGCATTGCGCAACAGGTGACAGCGGCTAGTCCGTATTTCTCACACCCACGCCACCAGCCCGCTCCGTCGGCTTCGCCACCGAACGTCAACAATCGCGCGCGAAGCACGCGGGGGCTCGCATCGCGTCGGATCACCGCCGCCGCGGATCTTGCCAAGGCGGCCAGCCTTGGCAGCAAGCCGCGGCCTGTCGGATCGCCTCGCCGCAACGCGATGCCGACGACGCGGATGCGAGAAATACGGCCTAGGAAACGCATCAAACTCTCCCACGATATCGCGGTGACTATACCAATTTCGCCGTCATCCCGCCCGCGACGCTCAGGCCCGCCCTGCCGGGTTCGTCGGCAAACATCACCTGCTGCGCGCTACGCGCGCGGGCTGCTCGCCGCTTCTCCGCCAAACCGACGGATAAACCGCTTTAATACGCCTTGGCCAGGGCGTGGCGAACCACTTTCCGCATGAGGGTGGGCAGCGCCTGCTCGCCCAGCCGGTCAAGCGGGCACCACAGGCCGCGCGCCAGCTCGGGCGAGCGCGCCTGGCCGGCGACGACGGTCAGCCGCAGACGGAAATGGGTGAAACCGTGCTCCACCAAGCCCGGCAGATCGCGCCACGCCGCCTGCGCCGGCGCGGCGGCGACCGCCTCGGGTAGCGTCCAGGGCTGGCCGCGCCAGGCGGTGGACGGGATTTCCATCATGCCGCCGAGCAGTCCTTCGTCGGGTCGGCGGCGCAGCAGAACCGCACCATCGTTGCGCACCGTCCAGAAGGCGATGCCCTGCCGGATCGGCCGCTCGGCCTTGGGCTGCTTGGCCGGCAAACCTTCGGCGACGCCGGCCCTGCAGCCGGCGCAAGCGTCGCGCCAGGGACAAAGGACACAGGCCGGCTTCTTCGGCGTGCAGACGGTTGCGCCCAGGTCCATGGCGGCCTGAGCATAATCGCCCGGGCGCAAATCCGGCGTAAGGCTGCCGGCCAGGGCCTTGAGGCGGGGCTTGGCGCCCGGCAAGGGGTCGCTCACGGCGAACAGGCGCGCCATCACCCGCTCGATGTTGCCGTCCATCACCACCGCCCGCCGGCCGAAGGCGATGGCGCTGATCGCCGCCGCCGTATAGTCTCCGACGCCGGGCAAATCCCGGAGAGCCTCCTCGTCCTCGGGAAACCGCCCGCCGTGATGCTCGGTGACCACCTGCGCACAGCGGTGAAGATTGCGGGCGCGGGCGTAGTAGCCGAGCCCGGCCCAGGAGGCCAGCACCTCGTCCAACGGGGCGGCGGCCAGCGCCGCAACGGTCGGCCAGCGGTCGAGGAAGGCGCGGAAATACGGCCCTACCGCCGCCACCGTGGTCTGCTGCAGCATCACCTCGGACAGCCATACGTGATAAGGATTGGCCTGCCGGCCGGGCGGCGCACGCCACGGTAAGGTACGCCCATGGCGGTCGTACCAGGCGAGCAGGCGGTCGGCGAGATCGGTAGGCAATGCGCAGGACATTCTATCGAGGTTCCGCATGAGGGCGTGGTTCCGACTCGGCCACGCTCCTTCTGCTCCTGCATAGCGGTTTTTCCCGGCGCGACACAAGGACGGGAAGAGGCCCCCGGGACGAAGACCGGCACCCTTGGCCGGCATGTCATTGCATGTAGAATGGCGGAGATGGAAGACGAAGACGACACGCTGCCGTCCGCGGCGAAGAAACCCCTTCCGAGCAAAGAGCGCCGCGGCTCCGCCGGGCCGCGGGCTATTGCCGAGCTGTCGGCGCGCCTGACCCGGCGACCGCTGGGCAAGCGAGGATTCACCGAGGCGGCGGTGATCACCGAATGGCCCGCCATTGTCGGCAGCCTGCTGGGAAGCTCCACCCTTCCCCTCAAAATCGTCTTTCCCCCGGGACAAAGAGCCGGCGGGGTGCTCCACATCCGCGTCGCCTCAGGCGCCGTCGCCGCCCAGCTGCAACACCTGGAACCGCTCATCGTGCAGCGGATCAACGGGTTTTTCGGCTACGGCGCGGTGATACGCCTGGCCATCAGTCAAGGAGTCGTGCCCAAACGTCCGCCGCGGCGCGGCCCGCCGCCGCCGCAACTCGATGCAGCAGCGGAAGCCGAACTGGAAAAGCGGCTGGAGAAAGTCGAGGACGTCGAACTGCGGGAGGCCCTGGCGTCGCTCGGACGGCACCTTGCGATAAAGCGGTAATGCGCCCTAATATCCTCCGAAATTGTCTTGGAGGTCATCGTGAGAAGATTGTTGCAGGCAGTGGTGATGATCGTCGCCGTGGTGGGCGCAGGAGCCGCGCCGGCGCGCGCCGCCGACAAGCCATGGGCGATCGATGAGGTGATGGGGAAACAGGACGCGCC
This sequence comes from Pseudomonadota bacterium, assembly GCA_021793155.1. Taxonomy (GTDB): domain Bacteria; phylum Pseudomonadota; class Alphaproteobacteria; order Rhodospirillales; family Magnetospirillaceae; genus DUZF01. The sequence continues at coordinate 21,915 of JAJYTF010000017.1, read as the reverse complement.
TATTACCATCATCGAATATTCCTCGCTCACCTGCCCGCATTGCGCGGTGTTCCACAAGAAGACCCTGCCCGAGATCAGGACCAACTGGATCGACACCGGCAAGGCCAAGCTGATCCTCCGGGACTTCCCCCTCGACCCGCTGGCACAGGCCGCGGCGATGATTGCCCATTGCTCCGGCGACCGCTATTTCGCCTTCATCAACGCCTTCTTCGAAAGCCAGGAACAGTGGGCGCGCGCACCGTCGCCGCTGGCCGCAATGAAGACCATCGCCAAGCTGGGCGGCATGAGCGAGGACCAGGTCGACAAGTGCCTGGATGATCGCACCCTGCTGAACGAGATCAATGCCCGCAAGGATGATGGTCAGGCGCGCTACAACATCGATTCCACGCCCAGCTTCATCATTGGCGGGAAGCTCTACTCAGGTGACATGTCCTACGAACAATTCGACAAGCTGCTCGTCGAGCAGGCCAAGTAGAGAACGATGCACCTCGAAAGCAACCTTGGTTTCAGCGCCTTTGTCATCCTGAGGCCAACGGCCGGGGGATCTCGTCGCTCCCATGAGATCCTTCGCCTTGCTCTGGATGACGGGGGCGAGTGCCGCAAAGTGCCGTGATCCATTTCCGCCGCCTTCGCCTGTCGGGGTTCAAGTCGTTCGTCGATCCGGTCGAGCTGTCGATCGATCCGGGCATGACCGGGATCGTCGGCCCCAACGGCTGCGGCAAGTCCAACCTGGTCGAAGCGTTGCGCTGGGTTATGGGGGAAACCTCGGCCAAGCAGATGCGCGGCGGGGAAATGGACGACGTCATCTTCGGCGGGAGCGCCAATCGACCGCCGCGCAACCTGGCCGAGGTCTCGCTGGTCATCGACAATGGCGAGCGCAATGCGCCGGCCCAGTTCAACGACGCGGAAGAGCTGGAAGTCATCCGCCGCATCGAGCGCGGCCTCGGCTCGGCCTACAAGGTGAACGGCCGGGATACCCGGGCCCGTGACGTGCAGATCCTGTTCGCCGACGCGGCCAGCGGGGCACGCTCGACCGCCATCGTCAGCCAAGGCCGCATCGGCACCATCATCAGCGCCAAGCCGTCCGACCGCCGCAGCTTGCTGGAAGAGGCGGCCGGGATCGGCGGCCTGCATTCGCGCCGCCACGAAGCCGAGCTGCGGCTGAAGGCGGCCGAGGCCAATTTGGCCCGACTGGACGACGTTCTGAGCACGCTGGACACCCAGTTGCAGGGATTGAAGCGCCAGGCCCGCCAGGCGGCACGCTATCGCAGCCTGTCGCAGAACATCCGCTCGATCGAGGCCAAGTTGCTGGCCGCCCGCTGGCAGATCGCCCTCGGCGAGGTCGATGCGGCGCGGGCCAGCGCCGAAAAAATCGCCGGCCAGGTGGAAACCCTGACCGGTCTGGTCGCCGAAGCTTCGGCCCGCCAGGCGGAGGCCGCGGCCGGCTTGCCCATCCTGCGGCAGGCCGAAGCCGACGCAGCCTCCCTGCTGCAGCGCGTGAATTCGGCGCGAGAACAGCTGGACGCCGAAGAAGGCCGGCTGGCCGCTGCCAAACGCGACATGGAACTGCGGTTGCAGCAGACCTTGGCGGACCTTCAGCGGGAGGGCGCGCGTGCGGCGGATGCCGAGCAGGCTGTTGGCCGGTTGGCCGAGGAGCGGGACGCCCTTTTGTCCGCCTGCGTCGACGAAGAAGGCATGCAGGCCGCGGCATTGGAGTCGGTCAAGACCATTGCGGCCGAGGTGGCCGAGGCCGAGGCGGCGCTCAATCGCCTGATGGAGGAGGTGGCGGCTGCCGATGCCGAGCGGGCCGCCGCCTTGCGTGCCCTGGCCGACGCGGAAACGCGCCGCGAGCGGCTGGCCAGGCGGACCGAAGAAGTTGCCGACCAGCGCGGCCGGGCCGAAGCCGAGACCGTGGACCAGGCAGAGCTGACCTCGGCCGAAATGGACCTTGAAGAAGCGCTGGAATATCTGGAAGCCTGTCGCGACAAAGCCGAGAGCGGCGAGCGGCGCCGGCACGAAGCGGAAGCCGCGCGCGAGCGGGCGCGCGACGCGCTGCAGACCATTGCCGCCAGCCGCGCCAAGCTGTCCGCCGAGGCTGAAGCGCTGAAGGAGCTGCTGTCGCAGGCGGCCGGGGGCGCCCATGCGCCCGTACTCGACGAGATCACCGCCGTAACCGGCTATGAGCTGGCCTTGGGCGTGGCTTTGGGCGACGACCTGTCGGCGCCGCTGGACACCGACGACACACCCTTCGCCTGGCGGACCCTGCCGCCGCTGGCCGACGCCCCAGCCCTGCCCTCGGGCGCCGAACCGATGGCCCGCTTCGTCACCGCGCCGCCAGCCCTGACCCGCCGGCTGATCCAGATCGGCGTGGTCGCCGATGTGGCCGCCGGCGCCGAACTGAGCCATCGGCTGAAAGCCGGGCAGCGTCTGGTCAGCCCCGAGGGCGACCTGTGGCGCTGGGACGGCTTCACCGCCCGGGCCGGCGCTCCCAGCGCGGCCGCGGCGCGCCTGCGCCAGCGCAACCGTCTGCGCGAATTGATGGCCCAGATCGAAGACGCCGATCTGGGCGTCGAGGAGGCCGAGGCCCGCGCCGAACAGGCGACGGCATCCGTCGAGCGGGAGATGGTGGCGGAACGGCAGGCCCGTGAGGATGTAAAAAGGGCCGAACACGAGGCCGCCAAACAGCGCGAACAACACGGCAAGCTGGCCCAGAAGGCGGCTGCCGCCCAATCCCGCCTGACGGCCTTGGCCGAGCAGGAAAGCGCCGTTCGGGCCGATCTCGGCGACGCCATGGCGGCCGAGGACACGGCGCGTGCCGCTGTTGCCGCTTTCAGCGGTGGCACCGAAGGGCGCGACAAAGTGGCAAGCTTGCGGGCGGACCTGGCTGAACAGCGGACCCGACTGGTCGAGGCGCGCAGTTTCTTCGACCGCCTGCGCCGCGAAGCCGGTGACCGGCGGCGCCGGCTGGAGGCTATCGCCGCCGAGGACTCCTCGTGGCAGGCGCGCGCGGCCGCCGCAGCCAGACACCGGCAGGAACTGGAGGAACGTCGGGAGATCGCCTTCGATGAATTGGAACGCTTGGCCAGCCTGCCGTTGGAGATCGAGGACAAACGGCAGGCCCTGCTCGACCAACTGGCCGCCGCCGAGGAAGCCCGCCGTCAGGCGGCGGCGCGCCTTGCCGATGGCGAGCAATTGCTGGCCGCCGGCGACCGCGCGGTCAAGGAGACCGAACAGGCCCTGGCCGCCGCGCGGGAAGAACGGGTACGTCGCCAGGGAGCCGTCGCCGCCGCCGCCCAGGCCGCCCGCGCCCTGGCGGAACGCATTGCCGAGAAGCTCGAACTGACGCCGGACCAGTTGATGGAACAGGAAGGCGAGGTCGAGAGCGGGCAGATCGAAGACATGGAGGCACGCCTCGATCGATTGTGCCGCGAGCGCGATGCCATGGGCCCGGTCAATCTGCGGGCCGAGACCGAGGCGGAAGAACTGGAACAGCGAATCGGCGGCCTTAACGCCGAACGCGATGACCTGACCGCCGCCATCGCCAAGCTGCGGCATGCCATCGCCGAAATCAACCGGGAGGGGCGCCAGCGCCTGCTCGCTTCGTTCGAGGCAGTGGATCACCATTTTCGCCAGTTGTTCGTCCGTCTGTTCGGCGGCGGCCGGGCCCATCTGACGCTGACTGAGTCGAACGATCCGCTGCAGGCCGGACTGGAGATCATGGCCAGCCCGCCCGGCAAACGCCTTCAGGTCCTTTCGCTGTTGTCGGGCGGAGAACAGGCGCTGACAGCGTTGTCCCTGCTGTTCGCCGTGTTCATGACCAATCCCGCCCCCATATGTATTCTCGACGAGGTCGACGCGCCGCTGGACGATGCCAATGTGGACCGCTTCTGCACCTTGGTGGCGGAACTGGCCCATCGCACGCGCACCCGTTTCCTGGTGGTCACCCACCACCGCATGACCATGGCGCGCATGGACCGCCTGTTCGGCGTCACCATGGCGGAACGTGGCGTTTCGACGCTGGTGTCGGTGGATCTGCGGACTGCGGAAGGTCTGCGCGAACCCGCCTGAACGATAGCTACGGGCTTGCCTTTCGTCAGGGGTTCCAGCCCCTTCTGGGCCGGGGTTTGCGTCCTTGACAGGGTGGAGAGCAAACCTTATGGTGCCCGCGCTTTTGGCTTTTCCGCGGCCAAAAGGGGGGCCTGAAGCGTACGACGATGACGGACGAACCAAAGGAACCCCGATCGATCGAGGAACTCGATGCACGGTTGCGCGCCGCCCGCGCCCGTGAGGATATCGAGGTCGGACGAGTGCCGCGGGACGGCAAGGTGAACGCCGGCGCCGGCATGGGCCTGGGGTTTCGCATTGCCGTTGAGCTGGTGGCGGGCGTCGCCGTAGGTACCCTCATGGGGTATGGCCTCGACGTATGGCTCGGCACCCGGCCGTGGCTGATGGTGCTGTTCTTCTTCCTGGGCGCTGCCGCGGGCGTAATGAACGTCTATCGGGCGGCCAAGGGGATGGACGAGTCCGTCGGGCTGGGCCTGGCGCAAGAACGACAGAAGCAAGGGCGGCAGGAACGGGATGGACAGAACGGTTCATGAGAGGGGCGCACGGTGGCTAGTCCGGTCGAGCAATTCAAGATCGAACCCTTGGTTCCCCTCGATATCGGGGGAGTGAACATCTCCTTCACCAATTCCGCGCTGCTGATGGTTGTGTCCGTTTGCCTGGTCACCACCTTCCTCACGCTGTCGGTCCGTGGCCGCGCCCTGATCCCGGGCCGCTGGCAATCGATGGCCGAGGTTCTGTACGAGTTCACCGCCAACATGATCCGCGACAACGTGGGATCGCAGGGACGGAAATATTTCCCCTTCATCTTCACGCTATTCATGTTCGTGCTGTTCGGCAACCTGCTGGGGATGATCCCCTTCAGCTTCACCTATACCAGCCACATCATCGTCACCTTCGGCCTGGCCATCGTCGTCTTCGTCGGCGTGACCATCATCGGCTTCATGCACCACGGGCTGGGCTACCTGCGGATGTTCTTCCCCCATGGGGCTCCGCTGGCCACCGCGCTGATCCTGGTACCGATCGAGCTGATCTCCTACTGCTCGCGTCCGTTCAGCTTGGCCATCCGTCTGTTCGCCAACATGACCGTCGGGCATATCATCCTGCAGGTCATGGCCGGCTTCGTGATTTCGCTGGGCGCGTTCTATGTGCTGCCCGGCATCGTGCCGATGGCATTCCTGGGCGGCATCACCGTCCTGGAATTCGGCATTGCGCTGTTGCAGGCCTATGTGTTCACGATTCTCTCCTGCATCTATCTGCATGACGCCATTCACATGCACTGAGAGCTTGCGGGGTCGGGAAGAGGTTTAGTGGTTTTTCGTTTCTAGAAAGGGAAGTTAAATGGATCCTCAAGCTGCGAAGATGATTGGTGCTGGTCTGGCCGCCATCGGCATGATCGGTTCGGGTATCGGCGTGGGCAACATCTGGTCGAACCTGATCGCCACCGTCGGCCGGAACCCCGCCGCCAAGGCCAATGTCGAGCTTTACGGCTGGATCGGCTTTGCGGTGACCGAGGCCATCGCGCTGTTCGCGCTGGTTGTCGCGCTGATCCTCCTGTTCGTCTAAGTCTTACCGTACCGACATTCGCGGCTTAGCCGGCAACGCCTGATGGGGTTGCCGGCGGGTTCGCGCGTGAGACCTATTCGCGAACAGAAAGTCAAGAGCAATGCCTCAGTTCGACCCAACGTTCTTCTCGAGTCAGCTGTTCTGGCTGTATGTCACATTCATCCTGCTCTATGTCCTGCTGTCGATTTTCGCCATGCCGAAGATTGGCGGAGTACTGGAGGAGCGGCAACGGAAGATCGACGACAACCTGGACAAGGCGGCCCAGTTGAAGGCCGAGGCCGAAACGGCGATCGCCGTCTACGAGAAGGCGCTGGCCGACTCGCGCGCCGAAGCCCATCAATTACTCCGTTCCAGCGGCGAAGCCTTGGCCAAACAAGCGGAAGCCCGCCAGAAGGAACTGGGCGAGCGCCTGGCCGATCAGATCAAGGCCGGCGAAGCCCGTATCGTGGCGGCAAAGGACCAGGCCTTGGCCCAAGTGCGTGACGTCGCCTCCGATGTTGCCAAGATGGCGGCGGCAAAGCTCACAGGCATCACACTCGACGATGCCAAAGTCGGCTTGGCCGTGACCTCTGCCATGCAGGAGCGCCGCTGATGTTCATCTCCATCGCCCAGGCGGCCGAAACGGCCGCCCAACATGCCGAGCACGGCGGGGTGCTGAGCGACCCTGAAATCTGGGTTGCCATCACTTGGCTGATCGTCGTCGGGCTGCTGGCCCGCCCGGTATTCCGCGGCATCACCGCCGCCCTCGACCTGCGCCGCGAGAAGATCAAGGCACGCATCGAGGAAGCCGAGCGCCTGCGCACCGAGGCGCAGGAGATGCTGGCCACCTATCAGCGCAAACAGCGCGACGCCCTGCAGGAAGCCAAGGACATCGTGGCCCATGCCAAGGCTGAGGCCGACCGCCTTGCCGCCCAGGCGGCCAAGGATCTGGACGACCTGCTGAAGCGGCGCGAACAGCAGGCCATGGACCGCATCGCCCAGGCCGAGGCGGAAGCGATGCGCGAGGTCCGCAATACCGCGGTGGATATCGCCATTAACGCCACCCGCAAGCTGATCGCCGGCAATCTCCCCGCCGACAAGGCGGCGGCCCTGGTTGACGCGGCCATCAAGGACCTGCCCAACCGGCTGCACTGAACCCGGCGAGGTATGGAAATCGAAGCCCCCGGCCCGCAAGGTCCGGGGGTTTTCTTTTGGCAGACGTGATGACGGCTGCAAGACGGAAAGATGGGAAAAGGCCACCCTCGACTCCTGACTTATCAGGCGAGGGATTTCGGCCGCACGGCGAGATCCCTCACTGCGCTCAGGAAGACAGGGACGCGCCCTACACCTCGGGCCGCAGGTCGATCCGCTCGCCGCAATGCGGGCAGTGGACGGCTCCCTTGCCGACCGCATGGACCAGGACATTGGCCGCTTCTTCGTGCGACAGGCCCAGCAAGATGCGGGTTTCCTCCAGGCGCCGGCGTTCCCGCGAGCTGATCCGGTGCCGTTCGTGGATCACCTCCTCGACTGTTTCCAGGTATTCCTCGCGGCGGAGCCGCAACTGTTCGCTGAAGCCCGAGGCGAGAACGCCGGCCGGCAAGGCGATCATGCCGACGCCGATGATGGCAGTGAACGCCCCCAGGATGCGCCCCAGCGCCGTCGACGGCACCATGTCGCCGTAGCCCAGGGTGGTCATGGTCACCACCGCCCACCACATGGCCGAGGGGATATCCGAGAACACTTGCGGTTGGTAGGGATGCTCCAGCATGTACATCAGGCTGGAGACGAACACCAGGATCACCGCGAAGACGAATAGCACCGCGCCGATGGCCCTGGCCTCCTGGCGCAGCACATCGATCATGATGTTCATCGCCTGCGAATAGCGGGTCAGCTTGAACACCCTGAGCAGGCGCAGCACGCGCATGGCGCGTAGGTCGACTTCGAAGAAGATCCCCAGATAGAACGGCAGGATGGCCACCAGATCGACCAGCGCCAGCGGTGTGAAGACGAACCTGAGCCGTCCCCAGATCTGATGGTGGTAGCGCCGGTCCGGCATCTCGACCGCCGTCCATACGCGCAGCAGGTACTCGATGGAGAAGATGATCACCGAGAACTTGTCGAAGGCGTGGAAGATATGGCCGTGAACGATGGCCAGATGCTCCACAGATTCGAGAACCGAGAACACGCAGTTGATCGTGATCAGGCTGACCAGCGCATAGTCGACCAGCTTCACCACCGGATCGAGATGCCCTTCACCTCCCAGCATGTGATAGACGCGCCGCCGCAACCGGCCATAGCGCGTGGCGCGATGACGGGACGTCCCGATGGCAGTCGTCATCGCCGCCAGCGCAACACGGGCGTACGGGCGGCTGCAGTCTCGTCCAGCCGTCGGCGCGGCGTATGGACCGGGGCGGCCTTGAACGAAGCTGCGGCGCCGCCTTTCGCCCGCCGGGCCAGGCCCCGCAGGCTGGCGATGAAGCGGTCGAGGGTGTCTTTGCTTTCGGTCTCGGTCGGCTCCATCAGCAGGGCGCCATGCACCACCAGCGGGAAATACATGGTCATCGGGTGGAACCCCTCGTCGATCATCGCCTTGGCGAAGTCCAGGGTTGTCACCCCCGTGTCTTTGAGGAAGCGATCATCGAACAGCGCCTCGTGCATGCACGGACCGGCAAAGGACGGCGTCAACTCCGAGGCCAGTTCGGCCAGCAGGTAGTTGGCGCTGAGCACGGCATCCGACGAGGCCTGGCGAAGGCCGTCGGCACCCATCGACATCATATAGGCCAGCGCCCGCACGAATACTCCGAACTGGCCGTGATAGCCCTTCAGGCGGCCGCAGGGCTTGGCCCCCGATTGGGCGGCATGCTCGACCAAGCGGAATCCCCTGTCGTCATGCACCACCGCCGGCAACGGCGCAAAGGGCGCCAGCGCCGCCGACAGCACCGTCGGTCCGGCCCCGGGGCCGCCGCCGCCATGGGGCGTGGAAAAAGTCTTGTGCAGGTTGATGTGCATGACGTCGACGCCCAGGTCGGCCACCCGCACGCGTCCGACGATGGCGTTGTAGTTGGCACCGTCACAGTAGAAATAGCCGCCCGCCTGATGAACCGCCTCGGCGATCTCAAGAATTTCGTCCTCGAACAGGCCGCAGGTGTTGGGATTGGTGAGCATCAGGCCGGCCACGTCGCCACCCAGCTTGGCCTTCATCGCGGCAAGGTCGACGCGGCCACGGGCGGTCGCCGGAATGGGGTCGACGGTAAAGCCGCAGGCCGCGGCACTGGCCGGGTTGGTGCCGTGGGCCGATTCCGGGACCAGTATCCGGAGGCGCTTCTCTCTGCGGTCCTCGAGAGCGGCGCGGATGGTCATCAGCCCGCAGAATTCTCCATGGGCGCCAGCCGCCGGGCTCATGGCGATGGCCGGCATACCGGTCAGCGTCTTCAACCAATGGGCGGTCAAGTCGATCAGTTCCAGCGCCCCCTGGACCGTGCTTGCCGGCTGAAACGGATGGATGTCCGCCAGTCCCGGCAGCCGCGCCAGCTTCTCGTTGATCCGCGGGTTATGCTTCATGGTGCAGGAGCCAAGGGGATAGAACACCGAGTCGATACCGACGTTCTTCTGGCTGAGCCGGGTGTAATGCCGCACCACCGCCGGCTCGGACAGGCCCGGCAAGCCAATCGCTTCCTGGCGTTCCAGCCCGCCGAGGCGATCGATCACCAACGGCGGCTCAGGCAAGTCGACGCCGCACAGGCCGGGGCTGTCCTGCTCGAAGATCAACGGTTCCTCAAGCATCAGGCCGCGGCTGGTCTCGGCCATCACAACACCTCCCTCAAAGCATCGGCCAGCGCGTCCATATCGGCTTCGGCGGTGGTTTCCGTGGCGGCGAGCAGCAGCACCCCGTCGAGTTCGGGATAGGACGGGTAGAAACGCGACACCGGAACACCGCCCAGGACGCCGCGCCGGGCCAACGCTTCGACCACCTCGGCTGCGGACTTCGGCAGCGCGACGGCGAACTCGTTGAAGAATGTCTGTGACAACAGCCGCACCCCTTTCAGCGGCGCCAGCTTCTCGGCCAGCATCACCGCATGGGCGTGGTTGAGGCGGGCCAACCGGCGGAACCCCGCCTCACCCAGCAGCGACAGATGGATGGTGAAGGCCAGGGCGCAGAGGCCGGAATTGGTGCAGATGTTGCTGGTGGCCTTCTCGCGCCGGATATGCTGCTCGCGCGTCGACAGGGTCAGCACCCAGCCACGCCGCCCGTCGCCGTCGACGGTCTGCCCCACCAGGCGCCCGGGCATCTGGCGCACATATTTGTCGCGGGTGGCGAACAGCCCCAGCCCCGGTCCGCCGAACGCCATGGGGTTACCGATGCTTTGCCCTTCGGCGACGACGATATCGGCATCCATGTCGCCGGGCGCCTTGACCAGGCCCAGCGACACCGGCTCGGCCACAGCCATCACCAGCAGGGCCCCGGCCGCATGGCAGGCCGCCGCCAGCGCCGTGGCGTCCCGCAGCCGTCCGAAGAAGCCGGGATTTTGCACGACCACACAAGCGGTGTCCGGGCCGATGCGGCCGATCAGGTCTTCGCTACCCAGGGGGTCTGGCGGCAGGGCCTCCACATCCAGCCCGCTGTACTGCAGAGCCGTGGCGGTGACGCTGCGGTAATGGGGATGCAGGTCGCCGGACAGCAGGATATGGGCCCGCTTGGTGACGCGGCAGGCCATGGCCGCCGCCTCGGCCGTGGCGGTGGCGCCGTCGTACATCGAGGCGTTGGCCACGTCCATGCCGGTCAGCAATGCCACCTGGCTCTGGAACTCGAACAGGTATTGTAGGGTGCCCTGGCTGACCTCGGGTTGATAGGGCGTATAGGAGGTCAGAAACTCACCCCGCTGGATCAGCGCATCCACCGCCGCCGGAATGTGGTGCCGATAGACCCCCGCCCCGATGAAAAAGGGCGCGCAACCCGCCGAAAGGTTCTTCTGCGCCAGCGCCGTCAGGCGGTGCTCGACCGCCATTTCGCCGGCATGAAAGGGCAGATCCACCGGCGCGTCGCGCCGCGCCGGCACAGGCACATCCTTGAACAGATCATCGACGCCGACGACGCCGATGGCCGCCAGCATGGCCTGCCGGTCGGCCTCGGTAAGCGGCAGATAACGCATCCGCGATTACTCCAGACCCTTGACGAAGTCCTCGTAGGCCGGCCGGTCCATCAACCCGTTCAATTCGGCCGGGTTGGATAGGCGTAATTTGAAGAACCAGGCGGTCGATTCGCAGGCTTCGTTGACCAAGCCTGGCTGACTGACGATGGCGTCATTGGTCGCCACGATCTCGCCCGAGGCCGGCGAGAATACCTCCGACGCGGCCTTCACCGATTCGACCACCGCCGTCTCGGTACCCTTGGCCACAGTCTTGCCGAGCGCCGGAAGCTCGACAAAAACCACATCGCCCAGGGCATGCTGGGCGTAGTCGGTGATGCCGACGGTGCCGATCTCGCCCTCGACATCGATCCATTCGTGCTCGCTGGTGAAATAGGTCTTGCTCATCGTTGTCCCCTGCTCGCCTGGAGTTCTCAAGCCTTGCGGTAGCGGTGCGGAACGAACGGCAGGTCCGCCACATGGGCCGGACGCGCCGTGCCGCGGACCACCAGCATCACCGGGGTGCCGGTGCGGGCCAGCGCCGCATCCACATAGCCCATGGCCACCGGGCCGTTCACGCTGGGCCCGAACCCGCCGCTGGTGACTTCGCCGACCGGCCGGCCCTGCGTATCGGTGATCGGCGTATGGGCGCGCGCGGGTGCCTTGTCCACGGGCTTCAGGCCGACTCTCAGGCGGGACGGTCCCTCGGCCAGTTGGCGCTGAATGACGGCGGCGCCCGGAAATCCGCCTTCGGCCCGCCGTCGTTTGGAAATCGACCAGGTCAGCGCCGCCTCGACCGGCGTCGTGCCCCTATCGATATCCGAGCCATAGAGGCATAGCCCGGCTTCAAGCCGCAGCGAGTCGCGGGCGCCCAGTCCCACCGGCCGGACCTCGGCCTCTTCCAGCAGGCGCCGAGCCAGCACCTCGGCCTGGCCGCCGGGCACGGAAATCTCGTAGCCATCTTCGCCGGTATAGCCCGACCGGCTGACCAGACAGGGGATGCCGGCGACGACCAGGGGGCGAAAGCTCATGAACCCCATCCCGGCGGCCTCGGGCGCCAGGCGCGACATCACCGCTTCGGCCGCCGGACCTTGCAGGGCCAGCAGCGCGCGATCGGTCAACTCGGCAACTTCGGCCCGACCCGCGGTGCCGGCCTTCAGATGGGCGATATCCGCCGCCTTGCACGCGGCGTTGACCACCAGAAACAGGTGATCGCCAGCATTAGTCACCATCAGGTCGTCCAGGATCCCGCCCTGCTGGTCGGTCAGCTGGGTATAGCGGATCCGCCCTGGCTGCAACGCCTGGATATCGCCGGGGACCAGAGCCTCGACGGCAGCCACACGGTCGGCCCCGGTGATCACCGCCTGTCCCATGTGGGAGACGTCGAACAACCCCGCCGCGCATCGCGTATGGTTGTGTTCGGCGAGCACGCCTGCCGGATACTGCACCGGCATCTGGTAGCCGGCGAACGGCACCATTTTCGCCCCAAGCTCGAGATGCAAGGCGTGGAGCGGAGTTCGAGCCAGGGTCGACGGATCTTCGCTCATGGGTTGCCTTTCCCTTACCCCTAGTGGTCTGCTCCGGACGCCTGGTTCCCAGGTGTCAGATGAGGCGCCCCACCAACTTATTGAATCGTGGCGAGACTCTGGCGGGTGGTGTGGACACCCCCCGCCAGAGTCTCGCCACAAGCCAAGTCGCCAGTTTACCCGCCCGAAACGCCGGGTCAACGGTCGGCGGGACTCATTCTGGATGCGAAATAGTGACGGGCGGGTCTGGAAGCCGGATGCCTCCGCGACTTTGCCCGGCCTGTTGCCGTCTCGTGACCGGTCGGTCAGATGCCGCCGTGGTGCTTACGATTGTATTCCAGTTCCTCCGGGGTCAACTGCAGTCCCAGGAAGATTTCGTATTTGGGCATGTCCTTGACCACGGGAATAGGCATGAAGATCTGCAGGTCGGTGTCGGTGTAACGCACACCCTGTGCGTTGACGGGGAAGGAGACCGCCACTGGCATGACCGCGTGAGCCTTGGGATCGGGGTAGAAGGCGGGAATCGCCACGAAATAGGACAGGTTCGCCGTGCGCCCCTGAGCCGCCGGGCCTCGCTCGACATCGATGCCGACCTCGAGCGAGACGTTCATCACCTTCTTGGATTTGTCGTAATGGCAGCTGCCGTGATAGCCGGTCAGTTCGGCCTGCGTTTCGACATCGGTGACGTCGCGCCCTTCGCCAGGCTGGAACCGCACCAGCTTGGCGGTATCGGCGAGGATCGAGACTCTCGGGCAAGGGGGTTGATCGTCGTCCCGCTCGAAAATGCTGCACCCGGAGAGCGCCAGGACCGCGGCCAGAATGGCGATAAACGAACTTTTCCGGGCAACCACCGGCTTGCTCATGAGTGCACCTTTTTCCTCAGGCTCAAGTCTGCTATTGCTGGCGACTTTAGAGAACAGCCGGGCAGCGCACAAGCTGCCCTTGCATCCTGGCGGACGCTTCCGCCCTCCTCGAGCGGGGCCATGACCAGACAACCTCTCACCATTCTGCTTGCCAGCCCACGCGGTTTCTGCGCCGGTGTCGAACGCGCCATCCTGATGGTCGAGGAGGCCCTGCGGAAATTCGGCACCCCGGTCTATGTGCGCCATGAGATTGTGCACAACCGGTACGTCGTATCCTCGCTGGAGGCCAAAGGGGCAATCTTCGTCGAGGAATTGGACGAGATGCCCGACGACCGGCCGGTGGTGTTTTCGGCCCACGGTGTCCCACGCTGGGTGGTGGCCACGGCGAAGGCGCGCCGCATGCTGACGGTAGACGCCACCTGCCCCTTGGTCACCAAGGTACATCGCGAGGCGTCGCGCCGCGTCGACGACGGCCGGCAAATCCTGATGATCGGCCATCGCAGCCACCCCGAAGTCGTGGGGACCGTCGGCCAAGTGCCGGAAGGCCGGATGCTGCTGGTGGAGTCGGTCGAACAGGCCGAAACGGTAGCGCCGGCTTCGCCCGAATGCCTTGCCTATGTCACCCAGACCACCCTTTCCGTCGACGATGCGGCGGAAATCGTCGCGGTGCTGCGTCGGCGCTTCCCCGGCATCGAAGGCCCGCAAAAAGACGATATCTGCTATGCCACCACCAACCGCCAGCAGGCGATCAAGGCCATCGCCGGCCGTTGCGACGCGCTGATCGTCCTGGGGGCGCCGAACTCCTCCAACTCCATGCGGCTGGTCGAAGTCGCCGCCCGTGCCGGCTGCCGGGCCAGCTTCCTCATCCAGCGCGCCGCCGAAATCGATTGGGCTGCCCTCGGGTCCGTCACCCGGCTCGGCATCTCGGCCGGCGCCTCGGCGCCCGAGGCGCTGGTCGACGAGGCGATCGCCGCCTGCCGCGAGCGCTTCGACGTGACCATCGAAGAAGTGACGGTGACCCGCGAGGAGGTCACCTTCAAGATTCCCCAAGGACTAGGCGAATAGCATGGCCGTCTATACCGAAGTGTCTGATGAAGAGCTGGAGGCATTCGTCGCCGAATACGACATCGGCACGGTGATCGGCTGCAAAGGCATCGCCGAAGGTGTCGAGAATTCCAACTACCTGCTGCAGACGTCGAACGGCAGCTTCATCCTGACCCTTTACGAGAAGCGGGTGGACCCGGACGACCTCCCGTTCTTCATCGGCCTGATGGAGCATCTGGCAAGTCAGGGCCTGGCCTGTCCGACGCCCCTGCATGGCCGGGACGGCAAAACGCTCCGGGAACTTTGCGGCCGGCCGGCCGCCATCATCACCTTCCTGCAGGGCCTGTGGCCGCGCCGGGTCACCGCCCGGCACTGCGCCGCCTTGGGACGGGCGATGGCCGAATTGCACCTCAAGGGGCAGAGCTTTCCCCATTCGCGCCCCAACTCCCTGGGTCTCGGCAATTGGCGGCCGCTGTTCGAACTGGAAGCCCGGCGGGCCGATGAAGTGAAACCTGGGCTGGCCGAGCAGTTGCGCGGCGAACTGGACTGGCTGGAGGCCCATTGGCCCGCCGACCTGCCCACCGGCATCATCCACGCCGATCTGTTTCCCGACAACGTCTTCTTCATGGGCGACCGCGTGTCCGGGCTGATCGATTTCTATTTCGCCTGCACCGATTTTCTCGCCTATGACATCGCCATCTGCCTGAACGCCTGGTGTTTCGAGCCGGACGGCGCCTTCAACGTCACCAAGGCGCGGCTGATGCTATGCAACTACCAGCAGGTCCGCCCGCTGACCGCCGACGAGTTCCGATCCTTGCCGACCCTGGCCCGCGGCGCCGCCATGCGCTTCCTGCTGACCCGCCTTTACGACTGGCTGAACACGCCACCCGGTGCCTTCGTCAAACGCAAGGACCCAATGGAATACGAGCGCAAGCTGCGCTTCCATGCCGAGATCGGCGGGCCCGGGGCCTATGGCCTGGAGATCGGGCCCGTATCGGCCGGAGACTGCTAGGTGGGCGTGGTCACGCTGTTCACCGACGGCGCCTGCTCGGGCAATCCCGGACCGGGTGGCTGGGGCGCCATCCTGCGCTGGAACGGTACGGAAAAGGAACTCTCGGGCGGCGAGCCGGGGACCACCAACAACCGCATGGAAATGACGGCGGTCATTCGCGGCCTGTCCGCCCTCAAGCGGCCCTGCCGGGTTGAGGTCTACACCGACAGCCAATATGTGCAGAAGGGCATCAGCGAGTGGCTGCGCGGGTGGAAGGCGCGCGGCTGGAAAACCGCCGACAACAAGCCGGTGAAGAATGAGGATCTGTGGCGAGCCCTGGATGAGGTGGCCTCCCGCCACCAGGTGTCCTGGCATTGGGTGCGCGGTCATGCCGGCCACCCGGAAAACGAACGTGCCGACGCGCTGGCCCGGCAGGGTCTGAAAGACGCCGCCAACGGCGTGTCACAGCAAGCATAGAATATCCCGGGCCAGGCCGTCTTCACCGCGACATTCTTATTTGACCGTCCGCAGTCGGCTTTCTTCGAGCTCGCCGCGCTGCTCAAGGATCGGATAGGCGACCGAGGTGATGTGGGCGTTGATCCGCTTGAGGTCGCGCAGGATGTCGAGATGCAGGGTGCTGCTCTCAATGCTTTCGCGGCGGCCGTCGCGCAAGCGGGCGAGATGCGCTTCCGTGGCGTTACGCTCCAAGTTGCGCATCTCGGTTTTCTCCGCCACCAGTTGGCGCGCCAGCTTGACGTCCCCCGATACGAAAACCGCCATGGCCATTTTCAGGTTCTCCAGGGTCTGCTGGAACATTGCCGACAGATCGGCGAATCCCTCGGGCGAAAACGACAGGCGGTGCTTGATCTTCTTTTCCGCACCTTCCTTCAGGTTGTGATCGATGATGTCGCCGATATGCTCGAGGTTGATGGCAAAGGTCATGATCTCATTGGCCCGCCGGCGGCCTTCGTCGTCCTGGTCATCGTTGGCCAGCTTCGAAAGGTAAAGCTTCACCGCCTGGTGCAGGGCGTCAACGATATGGTCGGTTCTGGCGATCTCGGCGACCAGGCGGGCGTCGTCGGTCCGCAGCACCTCCAGGGTTTGCCGCAGCATGGCCTCGACGAAATCGGCGATTCGAAGCGTCTCGCGCGTCGCCGCGCCGATCGCCACGCTGGGCGAGCCGAGAGCCGATTCATCCAAATATCGCGGCTGGCGCGCATCCTCCGCCTTGGGGTCGTCGGGGCGCAGCCGTTCGACCAGCTTTCCCATCGGTCCAACCAGCGGAAGGAAAAGCGCCGCAAGCACCAGATTGAACCCGATGTGGAAATCCACCAGTTGGGCGGCGCGCGCCGTCTCGATCTGCGGCAAAACGACCGCCACGCGGTCGAGGAAAGGGAACACCAGGGCGCATCCGGCCAGGCGGACCAGCCCATTGCCCAGGGGAACGCGCCGCACTGCAGGCTTGTCGTCAGCGGTCTCAAGGATCGGGGGCACGGCGCTGCCGAGGTTGGCGCCAAGGATCAGGGCCAGCCCGAAAGGCAGGCTGAAATCGCCCTTGGCCGCCAGAGGCAGGATCAGCAGGATCGAAGCGATGCTGGAATGGGCGGCCATGGCGATCACCGCCGCCAGGGCCACGCCGACCAGCCAGGCGCCGTCGAGGTCGTGCAGCACCTGACGCAGTTGCGGCGAGTCCCTTAGCGGCTCGGACGCGGTGTCGAGCAGGTGCAACGACAGCAGCATGAGCCCCAGGCCAATGAAAATTCGCGCCAGATGGCGCCGCTTTCCTTCGCCCGAGCGGAACAGCCCCATGCCCAGCAACACGAGCAACGCCGATAATGGCCCGACATTGAAGGTCAACAGCTTGACCACCAGGCTGGTGCCGATGTTGGCACCCAGCATGATCGACTGGGCGGCTGCGGTTCTCATCAGGCCGCGGCCGGCGAACGAGGCCGACATCAGGCAGGTCGCCGTGCTGCTTTGCAGGGCGACGGTGACCGCCGTTCCAGTCAGCAGCGCCGCGACCCGGTTTCCCGTTCCGAGATTGATCCAGCGCCGCAGATCGGCTCCGAAGGTGCGGGTAACGCCGGTGCTGACCATGCGCAGCCCCCACAGAAGCAAGGCTGCGGCGCCCAGGATGTTGACCACCACGATCGTTTCATTCACCGCAGAATCTCCCTGGACGAAATGCTTGATGGCGCAGCGCCGGCGACCACATTAGTGCAGTGATTCCTTTAAAAGGTTCACTGCACCAGGTCTACGGGCACTGACGCAAACTGAATCTTCATTCTGCGTCAGTGCCCGAGGGCGTGGTCGCTTCCTTGCCTATGCCCGTCGCCGTTCTTTTCGGCGACTTCGGCAACTTCCCCGCGACTCCCTGATCACGGGCGCGGCGGCTCATTTCCTCCCAGATCTGCTGCGGCTTGATGCCACAGGCGCGCCACAGGACCACCAGATGGTATAGAACGTCGACGCTCTCGTTGATGACTCCCTTGCGTCGCCCTGCAAGCGCATCGATGGCCACTTCCGCGGCCTCCTCGATCAGCTTTTTCGCCTTCTTGGGCACCTTTCCGACCAGCAATTTGCGGGTAGCAGGAGGCAGGTCGGTCCGCCCAAGCGCAACAAACAGCTGGTCGATTTCGCCGGCTCCGGGCAACATATCGTGCGGGATGGCTGCCCCCTCGCCCCCAGAAATGTCGGGAGAGGCAGAGGTTTCATTGGCCGGTTTCATAGTCCACCTCCTCCAGGCAATGGAGGCTTTCCGAGGTGAGTGGATGCCGGCTCGCGCATCACCGCCCCAGGGGCCAACCAAAGCCCATGCACGGCCGTTCCATCGCGGTCCACCTGCATTCGGGCGCGTGAGCAGATCACACGCGGCCTCAATATCTGTCATAAAACTGTAACAGTCAACAGATAGGGCGATATCGGATAGATATTGGTCAACAGGCCTATTCACGGGCCCCCAGGGTCCGGAAGGTCGCCTTGCTTCCAACCGTGCCGCGAACGAGTCGTTTGGAGAGAAGTCGACGCCCTGAAGAACGGCGGGCGGCCGGCATCGTTATCAAAGAGCAACCCGGCGCGTCGGCGGACCTGCCCGGGCACGGCTCGCCACTGCCGCCGGAGGCCAAAGCCATGAACCTCGATCGCCGCTCTTTGCTGAAATACGCCGGCATCATCCCGCTGGCTTGCGCCTTTCCCCCGCCGGTCCGGGCAGTCGAAGAAGCTCCCGCCACCAAGGCGGACTACAGCCTGCACATCGGGACCGGGCAGGTGGAACTGTCGCCCGACCACATTGTCTCGACGACCCTGTATGACGGGCAGTTCCCGGGACCACTGCTGCGGTTTCGCGAAGGACAGCCGGTCGTCGTCGACATCCATAACGACACCGACCTGCCCGAACTGGTCCATTGGCACGGGCAGATGATCCCCAGCGAGGTAGACGGCACGGCCGAGGAAGGCTCGCCTTTCGTGCCGGCGCGCGGCATGCTGCGCGTCGCGTTCGTTCCAAAGCCAGCCGGGTTTCGCGTCTACCACACCCATGTGGCGGCGGGAAGCGACCTGAACCGCGGCACCTATACCGGCCAGGTCGGTCCAGTCTACATCGCCCCCCGAGACGAACCCGGGGCTTACGATCGCGAGGTCTTCCTGGTGCTGAAGGAGTTCGCCCCCAGATTCAGTCATGGCGGCGACATGGCGAAGGATGTGCTGGTTGGCTCGCCTTTGGCCGCCCTGCGCCACATGAGCAAGGCGGCCGACAATAAGGCGAAGCGAAAGACCAAGGGGTTCGAAGTGGACTACGACATGTTCGCCATCAACGGCAGGATGCTCGGACATGGCGAACCGATCCGGGTGAAGGCGGGCGAGCAGGTGCTGTTTCACGTACTGAACGCCAGCGCCACCGAAATTCGCAGCCTGACGCTGCCGGGACATGTCTTCCGGGTGGTGGCGCTGGACGGCAATCCGGTCCCCGCACCTGCCGAGGTTCCTGTGCTCTGGTTGGGAACCGCCGAGCGGGTGTCAGCCATCGTCGATATGAACCGGCCGGGCTTATGGGTGATGGGTGATTGCACCGACGATGACCGCCGAAAAGGAATGGGCGTCGTCGTCGAATACGCCGGCGCCTCCGGCAAGCCGCGATGGGAAAGACCGGCCCCGTTTCGTTGGGACTATTCCCGCTTCGGCAAGCCCGGCGGCTCGCGCCCACCTGGCGAAACGATCGAACTGACCATCGAAAAACATAACGGCGCCGTCGGTGGCTTCAACCAATGGACTCTCAACGGCCAAGCCTTTTCAAGGGCGACGCTGACGCCGGCCTACACGCTGCACCAGGGGCGGCGCTACCGCCTGAAATTCCGCAACGCCAGCGACGACATCCATCCCATTCACCTGCACCGCCACAGCTTCGAGTTGACCCGGATCGGAGGCCGGTCGACAAGCGGCGTGATGAAAGACGTGGTGATGCTGGGAGGCTTCCAGGAGCTGGAATGCGATTTTGTCGCTGACAATCCGGGGCCGACGCTCTTCCATTGCCATCAGCAGTTACACATGGACTTCGGCTTCATGGCGCTGTTCCGCTATGCCTGATCGCCCGCCGCCGCGACACCGCCGGTGACGTCAGTAATTTTACGTATTTTCACAGTAGCGATGACGGTCAAGTCGTGGCATGTAGGAAACAGCCAACCGGAGCTATTGCCTATGCATGTGGTTTTCGGTGCCAGTTCCGACCTGGGTCGGCGTGTGGTCGGGTTGCTGATCGACCAAGGCTGCCGTGTCAGGGCGATTGCCCGCCGGCCAGGCCACCCTCCCATGCCCCCGCTGGCCGAGATGCACCATGCAGACTTGTCCCAGCCGGAATCCATCGGCCCAGCCCTTGCCGGCGCCCGGGTCGTGGTCAACTGCGCCCATGCCCGGTTCACCCCCGCCCTGCTCTCCGCCCTGCCGGAGCAGATCGACCATGTGGTGCTGGTCGGCTCCGCCTGGCGATGGTCGAAGGCCCCCGAGGCCGCCGCCCGGGAGGTGCGCGACGCGGAATCCTTGTTCCTCGGTTCGGGCTGCCGCGGCGCCATGCTGCATCCGACCATGATCTACGGTGGCGCGCAGGAAAATAATCTGCAGCGAATCCTGCGGATGGTGCGGCGCTTCCCGGTGCTGCCCATCCCCGGCGGGGGACGGCACCTTGTTCAGCCGGTCCATATCGACGACGTGGCGGCCGCCGTGGTGGCGGCGGCGATGCGCAGTTGGACTGCGGCCGAAGTACTCGCCGTGCCGGGCGCCAAGCCGCTGATGTGGCGGACCATGGTGGAATTGTGCGCTCAAGCCCTGAACGCCCGGGTCCTGCTGATGGATCTGCCGCTCGCGCCCTTCCTGTACCTTACCGAGACCATGGCCCGACTTGGCCTTCGCCCCCCGGTCGACCCCAATATCCTGCGCCGCTTCCGCGAGGATGTGACCTTCCCGGTGGCACCGCTCCACGCCGCGCTCGGCATCTCGCCACGGCCATTCCAATCGGGCCTGCGCGACGCCTTGTCCGCCTGGCAGACGGAGGGCGGGCGGCGGTGAATGACTGCGCTGGCGACCGGGTGCTATGGGCCGGCGCTCCGAAGCCTCAGGCGGTAGCCGACGCCCGCTTCGGTCATCAAGACGCGCGGCATGAAGGGGCAGTTCTCAAGTTTTTTCCTGAGTTTTTCGATATAGCCGCGCAACAGGCGGCGGTTCATCGCCCTCTCCGCGCCCCAAATCGCCCGCAGGATCCGCGCGTCGGCAATGGCGCGATCGGGATTGGCAGCAAGGCAGAGCAGCACTTCGAACTCCCGCTCCGAAAGACGCACCGTTTGCCCAGCCTTTGCCACCAGACGACGGGTAAGGTCGACCCGAAGGTTGCCCGCCTGGAGGACATCGGCCCGGCCGGAAAACCCCGCCAAACCGAGACTGTTTCCCACTTGGGCCAACAGTTCACTGGCGACGAACGGTGGCACTATGGGCACCTGCGCGAGGTCGGTCCGCTGCACCGCCGGTCGACCAAGGGCGGAGACCATGATGGCCGGCACCAAGCCGCCCCAACTTCCGCCTGCCTGCGCCGAGAGAACGCCCCGAACCATATCGGCCTCGGCCACGATCAGTTGGGGCTGCCGGCGCCGGCTGGCACCAAGACCCTGCGCCAGATTTTCGGCCTCAAGAACGTCGCAGCCGTTGGCGCCGAGAACGATGCTGACGAACCGCCGCACCGGCCGATCGTCGGCAATCACAAGGATCAGAGGCATGGATCTGCTCCCTGGCCCTCGCCACCAACGGGCGAGGGGTCGCTTTCCGATGCGGTTACGGCTCACCGCGTCCCACGGGTGGCAGAGGCTGCCGTTCGTCCAAGGCCAGGTTGATCTGCAACACGTTGACCCGAGGTTCGCCGAGAACACCGATTTGGTGACCTTGGGTGAACTCGTCGACCATGGCCAGAAGGCCCTTTTGCGATATCCCCCGGGCCTTGGCGATCCGAGGCACTTGGTAAATCGCTGCGGCCGGCGAGATATCGGGGTCCAAGCCGCTGCCCGAGGCGGTGACCAGGTCAACCGGGATCGGGGTACGGGCGTCGGGGTTTTCCGCCTTCAGGGCATCGACCCGCGACTGCACGTCGCTGACTAGGCTTTTCGCCGTCGGCGCCGCATTGCTGGCGTTGGAGCTGGCGGCGTTGTAGGGCGCCGGCACGGTCTTGGTCGGATCGCTGGGGTCGGTGTCGGTGGTCGCCGAGGGCCGCCCGTGGAAATACT
>JAJYTF010000062.1 GCA_021793155.1 Pseudomonadota bacterium | reverse complement strand
CTGGACAACCCGCCACGCGCACAACCATTGACTGTGAAAGATCAGACGGCATAATTGGCATCAACACCGGGATCGGCCCCACTTAAGCGACCCGTCTTTCCTGTCCAGCCGACGGGGTCCACCTCATCCGCCACCTGCGGGAGAACCCACAGGAGTTGGACCTTCTCTTCAAGGAACTGCTGATCGGGGTGACCAATTTCTTCCGCGACGGAGCGGTCTGGGACACCCTGCGCGACGAGGCTTTTCCGAAGCTGTTCGCCCGCTATCCGCACGGCGCCAGTCTGCGGGCTTGGGTGCCAGCCTGCTCAAGCGGCGAGGAGGCCTATTCCCTGGCCATTATTTTTCGCGAAGCTCTGGAAAAGCACCGGCCGGATAGCCGTTTCGCGCTGCAGATCTACGCGACGGACATTGACCCAGATGCCATCGCTAAGGCGCGGCGTGGCAGTTACCCCGACAATATCGCCGCCGACGTGACGCCGGATCGTTTGTCGCGCTTCTTCGTTTCCGAAGACGGCGCCTGGCGTATCGGCAAGGAAATACGCGATATGGTGGTGTTCGCGCCGCAGAACATTATTTCCGACCCGCCGTTCACCAAGCTCGACATCCTCTCCTGCCGCAATCTGCTGATCTATTTCAGCCAGATTCTGCAAAAGAAGTTGCTGCCCTTGTTCCACTACGCGCTGAATCCCGACGGCCTGCTGATCCTGGGCAGCGCCGAGACGGTGGGCAGCTTCACCGAACTGTTCGAACCCCTTGACAACAAGTCGCGCATCTTTTGGCGGGTCGACCAGGGGGCGGTGGTCGCGCCGTCGGCATTTCCCGGTGGCTTTGTTCCCATGCCTCAGGCCGCGGGGGATATGGCCGAAGCCGCCGCAAACCTCGACAGCATGGAACGCCTGACCGACCAGGTCATCCAGCAGCAGTTCGCGCCGCCGGCCGTTCTCGTCACCGGCGATGGCGATATCCTCTACATCAGTGGCCGCACCGGAAACTATCTGGAACCCGCCGCCGGCAAGGTCAACGTGAATATCCACGCCATGGCTCGGCCCGGCCTGCGCGAGGCGCTCACCGGGGCGGTGCGCGCCGCCCAGCGCCAAAGCAAGGCGATAAGCCTGAACGGCCTTCGTATCGGCACCAACGGCGGAACCAAGGTGGTGGACGTGATTCTGCAGGGCATCACCGCGCCCGACCCCCTGCGCGGTCGGGTGCTGGTGGTGTTTCGCGATGCGCCGGAACCGTCTGACCGTGGCCGGCGCCGGCGAGCCGGAAATTCCTCGACGCTGGAACAGGAACTGCAACAGACCCGCGAGGCACTGCGGGTGGCCCATGAGGAGATGCAGACCTCGATCGAGGAGTACAAGTCGGCCAACGAGGAACTGCAATCCACCAACGAGGAACTGCAGTCCACCAACGAGGAGCTGACCACCTCCAAGGAGGAACTGCAGTCGCTGAACGAAGAGTTGCAAACGGTGAACGCCGAACTTCAGTCCAAGGTGGACGAACTGACCGGCGTGCGCAACGACATGACCAACCTCCTGAACAGCACCGAGATCGCCACCATCTTTCTCGACAATCAGATGCGGCTGCGCCGCTACACCTCGCACGCCACGCATTTGTTCAAATTCATCCCCGGCGACCTCGGCCGCCCGCTCTCCGACATCGTCACCGAACTCGAATATCCCCAACTCAGGACCGATGCCCAGGAGGTGCTGCGCACCCTGGTATTCCAGGAAAGGCAGGTTGCCACGCGGAACGATCATTGGTTCCGCGTGCGCATCATGCCCTACCGAACCCTTGAGAACGTGATCGACGGCGTCGTCATCACGTTCATCGACATTACCGAAACCAAGCAGTTGGAGGACAGGCTGCGGAGCCATTCTTCCAAGATTGGTGTGGGAGAAGGCTCGTGAGTAAGAACCCTGACCTGCGCAGACGCGCCGTAGCACGTGCGGCTGCCCCGCCCGAAGCCGTCCCGGAGGAGGCATCCGAGCTGCGACGCCTGGTGCACGAGTTGCAGGTGCACCAGATCGAGCTGGAAATGCAGAACGAGCAACTGCGCCAGACCGAGGAGGCATTGCTGGAGAGCGAACGCCTGCTGGCGTTGGCTCTCCACAGTGCCAACATGGGCAGTTGGATAAGCATGCCCGAAACCGGCAAGACTGATACGACGGTCATGCGGTATCTCGGAATGCCGTCCGACGTCCCGCTCAAGCACGACATCGCTCTTTCCGACATCTATTACGAGGATCGGGCCTTTGTTGCCGATGCTCTGCAGCAGTCAATGGCCTATAGGGAACCATTCAACGCCCGATTTCGGATGGTGTATCCGGACGGTCGTCTGCATTGGCTGTCCGCACGTGGCGAATGGTCGCCGGAGGGACCAAACGGGCACGGACGGATCCTCGGCGTGACGCAGGATATAACCGGAGAGGTCGAACTTCTCGCTGCCCTCACCGCCGCCAAGGACGAAGCCGAGCAGGCGGCGCTCGTCCAGTCACGCTTCTTCGCGGCGGCCAGCCACGATCTTCGTCAGCCATTCCAGGCGATGCGCCTCTTTTTCGAGGTGTTGAATCAGTCGCCGGCAGAACACCAGCGCCCTGCGCTGGAGCGACTTGGAACGTCCATGAAATCGGCCGAAGATCTGCTTGGCGAGCTTCTGGAGATGTCACGCCTGCGAAGCGGCATGGTCCAACTCGTTCCGGCCGCGACGAACATTGGTGAGCTGATTGCCGAAGTGGTTTCCGACCTGTCCCTGGTCGCGGACGCCAAGCGCATTGTTCTCAAAGCCTTCACGCCAACGGTGGTGGCATTCATCGACAAATCCGCGTTGCGACGGATGTGTTTCAATCTTGTCTCCAACGCCCTCAAATTCACCAAAGAGGGTGGAGTGCTGGTGGGCATCCGCCGCAGAGCAGGGGAAGTCTTGGTGGAAGTCTGGGACACTGGGATCGGCATTGAACCCGGCCAAGCCTCCCACATCTTCGACGAGTTTTTCCAAATCGACAATCCTGCGCGCGACGGGGACAAAGGCATCGGCCTCGGATTGGCCATCGTCAAGCATTTGTGCAAGCAGACAGGCGTCCAGGTGAGCTTTGCGTCTCGGGCGGGACGGGGAAGCGTATTCCGATTGGCCATTCCCACCGACATCAACGTGATTCCGGATTAAGGACTCGGCAAAGCTTAGGCCAGGGATAACGGGCTTGGCCTCGACCCCTCGACGCTCGGTGGACGAGGTCCCGGCGCGAATTTGGCGCATCCCAACGGAGCGGAAAGTGACCGACCGGATCGAAGGCCAATAAGTATCCACCACCTTTAGGCATACCTGACCGAATGATCCTGGCCGAAGCGGATAATTTCGTTCGCAAATTGTTCGCCAGATCCAATGTCCAGATCAGCATTCAATGCATGTGAGGGGACCTGCGCGATGACGACATTCAAGGATCTGCTGAACCAACGCCATGGCTATCTTTCCTCTGATTTTGCCACAGATGGCGACGTCGCCATCAACAGCGAGAGGGGGACCGTCGCCCCATTGGGAGTGGACGGCAAAACCGTTGCCCTGAGAGACGTTTTCAAGGCGGGCCAAAGCGTCAGCTTCGGCGACCACAGCGACGTGGCCAATCGGCCGCGCTTTGTCGTCACCAGCGTCAATCAGGATGGGCTGAATGTCGTGTCGGCCGCCGGGGCGCAAGGTTTCCTGCCATGGGAATCGATTGCCTCCTCCTTGCGCCGGTCGCAGAAGGTCCGCATCGAGAACTTGGAGGAAATGGAGGATGTCGACGAGCAGGACCGCGCTTTGCGGTGCGTGGAGATCACCCGAATCGCCGAGCTCATTCGTCATCACCGCACAATTGCATCCGAATTGGGCGCGCGGCTGCACAGGTTGGAAGGGATCGGCGATCGGCCTTCGGCTTCCGATCCTCCGCCCGGAACGGAGGAGGCTGATGAATGCGCAGGTCGTTGAGGAGGTCCGGCCCTATCGACTTATCCGCGGGCAGGATGGCCGTTACGCAGTCGTGGAAGCACGCTGTGGGCAGGTGTACGGCCTGGATTGTGAGCATCCCCGGCCTGTCGCCTCAGACAGCGCACTGGGAATGGCCTCGGTGGTGGGGCGCGGCTGGCTGGATTTCGACCATGCGAACACGCTGTTTGGGCGCATGGTGGAGATGGAGGAACATTACAGCCAAATGCTGCGGTAAGGTGGGGACGGCTCAACCCTCCACAGCAGATCGCGCAAGATCAATCCGCGACAGGCGAAGTGCGCCCTCGTCATTGCAAAATGAACTGGAGCGTGCCGCTGGAGCTGGTCATGGCCGTCGGGCTGGCGATTTTGCTTCTACAGAGGCCGTTGCCGCACCATTCCATCTTCCGGTTGGGTCCAGACCGGGCTGTTTTGGCGTCAATCAGGGGCGGATGGGCCGTCCATCTGGGAAATGTCGCTTTATTATTGATGAACCATGGCGATTGGCGATATCCCCCCCATCTCTAAGGGAAAGGTGGCGGCCTGCCGCCCGGAGAATTTAACCATGAACACGCATGTGTCACACTGGAAGCATGAGCATCTGACGCCCCCCGCCGTGCTTCCCGTGGTATTTTTTCTCGCCCTGGCGGTGTGGCTGGGCTTGCGCCATTACGTAGGGTAGGGGAGGCCGCGTGATCGGCGGCACGATGGATTTTCCGGTGGAGCACGGCATCCACGGAATGAACGCGCTGGTCATATGGCTCAACGCGTCCGACGGCGCGGGCGATCGCGCCGTCGCCGTTGTCGTGACCGTCCCGAGGACGCCAAGGTGAGCGACGCGAACCATCCCGGCGCCGATAAGCCCGCGCCCGCCTCCGACCGCTCCGCGCGGAACGGCGCAATGGCCCAACTGATGATCGACAGCATCCACGATTATGCGGTGTTCATGCTGGATCCGGCGGGCAATGTTCTGAACTGGAATATCGGCGCCAAACGAATCATGGGCTATGCGGCGGACGAGATCATTGGCCGCCACTTCTCCTGCTTTTATCCGGAAGAAACCCGCGACAGCGAGCCGCAACGGGCTCTCGTGACCGCGGCCCGGCTCCGCAGCTATGAGGAGGAGGGGTGGCAGGTTAGAATGGACGGCAGCCGCTTCTGGAGCAACGTGGTGATCGAGCCGGTTTACGGGGCGGCGGGGGACGTCATCGGTTTCGCCGAAGTGACCCGGGATACCTCGGAACGCCGCGCTGCCGTGGAGGCGCTGCGCAAGGCGAACGAGGATCTGGAGCGGCGGGTGGAGGAGCGGACCCGAGAACTCGAAGCCCTCAACGCCGAATTGGGGCGGCTGGCCGACACCGATCCGCTCACCGGCATCTACAATCGGCGCGGTTTCGCGTCCGTGGCCAGGCACGAGATGGGGCGGTCCTCGCGCTATAAAACGCCATTCTCCGTCCTGTGCGTCGACATCGACAACTTCAAGATGATCAACGACACCTTCGGCCATGCGGCCGGGGATATGGCGCTTCAGATGGTAGTCAAGCAGATGGGCGGACAGCTGCGGGGCGGGGACATCATGGCGCGTACCGGTGGCGATGAGTTTGTGCTGCTGTTGCTTGAGACCACCTCCGACCGGGCTGTTGGCGTGGCAGAACGGTTATGCCAGGGGGTGGCGTCGACCCCGACCGAGGCCGCCGGGACGGCATTCGCGACGATGGTCAGTATCGGCGTGGCCCAGTGGGCCCCGAATGAGACCATCGACGACCTCCTGGCGCGGGCCGACGCGGCCCTCTACCTCGCCAAGGCAAACGGAGCGCGAGGCTGTGTGGTCGTGGCAGGGGAAACCACCGCCTGAGCCATATCCCCTGTCAGGGCATGGCCGGCCTCCGCCCTGTTGCCGGATTCCTCTTCGCCGGTTTCCACAAGTTCCACCATACCAAGGCCAGTTTCGTGACCGCGATTGCCCATAACGCGACCGCAGCGGTCACCCAGAAGGGCGAATTTTGTCTAAGGAATTGAAATCACAGGATCGTATCGACACGAAAACGGATAGAATCACCAGGAATCGGACCCCGAGTCCCAAACAGAATGGCCCCCGCGCAGGCCGAAAAACAACGCGTTCGTAGACCGCACCGAGGGCAGGTAATCGTCGAATGGCGTTCGATCATGCCGATCCTCATCCAATCCACGCCTTAGCTGCTGCCGACACCGAGGCTAAGGACGAGTGTCATGGGCTCGCCTACTCCGGCGACAAAACCATGGT
>JAJYTF010000004.1 GCA_021793155.1 Pseudomonadota bacterium | reverse complement strand
GAATGGTCGGACAAGCTGGGCGTGCCCCGTCTCTCCTGACCTCAACTCCTCGAACCGCCCGGTGCGGACCCGCATGCCGGGTGGTGTGGCAGGGGAGCGATCCGTCAGGATCGCCCCCTATGCCGATGGGCTGATCCTTTGGCTGCGGAATTCGTGATCCGCACGCGGACGACGCCCTTGATTTCGTCGAGATCCACCGGTTTGCCCTTGCGGACGAATTCAACTTGTCCAGCACGGGCCAGGGACAATGCCTGCTGGCGGACGGCAGTCAGATAGCGGCGCCAGGCCTCGGGCGGATCGCCGGCCTTGGCACGGGTGGCATAGAAGGCGCGGGCAAGTTCCTGCGGCGCCTTGGCCTTGCCGTCAGTCAGGGCGGAAAGCAGGAACAGGCGGACCGGATCTTCGCCGTCGGCGGCCGTCATTCGGCTGCCGCCCGCGCCTTCAGCACTTCTCGGGTATGCATGGCGATCATCAGTTCCTCGTCCGTCGGAATCAGCCAGGCCGAGCATTTGGCGCGCACTGGCGAGATCCGGCCCTCACCGGCGAGGTTGGCCTCATCATCCACGGCAAGGCCGAGCCAGGCGTTGTCGCGCAACACCCGGGCCCGGAGTTCGAGCGAATGTTCGCCAATCCCGGCGGTGAATACCACTGCGTCGAGCCCGCCCATGGCGGCCGCCAGCGAACCCAATTCGCGGCCGATGCGGTAAATGAAAAAGTCCACCGCTTCCTTCGCATGGGGCTCGTCGC
This sequence comes from Pseudomonadota bacterium, assembly GCA_021793155.1. Classification (GTDB taxonomy): domain Bacteria; phylum Pseudomonadota; class Alphaproteobacteria; order Rhodospirillales; family Magnetospirillaceae; genus DUZF01. Next base: position 240,525 of record JAJYTF010000004.1, on the reverse strand, counting down.
TCGCCATCAGGACGCGCATGTCGTTGCTGACGCCCGACATCCCCAGCAGACCCGACTGGTGGTACAGCAGGCGCTGGATCTCCTCGGCATTCATGCCTTTTTCCTGCAGCAGGTAAAGCAGAACGCCCGCGTCCAGCTGGCCCGTGCGGGTGCCCATGGGCAGGCCGTCGAGCGCGGTGAAGCCCATGGTGCTGGCGACGCTTCGGCCATTGTCCATAGCGCACATGCTGGCACCGCTGCCGAGGTGGCAGACCACCACCTTGCCCGCGGCCACCTCGGGGGCGATCCGGCGCAGGCGGTAGGCAATGAATTCGTAGGAAAGGCCGTGGAAGCCGTAGCGCTGTACGCCTTCGTCCAGCAGCCAACGGGGCAGGGCGAAGGCGGTGGCGAGGAAGCCGTTGGTACGGTGAAAGGCCGTATCGAAGCAGGCCACCTGCGGCAGGCCCGGATGCAGCTTGCTCATGGTGCGGATCAGCGCCAGGTTGTGCGGCTGATGCAGCGGAGCAAGAGGAACCAGGCTTTCCAAGACTTCGAGCACCGAGTCGTTGATCAGCGCGGGTGCCGAATACTCGCGCCCGCCATGGACTACCCGGTGCCCGGCCACCTTCAGTTCGACGTCGCCGAGATGCAGTTCGATCCAGCCGAGAAGGTAGCTGAGAAGGTTGGACCGTTCGACCTTGGCATGCCAGCGATGTTCGCCCAGGATGGTGCCGTCGGGCGCCTTGGCGACGAAGGTCGGATCAACACCGATGCCTTCGACCTGGCCTTTGCACGATAGCTCCAGCTCACCGTTCTTGCGGCCGACATAGACTGAGAATTTGCTGCTCGACGAGCCGGCATTGAGAACCAGAACTCCATCGCTCACGAAGAATACTCCCTACTCGGCGGCGATCTGCAGGCCCGCCGCGCGCCGGCTGGCGAACAGCACGGCGACGGCGCAGGAGGCCAGTCGCGCTTTCGGACTGTCGGCACGGCTGGTCAGGACGATCGGTACCCGGGCCCCCAATACGATGCCGGCGGCATCGGCGTCGGCCAGATAGGCGAGTTGTTTGGCCAGCATATTGCCTGCCTCGAGGTCGGGAACCAGCAGGATGTCCGCCTTGCCGGCGACGGGGGAGACGATCTTCTTGATCTGCGCCGCTTCTTCGCTGATGGCATTGTCGAATGCCAGCGGCCCATCCAGGATGCCGCCTTTGATCTGGCCGCGGTCGGCCATCTTGCATAGCGCCGCCGCCTCGATGGTCGAGGCGATTTTCGGATAGACCGTCTCGACGGCGGACAGAAGCGCCACCTTGGGTTCCTTGACGCCCAGCACCTGGGCCAGTTCGATCGCGTTCTGAACGATATCGGCCTTGTCTTCCAGCGTTGGATAAATGTTGATCGCGGCGTCAGTGATCATCAGCAGCCGGGGATAGCTGGGAACGTCCATCAGGAAGACGTGGCTGATCCGGCGGCTGGTGCGAAGCCCGGTGTCGCGCGCCGCCACCTCGTGCATCATCTCGTCGGTGTGCAGGCTGCCCTTCATCAGCGCAGCGGTCTCGCCGCTGCGGCACAGCGCCACCGAACGTGCCGCCGCGTCATGGCTGTGTTCGACGTCGACGATCCGATATCGGCTGATGTCGAGCTGGAATTCCTTGGCCACATTCTCGATCTTCTGCCGCGGGCCGACCAGCACGGGGTCGATCAGCCCGCGCTCGGCGGCTTCGACGGCACCTTTCAGCGACACCTCGTCGCAGGGGTGGCAGACGGCCATGGAGATCGCCTGCAGCTCGGAACAGCGTTCGACCAGGCTTTCGAAGACATGATGGCCGCGGCTGACCTTGACCTCGGGCAGGGCCATCCGCTCCTGACGCTGCTTTTCGGCCGGCGCGTAGACTGTCGCGGTGCCGCTGAAAACAGTCTCGCATTTCTGGTTTACTGCCCGACAGTCGAACACGACGGTCTTGTCCTCGGAATGCTTCTCGCGGACTTTGATGCTGACTGTCAGCGTGTCGCCCAAGGCGACGGGCGTAGCGAACTCAAGGGCTTGCGACTTGTAGACGGTTCCGGCACCGGGAAGGTCATTGCCCAGCAGGGCGGAGATCAGTGAGGCGCCCCACATGCCATGGCCGACCACCTGGTGTCGGTGCGTCCCGGTCACGTCCAGTCGGAAATGGGTGGGGTTGGCGTCGCCGGACATGACGCCGAACAGTACGATGTCCTCGTCCGTCAGTGTTCGCGTCAGCTGAGCCGTCTGACCGATGGCGATTTCGTCGAAGGTCTTGTTCTCGATGATGAGCATGGCCCGGTATCCGTCGCTTGGGTCCCGCCGGCCTCTTTCCATGGGCCGGTTGGTCGAGGCATCATAAAGGGCGAAGGGCATCGCCGTATCAATGAAAATATTCCAATTTCCGAAGATTTCCCGGTTTTGTCGTCTTCGTACCGGAGCGGTCCGTACTTCCCTTTCCCAGTCGATGTTCAGGGTGCAACAGATGTTGCTGCGGTGCAACAACTTTTAAAGACTGTCGCAGCTGCTATGCTGCTCGTGCTCCGGCACAAACTGACGATCCAATTCGCACCGAATCCCCTGGTTTGGTTCTTGCCCCTCGCCGGCCTGGAAGGCCCCACCCGGCGAGGGGCTATACTACATCTCAATATGTCAGGGTACCGCGTCACGTCCGCGCCAGTTCGGCCTCGTGGACATGGCGGATGATCGGTGCGTGAGTGACGATCCGTTGCAGGATGCCCTGGTCGAGCGTCGATTGCTTGCCGAGTTGTCCACCCCGCGCCGGATCGCGCAGCCAGCTATCGGCGGTGGCCCGTCCGACGCGGCGCAGTTCCTCGATGAAATCCTGGAGGATCACCAGTTTCGAGGCGTAGCCGAGCGAGGCCATGTAGGCCTCGTCCGCGATGCGGTGCAGGAATATGCCGTTCCCCCCCTGCTCGGCGATCTCCCGGTCGAGGGCGGTGATGGTCGAGAGTTCCAGGACCAGGGCGGAATTGAAGGTGATCTCGTTGATCCGGTTCTGGATCGCGGGCACCGTGCGCGGTGGGGAGCCAGGACGGGCGAAGGGATTGACCTGGATGACGATGAGGTCGCTGGCGTGTCCGGTGAGCGGCATCAGCGACGGGTTGCCCATGTAGCCGCCGTCCCAATAATAGTCGGTCGCGCCATCCGTTTTGAGCGGGCGCGCCGGAAAGACGGTGGGAATGCAGGCCGAGGCCGCCAGCACGTCATAGGTTATGGCGGTCCGGGCGAAAATGTCCCGACGGTTGTGGGTGATGTTGGTGGCGGTGATATAGAGTTCCGGCCCGCCGGTCTGCCGACGCAATTCGGCAAAGTCGATGGCCCGGCCCAAAGCCAGCTTCAGCCATTCGATGCGGGGCATGACGTAGGGCGACAAAAGCTGTTCGGCCAGGTCGACGCCGAGAACCGTCGGAGTGTCGTCGATGTTCCAGCTGCCGGTGGTCTGGTGCCAGGCCTGCGCGGTATTGGAGAACAGGCTGAATGGCGCCAGATGGGCATCTCCCAACCAGAAATCGGCGAGGACCCGCTGGGCGATTCTGGCCCCCTCGGCGCCGGGTGCCTTGCCCAGCCCGTAGGCGGCCAGCGCCGCGTTGAAGCCGCCCGCGCTCGCGCCGGACAAGGCTGCGATGTGCAGGCGATCCTCGGCCACCTCGTCGAGCAGGCGGTCGAGTACACCCCAACTGAAGGCTCCGTGCGAGCCGCCCCCTTGGACGGCCAAAGCGACGCTGTTCATTGCCATCTTTGCACCTGTTATTGGATCAACTCGTGTCCCTATGGCTGGCCGGGCACCGGTTCGGACTCTCCGCCGATGGCCGCCCGGCGTTTCTGCCGATAAAGGCTGCGGACCGCCGCGTAATAGTCGAGGGAGCTGCGCTTCAGGTCGGCGACCGGTTCCAGCAACTGCACGCGGGTATCGATGGTGGCCATGCCGTAGCGGACGTAGACGGCCCAGAGGTAGCCTCCGGGGTATTCGATTCCTGCATCTACCGGATCGGCCCACCAGTCGGCGGCCAGACCCACGGTGTCGCGCGGATTGGACGGGCCGACGAACGGCAGCATGAGAAACGGCCCTGCGGGAACCCCCCAGACGCCAAGAGTGACGCCGACATCGCTGTTGTTGGCCCGCGGGCCACCGGTGTCGGCCACCAGGTCCCACAATCCGCCGATGCCGAAGGTGGAATTGATGACGAAGCGGGCGACGTCGGTGAACGCCTTGCCGAGCCTGCCCTGGAGGATTTCGTTGCCGGCGATGTAGGGCTCGTTGAGGTTCTGCAGAAAATTGTGGATACCCCGCTGGACCGGGCCCGGCAGCACGTTCTTGTATGCCTTGGCCACCGGCACCATTACGTTGTCGTCGAGGTAATTATTGAAGGCGAAAACCTTGCGGTTCATCGGTTCCAGCGGGTCATTGACCTGCTCGAACTCGGCCCGTTCGTCAGGATTGGTCGGCACTTCGGCGCAGGCCCCGAGAACTGTCAGTGCCGCAACGGCGATGCCGATGGACATCCCCCTCAAGGAGCGGGCGACGCCTGGCGCCGCAAGGCGGGCTGGAACTTCGGCGATGGGCATCGGTCTTCCGTCTCTTCCTCATGTCCCGCCTCGCTGCCGACAGGTTAGCGGCAGTGGACACCACCGTCGCCGCGGCATGCGGGGGGCTGTCCGAAGGTCTCAGGCACTTTCCGAAAGGCAGGCCAGTGCTCCGACAGGACGCACTGGATCTTGCGACCGCGTCAGAGCACTAGTGGTCCGCCCCAGACGCTTGGTCCCCAAGCGCCTGGATCAGGCGGCCCACCAACCAATTGAATTGTGGTGAAAATTCGACGGCTGGTGGCGGTACCATCCGTCGGATTTTCACCACTAGCAGGCGCCCATTGCGGCGGAGATGGCGGGCGGCAGCGGATCGTGGAACATATCGCTCGCTTCCTTGGGTTCCGGAAGCGTCCACAATTCCACCGCGCCCAGGTTGCGGAGGGTCTCCACGAGATCCTGCACAAGGTCGTCATGGGTGGAAAGCCCGGCAGTGATTCCCACGCGCTTGACGCCGCGCAACCATTCCCTGTCGAACGCCAACGGCGTCTCGAGCAGATGGGTTCGGGTCCCCCGTCGTTCGGCGATTTCGATCAGCCGCCTGCAACTGGGACTGGCCTTGGCACCTACCACCAGCACCAGATCGACCATGCCCGCCAGGCCCCAGACCGCCTGCTGCCGGTGTTGCGCGGCGTGGCAGGCGGCCTCGGAATCGGGAGCCAGAATGCCTGGAAAGCGGTCGCGCAAGGCGGCCAGGACTGGCCGCAGGTCATCGATCGAAAGTGTCGTCTGGACGCTGTATGCGGATGCCCCCGGGTTGGCCAGCTCCAGCCTTGCCACGTCCTCGACGGTTCGGATCAGATGCCCGTGGCCGTCGAGGCGATCAAGTATCGCCTCGGTCTCAGGGTGGTCGGCGTGGCCGATCACCACGACCTCGCCGCCCGAACGGACGTGACGCTGGCCATCGGCATGAATCTTCGAGATCAGCGGGCAGGTGGCGTCGACGACCGTCAGTCGGCGGGCTTCCACTTCCTGTTCGACCGTCCGCGAGACTCCGTGAGGACTGAAGATGACGGTGCTTCCGGGGGGGACTTTGGCAAAGCTGTCGACGAACCGAACGCCCTTGGCACGCAAACGATCGACCAGATGAGCGGGATGGAGGGTTTCGCGCCGCACATAGACGGGAGAGCCGTGTTGCCGCAGGGCGGTTTCGATGATCTCGATCGCCCTCTGAAGTCCGGCACAGAGCCCGCGCGCCTCGGCGAGTACCACCTGCATCCGTCTTGCCCTCAGTTCCCGTTACCGTCCACCCGACACCGATTTGCCGCGCTGACATGCACAATCCATCTCAACAAATAAGTGTTAGATGCTCCAGATGAGTATGGGCAATATGGCTTTCGTGCATACAGGTGATTTCATTGGTGCATTACGAATAGCATAGGTTGCCATAATTTCCGTCAATTGAACGAAATAATCGTGTGTATTTGTCATCTAAGGAATTGATCTGTGGCTCTGTCATTGTCATTGTTTTAGGGCGACTCCGGCCTTCGGTTGAAGGCGGGGGGCGGAAAGCCCGTGTGCGTGGCGCGCGATAATTGCGCGTTGCCGGCAAGGCCGGCAGGGCGGCTTACTTGGCGTCGCGGCCTTCGTGGCGGCGAAGTGATCTGACGCGTGATCCCAATGGAAGGGGGCTACGCTTTGGTCGTTTTTTCGATTCTCCAAAATCTTCAGTTCGGCCGGTGTCGCCGCGGTCTGGTCGCCGGACTGTGTGCTATGGTCTTCATGATCCCGTTGTCCTGCCGTGCGGACAGCGATCCGCGGCAAGTTATCCAACAGTTCTGCGACAGCCTTCTCAGCGTGATGAAGCAGGGGCCGAAGCTGGGTTTTGCCGGACGGGTCGAGCAACTCCGCGCGCCCGTCGGCGAAGCCTATGACTTGCGCGCCATGACTCGCGATGCGGTTGGGCCGGCTGCGGCAAGAATGACTCCGGACGAGTTGCGCCATCTGGCCGAAGCCTTTTCGCGTTATACTGTGGCCTCCTACGCGGACCAGTTCAGTTCATGGGACGGAGAACGCTTCGATGTGGGCACTCCCCATGCTTCCACCGATTCGATGGTGGTGGTGCCGAGCCAGATCGTACCGAAGGATGGCTCGCCAACCGAAATCGACTATGTGATGCGGAAGGACCGGGACGGCCAATGGAAAATCGTCGACGTGCTGCTCGAGGGCACGGTCAGCCAGTTGGCTGTCCGCCGGTCCGAGTTCATGTCCGTCTACCGGCGCGACGGCCTTGCCGGCTTGGTCAATCTTCTCGACAACAAGACTGCGGCCATGGGTAAAGGCTGATCGTGCAAAGGGTATGTCTGGTGGCGGTGGCGGTGGCGTTGGCGGTCGGCGTGGTGGAGGGGGGCGCACCCCTTCGGGCCGCCGACGGCGTGGCGCCTGCCGGCCCGCCGCCGTTCGGCACGCCGATGGCCCCCGGGCGGCCGCCGCCGCTCGCAGGCCCGTCGCCCCCCTCCACGGCTGGCGTGGCCAATCGCCAGGACAGGTTGCGGTCGGAAGAGCTGCAGGTGCTGCTGCTCGAGCAGCGACTGGGGTCCGATAACCCCGAAATGCGGCGCCTGAAGCAGTCGTTGAGCGATGCCCGACGACGGATGGAGCAGTACCGGTTGTCGCAGACACCCGAAGACGCCCGCATGCGGCGGCAATCGCTGGACGACAGCCTGCGGTCGCTTCACGCTCAGCGGCTGCAAGCCCAGCAGCGGGGCTCAGGGGCTGTTCAGAAATAACTGCGTCATTTTTGCGAACGAACGCTCAGGCCAGCAGCAGAAATAGAGCCGCGCCGCCGCCTGCGGCCCAGCAATAATAGGCGAAGGGATCCAGCGCGTCGAAGTCGTGCTTGCGGAAGTAGTGCATGAGGAAGGCGATGCTGGCATAGGCGGTCAGGCCCGCGGCGATCCCGCCGATCACTGAAATCCCGGCCATGCCTGGGGCTGCCGCATGATGCAGGAGCTTCGGTACTTCCAGCACGCCGGCGCCGAGGATGATCGGCGTGGCGATGAGGAACGAGAAATGCGCCGAGGCGCGATGGGTGAGGCCGGACAGCAGCCCACCCACCATGGTCGCGCCGGACCGCGAGATGCCGGGGAAGAAGGCGGTGCATTGCCAAAGGCCGATGGCCAGGGCGCCCTTCCAGGTAAGGCCCGAAAGGTCGTTCAGTCCGTTTTCCCGTGCCGCCTGTCGGCGGCGCAGGCGTTCGCCGACGAACAGCAGGAAGCCATTGAGGAACAGGAATCCGGCGGCGATCAGCGGCACGCCGAACAGGTCTTTCAGTTTGTGCTCGAACAGGAAGCCCAGTACTACCGCCGGCAGGGTGGCAATGATCACCATCAGAAAGACCCGGCGGCTGGCGTCGCGCTCGGGGGACGGTCTGCCCACGAGGCCCAGGGCGATGCCCAGCCAATCGCGCCAGAAATAGAGCAGCAGAGCGGTCGCCGTGCCCAGGTGCAGCACCACCAGGAACGGCAGGAACTCGGGAGCGCGCTGGTCAACGCCCAGGCCCAGAATGCCAGGAAGAATCACCGCATGGCCGAGGCTGCTCACCGGGAACAGCTCGGTGACGCCCTGCAGGACGGCGATGAAGACGGCAAGGAGGACGGACATTGACGGAAACTCCGGGAAATGTGCTGTGGCGGGGGTTGGCGTCCGGAAAGCTAACCGAATCGGCTGCGGGAGAGAAGGGGCACGAAAGGTCGGGCGGGCACTGCATTCCTCAGTCCACCATAGTTTGGCAAAAAATGCATAAAATGCAAAATGTTGTAAACTCACACGTCAATCGATAGATTTTCTAATGAAACACAATGGGGCAACCCGTGCGCTACGTGGTCGTAGAATCGTTCGATCGAAAAGAACTTCGGCGAGTATTTTTTGCCGATGTTCCGGCCCGCATTGGGGCTACGCTCCGTTTTAAAAGCGGAAAGGCTTACCAGGTCGTCGATATCGAATACTATACCAGCGAATTAAGGGGAACCTTCGTGCAAGGCGCGGTGAAGCGCCTCGAGTAATCTCATCGGCATCGGGGCTTCCATTCGGCCGCTGCTTCCGTCTAGTCTTCGGTGGCCGAGTGCGGTTGCCCCTAAAGGACGGGTTGATCAGCCTTTGGTGGTGATACATTCGTGGCCGATACGCCGATTGCTGGATGAGAATGCGATATTTGATTTCTGCCGTTGTCGGGCTGGTCGCCCTTGCCGGGTCCTGCCATGCGGGAGAGCCGGGCGCGGCGATCGCGTCGGGCGACGCTGCCGCAGCGCGGTCGGCGCTCACTGCGATGCTGAGTGCCGCGCCGGATATTCCACAGGGTAAAGGCTATCTCGCGGTCGCTCGCGATCAGGCCGACACCGTGCAACGTCGACTCGACGCCGCCGCCGCGCCCGATCAGGACAAGGCAAGCGTCGTCCGCCGGGTCGGCGAGGCCTTGCACGCCCTGGACCCCAATTATGGCGTCGCCGTCTCGGGGGCTGCGGATTACGGCCTGCGCCAGGCGCTGGTGAAGGCGGAGGCGAGCGCCAAGGCCTCGGCCCCCCTGCTGAAGGGCGATGCACGTCTCGAACAGGTGGTGGCGGCGCTCGAGGCGGCGCAAAGCAGGGTGGATGAGGCGGTCGATTTCGGCCGGGCCGTGATGGTCAGCCCCTCGGAGGATGTGGCACGCCAAGGGGTGCGGGCGATGGGCATAGCCTTGCAGCGCGCCGTCGACGGCTGGGACCGCGATGGCACCCATGTGATCGATTGGCGGCGGGGCGAAGCCGGCCTCAACCAGGCCGAGGCGGCGGCGAAGGGACTGGCCGAGCCGGTGCCGTCGCATTGATGTCCGCTGGCATGCGATAGCGGGGAAGCGGGCTGTGCGGCGGGGAATTTTACCCTCGCGGATGGAATCCGAACGGCGAAACGGGATTTACGGCAGGGTGCAGGAGGGCTGCCGTAAATCGGACGGTCTTGAGCAATGCGCAAGGGGAGCGCGTTGCGCCCCAATTGCCGGGCAAGATCGGCGATGCCGGCGGTTCAACCCTTCGCCGCCCGCAGACCGAGCAACACGTCGGCGAATGTAAAGCAGGCCTTAGCCGTCGATTTCCTCCCACTGGCAGGTCAGGCCAAGTTCCTCGGCAGTATTGGCCACGGTGTTGAGGCAGGCGGCGACGCTTGCCGGAGGAATCCAGATGGCGAAGCGGGTGACGTAGCGGCTGCCCTGCGCCTGTGGGACGGTCTGGGCGTCCATCCTCACGATATTCGCTTTGAACTGGGTGAAGGCTTCGGAAAGGCGGGCAACCAGACCCGGCCGGTCGCCGCCGCTGACCGAGACCAGATGGGTGATGTGGGCGGTCGGTCCCTGGAGCGCGTCCAGGCCGAACCGGTTGACGCTTACCGTGGCGCCAGCCAGTTCGGGCAGCCCGGCCAGGTCTTCGCGAAGGGTTTCAGGGGCGATGTGATCGGGGATGTTGCAGATCGAGGTGAACTCGGCGCCGGCACCCAGGACGGCGAAGCTGGTATCGCCCAAATTGGTGCCGATTTCGAACAGCCGGCCGGTAATTGCCGCCACAAGCCCCGTGCGGTCAGGACAGAACACGGAAACCAGAACATTCGGCATGACGCCCCCCCAGCGGCTGATCGGCCCGGCCCATCATAGACAACTGTAGGAGGTGGGTCTAACGGGACAAGACATATTCTCCCGGAGCGTCGTAAAGCGCCACATAGGGCGTTTTCGCTTTGCCCAGCGGGGGTGGCGGGCGCATGCCGGACGACCGCGCGTCAAGCCAGTCGATCCAGGCGAGCCACCATGATCCTTCCTGGCGCGGCGTAATACGAGCCCAGGTTTCCGGATCGGTATAGCGATCCGCATCCCCGTGCGTCGCCATCTGGAACGAGCGGCGCGGGTGTCCCGGTTCACTGACGATCCCGGCATTGTGTCCGCCCGAGGTCAGGATGAAGGTGACTTCGGTATCGGTCAGCATGCTGATCTTGTAGACCGATTTCCACGGTGCGACATGGTCGGTGACGGTGCCCACGGCACAGATGGGCGCCCGGATATCGGTCAGCGCGATGGCGCGGCCGTCGACGAGAAAACGTCCTTGCGACAGATCATCGTCGAGGAAGAGGTGGCGCAGATATTCCGAATGCATGCGGTATGGCATGCGCGTCGCGTCGGCATTCCATGCCATCAGGTCGTTCCGGTGTTCCTGCTCCCCAAGGAAATACTCGCGGACCAGGCGTGACCAGATCAGATCGTTGGAGCGCAGCATCTGGAAGGCACCCGACATCTGTCGGGTGTCGAGGTATCCCTGATCCCACATCATGTCTTCGAGGAAGGTCACCTGGCTTTCGTCGATGAACAACATGATCTCGCCGGCTTCCGCGAAATCTGTCTGGGCGGCGAAGAGGGTCAGTGTGCGAAGCCGGTCGTCTTCCTCGCGGGCCAAGGCGGCAGCCGCGATGGACAATAGGGTTCCGCCCAGGCAGTAGCCGACGCCATGGACCTGGCGGCTGTCGCAGATAGTGGTTACGGCGTTCAGGCTGTCCATTATCCCCTGGCGCAGATAGTCCTCCATTCCCAGATCCCGTTCCGTCGGGCCGGGATTGCGCCAGGAAATCATGAATACGGTGTAGCCGCGCGACAGAAGATAGCGTACCAGCGAGTTTTCCGGAGATAGATCGAGAATGTAATATTTCATGATCCATGCCGGAACGATCAGCACTGGCTCCGACCTGACTTGATCTGTGGCGGGAGAGTACTGAATCAATTCGATCAGCCGGTTGCGGTAGACTACTTTCCCCGGAGTGCAGGCCAGCGTTTCTCCTACCTGGAATCGTTCTTCACCGTCGGGCCGTTGGCCGGCCACGACGCAACCGACGTCTTCACAAAATTTTTGCGCGCCGCGCAGCAGGTTTCCGCCGGCCTGTTCCAGTGTCGCCCTGACTACCTCGGGATTGGTCGCCGGCCAGTTGGAGGGCGCGAAAATATCGAGGACCTGGCGGGCGGTGAAGCTGACCACCTGCTGGTGGTGGGGGGAGACGCCGCGGACGTCGGTGGTGGCGTAGTGCCACCATTGTTCGGCCAGGAGGAACGCCTGGGAGTAGACGCTGTAGGGGAAGTCCTTCCATGCCGGGGCGGCGAACCGCGTGTCCTGCGGCAGCGGCTCGATGAACGGCTCCCCCGCCTGTTGCGCCGCCGCCCGCCCGGCGTAAAGGCCGAAGCGGTAGCCTTTGGCCAGGGCGTTCTGCATCAACTCGTTTACCTTGCCGGGGGAATTGCCGAGATGGACCAGCCAGTCCAGATAGGCCAGCATCAGCGAAGCCGGCGACAACCCCAGGGTCAGGCGTCCCTGCAACGCATGAACCAGCCTGTCGGTGCTCTCGGTAATCGCGGGAAACGGAAGGGATTCCTTGAATTCCATCCAGGCCTCGGGCGCCCGCGGGCGTGCCGGCGGGCGCCGTGGCGAGGATGTGGCAGCGGCCAGCCCGGCAGCCGCCGGCGCCGGTCCGGCGGCTACGGCCTCGGCCGGAGCATCCGATCGCGGGCCGATCGCCCTTGAAGGTTTCCCTTGCCGCTGGGGCTTGGCGGGATCGTCCATGACCAGCCTCCCTGCCGTTGAGCGCAAAACGATTATAACCCAGAGGCGCCGGAACAGTTCATGGCAATTCGGCAGGGCTGGGGGCTACGCCGCCCGTACAGTGGCAAGGAAGTTTGCCACCTCGCCTTTCAGTGTCGTCGATTGCTGCGAGAGATTCTGCGCCGATCCCAACACAAGCGTGGCAGCCGAGCCGACGTCTGCCGCCGCCTGGGTGACCCCGGCGATGTTGCTCGACACCTCCTGCGTTCCTTGCGCCGCCTGGTGGACATTGCCGGCGATCTCGCGCGTGGCGGCGTCCTGCTGCTCCACCGCCGTGGCAATGGCGCCAGCGATCTGACTGATCTGCTCGATGGTGCCGCCTACGGTCTGAATGGCCGTGACCGCCTCGTGGGTCGCGGTCTGGATTGCGCCGATTTGTCCGGCGATATCTTCGGTGGCGCGGGCGGTCTGGTTTGCCAAAGACTTGACCTCCGAGGCGACGACGGCGAATCCCTTTCCAGCCTCACCGGCGCGTGCCGCCTCGATGGTTGCGTTGAGGGCGAGAAGATTGGTTTGGGCGGCGATATCCTGAATCAGGGTGACGACATCACCGATCTTCTGAGCCGCCGTGGCAAGGCCTTCGACCGTTGCGTTGGTATGGTTGGCCTGCTCCACCGCATCCTGGGCGATATCGGAGGATTGCCTTACCTGGCGGCCAATTTCCTTGATGGTGGCGGACAACTCCTCGGCAGCCGATGCCACCGTCTGAACATTTGTGGTAGCCTCGTCGGCCGAGGCGGCAACGGCAGTAGCCTGGCGGCTAGCCTGTTCGGCCGATGCCGACATGCTCTCGGCCGTGGTCTGCATCGAACCCGCTGCTGCGGCGACGCCTTCGACGATACGCCCCACGGTATGCTCGAAGCGGCCGGCCATTTCGGCCAATGCCGCCCTCTGTTGGGCGGTTGCCCGAGCTTTGGCCTCCTCCTGTTCGGCGCGCAGCCGCTGCTTTTCCACCATGCCGTCCTTGAACACCTGGACGGCCTCGGCCATGGCGCCGATTTCATCGGCGCGGTCGCGGTGCGGAACTGCCACCTCGGTGTTGCCGGCCGCCAGTTCGCGCATGGTCTCGGTCATGCCGCGCACCGGCCGCGAGATGCTGCGGCCGATCACCCAGCCGAAGCCGGCGCCGAAAGCCAGCGCCAGTACCGCGATGGCCAGGGAATTGGTGCGGAGGCTGCCGACGGCCGTTTCCATCTGGGAGACGGCAGTCTGCTGATCGGTCGCCGCGTGTTTGTTGACCGTGGCTGCCTGGGCGGTCAATGCATCGCCGCTCTTCAGCATCAAGGCAAAGCTCGCTTCGTTGTCCTGGGTTCCCTTCATCACGCCGTCGAAGGCCTTCTGGAAAGCCGGTGCCTTGGCCTCCAAGGTCTTGACCGTTTCGGCCAGCGGTGTCCCGGCGGCCAGACGCACCACCGCCGCCCGTTCGCGGGAGAAGCGCTCGATCTCGGTGGCGGCGTTGTCGGCATCGGCCGGGCGATGCACGGCGGCGTAACGGGTGATGGCGAGAACCGCCGATTGCAGGGCGCGGTCAGCCCGGAACACGGCCTGCGCCAGTTCAGCATGGCCTGCCGCCGCTTCGGCCATGGTATAGGTGGCGTTGCTGAGATATGCCGCCTGCTTCGTCAGGTCGGAGAGGCTGGCTTGCCGGTTGCCGATCGAGGCGATCATGGCGTTGGCGTGGTCGATATACTGCTTTACCGCTTGATCGAGCCCGGCACCGGCCGTGCCGCTGCCGGCCGCCGAATTCGAAGAGGCGGCCGCCTGCTGCAGGGCGGCCAAGCCGTCCTTCAGCCGCTGAAGAGTTTCGCCGCTTTCGGTGCGTAGATAGTTGACCGCCAGCCGGCGCACCTCGTTCAGGCTCAGGCTGAAGGCGTCGGCCGCCTGAGTGGCGGCGATCCCTTGCTCGACGACCGCGACATTCCGCTGGACCGTGGCCACGCTGCGGAAAGTGACGACGGCCGAAGCGAAGGACAGCAGCAGGATCAGTCCGAAGCCGGCGAAAACACGCTGGGCGATGGACAGCCGCCGCAAGGGGGATAGGATGCTCATGGTATCTCTCCTCCTTCCGCTCACTGTACGGCGCGGACGCGGTCGAAGATGTCTTGCCCGTATTTCTGGGCGAACTGCGCCATGGTGGGCGCCATGGCTTGCTCGAAGGGCGCCCGATCGATGCTGGTCGTCACCTGCATGCCCTGCTGCCTGACTTGGTCGACGCCGGAACGTTCGGCCTCGCCGGCCCGATCGCGCGAGACTTGTCCGCCGATCACCGCCGCCTCGACGAAGGCCTGGCGGTCGCTTTCGGACAGCGTCTCCCACAGATGCCGGGAAACGACGATAACCGCCCAGGAATACACATGCCCGGTCAGGGTCAGGTATTTTTGCACCCGCTCGAAATGCGAGGCGACGATCACCGCCATGGGGTTTTCCTGGCCGTCGAACTGGCCGGCCTGAAGCGCGGAATAAAGGGCGGGGAAGGCCAGTGGCTTGGCGTCGACGCCAAGGGCCGAGAAGCCGGCGATCATCACATCGGACTGCGGCACGCGCAACTTCAGTCCTTTCAGGTCCGCCAGGCTGGTAACCGGATGCTTCGAATTCGTGATGTGGCGCATGCCGTTTTCACCCCAGGCCAGGCCGACCAAGCCTTTGCTCGGAAACTTGGCGAGGTATTCACGGCCCAGCGGCCCGTCGAACAGCTTGTGGGCATGGGCGGCGTCGCGGATCAGGAACGGCAGGTCGAAGAGCCCCAGTTCCGGGATGATATTGCCGAACGGCGCGTTGGTCAGGAAGGCGATGTCCAGATTGCCGCGCTGGAGTTCCTCCACCATTTCCACTTCGCCACCTAGCGTGCCATTCGGATAGGCCTCGATGCGGTAGCGTCCTCCCGTGCGGGTAGCCACTTCGTTGCCGAACGCCGTGGTGCCGGCGCCCAGGTGGGACTCCTTGGCGAACAGGTAGCCGATGCGCAGGATCCGCTCCTCGGCCATCACAGCCGGCGCAGGCAGGCCCGCCGACAGTCCGAACCCCGCCGCAGCAAGGATCACGCGGCGCCGTGTGAACAAGAATTCGGCATCGTCGGATGTCCCGGACGGGAAAATGTCTCCCCTCTTGCGCATGCTCGCAGCCCCCCTACGGGTTAATTTACGCGACATGCATCTTAAGCACCGGGTTTATTATGTGTCCATGATATGCGCGTAAATTCCGCATCGTGAAACACCAATATTAACACTGTAATATGACTTTGGCGCAGTATCGGCTGGCCCAGGCTCGGTTGAACCCGGTTGCTCGTCGTCACGCCGCGAATGTATTTGCAGGCAACTCGGCTTGGGACTAGATTCAAGATTGGGGAAGTAGAAGGTTTTTTGCAGTCATGGCTGCGACGTCGAAGGTGAGTGCGACATCTGCGACCGGCATCGCCTCGGCTCCCGGCCGGGTGGCGATGGGCAGCCGCTTCACCTCGGTCGATCGTATCGAAGGTTTGTTCGGCAGCCAGGCACCTGGCGTAAGAGGCGGATGGCGGCCCGGCTATGACGACTGGCACGGCCAGGGCGGATTCGATCACTACCCGCAGCGGGACGAGGGCGAACACCCGTTATTCACGCCCCTGGTCGGACGACTCGCCGGCGCCTATCCGGCATCCGAGTCGGCCGCGATCGGGATATCCTCGGCGCCGCCGCTTTTCCTCACCGACTTGCTGCACGGAATCGGCGTATACGAATTCAACATGAAGGTGTTCGCCGGAACCTTGACCAGCCAAGGGCAGGTCATCAACCGCTATTCCTGATGTCGCCGGATTCTTTTGGTTGGGACGGAATCCGCCGTTCGCCCCGATCCGCGACGCTTGGCGGAACGGGGCGATGGCCGCTATGTTTGTCACCTCGGCTCGGAAGGGCTCGAAGGAGGGGAAATGGCCTCGGCGGCGGTTGAATCGAGCTTTGACGTGGCCTTCTGGTTCATCGACCGGGCGCTGGACGACAACGAGTACCTGCAGCCGCAAAAGCTGCATCGGCTGATGTTCCTTTCCCAGGCTTATTTCGCCGTGGCCTATCACGGCCGCATGCTGATGCCGGCCATATTCGTCGCCAGCGAACTGGGGCCGATCGAGCCCAATGTATTCCGTGCCTGCGCGTTGCAGCGGCCGCCCATCGAACCGTCGCCGATGCCCGAAATGGTGACCCATTTCCTTGACAGCGTTTGGCGGCGCTTCGGCTCGCACTCCGCCGAATCGCTGAGCCGCCAGGTCAACGCCCATGCGCCTTACCGCGCCGCCTTGACCAAAGGCCCACGCAGCGAAATCACGCTCAAGGCGATGATCGATTTTTATGGCAAGAAGGCTTCGGCCACGCCCGAGGCGGCGGTCGCCGTCGGCGCGCCACCGATCGGCCAGGTCCTGCGCCCGCGGGTCATGCGCTCGCAAAGCGGCAAGCCGGTGTCGGTGCAGAAATGGATGCCGCCGACCAAGCCACCGGCCAAGTAACCCGCATGGCGGATCCCACACCCCCGCAGCGGGCCGACTATCTGGTCCGCAAGCTCGAGAACTTCATTCGCGATGGCAAGAGCGCGCGGGGCATGTCGTTCAAGACCTGGCAGGCGATGGCCCGGGCCGAACTGACCAATGCCTTCACCGAGATGGAACGGCAATTGCAGAAGAGCCGCCAGGATGCTACCGCCAAACGGCTCATCCTTCTGGGCGCGACCACGGCCATCACTATCGGCTTTTGGGGCATGGTGGTCGTTCTCGACCATCATTTCGGCCTGCTGGCCGCCTGGATTTGCACCGGCGCCGGGCTGGTCGCCGCCGCGGTCGCGGCGGAGATCACCTTCCGGCGGCTTTCCGACCGCTATCGTACCGTTGCCCGCCAGAAAGGCTTCGAGCGGATCGAGGACTTCGACCAGAAGCTCAAGCGTCTTGAGACGGAAATCTGGCTGAAGCTGAAAAAAGCGAAGGAAAAGGCGGAGGCGGGAGAGGGGTGAGTGCTACCCGTTTCCTTTGTTTTCCTTTTCCTTCTCTTCTCGCTCTTTTTTCTTTTTCATATGCTCGGCGAATCCGGCGCAGGGATCCTCGTCGCTGGCTCGTGGGGTAAACCACACCGCATCGAATGGCGGTTTGTCCGTTCCCCATGGTTCGCCATAGGAGTCCGGGTCGGTGCGGTCATCCACCACCTCGACGAACCCCAGCGAGAAGATCGGGCGGTCCGGCGCCAGATGAGCGATTTGGGCGGGGACGCCACGGTCGGAGCGCACATGGCCGGCCCCGGCGATCAGCACGGCGCCGGTCGGGGCGTCAGCGGTCATGGCGCGGGCCATGGCGGTGTCGCGCGCCCGCTGCACCTCGACCATCCCCGGCACCATCCGTTCCGGCAGTTGGCTGCAATGGGATTGGCGGATTTCCTCGGCCATGGCCGCGCTGGTGGCTGCGTCGAGCGGCTGGTCCAGGCCGTAGTAGGCCCGCTTCGCGTCGGGTAACGCCTGCTGGCGGGCCAGGGCGCGCACATCGGCCAGTGGCACGTTGGCCGTGCGGATTTCCAGCCCGGCCGCCAGTGCCGCGGCGAACAGGGGCCGATAGGCGGACCATTCGGGCCAGCCGCTTTTGGTCCAGTCGACCGCCGCGTCCAGGCCTTCCACCTGGCCCGGATGTTCGGCCAGATGCCGGCGCAACCCCGGCTCCTGCTCGGGGCTCAGCATTTCAAAAGCGACCGGTGGGCGGCGCCCGACGGCGATGACCTGCTCCAACGCCCAGGTCTGGAGGCGGTGGTGGTCCAGATTGTCGTGGTGCTCGCCCAGCAGGATGAAGTCGGCGGCGACCATCCGCCGGGCCAGTTCGGCGGCGTCGATGAAGCGTCCCTCCGCCGGCAGCCAGATCCGCCCGACCAGCGGATGGCTCTGCGACAGGGGAGATCGCCAGGGCGGGGCGGGAAGATCGGCGGCCGCGGCGGGAACGGCGGCGAGAAACAGCAGCAGAGTGGCCAAAATGCGCATGAGGCCTCGGCGGGCGATGGCGGGTGGGTGGCTATTTCTGGTATACCCGCTTCACCATCGCCTCCCAAGGGATTCCGCTCGGTATGAAGCTGCTCCGACTTCTCGTCTTCGTGTTGCTGTTGCCGTCGTCCGCCGTCCAGGCGATGGAAGCGTCTCCATTGTCCATCGAAACGGCCGACGGCCGCTCGCTGGCATTCAGCGTCGAACTGGCGCGGACGCCCGAGGAACTGACCCGTGGCTTGATGGATCGCGCCCATCTCGCGGCCGACGCGGGCATGCTGTTCGATTTCGGCGCCGATCGGACGATCGCCATGTGGATGAAGAACACCCTGATCCCGTTGGATATGATCTTTATCGCGCGGGACGGCCGGATTACCGGCATTGCCCAGCGTGCCGTGCCGTTGTCGCTGGAGATCATCCCGTCGCCCGGGCCCGTCCGCGCCGTGCTTGAGGTGAATGGCGGAGTCGCGGAGCATCTGGGTATCAAGGTGGGCGACCGGATCGTCCACCCGCTGTTCAACCCCTGATCGCTCAGATTTCGTTGTCGGTCGATGACAGTTGGCGTAACACCGGCGTCCATTGTTCGCCGGCGGCGACGATGCAGCTGTTGCCGTCGGGGTGGGTCAGCAGGATGGTCCAGGTCTTGCCGCTGCGCGCGGTGAACACCTCGATGACGCTGCCGCCGCTGGCCACCCCCATGGCGGCCGGACTTTCCTGATAGTCGCGCGACAAAGTATCGAGAATGGATGCCCTTGGGCCGCATACATCGTCGTCAGCGGCGGCGGCGGGGAGGGCGACAAGCGAGCATGCTGCAGCTACGCCCGCCATGAATCGCGACATGCAAGCCTCCTGTTGCCTGGTGAGAAGGCAGTCAGTTGTACATGGCGCGGCCTTTCACCGGTGTCACCGGTGACCCGGGCGCATTACTTCTTTTGCAGGGTACCTTGGCAATCGGCGCAAAGGCCTTCCACCTCGATGGTTTGCCGGCCTACGCTGAATCCCCTGGCTTCCGCCCCCTGGCGAACGGCTTGGCCGATGGCCGGGTCGTCCAGTTCCGCGGCGCGGCCGCAGGCGGTGCAGATCAGGAACTGCGCCGAGTGCGATGCCTCGGGCCGCGGGCAGCCGACAAAAGCGTTCAACCGTTCCAGGCGATGGACCAGCCCCTGCTCGATCAGGAAATCCAGGGCGCGGTAAACGGTTGGCGGCGCCGCTGCCTGGCCTTCGCTCTTCAGCGTATCGAGAAGGGCATAGGCACCGACCGGTTCGTGGCTGGTCCATACCAGTTCCAGGACCCGTCGACGCAAGGAGGTCAGGCGGGCGCCCCGTTGTTCACACTTCGCTTCGGCGGCGTCGAGGGCAGCGCGGACGCAGTCCTGATGGTCATGGACGGGGGAGGGGAAAGCGCTGGCGGGGAGGTCCATGAACCGGAGCCTGTTGCGAGTACGGTTGTTACAACATAACATCGCCCCCATTTATCTGCCAACTTGCAGAAGGATCTCCCCGTGATCGATCCCACGGCGGCCTTGGCCGCCATAAACTTCAACGCCGATGGTCTGGTTGCGGCGATCGCCCAGCAGCACGACAGTGGCGAGGTGTTGATGATGGCCTGGATGAACCGCGAAGCGGTCGAAGAGACGCTGCGCAGCGGACAGGTCTGCTATTTTTCCCGGTCACGCCGCCGACTCTGGCGCAAAGGTGAAACCTCTGGGCAACGACAGCGCCTGGTCGAGTTTCTCGTCGACTGCGACGGCGACACCCTGCTGTTGCGGGTCGAGCAGGACGGGGTGGCCTGCCATACCGGCCATCGCAGCTGTTTTTTCACTGCGGTCGCCGCGGGCGGGTTGACCGAGGTGGCGCCGGTGGTGACTCCGCCCGAGGAGCTTTACGGTAAATGAGCGAAGACGTCGAAGACCTCAACGTAGATCCCCAGACCGTCGCCGCGGCTGCGATCCCGGTCACCATCCTCACGGGGTTCCTGGGCAGCGGTAAGACGACCCTGCTCAACAGTCTGCTGGAACGGCCCGAACTGGGCGATTGCGCGGTGCTGATCAACGAATACGGCGAAGCCGCAATCGATCATCTGCTGGTTCGTCAAATCGCCGAGGACGTCGTCGTGCTGGACAGTGGGTGTCTCTGCTGCACCGTTCGCGGCGACCTGGTGACGGCGCTACGCGACCTGTTCCTGAAACGGGTGAAGGGCGAGGTGTCGGAATTCCGGCGCATCCTGGTGGAAACCACCGGATTGGCCGATCCGGCGCCGATCCTTCATACCCTGATGGCCGATCCGCTGATCGGAGCGCGCTATCGCCTGGATGGCGTGGTCTGCACGGTCGACGCGGTGAACGGCGCCAAGACCCTGGACGCCAATCGCGAGTCCGTCAAGCAGGCGGCGGTGGCCGACCGTCTGCTGCTGACCAAGCTCGATCTGGCGGATCCGGTCGAGGTGGAGGTTCTGCGCCGGCGACTGGCCGGGCTCAATCCTGGAGCGCGGCTTCTAGCCGTCACAAATGGCGCCGTCGACCCGACGGATGTTCTCGATTGCGGCCTGTTCGACGGCTCGACGCGCATCCCTGATGTGGCGCGTTGGCTCAACGACGAGGCGGTGGCGGCGCGGCAGCATGGCGACCATTGCGGGCCCGAGTGCGGGCACGATCACCACCATCATCATCACGACCATGATCACCATCATGGCCATGCGGACGGTGGGCGCCATGACCGGGCCGTCCAGTCCTTCGTCGTCACCTTCGATCAGCCGGTTCCGTGGGAGCCGCTGGTGATGGCGCTCGAGGTCCTGGTGTCGACCCGTGGCGAGAACCTTTTGCGCGTCAAGGGCATCATCAATGCCCGGGAATGTGACAAGCCGCTGGTCATCCATGGCGTGCAGCACCTGTTCCATCCGCCGGTGGAACTTCCATCCTGGCCGGACGGAGATCAGCGCACGCGCATCGTCTTCATCACCCGCGACCTGTCCGGTCCGGCGGTGGAAACCCTCCTGCGCTCGGCAATTGCCAATGCGGACGATATTTTGAAGTGAATTTAAGAATGATTCGCGTTGATCCGTCGCCAAAGTTTTGTTAGGATTACCGCGAAGTTGGCCTTTGGAGGTCAGCCTCCCTCTCTTAGACATCCTTGCACACCCGCCCTTTATTGGGCGGGTGCTTTTTTGGTGCGCCCAGCATGGGCGCAACAAGCGCGTGATGGTCTTTTCAGACGGCGCGGCGCGGCGCCATGGGGAGGTGTGGCGCGGCGGGGAAACGCGGGGCGCGGGTAGTCCATACCGTGGATCGGTCGGCGCCTGCCAGGAGCTGGTCGGGCAGTTCCCGGACCATGGTGACGAAGGGGCGTTCGTCTCCGCAAGCCCGGCTGAGGACCAGCGCTCCCTGGATCCGCTCGACGGCGTCATGGGCCCGTCGCTGGGCGATGTCCCTGGCCAGGCCAGCATCGGTAAGCGTCTGGGTCAGTGCATCCACCCATCGGCGGAAGAAAAGGCGAATTCGCTCGCCGAAGATGCCACGCTCCTCGGTCAGGCCGAACAGGGCGGGAAGGCACGGCATGCGGCCGGCATCGTAATAGCCGGACAATATCTGCAACATGGAGACGATGCGCTGCCGGGGCGGGTGCACCGATTCCAGGGGGTGAAAGATGTTGGCGTCGAACCAGGCCGTGGTGGCGTCCAGTACGGCCGTCGCCATCTGGGCCTTGCCGTCAGGAAAGTAGTGGTAAAGACTGGCCTTGCCGAGCCCGGTTGCGGCAGCAATGCGGGTCATGCTGGCACCTTCGTAGCCGAAACGGCGGAAGGTTTTCCCCAGGCGGATCAGCAGTTCTTCCCGGGTCAGCAGTGGCGTTGGCATCTCTTTTGTCCCTCCGGCGGCGGGGCGTCGACATGACCGAACGATCGGTAGGTAATATACCCCCGATGCATTTCTCCGTCAAGTCGAAGCACGGAGGAAAAGCAATCAAAAATAACAGCTTGTCGGGCGTTGTTTGTGTTACGGCTGGGGAAATGCCTGTATCTGGCCGTCCAGCATATCCATTTTTTGGAGCTTGGGCACTTCCTCGTCATCCAGAAAGTGCCAGGGGCGTTCGCTGCCGAAGTCGACCAGTGCTGGCGCCTGCTCGATCAGTGTGCGCAGCAGACGTTCGGCGCGGTCGGCGTTACGCAGTGCGGCGTCATCGAGCAGCGCGACATAGCGGGGGCGCAACAGCTCGATCCGGGCGTGGTGGATGATCCGAATCGTTTCGATGAACAGTTCACGGGCGCCGTAAGGCAGGCCTTCGCCGCGCTGCAGACGATCATCCCATACCTTCAGCAGACGCAGGTTGGTGCTGATCAGGGCGTGCAGCATGGGGATCTGAAGCTTGCGAAAATAGGCTTCCAGGTCCTCGAATTCGGTCGGATGGCTATTGCCCCATCGTTCCACGTCGCCCAGGGAAGCTTCGGCCAGATGGCTCAGCATCTGGAATTCCTCACTCAGTTCGCGGAACTGCCGGAACAGCAGCTTGAACTCCGAATATTCCTCAGCGGAAAAAACTTCGAAACGTTTGGCTGCCTTGGCCATTCGTTCCAACTCGACCAGGCGCGCCGCCAAAGCGTTGACGAAGCGGCGGACATCGTCGCGCATCTTCTTGACCGCAGCTTGCTGTGTCATGGCGTTAGAAAGAAGCCGAGTCTGTCGCATTTTATTTAAAACTCACCATTCGTCATATTTTTATTCTAACATGAAATGGCGTAGGCTTTGCGATGCAATCGCAATTATTTTGTTGCTGAGCATCTATTTCGACTTGTGCAGGCGATCGAAGCCGGCAGCGAGGTCGGCCATAAGGTCCGAAGGATCCTCGAGGCCCGTGTGGATGCGCAGCGTGGGGCCCGCGGCCTGCCATCGGGTCGCCGTGCGCAGAATATGGCCGGTGGTCGGAATGATCAGGCTCTCGAAGCCGCCCCAGCTATAGCCCAGGCCAAAATATTTCAGCCCATCGAGGAAGCGCTCGACCGCGTCCTCCGGGACGGGATGGAACTCGATGCCGAACAGGCCGCAGGCGCCGCTGAAGTCGCGTCGCCACAGGGGGTATCCCGGATCATCGGGCAAGGCCGGATACATGATGCGGGCCACTTCGGGGCGTTCCTTCAGCCACTGGGCGAGGGCCAAGCCCGATTCCTGGTGTTGGCGCAGGCGAGAGCCCAGGCTGCGCAGGCCGCGCAAGCCGAGATAAACCTCCTCGGCCCCGGCACAGACGCCGGCCATTGCCACCGAACTCTTGACCGTATGCCAAAGTTCCTCGGTGGCGCAGGTGATGACGCCCAGCATGGCGTCCGAATGGCCGACAATGAATTTCGTTGCCGCCTGGATGGAAATGTCGACGCCTTTCTCGAATGGCCTGAAGAAGAGCGGCGTCGCCCAGGTATTGTCCATGACGACGACCGCGCCGGCGGCATGGGCGGCGGCGGCAATGGCCGGAATATCCTGCATCTCGAATGTCAGGGAGCCGGGCGCCTCGACGAACACCACGCGTGTTTCCGGCTGGATCAGCGAAGCGATCCCCGCGCCGATCAGAGGATCGTAGAAGGTGGTCTCGACGCCGTAGCGGCGCAGATGCTCGGTGCAGAAACGGCGTGTCGGATAATAGACGGAGTCCGCCATCAGCAGGTGGTCGCCGGCCTTCAACAGCGCCGTCAGCGTGCCGGTGATGGCGGCCAGCCCCGAGGAGGTCGACACGGACCGATAGCCGCCTTCGAGCGCCGCGAGCGCTTCTTCCAGGGCAAAGCTGGTCGGAGTGCCGAAGCGGCCGTAGCGCATGCCGTCGAACGGCCGCTTCTCGCCGCTCTTCATGGCGGCGACGGTGGGATAGGTCACCGTCGACACATGATAGACCGGTGGGTTGACGGCGCCCGAATGCTGTTCGGGATGGCGTCCGGCGTGGATGAGTGTGGTTTGCTGCTTCATGCTGCCCCGGCAGGTGTAAAACGCGGAGCCGGCATCTTCGCACCGGCGCCTCTCACCTGCCAAGAGCGGCGGATCCTGATGCTACTTGTTCTTTTCGGCAGAGTTCTGGATGCCGCGGCCGGCCGATTGCACGTCCTCGCCGAATCCCTGAGTGGTATTGCACCCGGCCAATAGCGCGCTCATCGCGGTCATCGCCACGACGATCGCCAATGTCGCGGCGGCCGAACCCCGACGGACGACGGGCAGCCGATTTGCCACCATCTGAGCCCTCCTCATGCGATTGTCTTAGGCCTTCAGGTGGTGCGCGGCCGCATCACCATCAACCGTCTGCTGCCGCGCGGAAGGGTAGCGCCGGCTAATTAATCGACGACAGCAACGGTATCGTCGGCCAGTCCCCATTCGGCCCAGGAACCGTCATAGATCGCCGCTTCGTCATGGCCCAGAAGATACAGCGCGAGAGCCAGCAAGCAGGCGGTGACCCCGGAGCCGCAGCTCGCCGCCACCGGCCTGTCGAGGTCGATGCCGGCTTTGGCGAAGCGCTGGGCCAAAGCCTCGGCGGGCAGAAAGGTCTTTTCCTGCGGATCGATCACTTCGCTCCAGGGGAGGTTGAGGCTGCCTGGGATATGGCCGACCTTGCGGTGCGGCCAAGGTTCCTTGTCCTGGCCGGAGAAACGGCCGGCCGATCTCGCGTCGACCGTCTGGTCGCGACGGCTGGTGATGTTGGCCTTCATCTGCTCTTTGCTGCGCACCAGCAGCTGGTTCACCCGCGGCATGAAATGGCGTTCGCGGGGCATTGGCGGCAGATCCTCGGTCGGCCGGCCTTCGCGCAGCCATTTGGTCATGCCGCCGTCCAGCACGGCGATGTCGTTGTGGCCGAACACCCGGAACATCCACCACACACGGGCCGCCGCCGCCGCTCCGCCGGAATAGTCGTAGACGATGATGCGATTGCCGTTGCCCAGGCCCAGTTTGCGGACCTTGCTGGCGAATTTGGCCGCGTCGGGCAACATGTGGGGCAGGGTGGTCTCGGAGTTGGCGATCTCGTCGATATCGAAAAACACCGCGCCCGGAATGTGCTGGCGCTCGTATTCCAGTCGTGCGTCGCGGCCGGTCGCCGGGTGGTACCAACTGGCATCAACGACACGCACGTCGGGGGCTTTCTGATGTTCCGCCAGCCATGCGGTGCTGACAATGGCGTCCGGATTGACGTAGGGCATTCTATCTTGTCCCCCTCATTGGAATATCGTTCTCAAGCGAGCCAATCCGGCACCGGCAGGTTGCGCTCGCGCAGGAAGGCGGGATTGAAAAGCTTGCTCTGATACCGCGTGCCGTAGTCCGCCAGCACGGTCACCACGATGTGGCCCGGCCCCAGGTGCTGGGCCACCTTGACCGCCCCCATGATGTTGATTCCCGACGAGCCACCCAGGCACAGCCCCTCATGGGCCAGCATGTGGAATATCATCGGCAAGGCTTCCTCGTCGGTCACCCGCACCTGCCCGTCGATGGGGGCTCCCTCGAGGTTGCGGGTGATCCGGCCCTGGCCGATTCCCTCGGTGATGGAACTGCCTTCGGCTTTCAGTTCGCCATGGTCATACCAATTGAACAGGGCCGAACCCATCGGATCTGACAGGAATATTTTCACGTCAGGATTGCGTTCCTTCAACGCCATGCCGACGCCGGCAAGGGTGCCGCCGGTGCCGACGGCGCAGGTGAAGGCGTCCACCTTGCCCTTCGTTTGCTGCCAGATCTCCTGGCCGGTGGTGCGGTAATGGCCGAGCCGGTTGGCCTGATTGTCGAACTGGTTGGCCCACAGGACCCCATTGGGTTCGGAGCCGGCCAGTTCCTTGGCCAGGGTTTCGGAATAGCGAACATAGTTTCCGGGATTGACATAGGGTACCGCCGGCACCAGCCGCAGATCGGCGCCGCACAGCCGGAGCATATCCTTTTTTTCCTGGCTTTGCGTCTCGGGCATGACGATCACGGTGCGATAACCGCGGGCGTTGCCCACCAGGGTCAAGCCGATCCCGGTATTGCCCGCCGTGCCTTCGACGATGACGCCCCCGGGCCTCAGAGCCCCTCGTTGTTCGGCATCCTCGATGATCGCCAGCGCCGCCCGATCCTTGACGGATCCGCCGGGATTGAGGAACTCCGCCTTGCCGAGGATGGTGCATCCGGTCATTTCGGACGCCCTTTTCAAGCGGATCAGAGGGGTGGAACCAATACTCTCGATAAAGCCGTCGCGGATGTCCGGCATGGCTGCTCCAGATTTCGAATCCGTTTCAGACTAATGGCCGATGAAATCGCGATCAAGCTGTCCAGCGGGCGCGCAAGGTGGCGCGATTGAGGGCCAGCCACTGAAGGGCGATCACCGTCATGGAGTTGGCCACCCGGCCGGACGCGACCCAGCCGATGGCTTCGTCGGCCGGTGCCGCGAACACCCGGATGTCTTCTCCCTCTTCCGGCAAGCCATGGATGCCGGACAATTGGCGGGCATCGACGCGGGCGCAGTAAAGGCGCATGGACTCGGTGCTGCCGCCGGGGGTCACCAGATAGTTGCAGATGGGCACCAACTCCCCGATTTCGACCCCCGCCTCCTCCTGTGCTTCGCGGGCAGCGACGGCTTCCGGAGTCTCGCCGCCATCGATGATCCCGGCGACCACCTCGATCAGCCAGGGATGCCAGCCGGCTGCCAGAGCGCCGGCACGAAACTGTTCGATCAGTCCGACCTCGTCGCGCTCGGGGTCGTAAAGCAGGACGCCGACGGCGTGGCCGCGTTCGAATATCTCGCGGCTCATCGGCTCGGTCCAACCGCCGTCATGGCGGCGATGGCGCAGCACATAGCGGTCGATGCGGAAATAGCCGCTAAAGGGTGTGGTTTTTTCGATAACGTCCACGTCGTCAGGCATCGAGCGGCTCCTGCTGCGGCATACCGGCCCGTTCTATCTCGGGGCCGCCGCACTGACAAGGCGCGGCATACCCTGTTCTGACATCGACTCCGCGAGCGCCAGGCGCCCCGCTTCCGCGGGGCTTGGCTTTCGCGGGAATTCTCGCCAAGACCCTTCCCAAATGTGACCGATCGGTTTCGATGGGACTGCCCTCATTGTGGAGGGGGCGTCCGAAATGGTATAAGCCGGTAACGAAAGTGCGGCCTGGACACGAACGTGGCCCCATCATGACGCTCGAAGACCTGCGCATCCTTGTCGTCGACGACGATGCGAACATCCGGCGGCTGGTCGAACTGATCCTTGGCGGCGTCGGCGTGACTCAATTGCGTAGCGTGGCCAGCGCGGACGAGGCGCTTACCATGTTGGGCGCCTGGCGCCCCGATCTCCTGCTGGTCGATTATGTGATGGAGGGGACTGACGGCATCGCCTTCACCCGAAGGATCCGCGAAACCGTCGACACCCCGGCGCGCCGCCTGCCCATCGTCATTATGACCGGCTATGGCGAACTGTGGCGTCTCGACCAGGCCAAGCGGGCTGGGGCCAACGAATTCCTGGTCAAGCCGTTCACGGCGAAAGCGCTGTTGATGCGGATTCGCCGCGCTGCCAGTCGCGCGCAGACTCTCGATGAGCGGGATCGGAGCCGGGTGGTTGTGACCCCTCAGTAGGTCCAGAAGCCGCCCGTGGCGCCGATGGCCGCAGTGAACAGGCCCAGCGGCAGGTTGAGCGACACCACCAGCCGGATCCATCTCAGGGCTCTGACCGCCTCGGCCGATTTGCCGGTATCGACCGCATGGCGGAACTGCTGCCATGGCAGCGCCCACATGAGCACGAACAGCCCGACCATGATCAGGCCGGTGATCTGCATGATGCGGATATGCATCCCAACTTCGGCGAAGCCCTCATAGCCGTAGAAGACCACCCCGTAGCCCGAGACCAGAAGCACCACTACCGCGGCCCACACCCAGGCAAAAAATCGCCCGAAGACTTCCTTCCACAATGCCAGCGCCGAGGACCCCGGTAGCGAGGCGAGGGCGGGGCGCAGGATCACGAGTGCGAAGAACATGCCGCCGACCCATACCACCGCGGCGATGGTATGGAGAGCCAGAACCAGAGGAATCATTCGGCAGCCCGTCGCGCCGCCAAGCCGATCACCGCGCCGACCTCCTCGGCCAGAGCCCGGATCTCCACGGCGGCCGTGCCCTTGGGCTGGGTTTCGACCACGCCCTTGCCCTCCATCATGCTGGCGGCGAAGGCGCTGCGGTTGCCGAGCGCGGTCTTGGCCAGCGGCAATTGCTCTTCGGCGATGCGGCTGCGGATGACATCCACCAGCCTGCCGCGCGATGGCAAGCGGTTCAGTACCAGCAGGCTGCTGCTCTTTTCCCGTTTGGCCAAGGTAAGCGTCGGGGTGGTCGCCCAAAGATCCATCGGGCTCGGCTGCACCGGCACCAGAATCAGCGAGGCCGCACGAATGGCCACGCGGGCGTCGGTTTCGGCATGGGGCGGGGTATCGATGATCAGCACGTCGAAATTGCTCTTCAACCGGTCGATCTCGGTGGCCAGCTTCCAGCCCTGCACCTCGTGCGCGACCAGCCGTCCATCCTCGACCGCCTTGCGGCGCAAGTCGTACCATGCGGCCAGCGAGCCTTGCGGGTCAATGTCCAGCAAGGCGACGCGCTGGCCCTGCCGCGCCCAGGTCACCCCCAGCTGAATGGCGATCGTGGTCTTGCCGGCGCCGCCCTTCTGCTGCGCGATCGCCACCGCCTTGGCCGTCATGGTTCCCCCCGCCTTTCGTCCCTCGTCGCGCGCCAAGGCTGAACCCTTCCGAGGTAATTTTCAAGGCATAGGGCGCTTTTGGACATCGCTTGATGGTCAAAGTCGCGATGAGCCCACCCGGCGTCCCTGTGATTCGGGTCACATTAACGGCATGAGGCGAAACTTTATAATTCCAATAGATGGGATATCGAGGTTCACCATGCGCTGGGCGGTAGCCCCCCTGACGATCGTTGGCTTGGCCCAATGGGGCGCGTCGGCCTGGTGGCAGCGCGTCGACGGCATCGTCGTGGACGTGTCCTTCCGCTCAATCTGCATCGATCTGCTGGGGGCCGAGCCAAGGGTCGCCTGGGACCCGGCCGAGCGGCTTCTCGCCGCGCTTCTCGCTCTCAACCCCGGATCAGTCTGCCTGGCGCTGGCGGGGTACCTCCTCGTCCGCTCCGCGCTGGCCCGCTGGGCCACCGACCGCAGCCGCCGGCTGCTGGTCGATCGGCACCGGCGGGAGCTACGGGGGTGAAGCGAGGAATCACCGCAGAGACACAGAGATCGCCGAGAAGAAAAATTACCGCACAACGGCGGCGAAAATATCGACTCTTATTTTCCTCTGTGCTGTCTGTGTCTCTGGGGTGAACTTCTTTTTTCTCACGCGATCCGCAGGCTGGCGAAGCGCTCCAGGCCCAGGCCGGTCATGTCGATATCGGCTGGCCGCCCCGAGATCAGGTCGGCCAGCACCTTGCCCGAGCCGCAGCTCATGGTCCAGCCCAGGGTGCCGTGGCCGGTGTTGAGGAACAGGTTGTCGATCCGCGTCGGGCCCAGGATCGGCACCGAATCGGGGGTCACCGGCCGCAGCCCAGCCCACAATTCCGCTTCGGCGAAGTCACCGGCACGGGGGAACAGCGCCTTGGCGTGGGCGACCAGCGCTTCGGCCCTGATCCGGGTCATCGCGTCGTTCCAGCCGGCCAGTTCGGCGGTACCGGCGCAACGCAGGCGGTCGCCCAGCCGGCTGTAGACCATCTTGTGCTCGTCGTCGGTGATGCTGACGCAGGGAGCTTCGGCGCCTTCGGCGACGGGGAGAGTGGCCGAATAGCCTTTGGCCGGATAGATCGGCAACTCCAGGCCGACCTGCCGGGCCATCTGCGGGCTCCAACTGCCCAGGGCCAGCACATAGGCGTCGGCGCGCAGCCGGCCGCGGTCGGTCGAGATGGCGCCGATCCGCCCGGCGCTCCATTCGAAGCCGTGGATCCGCGTGCCGTAGTGAAAGGTGACGCCGCGTTCGGCGCACAAGGCGGCCAGCTTTCGGGTGAATTTGTGGGCGTCGCCCGATTCGTCGTCGGGAGTGAAAATGGCGCCAGCAAGCTGGGAATGCACTGCCGCCAGGGCCGGCTCGATGGCCACGGCCTCATCGGGCGTCTTGACCTGGCGGCGCAACCCGAACTTGCCCATCAGGTCGGCCGCCGCCACGGCGTGGCCAAACTCATGGGGATCGCGATAGACATGAAGGATACCCAGGGTCTTCTGGTCGTACTCGATGCCTGTTTCGCGCCGCAACGCCTGCAGGCAGCCGCGGGAATAGATGGCGACGCGCAAGGTGCGGTCGGTATTGACGCGCGCCCGGCCGGCCGGGCAGTTGAGCAGGAAGCGGGTGCTCCACGCCCAAAGCGGCGGATCCCACCGCCGCCAGCGGAACACCAGCGGCGCATCTTCGACGCCCATCCACCGCAGCGCCTTCAATGGGGTCGACGGGTTGGCCCAAGGCTCGGCATGACAGGGGGAGATCTGGCCGCCGTTAGCGAAGCTGGTTTCCAGCCCGGCACCCGGTTGGCGGTCGACCACCACCACTTCGTGGCCGGCCTTGGCCAGGTACCACGCCGTTGTGACGCCGACGACGCCGGCGCCGAGAACCATTACCTTCACAATCCGCCCTCTGCAGGAGAAAGCCGGGAAGGCGAATTATATAGCGCGGCTGGCGCCGGGCGGCCAGCCCGACGGCTGCAACGAGAAGTTTATAAACGAGCCGGCCAATCAGGATTATGATCCGAGGTTACCGGATTCGGCGGATCTCGCGGGCAAGAAATTGCCGGGGGGTTGCCAAGTGCCCGCCAGGCATTACCCTAGAGCTCTGAACCATCGGTGGGTCATAGTCGCTCGCCGGGCGGGGCCCTCCAGACCGGCGAGAGAAAAATTTGCCACGGAGACGTTTTGCTGGAGGCTGCCCTTGAGCTGTCTGCTTTCCATCAAGGAGATGTATGCCGCCGACGCCGCCGCCATGGCGGCCGGGGTGCCGGGCCGGACGTTGATGGAGGCTGCCGGCTGGCAGGTGGCGCGGGCGATCCGCCGGCGGTTTCCGCCGCGCCGCGTGGTGGTTCTTTGCGGTCCCGGCAATAACGGCGGGGACGGGTTCGTCGTCGCCCGTCTGCTGTCATCGTGGGGCTGGCCGGTGCGTCTGGCGCTGTTAGGCGGAATTGGGCAGATCAAGGGCGACGCCGCGCTGATGGCCGGGCGCTGGCGAGGCCCCGTGCTGGCGCCCTCGGTCGATCTGCTGGACGACGCGCCGCTGGTGGTGGACGCGCTGTTCGGCGCCGGCCTGACCAGACCCTTGGACGGCCTGGCGCGACAACTGGTGGAAACCATCAATTTGCGCCGGTTGCAGGTGGCCGCCATCGACATGCCCAGCGGCATCGACGGCGATACCGGGGCGGTGCTTGGCGCCGCTCCGCAGGCGGCGCTGACCGTCACCTTTTTCCGTCCGAAGCCGGGCCATGTGCTGATGCCGGGTCGCCTGCTGTGCGGTGAACTGGTGGTCGGCGACATCGGCATTCCGCAATCGGTCCTCGCCGAAATCGGTCCGCGCGCCTGGATCAATACGCCGGCGCTGTGGGGCGAGCGGTTGCCCTGGCCCGAGGCGGACGGACACAAATACCGGCGCGGGCATCTGCTGGTGGCGGGTGGCGGCACCATGACCGGGGCGGCGCGCCTGGCGGCATCGGCGGGACATCGGGCGGGCGCCGGCCTGACCACCGTCGTCGCGCCGAAGGAGGCGCTTGCCGTGTACCGCGCCGGCCAGCCGGGGATCATCGTCCAGGACATGGACGCGTGGGACGACCTGCTCGCCGATCGGCGGCGGAATGCGGCGGTGCTCGGCCCCGGCCTGGGGGTGGGCGAGGATACCCGCCGACTCGTGCTGGGCGCCCTGGCGGCGGGCAAGTCCTGCGTTCTCGACGCCGACGCGCTGACCAGCTTTGCCGGCAATCCCGCCGCTCTGTGGGGGGTCGGCGGCACGCCGGTGGTGACACCGCATGATGGTGAATATTCCCGGCTGTTTTCGCAGCTCGGAGATCGCCTGACGCGCGCCCGCCGGGCGGCCGGGGAGAGCGGGGCGGTGGTGCTGCTCAAGGGAGCGGACACGGTGGTGGCCGCCCCCGACGGACGGGCGGCGGTGACGGTGTCGGCACCGCCGACGCTGGCTACCGGCGGTACCGGCGACGTCCTGGCCGGGATCATCGGCGGCCTGCTGGCCCAAGGCATGTCGCCGTTCGATGCCGCCTGCGCCGGTGCCTGGATGCATGGAGAGGCGGCCACCACCTTTGGCCCCGGACTCATTGCCGAGGATCTGGTCGAGGTCCTGCCCGAAATATGGCGGAGGCTGGCCGATGATCGCCGGCCCGCCGAGGCGGAGCAGCCGCTGGGCCAACGGGCGGCAGTTAATCACAGATGGAGGCGCCGATGGAGGATGTGAAACAGGTCGGCGCGGCGATCCCGGCGGTCAGCCAAGCGTTCCGCGACCGGTTGCGCAACCTGCGGGGCATGTGGCGCGACATCGCAGTCTCGCTTGGCAAGACGCCGCGCATTTCGCCCGAATTGCCGGCCGACGACGCCGAGGTTCTGCGCGAGCAGATGCGCGACTGCCTGCAAGGGCGGGGCGGCGAGGTCTCGGCCCGGGTCCGGGCGGCGACCCTGGGGCGCTCCTATCTGGCGCTCAACGACGAGGGGCGCCGCAACTTCCTGCGCCTGCTGGCCGAGGAGTTCGGCACCGAAGCGGCGCAGGTGGATGCCGCCATGGCGGCGGTGGCGGCGGCGAAGACTCCAGCGGCGCGGCTGGTGGCCGAACGGGCGTTGCGCGACGCCCTCGAAAGCCCCCGCCAGCGTTTGCTGACCCAGTTCAACGCGCTGCCCGAGGGCGTGAAGTTCCTGGTGGACATGCGGGCCGAGCTGCTGTCACTGGTCAAGAGCGACGCGGCCATGCAGGCGCTGGAAGCCGATCTGAAGGAACTGCTGTCCGCCTGGTTCGACGTCGGCTTCCTGGAATTGCAGCGCATCACCTGGCGTTCGCCGGCGCTGATCCTGGAAAAGATCATGGCCTATGAGGCGGTGCACGCCATCCAGGGATGGCGCGACTTGAAGAATCGGCTCGACTCGGACCGCCGTCTCTATGCCTTCTTCCATCCCCGCATGCCCGACGAGCCGCTGATCTTCGTCGAGGTGGCACTGGTTCGCGGCATGGCCGGAAACGTTCACGAGCTGCTGGACGAACATGCGCCGGTAGGCGATCCGTCGAAGGCCGATACGGCGATTTTCTATTCGATCAACAACGCCCAGCGGGGGCTGGTGGGGATCAGTTTCGGCAACTTCCTCATCAAGCGGGTGGTCGACAGCCTGTCGCACGAATTCCCCAACCTGAAGGCCTTTGCCACGCTGTCGCCGCTGCCGGGGTTCCGCGCCTGGCTGGACGAGCGGCTGGCCGAGGGCGAGGTCAAACTGCTGACTCCGGCCGAACACCGCATCGTCGTGGCGCTGGCCCAGGGCTTATCGGTGGGCACCAGCCTGAAAGCAATCCTGAGCACTCCCTGGGTCGAGGACGAAGGGGTGGCCGACACGTTGAAGGGCGTGCTGATGCGCCTGTGCGTCCGTTACCTGAGCGAGAAGCGCGAGGGAACGGGGCGGGCGCTGGACCCGGTGGCCCATTTTCATCTGTCCAATGGCGCTCGCATCGAGCGGCTGAACTGGCTGGCCGATACATCGAGCAAGGGTATGACCCAGGCGGTCGGCATGATGGTCAACTATCTCTACAAGCTGTCCGACATCGAGGCCAATCACGAGGCCTATACTGGTCAGGGCCGGACAGCCATGTCCGGCCCCATCCGCTCCCTGCTGAAGGAATAACCCGCGAGATCCTTCGCCTGCGGCTCAGAACGACAATGAAGTCCTGGGGAAAGCGAAGGATCCGTTGACCGCCTCAGCTGTCGCGCCGCACTTCGGTCAGAAAGCCGTTGACCTGGGACGACAGCTGCTCCGACTGGCGCGACAGTTCGCCGGCGGCGGACAGCACTTCGCGAGCCGCCTGGCCCGAATCTCCCGCTGCCTGGGTAACCATGGCGATGCTGGAGGTCACCTGGCCCGTGCCTTCCGCCGCCTGCTGCACGTTGCGGGCGATTTCCCGCGTGGCGGCGCCTTGCTCCTCGACCGCCGCGGCGATCGCCGCGGAGATCTCGCTCATCTTGCCGATGGTGGTGCCGATGCCCTGGATGGCCGCCACCGCGTCCTTGGTGGCGTTCTGCACGGCCTGGATCTGGGCCGAAATCTCGTCGGTGGCCTTGGCCGTCTGATTGGCCAGGTTCTTCACCTCGCCGGCTACCACGGCGAAGCCCTTGCCGGCATCGCCGGCCCGGGCCGCCTCAATGGTGGCGTTCAGCGCCAGCAGGTTGGTCTGGCTGGCGATGTCGTTGATCAGCTTGACCACTTCGCCGATCCGTTGGGCGGCGGCGGACAGACCCTGGACCATGGTATTGGTGCGCTGGGCCTCGTCGACCGCCGAACTGGCGATGTTGGTGGATTGCGACACCTGGCGGCTGATTTCCTGGATCGACGAAGCCAGTTCTTCGGTTGCCGTCGCCACGGTTTCCACATTGGTCGAAGCGTGTTCGGCCGCCGTGGCCACCGCCGTTGCCTGGCGGCTGGTCTGTTCGGCCGTGGCGGCCATGGACTGCGCCGTCGCCTGCAACTCGGTGGCAGCCGCCGAGACCATGTTGACCATGCCGGACACCTGCGATTCGAACTCGTCGGCCCGGAGGTTGAGGGTGCGGGCCTTTTCCTTGGTCGCGTCGATATAGACCGAAATGGCCAAGTCCATATCGAGGAAGACCGCACGGTTGACCGCGGCGACGATTTGCGCCAGCCGCTCCGGCTTCTTGCGGAAATTGGCGGTGGCCAATTCGACAAGCTGGTTGAGGATCATGCAGTAGCCGGCGATGTACCAGCGCGGTTCGAGGCCGATCCTCGCATGGGCCTGCCCGATCTTCACCACCTGCTGGAAATATTCCTCGTCGTATCGGCCGGAAAATACGTTGTTCAGCCAGTGGGCCCTTTGCATGCGCCGGGCATGCTCGACCGAATGGCCGGCGAATATCTTGGCGACCTCGGGCGTCGTTTCGATGTGCCGGTAGAAATCGCCGAGGATGGCATCGATGCGCGGAGCCAGCAGCGCTTGGAATTCCCGCAGGGCGCCGCGCGTCGCCTCGTCGATGAAAAGAAAGGCAAGACGCCCTTTACGGTCTAAGTCGATGCTCATGGATTTATCTCCCAAAGGCTAAGCTAACTATACCAAAGCCATAGCCCCCGCGGCATAGCCGAATGCGTATTGGATGGAATACCAGTCGGGCGTTAACGTCCTACCCCAGTGACGCCGGTAAAGCGGGCAGGCGGCGACCAGTTTCGCGCATTGGGGTTTTGCCCTGGTTTCCTGCGGAACGACTGTGTTATAGACATCGGCTCCGGCCGGGCGACCGGGGGCGAGGGCGCGTCCTGCGGGCGTGGTGGAACTGGTAGACACACTGGATTTAGGTTCC
Organism: Pseudomonadota bacterium; assembly: GCA_021793155.1. Classification (GTDB taxonomy): domain Bacteria; phylum Pseudomonadota; class Alphaproteobacteria; order Rhodospirillales; family Magnetospirillaceae; genus DUZF01. Next base: position 204,855 of record JAJYTF010000004.1, on the reverse strand, counting down.
AGCGGCGAAAGCCATGGGGGTTCAAATCCCTTCGCCCGCACCACCTCTCCCAGCCCGGATTACCCTCGGCCATGCCTGGGGAAGCTTGATTTTTGTCCTTCGCCGGGCAGGGCTTACGGCCCCTTGGCGGCGCCCTTGATGGGCGCTTTTTCCTGCCGACCACCATTGAGGCGGCGGCCAAGGGGGCGGGTGGCCCGGTCTGGCGAGGGGCTGTGATAGGTCTGGTGCATTGACATATCTCTATGTGTCGGTGCACCAGGTTGCAAAACCGCCCAGGGCGGTCGATATTGTCGTCTTTCGATTGGCAGAGAATTCAATGCAGGTAACTCAAACCAACGCCGATGGCCTGAAGCGCGAATTCAAGGTCATCATTTCCGCCGGACAGCTTGCCACGAAGGTGGAGAGCCGCCTTGTCGAGGTAGGGCGCAATGTCCGAATTCCGGGCTTCCGTCCCGGCAAGGTGCCGATGGGCATCCTGCGCAAGAAATATGGCTCCTCGGTAATGGGGGAGGTTCTCGAATCGGCCGTCAATGACGGCGCCAAGCAGGCGATCGAGGAGCATCAGCTGCGACCCGCCCTGCAGCCCAAGATCGAGATCACCTCGTTCACCGAAGGCAGCGACCTGGAGTTCACGGTCGCCGTGGAGACCCTGCCCGAGGTGCAACTGATGGAGCTGAGCAGCCTCGTCCTCGAAAAGCCGGTGGCCGAAGTCGCCGACCAGGCGATCGAGGAGGCGCTCAACCGCATCGCCACCAGCCGCGAGAAGACCGACCCGGCGGCCGGGGACCATGCGGCGGAAAGCGGCGAAGTGGTGGTCATCGACTTCCTGGGCAAGGTCGACGGCGTTGCCTTCGACGGCGGCAAGGCCGAAGGCTATTCCCTCAAGCTGGGTTCGAATACCTTCATTCCGGGATTCGAAGACCAGCTGCTCGGCGCCAAGGCGGGCGACGAGCGGGTGGTGAAGGTGACCTTCCCGGCTGAATATGGCAATTCGGACCTGGCCGGCAAGGATGCCGAGTTCGAGGTCAAGGTGCATGAGGTCCGGCAGGTGGTTCCGACCTCGCTCGACGACGAGTTGGCCAAGGGGTTGGGGCTCGACGACCTGGAAGCCTTGAAGAAGGCGCTGCGCGAGGAGATCGAGCGGGACTACGCCGGCCTGTCGCGCGCCCATTTGAAGCGCCGCCTGCTCGACCAACTGGCGCTGCACCATGAATTCGCCGTGCCGCAGGGCATGGTGGATCTGGAATTCGATGCCATCTGGAAGCAGCTGGAGAAGGACAAGGCCGAAGGCCGGGTCGATCCCGCCGACGAAGGCAAGAGTGATGACGACCTTAAGGCCGAGTACCGCGGCATCGCCGAGCGCCGTGTCCGGTTGGGCTTGGTGCTGTCCGAGGTCGGTCGCAAGAACAACATCGCGATCACCCAAGAGGACCTGAACCGCGCCGTGATGAACGAGGCGCGCCGGTTCCCCGGGCAGGAACACCTGGTGTTCCAATACTATCAGCGCAATGCCGACGCGCTGAACAGCCTGCGGGCGCCGATCTTCGAGGAGAAGGTCATCGACTTCATTCTCGAACTGGCCAAGGTGTCGGACAAGGCGGTTTCGCTGGACGAGCTTCAGCAGGATCCGGATGCGAATCCCGCTTCGACGGCCGCCGCCGAGGAGGCCAAGCCGAAGAAACGTTCCGCCAAGAAGAAGGCGCAGGCCGAGGAGTGACGAAATGACGGCGTGACGCCGGCCGTTCCGCCGGCGTCACGCCGAGAGGCCACAAGGACAAGGACGAATGATGAAAGACCGAGACCCTATCGATCTCTACATGAACACCTTGGTACCCATGGTGGTCGAGCAGACCAACCGCGGAGAGCGGGCCTACGACATCTATTCGCGCCTGCTGAAGGAGCGCATCATCTTCCTGACCGGAGAGGTCTTCGACCAGGTCTCGGCCCTGATTTGCGCGCAGCTGCTGTTCCTTGAATCGGAGAATCCGACCAAGGATATCGCTTTCTACATCAATTCTCCTGGCGGGGTCGTGACTTCCGGTCTGGCGATCTACGACACCATGCAGTACATCCGCCCGGCAGTGTCCACCGTCTGCATCGGCCAGGCCGCATCGATGGGATCGCTGCTGCTTGCGGCGGGCGCCGCCGGCAAGCGCTATTCGTTGCCCAACGCGCGGATCATGATCCACCAGCCATCAGGCGGTGCGCAGGGCCAGGCCACCGACATCGAGATCCAAGCGCGCGAAATCCTTGCCCTGCGCGCCCGGCTCAACAATATCTATGTGCACCATACCGGCCAGAGCCTCGACGTGATCGAGCGCGCCATGGAGCGCGACAAATACATGACGGCGGCAGAGGCGAAAGAGTTCGGGCTGATCGACGACGTGGTGTCCACCCGGCCGCCACAATCCGAGTCTTCGGCTGCCGCGTGATCTGGCCGAAGGGCGTTTCCATCAACCATGCCGATCTCGCGGCCGGTCGTGCCGCGGGAGGCCTAGCCTGGGCCATATTTGGCATTGTATGGCAACGCCGCGACGGTCTAACATGATTTCTCGACAGCCGCGCTACCCCAGGGAGAAGCGATGACCAAGTCCACCAGCGGCGATTCCAAAAACACCCTCTACTGCTCCTTCTGCGGAAAGAGCCAGCATGAGGTGCGGAAGCTGATCGCCGGGCCGACGGTATTCATCTGCGATGAATGCGTCGAGCTGTGCATGGACATCATCCGAGAGGAACACAAGACGCACCTGGTGCGGTCCCGCGATGGTGTGCCGACCCCGCGAGACATTTGTGCCGTGCTCGATGACTATGTGATCGGGCAGGAGCACGCAAAGCGCGTGCTTTCCGTTGCCGTGCACAACCACTACAAACGATTGGGCCACGGGGGCAAGAACCCGGATATCGAGATCGCGAAGTCCAATATCCTGCTGGTCGGCCCGACCGGTTGCGGCAAGACGCTGCTGGCGCAGACGTTGGCGCGCATCCTCGACGTGCCCTTCACCATGGCGGACGCCACGACTCTGACCGAGGCCGGCTATGTGGGTGAGGATGTCGAGAACATCATCCTCAAGCTGCTGCAGGCCGCGGACTATAATGTGGAGCGCGCGCAGCGCGGCATCGTCTATATCGACGAGGTCGACAAGATCAGCCGCAAGTCCGACAACCCGTCGATTACCCGCGACGTGTCGGGCGAAGGGGTTCAGCAGGCTCTGCTGAAGATCATGGAAGGCACGGTCGCTTCGGTGCCGCCGCAAGGGGGCCGCAAGCACCCGCAGCAGGAATTCCTGCAGGTCGACACGACCAATATCCTCTTCATCTGCGGCGGAGCCTTCGCCGGCCTGGAAAAGATCATCGGGTCGCGCGGCAAAGGCACATCCATCGGCTTCGGCGCCGATGTGCGCGGCCCGGACGAGCGTACGACCGGCGACATCCTGCGCGAGGTCGAACCCGAAGACCTGCTGAAATTCGGCCTGATACCCGAGTTCGTCGGCCGCCTTCCGGTGATCGCCACGCTCAACGACCTCGACGAGAACGCGCTGGTCGACATTCTGTCGAAGCCGAAGAACGCTTTGGTCAAGCAATACCAGCGCCTGTTCGAGATGGAGGACGTCCGTCTGACGTTCAGCGAGGACGCGCAGAAGACGATCGCCCAGAAAGCCATCCTGCGGAAGACCGGAGCCCGGGGCCTGCGTTCGATCATGGAGAGCATCCTGCTCGATACCATGTTCGACCTGCCGGGACTGGATGGTGTGGAGGAGGTGGTGATCAACGGCGAAGTGGTGGAGGGACGTGCCAAGCCGCTCTACATCTACGCGGATCGTCGCGAAGACATCGGATCCAGTGCCTGAGATCGGTCTACCCCTTGAACTAAGGGGGGATGGCACCGAAGTCTAAGAGCTGGACAGAGAAAAACCGTCGGTCCGGCTTGTCGTCGGGTCGCTCGTCACAAATGAGGTAGCATGGTCGAACTAGCGCGCGGAGACGTCTTTCCCGTTCTTCCGCTCCGTGACATTGTCGTCTTCCCCCACATGATCGTCCCCTTGTTTGTCGGGCGCGAAAAGTCGGTGCGCGCCCTCGAAGACGTAATGAAGGAGGACAAGCAGATTCTGCTTGTGGCGCAGAAGAACGCCGCCCAGGACGATCCTACCCCGGACGATATCTACAAGGTGGGGACCGTCAGCACGGTTCTGCAGCTGCTGAAGCTGCCCGACGGTACCGTCAAGGTTCTGGTCGAGGGCAGCCAGCGCGCCAAGATCAACGACTTCGCTGATAATCAGGCGTTCTTCCAGGCCTATGCCGACGTCATCGGCGAGAAGCCCGGTGACCTGCAGGAGCTTGAGGCGCTGTCGCGCTCGGTCGTGTCGCAGTTCGAGCAATACATCAAGCTGAACAAGAAGATCCCGCCCGAGGTTCTGGTCTCGATCAACCAAATCGAGGATCCGGGCAAACTGGCCGACACAGTGGCCTCGCATCTGCAGCTCAAGATCGCCGAGAAGCAGGAGCTGCTGGAGATCGAAACGATTTCCGAGCGCCTGGAGCGGGTCTACTCCTACATGGAGGCCGAGATCGGCGTCCTGCAGGTGGAAAAGAAGATCCGCAACCGCGTCAAGCGGCAGATGGAGAAGACCCAACGGGAATACTATCTCAACGAGCAGCTCAAGGCCATCCAGAAGGAGCTGGGCGAGAGCGAGGACGGCCGCGACGAGGCGGCCGAGCTCGAAGAGCGGATCAACAAGACGCACCTGTCTAAGGAAGCCCGCGAGAAGGCCATGGGCGAGCTTAAGAAGCTGCGCAGCATGAGTCCGATGTCGGCTGAAGCGACGGTCGTGCGCAACTACCTTGACTGGATCCTGTCGATTCCGTGGAAGAAGCGCACCAAGGTCAAGCGCGACATCAAGCTGGCCGAGGACATCCTGAACGCCGATCACTACGGCCTCGAGAAGGTCAAGGAGCGGATTCTCGAATATCTTGCGGTGCAGCAGCGCACGGTGAAGGTGCGGGGCCCGATCCTGTGCCTGGTCGGCCCGCCGGGCGTCGGCAAGACCTCGCTGGGACGCTCCATCGCCCGGGCCACGGGGCGGAACTTCATTCGCGTGTCGCTGGGCGGCGTCCGGGATGAATCGGAAATCCGTGGCCATCGGCGGACCTATATCGGCTCGATGCCGGGGAAGATCATCCAAGGGATGAAGAAGGCCAAGTCGTCGAACCCGCTGTTCCTTCTGGACGAGGTGGACAAGCTGGGCGCCGACTGGCGCGGCGACCCCGCCTCGGCCTTGCTGGAGGTTCTGGATCCCGAGCAGAACGTCAATTTCAGCGACCATTATCTCGAGGTCGACTACGACCTGTCGGACGTGATGTTCGTCACCACGGCGAACACGTTGCGCATGCCGCAGCCTCTCCTCGACCGCATGGAGATCATCCGCATCTCGGGCTATACCGAGGACGAGAAGGTGGAGATCGCCAAACGCCATCTGCTGGAAAAGCAGACCAAGGCGGCCGGCCTGAAGAAGGGCGAATGGTCAATCTCGGATGACGCCCTGCGGGATCTGATCCGCTACTACACACGGGAGTCCGGGGTTCGTAATCTCGAGCGCGAGGTGGCCAATCTTGCCCGCAAGGCGACCAAGGAGATCTTGAGCAAGGGGGCCGGGGCGAAGGTTTCGGTCACCCGGAAAAACCTTGAGAAATACGCCGGAGTGCGGCGCTTCCGCTATGGCGAAGCCGAGATGGAAGACCTGATCGGTGTGGTCACCGGCTTGGCTTGGACCGAGGTGGGGGGCGAGCTGCTGTCCATCGAAGCGGTGTCGATGCCCGGCAAGGGGGTGTTCACCCATACCGGCAAACTGGGCGACGTGATGCAGGAGTCGGTCCAGGCGGCTCGCTCCTATGTGCGCGCCCGCTCGGTCAATTTCGGCATCAAGCCGTTGGTGTTCGAGAAACGCGACATTCATGTTCACGTGCCGGAAGGGGCCACGCCGAAGGACGGCCCGTCCGCCGGCGTCGCCATGTGCACGGCCATTGTTTCGGTGCTGACCGGCATCCCGGTGCGCAAAGACGTGGCGATGACCGGCGAGATCACTCTGCGCGGCCGGGTTCTGCCGATCGGCGGATTGAAGGAGAAACTGCTCGCGGCACTCCGCGGCGGAATCAAGACGGTGCTGATCCCCAAGGACAACGAGAAGGACTTGGCCGATATTCCAGATAACGTCAAACGTCATCTGAACATCATGCCGGTCTCGACCGTGGACGAGGTTCTGGCCAACGCCCTGACCGGAGCTCTGGTGCCAATTGCCTGGGACCCCGATCAGGAGCCCGTTTCCATGCCGAAAGCCGAGCCGGTGGAAGGCGAGGTGGGGGTGATCACTCACTGATCGCAATCAGCGATTGTTGCCTAAATGTAACAAGGGGGCCGCTGCGGAAACGCTGCGGCCCTTCAATTTTTATGCAAAACCCGCAGGCTTCCTCGAAAAAAACGTCGATTTGGCGGAAAAGCTGGGAATCGGGTCGCTTCTCCGATTGACGAGGCTCGGATACCCGTTTTAGACTAAGTTCATGCTTTATGGTAGTTGGCTTATGACTGACTATAACTTGCGGTTTTAAGGAAGGGGGCACCGAGGTGAATAAGAACGATCTGGTGACTGTAGTCGCGAGCGCTGCTGGTTTGTCCAAGGCTGATGCTGCCAAGGCCGTCGACGGCGCCTTTGCGGCGATTACCGACGCGCTGAAGAAGGGGGAAGAGGTTCGTCTGGTTGGCTTCGGCACCTTTAACGTTGCCGAGCGCGCCAAGTCCGAGGGGCGTAACCCCCGGACCGGTCAGAAGATTACCATCCCCGCGTCGAAGCAGCCCAAGTTCAAAGCCGGCAAAGGCTTGAAGGACGCCGTCAACTAAGACGCCCTTCGGATAATAGACGGTTACCCGGCAATGCCGGCTGCGCGAGCGGCCGGCATTGCCTTTTGGTCCTGCCCCGCGCAGTGGCTTGAGGACGATTGCCTTCTCTTCCTGCCATTGCCGTTGCCTTTTTCCCCACGGGAAAGGATACTCCTTCCCTCGCCGGTTGCCGGGGGCGGTTAGCTCAGTTGGTAGAGCGCCTCCTTTACACGGAGGATGTCGGGGGTTCGAGTCCCTCACCGCCCACCAAGCCGCTCAGCCCTGTCCTCCGGATTTCGGCGGTGCGTGGTATGGCGGTGGCGGTGGCGGCGGCGGAGCGTAAACGCCCGTTTGCGTGCCGGGGACCTGGTTTCCTTTGGCATACATGCACTGCATATACGCGTTGTTGTATTGCTCCTGAATCGAGCCCTGCGTATTGCCAGATCCACCGGCGCCCACGGCGGTTCCCAAGACGCCACCGCCCGCAGCGCCAATTCCGGCCCCTCCGCCACCACCGATGGCGCCCCCCAGGCCTGCGCCAAGCAGTGCACCGAGCAAGGTTGACCCGACCGCTGTGCTGTTTGCAGCTTCGGACTGTCCGCCCACCTGTTCTTGCGCATATTGCTTGCAGGTTGCCTGGTCGGCTCGGAAGACCTCGAACGGTTTGTTGGGGGCGGGCATCACCTGTACCGTTGGGCCCAATGGCGTTGCGGCGCATCCGCTGAGCAGGGCCGCCGCCGACAAGCCTATCACCACGATCGTGATACGGTGCGTCATGTCCTGCCTCTCCTGTCTCGCTGCTAATGTGGTTTGGCGTTGGCGGCCGCTGCCGGCGGTGTCGCTGGAACTTGCTGCCAGGGGTGGCCGCAGGAGCCGACATAGGGGTAGTAGCCGTTAGGGCTGTCGCAGTAATACCAATACTGTGCCGGAGGAGGCGTCATCAGAGCCGTTTGTGGCTGACCGGCAATTCCGCCGGGCGGTGCCATGGGGCCCAGATCGGCGTATGGGAAGGGTTCGTCAAGGTAGTAATAGCCCGGCGAGTCCCACCAGTAGGGCGCAAGGCCGAGTCCCAAGCCCACGGCAAATCCCCAGTCGCGGCCGCGATCCCAGTCGCCGTGGTACCAACGTCCGCCACGCCATCCGCCTCCATGCCAATGGCCTCCGTGCCAATGTCCGCCATGCCACCCGCCTCCGCCATGGAAGCCTCCTGTCCCGCCGTGGAAGCCGCCGCCGCCACCATGGAACCCGCCACCGCCGCCATGGCCCCCGCCTCCGCCGCCATAGGCGTAGGCGGAGGTAGGGGGCAGCGTGCCCAGGGGACCCGCGGCAATGACCAAGCGTATGAGCAACCGGAACAGGACGGAGCCGAAGCGGGACATCGGACTTTCCTTCGAAGGTGATCGGCATTCCCCCGCAACGGACTTGTTCTCACGCGGATCACCAACGTTAAATATGTCTTTAATAAAAGTGGTATCGAAAGCCAGGTGCATCAATAAGAGCGCTATTATTGGTTGTTGCCATATCCGATAGAGTATTTGCGTTTCGCGAGGTCGACTTATCCATCGGAGCACCTGCGCCGTCGTGGCTCCTCAGGCCATCACAAGCGGGGCTTGTCGCCAAAACCGGGGACTGCTCAGAACGGCCGCGCTGTCCGCCATGTTGTGCTAACAGCGAGTGAAGCAAGGAGAAAGGTCATGGCTACGACAAGCGCCTCTTCGGGTTATGGCGGTTATGGCGGTTATGGTGGCCCGGCGCCTGCGCCGAGTGGCATGCCTGCGGCGGTACCGGCAGCCACGCCGGCCACCCCGGCGACGCCGCCACCTCCTGCGACGCCGGCGACCCCCGCCGCGCCGGCGACTCCTGCGATATCGGCGGCGGCAACTCCTGCCACACCGGCCATTCCCGGCACCGCGACCGCGCCGGTTGCTCCCGGCGCTCCGGCGGTCCCTGTGGCTTCCGCGCCGGCTACGTCGGCGGCTGCGGCTGCGGCGGCTCCGTCCACTTCCGGCACCCCGGCGAGCTCACCTGCCACCAGTTCCTCCACTGCCTATTACGAAGCGACCCTCAGCCCGGCCAACAATTCGGGAGCCAACGGCCTGGCCCTCATTGCGCAGCACGACGGTACGCTCAACGTCACTGTCGATGCCACCGGCCTGGTGCCCAACCAGATGCATCCGATGCATATACACGGCTTCCCGAACGGACAGCCGTCGGCGGCGCCCACCCCCGCCAATGACACGGATCACGACGGCTATATCAATACCAGCGAGGCGCAAGCCGTCGCCGGCCCCGTCCTGCTCAGCCTGACCACCAATCCTCAGGTGGCGGCCCAGTCTCTGGGCAGTCAGCCAGGCGATGTCTTTCCCACCGCCGATGCCAATGGAAATCTGGCTTATCATGAGACCTTCGATTTCAACGGCAGTTCGCAAGCGCAGTCGGTGTTCAATTCCTTGCAGCCGTTGGGCATTCGCCTTGTCGAGATTCACGGAATGACGGTGCCTCCCGGCGCCGTAGCCGGAACGTCCGGTGAATCGGCGGGTGGATATCAGGCGAGCATTCCGGCTGCGGGTGGCCTTCTTCATCCGATTTCTGCAGCGGAAGGACAGGTGCTGACGCATCTGCTGAGCGGCCTGCCGCTGGTGCATGTGACCATCGGCTGATCGTCCGCGGCGTGGCGGCCCGCCCATCGCGGCGCAGGCTGATGCAAGTGGGCCGCCGGGCTAGTGCGGCAGAGACGCTGCGGCCAAATCCTTGACGGGCGCTGTCCATCCATCCTTTGGACCGGGCCGCATATATACTCCTGCGTGCTGGGCGGCAGGGGGCGTTCTATGCCATCAAATAAAACCGACGAATGGCGTCAAGTAAGCGCCAGTGTCGAAACGGGAGGCGTGCTCAGGAAAAACCGCTGGCGCGAGCGCCTCGGCTGCCCCCTTTTCGCAGACAAAGTCACTGATGAATTGTGACTTTGTCATTGCAAACTACAGGTTGGATCAGAGTTTTCCATGACCATTAGGATCGAGGTAAAAGCTGCTCAAAAGTGGCAATACGATGGCATGTTTGCTTGACACATCCACGCCCCTGGGATACATCAGCCGCACCCGCGCAGCTTTGCAGCGGGGGTGTAGCTCAGTCGGTTAGAGCGCCGGCCTGTCACGCCGGAGGTCGCGGGTTCGAGCCCCGTCACTCCCGCCATCCCTGAGGGGAGTGCGAAGACTTTGCGCAACGGAGGATTTGGTCCAGGAGGCGTTGCGCGGTTTCAATTCCTGATATCGGGCCTCTCGGCCGGTGCCATCATTTCCAGTAACATGAATTTTATTGCGGGAATGCTGGCCGATACTTGGGCGTGACCCGTGCCATCGTCACAATATTGGTCGTTCAGTCTGAGGGCAGAATCATGGATGCCATGCTCCTCGAATACCTGCCGATTCTGATGTTTCTCGGCATTGCCATACTGATTTCCGTTGTCATCATCGTCGGCAACTGGCTGGTGGCGCGGCAAAAACCCTATCCCGAAAAAGGTTCTGCCTACGAGTGCGGCTTCGACGCCTTCGAGGATGCTCGCGTCAAGTTCGATGTTCGCTACTACCTTGTCGCCATCCTGTTCATCATTTTCGACCTCGAAGTCGCCTTTCTGTTCCCCTGGGCGGTGTCCCTCGGAAAGATCGGGCTGTTCGGCTTCTGGTCCATGGTGATCTTCCTGGGCGTGCTGACGGTCGGCTTCGTCTATGAATGGAGAAAGGGAGCACTGGAATGGGAGTGAACCGCGAGCTGCCGGTGGCGCCGGCTGTCGCGCCGATCGGCCCCGGCCCCCACCAGGACATGGTGATGCGGGCCGTCGCCGAAGAGCTGAACGAGAAAGGGTTCGTTCTGGCCAACGTCGACAAGCTGGTCAACTGGGCGCGCACCGGCTCGCTCTGGCCGATGACGTTCGGCTTGGCCTGTTGCGCCATCGAGATGATGCATGCCGCCTGTGCGCGCTATGACATGGACCGCTTCGGCATCATCTACCGGCCCAGTCCGCGCGCCTCCGACGTGATGATCGTGGCCGGCACGGTAACCAACAAGATGGCACCGGCGCTCCGCCGCGTTTACGACCAGATGGCGGAACCGCGCTGGGTCATTTCCATGGGGTCCTGCGCCAACGGCGGCGGTTATTACTACTACTCCTATTCGGTGGTGCGCGGTGTCGATCGAATCGTTCCGGTGGACGTCTATGTGCCGGGATGCCCGCCGACGGCGGAAGCGCTGATCTACGGACTTCTACAACTGAAGAAAAAGATCAATCGCACGGGCACCATCGCGCGTTGATCTTCGAGCCCCTCGGGGGAACGACCATGACAGCCATTCGGCGAGTGAACATGACGCAACCTCTGCAAGACCTTGGGGAATATATTTCCTCTGCCCTCTCCCAGGACGTGCTCGCGGCCGAAGTGCTGAAGGGCGAACTGGTCATCACTGTCCGTTCGACGGCCATCCAGAAGGTGATGACGTTCCTGCGCGACGACGCCAATTGCCTGTTCAGGCAGTGCATGGACGTCTGCGGCGTGGACTATCCCGGGCGCGAACAGCGCTTCGAGGTCGTCTACAACCTGTTGTCGCTGAAACATAACCAGCGCATCCGCGTCAAGGTGAGCACCGACGAGGACACGCCGGTGCCGACCATCACCGGAATTTTCTCCTCGGCCGGCTGGTTCGAGCGCGAAACGTGGGACATGTTCGGCGTGGCCTTCTCGGATCACCCGGACCTGCGCCGCATCCTCACCGACTACGGTTTCGAGGGCCATCCGTTGCGCAAGGATTTTCCCGTCAGCGGCTATGTCGAACTGCGCTACGACGACGAACAGAAGCGCGTGGTCTACGAACCGGTCAAACTCACCGCCGATTTCCGCAGCTTCGACTTCCTGAGCCCGTGGGAAGGCATGCTTCCGGGCGACGAGAAGGCGGAAGGGAATAACTGATCATGGCCGAGACTCAGCTCAAGAATTACAGCGTCAACTTCGGTCCGCAGCACCCGTCGGCGCACGGCGTGCTGCGTCTTGTCCTCGAGATGAGCGGCGAGGTGGTGGAACGGTGCGACCCACATATCGGTCTCCTGCACCGCGGCACCGAGAAGCTGATCGAGACCAAAACCTACATGCAGGCGGTGCCGTACCTGGATCGGATGGACTACACCTCCTCGATCAATAACGAGCATCCCTTCGTCATGGCGGTGGAAAAGCTTCTCGGCATCGAACCGCCGCCGCGTGCCCGCTACTTGCGGACGATGTGGGACGAGTTGGGCCGCATCAACCACCATCTGCTCAATCTCGGCGCCAACGCCATGGACGTCGGCGCCATGACGCCGATCCTTTACCTGTTCGAAGAGCGCGAGAAGATCTGGGAATTCGCCGAGCGGGTTTCCGGCTCGCGCATGCACACCGCCTACTATCGGGTTGGCGGGGTGGCCTTCGACATGCCGGCCCGTCTGGCCGACGACATCGCCGCCTGGACGGAATCCTTCGAGAAAGTGGTCAAGGACGTCGAAGGCCTGCTGGTCAACAATCGCATCTGGAAGCAGCGCATGGTCGACATCGGCGTGATTACCGCCGAGCAGGCCCTCGACTGGGGCCTGGCCGGGCCGCAATTGCGTGGCTCCGGCGTCCCGTGGGACCTGCGCAAGGCCCAGCCCTACGCCGCCTACGAGGATATGGAATTCGACATTCCGGTCGGCAAGAACGGCGACTGCTACGACCGTTACATGGTCCATATCTTCGAGCTTTACGAGTCGTGCAAAATCATCCGCCAGGCCATCAACAAGATGCCTGCCGGGCCGGTGCGCGTGGACGACCGCAAGATTTCGCCGCCACCCAGAGCCCTGATGAAGAGCTCGATGGAGGCGCTGATCCATCATTTCAAGCTGTTCAGCGAAGGCTTTCATGTTCCCGCCGGGGAAACCTATTCGGCGATCGAAGGCCCGAAGGGAGAGCTGGCCGTCTATTTGGTTTCCGACGGCACCAACAAGCCGTACCGCTGCAAGATCCGTCCGCCGGCCTTCGTCAATCTGCAAGCCCTCGACATGATGTCTCGGGGGCACATGCTGGCCGACGTCGTGTCGAACATCGGTACCATTGACTTGGTTTTCGGCGAGGTCGACCGATGAGCAGTTTCAATACAGACAACACCGTCCAGCCGGAGTCGTTTGCCTTCACTGCGGAAAGCATGGCGAAGGCCAAGGCGGCGATCGCCAAGTACCCCGAAGGACGCCAGCGCAGTGCGGTAATGCCGCTTCTGGACATCGCGCAACGGCAGGAAGGCTGGGTGTCGCTGGCGGCGATGAACTATGTCGCCGAGCTGCTCGACCTGCCGCCGATCAAGGTTTACGAGGTCGCGACCTTCTACACCATGTTCCAGCTGAAGCCGGTCGGGAAGTATCACCTTCAGGTGTGCACCAACCTTCCGTGCATGCTGCGGGGGTCCGAGGAGATTGTCGAGACCTGCAAGAAGGAACTGGGCGTCGGTCTGGGCCAGACCACGGCCGATGGGCTGTTCACGCTGTCCGAAGTCGAATGCCTTGGCGCCTGCGTCAACGCTCCGGTGATCTGGATCGGCGACGACTATTACGAGGATCTGGACATAGAATCGGCCAAGAAGATCATCCAGGCCCTGAAGCGCGGCGAGATGCCCAAGCCCGGTTCGCAGACCGGCCGCCAAGGCTCCTGCCCGGTCGGCGGCCCGACCACCTTGACCGCCATCGCCGGGGGAGACGCCTGACATGCTGCGCGACCAGGATCGCATTTTCACCAATCTCTACGGCATGCATGACTGGCGCCTCAAAGGCGCCCAGGCCCGCGGCGACTGGAGTGGCACCAAGGAGATCATGGCCAAGGGCCGCGACTGGATCATCGAGGAGATGAAGACCTCGGGCCTGCGTGGACGCGGCGGCGCCGGGTTCCCGACCGGCCTCAAATGGTCCTTCATGCCCAAGGAAGTGGGCGTCCGCCCGCACTACCTGGTGGTCAACGCCGATGAAGGCGAGCCCGGCACCTGCAAGGACCGGGACATCATGCGCTATGACCCCCACAAGCTGGTCGAAGGCTGCCTGCTGGCCAGCTTCGCCATGGGGGCGCATGCCGGCTACATCTACATCCGCGGCGAGTTCATCCGCGAGGCGGAAAACCTGCAGGCGGCCATCGACGAAGCCTATGCCGCCGGCATGATCGGCAAGAACGCCTGCGGTTCGGGATGGGCCTTCGACCTCTATATCCATCGCGGCGGCGGGGCCTATGTGTGCGGTGAGGAAACCGCCCTCATCCAGTCGCTGGAAGGCAAGAAGGGCCAGCCCCGGCTGAAACCGCCGTTCCCGGCGGGCGTTGGACTGTACGGCTGCCCGACCACGGTCAACAACGTGGAATCCATCGCCTGCGCGCCGACAATCCTGCGCCGCGGCGGCGCCTGGTTTGCCGGCCTCGGCCGGCCGAAGAACACCGGCACCAAGGTGTTCTGCATCTCCGGCCATGTCGAGCGTCCGTGCAACGTCGAGGAGGAGATGGGCATTCCGCTGAAGGAGCTCATCGAGAAACATGCGGGCGGTGTGCGCGGCGGGTGGAGCAACCTGCTGGCGATCATCCCCGGCGGCTCCTCGGTGCCGGTTCTGACAAAGGACATCTGCGACACGGTGCTGATGGATTTCGACAGCTTGCGCGAGGTTCGCTCGGGCTTGGGTACCGCCGCGGTGATCGTCATGGACAAGTCCACCGACATCGTCCGCGCCATCACCCGCCTGTCGAAGTTCTACAAGCATGAGAGCTGCGGCCAGTGCACCCCCTGCCGCGAGGGCACGGGATGGATGTGGCGCGTCATGGAACGCCTGGTCACGGGCAATGCGACGGTCGACGAGATCGATATGCTCGAAGACGTCACGCGCCAGGTGGAAGGCCATACCATCTGCGCCCTTGGCGATGCCGCGGCCTGGCCGATCCAGGGGCTGATCCGCAGCTTCCGCCCTGAACTGGAACGGCGCATTCGCGAAGCCCGCGCCAACGCCCGCGCCGCCTGAGGAGCAAGAAGAATGCCCAAACTGACCATCGATGGACGCGAGGTGGAGGTCGAGGCAGGTACGACAATCCTGCAGGCCGCCGATTACCTCGGCATCGAAATTCCCCGCTTCTGCTATCACGAACGCCTTGCCATCTCGGGCAACTGCCGCATGTGCCTGGTCGAGGTGGAGAAATCGCCGAAGCCCGTGGCCTCCTGCGCGATGCCGGTGGCCGACGGAATGGTGGTGCATACCGACACCCCGCAGGTGCTGAAGGCGCGCAAGGGCGTGCTTGAGTTCCTGCTGATCAACCATCCTCTCGACTGCCCGATCTGCGACCAGGGCGGCGAATGCGACTTGCAGGACGAGGTGATGGCATATGGCGCCGACCGGGGGCGCTTTGCCGAGAACAAGCGGGCGGTCAAGGACAAGGACTATGGGCCGCTGGTGAAGCCCACCATGACCCGCTGCATCCACTGCACCCGCTGCATCCGCTTCATCACCGACGTGGCCGGCGTCCCCGAGCTGGGCGGCACCGGGCGCGGCGAGAACCTCGAGGTCGGCACCTATGTGCAGAAGGTCCTGTCCTCGGAGCTGTCCGGCAACATCATCGACCTCTGTCCGGTCGGCGCGCTGACCAGCAAGCCCTATTCCTTCGCCGCCCGCCCGTGGGAGCTGCGCAAGACCGAAAGCATCGACGTGTTCGACGCGGTGGGCAGCAACATCCGGGTGGATGCCCGGGCCAACCAGGTGATGCGCGTTCTGCCCAGGACCAACGACGACATCAACGAGGAATGGCTGGGCGACAAGAGCCGCTTCGCGGTCGACGGCCTGATCCGCCAGCGGCTGGACCGGCCCTATGTGCGGAAGAGCGGCAAGCTGGAGCCCGCCACCTGGCCGGAAGCCTTCACCGTCATCGCGGCCAAACTGAAGGGCCTGTCCGGAGCCAAGCTGGCGGCCATCGCCGGCGACCAGGCCGATGCCGAGGCCATGGTGGCGCTCAAGGATCTGGTCACCCAGCTCGGCTCGTCCAACCTGGATTGCCGGCAGGATGGCGCCAAGCTTTCCGGACCGCGCGTCTCCTACCTGTTCAACAGCACCATCGCCGGCATCGACCAGGCCGACGCCCTGCTGCTGATCGGCACCAACCCGCGGATCGAGGCGCCGGTGATCAACGCCCGCATCCGCAAGCGCTGGGCGGCCGGCGGCTTCCCGATCGCCGCCGTCGGGCCGAAGACCAACCTGACCTACAAGCATGAGTATCTGGGCGAAAACGCCTCGGTGCTGAGCGCCATCGCCGACGGCAGCCACCCCTTCGCCGCGAAATTGAAAGCGGCGAAGCGGCCGATGCTGATCATCGGGCAGGGCGCCTTGGCCCGCGTTGACGGCGATATCCTGCTGGGCCTGGCCCGCAAGATCGCCGAGTCGACCGGCATGCACTCGGCCGAATGGAACGGCTTCAACGTCCTGCATACGGCGGCGGCTCGCGTCGGTGGCCTCGACCTTGGCTTCCTGCCCGCGGGTGGCGGCCGTGATGTCGAAGGCATCCTGGCCGGAGCCGAGAAGGGCGAGGTCGAGGTGGTCTACCTGCTGGGTGCCGACGAGATCGACATGCAGCGTCTGGGCAAGGCCTTCGTCATTTACCAGGGCCATCACGGCGATGCCGGCGCGCACCGCGCCGACGTGATCCTGCCGGGCGCAGCCTACACGGAAAAGAATGGCACCTACGTGAGCACCGAAGGCCGCGTTCAGCGCACCCAACTGGCGGCGTTCCCGCCGGGCGAGGCGAAGGAGGACTGGAAGATCCTGCGCGCCCTGTCGGAAGTGCTGGGCAAGGCGCTGCCCTACGACACTCTTGCCGAGGTCCGCACCCGGCTGGCCGCGGTCAACCCGGTATTCGGCGCGGTCGACCAGATTCAGCCCGCGGCCTGGGGCACTTTCGGGGCCGAGGGTGTACCTGCGGCGGAACCGCTGGCCTCGCCGATTGACAACTACTACATGACCGACCCTATCAGCCGGGCCTCCAAGACGATGGCGGAGTGCACGGCTACTTTCGTCGGCTGTGCCCATAAGAGGACCGGAACCAATGGCTAATCTCTGGACAGGGTATATCTGGCCGACGGCCATCACCGTCGCCGAGATCATCGCCATCATCGTGCCGGTGCTCGTCGGCGTCGCCTATCTGACCTATGCCGAGCGCAAGGTCATCGGCGCCATGCAGCTGCGCAAGGGACCGAACACCGTCGGTCCGTTCGGCCTGTTCCAGCCATTGGCGGACGGTGCCAAGCTGTTCTTCAAGGAGACGATCTTTCCGACCAACGCCAACCGCGGCGTGTTCCTGGTGGCCCCCGCGCTGACCTTCTTCCTGGCAATGGTGGCCTGGGCCGTCGTGCCCTTCGATGAAGGCTGGGTCCTGGCCAACATTAATGTCGGCGTGCTGTACCTGTTCGCCATATCGAGCCTGGGCGTCTACGGCATCATCATGGCCGGCTGGGCGTCCAACTCGAAATATGGGTTCCTGGGCGCCTTGCGCTCGGCGGCGCAGATGGTGTCCTACGAGGTCTCCATCGGCTTCGTGATGATTGCCGTTCTGCTCTGCGTCGGCTCGCTGAACCTGACCGACATCGTCCATGCGCAGGCGAAGGGGGTATGGTTCATCATCCCGCACCTGCCGCTGTTCATCATCTTCTTCATCTCAGGTCTGGCGGAAACAAACCGTTCGCCTTTCGACCTGCCGGAAGGTGAGTCGGAACTGGTGGCTGGCTACATGGTCGAATATTCCTCCATGATCTTCGCCATGTTCTTCCTTGGCGAATACGCCAACATGATCCTGATGAGCGCCACCATCACCACCCTGTTCCTCGGTGGCTGGCTGT
This sequence comes from Pseudomonadota bacterium, assembly GCA_021793155.1. GTDB lineage: Bacteria > Pseudomonadota > Alphaproteobacteria > Rhodospirillales > Magnetospirillaceae > DUZF01. The sequence goes on along the minus strand of JAJYTF010000004.1, from coordinate 187,097 downwards.
CGCCTTTGCCCTTCGCGCCATTCACCTGGGTGCCGGGCATCATCTGGTTCGTCCTGAAGGTCTGCGTCATTCTGTTCGGCTTCCTGTGGGTCCGCGCCACCATGCCGCGCTATCGCTATGACCAGCTGATGCGTCTGGGGTGGAAGGTATTCCTGCCGTTCTCGCTGGTCTGGCTGGTCCTGACCGCAGGTGTTCTCGAATTCGGCGGCCTGCTGCCGAAGTGAGGAGTGAGTGTGATGTCGTTCCTTGATCGTGCCGCGCGCGACTGGCTGCTGACCGAGCTATTCTCGGGCATGGCGATTACGCTGCGCTACTTCTTCAAGCCGAAGGTGACCATCAACTATCCCTTTGAGAAGGGGCAGCTCAGCTCGCGCTTTCGTGGTGAGCACGCGCTGCGCCGTTATCCCAACGGGGAAGAGCGCTGCATCGCCTGCAAGCTATGCGAAGCCATTTGCCCGGCCCAGGCGATCACCATCGAGGCTGAGCCTAGGGCCGACGGCAGCCGCCGGACGCGGCGCTACGACATCGATATGACCAAGTGCATTTATTGCGGCTTCTGCCAGGAATCCTGCCCGGTGGATGCCATCGTCGAGGGGCCGAACTTCGAATACGCCACCGAGACGCATGCCGAACTGCTGTACGACAAGGCCAAGCTTCTATCCAACGGCGAACGCTGGGAGGTCGAACTGGCCGCCCGTATCGCTGCCGAAGCGCCGTATCGCTGAGGGGAATGTTCCGGATGACGACCGATCGCAACAGGAGGGCCGCATGATCCAGGCTCTCGTCTTCTACGTCTTTGCCGCCATCACGGTGGCGAGCGGCGTGATGGTGATTTCCGCCCGCAACCCCGTCCATGCGGTGCTGTTCCTCATTCTCGCCTTCTTCAACTCGGCAGGCTTGTTCCTGCTGGCCGGCGCCGAATTCCTCGCCATGGTGCTGGTGGTGGTCTATGTCGGCGCGGTGGCGGTGTTGTTCCTCTTCGTCGTCATGATGCTGGACATCAACTTCGTCAAACTGCGCGAAGGCTTCCTCCAGTATCTGCCGATCGGTGCCCTGATTGGCCTGATCCTGCTGGTCGAGCTGGCCCTGGTCTACGGCAGCTGGAGCTTTGCTCCCGAGGCGCCGCTGTCGGTGGCCACAAGGGTTCCCGACCTGGCGGTGGTAACCAACACCGATGCCCTCGGCCGCCTGCTGTTCACCGACTACTTCTATCTATTCCAGGTGGCCGGTCTCGTCCTGTTGGTGGCCATGATCGGCACCATCCTGCTGACGCTGAGGAGCCGTCCGGGCGTCAAGAAACAGAACATCGCCCGGCAGAACGCCCGTACCAAGGAAACCTCGGTCGAGCTTCGCAAGGTTCCGACCAGGGGAGGCATCTGATGTTCGAGATCGGACTGGCCCATTATCTGACCGTCGCCGCCATCATCTTCACCTTGGGCGTCTTCGGTATCTTCCTCAACCGGAAGAACGTCATCATCATCATGATGTCGATCGAACTGATCCTGCTCGCGGTCAACATCAATTTCGTCGCGTTCTCGCATTTCCTCCACGACTTGATCGGGCAGGTCTTCGCCATGTTCGTGCTGACGGTGGCCGCCGCCGAGGCGGCGATCGGCCTGGCCATCCTGGTGGTCTTCTTCCGCAACCGCGGCACCATCGAAGTCGAAGAAATCAATCAGATGAAAGGCTAGGCGGGACATGTACGCTGCAGTTGTCTTCCTCCCGCTGCTGGGTTCGATCATCGCCGGCTTCTTCGGCCGCAAGATCGGTGACCGGGGCTCGCAGATTGTAACCTGTGCCGGTGTCGGGCTGTCGGCCCTGCTGTCGGTGCTCATCTTTGCCGAGGTGGTCCCCAGCGGCCACACCGTGACGGTGCCGCTGCTGACCTTCATCCAGTCGGGCGATATCCATGTCGACTGGGCTCTGCGCTTCGACACGCTGACGGCGGTGATGCTGATCGTCGTCAATTGGGTGTCGTTCATGGTGCATGTGTACTCCATCGGGTACATGCACCACGATCCCTCGGTGCCGCGGTTCCAGAGCTACCTGTCGCTGTTCACCTTCGCCATGCTGATGCTGGTGACCGCCGACAACCTTGTGCAGCTGTTCTTCGGGTGGGAAGGCGTCGGCTTGGCGTCTTATCTGCTGATCGGCTTCTGGTACGAAAAGCCGTCGGCCTGTGCTGCCGCGATCAAGGCGTTCGTCGTCAACCGCGTCGGCGACTTCGGTTTTGCGCTGGGCATCTTCGGCGTCTATATGCTGTTCGGGAACATCAACTTCGACCCGATCTTCGCCGCCGCCGGCGGCAAGGCCTCGGCCATGCTGCACCTGTTCGGCCGGGATTTCCCCGCGCTGACCATCCTGTGCCTGCTGCTGTTCGTCGGTGCCATGGGCAAGTCGGCCCAGCTCGGCCTGCATGTCTGGCTGCCCGACGCCATGGAGGGCCCGACCCCGGTTTCCGCCCTGATCCACGCGGCGACCATGGTGACCGCCGGCGTGTTCATGGTGGCCCGCATGTCCCCGCTGTTCGAGTACTCGCAGACTGCGTTGAACGTGGTGACCGTGGTTGGCGCGTTGACCGCCATCTTTGCCGCGACCGTCGGCTGCGTGCAGAACGATATAAAGCGGGTGATCGCCTATTCGACCTGTTCGCAGCTCGGCTACATGTTCTTCGCCATCGGCGTGTCGGCCTACCAGGCGGGCATCTTCCACCTGTTCACCCATGCCTTCTTCAAGGCCCTGCTGTTCCTTGGCGCCGGCTCGGTGATCCACGCCATGTCGGACGAACAGGACATGCGCCGCATGGGCGGCATTTGGAAGCACATTCCGCTGACCTATGCGCTGATGTTCATCGGCAGCCTGGCGCTGGCGGGTATTCCACCCTTCGCCGGCTATTGGTCGAAGGACACCATCATCGAGGCCGCCTGGGGCGCCGGGACACCGCTGGGCCAGTTCGCCTATGCGATCGGTGTCGCCGCCGCCTTCCTCACCGCCTTCTACTCCTGGCGCCTGTTGATCATGACGTTCCACGGCAAGCCGCGTGCGGACGAGCATGTGATGGCCCATGTGCATGAATCCCCGGCGGTGATGACCATTCCGTTGATGGTTCTGGCGGCCGGCGCAATCTTCGCCGGTTATGTCGGCCACGAATACTTCGTCGGCGAGGAGATGTCCGAGTTCTGGGGCAAGGCCATCTTCCTCTTGGGCGACCACGAGGCGCTGCACAACGCGCATCATGTGCCTTCGATGATCAGCCTGATGCCGACCATCGCCGGCGTCTCGGGCATCGCCCTGGCCTACATCTTCTACATGTTCGCTCCGGGCATTCCGGCCGCCTTGGCCCGGACGTTCCGCGGGGTGTACCTGTTCCTGTTGAACAAGTGGTACTTCGACGAGCTCTACGACTTCCTCATCATCAAGCCGGCGTTCTGGTTGGGCTACGGCATGTGGAAGGGCGGCGACGGAGCCTTGATCGACGGCTGCGGCCCCGACGGCGTCGCCGCCGCGACCCGCGACGTGGCCCGCCGCATGAGCCTGCTCCAGACCGGCTACCTCTACCATTACGCCTTCGCCATGCTGATCGGCGTCGCGGGGTTCGTTACCTGGTACATTGTGAAAGTGGGCTGACGCGCGATGACTGACTGGCCTCTGCTCTCCATCACGACGTTCCTGCCCCTCCTGGGCGCGGCGTTCATCCTGACCATCAACGGCGAAGCCAAGGTGGTCGCCCGCAACGCGCGCAACGTCGCTTTGCTCACCAGTGTCGCCACCTTCCTGGTGTCGCTGCTGGTGTGGACCAACTTCGATCCCGGCACCGCCGATTTCCAGATGGTGGACCAGGCGGCCTGGCTGCCTGGCTTCGACATCTCCTACAAGATGGGCGTCGACGGCATCTCGCTGTTCTTCGTGCTGCTGTCCACCTTCCTGACGCCCCTGTGCATCCTTTCCGCCTGGGAAGCGGTGCAGACCCGCGTCAAGGAATACATGATCGCCTTCCTGGTCCTCGAGACCATGATGGTCGGCATGTTCTGCGCGCTGGATCTGGTGCTGTTCTACACCTTCTTCGAAGGCGTCCTGATCCCGATGTTCATCATCATCGGCGTCTGGGGCGGTCCGCGGCGCGTCTACGCGGCCTTCAAGTTCTTCCTCTACACGCTGTTGGGCTCGGTGCTGATGCTGCTGGCCATCCTGGCCATGTACTTCAACGCCCATACCACCGACATCCAGGTGCTGCTGTCGCATCCGTTCCCCGCGTCGCTGCAGTCCTGGCTGTGGCTGGCCTTCTTCGCCTCCTTCGCGGTGAAGGTGCCGATGTGGCCCGTCCACACCTGGCTGCCCGACGCCCATGTCGAGGCGCCAACGGCTGGTTCGGTGATCCTGGCGGGCGTGCTGCTGAAGATGGGCGGGTACGGCTTCCTGCGCTTCTCGCTGCCCATGTTCCCGCTGGCCTCGCACGACTTCACGCCGCTGGTCTACACATTGTCCATCGTCGCCGTGGTCTACACTTCGCTGGTGGCCCTGGTGCAGGAGGATATGAAGAAGCTCATCGCCTATAGTTCGGTGGCGCATATGGGCTTCGTCACCATCGGCATCTTTACCGTGCAGACGCAGGGCATCGAGGGCGCCATTTACCAGATGCTGTCGCACGGTATCGTCGCCAGCGCGCTGTTCCTTTGCGTCGGCGTGGTCTATGACCGCATGCACACCCGTGAGATCGCCCGCTACGGTGGCCTGTCCAACCGTATGCCGCAATACGCCTTCGTCTTCATGGTGTTCACCATGGCGTCGGTGGGGCTGCCCGGCACTTCCGGTTTCGTCGGCGAATTTCTGGTGCTGATGGGGGCCTTCCAGGTCAACAGCTGGGTGGCGGCATTCGCCGCGCTGGGGCTGATCCTGGGGCCGGCCTACATGCTGTACCTGTATCGCCGGGTGATTTTCGGCAAGCTGACCCGCGAGGACCTGAAGTCGATCCTCGACTTGAGCCCGCGTGAAATCGCCGTGTTCGTGCCGCTGATCCTGGTGGTGGTGTGGATGGGGGTGTATCCGTCCTCGTTCCTGGCCCCCATGCATGCCTCGGTGGCCAAGCTGATCAACGACTACCAGCTCGTGCAGACGGCCGCCGACCCGGCGTCGCTGGCCTTGCGCTGAGAGGGGAGGGGATAGACGTGGAACTGCCCAATTTCTCTCTGGCCCTGCCGGAAATCTTCATCGCCCTGTCGGGCATGGCTTTGCTCATTCTGGGTGTCTTCCGTAAGCAGGAGGCCACCCAGGGCATCGCCATCCTGGCTGTGATCACCATGGTGCTGGCGGCTCTGTTGGTTCCCGCCGCCAGCGGCAACCGCGCCGAAACCTTCGGCGGCATGTTCGTCGTCGACGGCTTCGCGGTGTTCTCCAAGCTGCTGGTACTGGTGGCCTCGTCACTCTGCCTGGTGATGTCGGTCAACTGGCTGGTGAAGGAGAAGCTCGAGCGCTTCGAATACCCGGTGCTGGTGCTGTTCGCCACGCTGGGCATGCTACTGATGATCTCGGCCAACAACCTGATCGCCCTTTACTTGGGCCTCGAGCTGCAGAGCCTGTCGCTTTATGTTCTCGCCGCCTACCAGCGGGACAGCGGGCGAGCCACCGAAGCGGGCCTCAAATATTTCGTCCTCGGCTCGCTGGCCTCGGGCATGCTGCTCTACGGTTCATCGCTGATCTACGGCTTCGCCGGCACCACCGGCTTCGATGCGCTGGCCAAGGCGCTCGAGCATGGCGCGCCGGTCGGTGTGATCGTCGGCCTGGTGTTTGTCCTGGCCGGATTGGCCTTCAAGATTTCGGCCGTGCCGTTCCACATGTGGACGCCCGACGTCTACGAAGGTGCCCCGACGCCGGTCACCGCCTTCTTCGCCGTGGCCCCAAAAATCGCCGCTTTCAGCTTGCTGGTGCGGGTGATGGTCGGGCCCTTCGGGGCGGTGACGGCCCAGTGGCAGCAGGTCGTGGTGTTCGTCTCCGTCGCCTCCATGCTGGTCGGATCGTTCGGCGCCATCGCGCAGAGCAACATCAAGCGACTGATGGCCTACAGCTCCATCGGCCATGTCGGCTACGGGCTGATCGGCCTGGCGGTCGGCGACCAGGTCGGCATCCGCGGTCTGCTGATCTACCTGGCCATCTACCTGTTCATGAATGTCGGCACTTTCGCCATCATCCTGGCCATGCGCCAGAAGGGCCGCCTGCTGGAAGGCATCGACGATCTTGCCGGCCTGTCCAAGACCCATCCGATGATGGCGGTGGCCATGGCCATCTTCATGTTCTCGATGGCCGGCGTGCCTCCGATGGCCGGGTTCTGGGGCAAGTTCTACGTGTTCATGGCTGCCGTGGACAAAGGCTTCATCACCTTGGCCATCCTCGGCGTGCTGACCAGCGTGGTGAGTGCCTATTACTACCTGCGGATCATCAAGGTGATGTATTTCGATGAGCCGAAGGAGGCCCTGGATCGCGGCGTGAGCGGATCGCTCACCTTCATCATGGGCGTCAACGCCCTGCTGATCGTGGTCTTCACCTTCATTCCGTCGCCCCTGGTGTCGAGCGCGGGAGCTGCAGCGGCCTCGCTGTTCGGAGGATGACCTCGATCTCCCTGCCGCCGCCGTTTTCCCTCATCGCCCTGGATCGCATCGACAGCACCAACGACGAGGCCAAACGGCAGGCGGCAAACGGGGCGGGACACGGCACGGTGGTCTGGGCCGGCGAACAGACCGCCGGTCGCGGTCGCCGCGGCCGGTTGTGGGTTTCTCCGCCCGGCAATCTTCACTGCTCGTTCCTCCTGCATCCGGGGAATACCCCGGCGACGGCACCACAATTGGCCTTTGTCGCCGCCGTGGCGCTGTGCGACGCTTTACTCGAACTGCTGCCGGCGGCGCCGTTCAAGGTCAAATGGCCAAACGACCTTCTGGCGGGCGGACGCAAGATCGCCGGCATGCTGCTGGAGCAGGGATCACCCTGGATCATTCTCGGGGTCGGCGTCGATATCGCCCATGCGCCCGACCCCGCGCTTTACCCAACAACCTGCCTGCGCCAGTTGGGCAGCGGGGCGGGGCCGTTCGATGTCCTGGCCGGTTTCTGCGGCCATTTGGCACCGTGGTATGAGCGCTGGCGGCAGGAAGGGTTTGCCCCGATCCGTCAGGCCTGGCTGGCCCGCGCGGCCGGGATAGGCGGGCCGGTTACGGTGCGTCTGGCCGATGACACGAAGTTTGATGGGCGCTTCATTGGGCTTGACGAAGAAGGGGCATTACTGGTTGAAACGTCGGACAAGAAATGTAAGGCCATTTTGGCCGGCGACGTATTTTTCAGCGAGTGAACCATCAAGCGGCCAAGAATGGTCTCCTTGGTGCGCCGGTGGTGAAAAAGGTTTCCTGTCATGCTTCTTGCCATCGACTCCGGTAACACCAACATCGTTTTCGCCCTGTTTGACGGCGACACGGTGAAGGGCGAATGGCGATCCTCCACCGATGCCGAGCGGACGGCTGACGAGTTCGGCGTATGGCTGTGCCAGCTCATGGCGATGGAGGGGGTCGACCGCAAGCAGGTCGATGCATGCATCATCGCATCGGTAGTACCGGCCGTGGTGTTTTCGCTGAAGCAGCTCTGCCGACGATATTTTCGCTGCGAAGCGCTGGTGGTTGGAGACGACGGCGTCGATCTCGGCATCAAGGTGTTGTTGGACCGACCGGAAGAAGTGGGGGCCGACCGCTTGGTCAATGCGGTCGCCGCGCATAGATTCTATGAGGGACCGCTGATCGTCATCGATTTCGGCACGGCGACGACCTTCGACGTGGTCGACGTCGACGGCAATTATTGTGGCGGCGCCATCGCCCCGGGCATCAATCTTTCGCTCCAGGCCCTGCATGCCGCTGCCGCCAAGCTGCCGCGGGTGGCCATTGGGCGTCCCCGGTCGGTAATCGGCAAAGCGACCGTGCCGGCCATGCAGTCGGGTATTTTCTGGGGATATGTCGGTTTGATCGAGGGACTGGTGAACCGTATCAAGAGGGAATTCGGATCGAACATGACGGTACTGGCGACCGGTGGCTTGGCGCCGTTGTTCATCGAGGCCACCGACGCCATCGAGCATCTCGATCGCGACCTGACGCTGCGCGGGCTTCTGGAAATCCATCGGCGTAACGCGCGGTCATGAATCCGGATCGCAACGACGAACTGGTCTTCCTTCCCCTCGGCGGGACAGGCGAGATCGGTATGAACCTCAACCTCTACGGATGCCGCGGCAAGTGGCTGATCGTCGATCTGGGCGTGTCGTTCGGCGACGACAGCACACCGGGCGTCGATGTTTTCATGGCCGATCCCTCGTTCATTGCCGAGCGGCGGGAGGACCTCCTGGGCATTGTGCTGACCCACGCCCACGAGGATCATCTCGGGGCCGTCCACCACCTTTGGCCCAAGCTGCGCTGTCCCGTCTATGCGACGCCGTTCGCCGCGGCCCTGCTGCGCGACAAGCTGCACGAGGCCAATCTGGATGGCGAGGTCGAGGTCATCGAATTGCCACTGCAGGGCAGGGCGGAAATCGGCCCGTTCGACGTTGAACTGATCACCCTGACCCATTCCATTCCTGAACCCAACGCGGTAGCCATCCGCACGCCGTTCGGGATTGTGCTGCATACCGGCGACTGGAAGTTTGACCCCGATCCACTGATCGGTTCCACGGCCGACACGGAACGCCTCGAGCAATTGGGGGATGAGGGCGTGCTCGCCCTGGTCGGCGACTCGACCAACGTCTTCAGCCGCAGGGTCACCGGGTCGGAAGCCGCGGTCCGCCAAAGCCTGATCGAACTGTTCGGGCGGTACCGGCGGCGCATCGCCGTGGCCTGTTTCGCCACCAATGTGGCTCGGCTCGAGTCGGTTGCGGTGGCTGCGGCGGCCCACGACCGCCATGTGGCGCTGGTCGGGCGGTCGCTATGGCGCATCGACCGGGCAGCGCGCGAAAACGGTTACCTGAAGGATCTGCCGCCGTTCCTGACCGAACATGACGGAGCCTATCTGCCGGAAGACAAAGTGGTGTTTCTCTGCACCGGCAGCCAGGGGGAACCGCGCGCCGCGCTGGCGCGCATCGCCGCCAATGCCCATCCCCATGTCACCCTGGGCGCCGACGACGTTGTGATCTTCTCGTCGCGTATCATCCCCGGTAACGAGAAGGCCATCTATCGCCTGCAGAACAAGCTGGTCTGGCTCGGAGTCGAAGTGGTTACCGAGAAGGACCAGTTCGTCCATGTTTCCGGGCATCCTGGCCGCGAGGACATGTGCCGCATGTACGACTTGGTGCGGCCGCGGATCGCCGTGCCCGTGCACGGCGAAGCCCGCCACCTGCAAGAGCATGCCCATCTTGCCGCGGCCTGTGGCGTGCCGCACCCGATGGTGGTGCAGAACGGTGAGATGCTGAAACTGGCGCCCGGAACGCCCGAGGTGGTCAATATCGTCGGCACCGGCCGCCTCGCCGTCGACGGAAGCCGGCTGGTACCGCTCGATTCGGTCATCATGCGCAGTCGCCATCGCATGGTGCACAACGGCAGTGCCGTGGTCACCATCGTCCTCGACCGTGTCGGCAAGTTGCTGGGCGACCCGCAGGTCTCGGCCATGGGGTTACTGGATGCCGAGCACGAGGCCGAGGAACATGAGGCGGTGGTGGAGGCGGTGCGTGAGGCCGTTGCCGAAATGCCGTATCTGGCCCGGCAGAATGACGACGTGGTGCGGGAAACGGCGCGCCTGGCGGTGCGCCGCCACCTGAAGGAAAGCCACGGCAAGAAGCCGCTGACCGACGTGCATCTGGTCCGGGTGTAAGGGACGGGTCAGTTGACCACCGCCGTCACAGCGGGGCGAAGGACGCAGTCCGCCTGTGATTCGCCGGGCGCCCAGTCAAACTCGGCCAGCCGGGCCATGATCGCCTGAAGCTGGGCGGTTTCCTCTCGCGACAGCACGGCCGGATCGAGATGGAAGCCGAACAGCGGGCCTTTCCGGCCGATGAATGAAACCGATACGGCCAGGAGGCCGCCTTCGGTCAGGATGTCCGCGCGGTATTCGACGACCCGTCCAATCGTATTGAAGTAGTGGACTTCCCGCTCCAGGCCGAAATCACCGCTTGGCGCCGCGTCGAACACGCGCATTTCATCGAATAGCCGGGTTCCGTCTTCCATATGTATTTCAAGGTGATTAATGCTGCGGCTGTCGGCAAGCCGCGTCCACAGTCGGTCGAGACAGATGAAGACGTCTTCAGCAGAGATTTCGCTACCCACATTGCCCTCCGATTGAAGGAATCTCCTCGTCATCCCGATGTCCACAGGGAGGAATGATCTCGTTGGGCGAAGGAGATTCCTCACTGCGCTCGGGGTGACAGGCTCATCCAGAAAAGTCGGCAGCCTGGCCGGTCTCCAACGCGCGATGATGAAGCCCCAAATCCTTAATGCCGGTCAAGCCGCTGTGCTATAACCTGCATCCCACGGAGCGAGGTGTCCATCCCATGATCGGTAAACTGAACCATGTCGCCATTGCGGTGCCGGATCTCGACGCCGCAGTCCGAACCTATCGCGACGTGTTGGGCGCCAAGGTGTCGGCCCCGATGCCGCAAGCCGCCCACGGCGTGACGGTGGTGTTCGTCGAACTCGACAACACCAAGGTGGAACTGCTTCATCCCCTCGGCGAAAAGTCGCCGATCCTCGGGTTCCTTGAGAAGAACCCTTCCGGCGGCATCCACCATGTCTGCTACGAGGTCGCCGACATCCTTGCCGCACGCGATAAGCTGAAGGCCGCCGGAGCGCGCGTCCTAGGCGATGGCGAACCGAAGATCGGCGCCCACGACAAGCCGGTGCTGTTTCTCCATCCCAAGGATTTCAACGGGACGCTGGTGGAACTGGAGCAGGCTTGAGCTGGTACTGCGACGTCGCTCCCGGCCATCCGTTCCACGGTCCCTATCATGACGCGGAGTACGGCTTTCCGCTGACCGAGGACCCGGCCTTGTTCGAGCGGCTCTGTCTGGAAATTTTCCAGGCCGGCCTGTCCTGGCTGATCGTGCTGAAAAAACGCGAGAGCCTGCGAGCGGCCTTCGACGGCTTCGATCCTGTCAAGGTGGCGGGCTATGGCGAGGCCGAGGTTGAGCGACTGATGGCCGATGCGGCGATCATCCGCAATCGGCGCAAAATCTCGGCGGTGATCGACAACGCCGGACGGCTGCTGACCCTCAATGCCCAATACGGTTCCTTCGCTCGTTGGCTCGATGCGCATGATCCGCGCAGTAAGGACGAGTGGGTGAAGCTGTTCAAAAGGACCTTTGCCTTCACCGGCGGCGAAGTGGTCAATGAATTTCTGATGAGCATCGGCTATTTGCCGGGGGCGCACCGTCCGGACTGTCCGGTGCAATTACGCCTGAATGCGATGAAAGGCAGCACCGAATAACAATAAGCTGCTGGACCAAAAAGAAACGGCAGGGTGTTAGCCCTGCCATTCCCAATACCCCTACCGGTGAGGCGATTCACCTCTGGCCGGTTCCTCCCAAAACTCAGGCACCCATGGAAGGGCTTCAGCCCTTTTAAATTTCAGCCAGTCTACGCAATCATGTTATCAGAGTCACGAAAAATCCTGCCAGATGTTGCGAAATGCGCGGGGGTCTTGCCAGAGGCCTGGAAAGTGAAGCAACATCAGAGCTATACGGATTATGGAGACAGTCGAATGCGGTTCGTTCTGGTTCCGGTCGTTCTGCTTATAGTCCAATCAACAGCCATGGCCGATCAGGTAACGGTGAGCGGGGACACGATCTACGTCACCCGGGACGATTGCGCCATGCTCCAGCAGCACCATCCGTCGGCCGACGTGACCTATCGGCCCGGTGTGGACGTACACGGCAAATACGTGGCGCCGGCCGACCTGCCGGGGACCGATTATTCCAACATCCTGCCTGATACCATCCATTTCGACGTGATGGCCAATCCCTTGACTTATGGCGGTGCCGCCAGCAATCAGGCGCTTACCCAGGTTCCGGGACGTTATGCCAATACCGCGATGCCGGTGGCCCATGTCGATGTGGATCTGCGGACGGGCGACGTGATGCTGAACGGCCAGCCGCTTTCCGGGGTGCAGACCAAGGCCCTGGAGGAGGCGTGCCGGAAAGCGGGATATCGCTGAGCTGTCGGCACGCGTGGTGGACATGTGAGAAATCCGGGGTAAAGTCACCTCGCTTCCGTCCATTGTCCCAGGGATCTTGAAAAGGCATGACCCGCGCACTCCCCATTACTCGCGAGGAAAACTTCCCCGAATGGTACTTGGCCGTCGTCCGCGACGCCGACATGGCCGAAACCAGTGCGGTTCGCGGCTGCATGGTGATCAAGCCATGGGGCTGGGGGGTGTGGGAACTGATTCAATCCGAACTGGATCGCCGCATCAAGGAAACCGGCCACGAAAACTGCTATTTCCCGCTGTTCATCCCGCTCCGCTTCCTGGCCAAGGAGGCGCAGCATGTGGAAGGATTTGCCAAGGAAATGGCGGTGGTGACCCATCATCGCCTGAAGACCATCGACGGCGTCCTGCAGGTCGATCCCGAAGCCGAACTCGAGGAACCGCTGGTGGTGCGTCCCACGTCCGAGACCATCATCGGCGATACCTTTCAGCGCTGGGTGCAGAGCTATCGCGACCTGCCGCTGCTGATCAACCAATGGGCCAATGTGGTCCGCTGGGAGATGCGTACCCGGCTGTTCCTGCGCACTGCCGAATTCCTGTGGCAGGAAGGCCATACCGCCCATGCCGATGGCGGGGAGGCGATGGAGGAAACGCTACGCATGCTGGAGGTTTACCGCCAGTTCTGCGAGACCGTGCTGGCGATCCCGGTGGTGGCCGGTGAAAAGCCCGAAAACGAACGTTTCCCTGGCGCCGTCAGCACCTATTCGGTCGAGGCGATGATGCAGGACGGCAAGGCTCTGCAGGCCGGCACCTCGCATTATCTGGGCACGCATTTCGCCGAGGCGCAGAACATTCGCTACCAGACCTCGGACGGCCAGGTGGCGTTGTGCCACACCACCAGCTGGGGTGTATCGACCCGGCTGGTCGGCGGCGTCATCATGACCCATGGCGATGACGACGGCCTGCGCCTGCCGCCGGCCATCGCGCCGCGCCAGGTGGTGATTGTGCCGATGCTGCGCGACAAACCCGAGGATGCGGCGGTTCTCGACTATTGCGAGACCTTGCGCGCCGAACTGGTGGGACAGTACGGCGCCTTTGGCCCGGTGCGGGCCATCGTCGACAAGAAGCCGCTGAAGTCGGCGGACAAACGTTGGAATTGGGTCCGGCGCGGCGCCCCGGTGATCATCGAGGTTGGTCCGCGTGATGTCGCCGGCGGCAACGTTACCTATATGCGGCGGGATCGCTTGCGCGACGGCGACAAAGTGGTCTCCCGGGGCATCCCACGGGCCGATTTCGTCGGCGGGATCGTCGCGCTGCTGGCCGAGATCCAAGCCAACCTTTTTGCCGAAGCGAAGCAGCGTCTGGAGACGAACACCCGGACCGATCTCACTTCGTTCGACGACATCGCCGCTTATTTCGGCCCGTCCACCGACGATGGGATCGACAGCTTCAAGGGCTGGGTGCGGGTACCCTGGTGCAAGCCCTCCGGCGCGGCGCTTGAGCAAGTGGAAGAACGGCTGAAATCGTTGAAACTGACCATCCGCAACGCGCCCCTGGGGCAGACCCGCCCGTTCGGTCCCTGCGTGTTCACCGGCGCCCCGGGCGTCGAGGAGATCCTGATTGCCCGCGCGTATTAGCCAATTCCCTGTCATCCTGAGCGCAGCGAATGCTCTTGCCGCCTCCACGAGATCCCTCGCGCGGCTCGGGATGACTGTCTCAGCGATGGCGGCAAATCCATGATTTTTTCCCCCTTTGAACGGATGGTGGCAGCCCGCTACCTGCGGGCGCGCAGGCGGGAAGGGTTCATTTCCATCATCGCCTGGTTCTCGCTGCTGGGCATCGCCCTGGGCGTGGCGACGCTGATCATCGTCATGTCGGTGATGAACGGCTTCCGCGCCGAGCTGCTGGGCCGCATCCTCGGCTTGAACGGCCATATCGGCGTCTACGCGCAGGCCGGCGGGCTGACCGATTTCGACAGCCTGGCCGACAAGATCAGGCAGCTGCCTCACGTGGTCAGCGTGACCCCCATCGTCGAAGGCCAGGTGATGGCGACCTCGCCGACCGGTGGCGCCAGCGGCGCCATGGTGCGCGGCATTCGCGAGCAGGACCTTTTGTCCCACACCACCGTGGGCAAAGGCATCCGTGCCGGCGACCCGAGCCAGTTCCATGGCGACGACGCGGTGATCGTCGGCAGCCGGCTGGCCGAGAAACTGGGGCTGCGGGTGGGAGATCGGATCACCATCATCTCGCCCAAAGGCAATGTCACCGCGTTCGGCACCGTGCCGCGCATGCGCGCCTACAAGATCGTCGCGGTGTTCAACGTCGGCATGTACGAATACGACTCATCCTTCATCTTCATGCCGCTCGAGGCTGCGCAGGTCTATTTCATGCTGCCCAACCGGGCTACCGACCTGTCGGTCATGCTGGACAATCCGGACGAGGTACGCGACGTGGTCGATGGAATCCGCCACGTCTCGGGCGATACGGTGCGCGTCTACGATTGGCAGCAGGCCAATGCCAGCTTTTTCAACGCGGTGCAGGTGGAGCGGAACGTCATGTTCCTGATCCTGACCCTGATCATTCTGGTGGCGGCGTTCAACATCATTTCCAGCCTGATCATGCTGGTCAAGGACAAGGGGCGCGACATCGCGATCCTGCGCACCATGGGGGCGACGCGGGGCATGATCATGCGGATATTCTTCATTTCCGGCGCCAGCGTCGGGGTGATCGGCACCGCCGCCGGCGTGGCGCTGGGGTTGGCCTTCGCCCTCAACATCGAATCAATTCGCCAGTTCCTGCAACGGCTGACCGGGCGCGAGCTGTTCTCGGCCGAGATCTATTTCCTCAGTCAGCTTCCGGCCAAGGTCGACGCGGCGGAGGTGGTGCTGGTGGTAGCCCTGGCTCTTTTCCTGTCTTTCGCCGCCACCATCTACCCGTCCTGGCGCGCAGCAAGGCTCGATCCGGTGGAGGCCTTGCGCTATGAGTGACGAGGCGCTCGTCCTCGACGACATCCGCCGCATCTTCCGCCAGGGGCGCGATCAATTGAACGTGCTTGACGGCGCCAGCCTGGCGGTACGCCGCGGTGAGATTGTCGCCCTGGTCGGCCCATCGGGCGCGGGCAAATCGACGCTCCTGCATATCGCCGGCCTGCTGGAGAAGCCCGACGGCGGGGAGGTGCTGGTGGGCGGCGAACCATGCGGCAAGCTGCCGGACGACCGGCGCACCGCGATCCGGCGGAAACAGCTGGGGTTCGTCTATCAGTACCATCACCTTCTGCCGGAGTTCTCGGCGCTGGAGAACATCGTTCTGCCGCAGATGATCGCCGGGGTCGACCGCGGCCATGCCGCGGCAAAAGGGCGCGAATTGCTTGATCGCATGGGACTGGCGGCGCGCGCCGAACACCGGCCAGGCCAGCTTTCCGGCGGCGAGCAGCAGCGCGTCGCGATCGCCCGCGCCTTGGCCAACGGCCCAAGCCTGCTGTTGGCCGACGAACCCACCGGCAATCTTGATCCGCATACCTCGGAAGCGGTTTTCGACGAGTTGCTGCGGCTGGTCCGCAGCTCGGGCCTGGCCGCCCTGGTCGCCACCCACAACCCCGAACTGGCGCGGCGCATGGACCGGCTGGTGACGCTGCGGGACGGCCAACTGGTGGAGGCATGAGTTCAGGCCGGACTTGAACCGCCGTTCACGGGCTCTTACTCTCGGGCCCCTGACCGGCATTCAAGGATGGGCATGATCATGAGTTTCCAGGGTACCGAGACCTACGTCGCCACCGAGGACCTGCGGGTCGCGGTCAATGCCGCCGTCGCCCTGGAACGGCCGCTGCTGGTTAAGGGGGAGCCGGGCACCGGCAAGACCGTGCTGGCCCATGAAGTGGCCAAGGCGCTGGGTCGGCCGCTGATTCCCTGGCACATCAAGTCGACCACTAAGGCGCAGCAGGGCCTTTACGAATACGATGCCGTGTCGCGTCTGCGCGATTCCCAGTTGGGCGACGCCCGGGTGCACGACATCGCCAACTACATCATCCGCGGCAAACTGTGGGAGGCGTTCGAGGCCGACGCCGCCCCGGTCTTGCTGATCGATGAGATCGACAAGGCCGACATCGAATTCCCCAACGACCTGCTGCTCGAACTGGACCGCATGGAGTTCTATGTCTACGAGACGCGCCAGACCATCAAGGCGCGGCAACGGCCGATCGTCATCATCACCTCGAACAACGAAAAGGAACTGCCCGACGCCTTTCTGCGCCGGTGCTTCTTTCATTACATCCGCTTTCCCGACCGCGACACGATGCAGAAGATCGTCGATGTCCATTTTCCCAAGCTGCGGCACGACCTGGTGCATGAGGCCCTGCGGGTGTTCTACCAGTTGCGCGAGGTGCCGGGCCTGAAAAAGCGGCCGTCAACCTCGGAACTGCTCGACTGGCTGAAGCTACTGATGGTCGAGGACCTGCCGGTCGAGGCGTTGCGGGCCAAGGATGGCAAGACGGTCATTCCGCCGCTTTACGGCGCCCTGTTGAAGAACGAGCAGGACGTACACCTGTTCGAACGCCTGGCTTTCATGGCCCGGAGGGACCGATAGCTTGCGGCATTGGATTGCTTCGCTCCGCTCGCGATGACCTTCACGCAAAGGACCGCCGATGTTTCCTACTTTCTTCCTGGCATTGCGCGAGGCCAAGCTGCCGGTTTCCCTCAAGGAATATCTCGCCCTGATGGAAGCCATGCGGGCCGGTCTGGCGGAGTACAGCCTTGACCACTTCTACTTCCTGTCGCGGGCCTGCCTGGTCAAGGACGAGCGTAACCTCGACAAGTTCGACCGCGTGTTCGGTCAATGCTTCCAGGGTATCGAGTCGGTGGAGCAGGGGATCGAGGCCGAAATCCCGGCCGAATGGTTGCGCGCGCTGGGCGAACGCCTGCTGAGCGAAGAGGAGAAGCGGAAGATCCAAGCCTTGGGCGGCTGGGACAAGCTGATGGAGACACTGAAGAAGCGCCTCGAGGAGCAGAAGGAGCGCCATTCCGGCGGCTCGAAATGGATCGGCACGGCGGGAACCTCGCCATTCGGCGCCTATGGCTACAATCCGGAAGGGGTGCGGATCGGCCAGGACGGTTCGCGCCATCGTCGTGCCGTCAAGGTGTGGGACAAGCGGGAATTCCGTAATTTCGACGACACGGTCGAGTTGGGCACCCGCAACATCAAGGTCGCGCTGCGCCGCCTGCGCCGCTGGGCCCGCCAGGGCGCGGCCACCGAGCTGGATTTGCCGGGAACCATCGCGTCGACCGCGCGCAATGCCGGCACACTGGATCTGAGGCTGGTGCCCGAGCGGCGCAATACGGTCAGGGTCCTGCTTTTCCTCGACGTGGGTGGGTCGATGGACGATCACATCCGCGTCTGCGACGAGTTGTTCTCGGCGGCGCGCAGCGAGTTCAAGCATCTCGAGCATTTCTATTTCCACAACTGCCCTTACGAAGGGGTGTGGCGCAACAATGCCCGGCGGGATGATCGCGTCGATACCTGGTCGGTGATCCACACCTACCCCGCCGACTATAAACTGGTTTTCGTCGGGGATGCGTCGATGAGCCCTTATGAAATCTTCGAGCCGGGCGGTGCGGTCGAGCACTGGAACGACGAGGCCGGCGCGGCCTGGATGGAGCGCCTGCTGTCGGCGTTCCCGCATGCCGTTTGGCTCAACCCCCTGCCTGAAGATGCCTGGGCCTATACCGCCTCGGTCGAAATGATCAACCGGCTGATGGCCGGCCGAATGTTCCCCCTGACCTTGGCCGGGCTGGACGCTGCTACCGCCGAACTCGGCCGTTGAGAAATGCTGGCTATCCCCAAAGCCTTGCTCATCTTTTTGGCCGGGACGGCCTGGACACCCGATCTGCGGTCGGTATTCTGATGCCCCTCGTCCTGACGGCGGTTCGCGCCGGGAAAAGCGGCGACTCGGAGGTGCGGGATCAAGAATTCTTTTTCGGTCGCCCGTTGTTGTTGCCATTGGCCGATCCGGTCATATGGTTCAACAGGCTGGTCAGGATATTGTGCAGCGCCACCTTTTCCTGGGCGGGCAGGACGGCGATCACATAGGCCAACCGTTGCAGCGGGTCCTCGGACAGGGCATCCCATCCCATCGGCGTGAGGGCGATGGGGCGGGTGCGGTCCTTGGTGCGTTCGGCGTCAACGCTGACCAGCCCTTTTCTGGCCAGCACCGCTACCGTTCTTGATGCGGAACTGTGGCTGATCCCGAAAAACTCCGAAAGCGAACCGACCGTCCGTTTGGCTGCCGAATTGTAGCCGAGCCAGCGCAACGCCGACCATTGGACGGGTCGCAGCGAACCGGTGAAGCAATCTGCCTGGGTCAGGCGTCCGATGCGGTCGATCAATGTGGCAATCGCAAACGGAAGAGGATCGAAATCCATGATGTTATATGCAAAGAACTCACTAGATTGATCAATCATAATCCAGAAAAATTAGAATTCAACGATACTATTATGTATGTAAAAAAACGTATGTGCATACGGCACATAGGTGTGGATCAGGGGCTGAATAATATGCGACCTGTATTATTTTGGGTGGTGGCGAATAACGCGCCAGTGCTTTGCGAGATTTGTAATTCAACTATTTATTAAATGTCTAGTCGCCGATATTTTTCGTTGTGGTACAAGTCATCGCCTGACACCGCTTCGCCGGTGGCGGACGTAATGCGCGAATATGATGCTGCATATTGTGCCGTCGCCTCCCTCAGTAAGCGAATTTTGCGAAAGCATTAACGTGCAACTTGCACTATTTCTCCATCATCAGTAGTCTTCGATTGTCGCTTCTGGCGCATCTCGTCCGCTGCTTCAGCGGCGGAGATCGCCTGTGATCGGTTCGGAAGAATGCAGGGTCGGATTATGTCTGCAGACCAAACGCCCGTGACATCATCGTCTGATCCGCTGGCTTGCCCGTTCCGGCAAGAAGTTCGCGAAGGGCATTGCCACTTGTTCGAGAAGATCGCGCAAATGATCCCTGTAGGGTTGTTCGCCACCGATGCCGAGGGACTTTGCCGATATGCCAATGCGGCCATGGTGCAGCTTATGGGGGAAGCACCCACCACCCTTCTTGCGGAGCAGGACTGGCTTTGCCGGGTCCACCCGGAGGAGCGGGGGGCGGTGGTGGCCGATTGGAACGAGGCTGTCCGGCGTGGTGAGCCGTTTCGCCGGGAATTCCGCCTGATGGGCACGGACCCGGCCTCCTGGGTTCAATGCCATGCCTTTCCTGTGCATGGTCGGGACGGTGCGGCGACGGCGTTCGTCGGTGCCGTCGTCGATGCCAGCGAATATCGCGATGCCCAGGCCAGGCTGGACTTTCTGGCCTATCACGATTCACTGACCGCCTTGCCCAATCGCGACCTCGCCCGGGATCGGCTGCGCCAGGCAATTTCCTTTGCCGGCCGTGGCGGGTTCCGGGTAGCGCTGCTGCTGGTGGATCTGGATCACTTCAAGATGATCAACGAATCGCTCGGCCATTCGGCAGGCGATGCCGTATTGGTTGCGGTGGCCGAGCGGCTGCAGGGGTGCGTGCGCGAGGCCGACACCGTCAGCCGCTTGGGCGGCGACGAATTCCTGATGATCCTGACCGATCTTCGTGCCTCCGATTCGGTGGCGACGGCTGCCGGAAAAATCCTGCAGGTGTTGTCCGAGCCACTAACCATCGACGGGCGCGAGGTGGAGGGGTCGGTATCGCTGGGCATCGCGGTATACCCCGACGACGGTTCGGATTTCGACACCCTGCTGGGCAAAGCGGATACCGCGCTTTATCAGGCCAAGGCGTCCGGCCGCAACGCTTACCGCTTTTACGCCGAGCAGATGAACGCCGACGCCTTGCACCATTTCGAGGTGCGCGGCCAGTTGCGGTGGGCGCTAGCCCGCGGCGAGTTCGAGCTGCACTATCAGCCGGTGGCCTCGGTCGTCGACGGAACGGTGGTGGGGGTCGAGGCGCTGATCCGCTGGAACCACCCGGAACTCGGGATGACCTACCCCGATGGCTTCATTTCCGTAGCCGAGGACAGCGGCCTGATCGTTCCCATTGGCGAATGGGTTCTGCAGGAGGCCTGTCGGCAGGCGGCGGAATGGCAAAGGCAGGGGGCTGCCCCGTTATTCGTTGCCGTCAACCTGTCGGAAGTGCAATTCCGCCGCGGCGATATCGCCGCCTCGGTGGTCGCTGCGCTGGTAGAGAGTGGGCTGGATCCGGCCCTGCTGGAGTTGGAGCTGACCGAGTCCATGCTGATTGACAACGACAGTCGGGTCCTTTCGGCCATCGACCGCCTTGCCGGGCTGGGCGTGCGCTTCTCGATCGATGATTTCGGTACCGGATATTCCAATCTGGCGTATCTGAAGCGGTTCCGCGTTCACAAGCTGAAGATCGACCGCTCGTTCATCAGCAACCTGTGCGACAGCCTCAGCGACGCGGCGATCGTGCGGGCGATAATTCAGATGGCCCGCGCCTTGAACCTGCAGGTCGTGGCCGAGGGAGTAGAGGACAGGCGCACTCTTGCCTTCCTGAAGGAGCAAGAGTGCGACCTGATGCAGGGATATTACTTCTCGAAACCCCTGCGCAATCCGTTCAGTCCGGATGGGGACATCGCATTGCGGAGGAGCGGTGGCCTATAGGGTTTTATGGCTGCCGTCGCAGAACGGCTGGTTCTTTGTACCCTTGCAGGCGCAGAGATAAGCCGTCTTCGTTTCCTGGGCGGTGAATGCGTGGGGCGCAAATTCGGTACCCTTGTGACTGCCGTCGCAGAATGGTTGATTGGCACTCCTGCCGCAGGTGCACCAATAATAGGTCTTGCCGGATTCGAGTTCGACGGCAATGGGCGACTTTTGCGCGATGACCGGGGGCATTCGTGGTCCTTTCTTCAGAGTAGGGTGTGCGACCAATTTAGGGATTGGCACGGCCCGGCATAATCCCCTGGGGTAGAAAAATTCTGTTGCCAGGGCGGCAACGATGGTTCCCACAGCCGACGCGGTGTACCCCATGGGGCCGACGGCACCTTTCTTCCCACCCGCTGTTATCTGCCAGCCATCCTGTATCGCGGAGGCGAAATGCAGATTCGCGTGTCTGTGTTGATTCCGGTGTTCAACGGCGAGAACTTCGTCGGCAAGGCCATCGCATCGGCCCTCGGCCAGACCGTCCGCGACATCGAGGTGGTGGTTGCCGACAACGGCTCGACCGATGCCACTTGGACCGTCGTCATGGCCTTCGCCTTTGCCGATTCCCGCGTGCGGCCGCTACGTGCGCTGGCTGGGCAGGGGGCCGCATTCGCCCGCAATGCCTGCCTCGAAGCGGCGCGAGGCGAATGGATTGCCGTGCTCGACGCCGACGATTTCATGTTGCCCACCCGCCTCGAACGGCTTCTCGCCTTCGCCGAACAACGGTCGGCGCACATCGTGGCCGACAACCAGCGCTGGTTCGACGCCGATGGGCGCTTTTTGCGCCTGGCCTGGTGCCCTGCCGACATTCCGCCCGCCGTCGACGCCGCGCACTTCGTTCTCGCCAATCTGGACAGCCGGCGGCGGGCGATTCTGAGTTACGCGAAGCCGATGCTGCGGCGTTCGCTGGTGGACGCGGCGGGGCTGCGCTACGACCCGACGCTCCGGGTGGGCGAGGATTATCAGTTCCTGTTTCTGCTGCTCAAGGCGGGGAACATCCTGCATCTGCTGGCCGACGAAGCTCTTTATGGCTATGTCCTGACCTCCGGCTCACTGTCGCGGACGCTGTTGCGCACCGACATCCTCGCCTGGCGCAGGGTCAACCGACACCAGCTGGCATCGCCCGGTATCGCGGAGCCCTTGCGCGTCGCGCTGCTGGAACAGCGCTACTGGCTGGGCATCCAGATCGCCCAGCGGGTATTCGTCGACACCCTCAAGGCCGGGCGGTTCCGCCGTACCCTCGTGATCGTGCTGCGGCGGCCGCAGGCGGTTCCCTTCATCCTGCATTTCGGCATCGAGGCGCTGGTCAAGCGGATCAAGCGCCTGAGAACCTGGTGGCCTTTGACGGGTGGCTCCAGCACGGCGCGGAGCAACCTGCCCGTGCCGCCGGCATCGGCGGCCGTCGCCGATAGCGACAGGGTCATGATTCCTCGCTAAAGTGCCCGGCATGCCGCATGCCGATTTCGTCCATCTCCGCGTCCATACCGCCTACTCGCTGTCCGAAGGGGCGATCAAGGTTAAGCAGCTGGTCAAGCTCTGCCAGGGCTACCGCATGCCGGCGGTGGCCATCACCGATACCGGCAATCTCTTCGGCGCCCTTGAATTCTCTTCGGCTTGTTCCGAGTCCGGCGTTCAGCCGATCATTGGCGTCCAGCTGCAAATCCGCCGCGAGGAAGATGCCGAGAAGGGGTTCGGCGCCGGGCGCGATTCCGGCCGCAAGCCCGAGCCCGATCAGCTGGTCCTGCTGGCGCAGAATGCCGAGGGCTATGGCAACCTGCTCAAGTTGGTGTCCAAGGCCTATCTGGAGACCGAGGGCGGCGAAACCCCGCAGGTTGCCATGGTCGATCTGGAGGCGCGATCGGCCGGGCTGATCGCCCTGACCGGTGGATCGAAAGGGGCGGTCGGGCGCCTGTTGGCCGAAGGGCAAGCGGCCAAGGCGGATGAACTGCTTCTGCGCCTGATGGCGACCTTTCCCGAGCGGCTCTATGTGGAACTCCAGCGCCACGGCCTCGACGTGGAACAGTTGATCGAGCCGGGATTGCTCGACCTGGCCTATGCGCGGAACCTGCCGCTGGTGGCGACCAACGAGCCGTTCTTCGCCGATGCCGGAATGTACGAGGCGCATGACGCCCTGCTGTGCATCGCCGAGGGCGCCTATGTCAGCCAGGACGATCGCCGGCGCCTGACGCCGGAACACCGGTTCAAATCGGGCGAGGAGATGCGGGAGCTGTTCGCCGACCTGCCCGAGGCGGTGGATAACACGCTGGTGGTGGCCCGGCGCTGTGCCTTCATGGTCACCAAGCGCAAGCCGATCCTGCCGCCCTTCCGCATGCCGGGCCTGACCGAAGCCGACGTGCTGAGGACCAAGACCCTGGAGGGGCTGGAGCGCCGCCTGGCCAAGCACGTTTTCACCGAAGGCATGGACGAGGCCGAACGGGAGGCAGCGGCGAAACCCTATCGCGAGCGGGTGGAATACGAGCTGGGAATCATCATCCAGATGGGATTCCCCGGCTATTTCCTCATCGTCGCGGACTTCATCCAATGGGCGAAGGCCAACGGCGTGCCGGTCGGGCCGGGCCGCGGGTCCGGCGCCGGCTCGGCGGTGGCCTGGGCGCTGACCATCACCGACCTCGATCCATTGCGCTGGGGCCTGCTGTTCGAACGCTTCCTCAATCCGGAACGCGTGTCGATGCCCGACTTCGATATCGACTTCTGCCAGGACAAGCGCGAGCGGGTGATCCACTACGTGCAGAACCGCTACGGCTACGACCAGGTGGCGCAGATCATCACCTTCGGCAAGCTGCAGGCTCGCGCCGTCCTGCGCGACGTCGGCCGGGTGTTGCAGATGCCTTACGGCCAGGTGGACCGGCTGTGCAAGCTGGTGCCCAACAATCCGGCAGACCCCATCAGCCTGAAGGATGCCATCGAAAAAGAGCCGCTGCTCAAGGAGATGCAGCAAAGTGATGAGACGGTGGCTCATCTCCTAGACATCGGCATGAAGCTCGAGGGTCTGTATCGCCATGCTTCGACCCATGCGGCGGGCGTAGTGATCGGCGACCGCCGCCTTGATGATCTGGTGCCGCTCTATCGCGATCCGCGGTCGGACATGCCGGTCACCCAGTTCAACATGAAGTGGGTCGAGGCTGCGGGCTTGGTGAAATTCGACTTCCTCGGGCTGAAGACGCTGACGGTGATTTACCGGGCGGTGGAAAATGTCGCCCGCACCCGCAAGGTCGAGATCGATCTGTCGGCCATCCCGCTCGATGATCCACTGGCCTACGAACTGTTGGCTCGGGGCGAGACGGTGGGCGTGTTCCAGCTTGAAAGCGCCGGCATGCGAGACACGGTCCGCAAGATGCGGGCCGACCGCTTCGAAGACATCATCGCCGTGGTGGCGCTCTACCGTCCCGGGCCGATGGACAACATTCCCCATTACATCGCAGTGAAGCACGGCGAGGAGAAGCCCGATTATCTGCATCCGCGCCTGGAATGGATCCTGAAGGAAACGCACGGGATCATGATTTACCAGGAGCAGGTGATGCAGATCGCCCAGGAGCTGTCGGGCTACTCGCTGGGTGGCGCCGACCTGCTGCGTCGCGCCATGGGCAAGAAGATCAAGGAGGAGATGGACGCCCAGCGGAAGATCTTCGTTGACGGGGCAGTGGCTCGCAGCGTCGATCATACCAAGGCCTCCGAGATCTTCGACCAGGTCAACAAGTTCGCCGGCTATGGCTTCAACAAATCGCACGCCGCGGCTTACGCGCTGGTGGCCTATCAGACGGCCTGGCTGAAGGCTCACTATCCGGTCGAGTTCATCGCCGCTTCGATGACCTACGACATGCACAACACCGATAAGCTCAATGTCTTCCGACAAGAACTTGATCGATTGAAAATCAAGTTGCTGCCACCAGATATCAATAAATCCGGCGCAGACTTCTGGGTAGAGCGTACGGGAAGCGGGGAATTTGCCGTGCGCTACGCTTTGGCCGCCTTGAAGAACGTCGGAGCCGCCGCGATGGAGGGCCTGGTGGAGGAGCGTCGCAAGGGCGGTCCGTTCAAGGATCTAGGCGCGTTCGCGCGGCGCATGGACAGCAAGGCGATCAACAAGCGTCAGATGGAGAACCTGGTTCGAGCGGGCGCCTTTGACGGGATGCATAAGAACCGGGCGCAATTGTTCGAAGGCATCGAGACCATCCTGCGCGAGGCATCGGCTGCCGCCAGCGAGCGGGATTCCGGGCAATCGAGCCTGTTCGGCGGCGCGGCGGCGGTGCCCAAGCTGGCGCTTCCCACCCGGCCGGACTGGTCGCCGGTGGAAAAGCTGCAGCACGAGTTCGATGCCGTCGGCTTCTATCTTTCCGCCCATCCGATGGATGCCTATGCAAAGAGCCTGCAGCGTCTGGGAGTGATGAAGGCGGCGGAGGTGCCGCGTCACCTGGCCGCGGGTGGCAAGAGCCGCCTGAAGCTCGCCGGAACGCTGAACGCCAAGCAGGAGCGAATTTCCAGCCGCGGCAGCCGTTACGCGTTTCTTACCGTGTCCGATGCCTCGGGGCTGTTCGAGGTGATGATCTTCTCGGAAGTCCTGGCGTCTGCCCGGGAGCTGCTGGAATCCAACGCGCCGCTGCTGATTACCGTCGAGGCGCGGGTCGAGGAAGAGCAACTCAAGCTGACCGGCCAGCAGATCGAAAGCCTCGACCAGGCGGCGGCCCGAGCCTCGGCCGGATTGCGGATCACCATTCGCGACGAGGCCCCGTTGGAGCCGCTGAAGAAGCTGCTGGCCAACGAGCCGCGCGGCCGCGGTCGCATCGCCCTGGTCGCCCAGACCGCCGAGCGCGAAGTGGAGGCCTGGCTGGCCGGCGGTTTCGCCCTGACGCCGTCGATGGTGGGGGCGGTGAAGACCATCGCCGGTATCGTCGAGGTGCAGGAGATATGATTGAGCGAGAACATGCGAGGCGGGTGGTGACGATACGGCGGTTCCGTTGGCTTATTCTTGGTATGGCGCTCCTGGTCTCCGCCTGCGAGGGGGTGTACGAGGACGGCGCCGGCTACGGGTATGATGGTGCGTCCTGGTACGACGGCGGCTATTACCCGTGGTACGGCGGGAGTACCTTTCTCTGGGGCGGCGGGCCATATTATGCCCGGCCTGGTTTCGTCGGCCGCGACTGGCACCACGGTTGGCGCGGAGGTTGGCATGGCGGCTGGCACGGCGGCTGGCATGGGGCCGGCCACGGCCCGGCGCATGGCGGCTTCCACGGGCATGGCGGTGGCTTCCACGGCGGCGGCGGGTTCCATGGCGGCGGCGGCTTCCACGGCGGCCATTGACTCGCGAAACCGATCTGGATGACCTGACAGCGGAACGGAGGATGGGATGAAAGTTCGGGCTTGGTTGGCTGTTTGCCTGGCGGCATCGCTGGCGAGCTGTGCCGGCAGCGGGTCGACGATGGCGGCCAGTCCGGAGGAGGATGCAAAGGCTGCCGTCGCCGCGGCGGACGAGGGCAATTTTCAAGAGGCGATCCGTCTGTTGACCCACGCGCTGGAGACCCCCGGCCTGCCCGCGGACAAAAAGGCCGAACTTACCTTGCATCGCGCTTTCGCCTATGACGAGAACGGCGAGTTCGACCAGGCCATTGCCGATTACAACAAGGTCATCGCGATGAAGCCGGAAGCGGCACCCGTCTATTTCCGGCGGGGTATCGCCCACCGTGAGAAGGGCGAGTATGAGCAGGCGCTTGCCGATTTCGATGCAGCGGCAAAGCCGGGTGGCCCAGCCGGGGTTGACCTGACTTTCATCTACGGAGACCGCGGCGTCGTTCGCTTCGCCATGGGGCAGTTCGATGTCGCGGCCAGGGATTTCGCCCATGTGGTGGCGAGCGACCCGTCGGACGAGTATGCAATCCTCTGGCTGTATGTCTCCCGCGGTCGCGCCGGCGCCGCCGACCAGGCAAAATTCGCCCAGGATGCGGCCAAGGCCCAAGGCCGCGATTGGCCTAAACCCTTAGTGGCGCTCTATCTCGGCGAACAGACTCCAAAGCAGGTGCTGGCTGCCGCTGCCGAGGGCGACGAGGAAGCCCGCCAGTTCCAAGGCTGCGAGGCCGACTTCTTCGTCGGCGAGCATGACCTGCTGCAGGGCCGCGTCGACGCGGCCAAGGCGTTGCTGCGCAAGGTGGTCGACGAGTGTTCCCCGAGCCTTGCCGTTCACACCGGCGCGGCGGGAGAACTGAAGCGCATCGGTGAGTGAGGTCACACGGGCTTCCGCATCGATGCCTCTTGCCAAACCCCAGCCGAGGTGCTAGGTAGCGCCCCACAAATCCGCACGCGGGAACGCGGACGGCCGCTGGCCGTTCGCTCCGGTGCCGGGCGATAGGCCTGGCGATATCCCGCGGAGGTTCAACCGGAGAAGCAAAGGATTTCTCTATGGCTCTGCCGACGTTCACCATGCGTCAGCTCATCGAGGCTGGCGTTCATTTCGGTCACAACACCCGCCGCTGGAACCCGAAGATGGCACCGTTCCTCTTCGGCGTGCGCAATGGCATTCACATCATCGACTTGCAGCAGACCGTGCCGGCGCTGCACCGGGGCATGCAGGCCGTGCGCGACGTGGTCGCCGGCGGCGGCCGCGTGCTGTTCGTCGGCACCAAGCGGGCAGCGGCCGACATCGTTGCCGAGTCGGCCAAGCGCTGCGGCCAGTACTATGTGAACCACCGCTGGCTGGGTGGCATGCTGACCAACTGGAAGACCATCTCCCAGTCAATCCGCCGCCTGCGGGAAATCGAAGAGCGGATGAATTCGGGCAATGTCCACGGGCTGACCAAGAAAGAGCAGCTCAATCTGTCGCGCGAGCGGGAAAAGCTCGAACGCGCCTTGGGCGGCATCAAGGAGATGGGCGGCTTGCCGGATATCCTGTTCATCATCGACACCAACAAGGAGTCGCTGGCAGTTCAGGAAGCCAACAAGCTGGGTATCCCGGTGGTGGCGATTCTCGACAGCAATTCGGATCCGCACGGCGTGACCTACCAGGTGCCCGGCAATGACGACGCGTTGCGCGCCATCCATACCTATTGCGACCTGTTCGCCGGCGCGGTATTGGACGGCATTCAGGCCGAAATGAGCCGCTCGGGCGTCGATATCGGCGAGGCCGCCGAAACCCCGGCCGAAGAAATCGCCGTGGAGGCCGCCCCGGTTCCCGAGACGCCGTCGATCGAAGAGCAGCCGGGCGCCTGAGCGCTGGCCGCAGTTGGCGAATGTCATCGAATGGCGGCGGCGAGAACCGCCGCCATTTGTTTAGTTGGAGTTCGCTGTCCTCCCGGTGACCGGAGGGGGAACGGTCTGGCAAGACCGAGGAGATCCCTCGCTGCCGCTCGGGATGACATGGCGAAATGATCGCAAAATTGCTTTAGCTACTCACACGAAGAGGATACCCATGGCCGAGATTTCCGCCTCGCTTGTCAAGGAACTGCGCGAGAAGACTGGCGCCGGCATGATGGACTGCAAGAAGGCGCTGAACGAAACTGCCGGCGATATCGAAGCGGCCGTCGACTGGTTGCGCAAGAAGGGCCTTGCCGCCGCCGCCAAGAAGGCTGGCCGCGTGGCCGCCGAAGGGTTGGTGGCGGTCGCCTCGAAGGGCCCCAGGGGAGCTCTTGTCGAGGTCAATGCCGAGACCGACTTCGTGGCCCGCAACGACCAGTTCCAGGGCTTCGTCCGGCAAGTCGGCGAGCAGGCTCTTGAGCATGGCGACGACGTCGCCGCCCTGAAGGCCACCAAGATGCCCAGCGGCAAGACGCTGGAGGACGAGCTTTCCGGCCTGATCGCCACCATCGGCGAGAACATGAATTTCCGCCGCGCCAAGCTGCTCAGCGTCGCCCAGGGCGTGGTCGCCAGCTACATGCACAGTGCTACCGCTCCGGGCCTGGGCAAGATCGGCGTGCTGGTAGGGCTGGAGTCCAGTGCCGATGCCGGAAAGCTGGCCGAATTGGGTAAGCAGATCGCCATGCATGTGGCGGCGGCCAATCCGCTGTTCCTCAGCGTCGAGTCGGTCGACGGCGCCGCGCTCGACCGCGAGCGGGCTGTCCTGACCGAGCAGGCGGCCGCTTCCGGCAAGCCCGCCGCCGTCATCGAGAAGATGGTGGAGGGTCGGATTCGCAAGTACTACGAAGAAGTTGTGCTGCTCGAGCAGGTGTTCGTCATCGACGGCGAAACCAAGATCGCCAAGGTGGTGGAGAATGCCGCCAAGGCTCTCGGCGCGCCCATCAAGGTGACCGGCTTCGCTCGCTTCGCCTTGGGCGAGGGTGTCGAGAAGGAAGAGAAGGACTTCGCAGCCGAAGTGGCTGCCCAGCTGGGCCGCTGATTCCTTCGCCGGATGTCGCAGACGGCATCCGACTACCGGTCCAGAAAGGGAGAGACAGCGGCAGGGAATGGTGTATCATCCCTGCCGCAAGCGGGGGCCTACGGGCCCGCGCCAAGCGTCGTTTGCCGTTCCCACGCCAATCACCCAGAAAAAAGGCCGGTCAATGCCCGATGCGCTTAGGTTGCACCCTAAATACCGCCGCGTATTGATCAAGCTTTCCGGGGAAGGCCTGATGGGAGGGCGCGAGTACGGACTCGACGGCGAGACGCTGTCGCGTATTGCCGGGGAAATCCGCTCGGTGGTCGATCTTGGCGTCCAGGTCTGCCTGGTCATCGGCGGCGGCAATATCTTCCGGGGCATTGCCGGCGCGGCCAGCGGCATGGAGCGGACCAGCGCCGACTACATGGGCATGCTGGCAACCGTGCTGAACGCCTTGGCGATGCAGAATGCCCTTGAGCGGATCGGCCTGTCGACTCGCGTCCAGTCGGCCATTCCGATGGCCATGGTGTGCGAGCCGTATATCCGTCGGCGAGCCATCCGCCATATGGAAAAAGGCCGTATCGTCATTTTCGCCGCCGGTACCGGCAACCCGTTCTTCACCACCGATACGGCCGCCGCCCTGCGTGCGGTCGAGATGAATTGCGACGTTCTGGTCAAGGCGACCCAGGTTGACGGCGTCTATTCGGCGGATCCCCGCAAGGTGAAGGATGCCGTGCGCTATGATAGCCTTAGCTTCATGGACGTGCTGGCCAACGATCTGCAGGTGATGGACGCGACGGCCATCGCCTTATGCCGCGAGAACGATCTGCCCATCCTCGTCTTCAATTTGCACGAGGAAGGTTCTTTCGCCAAAGTGGTGGCCGGCGAGGGCCGGTTCACCATCATTGAAGAAGGAAAATAGCCGTGTCGGTAACCAACTATGCCGATCTCAAGAAGGACATCAAACGCCGCATGGACAGCGCCGTCGATGTCCTGAAGAAGGAATTTGGAGGCCTTCGCACCGGCCGTGCGGCGGCGTCCCTGCTTGAGCCGGTGGTGGTAGATGCCTATGGCAGCACCATGCCGCTGACGCAGGTGGGCAATGTGAACGTGCCGGAACCGCGGATGATCACCGTCCAGGTGTGGGACAAGAGCATGGTCAAGGCGGTCGAAAAGGCCATCCGCGACGCGGGACTGGGACTCAATCCATCGGCTGATGGACAGACGGTGCGCGTGCCCATTCCGCCGTTGAACGAGGAACGCCGTATCGAGTTGCAGAAGGTGGCCGGGAAATATGCGGAGCATGCCCGGGTGTCGGTGCGCAACGTCCGCCGAGACGGAATGGATGCCTTGAAAAAGCTGGAAAAGGATGGACACATCTCGCAGGATGAACACCGCCAGCACGAGAAAGAGATCCAGGTGATCACCGACGAAACGATCAAGCGGATCGACGAGGCGCTGTCCCACAAGGAAAAAGAGATCATTCAGGTCTGAGCCGTATGGAAGCTTTGCAGACCAAGTCGGGTTCCTTGCCGCCGCCGCTCCATGTGGCCATCATCATGGACGGCAACGGCCGTTGGGCCAAGGCCCGCGGCCTGCCGCGCACGGCCGGCCACAAGCGTGGCGCCGAGGCGGTGCGTGCGGCGGTCAAAGGAGCTGCCGACCTGGGAATCTCCCATCTCACGCTGTTCGGCTTCTCGGCGGAGAACTGGAAGCGCCCGCAGGCGGAAGTGCGCGACCTGATGGGGTTGCTGCGGTTCTATCTGCGCAACGAGATCAACGAACTGCACCGCAACGGCGTCCGCCTACGGGTGGTCGGTGACCGGCGACGGCTGGACCCCGACATCGTCTCGCTGATCGAGCACGGCGAGCGGAAGACGGCGGGAAATACCAAGCTCACCCTTATCCTGGCGCTCAGCTACGGCGGCCGTCAGGAGCTGGTCTCGGCGGCGCAGCGGCTGGCGGAAGAGGCGCGGGCGGGCAGGCTTGATCCGGCGTCCATCGACGAACAACTGTTCGCCGGCCAGCTGTTCACCGCCGATATTCCCGATCCGGATCTGTTGATCCGGACCAGCGGAGAGAAACGCATCAGCAACTTCTTGCTGTGGCAGTGCGCCTATGCCGAGATGGTCTTTCTCGACGTGCTCTGGCCCGACTTTTCCAAGTCCGATCTAGAGCATGCGCTGCACGACTATCATCGTCGTGAGCGCCGCTACGGCACCATCGGCTGATTTTGCTGGTCCAGCGGATCATCTCGGCCCTGGTTCTCGCGCCTCTTGCCGTGGCGGCAGCGTGGGTCGGAGGGTGGGCGTTCGCCGTGCTGGCCGCGATCAGCGGCATTCTGATGGCATGGGAGTGGACCAGGCTTTGTCTCGGCCAATTCGGCGCTGCCGGAGTGGTGCTGGGGCTGATGGCTGTCGCGGTCGCGGTGTGCGGCGTGTCCAATCCGGCGATCGCCCTGGCCGTTATCATCTCGGCGGCCGTCATCGCGCCCTTGGTGCAACGCACTTCCGGGCGTTCGATGGCATGGATGGCGGGTGGGGCATTCTACCTGGGCCTTCCTCAGTTGGCTCTCCTATGGTTGCGCGGGCAGGGCGCTCCGCCGCTGTTCTGGCTGCTGCTGGTCGTCTGGGCGACCGACATCGGGGCCTATGCCGCGGGAAGGGCAATCGGCGGTCCCAAGCTGTGGCCGAGCGTCAGCCCGAAGAAGACCTGGGCCGGCCTGCTGGGCGGCATGGTGGCGGCCGCGGCGGCGGGCGCAGGCGTGGCCCACTATTCGGGGGCGTCGGTGGTGTTGCTTGCGGGGATATCGGCCGCACTTGCGGTTGTGGCGCAAGCGGGTGACCTTGCCGAATCGTCGGTGAAGCGGTATTTCGGAGTCAAGGATTCGAGCGGCCTCATTCCGGGCCATGGCGGGGTGCTCGATCGACTGGACGGCTTGCTTGCGGCATCGCCGGTCGTGGCGGTGCTCTATCTGGCGATGCGGTCCGGGCTGGACCAGTGGCGATAGGGATTTGGCGGGGAAACGAGATGGGTAATGACATGCGGACGGTGACGATTCTCGGATCTACCGGTTCGGTGGGCTGCAACACCGTGGATCTGGTGGAACGTGAGCCGGAGCGCTTCTCGGTCGAAGCCCTGGTGGCCAACAGCAATGTGGAGAAGCTGGCCGAACAGGCGCGCAAGCTGCGGCCGCGTTATGTGGCGGTTGCGTCGGAGAGCGCCTACAAACCGCTGAAAGAGGCGCTGTTCGGCTGCAACATCGAGGTTGCGGCCGGCTCGGCGGCAGTCATCGAGGCGGCGGCCCGGCCCGCCGATTGGGTAATGGCGGCCATCGTCGGGGCTGCCGGTCTGCAGCCGACCCTGGCTGCCATCCGTCGTGGCGCCACCGTCGGCCTGGCCAACAAGGAGACGCTGGTCTGCGCCGGCTCCCTGGTTATGGCCGAGGTGAAGAACTGCGGAGCCACTCTGGTGCCGGTGGACTCGGAGCATTCGGCCATCTTCCAGGTGTTCGATTTCGACCAGAAGGACAAGGTCGAGAAGATTATCCTGACCGCCTCGGGCGGGCCATTCCGCCGGTTCACCCGCGAGGCCATGGCCTCGGTGACGCCGGCGCAGGCGGTGGCCCATCCCAACTGGGACATGGGGGCCAAGATTTCGGTGGATTCGGCCACCATGATGAACAAGGGGCTGGAACTGATCGAAGCGTTCCATTTGTTCGGTTTGCAGGAAGAGCGCATCGAGATCCTGGTGCATCCTCAGTCGGTGGTACACAGTCTGGTCGCCTATGTGGACGGTTCCGTGCTGGCGCAGCTGGGAACTCCGGACATGCGTACGCCCATATCCTATGCACTGGGATGGCCCAAGCGGATGGCGACGCCGGGCAAGGTGCTGGATCTGGCGGCCATCGGCAACTTG
The DNA here is from genome assembly GCA_021793155.1 of Pseudomonadota bacterium. GTDB lineage: Bacteria > Pseudomonadota > Alphaproteobacteria > Rhodospirillales > Magnetospirillaceae > DUZF01. The sequence goes on along the minus strand of JAJYTF010000004.1, from coordinate 154,028 downwards.
ACCTTCGAGACTCCCGATCCGGAGCGCTTTCCCGCTTTGCGCCTGGCCCGCGCGGCCTTGCGCAAGGGCGGCGGTGCGCCCACAGTCTTCAATGCCGCCAACGAGGTGGCGGTGCAGGCGTTCCTGGGCGGTGCCATCGGCTTCCTCGAGATAGCAGCGGTGGTCGAAGGCGTAATGGAAACCTTGGACGGAACGCCGGTGGATGGCCTCGACGACGTGCTGGCGCTGGATATGCAGGCGCGTCATGTGGCCGGGGAACGGGTTAGGCTGGCTTCATGATTCATTTTTTGGTCGGGTTCTGGGACTACGTCATCGTCTTCCTGGTGATTCTTACGGTCGTCGTCTTTGTTCACGAACTGGGGCATTTCCTGGTGGCGCGGTGGAACGGCGTGCGCGTCGACGTGTTTTCCATCGGCTTTGGTCCTGAATTATTCGGGTATACCGCCAAATCCGGAACACGCTGGAAAGTCAGCCTGCTGCCGCTGGGCGGCTATGTGAAGATGTTCGGCGATGCCGATGCCGCCAGTACGCCCGATCAGCAGACAAGCTTTACCCCGGAAGAGCGCCGCGTGGCCTTCCAGTGCAAGAAGGTGTATCAGCGCGCCGCCATCGTCGCGGCCGGTCCGGCCGCCAATTTCCTCTTCGGTATCCTGGTGTTGGCCATAATGTTCATGGTCTACGGGGAGCCGCTGACCGCCCCGGTGGTCGGGCAGGTGCAGCCGGACAGCGCCGCCGCCGAGGCCGGCCTGCAGCCCGGCGACCGGGTGCTGGAAGCCAACGGCGGCAAGGTCGACAGGTTCCAGGACCTGCAGCGGATCGTCCGCCTGACGGTGGGCGGGCCGGTGTCCATGGTGATCCAGCGCGGCGATCGCCGGGTCGAGATCGTGACCCATCCACGCCTAACCGAAATCAAGGATGCATTCGGCAATCTCCACAAGACCCCGGTGCTCGGCATCGTCGCCGACCCGAACGCTACCGAGATCGTTCATTACGATCCGGCCTCGGCATTGTGGGAGGCCACCCGGCAGACCGGCGAGATGGTGACGACCACCATCACCGGGCTGGGGCAAATGCTGTCCGGCCAGCGCGGCACCGAAGAGCTGGGCGGACCGCTGCGCATCGCCAAGGGGGCCGGCCAGGCGGCGCAGCTGGGAGTCGGGAGCGTCGTTTTCTATACGATTCTTCTGTCGATCAATCTGGGGCTGATCAACATATTTCCTGTCCCGCTTCTCGACGGCGGCCATCTCTTGTTTTATGGTGTCGAGGCTTTGCGAGGGAGGCCTCTGGGCCCGAGGGCGCAAGAATATGGTTTTCGTATTGGCCTGTTTCTGGTATTCGCCTTGATGCTGCTCGCCACCCGGAACGACCTCGTCGACTTGCGGGTGTGGGATTTCATCAAGCGGATCATTTCCTGAGCGGGCTATCCATTAGGGGGAATCTTGCTCCGTCTTTTGCGCTCCTTCCTCGCGACCGTGGCGATTGCTCTGTTGATTGCCCCCGCCGCTCCGGTCCTGGCACAGCAGGGCGGGGTGATTAAGCAGATTACCGTGCAAGGCAACCAGCGCGTCGAGCCGGAGACGATTCGCTCCTACATGTCGGTGGCCGAAGGCGATCCCTTTGATGACGCCAAGATCGACAAGTCGCTGAAAAGCCTGTTCGCCACCGGGCTATTCGCCGATGTCGCCATCCACCGCGAGGGCGACACCCTGGTGGTGCGGGTGGTGGAAAATCCCATCATCAACCGCGTCGCTTTTGAGGGAAACCACAAGGTCAAGAGCGACCAGTTGCAGACCGAAGTGCAGCTGAAGCCCCGCAGCGTCTATACCCGCACCAAGGTGCAGAACGACGTCAAGCGCATCCTCGACATCTATCGCCGCAACGGCCGTTTCGCCGCCACCGTCGATCCCAAGATCATCGAGTTGCCGCAGAACCGCGTCGATCTGGTCTTCGAGATCTCGGAAGGCCCGGCCACCTACGTTACCCGCATCAATTTCGTCGGAAACAAGGAATACAGCGACTCCAACCTGCGCGAGGTGCTGCAGACCAAGGAGGAACGCTGGTACCGCTTTCTAAGCTCCGACGACACCTATGATCCGGACCGCGTCAACTACGACCGCGAATTGCTGCGCCGTCATTACCTGCGGCACGGCTTTGCCGACTTCCGCGTGATCTCGACCGTCGCCGAACTATCGCCGGACCGCGAGGAATTCTTCCTCACCTTCACCATCGAGGAAGGGGAGCGCTACGAGGTCGGCAAAATCAACGTGAAAAGCGCCATCCGCGAGTTGAAGGCGGAAGATCTGCTGCCGACCATTACCAACATCGCGACCGGCGATATCTATAACGCCGACGAGATCGAGAATACCGTTCAGTCGCTGACGGACGAGGTCGGCACCCGCGGCTACGCCTTCGTCGACATCAAGCCCGTGCTGACCAGGAACCGCGAAAAACATACCATCGACGTCACTTTCGAGGTGCAGGAGGGGCCGCGGGTGTTTGTCGAGCGCATCGACATCCAGGGCAATGTCCGCACCCTGGACAAGGTGATCCGCCGCGAGTTCCGCTTGGTCGAAGGCGACGCATTCAACGCGGCGAAACTGCGCCGCTCGCGCGAGCGGCTGAAGGACCTCGACTTTTTCGAAAAGGCCGATGTCAACGCGGTGCAGTCGGACACGGCGCCGGATCGGACGGTCATCAAGGTGGACGTAACCGAGAAATCCACCGGCGAGCTATCCTTCGGCCTTGGCTGGTCCAGCTTCATCGGCGCCATGATCAACGTCGGCGCTCGCGAGCGGAACCTTTTGGGTTCGGGCCAGGACTTGAGTATCAATGCGACGCTTGCGCAGTTCCAGTCACAGGTCAATATCGGCTTTACCGAGCCTTATTTCCTCGACCGCCGCCTGGCGGCTGGCTTTGACTTCTTTTCGATCATGACCAGCCCGCTGGATTACTTGGTGTACTCGGCGACCACCAGCGGCTTCGACCTGCGTATGGGCTATTACTTCACCGAATTCCTGAGCCAGCAGTGGAAATATACGGCCAGCGTCACCGACGTGAACAACATCCAGCCCGGCGCCTCGGTCTACATCACCGATCAGGCCGGATGGTCCACCCTGTCGTCGATTGGCCAGACGCTGTTTTATGACCGCCGCGACAGCAAGGTCGACCCAACCACCGGCTATTACATGCGAATCGGCACTGAATATGCCGGTCTCGGTGGCACGGAAGACTTCCTGCGCACCAATGCTGGCATCGGGAAGTACTTTCGTCTGGCTGAACAGACCGTTCTACAGCTTTCGGCGAATGGCGGTTATATTTACGGCCTGAACGGGCAACCGGTTCGCATCAACGAACTCTATTATCTGGGTGGCGACACCATGCGCGGCTTCTTCGACGCCGGCATCAGCCCCCGCGATGCGAATACCAACGACGCTTTGGGCGCGCTCTGGCAAGCCGTCGGCTCGGCGGAAGTCCGCTTCCCGCTGGGTCTGCCGAAGGAATTGGGCGTGCAGGGCAAGCTGTTCACCGACGTTGGTACGGTCGGCCATACCGATCCTAGCGTGACCCATACCATCAACCCGCTGACCGGGACATTCGTCACCGTTGCGCAGACCAGCGCGCCGCGTGTGGCGGTCGGCACCGGCGTGGTTTGGCGTTCGCCGATGGGGCCGATCAACATCGACCTTGGCGTTCCGATCGTCCGGCAGCCGCGCGACGAAACACAATTCTTCCGGCTCAATTTCGGTACGAGGTTCTAATGTTCATCAGGAAATCCGGCATCCGGGGATTGGTCGCCGGGGGACTATGCTGCGCCTTGCTGCTGTTCCATGCCGCCTCGGCGGATGCTCAGGAAAAGGCCGGTCCGGCTCCCGGTCCGGCACCCGGTGCGGCCGTGCCGCCGCCGGTGATCGGCGTTGTCGACGTCGACCAGATCCTGCAGGAGTCGGCGGCGGCGAAGAGCGTGCGCAGCCAGGCCGACAAATATCAGCAGACCTTCCAGCAGGAAATCAGCAAGGAAGAGGCCACTCTGCGTGCCACTCAGCAGGAACTGGAGGCCGAGCAGCAGCACAGGACACTGACCCAGGAGGCATTCGCCGAAAAGGCGCGGGCCTTCGAAGCCAGCGCCGCCGACTTTCAGCGCAAGGGGATGGCGCGCCGGCGCGCCTTCGACAAATCGGTCAGCGCAGCCATGGGCCAGGTGCAGAAGGCTATGCTGGAAGCCAGTCAGCAGGTGGCCCAGGCGCACGGGGTCACCGTGCTTCTGCCGCGTAATCAGGTCCTGCTGTTCGACGACAAGATGAACATCACCAAGGAGATCGTTGCGGTGATGGACAAGAAGCTGACTCATGTCGACTTCCCGCCGCCGAAGGTCGAAGCCGAAATGGCGCCCGGGGCCCAGGGCGGCAACACGAAGAAGAAGCCCTAGTAGTCGATGGCTGATCAGCGCTTCTTCGCCAAGGCCGGCCCATTCACCTTGGCGGAACTCGCTTTGCGCTGCGGGGCGGAACTGGCCGCGGGCGTGGACGCGGAGACTTGTGTTGTCGATGTGGCCGCGCTCGATGCCGCCGGGCCTGAGCACATCTCGTTCCTCGACAACAAGAAATATGTCGAGACCTTTTCCCGCAGCCGCGCCGGCGCCTGCCTGGTGCATCCGGACATGGCCAAATTGGCGCCTACCGGCATGGCCCTGCTGTTGTGCGCCGACGCATATCGGTCATACGCGAAGGTTGCCACTGCATTCTATCCACCGCCGCCAGTGGTGCCGGGAATTGCCACCCAGGCCGTCGTGGACCCGGCGGCGGTGATCGACGCCAGCGCACGAGTGGAACCGGGCGCGGTGATCGCTTCCGGTGCCGAGGTCGGTGCGCGCAGCGTCATCGGCCCCAACGCCGTAGTCGGCCGGGGCGTGGTGATCGGCGAAGACTGCGTGATCGGGGCCAATTCCTCGCTCAGCCACTGCATCCTCGGCAACCGGGTGGCGATCTATCCGGGAGCGCGCATCGGGCAGGACGGATTCGGCTTCGCCATGGGCCCGTCGGGGCATCTGAAAGTGCCGCAGTTGGGTCGGGTGGTGATTCACGACGACGTCGAAATCGGCGCCAACACGACCATCGATCGCGGCGCTGGTCCGGACACGATCATCGGAGCTGGATGCAAGATTGATAATCTGGTTCAGATCGGGCACAACGTGCAACTCGGACGCGGCTGCGTGATCGTTGCGCAAGTCGGAATTTCGGGCAGCACTCGGCTCGATGATTTCGTCGCCGCGGGCGGGCAGGCCGGTATAACAGGCCATTTGAGGATCGGTGCCGGAGCCCGGATCGCCGCGCAAAGCGGCGTGATGCGTGATATCGAGGCGGGAGGCACCGTCGGCGGCTCACCGGCCGTTCCGATGTCCGAATGGCTTCGACAGGCAGCGGCGCTGGGGAAAATGGCGCGCAAGAAGGGGCGATGAGGGGTAGGGTGGATGGATACCGTGGATAACCGGACCGGCAAGACGATCGACATCAACCGCGTCATGCAGATGATCCCGCACCGCTACCCGTTCCTGATGGTGGACAAGGTGATCAATGTGGTGCCCGATGCCAGCGCCGTAGGCATCAAGAACGTGACGGCTTCCGAGCCGCATTTTCAGGGGCATTTCCCCCAGCGGCCGATCATGCCGGGCGTGCTGATCATCGAAGCGATGGCGCAGACCGCGGCGGTGCTGGTGGTTGAAACCCTCGGGCCGAGCGCGGAAGGCAAGCTGGTCTATTTCATGTCGGTCGAGAACGCGCGCTTCCGCAAGCCGGTCGTTCCGGGTGACACGTTGCATATCCACGTCCAGAAGGAGCGCAGCCGCGGCAATGTCTGGAAGTTCCGCGGCGAGGCGAAAGTCGACGGCGTGCTGATGGCGGAAGCCACCTATGCCGCCATGATCATGGACAGCTGATGGCCGATATTCATCCCTCCGCCATTATTTCCCCCGGGGCGACCATCGCCCCCACCGCCGTTATCGGCGCCTATTGCGTCGTCGGTCCCGAGGTCGAGATCGCCGACGGGGTGCATCTGATCTCCCATGTGGTGGTCGACGGTATCACCAGCATCGGCGAGGGCACGGTGGTCTATCCCTTCGCCTCGTTGGGCCATCGTCCTCAGGATCTGAAATACAGGGGCGAAGCCAGCCGACTGATCATCGGCAAGCGCAATCAGATCCGCGAGAACGTGACCATGAACCCCGGCACCGAAGGTGGTGGCATGGTGACCCGTGTCGGCGACAACGGCCTGTTCATGGTGGGGGCCCATGTGGCTCATGACTGCCAGGTGGGCGACGGTGTCATATTCGCCAACAACGCCACGCTGGGCGGGCATGTCAGTATCGGCGACTTCGCCGTGCTGGGGGGACTGTCCGCGGTCCATCAGTTCGTCCGCATCGGCCGCCACGTCATGGTGGGCGGCATGACCGGTGTCGAGAACGACGTGATTCCGTTCGCCACGGTAACTGGCAACCGTGCCCATCTTTCCGGCCTCAATCTCGTGGGCCTCAAGCGCCGCGGCTATTCGCGCGAAGATATTCATGCCCTCAGGAACGCGTATCGCCTGCTGTTCGCCCCCGAGGGGACAATGGCCGAACGCCTCGAAGAAGTGGCTGAGCAGTTCAAGGACGCCGCGCCGGTGATGGAAATCGTCGACTTCATCCGGGTCGACAGCTCGCGCGCTATATGCCAGCCGAAGCTGGCGAATGTCGCGTAAGCTTGGAATTTTGGCTGGCGGCGGCGCTCTGCCGGGGCGCCTGATCGCCACCTGCCAAGCCGAAGGACGGTCGTTTTTCGTTCTGGCCTTTTCCGGCCACGCCGATCCCTCAGCCATCGAAGGGGTGCCGCATGCGTGGCTCCGCCTGGGCGAGGCGGGCAGGGGATTCGAAATGCTGCGGCAGGCGGGCGTGGAAGAAGTAGTAATGGCCGGCCCCGTTCGCCGTCCGACGTTGCGCGACCTTCGGCCGGATTGGCGCACCGCCCGTTTCTTCGGCCGCATCGGCCTCAAGGCGTTGGGCGACGATGGACTGCTGAAGGCAGTCATCGCCGAGCTGGAAGACGAAGGTTTCCGCGTCGTCGGCATCCATTCTATCCTTGGCGACCTGCTGGCCGATGAAGGCGGGTGGGGCACCATCGAGCCTGACGAGCAGGCCGTGGCGGATATCCAGCGGGGCCTGGAAGTGGCACTGGGCCTGGGAGCATTGGATGTCGGCCAGTCGGTGGTGGTACAGCAGGGCATCGTCCTCGGCGTCGAGGCAGTGGAAGGCACCGACGCCTTGCTGCGGCGTTGCTGTGACCTGCGCCGGGCCGGGCCGGGCGGGGTTCTCGTAAAGATCTCGAAGCCGGGGCAGGAGCGCCGGGTCGACCTGCCCACTATCGGCCCTGACACGGTAAAGAATTGCGTCGCCGCCGGTTTGCGCGGCATCGCCGTGGAGGCCGGCTCGACGGTCGTTGTAGACCGAGCGGCGGTGATCACCGCCGCCGACGCCAGTGGCTTGTTCGTTTGCGGTGTTACCGTGGACAAAGAGGCCGGCAGATGAACGCGGATAGCAGGATCCTCTTCGTCTTCCCCGCGAAAGCGGGTATCCATGGCTGCGGTCGGACTCCCGCTTTCGCGGGAGTGACGGGTGGAGGCATCTGCGTTCATCTGGGGCATCCGCGGATAATGAATGACTGACCCCCTGATCTACCTGATCGCCGGCGAGCCGTCGGGAGATCTGTTGGCGGCCCGTCTGATGGCTGGGCTCAAGCAGCTGACCGGGGGGCGGATCGCCTTCGCCGGTATCGGCGGCGAGGCCATGCGCGAGGAGGGGCTGGTCAGTCTGTTTCCCCAGGCCGATCTGGCGGTGATGGGCCTGGCCGAGGTGTTGCCGCGCATTCCACGCATTCTGCACCGCCTGGGCCAAACCATGGCCGATATTCGGGCGCGGCAGCCTGATGCCGTGGTGACCGTGGATTCCTGGGGATTCACCGGCCGTGTCGCGAAGCGTTTAAAGGCCGAGGGTTCGACGTCTCCCCGCATCCATTATGTCGCGCCGATGGTTTGGGCCTGGAAGGAAAAGCGGGTACATCAGTTGGCCGGGCGGGTGGATCTGCTTCTGTGTTTGCTGCCCAACGAACCGGCCTATTTCCTCGAGGCGGGACTGCCCGCCGTCCATGTCGGCCATTCGGTGCTGGAGAGCGGTGCCGACAAGGGTGACGGCGAAGGGTTTCGGGCGCGCCATGGCATACCACCGGACGCCCCGCTGCTTTGCGTCCTGCCCGGAAGCCGGCGCTCGGAGACTTCGCGCCTGCTGCCGGTATTCGCCGACACCGTCGGCCGGCTGGCAGCCGACCGACCGACTCTGCGGGTCGTCCTGCCGACGGTGGAAACGGTACGAGACGAGGTGGCTGCCGCCATACGGCCCTGGCCCGTACCGGTGACATTGGTGACCGGTGCGGCCGAACGCTATGACGCCTTTGCCGCCAGCCGCGCCGCCTTGGCGGCCTCGGGGACGGTGGCGCTGGAACTGGCGCTGGCAGGGCTGCCCATGGTCATCGGCTATCGGGTCGCGCGGCTCACCGCCGCTCTTGCCCGTCGCCTGCTGAAGATCCGTTATGTCAGTTTGCCCAACCTGCTGATGGACAGGCCGGTGGTTCCCGAATATCTGCAGGAGAATTGCCGGCCCGACAGGTTGGCCGCCGCGCTCGGCCGGCTGATGGATGACGAGGCGGCCCGCAGTGAGCAGTTGGCCGGGCTGGCTGCGGCATTGGACCGCCTCGGGCGAGGCCAGGGGAGCCCCAGCCTTCGCGCGGCCCGTGAAGTTCTGGGGCAGATTGCTGGAAAGGAGCGAGTATGAGTGCCACACCTTATCGTCTTCTGCACACCATGCTGCGCGTGCGCGACCTGGAGAAGTCTCTCGACTTCTATACTCGTCTGCTGGGCATGACGCTGCTGCGCCGCACCGACTTCCCGGACGGCAAGTTCACCCTGGCCTTCGTCGGCTACGGCGGCGAAGAGGACCACTCGGTGGTGGAGCTGACCTACAACTGGGATCAGAAAGAGCCTTACGATCCGGGTACCGGTTTCGGCCACCTGGCAATCGGGGTGCCCGACATCTACGGCACATGCGAACTCCTTGCCGCCGCCGGCGCCAGGATTACCCGGGCGCCGGGCCCGATGAAGCATGGCACGACCGTCATCGCCTTCATCGAGGACCCGGACGGCTACAAGATCGAGCTCATCGAAAAGAAATAGTCCAGCACCACTATTTCGCCGGGACCTCGGCCACTGAAGGGCCCGAGCCATATTGAACGTACACCCGCAGGCGGCGTCCGTCCTTAAAGGCTGTCCCGTTCCATCCCTGGTGGATGGGTGTGGTCTCGGGGTCGCTGCGACTGTGGTTCTCGGGGTTGGGGTCGGCCGGGGTCGGATACTGCGACGACAATTTTATGTTGTTGTAGCCTTGCGAGTGGAGCTGGTGCGCCAACTGGGCCTGGCTCACGACGCCGGGAACGGTCACGTCGACGCGTGGCTGCTTGCCGAACAGATCCGTCTGCTGCGCCGCCGCCGGCCCCGAAAAGGCCAGCATCGCTGCGGTCGCCGCACTGGCCGCCAGCATTGAGGAATGCGTCTTCTTCACCATGGGTGCCTTTGCCTGTGTCATCCGTTGCCGAAAGATCAAGGACACTGGAGCGTGATGCAGTGGGTCTGCATGGCGGTCCAGGTACTGTTCCCTCGCCAGGAGCGCGCGTCGGTGCACTTGGCTGCCACCTCAAGGGCGGCTGAGGAGGATGCAGATTTTCTGCATGATGCTCCAACACAGGGCGTCTCGGCGTGGTTTCGACATGGGCGTTATTGCACCCTAGGAGCCCGCATGCGTGCGCTCACGCGCATTCGCCTCTCGGCCATTTCAGGCTGGAAAAAAGCGCCTATTCAAGGCGTAAGCGCCGCTCGGACTCAAAAACGTGATCCGATGTAACCCTGGGTTGGCGGCCATGTCAGAATTGAGAACTGCGCAGGAGCCAAGCCACAGCGGTGCAGGCGGCAAGGGCGGCGGCCAACCAAGTCATCCTTCGGCGCAGGGGGCGCCGATTGTCGTTGGCGGGACTTAAACGGACGAAGGAAGGAAGGGGGGCCGCGCCATGAGCGCGGCCCCTTTCGTTGGTAGGAGTGATTTGCCTGATCTCACCCACGGGCGTGCAGCGGAATGTACTTACGCTGCGGTGCGCCGGTGAACAGCTGGCGTGGCCGGCCGATCTTCTGGTCGGGATCGCCGATCATCTCATTCCACTGGCTGATCCAGCCAGCGACGCGCGACACCGCGAACAGCACGGTGAACATGCTGGTTGGGATGCCCATGGCGCGGAAGATGATGCCCGAATAGAAGTCGACATTCGGGTACAGCTTCTTCTCGACAAAGTACGGATCCTCAAGCGCGATGCGTTCCAGTTCCATCGCCAGCTGGAGCAAGGGCTCGTCGCGGACGCCCAGTTCGTCCAGCACCTCGTGGCAGGTCCGCTGCATGACCTTGGCGCGCGGGTCGTAGTTCTTGTAGACCCGGTGTCCGAAGCCCATCAGGCGGAACGGATCGTTCTTGTCCTTCGCCTTCTTGATGAACTCGGGGATGCGATCCTTGCTGCCGATCTGGTGCAGCATGCTGAGCACCGCCTCGTTGGCGCCGCCATGGGCGGGGCCCCACAGCGAGGCGATGCCGGCGGCGATGCAGGCATAGGGGTTGGCGCCCGATGACCCGGCCATGCGGACGGTCGAGGTCGAGGCGTTCTGTTCGTGATCGGCATGCAGGATAAGGATGCGATCCATCGCCCTGGCCAGCACCGGGCTCACCTTGTAAGGCTCGCAAGGCGTGGCGAACATCATGTGCAGGAAGTTTTCGGCGAAGGTCAGATCATTGCGCGGATAGATGAACGGCTGGCCGATGGAGTATTTGTACGCCCAGGCGGCGATGGTCGGCATCTTGGCGATCAGGCGATAGCTCGCGATGAGGCGATGCTGCGGATCGTTGATGTCGAGAGTGTCGTGATAGAAGGCCGACAGGGCGCCGACCACGCCGCACATCACAGCCATCGGATGGGCGTCGCGGCGGAAGCCACGATAGAAGTAGTTGATTTGTTCATGCACCATCGTGTGATGGCGGATGTCGTCTTCGAACTTGGTCTTCTGCTGGGCGTTCGGCAGCTCGCCTTTGAGCAGCAAATAGCAGGTTTCCAGATGGTCGGAGTATTCGGCCAGCTGGTCGATGGGGTAGCCGCGATAAAGCAGCACGCCTGCGTCGCCATCGATATAGGTGATCTTCGACTGGCAGGATCCGGTCGAGGTGTAACCGGGATCGTAGGTAAAATGGCCGGTCTGGGCGTACAAAGAGCGAATGTCGATGACTTTCGGGCCGATGCTTCCCGGGATCAGCGGGAACTCGTATTTCTTGCCGGTGCTATTGTCGGTGAGGGTGACGGTTTCTTTTAGAGCCGCGTCGGTCGGCTTTACATCCTGTGTCATCCGGACAACTCCCTTAGATTCATCTCAAAAACGGCCGCGCGCCGTGAAGATTAACGACCGCAGCTATTGCACTTGGCCCCCATCCCACATCACCACGTCCTGTATTCGGGCCAGGCTTTCTTCCCGCCCGAGTATCTGCAACACCTGGAAAATCGGCGGCGAGACCGTTGCTCCGGTCAATGCAGCCCTAAGCGGCTGAGCCAGTTTTCCCAGCTTCAAGCCATGGGCTTCGGCGAACTGCCGGGCCTCGGACTCAAGGGCCTCCTGGTCCCAACCGTTGACCGCGTCGAGGGATTGGGCGAACGCCGAAAGGGATTGCCGCCCTTCGACGTCAAGCAATTTGCGCGCTTTTTCGTCGACCGCCAGCGGTCGGCGGCGGACGTAGAATGCGGCGCCTTCAGCCAACTCGACCAAGGTCTTGGCACGCTCCTTGAGCCCCGGCATGGCTTTCACGAGGACAGCCTGGTCGGCGTCCGTCAGGTTGCGGCCGAGCATCTGTTCGAGGCGGGGCGCGATCAGCGACGCCAGACGGCGGTCATCTGCCTGCCGCAGATAATGGCCGTTCAAATTGGTCAGTTTAACCATGTCGAAACGCGACGGAGACCGGCCGATGCCGTCGAGGTCGAACCAGGAGACGGCCTGTTCGGTGTCGATGATCTCGTCGTCGCCGTGGCCCCAGCCGAGCCGCAACAGGTAGTTGCGCAGCGCCTCGGGCAGGAACCCCATGTCGCGATATGCCTCGGCGCCCAATGCCCCGTGCCGCTTCGACAGCTTGGCGCCGTCCGGGCCGTGGATCAGCGGAATATGGGCGAACTCCGGCGTGTCCCAGCCGCAAGCGCGGTACAACTGGATCTGCCGGAACGTATTGGTCAGATGGTCGTCGCCGCGGATTACATGGGAGACAGCCATGTCGTGGTCATCCACCACAACCGACAGCATATAGGTGGGGGTGCCGTCGGCCCGCAGCAGCACCATGTCGTCCAATTGTTCGTTGGCAACCCGGACTTCACCCTGCACGCGATCGTTGATGACGGTTTCCCCATCCCTCGGCGCCTTCAGGCGGATCACCGGGGAAACGCCGGGGGGAGCTTCCGCCGCATCCCGGTCGCGCCATCGGCCGTCATAGCGCATGGGCCGCCCCTTGGCCTTCTGTTCGGCGCGCATTGCCTCGAGCTCTTCGGGCGAGCAATAACAGCGGTACGCCTTTCCCTCGGCCAGCAACTGCTGCGCTACTTGCGCATGCCGCGCGGCTCGTGAAAACTGCAATACGGGCTCCTCATCCCAGTCGAGGCCGAGCCATTTCAGACCGTCGAAGATGGCGTCCACTGCCGCTTGGGTCGATCGGGCGCGATCGGTATCTTCGATACGTAACAGGAACTTGCCACCATGATGCCGAGCAAAGAGCCAGTTGAACAGAGCCGTGCGGGCTCCGCCGATATGCAAAAAACCAGTGGGTGAGGGTGCAAAGCGGGTGACGACGGTCATCGTTAGAAAGAAAACCTCATACTCCGGGGGTGAAGCTGCTGGCTGTATGTAGCATATTCTTTGTGGCGGTGCGACAGGGGCATTGGAAAAATCGGGGGTTCGCCTGGGCAATTCGCTAATTATTACCCTTGTGGCTGAAAGAACGCGTTGGCAGTTATGGCTACCGGTTGTATTGGCGGCCGGCATCGGCGCTTATTTCGCGCTACCTGTCGAGCCGCCGCGCTGGATCGGACCGCTGGCGGTGCTGTGTTGCACCATGGCCGGGATCGTCTTGCGGCGCAAAACGCTGGTCGCCGTGGCCGCGGCTGGGCTGGCTCTCGCGGCGACCGGCTTTACCGTCGCCGCGGAACGCTCGGCGAGCGTGGCTGCGCCGGTATTGGACCGGCCGACCGGACCGGTCCAGTTGGCCGGGCGGATCGCGGAAGTCGAGCCGCTGGAGAATGGACAGCGGTTGACCCTTGACCGGCTTCAACTCTCCTGGATGAATGGCGGGGCGCCGGTCCTGCGGCGGGTGCGGCTGCATTTGCCGGCCGAGGTCGACGCGCGCCCCGGGCAGCGTATTGCGCTCCATGCCGTGCTGATGCCGCCGCCGCCGCCGGCCGCGCCGGGGGCCTATGATTTTTCCCGGCAGGCCTGGTTCAAGGGGCTGGGGGCGGTCGGCTATGCAGTGGGGCCGCCCCAGATCATCCCTGCCGAGACCGCAGAGACCCTGGTCGAGACGATGCGCCTCAAGCTGGCCAATCTTCGTCACGATCTGACCGGGCGGATCGTCGGCGCCATCGACGGTGCAGGAGTGCCCGGCGGTGTCGGCGCGGTCGCCGCGGCTCTGATCACCGCCGAGCGGGGGCCGTTGTCTCCCGATCTTCTGCAGGCTTATCGCGACGCCGGCCTGGCGCATATCCTGGTGATCGCCGGCATGCATATGAGCATGGTGGCCGGCCTGGTGTTCGTCGCCATTCGCGGCGGGCTTGCCGCCATCCCGGCTTTGGCGCTGCGGTACCCCATAAAAAAATGGACCGCTGCCGGAGCGTTGCTCATCACCTTCGGCTATCTCGTCATCTCGGGAGCGCCGGTGCCGACCCAGCGGGCCTTCATGATGAACGGCATCATCCTGTTGGCGGTACTGATCGACCGCGAAGCCATTTCATTGCGCAGCATCACCTGGGCGGCGACGGTAATCCTGCTGCTTCAGCCCGAAGCGCTGATGGGCGCCAGCTTCCAGCTTTCCTTCGCTGCCGTCTACGGGCTGATTTCCGGTTACGAGGCGCTGGGACCACACTTGGCCCGCTGGCGCAGTGGCGGCGACGGGTGGTGGCGCATGCCGGCCTTCTACGTGGCCGGAATCCTGCTGACCACGCAGATCGCCGGATCGGCGACCGCTTTCTATACCATCTTCCATTTCAACCGGTACGCCACCTATTCCCTGCTGGGCAATTTCCTGGCCGTGCCGGTGGTCGGCTTCTGGGTAATGCCGGCTGCGCTGCTGGCATTCTGCCTGTTGCCATTCGGCCTGGACGGCTGGGGATGGCAGTTGATGGGATGGGGAATCGTCTTCGTCAACCACATCGCCCTATGGGTCTCCGCGCTGCCCGGGGCGACGGTCAATCTCCCGAGCATTCCCGCTTTATCCCTGGTCGTGTTCACTCTGGGCGGTCTGTGGCTGTGCCTGTGGAAGACCCGCTGGCGCCTGTGGGGTCTGGCCGCCATGGCTGCGGCGCTCATCCTCTATGCCATTCACCAGCCGCCGGACATGCTGGTCGATGCCGGTGGACACCTGGTGGCGGTGCGTGCCGCCGATGGCAGGCTGGCCTTGTCGCAGACCCGCGCCGCCAAGAGCGTTCGGGAGGCATGGACCAAGCAGGCGGGGCAGGGAACCGAGGCGCCGCTTTGGCGCGAGATCGAGGGCGACCGGTTGCGGTGCGACGCGTTGGGCTGCGTCTATCGCAGCCGCGGCCATGTGGTCGCGCTGGCCCGCCATGCAGAGGCGGTGGAAAGCGACTGCCGCGAGGCCGACTTGGTGGTGCTTCCAATTCCCTTCGGCGGCACCTGCCCCTCCGCACGGACGGTAATCGATGCCGCCAGGTTGGCGCACCACGGCACACACGCCATTTGGCTGCGCGAGGGCGGCGGCATCCGCATCCAGACGGTGGAGGACTGGCAAGGCGACCGGCCCTGGACTCGGCACGGCGTGATCGACGGGGAGCCGTGACTCCGCGGCTCACCGGACCAGATGGGGCAGGAGGCCGGCCAAGCCGATGACGATCAGGTAGAGTGCTACCAGGATGCGCAGCAGCTTCGGAATGAGAAGAATGAGGACGCCGGCGATGAGGGCGATCAGGGGCTGCAGCAGAACGACTTGCAGGGTCATGGCACTGCCTCCGGTTCCTGGTGGATAGTCTTCAAGATAAACGGATGCGGGGCGGGAAAGGCGCAGCCGCTGATCGCAACCTGCGTCACATCTGGCGCAGGTCGCTTGCTTCCGCGTTGCGCCTCAGTAACGGCGCAGCAATCCGATCAGGCGCCCTTGTACCTTGACGCGGTCGGGCCCGAAGATCCGGGTTTCGTACTTCTGGTTGGCGGGTTCGAGGGCGATGGACGCGCCCTTGCGGCGCAGGCGCTTGAGGGTCGCCTCATGGTCGTCGACCAGGGCGACGACGATAGAGCCGTTTTCGGCCGTGTCGCAGCGTCGCAGGATCACCACGTCGCCGTCGAGGATGCCGGCGTCGATCATCGAGTCGCCTTCTACCGTCAACGCGTAATGTTCGCCGCCGCCCAACAGGGTGGAGGGGAC
This sequence comes from Pseudomonadota bacterium, assembly GCA_021793155.1. Classification (GTDB taxonomy): domain Bacteria; phylum Pseudomonadota; class Alphaproteobacteria; order Rhodospirillales; family Magnetospirillaceae; genus DUZF01. The sequence goes on along the minus strand of JAJYTF010000004.1, from coordinate 138,241 downwards.
GCTGACCGTGTTGGAATAGTCGCGCAACGCCTCGATCGGAGTGCCGGCGGCGATCTTTCCGTAGAGCGGAAGGTCGATGGCGTCGGCGGCGCTGCCGACGGCGGCGCCGGGCAGGGCGGACTTGAAATCGCCACGGATGACGTTGGGGGAGAATTTGGGGGCCGGCAGCGGAGCAGAGGCCTCGGCCACCTCGGCCATGCCGAGATTTTCAGGCAGCTTGAGCACTTCGAGGGCGCGCGCGCGGTGGGGCAGGCGGCGAATGAAACCGCGTTCCTCCAGTCCGGTAATCAGGCGGTGGATGCCCGATTTGGACTTGAGATCGAGGGCTTCCTTCATTTCGTCGAAGGAGGGAGAGACGCCGGTGGCCCTGAGCCTTTGATCGATGAAGATGAGCAACTCGTATTGTTTGCGCGTCAGCATCTGGCCCTCCGCCCGGTTGTGCCCACTACATATGGAACAAATCCGCAACGCCAGGCTATGTTCTAGTTTGGTTCCTGAATTTCGTCAAGTCGTAATACATCAGGACTATAGGGGTTTCCTCGTCGGCGCGCTTATTCGGCATCGAACACGCCGCTCTTGCCGCCGGATTTGTGAACCAGGCGGATATCGGTCAAACGCATGCCGCGGTCCACCGCCTTGCACATGTCGTAGACGGTCAGGGCCGCGACGGTGACGGCGGTCAGGGCCTCCATCTCGACACCGGTCTGTCCGCTCAGCTTGCATGTGGCGGTGATGTCGATGGCCCGGCGGGCCGGATCGCAGACCAGTTCAACCTGCACTGAGGACAAGGCGAGCGGATGGCAGAGCGGGATAAGGTCGGGGGTCCGCTTGGCGCCCATGATGCCGGCCAGTTGGGCCACCGCCAGGACGTCGCCCTTGCCGACGCCGTTGGCCTGGATCAGCGCCATGGTCTCGGCCGCCATCAGCACCGAGCCCTTGGCTACGGCGACGCGGCGGGTCGCCGGCTTGCCGCCGACCTCGACCATCACCGCGTTGCCCTGCTTGTCGAAATGGCTGAGCTTCGGCATCCGCCCTCAGCTGTTTAGCGGATTGGTCAGCAGGGCGCGCGTCGCTTCGGCCACGTCAGGCTGACGCATCAGGGATTCGCCGACCAGGAACCGGCGTGCCCCGACCTGGGCCATGCGCGCCAGGTCGGCCGGCGTCTTGAGGCCGCTTTCGGCCACCAGGACGCGGCCAGCGGGCAGGCGCGCGGCCAGACGTTCGGTGGTGCCGAGGTCGGTCACCATGGTCTTCAGATTGCGATTGTTCACGCCCAGCAGCGGCGAGCGCAGGGCGAGCGCCCGCTCGAACTCGGGTTCGTCATGGACTTCGACGAGGACATCCATGCCGAAGGCGATGGCGGCGGCTTCAAGCTCCGCCGCCTGGGCATCCGAAAGGGCTGCCATGATCAGCAGGATGCAGTCGGCGCCAAGGGCCCGCGATTCGGCGATCTGCCAGGGATCGATTATGAAATCCTTGCGCAGGGCGGGCAATTCGACTGCCTGGCGTGCCGCCACCAGGAACTCGTCCCGTCCCTGGAAGTACGGTGTGTCGGTCAGTACCGAGAGGCAGGCGGCGCCGCCGGCGGCATAGGCGCGGGCCAGCGCGGGGGGATCGAAATCGGGGCGGATCAGGCCGGCCGAGGGCGAGGCTTTCTTGATCTCGGCGATCAGGCCGTAGCCATCGGCCGCGGCCCGGCCGAGGGCGGCCGCGAAACCGCGCGGCGGGGATTGCCGGCGGGCCTCTTCCTCGAGAACAGGCAATGGGCGGACGGCCTTGGCGGCAGCCACATGGCGCCGTTTCACCTCGCAGATCTCGGCGAGGATGTCGCTCACGCCACCAGTTCCCGGTTGGTGATGGCGACCATCTGCTCAAGCGTGGTTCGGGCCGCTCCGTCGTCGATGGCCAAGGCGGCCCGGGCTACTCCCTCGCTCAGGTTGGGCACGCGGTCAGCGACAACCAATGCGGCGGCGGCATTGAGCAGAACGACGTCGCGGTAGGGGCCTGGCTCGCCGTCCAGCAGGCGGCGCAACGCGGCAGCGTTGCACTGGGCGTCGCCGCCCTTGAGGTCGGCCGGGGTGGCTGTTTTCAGACCCACCGATTCAGGGTGCACGGTGAAGCGGTGCACCGAACCGTTACGCCATTCGGCGACGTGGCTGGCGCCGGTGGTGGTCAATTCGTCGAGACCGTCCGACCCATGCACCACCCAGGCTCGCTCGGCCCCCAGTCGGCCCAGAACCTCGGCCAGGGGAACCAGCCATTGTTCGGCGAAGACGCCGACGATCTGGCGCCTGGTGCCGGCGGGATTGGACAGCGGCCCAAGCAGGTTGAACAGCGTTCGGGTGCCGAGCTCGACACGGACGCCGGCGACATGGCGCATCGCGGCGTGGTGCAGCGGCGCCATCAGGAAGCCGATGTTATTGGCCCACAGGCATTCGCGCACCAGGCTGGCATGGGCGTCGATCTTGACGCCAAGCGCCGCCAGCACGTCCGCCGATCCCGACTTGGAGGACAGCGCGCGGTTGCCGTGCTTGGCCACCGGCACGCCACAGGCGGCGACCACCAGGGCGGCGGCGGTCGAAATGTTGTAGGTACCCGAGGCGTCGCCACCCGTCCCGCAGGTGTCGATGGCGCCGGAAGGCGCTTCGATGTGGCTGGCCTTGGCCCGCATCACGCGGGTCGCCGCGGTGATTTCGTCAACCGATTCGCCGCGAACCCGGAGGGCCATCAGGAAGCCGCCCATCTGCGCCGGCGTGGCATCGCCCGACATGATCATGTCGAAAGCCGCCTCGGCCTCGGTCTCGGACAGGATCTCTCCGCCCGCGACGCGGGCCAGCAGGGGCTTCATCAGGTTGGGATCGGACATCAGGCCGCGTGTCCGCTGCGGCGCCGGGCCATGGAAAGGAAATTGCGCAACATCTGATGTCCATGCTCCGAAGCGATGCTTTCCGGATGGAACTGCACGCCGTGAATGTTCAGTCGTCGGTGTGCCAGCCCCATGATCAGGCCGTCGTCGGTCCAGGCGGTCGCTTCAAGGCATTCAGGCAGAGTGGGGCGCTCCACCACCAGGGAATGATACCGAGTAGCCAGGAACGGCGTCGGCAGGCCGGCGAACAGGCCCGTGCCGGTATGGCTGATGGCGCTGGTCTTGCCGTGGACCGGATGGGGCGCCCGCACCACCTTGCCTCCGAATGCCTGGCCGATGGCCTGGTGGCCAAGGCAGACGCCGAGGATCGGAACCTGGCCCGCCGCTTTCTTGATCAGGTCGAGGCAGATGCCGGCGCGGTCGGGGTCGCAAGGGCCGGGTGACAGCACGATGCCTTCGGGGCCCATGGCGAGGGCTTGGTCGACCGTCAGCGCATCGTTGCGCGCCACCTCGACCTTCGCTCCCAGTTCGCCCAGGTAGTGCCAGAGGTTGTAGGTGAAGCTGTCGTAGTTGTCGATGAGCAGGAACATGGCTGCCGACCTGTGAAAACAGGGGGCAAGAATGCCGCCCGGCAGCCGGCGGCGTCAAGCATGCGGGTGAAGAGCGGTGGCATTCGCATCCAGCGCACCGACTGTTCCGGCCAGCCTGCCCAAGGTGCTCTTGGCCGAAATCATAACCGCGGAGTTTTCCGGCAGGCCGGCAGAAACTGCCGCCATCATTGCCTCCTGGGCAATTCCTTCCCCACTCGGACCGTCATAGTTGGCGGAAACCCAAGGCATTCTTGCCGGCATGGATCTTGCTGCGGTGCGGCCACGGCTCTGGCGGGGAATGGACCGGTCGACACTTGCGGAGGCATCCATGGTCAACAGCGTATCCGGCTCTCAGTCCCTCTACCTTTGGCAGCAATACCCACTTTCACAGCAGCCCGCGCAGGGCGCTGCGGCCGTGGCGTCGACGAACGCGCCGGGCACATCAAGCCCATCGGCCAATCCGATCGATTCCACCCCGTCGGTATTCCAGCAACTGGCCAGCGATCTGCAATCCCTTTTGTTGCAGCAGCAGGGCAGCGGCAGCGATGCGTCGTCGACGACGAGCCAGACGGCCAGCGTGTCGGCAGTCGATCCCAACGCCAATTCGGGCAACTCGGCCGGCCAAGTGGCGGGCAGCCATCACCATCATCACCACCACCGCGCCGAGGGCGCATCGGATAGCGACCAGGACGGGCAGGGCGGCACCTCGGGCGCTTCCGGCGCCACATCGGCGGCCGACCAGTTCGCCCAGGATCTCATGCAGGCGCTGCAATCGGGCGCCAGCGGCAATACGACGGTGTCGTCAGCCACCACCACCGACACCAGCAGTGCGACGGCCTCGGCGTCCAGTGCCTCGTCCACTTCCGACACTTCGTCCACGTCCGGAAATCCGGCGCAAGATCCGCTTCAGGCCTTGGCGGCACAAGTGGCGCAGGACATCCTCGCCGCCGTTCAGTCGGCCGCTTCGGCCAGCAGCGCCGACGCCAATACCGCCGCCGTACAGCAGGTTCAGTCTGTGGTCTGATCGCCCGCAATACCGTTCAGGCCCGCATCATCCTTGGCCTTCGGCTCAGGATGACAAACCAACGTCATCCTGACCCCCCGAATTCCGCCAAAGGCGGGCCCTGGGGCAGGTTCCACCAAGGATCTCTTCCGGCGACGGCGTGGAGCTGATTCTCGCGCTGCCGCGCAGGCAATTGATTTGCTGTGAAAATTTGACGGGTGATGTGGGCATTCTCCGTCAGATTCTCCTTGCTAGCACTGAAGAATGCTGGACCAACCCGCTATCGCGGGCTCTCCATGGTGAGCGAAGCCACAGTTGAGGGAGTTCCGCCATGGCCCGAGCCGTCGCGTACGCCTTTTGCTGCCTCGTGCTCTGCCTCGGCGGATCGGCCTCCGCTTTGGTGTGCGAGGATCCGCACACGGGCACGGTCCGAGAATCCGGGACCGACAGCTGTCTTCTCGGCGAGCGTCAGATTCTGCCGCAGGAAGCGGGCGAGATCCCAACGGCGCCTGGCGGGACGGCGCCGGCGCCGGAACCTCCTGCGCCACAGATAGCGCCGCGGCCGGTGGTGTCATCGGCTCCGCCGCCGGCGCCCCTGCCGCCACCGGTCCAGACACGCTGCCTTGGCCCGACCAGCGCAGTGGCGACGGCCGAGCAGACCATCCGCGCCCACTTGGGGGCGGTCACCTTTGCCAGCGGCCGCGTCATCATCGATGCAGCCGGCTCGGACGGTACGTATACGGCCAGCCTGGGGCGGCTGGATCCGCAAGTGGAGGTCCATGCGGACGCCCGGCCGGTGCGACTCACCCTCAACTGCGCTGCCGGAAACTGCTGGCAGGTGCGGCGGTCCGGCGGGATCGAGACCTCGCCCTCGGCCAGCTTCCCCCTGGACGACGGAGGGCAGGCCGACCCGGTGGGTAAAGCTCTGACCAGGCTGATCCGCCAATGTGGCGGAAGCTGAACGCTTCTGAACGCTTCTTGACGCGCTGCTTGGGGGCGCATCACATTAGCAGTCATGACAGAGACAATTCTCTCCCAGCCTCGCGCCCCCGAGCCTGCCTCGGCGACCGAGGAGGTGGTTGATCTGGCCATCACCGGCATGACCTGCGCCGCCTGCTCGACCCGCGTCGAGAAGGTGTTGTCGCGTCTGCCCGGCGTCGCCAAGGCGGAAGTGAACCTGGCCACCGAGAAAGCGCGCGTGACCACGGCGGGCGGGATGGTATCGGCCGCCCAGATGGTGCTGGCGGTAGAGAAAGCCGGCTATGGCGCTTCGGTGGTCACGGCCGAGACTCCACCCGACGGCGACCAGGAGCGGGTGGCCCACGAGGCCCGTCGCGGTCTGGTCATGGTCCTGGTATCGGCCCTGTTCACCTTGCCGCTGGTCGGCCAGATGGGCCTCGACCTTGCCGGGCTGCACGTGATGCTGCCGCCGCTGGTGCAGTTGGCTCTGGCCACGCCGGTGCAATTCGGCGTCGGCGGTCGGTTCTACGTCAGCGGCTGGAAATCCGTCCGGGGTGGTGCGGGTAACATGGATCTTCTGGTGGCCCTTGGAACGTCGGCCGCCTATGGCCTTTCCGCGTGGGAGGTTCTGGCGGGCCATGGCGCGCATGGTACCCTGTACTTTGAAGCCTCGACAGTGGTGATCACCCTCGTTCTCCTCGGTAAGTGGCTGGAGGCGCGGGCCAAGCGCAGCGCCGCCTCGGCCATCAGGGCCCTGATGAAGCTGCGGCCAAACACGGCGCGGGTCGAGCGCGACGGCCGCGTGGTCGAAGTACCGGCCGATGCGGTGATGGTCGGCGAGGTCGTGGTCTTGCGGCCGGGTGAACGGGCGCCCGTGGACGGCAAGGTGCTGGACGGCGAAAGCCAGATGGACGAATCGCTGGTGACCGGCGAAAGCCTGCCGGTGGCCAAGGGGACGGGTGACTCGGTGACCGCCGGCGCGATCAACGGCGACGGCCTGCTCCGGGTACAAGCCACCGCCGTGGGCGCCGGCTCGACCATCGCCCGCATCATCCGCCTGGTCGAGGGGGCTCAGGCCAGCAAGGCGCCGGTGCAACGTCTGGTGGATCGCATCTCGGCGATCTTCGTTCCGGCGGTGGTGGCAATTGCCGCCGTCACCTTCGCTGCGTGGTGGCTGATCGTCGGCAACCCGCAAGCGGCATTCGTCGCCGGAGTCTCGGTGCTGGTCATCGCCTGTCCGTGCGCCTTGGGGCTGGCGACGCCGACCGCCATCATGGTGGGAACCGGCGTGGCGGCACGGTACGGAATCCTGATCAAGGACGCCGAAGCTTTGGAACTGGCGCATCGGGTCGATGTCATGGTGTTCGACAAGACCGGCACTCTGACCGAGGGGCAGCCGGCGGTCTGCGAAGTGGTGGCGGCGGACGGCGACAACCGTGGCCTGCTGAGCCTGGCCGCCGCCGCGCAGCAGGGAAGCGAGCATCCACTGGGCCGCGCGGTGCTCGACGCCGCCCGGGCCGAGGGGATCGATCTGCGCCCGGTGGAGAGCTTCAAGGCCTTTCCCGGCCGTGGCCTGCAGGCCACGGTGGATGGCCGGCTGCTGTTGGTGGGCAGCCAGCGGCTGATGGTGCAGTCGGGCGTGGACGCCGGGTGGCTGGACGAACGGGCCGCCGAGCTTGAGGCGGCGGGGCGGACCGTCATGTGGATCGGCGAAGGGGGACATGCCCTGGGGCTGATCGCCGCCGCCGACCCGGTCAAAACGGCAGCCCGGCCCGCCGTGGCGCGGCTGAAGGAATTGGGGGTGAAGGCGGTCATGCTGACCGGCGACAACCGGCGGGCGGCCCACGCCGTGGCCGACGCGGTTGGCGTCGACGAGGTGCGTGCCGAAGTGTTGCCCGAAGACAAGGCGGCCGAGGTCGAGCGACTCAAAGTCGAAGGCCAGGTGGTGGCGATGGTCGGCGACGGGGTCAACGACGCGCCGGCCCTTGCCGCCGCCCATATCGGCGTGGCGATGGGAACCGGCACCGATATCGCCATGCACACCGCCGGCATCACCCTGATGCGCGGCGACCCCTCCCTGCTGCCGGGGGCCCTGTCGATTTCCCGTGCCACCTACGACAAGATCCGGCAGAACCTGTTCTGGGCGTTCATTTATAATGTGGTGGCCATCCCGTTGGCGGCATTCGGCATGTTGAGCCCCGTCCTGGCCGGCGGCGCCATGGCGTTTTCCAGCGTCAGCGTCGTGTCGAACAGCCTTCTGCTGCGTCGCTGGCGGCCGTGAGGGGGCGGCTATGACAGGCGGCTTCCTGCGCAAGATCTGGCCGAAGCACCGCCGGGCGATCGTCGCCGGGGCGGCCATGCTCGGCCTTGGAATGGTCATCGGCGTGACCGCAGGCCGGGTGACGGCGCCGAAGCTGCCCGCGCCCGCCCCGATCGCGACGAGCGATCCGCCGGCGACGGAGACCAGCCAGCACACCGTGGTCGAGGACGAGCCGGTCACCCTGCCGGCGGCCCCGGCCGAGCCGCAGGTGGCATCGCTGCCGCCACTGGCTCCACCTTCGCCTCCTGCGTTGCCGCAGGGCCAGCCCGCCTGGGAGAGGTTTGCCGTGGCGTCGCCGGATACGGGCGGACGGCCCGAGATCGCCCTCATCATCGACGACATGGGGCTGGACAAGCGGCGCTCGGAACGCGTCCTCCAGCTGCCTGGGCCGCTGACCATCTCGTTCATGACTTATGCCGAGGATCTAGCGCGGCAGACCGAGGAGGCTCATGCCCGCGGGCACGAGCTGATGATGCATGTGCCGATGGAGCCGCTGGGTGAGGGGATCGATCCGGGGCCGGGGGCCCTGCTCGACAATCTTTCGCTCGCCGACTTGCGCAAGCAGGTGGATGAGGATCTGGCCCGCTTCGACGGCTATGTCGGCATCAACAACCACATGGGCAGCAAGTTTACCGCCTATGCGCCGGGCATGCAGGTGGTGATGGAGGAACTGCGCCGCCGCGGGCTGCTGTTCATCGACAGCCTGACCACCGACCACAGTGTCGGGTTGGCGCTTGCCCAGCGGGCCGGCGTGCCCACGGCGGGGCGCAACGTCTTCCTCGACAACGAGGCGGATCTCGCCGCGGTCAACGCCCAGCTGTCCAAGCTGGAGGAGATCGCCCGCAAGAAAGGCAACGCCATTGCCATCGGCCATCCGCGGGATGCGACCATCGCCGCCTTGGCCGCCTGGCTGCCGACCCTGGCGCGGAAGGGGCTGGTGCTGGTGCCGGTGACTGCGGTGGTGCGGGCGCGGCAGGGGATGATGGCGGTGCGTTACTCGAGGGGGCAGGAAACGCCGGTGCCACCCAGCCCGCAATAGCCGCCGGGATTCTTGGCCAGATATTGCTGGTGATAATCCTCGGCAAAATAAAATGCCGGAGCCGGCTCGATGCCGGTGGTGATGGTGCCGAAGCCCGAGGTATCGAGACGCTGCTGATAGGCCTGCCGTGTCTCCTGGGCGAGCCGCTGCTGGTCCGGCGAGGTGGTGAAGATCACCGAACGATATTGCGTGCCGATATCGTTGCCCTGGCGCATCCCCTGCGTGGGATCGTGGCTTTCCCAGAACATTTTGAGCAATGTCGGGTAGGAGACTGTCCTGGGGTCGAACACCACCAGCACCACTTCGGCATGGCCGGTTCGGCCGTCGCAGACTTCTTCGTAGGTGGGGTTCGGCGTGCCGCCGCCGGCATAGCCGACCGCGGTGACGTGGACACCCGGCATCGTCCAGAACTTCCGTTCCGCGCCCCAGAAACAGCCGAGGCCGAAAATGGCGGTCTCCGTTCCGTCGGGATAAGGACCGGCCAGAGGATGGCCGCTGACGAAATGCCGTTCGGGCACAGGCATAGGCTGGGCCCGCCCGGGCAGACACTGGCCGGCGGAAGGCAGTTCGAGCTTGTTACGGCCGAGGGGCCACATGTTCGGACATCCGGATGGTTGGACTGTGTTCCAGTTGAGGAACGTCCTGTGGATATTCAAGAGGCGGGCCGTTGCCCCTCGCTGGACATCCATCCGGCGAGGGGCGTTCATCTAGCCATGATTCACCGCAATCACGGGCGGCTGATCGTTGACCACGGTCACCAGCGAGGCCTGATCGGCACCGCTGGGCGGGAATGCGGCCATGGCGCTGACCAGGTTGTTGTAGGCGGTATCGGCCGCGGCCGCGCCGTTGACCGTGTCGTTGGTGCCGTTGACGGTAACGCTGGCGGTCAGGTCCGCCGCCAGGTTGTCATTGGCGCCGGTGATCGTGGCGCCGGCATTGGCACCGATCGACACGGTCGTGTCGTTACCGGTGACTGCCACCGTGCTGTCGGCGCCCACCGTGACCGTGGCGCCGTTAAGCCCGACGGTGTCGGCGTTCCCCTGGACCGTCAGGCTGTCGTTGGCCCCGCCGATCACCGTGTCGTTGTCGCCGGTGAGCGAGGCTTGGGCTTGGTCGGCCAGGTTGAGGCTGCCGCTGTTCAGGCTGACGCTGATATTGCTGCCGCTGACGGCCACGGCGTCCCCGCCGCCCCCCTGGATGGTCGCGTTGTCGCCAATCACCGCGGCGCTGCTGCCGTCGGTCAGACTGACCGTGGCGTTGTCGGCATCGACGGTGTCGGCGGCGCCGTTCACCGTCGTCGTCGAGCCGGCCGCGGTGCCTTATTTGAATGCCCCGGCGGCCGCCCAGCGTCTGCCGGACGATGGGCGGCGGAAAGTGGGTCTGGTTTGGGCCGGCAAGCCGACACCGCGCGACCGCTCGATCCCGCTCGAACGGCTGCTGCCGCTGTTCGGCGATCCTCACCTGGCCCTGTTCAGCCTGCAGCTCGGCCCGCGGGCCGCCGACCTGAAGACAACAGGGGCCGACGCCTTCGTCACCGATCTCGCCCCCGGCCTGGTCGACTTCGCCGAAACCGCGGCGGTGCTGACCCAGCTCGACCTGCTGGTCACCGTCGACACCGCCGTCGCCCATCTGGCCGGCGCCCTGGGGGTTCCGACCTTCCTGCTGCTGCGCTACACCTCGGACTGGCGGTGGTTCGACCGGGGCCGGACATCGGCCTGGTATCCCAGCTTCACCCTGTTCCGCCAGCATGCTCCCGGCCGCTGGGAGGAGCCATTGGCGGATCTGCAGGGGGCGCTGGAGGAGTTTTGCGGGCAGGAGACGTCACCACAGAGACACAGAGGACACGGAGCAAGCTGAGGAGAACTCCACGCCTTCGGCGGCACTCCCTTCAAGACGTTGCATCGCCGAGAAAGCAGGCATGCCGAGATTGACCGCAACAGGTTTCGCGTCGATGATCTGGCCGAAGCCAACCTCTAGGCGGAGCATCATTCCATGGCAAAGACATACAAGGTGGCGGGGATGACCTGCGGCGGCTGCGTGCGCTCGGTGGAGCAGGCGATCAAGGCGGCGGCGCCGGGGGCCAGCGTCAGCGTGGACCTGGCCGGCGGCAAGGTCACCGTTGACGGCGCCGACGAGGCGGCGGTGGCCAAGGCGGTGGACGACGCCGGCTTCGAGTTCCAGGGGGCGGCGTAAGGCCTCGCCAAACCGGCTAAACGACCGTCAGGCTGGGCATTGGTGCGCTGCTTACGCCTCCCAGGATGGTCGTGCTGGCGTTGCCCGTGACCTGAATCACGGACGGCGCGCCCGCATCGGCATAGCCGCCGGTGGCCGGGTCGATCAGCCAGCCGCCATGGGCGGCGCCGACGTCCTGCATGTTCTCGGGGCTGCCGGTGAAGCTGAGCACGACCTGGGTGCGGTTCATCGCGCCGCTGGCCAGCTGGCCGTCCCAGAAGGCCTGTCCGCCGGCATCGGGGGCGCGATTGAGAATGTTCTGGTAGAGCTGGATGACGAAGGCGCTGTCGTTGGGTCCGCCGTGGTCGGCCGGGGCGCTGGCGGTGGGGAAGCGGGCGAGGAACTCGCCGGAGCCGCGGAAGGCGCCGGCCACCTGGTTGAGATTGGCGGCACCGCTGGCCATCTGGTGCTGCCAGTATTCCAGGCCCGGCAGGTCGGGCTGGCGGCCGAGAACGCCCTGGTAGAGGCTGGCGATCTGCGCGTTGCTGCCGCTGTCGATGAAATAGATGCTGGAATAGCCGGTGACGCCGTTGGTCGTCGTGGTCGCTGCGCCGTCGAAGACGATGTAGGCGAGGCCGCTGTCGGTGACCGTCTGATGGGTGGTGGTGTCGGTAACGGTGACCGTGCCGTTGGCCGCGACGGCGATGGCGTACTGGCTGCGCGGCCCGTCCAGAACCATGGCGTTGACGCCTGAGGTCAGATTGGCGCTCTGGAAACCGATCACCGAATTACCGCCGGCAGGCGCAACGCCGGCATAGTCGGCGCCCACGCCGTTGGCGCCACGGCCGGCATCGTCCTGGTCGGCGAGGAAATTGCCGATCGCCGTCGTCGCCGCACCGCTGACCGCCAGGTGATAGCTGCCGCTGATGGCGGAGAGCGCCGCCGCATCCTGCGCCGCCTGTGTTGCCGTGACGGTAATGGTCGGCGTACCGCCATCGGTCAGGGTGATGGAGGACAGCTTGCCGGCGGCGGCGACGGCCTCGAGACCATCGAGACTGGACATGACGTTCGCCGCGCTATCGATCAAGCCGGCGGGAACGGTCATCGCCCCGTCATGAAAATTTTGGACCATCAATGCCGAGGCGCTGCTGGTTGCCCCCTGTCCCAGGGTCAGTTCGAACGCCGTGCTCAGCCCGTTCAGCGTGCCTTCGCCGGAAATTTGTCCGTTATCGTTGATGCCCGTGGCGTCATTGAGAATCCATCCGGATCCAGCCGGAAGAAGGCTGTTCAGGTCGGTAATGACGCCATTCCGCCAGACGACGGCGTGGTTGCTGGTCGCATTGGACGTGGTACTTGCCACGTATCCCACAATGATGCCGCTGTCGTTGATCGCCTGCGCCTGACTGTAATCGTAGCCGAGGACGGTGCCGAGATCGGTGATGACACCGTTTTGCCACGAGACGGCATGAGTCACGCCGGTCCCGGAACTATTGTATCCGGCCACTTGGCCATTATTGTTGATTGCTGTGGCGACGCTCATCGAACCGGGGGACAGGACTCCCAGGTCGGTCATCACGCCGTTCTGCCAGAGGAAGGCGTGGTCGATATTGCCGGTGACCAATGATTCGCCGACCACCTGCCCATGGTCGTTGATGGCGTTCGCGCCGCTGTTGAATGCTCCGCCGGTGTTGGCCGAGGCGCCTCCGGGCAGCGTGCCTAGATTGGTCATGACGCCGTTCTGCCAGATGAATGCTTCGTCGAGCCCACCCAAGGTGGTGGAATCTCCCACAATCTGCCCTTGGTTATTGACGGCCAGAGCTTCGCTGTAACTGCCGCCCAATGTCCCGATGGCCGTTACGGTTCCGTTTTGCCACAGGACGCCGTGGTAGAGATCGAACGGACCGGTGGAGGAAATTCCGACGATCTGACCCAGATCGTTGATTCCATTGGCGGAACTGTAGGCGTCACCGGGCAGGGTGCCCAGGTCTGTGGCTGCGCCGTTCTGCCATAGAACGGCGTGGTCCGTCGCGCCCGTGCTCGAACTGCCGACAACGGCTCCTAGGCTGTTTATCGGGCCGGTGAAGGTTACCAGCTGACGATGGGTCAAGCCAGCCAGTGCGGTAACGTTCGTGATGCTGAGCGACATGAGCCTTGTTCCACGCCTTGATCGAGCAACGCACGCGCGACTATGACCGTGTTAATAACACAGCCATTACGGGAATAAAATACAACTTGGCGTGGAAGCGGTGCGGCGGCGGGTGCCTCAGGTGGTCCTGCACTTCAGCAGGTTCATCGCCTTCATGGTCATCACCACGTCGTCCTGCTGGTTGATGACCTCGATGAACGAACGGACCAAGCCCCGGTCCGGCTTCGAGCGGGAGCGGTTGGCTTCCAGCACGGTGACCCGCACGCGCAGCACATCGTCGGGGCGCACCGGCTTGGTCCAGCGCAACTCGTCGATGCCGGGCGAGGCCAGGCTGGCAACTTTCGACAGGTAATGGCTGGCGTAGAGACGCATCATCAGGCCGGCGGTCTGCCAGCCGCTGGCGATCAGCCCGCCGAACGGTGTGCGGGCCGCCGCGCCCGGGTCGATGTGAAAATCCTGGGGATCGTAGCGGCGGGCGAATTCCATGATTTCCGCGGCGTTGACCGAGGCGCTGCCGAATTCGTAGACCGATCCGGGGACATAGTCCTCGAAATAGCGCTGGTCGATCGGTACCTGGAAATCCGCCCCCATGGTCACCCTCCGTTGCGGCCGGCGAAAGTTACCGCCTCTTCGGCGGCGCGCAGCAAGGCACGAGCCTTGTTCCAGCATTCCTGGTATTCCGACTCAGGCACCGAGTCGGCGACAATTCCGGCACCGGCTTGGACCACCATCTGGCCATCCTTGACCAGGGCCGTGCGCAGCGCGATGCAGGTATCCATGGTGCCGTTGGCGGCGAAATAGCCGATACAGCCGGCATAGAAGCTGCGCCGGTCCGGCTCCAGCTCGTCGATGATCTCCATGGCCCGGACTTTCGGCGCGCCCGACACCGTCCCGGCGGGGAAGCCGGCGAACAGTGCATCCATCGCGTCGTGGCGGGAATCCAGCTTGCCCTCGACATTGGAGACGATGTGCATGACGTGGGAATAGAGTTCGATCACCATCTTCTCGGTGACCTTTACCGTTCCCACCTCGGCCACCCGGCCGACGTCGTTGCGCCCCAGGTCCAGCAGCATCAGATGTTCGGCCAGTTCCTTGGGGTCGGCCAGCAGGTCGGCGGCCAGCACCGCGTCTTCGGCGTCGTCCGCGCCGCGCTTGCGCGTGCCGGCGATCGGACGGATCGTCACCGTGCCGTCGCGCAGGCGAACAAGGATCTCCGGGCTGGATCCGACCAGTGCGAAGTCGCCGAAGTCGAGAAAGAACAGGAACGGGCTGGGATTGGTCCGTCGCAGCGCCCGATAGAGGGCGAAAGGCGGCAGGCGGAACGGCACGGTCATGCGCTGCGACAGCACCACCTGGAAGATGTCGCCGGCCAGGATGTAGTCCTTGGCCTTGTCGACCATCCGGTGGAAATCTTCACGCGACACATTGGCCGATTCGGTGGCCGGAGGGTGCTGGTCGAACAGCGTGTTGCGGCCATAGGGCAGGGTCCGTTCGAAATCGGCGACCACGTCGGCCAGTCGCTCGCAGGCCTGGGAGTATGCCGCGCGAGCATCGACGCCGGCCTGCGGGCGCACGGGGGTGACCACGGTGACCGAGTCGTCGACATTATCGAAGATCGCCATGACCGTCGGCCGGAGGAAGATGCCATCGGGCACGCCCAGGTGGTCGGGGTTGCCGTCGGGCAGCCGTTCCACCAGACGGACCATGTCGTATCCCATATAGCCCACCAGGCCGGCGGCCATCGGCGGAAGCTGGTCGGGGAGGTCGATGTGGGATTCGGCGACGACGGCCCGGAGCGACGCCAGGGCCCCTTCCTTTTCGGCGATTGGGCAAGGCCGGAAGGCCCGTTGGTCGAAGCGCGCCTCGCGGTTGATCTCGGCCGAGTTACCGCGGCACCGCCAGATCAGGTCGGGTTTCATGCCGAGGAACGAGTAGCGACCGCGCTTGGCGCCGCCTTCGACCGATTCCAGGAGGAAGCTGTTGGGGCGGCCGTCGGCCAGCTTCAGCATGGCGGAGACGGGCGTTTCCAGGTCGGCCACCAGCTTGGTCCATACCACCTGGGCGACGCCGTCGTCGTATCCGCGGCGAAAGCTGTCGAAGTCGGCGCCCGTCTTCATTTGTGGATCCGCTTCATTTCGGAAACTGCTCGTCGATGGCCGTGCTGTTGATGTGCACCGGCATGTCCTTTTGCAGGACCGCCAGGTATTCCTGCGTCAGGTCCTCGGACAGGGCCTCGTCGAGCTTCTTGCGGGCGTTGTCATATGCCACGGTCTGGTTCTTCGGGTCAGCCGGGATGATGCTTTGCAGCCGGGCTACCATGGTGGAGCCCTGGAGCGGCACCACGGCGATCCCTCCCGGTGCGGCTTCCTTGAACATCTCGGCAGCCAGCAGCGGCGGCACCTTGGCGGTTCCGCCGCCGGTGCGCAGGAAGGGCTGGGTGGTTTCGACCTTGAAGGGACCGGCAACGGCGGCCAGCGTCTCGCCTTTCTTCACCCGTTCGGCGGCGGCTTCCGCCTGCTTGTGCGCGGCCTGGGCCTTCCGTTCCTCGGTCCAGGCGGCGAGCACCTGGTCTTTCACCGTCTCGAAGGGCTTCACGGCCGGCGGGGTCACCTTGTCGACATGCAGGACGAAATAGCCGCTGTTATCCTTGAACTGGGTGACTTCGCTGGTCTCGCCCTGGGGGGTCTGGAAGGCGGTGGCGAGGAATTCCGGCGTCAAGGGCACACCCGGCGCCGGCTTGCCGTCGGGCGCGTCGCCCTTGGCGTCCATCGCCGCGACTTTGAGCGGCCTTACGCCGACCGTACCCGCGGCCTCCTCGATCCCGGCGCCCGAGCCGATGGAATCCTCAAGCTTGGTCGACAGCGCGTAAAGTCGGTTGGTCGCCTCGTCCTTCACCAGGTCCTGGATAATGATGCTGCGGACATCCGACAAGGCTCGGGTCTTGCCCGGCACCACCGACGAAATTCGCAGGACATGCCAGCCCAACGGTGACTGCACGGGTCCGACGACGCCCGGCCCCGGGGCACCGAAGGCCGCGTCGGCCAGGCTTTCGAGGGGCATCTGCCTGCGGTCGAGCCAACCAAGATCGGAGACCTCCTGGCCGTCGGCCTTGGCGGCGGCGGTGAAGTCACCGCCCTTGCGCACGGCATCGGCAAAGGCCTGGGCCTTGTTCTTGTCAGCGAACACGACCTGCTGGATGTTGCGTGTCTCCGGCGTCTGGAATTCGTCCTGGCGAACCTGGTAAGCCTTCTCGATGTCCTGGTCGGACGGCTTGATATCGCCGGAGACATCGGCGGTGCGCAACACGACCGCGCTGACGGCGCGCAGTTCGGGCGCCATGAACGGAGTGGGATGATCCTTGTAGAACGCCTGCAGGGTGGCGTCGTCGGGCTTGGCCGGCGCCGGCATCTTGTCGGCGGGAAAGGTTACCGTCTCGGCCACCCGCTGCTCGTTGCGATAGCGGAACAGCGGATCCGCCATGACCGCCGGCACCGAGACACCGCCGCCAACCAGGCGCGCCAACTGCTCGCGTGCGATATCCCCGCGTTCGAGGTTGAGGTATTGGCGCTCGGTCAGGCCGACACGCATCAGCGCCCGTTCGTAGATGTTCTTGTCGAAGACGTGCAGTTCGTTCTGGAAAGCCGGTGTGTTGGCGATCATCTTGCGCAGCGTGTTGTCGTCGACCCCCAGCTTGAGGTGGTCTGCCGCCTGGTCGAGCAGGCTGCGGTCGACGATCTGGGCGATCGTGCGCGACATCAGGCCCATCTGGCGAGCCTGATCCACCGACAGCTTTCCACCGAACATGGCCGATAGCCGCTCGACATCGCGGCGGAACTCCTCGACCACTTCGCTTGCTGAGATATCCTGCTTGCCGACGGTGATCGCCGGAGTCGATTCGGCGCGCATGCGGACGACGTCGCCGATCCCCCAAACGCCGAAGCTGAGAATCAGCAGACCGAAAAGAATCTTGATGAACCAGGACTGCGAGGCCTTGCGGAAAGCGTCGAGCATGTAAAATCCAAGCCTTGTATGGCGGGAGGCGGCATCATAGAAGCCGCTCCGGACCGCGGCAACTCGGAAAACAGGATCGCGGGGAGAGGTTGCGTGTCGGCACCACCGGCTACCTGGAAATCCGTAAAGCACCGTGCTAAATCCTCGCTGACAAAATAAACCTGGGAGGTTGTGGGATCATGTCGCGTCGCCCGTTGATTGCTGGTAACTGGAAGATGAATTGCCTGAAGGCCGAAGGCGTTGCGCTGGCCGAAGGCATCGCCGCGAAGCTGAGGGCCCAGGCGCCGGCAGCGGACCTGCTGGTTTGCCCACCGGCGACGGTGGTCGATTCGGTTGCCCGCGCCGTGGCCGGAAGCCGGCTGGCGGTGGGCGGCCAGGACTGCCATGCGGACAAGAGCGGTGCCCATACCGGGGACATCGCCGCGCCGATGCTCAAGGATCTTGGCGCCAGCTACGTCATCGTCGGCCATTCCGAGCGGCGCGCCGATCACGGCGAGAGCGATGCGGTAGTGCGGGCCAAGGCCACCGCGGCCCATGCGGCCGGCCTGATCGCCATCATTTGTATCGGTGAAACGGAAGTCGAGCGTGATGGCGGGCGTACCCTGGAGGTGGTGGGCGGCCAGTTCGAAGGGTCACTGCCCAACGGCGCGACGCCGGACAATACGGTCATCGCCTATGAACCGGTCTGGGCCATCGGCACCGGCCGCACCCCCACCACGCCGGAAGTGGCCGAGGTGCACGGCGCTATCCGCGCCTTGGCGGCCAAGCGCCTGGGGACCGCCGGTTCGGCCCGTCTGCGCATTCTGTACGGCGGTTCGATGAAGCCGTCGAACGCCAAGGAACTCCTGGCGCTGGAAGACGTGGACGGCGGCCTGATCGGCGGTGCCAGCCTGAAGGTCGACGATTTCTGGGCGATCGCTCAGAGCTGCTAGTGGTGAAAATCCGACGGATGGTACCGCCACCAGCCGTCGAATTTTCACCACAATTCAATTGGTTGGTGGGCCGCCTGATCCAGGCGCTTGGGGACCAAGCGTCTGGGGCGGACCACTAGCGCAGTGACTCAATCAAAAGGGTCACGGCACTAGGTTTACCATAGTCCCTCGCCGGGCGGGGCCATCCGGCCCCTTGGCCGCGCCCTCAACGGTCGCTGGAACAGGGAAACCGGCCAACCAGCCGCCATTGAGGCGGCGGCCAAGAGGCCGGATGGCCCCGCCCGGCGAGGGCGAAAAGCCAATGCTAATAGTGCTCCGCCCCGGACGCCTGGTTCGCGAGGGTCTGGATCAGGCGGCGCAAGTGGGGCAAAACCCCGAGCAGAAATTTGTCCTACTGCCGGTGCATCCTTCGAGGCGCCGCCATCGGCGGCTTTTCAGGGTGAGGAAAATCAACAGTTTGCCCTCATCCCTGGGCAACCAGCCGTTCCCGTTCCCGATTCGGTCGCCGGGCATCCTCCTCTTCCAGCGTCGGAATGGCCGACATGCTGCAGTGCTTCGGCTCGCCGCGCAGCCAGCCGAGGAAGGACCGCTTCAGCAGGCCGATATCCAGCCGGTCCGTCTTCGCCCGGCGATGCTCGCGCGACACCGGGATGCTGGTCGGATGGATGACGTAGGCCTCGATCCCGTGGTTGCGCAGCCATCGGGCTAGCCACAAACCGTCCCGCCCGGCCTCGTAGGCCACGCAGATCCGCTTGATCGTCTTGCCCGCCTTCACCGCCTCGTCCCGCCAGCGATGCAAAAGCGCAAGCAGGCCGTCTTGATCCGCTTCCAGCTTCTTCAGGGAATCACGCGACAGGCCCGGAATGATCCCTTCGACGAGCCAACTCGACAGGCTCATCTCGATTACCGCGACCAGCGTGCTATCCTGCTCGAAGGCGGCGAGGCATCGGCTCAAATCATTGATTTTGGGCATGGGGCGCTCCATCGGCGAAGTTCGAAGAGCGACGATGGTGCCATTCCTCGCCGCCGCCCCATAGCATCTGAGGAGGCCCGCCAGGGCCGCCTTGAATGATGTTGTCGTGAGTTCGCCCGGGATTATGCCCCACTTACAAGGCGGCCTGCCAATTGATTGAATTGTGGCCGATCGGGATGCCCCGGACCCTTCCACAAGTGGAGAGGCCGCGTGGCGGGCCGCCTTGCGCGATGGCGGGCAGGGCTCTCGATGCCGTGGCGTCTGCCGGATCCATTTGATTTCAGCTATGCCCCATAAGCGTTAATACCTCGTTGGAAATAATCAAAATAAGCTGACGGTAATATACTTTCATCCTGCACAAGCATGAGGGATATGATGAAGGTCAAATCCTTGCATGCCTGACTGGTGGCCAAGATGGCCATATTTCAACCGAGGATTTGACGATGTTGGACATGGAACTCCCGATGAACGACGCAAGTTCGCCGATAATTGCGCTTTTCATCGATGATCAACGATTTTCCGAGCAGATCCTGGGTCGCATCGACAGTGCGGAAGGGCCAGTCTCGGTCATCCGCGTCGCTCCTGCCGGCTTGCGGCCGGACTGTTTGTGGCCTGACGCGGAGGCTGTGATCGTCAGCCTTCCATCCATGCGCCGCCTGGTGCAAGCCCATGGCGACCGGTGGCTGGATTATTGTTCGGACCATACCGTGGTTCTGGTCATGGACTCGGCCGATTTCATCGATAGCTGGGCGTTTCTTGAAAAGGTCGAAGGGATCTGGTTCGCCGATGCGGCAACGCCTTCGGTCAAGGTGGTGGTGGCACTTGCCAAGGCAGGTCTTTCGGTATTGCCGCCGACGGCGATCATGGACATCGTCTCCGACCGGCTGCGCTGCGATGCCGTCGCGGAACTGCAGGGGATCGACCGCGCTATCGTGGATCATTTGGCCCAGGCGGAGAGCAACGGTTCGATTGCCCGGGCCCTGGGACTGACAGAGGCCAGCGTGAAAACGAGGGTACGCGGCCTTCTGAAGCTGTTGAAATGCCAGAATCGAACCGAGGCCGCCGTGTTCGTCGCCGGCCTGCGGGAACGGCGCAACGATGGCGCCCGGCGGCAGTGCCCGCCAGCCGGGCTCAAGGAGAATGCGCAGCCCGAGATGAAGCGGGAAAGGACCTGCGCCCTTGCCTGATCAGCCCTGTCGCACCTTGACCAGGAACTTCGCCACCTCGTTGCGCAGCCTCTCGGACTCCTGGGCCATCTGAAGCGAGGACCGGTGCATGTGGCCGGCAGTGGAGGACGAGGTCGCCGCCGCCTCGGCCACAGCGTCGATGTCGCGAGAAATGTCCCGCGTTCCTTCGGCGGCCTGCTGGACGTTGCGGGCGATTTCCTTGGTTGCCGCGCCTTGTTCCTCGACTGCCGAGGCGATGCCCGAGGAAATTTCGCGCAACTGGTCGATCACCGTGCCGATGGTGCGGATGGCGTCGACCGCCCGGCGGGTCTCCTCCTGCACCGTGGCGATTTGCGCACTGATTTCCTCGGTCGCCTTGGCCGTCTGGGTGGCCAGGCCTTTGACCTCGCCGGCCACGACGGCGAATCCTTTTCCGGCGTCGCCGGCGCGTGCCGCTTCGATGGTGGCGTTCAAGGCCAGCAGATTCGTCTGGCTGGCGATATCGTTGATCAGCCGCACGACTTCGCCGATCTGGTCGGCGGAGGAGGCGAGGGCCTGCACCATGGCGTTGGTGCGGCTCGTTTCCTCGGATGCGGAGGCCGAGATGCGGGCGGCGTCGGCAACCTGGCGGGCGATCTCGGAGACCGAAGCGGACAGTTCTTCGGCCGCGGTGGCTACGGTTTCCACATTGCCGGTAGCCTGTCCCGAAGCGGCGGCCAGGGTCGCCAGCCGGGTCCCGGCCTGGTCGGACGTGGCGGCCAGGTTCTGAGACTGCTGCTGCATTGCGCTGGCCGAGGTCGACACATCCTGCACCACGGTGAGCACGCTGGCCTCGAACTGGTCGGCCATCTGTTGCATGGCTTCCTTGCGTTGGTCGGTGGCGCGGGCGACGTCCTCATCATGTTGGCGGCGCAAGGCCTCGACCTGGATGGCGTTATCCTTGAAGACCTGGACGGCGACCGCCATCTCGCCGATTTCGTCGTGGCGGCGTTCCACCGGGACGGACACCGAGAGATCGCCTTCGGCCAGCCGGCGCATGGTTGCCGTGATGGCCGAGATCGGAGCCGCGATACCGCGGGCAACCACCCAGCCGAGCAGGATGGCGACGACGCCGACCGCCGCGACGACCAGGCCGAAGACCGCCATGATGCGCCGGAACTCAGCCGCCAGGTCGTCGGTATAGACGCCGGTGCCGATCACCCAGTCCCAGGGCTTGAAATAGACCGAGTAGCCGACCTTGTCGAACACGGGCCCGTTCGGGTCGCCGGGCCGGGGCCACTGGTAGTGAACAGCCCGGGGTGGCTCGCTCATCGCCGCCCGGACGACCGCCGGAATGACGTAAAGGCCGTTGCGGTCCTTGATCTGCGAGCCATCCTTGCCGATCAGCGCCTTGTTGGCATGCATGACGTTGATGGACTTCGAGGTCCAGATCCAAAGATATTCCGGTCCGTTGTAGCGGATTGCGCCGATGGCGTCGGCCGCCCGCTTCTTCGCCTCATCTTCGCTCATCAGACCGGCTTGTGCCTGGTCGTAGAAGCCTTTGGCGATGGTGCCGCCCGCATCCGCGAGAAAGCGGACGCTGTTCATCCGCTGCTCGGTAAGGGCGCGGTCGACGAAATGTCCGCCGACCGCGGCAACCAGAGCTGCAGCAATCAATGAAAGGCTTCCAAGGAAGCCAATGCGCCAGCGCAAAGAGCTGGAGCGGCTGCGCATGCCTGCCATTGAGTACAAACTCCCCTACATCCCTGGTGCGAGATCATCCACCAGGCATTTTACTGACTCGATCACACCTGGGGTGAAGTGGTCAAGCCTGTTCATCGCGTTAAACGCGCGAATGCGCTCCTGACTTACATAGCCGAGTCTATCCGCCGCTTGGCAGGCCAGGACGACCGCCGCGCGGGCCGCGTCGATCGGCAACCCGTCGGGGAAGCCGATGGTGATGCGCAGGGTGACTGGCACGTCGACGACGACGGGTCCGAGCAGGGTATCGGAAGACATGGGGCACCTTTGTTTACAGTGGTCGAAACGTCAGAAGAAGATCATGGCTGCCGAGAAGATCAGGCCCGACAGCAGGAGGGCGGTGACGCAGTAGCCCATGATGTCGCGTACGCCCAGGCCGGCGATGGCCAGGGCGGGCAATGCCCAGAACGGCTGAGCCATGTTCATCCATGCTTCGCCATAGGCGATGGCCATCGCCGCCTTTCCCATGTCCACCCCGAGCGCCTTGGCCGCCGGCATGACGAAGGGGCCCTGCACCACCCAGTGGCCGCCACCCGAAGGGACGGCGAAGTTGATCAGGCCGGAGCTGAGGAAGGCGAGGAAAGGGAAGGTGTGCTTGTTGGCGATGCTGACGAAGGCGTTGGTGATCAGTCCTCCCAGACCGGAATTGTCCATCATGATCTGAATTCCGGCATAGAAGGGGAATTGGATCATGATGCCGGCGGTGCCGCGAGCCGCCGCCGAGACCGCGCGGGCATAGGCCATGGGCGTGCGGTGCAGAAGCATGCCGGCGGCGAGGAACATCAAATTGACGGTGTCGATGTCGATGACCAGGCCCTTGACCAGGCTGCGTTGGACCAGATAGGCGATGGCCGTGCCGGATACCAGGAAACCGAGGATGCGGCTTTCTTCCAGCCGTTCGGCGACGGTGGCGTCGGGGCCGAGCGTCCGCCGGAACGCCGTGGCATCGTCGTCCAGCAGGCGGGGATCCACCGCTACCACCTCGTCTTCTTTCGGCATCATCAGCCGGGTAAGGAAGGGCAGCGTGGCGATCAGCGCGACCGTGACGAAGATATTGTAGCCGGTGAAAAGAGTGTCGGAGACGGGAATGATACCGACCAGCTTCTCCATGGGATTGCCCTTGGTCGCCGCTACCAGGGGCACCGAGCCGGAGAGCCCGCCATGCCAGGTGAGGAAGCCGATATAGGCGGAGGCGATAAGCAGGCGGTAGTCCGACTTGGGAATCCGGCGGGCCACCTCCCGGGCGAACATGGCGCCGACCACCAGCCCGAAGCCCCAGTTGATGGCACAGGCCACCGATGAGACGAAAGTGACCAGCATGACGCCCTGGGCCGGCGTCGCCGCGACCGACGCCATGGCCGCCATGCCGCGACGGATCGGCATGGAACTGGCCAGGGCATGGCCCGTGACGAGCACCAGCGCCATCTGCATCGAGAATTTCAGCAGGTTCCAGAAACCATCGCCCCACATCGCCACCATGTCGGACGGTGTTTTCGGCGTCAGTCCGACGGCCAAACCGAAGACGATGATGGTCAGGAGAATGGCGAAGATCAGGGGATCGGGAAGGTATTTGTGGACGACATTGGTGAAAAATCGCGAGATGATCTTGACCATGGCGAAGCTCCCCCGTGTATTGATGTCGGGGTTGAAGCAGCAACGGCCGTGCCAATGGGTGAAGTGAGGCCGTCCTTCGAGACGCGGCGCCGGGCGCCGCTCCTCAGGACAAGGTCAAGAACCTTATCCTCCTTCAAGGGCGCCGTATCGAAGGATCGCCCACAGAGGCGCAAAATGCTGCGCATTGCGCAAGATTTTGCGCATTGGCGACCGTTACCCGATGCCGTATTCCTGCAGCTTGTAGAGCAGCGAACGGCGGCTGATCCGCAAATCCTGGGCGGTGCGGGCGCGGTTGCCGCCGTTGCGCGCCAGGGCCTCGGCAATGACCTTCGCTTCGTACTCACCGACCATTTCGCGCAGCGGGCGGGCGGCTGCCGCCGGCAACGGCGGTGGTGCATCGGCTGAATCGACAGGCCTCGTCAGATGGGCGGGCAGGTCTTCGGGGACGATCAGCCGGCCGGTGCTCATCACCACCGCATGTTCGACGGCGTTGCCCAGCTCGCGCACGTTGCCCGGCCAGGCGTGGCGCAGCAGGCAGTCCATGGCGGCATCGTCGTATCCTTCGATGGCGAGCCGGTTCTCGGCGGCGTAGCGTTGAAGGAACTGTCCGGCCAGCAGGCGAATGTCCTCGGGCCGTTCGCGCAGCGGAATAGTCCGCAAGGTGACCACGTTCAGGCGGAAGTACAGGTCTTGCCGGAACGACCCGAGGCGAACCATCTCTTCCAGGTTCCGGTTGGTGGCGACCACCAGGCGCAGGTCCGCCTTCAGAACTTCCGATCCCCCCACCCGTTCGAATTCGCGTTCCTGCAGCACGCGCAGCAGCTTGACCTGGAGGCTGGGGGAGATGTCGCCGATCTCGTCGAGAAACAGGGTGCCGCCCTGGGCCTGTTCGAAACGGCCACGGCGCCTTGCCGCGGCGCCGGTGAACGCACCCTTTTCATGGCCGAAGAATTCGCTTTCCAGCAACCCCTCGGGCACCGCCGCACAGTTGAGGCGGACGAACGGCGCGGCGTGGCGCGGGCTCTCGTAATGAATAGCCGCGGCGACCAGTTCCTTGCCCGTGCCGCTTTCTCCCGCCACCAGAACGGTAGCGTTGCTTTTCGCCACCTTGGAAATGGTCTGGCACAGCTCCAGCATCCGCGGATTGGCGGTCAGCAGCCGGTCGCTGCGGTAGCTTTGCGACAATTCCCGTTGCAGGGCGGCGATGTCGTCGCGCATATGCCGCATCTGGATGGCGCGGCCTACCAGCAGACGCAGCTCGGCGATGTCGAACGGCTTGATGATGTAGTCGAAGGCGCCGTCCTTGATGGCCTGGACGGCCGTCTCGACGGCGGCGTAAGCGGTCATCAGGATGATCGACGGCGCGCGGTCGATCCGGCGCATGGCCGACAGGGCCGCCAGACCGCTCAAGCCGGGCATGCGGATATCCATCAGCACCACCGCGGGACGCTCGGCTCGGAACATCTCGACGGCCGAAAGGCCGTCCGAGGCCGTTGCGACCTGAAATCCCTCTTTGCCCAGCACCGCTGACAGCATCTGGCGGATCGCCTGGTCGTCATCGACCACCAGGGCCTGCAAGGGGTGGCCGGTGTCGTTCATGCCGGTCATGAAGCCTCCGCCGGATGCTTGAGGGGCAGGCGCAGCGTCACCGTGGTCCCGGCGCCCGGTTCACTGTCGATGGTGACGGATCCGCCATGAGCGTCCATGATCCGGTGGGCGACGGCAAGACCGAGGCCGGTGCCGGTGGGCTTGGTGGAATAGAACGGGTCAAATACCTTTTCCAGGTCTTCCCCGGCAATGCCGACGCCGTCGTCGGCCACCGAGACCTGCACCTGACCGTTACCGTCCGAGGCGGTGGCAATGGTGACGGTTCCATCCTGGTCGATCGCCTGCAGTGCGTTGATCACCAGGTTCAGCAGCACCTGCTTCAGCGCTTCGCCGTCAGCCTCGACCAAGGGTAGTTCCGGCGACAGGGCGAGGCGTATGCGGTCGGCCGATTTCGCACCGCCCAGCAGAGTGACTTCGCGCACCAGACCGTTGATCGCCACCGGCCCCGTGCAGGGCGGGCGATGCCGGCTGAATTCCAGAAGTTCGGTGATGATGCGGTTCAGGCTGTCCACCTGGCGGATAATGGTGGGGGCATAGGCCTGCCACTCCTCGATGCTGGTACAGGTTTCCAGGTATTGCAGGAAGCCGCGGATCGAGGTCAGGGGATTGCGGATCTCGTGAGCGATGCCGGCCATCATCTCGCCCAGCGCAGCCAGGCGATCGGCCCGCAGGATCTGTTTTTGCAGGCGCTCTTGCTCGCTCAAGTCCTTCATGACCGCGACCGCCCCAATGGCGCGCCCGCTGCCGTCGCGCAGCAGGCTGCTGCTGGCGCTGATTCGCAAAGTCTGTTCCATCAAGGGATAGTCGAGAATGACGTTGATATGCTCGCGGCCGCTCTCCAGGGTATCGAGCAGGGCGCTGGCGAAGCTTGCCTCGGCATTGTAGAGCCGGCGATAGGGGCGGCCGACGGCGTCCTCGGAAGGCACGCCGATCATCCGCTGCGCCGCGGGATTGATCGAGGTGACCTGGCCTGCAACGTTCACCGCGATGACGCCGTCGGCAATGCTGTTGAGGATGTTGTCGTTCAGCGAACGGGCGTCGAGCAGGGCGCGGGCCATGGCGTTGACGGCGGTGGCGATCTCGCCGATTTCGCCCGCCGTCGGTGGAATGGGCTGGCCCAGGTCATGCTGCATGCGGGCCAAACCGGCGGTGACGGTCGCCACATCCCGCGCCAGCTTGGCCGACATCACATGGGCGAAAGTCAGGCCCAGGATGATGCCGGCCAGGGTGATGGCCAGGATCGCATGATCCATCGCCTTGTCCTGGCGGGCGATGTCGTCGGCCAGTTCGTTGGCCCAGATATAGCCGACCACTTGGCCATGGCGTGAGATCGGCCACATGGCGTTCATGATCATCCCGCGTACCTGCGGTCCGGTTTCCACGGTCGGTTCGCCGGAGCCGAGGACCTTCCATCCCGGGTGCTCGGGGGGAATGGACCGCCCGACCGTGCCGCCGTATTCGCGGCTTGGACCGTAAGTAATGATGGCGTCGAGTGCCTTGCTGTAATAGCCGACGCCAACTCGCGGATTGGCCTCGGCCACCGAGTCGGTGAAGGCGGCAAGCCGATGATTCAGATAGGCTATCTTCGCCGCACGGTCGTCTGGCCCGCGGTAATCCGCCAGCAGCCACTCGAAGCCGGGGCCCAGATTGGCGTCGAGAATGCGCGCGAGGCCGAACAGTTTTTCCAGCTTTTCTTCCTTACGCGCCTCGCGGCCTTTCATTTCGAGCACATAGCCGGTGGTCGCGATGGGAATCGAGACGACCAGCAGGAAAGTCAGCATCAATCTGCCGCGCAAAGTGCCGGGCAGGATCCGGCGAAGGATGGTCAGGACTTGCATTGGTCGGTCGGTCCGTCCAATTGTCGTCATGAGCGGAGCGAATGATCTCGTCGATCAGACGGGATCCCGTGCCGCTCCGAGTGACGTTGTCTTCCGAAAGGTCCTTAGCCGCTTCCGACCGCGCGGACAAGCGCAAGCTTGCCATCGGCGGGCAAGGCGAATAAAAAGGCGCCAACATGTCGGCCGCGCCGATGCGGCAGCCTCAGTTCCGGTGATTACATGCTGAACGTGCTTCTCGTCATCCATCTCCTCATCGCCATTGCCCTGGTCGGGGTGATCCTGCTCCAGCGCAGCGAAGGTGGAGCACTGGGGATCGGCGGCGGCGGCGTGATGACCGGCCGTGCAGCGGGCAATCTGCTGACCCGCACGACGGCCATCCTGGCCACCGGTTTCTTCCTGACCAGCCTTGGCTTGGCGATCCTGGCCAATCAGCGCAGCCAGGCGCATTCGATCATGGATCAGCCCCCGGCGAGCACTGCGCCGGCCGCTCCAGCTGCTCCGGCGGCTCCGGCTGCGCCCACCGCGCCGCTGAGTCGTTAACCTATGTTTCTGTCCGGAGAGGCGGCAGTGATGACCGCCTCTCTTTTTTTGTCGTTTTTTTGCGGCGCCCCCACTTGGGCGCCGGTGACCTCTGGTGTATTGTAACAGCCCATGACGCGCTTCATCTTCATTACCGGCGGCGTGGTGTCCTCGCTCGGCAAGGGTCTGGCTTCGGCGGCCCTGGCTTCTCTTCTTCAGACCCGCGGGTTCAAGGTGCGTCTGCGCAAGCTGGACCCATACTTGAATGTCGACCCCGGGACCATGAGTCCCTATCAGCACGGTGAGGTCTACGTAACCGACGACGGCGCGGAGACCGATCTCGACCTCGGCCATTACGAGCGCTTCACCGGCGTTCCCTCGCGCCGGTCGGACAATATCACCACCGGGCGGATCTACTCCAATGTCATCGCCCGCGAGCGGCGGGGCGACTATCTGGGCGCCACCGTGCAGGTGATTCCGCATGTCACCGACGCCATCAAGGAATTCATCAAGTCGGACATCACGGACGAGGATTTCGTCCTGTGCGAGATCGGCGGCACCGTGGGCGACATCGAGAGCCTGCCGTTCCTCGAGGCGATCCGCCAGCTTGGCAATGAGTTGGGACGTGAGCGCACGATGTTCGTGCACCTGACCCTGCTGCCCTGGATCCCCGCGGCCGGAGAACTGAAGACCAAGCCGACCCAGCATTCGGTGAAGGAATTGCTCAGCGTCGGCATCCAGCCCGACATGCTGATGTGCCGTGCCGACCGGGAAATCCCGGTGGGCGAGCGGCGGAAGATTGCCCTGTTCTGCAATGTCCGCGAAGAGGCGGTGATCGCTGCGCTGGACGTCGACACCATCTACCAGGTGCCGGTCAGCTACCACGAGCAGGGGCTCGACCAGCAGGTTTGCAAGCATTTCGGCCTAGCCGCGGCGCCGCCGCCGAATTTGTCACGCTGGCAGCAGATCGTCGAACGCATCCGCTATCCCGAGGGCGAGGTGACCATAGCCGTCGTCGGGAAGTATACCAGCCTGCTCGACAGCTACAAATCCCTGGCCGAGGCCCTGTACCACGGGGGCATTGCCAATAATGTCAAGGTCAAGCTCAACTGGCTCGACAGCCAGATCTTCGAGACCGAAGGCGCCATCCATGCGCTGGAGGACGTCCACGGCATCCTGGTGCCGGGCGGCTTCGGCGAGCGCGGGGTGTCCGGCAAAATCGCCGCTGTGAAGTTCGCTCGCGAACGCAAGGTGCCCTATTTCGGCATTTGCTTCGGCATGCAAATGGCGGTGATCGAGGCGGCGCGCAACCTGGCGGATCTCTCCAAGGCAAATTCCACCGAATTCGGTCCCTGCGACGAGCCGGTGGTCGGCCTGATGACGGAATGGCTGCGCGGCAACCAAACGGTTCGCCGCACCGCCGGCGACGATCTAGGCGGCACCATGCGCCTGGGCGCCTATGACTGCCGGCTAGTGGCCGGCAGCCGGGTTGCCGAGATTTACGGACAGCCGCATATCAGCGAGCGGCATCGCCACCGCTATGAGGTCAATATCGACTACAAGGAACGCCTTGAAGCCGCCGGCCTGGTCTTCTCAGGTCTGTCGCCCGATGGGGTTCTGCCTGAAATCGTCGAACGGCACGACCATCCGTGGTTCATCGGCGTGCAGTTCCATCCGGAACTGAAGTCGAAGCCCTTCGATCCCCATCCCCTGTTCACGTCCTTCATACACGCCGCAGTTCAGCAGTCCCGTCTGGTCTGACGGGCTTCCGGGATCGGTCTATGACATCTCCCCGTCACATCAAAATCGGCTCCGTTACTCTCGGCAACGATTTACCGTTCGTGCTGATCTCCGGCCCCTGCCAGATGGAAAGCCGCGACCATGCGCTGGAAACGGCGCAGGCGCTGAAGCAATTGTGCGACCGGGAAGGGGTTCCGCTGATCTACAAGACGTCCTTCGACAAGGCCAACCGCACCAGTGTCGAGGGGCAGCGGGGCATCGGCCTCGACGGCGCGCTGCCGGTGTTCGCCGAGATCCGGCAACGCCTGGGTATTCCCGTGCTGACCGACGTGCATTCGGCCGAGCAATGCGCTCGGGTCGCCGAAGTGGTGGACGTCCTGCAGATCCCGGCCTTTCTGTGCCGGCAGACCGACCTGCTGCTGGCCGCCGGTGCCACCGGCCGGGCCATCAACGTGAAGAAGGGGCAGTTCCTGGCGCCATGGGACATGGCCAACGTGGTCAAGAAGATCGAAAGCACCGGCAACGACCGCGTGATGCTGTGCGAGCGCGGCGTCAGCTTCGGTTACAACACCCTGGTAACCGATATGCGCAGCCTGCCCATCATGGCGCGCACCGGCTGCCCGGTGGTGTTCGACGCCACGCATTCCGTGCAGCAGCCGGGAGGACAGGGCACCAGTTCGGGCGGCCAGCGCGAATTCGCTCCGGTACTGGCTCGGGCCGCCGTCTCCATCGGCGTCGCCGCGGTGTTCGCCGAGGCGCATGAAAATCCGGACTGCGCACCGAGCGACGGCCCCAACATGATTCCCTTGTCCGAAATGCCGAAGTTCGTCGCCATCCTGGCGACCTTCGACCGTCTGGCCAAGAACTTGCGCTGAACCATCCAACCACGGAGATCCGGAGGGCACGGAGGAAAACCAAGCACTGTCATCCTGAGCAAGGCGAAGGATCCCGATGAACGAACGGGATCCCTCGCTTTGCTCGGGGTGGCTCTGGGATGATCGGTCTTGCCTCCGTTCCCTCCGTGTCTCCGTGGTCATTTCATTATTTTCGTAGGGAGATAATTTTCGATGACCGCGATAACCGACATTCATGCGCGCGAAATCCTGGATTCCCGAGGCAATCCGACCATCGAGGTCGATGTCATCCTGGAAACGGGAAGCTTCGGCCGCGCAGCGGTGCCATCAGGGGCTTCGACCGGCGCCCACGAGGCGGTCGAACTGCGAGACGGCGACAAAGGCCGCTTCGGCGGCAAGGGCGTGCTGAAGGCGGTCGAAGCGGTCAACGGCGAGATCTACGACGCACTGTCGGGCATGGATGCGGAAGAGCAGTTGGTCATCGACCACACCATGATCGACCTTGACGGAACGCCCAACAAGGGCCGGCTGGGCGCCAACGCCATCCTCGGCGTGTCGCTGGCCGTGGCCAAGGCGGCGGCGGAAGACGCAGCGCTGCCGCTTTACCGCTACGTCGGCGGCACCCGCGCCCACATCCTGCCGGTGCCGATGATGAACATCATCAACGGCGGCGTGCATGCCGACAATCCCATCGACATCCAGGAATTCATGATCGTGCCGCTGGCGGCGCCCACCGTGGCCGACGCGGTGCGCTGGGGCTCGGAGGTGTTCCAGGCGCTGAAGAAGGCGCTGAAGGACGCCGGGCACAACACGAATGTGGGTGACGAAGGTGGCTTCGCCCCCAATCTGAAGAGCGCCGAGCAGGCCCTTGACTTCATCGTCAAGGCGATCGAGAAGGCCGGTTACAAGCCCGGCGAGGAAATCGCCCTGGCTCTCGATCCGGCCTCGACCGAATTCTTCAAGGACGGCAAATACGTGCTGTCGGGCGAGAAGAAGACGCTGGATGGCAAGGGCATGGTCAAGTACTACGCCAAGTTGGTGGACAACTTCCCCATCATCTCGATCGAGGACGGCATGGCCGAGGACGATCTCGAAGGCTGGAAGCTGATCACTGACACCCTTGGCAAGAAGATCCAGCTGGTGGGCGACGACCTGTTCGTCACCAATCCGGAGCGCCTGGCCATGGGCATCGAAAAAGGCTTGGCCAACTCCATTCTGATCAAGGTCAACCAGATCGGCACCCTGTCGGAAACGCTGGAAGCCGTCGAGATGGCCCACAAGGCCGGATATACCGCGGTATTCTCGCACCGTTCGGGCGAGACCGAGGATTCCACCATCGCCGACCTGGCGGTGGCGACCAATGCGGGCCAGATCAAGACCGGCTCGCTGTCGCGTTCCGACCGCCTGGCCAAGTACAATCAGCTGATCCGCATCGAAGAAGGCCTGGGCCCCGTGGCCCAATTCGGCGGACGCTCGGTCTTCCGGCGGATGTAATAATCAACGATGGAGATCACGGAGTACACGGAGACTGTATTGTTCTCCGTGATCTCCGTGGACTCTGCGGTGAATCTCGACTCATTGCTAGAGAATCCTCACTGCACCGCATATGAGTCTCGCGCAGGTTGATAATTTGCGGGCGTACCTTGTGGCTGGATTGTTCTGCTTTTATCGGAGACAAGTCCTTTAGACAATATCCTCAAACGCTAAAAAGTCATTTGCATTCAGGTGATGATATATCTTTGTGTTTTTGTTGTGGATAATCGCTGAATACTAATTGACGCCGGGAATCGGAGTGTGATTCCATATCCGGCATGGTGATCCTGAATGAAATCCGGCATCGCGCCCGTCATGTAATCGGTCCCTTCCTGGGGCTGACGGCGGTGGTGTATTTCGCGTACCACACGGTACAAGGCGACCGTGGCCTTCTGGCATGGTGGCGCCTCAATCAGGAGATCAAGCAGGCGGAAGACAGTCTTTCGCAGCTGGAAACGGTGCGCGACAACCTGGATCGCCGGGCGCGGCTTCTGCGGCCCGACCATCTTGACCCGGACATGCTGGAAGAGCGGGCGCGGTTGATGCTGAATTTGGGGCGCGACGACGAGGTTGTCGTCCTCCGGCAGAAACGCTGAGTCGGTCTTCCTTGTTGCGTGGCGGCCCACGGTTATTGCTGTCGCCATATATCTGAGCTTGCAAGACAATATTCGATCCTCCGCGCCAGCGGCGCGTCGGGGCATCTCCTTGGTGCCCCGAGGCCTTGCGCGGATTTCCACTGGCGCATGTGGGCCTGGCTTGCCGGCAAATATACGCCTCTGGGGTCGCATCTCCTGGGCAGACAGCTTATCTCCTTCGTGAGGCTGGACCTGCGTGGCGACGGCTGCTCAATATCTGCTCGATCTGCCCGCCGAGGTAAATGTGTTAACGGAAATAACCAAAATGCAGTTAAACACGGAATAGTGATTACAATGCAGTATGTTATGTGTCGCAATATTCTTGCGCGATGAGTGGAATGCAGGTATCAACTGGGGCTAATCGACGCGATTGTCCCGGTGGGAGGGTGTGAATGGCCATTACGAGACGTAGGACGCGGGCCGGGGCGCCAGCCCCGACGAACGAGGATCTCCTCAATTATTACAAGGACATGTTGCTGATCCGGCGCTTCGAGGAGAAGGCGGGTCAGCTATACGGCATGGGGCTGATCGCCGGGTTCTGCCACCTTTATATTGGCCAGGAAGCCGTGGTGGTCGGCATGCAGGCCGCGATCTCGCCCGAGGACAGCGTCATCACCAGCTATCGTGACCATGGCCATATGCTGGCCTGCGGCATGGATCCCAGGGGGGTGATGGCCGAACTCACCGGGCGCACCGGTGGCTATTCCAAGGGCAAGGGCGGCTCGATGCATATGTTCAGCCGCGAAAAGAGGTTTTTCGGCGGGCACGGCATCGTCGGCGCCCAGGTGCCGCTGGGTACCGGATTGGCCTTTGCTCACAAATACCGTGAAGATGGCGGCGTTTGCCTGTGTTATCTCGGCGACGGGGCGATTAACCAGGGTCAGGTTTATGAGTCGATCAACATGGCCTCGTTGTGGAAGCTTCCGGTGGTCTATGTCATCGAAAACAACAAATACGCCATGGGAACTTCGATCGAGCGGGCCTCGGCCGGGACCGAACTCTATCGTCGCGGCGCCGCTTACGACGTTCCGGGCAAGCAGGTGGACGGCATGGACGTCCTGGCGGTAAGGGCGGCAGGCGAGGCCGCCGTGGCCCATGCACGCAACGGCGAGGGTCCGTTCATTCTGGAAATGAAGACCTATCGCTACCGCGGCCACTCCATGTCCGATCCGGCCAAATACCGGACCAAGGAAGAAGTGGCGAAGATGCGCGAGCAGCACGATCCCATCGACAAGATGGGCAAGAAGCTGGTCGAAGACGGTGTGGCCAACGAGGAGCGGTTGAAAGAAGTCGACCGCGAGGTGAAGGCTGTCGTCGGCGAGGCGGCGGAGTTTGCTCAAACCAGTCCCGAGCCGGATCCGACCGAGCTGTGGACCGACGTGCTGATCGAAGCCTGAGGGGGACCCACATGCCTATTCAAATTCTCATGCCCGCCCTCTCGCCGACCATGACCGAGGGAAAGCTCGCCCGCTGGCTGAAGGGCGAAGGTGACCAGATCAAATCCGGCGACATCATCGCCGAAATCGAGACCGACAAGGCAACCATGGAAATGGAGGCCGTCGACGAAGGTACGCTGGGCAAGATCCTGGTGGCCGGCGGCACCGACGGCGTCGCCGTGAACACGCCGATTGCGCTTCTTCTTTCCGACGGCGAAGGCAGGGACGCCTTGGCCGGGGCCATGGAAGGTCCGGTCTCCAAGTCGGCGCCGGTCAGCGCCAAGGCACCGCAGACTTCGGCCCAGCCGGCTCCCGCCCCGGCGGCTGCGCCGGCCGCCGCGCCGGGCGAGAAGGTCTATGCAAAGACCATCCGTCAGACCGTGCGCGAAGCGCTGCGCGACGCCATGGCCGAAGAAATGCGCCGCGATTCCGACATCTTCCTGATGGGCGAGGAAGTGGCGCAGTACCAGGGCGCCTACAAGGTAAGCCAGGGCCTCCTCGACGAATTCGGGGCGAAGCGGGTGATCGATACGCCGATCACCGAGATGGGGTTCGCCGGTCTGGGTACCGGCGCCGCCTATGGCGGGCTGAAGCCGATCGTGGAATTCATGACCTTCAACTTCGCCATGCAGGCCATCGACCAGATCATCAATTCGGCGGCCAAGACACTGTACATGGGCGGCGGCCAGTTGGCGGTGCCGATCGTCTTCCGCGGGCCCAACGGCGCGGCCTCGCGCGTTGGCGCCCAGCATTCCCAGTGCTACGCCTCATGGTATGCGCATTGCCCGGGCCTGAAGGTGGTGGCGCCCTATTCGGCGGCCGACGCCAAGGGTCTGCTGAAGGCGGCCATCCGCGATCCGAACCCGGTGGTGGTGCTGGAGAACGAGCTGCTCTACGGCCAAAGCTTCGATGTGCCGGACGATCCAAACTTCGTGGTTCCCATCGGCAAGGCGAAGATCGAACGAGCCGGGACGGCGGTGACCATCACCGCCTTCTCCCGAATGGTCCATGTGGCCCTGGAAGCGGCTGCCGTGCTGGCAAAAGAGGGCATCGAGGCGGAGGTGATCAACCTTCGCACGATCCGTCCCCTGGATACCGACACCATCGTCGACTCGGTCAAGAAGACCAACCGCATCGTCACGCTGGAGGAAGGCTGGCCCTTCGCCGGGATCGGCGCGGAGATCGCAGCCATGGTGCAGGAGAGGGCCTTCGACTGGCTGGATGCTCCGGTCACCCGGGTGACCGGCAAGGACGTGCCCATGCCCTATGCCGCCAATCTGGAACGCTTGGCGCTGCCGCAGATCGACGAAGTCGTCGCCGCGGTCAAAGCCGTCTGCTACGCCTGAGGGAGGGCCGACCATGCCGATCCAGATTCTGATGCCCGCCCTTTCGCCCACCATGAGCGAGGGCAACCTCGCCCGCTGGCTGAAAAAGGAGGGGGATACGGTGAAATCCGGCGACGTGCTCGCCGAGATCGAAACCGACAAGGCGACCATGGAGTTCGAGGCGGTCGACGAAGGCACCTTGGGCAAGATCCTGGTGCCGGGCGGCAGCCAGGGAGTGAAGGTCAACCAGCCGATCGCCCTGTTGCTGGAAGAAGGGGAAGACGCCTCGGCCCTGGCCAATGCCAGCCCGGCAGCGACCCCGGCGGCCAAGCCGGCTCCGGCTCCCGCTCCGGCCCCGGCGACCGCTGCCATGACCGGGGCGGTGGCCGTCGCTCCCGCTCCGGCGGCACATGGCGAGCGCGTATTCGCCACGCCGCTGGCGCGGCGCCTCGCCAAGGACGCCGGGTTGGATCTGACGGCGGTGAACGGTTCCGGACCGCACGGCCGGATCGTCAAGGCCGATGTGGAGAAGGCCGTTGCCGGCGGCGTGGCCAAAGCGGCGCCCGCCGTGGCCCCGATTGCGACGGAGGCGCCGGCACCGAAGCCGGCCGCCGCCGCGGTCCCGGAATTCGGCCCGGCCTACACCGAGGTTCCGCTGTCGTCGATGCGCAAGGTCATCGCCCGACGCCTGACCGAAGCCAAACAGACGGTGCCGCATTTCTACCTGACCATCGATTGCCAGGTGGACAAGCTGCTCGCCCTGCGTGCCGAGCTCAACGGGCGGTCGGACCAGTACAAGCTGTCGGTCAACGACTTCGTCATCCGCGCCGTGGCCCTGGCCTTGCGCAAGGTGCCGGCGGCCAATGCCTCGTTCACCGAGACGACCATCCGGCTGTTCAGCGATGTCGACATTTCCGTGGCGGTGGCCACGCCTAACGGGCTGATCACTCCGGTGATCCGCCATGCCGACCACAAGGGTCTGGCCGCCATCTCCAACGAGATGAAGGGCTTGGGCGGCAAGGCACGCGAGGGCAAGCTGAAGCCCGAGGAATACCAGGGCGGCGGCTTCACCATATCCAACCTCGGCATGTACGGCGTACGCGACTTCGCCGCCATCATCAACCCGCCGCAGGGCTGCATTCTGGCCGTTGGCGCGGGTGAACAGCGGCCGGTGGTCAAGGACGGGGCTCTGGCCATCGCCACGGTGATGACCTGCACCCTGTCGGTCGACCATCGCGTCGTCGACGGCGCCATCGGGGCGGAGTTCCTGGCCGCCTTCAAGGCGTTGATCGAAGAACCGCTGACTATGCTGCTGTAATCTGCGTAAACCACAGAGACACAGAGGGCACTGAGAAATAATTTCTTTCGCTTCTCCGTGTTCTCTGTGGTGACCGAATATTTAAGGATGTCCCATGTCCGACACAAATTTCGACATCATCATCATCGGCGGCGGTCCCGGCGGCTATGTGGCGGCGATTCGGGCGGCCCAGCTGGGCATGAAGACCGCGGTGGTGGAGCGCGAGCACTTGGGCGGCATCTGCCTGAACTGGGGCTGCATCCCGACCAAGGCGCTGCTGCGTTCGGCCGAGGTGTTCCGCAACATGAAGCATGCCGAGGCTTATGGCCTGTCGGCCGAGGGGATCGGCTTCGACCTGTCGAAGGTGGTGGCGCGGTCGCGTGCCGTTGCCGGGCAGTTGCAGGCCGGGGTCAAGCACTTGCTGAAAAAGAACAAGGTTACCGTGTTCGACGGCCATGGCGCGTTGGCGGGGCGCGGCAGGGTGGCGGTCGGTGGGACGACGCTGTCGGCCAAGCACATCATCCTGGCGACGGGGGCGCGAGCCCGCGCCCTGCCGGGGCTGGAACCCGACGGCAAGCTGGTGTGGACCTACAAGGAAGCGATGGTGCCGGATGCTCTGCCGAAGCGCCTGCTGGTGGTCGGCTCGGGCGCCATCGGCATCGAATTCGCCAGCTTCTACAATGCACTGGGGGCCGATGTTACGGTCGTCGAGGTGATGGACCGCGTCCTGCCGGTGGAGGATGACGAGATCTCGGCCTTCGCCCGCAAGTCTTTCGAAAAGCAAGGGATGAAGATTCTGACCTCGGCGACGGTCAAGAGCCTCGCCAAGACCGCCAATGAGGTGAAGGTCACGGTGGAGGCCTTTGGCAAGACACAGGAAATTACCGTCGATCGGGTAATCCTGGCGGTCGGCATCGTCGGCAATGTCGAGAAGCTGGGGCTGGAGAACACCAAGGTCCTGGTGGAGAGGACCCATGTGGTGGTCAACCAGTGGCTGGAGACCGGCGAGCCCGGCGTCTATGCCATCGGCGACTTGGCCGGCCCGCCCTGGTTGGCGCACAAGGCCAGCCACGAGGGGGTGGTCTGCGTCGAGAAGATCGCCGGGGTGAACGACGTCCATCCGATCAACGTGCGTAATATTCCGGGCTGCACCTATTGCCATCCCCAGGTGGCCAGTGTCGGGCTGTCCGAAGCCAAGGCGAAGGAGCAAGGATTCCAGGTCAAGGTCGGCCGCTTTCCCTTCATCGGCAACGGCAAGGCTATCGCCCTGGGCGAGACGGACGGCATGGTCAAGACGGTGTTTGACGCCAAGACCGGCGAACTGCTGGGAGCCCACATGGTCGGAGCGGAAGTGACTGAGCTGATCCAGGGCTACATGGTGGCCAAGACCTTGGAGACCACCGAGGTCGACCTGATGCATGCCATCTTCCCGCACCCCACCCTTTCCGAAATGATGCATGAGGCGGTGCTTTCCGCCTATGGTCAGGCGATTCATTTTTAGCCGCTGCCATGCCGACGCCCAAAGGGGCGAGGGATCTCGGCGGATCGTCGAGATCCCTCGCTCACGCTCGGGATGACAGGTGCAGGATTTTCTTGACCTGCCTCGACGCCTCTCCAATATCGGACCCATGAGCCACACCCCCACTATCCGTCATCCGGAAAAAATCAACCGGCCAGATAATCCGTCACCGCGGAAGCCGGCATGGATTCGCGTCAAGGCCCCGACTTCGGCCGAGGCGGCCGAAGTGCGCAAGCTGATGCGCGAGAAGAATTTGCATACCGTTTGCGAAGAGGCAGCCTGCCCGAATATTGGTGAATGCTGGAAGCATCGGCACGCAACGTTCATGATTCTTGGCGACACCTGCACGCGGGCTTGCGCTTTTTGCAATGTGAAGACGGGGAAGCCTGGGGCGGTCGACCCGTTCGAGGCCCTGCACCTGGCCGAATCGGTGAAGGCCATGGGGTTGGCCCATGTGGTGATCACCTCGGTCGACCGCGACGACCTGGCCGACGGCGGCGCGGCCCAGTTCGTTGCCTGCATCGATAAGATGCGGGAGTTGTCGCCGGGAACCACGGTGGAAATCCTCACCCCGGATTTCCGCGATAAGGCCGGTGCGGTCGAGGTGGTGGCCCGGGCCCGGCCCGATGTGTTCAATCACAATCTCGAGACGGTTCCCCGGCTCTATCCGGCCATCCGGCCGGGCGCCCGCTACTTCCTGTCGCTCCGTTTGCTGCAAAGGGTGAAGGAAGTGGAGCCGCAGACCTTCACCAAATCGGGGATCATGGTGGGGCTGGGCGAAGAGCGACAGGAAGTGATGCAGGTGATGGACGATCTGCGGTCTGCCGGCGTAGACTTCCTGACTATTGGGCAGTACCTGCAGCCAACGCCGAAACATGCCGCGGTCCAGCGTTTCGTCACGCCCGATGAATTCGAGGAGTATAAGACCCTGGCCCGGGCTAAAGGTTTCCTGCTGGTGTCGGCTTCGCCGCTGACCCGTTCGTCCCATCACGCCGACCGCGACTTCCAGGCGCTGCGGGAAGCCCGCGCCCAGCAATCCGGCTTGGCTTGATCATGCCGACTCATGCCGAGAAGCGGCACCTGCCGTATACTCCGCAACAGCTCTATGATCTGGTGGCGGATATCGAGCGCTATCCCGAATTCCTGCCGTGGTGTGTCGCCGCGCGCATTCGCCGCCGCGATGGCAATGTCTTGCTGGCCGACCTGGTGATCGGCTTCAAGATGATCCGCGAACGTTACACGTCGAGAGTGACGTTGAATGAAGGCCGGATCGACGTCGTCTATGCCGAGGGGCCGTTCAAGCACCTGAACAACCACTGGGTCTTCGCTCCGGCGGATGACGGCGGGACGATGATCGATTTCTTCGTCGATTTCGAATTCCGCTCGAAGGTGCTTCAGGCCTTGATCGGCGCACTGTTCAACGAGGCGGTGGGATTGATGGTGGGGGCTTTCGAGAAACGCGCGCGCCAGCTTTATGGTACCGGCGGGCGGTTGGCGGGGCATCCCGGCTGAGCTGGCCGATGTTCGGGAACCTGCTCAGCGTTGAGACGACGGACGCGCTGGATTGGGCCATCGCCGGGCTCGGCTGCCTGACCCTTGCGCTGTTGCTTTGGCATTGTATCGTCGGTTTCAATCTTCTTGAGCCCGGCGCATATTGGTCGGGCGAAGGCCGCGTGGCGGCGATCGCCTTTGCATTGTGGTCTGTGCTGGTGATGGCGAACTGGCTTTGGCCGGTGCGGAGCACTGTCTATGTGGTCAATAACGACTACGATAGCCTTGATGTGGTTGCCGGCGGACAAGACATCTGCCTGCCGTCCAAAAGTTACAGAGGGTTCGTCTGGCGGTCTTCGGTGCCGCGCGAGATCATGGTGTACGACCGGAGGACAGGCGAGGAGACCCGCTTCCCGGTCGGGCCGGGTATCTGGCTGGTCAATGGCGCACATGCCAACATCACCGCCGATTTCCTGGCCGACAGCGGTGGTTCGGCGGCGGCGATGCAGACTGATGTAGTCGCCTTGGGCGGAAAGCAAACCTTGCGTGTCGCCCTGCGCGGCGGCAGTTCGATTCATTTCTATTCGGCGATGCCGCTGGACCGTATTTTTTCAGTCGGCGGCGACATGGCTGCACGGCACTCCGCGGGTCCCTGCGCGGCGGCGCGGTAGGCGCAGGATAAAAAATGCCGAAATCGGTAGATCGTCTCAATTGGGGGCTTGCATTTTTCGAGAACGCCGTCCAATTCTGAATTCCTTCAAGCGTGAACCTTTGTATGTTCGTCGCCAGGCGAATTTTCAAGGAATAGGCAAGAAATCCGTGGTCGGCCTGAAGACAGGTCGGCGTCACCATACGGGAAATTATTGAATGACATTGGTCGTTACAGGACGTTCGGTCTTGGGTGTCCTGAACGTGGAGACCGGAACGTCGACGGTAGAGGCCCTTCAGTCCAAGTTGGGAGCCGACCAGGTCGCCCTGTTGCGTGTCATCCGGTCGCTCAAGGCGGCCCGGCTGATTTCGGTCGACGAGGTGAACGGGAGCCCTCATAGCTTGTCCCTCACCGAGGCCGGCCGGAAGTGGTGCGACACCGAATTCCGCAGCGGCGCGAAAAGCGAGGTGCCGGCGGCCGAGCAGCGGTCGGCGGCTCCGGCTTCCGCGGTACGAACCGGCACACCCCGCCTGAGCGAGCCGCCGGCACGAAGTATCGATCTGAGGGTAAAACCAACGGCTCGCCACACCGACCGGATGCGCGGCGTGGATGTGGTGCGGGTGAGCCGGCGCCAACGTCCCACCAGTCCGCCGCCAAAGCTGGAAAGCCCGCCCCCGCCGCGGGAAAGCCCGCCCCTGCTGCGGGAAAGCCCGCCACCAGCCGAGGCGCCGGCGCCCCGGCCGGTCGTGCCCGAGATAGCCCCGACACCTGCCGCGGCGGAAAAGACACAACGCGGTTCGCAACACCCGGCATCCAAGCATGCCGATGAAGCTGTCCGTTACACCGTGGATCAGGACGGTTTTGTCACGCACATCAACGGGCGGAAGATTTTCTAGGCGGGAGGGGTACGGCCACAAGATCGACCCATCCATAGCCCAGGGCAGGGACCGCTTCGCCCCCGAACGGGATCTGGCGCTGGCAGGCCAATTTTCCTCCCAGCCGCTCATAGAAGAAGCGGGAAGGGTTGACCCTCAAAACCCAAATCAGCGCTGAACGAAGGCGGCATTCCGCCAGGCGGGCGAAGAGGCGCTGCAACAGCGCGCGGCCGATGCCCATGCCCTGAGCGTCCGGCAGCACATAGAGCATGTAGATCTCGCCGTCGAACGGCAGGCTGCGATCCCGCTGCGGCCCGCAATAACCGAAACCCAGCAGGCCGTCCTGTTGGTCTTCAGCCACCCAAATGTCGCCCGGCGACAGCCGAAGCGCGGCGCTCCACATGTGGGCTTGCCGGTGCGGCGACATCGCCAGCAAGGCGCGGTCGGCCAACATCCCCGCATAGGTGGTGTGCCAGGTTTCTACCTCGATGCAGGCGATGGCCTGCGCATCGTCCGGTCTGGCCTGTCTCAGCTCGACCCGCATGCCTTGCTCCCGCCATATGGGTCATTTGCCCGGATGTGGGCATCAGGGCGGGGCATTCCAATGGCTAAAGCATGACGCAAAACATCGGCATCGTGCTCAGCCGCTATTGATCGCCCGCATCAGCAGTTCCATCGCGGCGACGGCCGAGGCCTCACGCACGGCATCGCGATCGCCGGTGAACAGGTGATGCTGGTGCTGGGTCGGGCGATCCTTGGCGGCGGCGGCAAGGTGCACGGTTCCGATCGGCTTGCCGGGCGAGGCGCCAGTTGGTCCGGCGATGCCGGTGATGGCCAGGCTCGCATTGGCGGCCGAGTGGGCCAGCGCACCTTCGGCCATGGCCCGCGCCACCTCTTCGCTGACGGCTCCCATC
The DNA here is from genome assembly GCA_021793155.1 of Pseudomonadota bacterium. GTDB lineage: Bacteria > Pseudomonadota > Alphaproteobacteria > Rhodospirillales > Magnetospirillaceae > DUZF01. The sequence goes on along the minus strand of JAJYTF010000004.1, from coordinate 96,476 downwards.
CGCTCGATCAGGTCGGCCGAGACGCCCAGCAGGTCGGTCTTGGCGGCATTGGAATAGGTGACGAAGCCGCGTTCGACGAAGGTCGAACTGCCGGGTAGCGAGGTCAGCGCCGCGGCCACCAGGCCACCGGTGCAGGATTCGGCCAGGGCCAGGGTCGCCCCGTTGGCCTTGCACACCTCCATGACCTGTCGCGCCTTGGTCAACAGGCCGGCGGGAAGCCCTGTCATCGCACACCTCCCATCCACTGCAGCAACATCATGCATGCCAGCGCGTAGAGGCCCGCCAGAACATCGTCGAGCATGATGCCCAGGCCGCCGCCGATATTGCGGTCAGCCCAGTTCACCGGCCACGGCTTGACGATGTCGAAGACGCGGAACAGCAGGAAGCCGATGGCGTAGCTCAACAGGTCGGATCGCGCGGCGAGCAGCGCAAGCCATTGTCCTGCGACCTCGTCGATCACCACGCTGCCCGGATCATCGATGCCGCGGGCGGCGGCAAAGCGCCCAGCGGCCCACCAGCCAGCCAGGAAGACCAGGAGCACGCCGAGGCCAAGGGCGGTCTCGCCGCCGACGTGGACCAGCGCCCAGGCGAAGGGCAGGGCGGCCAGGGATCCCCATGTGCCCGGCGCCTTCGGCAGCAGCCCGGCGCCGAACCAGGTGGCCAGAAGGGCGGCTGGATCGCGCAGGGATGGGGGCGAGTGAGTCAAGATCGTTCACCACGGAGGACACGGAGGCACGGAGGATAGCAATACTTCACCCGATTTGCTCCGTATTCTCCGCGCTCTGCGTGGTGGATTTCAGACGAGCGCGTCGAGACTTGCCGGAATCTGGGCCAGCTGTGCCTTGAGTCCCACCAGATCGACCGTGCTGCCCAGCCCGTGGGCCACTTCGGTGTAGATGCCGTCGCCATTGGCGTCGTGGAACACCTCGTAGCTGCTGCGCGTGCCGATTGTAGTGGTTTCCTGGACGAAGCCCGGTTCCAGTTGGGCGTAGGTGACATAGCTGTTCGGCACGACCGTGCCAGTTTGTCCGGTCAGGCTGACGCTTTGCACCTGGGTGACATGGCCGGCGGAATCGAAGGTGAAATGAGCCCGGTCGGCGGCGTCCACCGACAGCAGCGTGGTGGCCGTTCCCGGCTGGATATAGGCCTTTGAATCGGACGCGACGGCGTATAGGGTGCTGCCGCCCGGCTGCACGAACTGGACCGTTTCAACCATATTTCCGTGGATCGAGATCTCGGTGACGGCGGTCCCTTCGACTGAGAAGGTGGCTGTCGGCGAAGCCGGGACGGTGTGGGAATAGCTGTGCAGGGCGTTGGCGAACACCTGCTGAACAGCCGTCACCGCGCCGTCGGTAATGGTGAACGAATAGCCCGAAGCATTTCCGGTGGCCGTCGTCGTCGTCGGCGCGGTCACCGTCATCGTGCTTTCGGTCACGTGGTAGATATCCGAATTGGTTGCATCGGCCGAGTATTCGACGGTTCGGGTGGCGTTCAGGCCGGTGATGGTCTCGGTGACCGAAGCGGTCCCGACGCTGAAGGTTGCGTTGGTCGGCAGCGGCAGGTTGGCAGCGCCCGACCAGTTCACCAGTTCCATTGTCATGACTTGGCCATCAGCACCAGTGAATTCATAGCCTTGGGCCGTGGAAACCAAGGCTTCCCGTAGCGGGGCGCAGACACCCCCGGTGAAATACGCGTTGTAGTGCGGGCCGGCCCCCGGCATCGTGGTGGTTTCCCATACCGGCGAACCCACACCTGTGGCGAGATAGGCGTCGTATTGTCTCATCGGGTTCTCCTCGTGTTACCCGGCCGGCTGACGGCGCAGCCCGGGACACACGCGACCGCTGGGCCACGCGGCCATCAGCACAGTGCAAAGGATATAGACAAATTATATCACCATAATAGCGAATGTGTTTCGTTGTGTATCAACCTTACAGCTGCATTTTTCGGCATGGCGCGCTGTTCGACGTGACCTTGGCGGTTCGCCCGATCAAGCGTCTGGAGAGTTCCTCGGGCAAGCCGCACGGAACCAACCCGATACCAACGGGTTTACCGGGGGGAGACCGAAGGGGTTGCGAGATGGATGCGAGGCCGACCTGCGCCATCATATTCAACGGGCAGTCACTTACCGGCGCAGCGGGCGCTCCGCTGATCGACTTCCTGACTGCTCATGGTGTCGAGCTGCCGCATGTTTGCTACCACCCGGCGCTGGGGCCGATCGAGACCTGCGACGTTTGTTGGGTGAAGATGGATGGCAGGCTGGTGCGCGGCTGCACCCTGCGCACCGCCGAGGGCCAGATCATCAGCAGCGCCGCCGAGGAGGCAGTGAAGGCGCGGCACGAAGGCATGGACCGGCTGCTCGCCAAGCACGAGCTCTATTGCACAGTGTGCGAACACAATACCGGCGATTGTACGCTGCACAACACGATGGCGGACATGCAAATTCCCGTCCAGCGCTACGCGTTCCAGCGCAAACCCTATCCCAAGGACGAGTCCAACCCCTTCTATACCTACGACCCGGCCCAGTGCATTCTGTGCGGCCGTTGCGTCGAGGCCTGCCAGAACGTCGAGGTCAACGAGACCCTGAGCATCGACTTCACCATGCGGCACCCGCGCGTCCTGTGGGACGGCGGCGAGAAAATAGCGGGATCGAGCTGCGTCAGCTGTGGGCATTGCGTCACCGTATGTCCGTGCAACGCGCTGTTGGAAAGGACGATGCAGCCGAATGCGGGGCCGTTCACCGCCATGCCGGAGCCGCTCAAGCGCCCGCTGATCGACCTGGTCAAGGCGTTGGAGAACACCACCGGCGCCATGCCCGTCACCGGGCTGTCGGTGATGGATACGAAATTGCGCCAGCCCGAAATCAAACGCACCAAGACGGTCTGCACTTATTGCGGGGTCGGCTGCTCGTTCGAGATGTGGACGCGCGACCGCCAGATCCTGAAAGTACAGCCGATGGTCGAGGGACCGGTCAACGGCATCTCGACCTGCATCAAAGGCAAGTTTTCCTGGGATTTCGTCAACAGCCCCAAACGCCTGACCACTCCTCTGATCCGCCGCGACGGAAAGTTCCACGAGGCCAGCTGGGACGAGGCGCTCGATCTGGTGGCCCGCCGCCTGCTGGAGATCCGCGACAGCTTCGGTGGCCGGAGCATCGGCTTCATCGGCTCGAGCAAGGCCAGCAACGAGGAAGCCTATCTGACGCAGAAAATCGCCCGTCTGATCTTCGGCACCAACAGCGTCGACAATTCATCGCGCTACTGCCAGAACCCGGCGACCATGGGCCTGTTCCGTACCGTTGGGCATGGCGGCGATTCGGGATCGGTGGAAGACCTGCAGAAGGCCGAACTGATCATCATCGTCGGCAGCAACCTGTCGGAGAACCACCCGGTCATCGCCTCGAAGATCAAGGCCAGCCGCAAGCATCACGGCCAGAAATTGATCGTCGCAGATCCCCGCCGACACGAAATGGCCGAGCGTGCCGATATCCATCTGCGGCCGAAGGGTGGCACCGACCTGGTGTGGGCTTCGGCCCTGTCGCGCTACATGTTCGATCACGGTTACGCGGATACCGACTTCCTCGCCAAGCACGTCAATCAGGTGGATGAATACCGGCGCTCGCTGGAGCCCTTTACCCTGGATTTCGCCGAACAGGTGACGGAGATCCCCCGCCAACAGCTGATCGACACCGCCGAGATGATCGGCAGGGCGAAATCGGTCTGCCTGCTGTGGGCGATGGGTATCACCCAGCATAGCCACGGCTCGGACACCAGTACGGCGCTGTCCAACCTGCTGCTGGTCACCGGCAATTACGGACGGCCGGGGACCGGCGGCTATCCCATGCGAGGCCACAACAATGTGCAGGGGGCCAGTGATTTCGGTTGCCTCAAGAACATGTACCCCGGCTACGAGAAGGTCACCGAGCGGGCCATCCGCACCAAGTGGGCCAAGGCCTGGGGGGTGGCCCCGGAACAGCTGTCCGACGAGATCGGCTCGGACAATTTCCTTATGGTCGAGCACGCCAAGACCGGACAGGTCAAGGCGATGTACGTCATCGGCGAGGAAACGGTTTTTTCCGACGCCGACACCACGAACGTGAACGAGGGGTTCACCAAGCTCGAATTCATGGTGGTGCAGGACATCTTCCTCAGTCGCACGGCCGAATACGCCGATGTCGTCCTGCCGGGCTGCCCGAGCGTGGAAAAGGAGGGCACTTTCGTCAACACCGAGCGCCGGATCCAGCGCTTCTATGAGGTGATGCCGCCTTTGGGAGGCAGCCGCCCGGACTGGCGGATCCTGACCGACCTGGCGGCGCGGATGGGCCACGACTGGGGCTATGCGCATCCGTCGGAGATCATGAGCGAAGTGGCCGGTATCGCCGAGATCTTCAGGGGTGTCTCCTATGAGCGTCTGGAAGGCTGGAAGTCGCTCCTCTGGCCGGTTGCGCCTGACGGCACCGATACCCCCCTGCTTTATACCGACGGCTTTCATACGCCCGACGGCAAAGCGGTCCTTTATCCCCTGGCCTGGCACGCTCCTGACGAAGAACCCGACACCGAGTACGATCTGCTGCTCGACAACGGCCGCATGCTTGAGCAGTTCCAGTCGACCAACCAGACGGGGCGAACCACCGGCATCTGGCGCATCGCCCCCAATTGGTTCGTCGAGATCAGTCCAGAACTGGCCGCCGAGCGGGGAATTTCCGAAGGCTGCTGGGTGCGGCTGGCCTCTCGGCGCGGCCATATCGAGGTGCCGGTGGTGATTACCGAGCGGGTCAAAGGACATAGCCTGTTCATCCCGATCCACCAGGGCAAGCCCGGGATCAATGAATTGACCGGCGAGCACCACGACCCGGATGTCAACACACCGGCCTACAAGGAAACAGCGGTCAGGATGGAGCTGATTCCCCGGCCCGGCATTGGCCATCCCCTACCGCGCGAGAATTTCCGCTATGGCCACCGGACAGAGATCGCCCATGTGCCGGTAGACGCCAAATGGACACAGCCGGACTACGTCGCGCCGCCTGCTCGCGCCCCGCATCCCGAGAGGTTTTGATGGCGCCGCGCATCAATTTCGACGTCAAGCCGACGAAAATCGGCCCGAATGCCCACGAGGAACTGGAGCGACTGCTCCAGACGCTTCACCAGCATGGGGTTCTGCGTCTGGCCAACGACGTGGTGGCGGCCAATGTCCCGCTGGCCATGGTGCTGGTCAAGGCACTGAGCAAGCCCGGTACCGTCGACGCTATCGAGAACCTGTCCATCCTGCTGATGGCTTTGTCGCGCATCACTCCGCCGCGCTTCTACAAGCTGGTCTTCGCCCTCAGGGATGCCGTCGACGGACTCTGTGCCAACACCGGCGAAGAGGAGGACGGCGAGGCCCCCGGCATCAGCGGCGCCTACAGGATGCTCCACGACGAGGAGCTATGGCACGCCCTGAAGCCGTTGATTACCGGCCTCAAGATCTTCGCCGAACGGTTGGGTGAGGAGGCGGAACGGCCGGTTTCGGCCTTCACCGGGAAAAAGGTGGCCGAAGGCTGATCCGTTTGCGCCACAAATAGAAGGCGCTCAAGAACAGGCCGGTCGCGGAAATCGTCAGGGCGTAATTCAATGCGGTGGAGTAATTGGTGGTGAAGCGGCCGATGGCGGCGGAGGCCACCGGGCCCATGAGCTGTCCGAAGGCGAACCCCGCAGTCATTCGCCCCAGGACCTCGGTCGTGTTCCCTTCCGCCCGCGAGCGCGCTTCCTGCATGCCAACCATGGTGACCACCATGAAGGTTCCGCCCACCAGCAGCGCGGCAACGGAAACGCCGGCGAAGGAGGGCCTGAAACAGGGTAGCAGGACGCCGATGGCCATGACCGCGTGCGCGATAGCCCACACGGCCAAGCGATCGGCGCGTTTCAATCCCCAGGAGACAGCGACGGTTGACAGGGCTGCGGCCATCCCGAACAGGGGCCAGGCCCAGCCGAAAACCCGGGGGTCATCCACGAGTTGCCGAGCCAGTGCCGGCAGATAGGTGGCCGGCAGGATGTACCCAAACCCGAACAGGGTGTAGCAGACAATCAGGCCGCCTGTAGCGGAGGACGGAAGATGCGGGGAAGCCTGCGCGCGCGGCGCGCCAACGCCCGGGACCGTCAAGGGCAAGGCCTGGCTTGCCGCCAGCGGGAGCAGCGCCACCACTCCTGCCAGGCCGGCCAATTCGATCCACATTCCCAGCGATGATACACCGGGTCTTGCGGCCACGAGACAGAACACGCCCGCTGCAGCGATACCCAGCCCCACTCCGGCGAATATGATGCCGGCCAATTGCGGGCGACCGAGAGATGCCAGCCAGCTCAGCCCCCAAGCGGTCGTCGCAACCAGCGTCCAGGCGCTTGCCACGCCTGCCACGAACCGAAGGATGGCCCAGGTCGAGACCGACGACGTCCAGCCGACGGACGCTGTGACGACCACAGTGCCGACCAATCCGAAGGCGAGCAACGTTCCTGGTTTCGCCCTCGTTCGAGCCGTGCTCAAAGCCCCCAGCAGGTAGCCCAGGTAATTGCATGCCGCGAGCAGAGCGCCGGTTTCACTGTCGAGCAGGCCGTCGCGGACCATCAGCGGAAATAGCGGGGTAAAGGCGAAACGCCCGACACCCATGGCGACGGCCAGAGAGATCATCGCCGCGGCACAGACAATTGCTGCGACTGGTCCCGGCCTGACGGAGGGATACCGGCTTGTGTGAGGCATGAGCGTCATCAGACCGTATGTTCGACTTATTGACGAAGGAATAAATATGAACAGCCGGTCTCTTCATGAAAACATTGTATTCGGCGTCGCCAGCCCTTCGCGGCCTTGGCGGTCAAGCAGCCCTCCCAGCCGATCAGGCCCACTCGGAGCATGAGTTCGATTGCGCGCCCTTACAAAAAATGCGGGTCGGTGCAATTAGGCTGTCAGCATGGCGGGCAGCTCGGCCAGGGTCCGCACCTCGATATGCGGAGAGGCGGGCAGGATTTCCCTCGGCAGTCCCGCCCGGTTAATCCAGACAACGCGGAAACCGAAGGCCGCGGCGCCGGCAGCGTCCCAGCCATTGGCCGACATGAAGGCGACGCTTGCCGGCGGGCAGTCGAAGCGATCCTGGACCAGGCCATAGACCGACGGATGCGGCTTGAATACGCCGACGCTTTCCACCGACAGCACATCGTCGAGCAGCAGATCGAGTCCGGTGGCCATCGTGGCCGAGGTGAGCATAGTCGGCGAGCCGTTTGACAGGATGGCCAGGCGATGGCCGGCCGCCTTCAGCGCCTCGAGGGCGGCACGAGCCTCGGGATAGGCCGCCGGCGTCAGATAGGCTTCCATCAGGCGGGCGCGCAACGGCGGGTCGGCGATCCCCAGGGCGTTCATGGCGTAGTCGAGGCTTTCACCGGTCACGTGCCAGAAATCGGTATGCCGACCCATCAGGCTGCGCAACCAGGTGTATTCCAGCTGCTTGCGGCGCCACATATCCGCCAGCTGGTCGGCTCGTTCGGCAAGCTGCTCGCGGCAGCCGTCAACAATTGCGGAAACGTCGAACAAAGTACCGTAAGCATCGAAAATACATACGGAAACCCCGGTCATCGGCAATCGCGTCATGGCTTTTCCCCGCTGCAGCGTGGTCTAACGGTGCAAGTCGCCCTCCAGCGACCGCGCAAGGTCCGTCGTCCCGAGGCGACGCCGATAGATCTGTACGCCTTCCAGCACCCGCTGCACATAGTTTCGGGTCTCGGAATAAGGAATGCTCTCGATCCAGTCGACGGGGTCGACTTCGGGATTGCGCGGGTCGCCCATGTCACGGATCCATTTTCTCACCCGTGACGGACCCGCATTATAAGCCGCTACCGACAATATGTAAGATCCGTTGAAGTCGTCGAGCAGGTCATTGAGGTAGGCCGACCCAAGCTTGACGTTCAGACTCGGGTTGCGGGTCAGGGCGCTGGCCAGCGCCTCCTTCTTCTTGAACACCACCTTCAGCGCCTTGGCCACCTTGGCTGCGGTGGCCGGCATGAGCTGCATCAGGCCGCGGGCGCCGGCCGAACTCACCGCTTCGAAATGGAAGGCGCTTTCCTGCCGGATCAGGCCGAGGACCAGCGCCTGCTCGGGCTTCTCGGCAACCTGCAGCCGCGGAATGGGGTAGCCCGACGCAATGAGCGGTACGCCCTGGCGCTCGGATTGCTTAGCCACGGTCACGGCGATGTCGGCGCGGCCCAGCGTCGTCGCCAGGTCGGCGGCAAGGGCCCGTTCGCCCGCAGTCTTGGCCTGCTCGTTCATCCGCAGCATGAACGGCCGCAGAAGATCAGTCTCCTTGATTTCGCCCAACATCCGCGCCGCTCTCACCAGTTCGTGACGCTCGAAGCTCTGGATGTCCTCGGCGGTGGGTAGCGGGTCGGCGGGCAGCGGCCAAAGCTGTTCGTGGTCGAGGCGCGAGGCGGCAAGCTGACCGTAAAAGGTGGTCACATGCCGGGCTGCCTGATTGAACCAGCGTACGGCGTCGTCGCCGCGGCCCAGGGCCTCATCCGCCCGTCCAGCCCAATACGCGGCGCGAGCCCGGCTCTGCGGCGTGGTCACATGGTCGTACATGGCGGAAAAATGGTTGAGCGCCACCTCGCGATCATCGAGGAAGCGCAGGGCGATCCATCCCGACAGCCATTCCGCGTCGGCAAAGCCGGCACCTTCGGTCTGCCCATGGTCACGGGCGATATCGTAGGCCTGGGAAATCTGGCCCTGCTGAAGGGCGCGCCGAGCCAGGATGGCTCGCTCGCTCCACCACATGTCGGGATGAACGGCATTGCGCAGAGGATGCTTCAGCAGTTCGATGGCCTGGTCGTCCATGTTGTGCTGGCGCCGGTAGCGGACCATTTCGTAGATCAGGCCCGGATCGTTCTTCAGTGCGTCGGGAACTTTCGCCGCCAACGCTTCGGCATTGGGTGCCGCATTGTCCAACGCCATGCGCGCCTGGGCCAAGACTCTCTGGTCGTCGTTCACCCGCACCATCTGCTGTTCGGCAGCGGTGTCCTGGTGCTCCCACAACAGGCGGTCGAGGCGGGCGACCTGGTCGGCATCGGTTAGCATCTGGCGGAAATTGGCGAGGAATTCGCGCTCCTGCAGAGGGCCGAAATTGCCGGTGATCCAGGTACGACGCAGCAGCGTAGCGGCCTTGTCTGCTTCGCCGGCGTTGACCAGGGCCTTGCCGTAGGCGATGGCGCCGTCAACGGTCTGAGGCTTGTGGTCGGAGAACCAGGCGATCACCACGCTGTCCGGCGTGGCGACCGAAATAGCCTCTTCCGCCCGGCGCAAGAGCGTCGGGATCTGTGGCCAGTCAGGGTTGGTCCGGATGAAATCGGTAATTTCGGCGAATGTGGCGCCGGAATTCGGCTGGGTATAATTCAGCCAGCGCAGGACCTTCGCGAGCAGTTTGCTGTGCGCCTTTCCGGCGGCCGCCATGGCCCAGTCGTAATGATCCTTGTGCGCCGCCTCGAAGGCTTGACGATAAAGCTTCTCGTCATCGGCGGACAGCAGATTGGCTTTTGCCGGAACCGCTCCGAACAGGATGGCGGCGGCCAAGCCGACAGCAACCCAGGTCTTGACCAAACACGCCTCGATACGAAAAAAAAGCCCCTCCGGGGCGTGACGCCTGCACTTTCGTTGGGAGCCAGCCCCAGCGGGGCGCATTCTAGACGGGCCGGCTTCGGCGGAGCAAGGCAAACCGGCGATCGCGCAACCCTTGCGGGGCGCCCGACCGGCCGCTATGTTCCTTTACTTTTCGCTAGTGGTCCGATCCTGACGCTTGGAAACAGGCGTCAGGTGAATCGGCCCACCAACTGATTGAAGTGTGGTGAAAATCTGACGGGTGGCGTGGGTGCCGTCCGTCAGATTCTCACCACTAGCATGGCGCTCGACAGGCGCGTTACGGAGACGATCATGTTCAAGGGTTCGATCACCGCCCTGATCACGCCGTTCAAGAACGGCCGGATCGACGAGGCGGGCTTCCAATCCTTTGTGGAGTGGCAGATCGCCGAAGGCACCGACGGGCTCGTTCCGTGCGGCACCACCGGCGAGTCGCCGACGCTGAGCCACGAGGAACACAACCGGGTCATCGAGCTTGCCGTCGAGGTGGCCAAGGGCAAGGTCCCGGTGATTGCGGGGGCCGGTTCCAACTGCACCGATGAAGCCATCGCCTTGGCGCGCCACGCCAAGAAGGTCGGGGCCGCGGGCGCATTGGTGGTGACGCCCTATTACAACAAGCCGACGCAGGAAGGCCTTTACCAGCATTTCAAGGCCATCCATGACGCCGCGGACATCCCCGTCGTCATCTACAATATCCCCGGCCGCAGCGTCGTCGATATGAGCGTCGACACCATGGCCCGCTTGGCCAAATTGCCCAACATCGTCGGGGTCAAGGATGCCACGGGCGACCTTCTGCGGCCAATCCGTACCCGCGCCGCCATCGGCAAGTCGTTCTGCCAGCTGTCAGGGGAAGATGGCACCGCGGTCGCGTTCCTGGCCAATGGCGGCGTCGGCTGTATCTCGGTCACCTCGAACGTGGCGCCCCGGCATTGCGCGCGGCTGCAGGACGCCTGGGCGGCCGGTGATCTGGCGACGGTGTTCGAACTGCGTGACAGCCTGGCGGCGATCAACGACGCCCTGTTCTGCGAGACCAACCCGGCACCGGTGAAATATGCCGCCAGCCTGATCGGCAAATGCGACGGCTCGCTGCGTCTGCCGCTGGTCGAGATCGGCAACGCCAGCCGGCAAAAAGTCCAGGCGGCGATGAAGGGCCTAGGGCTTATTTAAATGAACCACTGAGACGCGGAGAGCACTGAGAAAAGAATATAGAGCTTCGCTCATTCTTTATTTCTCCATGTTCTCCGTGTCTCTGTGGTTAACTCAAAGCAATGCTGCAACTGAAATGACGGATCTATGGCCCGCTCGACACTGATCGCCGGCAACATCGCCGCCGAGAATCGGCGGGCACGGCATGACTACACCATCATCGATACCATCGAGGCCGGTATCGTGCTCGCCGGCACCGAGGTCAAATCGCTGCGTACCGGCCGCGCCAACCTGGCCGATTCCTTCGCCGGGCAGCAGGGTGGGGAACTCTACCTGTTCAACGCCCACATCCCCGAATACCAGGTGAAGGTGGCCTTCACCCACGAGACGCGGCGGCCGCGGAAGCTGCTGGTGCACAGGAAAGAGATGCGCAAGCTTTTGGGTGCCATCACCCGCGAGGGGATGACCCTGGTACCGCTGTCGATTTTCTTCAACCAGCGTGGCCTGGCCAAGGTCCAACTGGGCCTGGCCAAGGGCAAGAAGCTGCATGACAAACGCGCCGCCGAGAAGGAACGCGACTGGCAGCGGGAAAAGGCGAGAGTACTGCGCGACAAAGGGTGAGCGTTCATAAGGAAGCCGCCAAATCGCCAAGGGACCGCGGCGTCGCGGGCGGTTTGGCGACTTGCCGGTTGAATGAGGTTCGCCCCAGCCAGGGGGATGAAGACCGGCCGGCCAACCCCCATATCCCCGACGATCGATGACAGGGGGCAACAGCCGTGACCGACAACGAAGAAACCCCGCTCCTGGGACAGCTCAAAGAAAAGCTGATTGCCGCCAAGGAGAAATGGGCGCGGGAAGGGCGGTCTCTGACCGGCCAACCGGACAATGCCCGGCACCGCCGGCTGCCGCCCGGGCAGCGGCTGGTGACCGACTGGCCGGTGCTCGATCTGGGCGTCGTGCCCAATCTCAGCACGGCCGACTGGGCCTTTTCGGTCGGTGGTCTGGTGGAGCGGCCGCTCAAATGGAGCTGGGACGAATTTCTGGCGCAACCGCAATTGACGGTGCGTTGCGACATCCATTGCGTGACCACCTGGTCGCGCTACGATAACGACTTCACCGGCGTACCGGCCTTGCATCTGCTGGAGGTGGCGCGGCCGCGGCCGGAGGCGCGCTTTCTGATGTTGCGCTCTTACGACGGCTACACCGCAAATCTTCCCCTGGCGGACTTCGCCGATGACGGTGTGCTGCTGGCGCATGGCTGGCAGGGAAAGCCGATCAGTGCCGAGCACGGCGGGCCAATGCGGCTGCTGCTACCCAAGCTTTATTTGTGGAAAAGCGCCAAATGGCTGCGGCACATCACCTTCACCGACAAGGATGGCCCGGGCTATTGGGAGCAGCGGGGCTATCACATGCGCGGCGACCCATGGAAGGAAGAGCGATACGGCTGATCACCCCGTTCGCGCGCAGTTCTTCGCTAGAAGATTGTTAATCAGAATATGAAATAGTACTCGCGAGCATGAGGCATAGATGTGCGCAATAATTGTGCGCGCAGCGCGTCTTTGTGTATTTGCGAGGACATTCATGATCGTAAACGGGGCAGCATACCCTTACAGTACAGTTGTTTGCATCACGGATACGATCGGCGGAGAGGGGTGGCAGGCATCGGGAGTTCTTTTGTCTCCTGACGAAGTGTTGACGGCAACCCATGCCGTTTATACGACTGGAATAGGCGCCGCGACGAACATCGAAGTCAAGGCGTTCGACAATAATGGGACAGGCGCGCAGATCACCGATCCCGGTATCGCTGTCCACTACTCGAACATCGACGATTCGAATCACAGTATTACGTTTTCTGACTCACAGAACGACTTTGCCGTCATTCACCTGGCTCACCCTCTCGCCGTCGGCACTATGGGCTATCAGGCCGGATTTTCCGGCGGCGCCGTGCATATTACCGGCTATCCTGCATCAGCCAATGGAGAGATGGTCGACAGTCAGCAGTCTGTGTTCCTCGACTCCCCCTATTCGCTCTTCGACGGGCAAAGTATCGGTGCCGGATCGAGTGGCGGTCCGGTATGGATCAGCCAGAACGGCGCGCCCGAGGTGGTCGGTCTGGTGTCGACCGAGGATCTGTCGACCGGGGCCGGCTATTTCACCCAGATCACCGGGAGCGTCGCCAGCCAGATTCAGAGTTGGCTGGCGCAGGATGATGGAGCCACCGGGGCGGCGGCCGGCACCGTGGCGTTTGCCGCAGGCGGCGGCAATTCCGCGTTCAACGGAAGCGGCCAGGATATCGTGACGTTCCACGGGAACCTGGCCAGCTACAACTTGGCGATCAGCGGCACGAACGGCGCGATCATTACGGATTCGGTGGCCGGCCGCGATGGTACGACACAGGTCAGCAATGTCCAGTTTCTGGAGTTCCAGGACAAGACGGTGATCATGGCCAATGGCGACGACGCGATTATTGCGCGGATATACTCGTTGTTCGGCCGGGCCCCCGATGTCCGCGGTCTTGATTACTGGGAAGGCCAGTACGCCGACGTTCCGGCCGCGACTAAACTGCAAGGCGCCTCGGCGTTCTTGGGCATCGTCTCGGCGTTCATCCACTCGGGCGAGTTTCACCTGCAGTATGGTCAGCCGGATGATTCCCAGTTCGTCAGCTTGCTGTACCAGACCATCCTGGGACGCCTCGGCGATGCGGCCGGGCTGGCCTATTGGGACGGCGTTCTGGCGGCCGGGGGCAACCAGGACGCGGTCGCCTTTGATTTCGTCAACAGTGCCGAAAACATCAACCGGGTGGATATTACCAAACATCCGGCTACAGGGTGGCTGCTCCTGGCTTAGCCTTATGTCAGCCTGCGGAGATGCCCTCGTGCCGGGACGTCCTGCCCGACGATGTGGTCGATCAGCCAGCGGCTGAGGAAATCAGCCATGTCGACGGTCAGTTCACGGCGCTTGTCGCTGGCGTGGTAGCTTTCGTGGAAGTGCCGAAGCTGCTCGGTAAGGCGTCGGTGTTCGGCAATATGCGCCGCCAAGTCGGGGATATCGACGCGCTCCAACATCCACTCCTCACGGCTGAAGTGTTCGGCCGTTTGTCCGACGAGATTTCCTAATATGGAATTCAATTCTTCAACCGATGCCCCGGCCTGGGCGCGGCCGAAGAAGTGGTTCAGCCGGGCTACGAGGTTCTTGTGATCGTTGTCGATGGCGGGAATGCCAACGGCGTAGGCATCGCTCCACTGGATGAACATCGATTTGCCTCGTTCATTTGACAAATTAAAGTAGACAACCCTCTTGCCTTTGACCTCCTTGATAATTGAGGCGCAAAATGAAATGGGAAACAAGGTCTAATTAATTGTGCATTACATCTCCGGGCCTATCACAACCCGCCCGCCGAGGGGCAAAAACCGAGCTTGACGCTCTGACGCAAGCTGACTCTTCAGGTCGCGTCAGCGCACTTGATCGACGACTTGCTGGAACATCGCCTCGGTTAGTCGCCCCGTATTGGTGTTCAGCCGCGAGCAGTGATAGCTGTCGATCATCGACAACCCGTCGGGCAGGATATGGTGTGCCCCATGGGCGAAACGGAACCCATTTCGTTTCAGGCCGCGCGCGGCCAGGACGGCGTCATGGGCAAAGCCACCGATCGCCAGGATGGCCTGCAGCCGAGGCATGGCCGCCATCTCCTCGGCCAGGAACGGGCGGCAGGCCGCCGCCTCGGCGGAAGTCGGACGGTTGGCCGGCGGTACGCAGCGGACCGCATTGGTGATGCGGCAGTCGATCAATTCCAATCCGTCGTCGGCCCGTTCGAGATAGGTGCCGTGGGCCAGGCCTTTGCCAAGCAAGGTGCCGTAAAGCAGGTCACCAGCCCAGTCTCCGGTGAACGGCCGGCCGGTGGCGTTGGCGCCGCGCAAGCCCGGTGCCAGGCCGACGATGAGCAGGCGGGCGGTCAACACACCGAAGGACGGGACGGGGGCATTGTGCCAGCCGGGATGCTGTTGCCGATTCTCCTGGCGGAAGGCGACAAGGCGGGGACAGCGCGGACAATCACGCCCCGGGCATAGACTCGATCGAATGGACATCGCGGGGGATCAGCCGAGGTCTTCGCCGGGCTGGCGGTCGTCACGATGTGCCGTCGATGCGCGTGCGATGGCCGGTTCCAGTTCAAGAAGCTCGACAAAGGTGTCCGCCTGACGCCGGAGTTCGTCGGCCACCATGGGTGGCTGCGAGCGGACCGTGCTGACGACGGTGACACGCACGCCTTTCCGCTGCACCGCCTCGACCAGTCGTCGGAAGTCGCCATCGCCCGAGAACAGCACCACATGGTCGAGATACTGGGCCATCTCCATCACGTCGATGGCCAATTCGATATCCATGTTGCCTTTGATCTTGCGGCGGCCGGTGGCGTCGGTGAACTCCTTGGTCGGCTTGGTGACCATGGTGTAGCCGTTATAGTCCAGCCAGTCGACCAACGGACGGATGGGGGAGTATTCCTGATCCTCGACCAGAGCCGTATAGTAGAATGCCCGGATGAGCCGTCCCTTCGACGCGAACAGTTCCAGCAGGCGTTTGTAGTCGATATCGAAGCCCAGCGCTCGGGCCGCCGCGTAGAGGTTGGATCCGTCGATGAATAGCCCTATGCGCTCCTGGGAATAAAATACCATCGCCATGACAACTCGCTTAAATAAATGGTGTTTGGTCACCGGATATCACCGGATATCAGCGGTGTTCAATCGAGCTTAAACGTAAGCGGCGAGGAATGTCGTCGCAAGGGTGGATCATGGAACGCAAGGGTGATCTGGATGTGATTCTCATCGGTTTGGGCGCCAACCTGCCCAGCCGCTTCGGGCCGCCGCGCCTTACCCTGGTCGCGGCGGTGAAGCGGCTGGAAGAGGAAGGGGTGCGGATTACCCGGCGTTCCCGTTTCTGGCGGACGCGACCGGTGCCCGAATCGGACCAGCCGTGGTTCGTCAACGCCGTGGTGGCGGTGGAAACCGACCTGACCCCGGCCGCCTTGCTCGCCCTTCTGCACCGCATCGAGGCTGACTTCGGAAGGGTGCGGGCCGAGGTAAACGCGCCCAGGCTGCTCGACCTTGACCTGCTGTCCTTCGGCAGGGTGGTCCTGGCGGGGCCCGAGCCGCCGATCCTTCCCCATCCCCGGTTGGCCCGGCGGGCCTTTACGCTTCTGCCGATTCGCGATATTGCACCCGGCTGGGTGCATCCGGTTACCGGGGAAAGCCTTGATGCCATGGTGGCCACCCTGGATCCGGAGCAAAAGGCGGTGGCGGAAGAATGAAGCCGGCCTTGCCTTGCCCCTTGTAAAAAAATATATATCCTTTCCAAATGACTCGATGCCTGGAGTGAGTGCGAATGGCCCGCGTAACGGTTGAAGACTGTGTCCTAAAAGTGCCGAACCGCTTTGAACTGGTCATGCTGGCCGGGCAGCGGGCGCGTGACATTTCGTCGGGCGGGCGTCTGACGGTAGAACGTGACAACGACAAGAATCCGGTTGTGGCGCTGCGCGAGATCGCGGAAGAGACGGTGGAACTGGAGACTCTGCGGAATTCCCTGGTGCAGGGGCTGCAGAAGCATGTCGAGGTGGACGAGCCGGAAGAGGACGAGATCGACGTGCTGTCGGCCCGGGAAATGGTGCTGGATGCCGGCGACGCCGCCGTCGACGAGGAGCTGGTGGAGGACGGCCTGTCCATCCATGACGATGGAGCCGAGCTGGACAGCGAGACCGGCGGTTACGACGAAGAATGAATGTTCGGCGGCGGTGGGCAATGATGGTGGCTGCCGCCGCCCGATGCAGTGTTGGACTGGTCGACACCGCCGACGGTTCCTTGGGTGACCGGCGATGATGCGTCAGTTCGAACTGGTCGAAAGGGTCAAGTCATACGATCCGCTGGCGGACGAGGACGCCATAAACCGGGCCTATGTCTTCGCCATGAAGGCCCATGGCTCGCAGCTTAGGGCTTCGGGCGATTCTTATTTTTCCCATCCGATCGAGGTGGCGGGCATCCTGACCCGCTACAAGTTGGATGCGGCGTCGATCATCACGGCGCTGCTCCATGACACCATCGAAGACACGCCGGCGACGCTGGCCGACATCGAGCGGCTGTTCGGCAGTGAAATCGCGCGACTCGTGGACGGCGTCACCAAGCTGTCGCGCATCGAACTGCAATCGGACCATTCGAAGCAGGCCGAGAACTTCCGCAAGCTGGTCCTGGCCATGTCGGAGGACATCCGGGTCCTTCTGGTGAAACTGGCCGACCGCGTCCACAATATGCGGACGCTGTGCTACATCAAGAATCCGGACAAGCGGCGCCGTATCGCCCTCGAGACCATGGAGATCTATGCGCCGCTGGCCGAACGCATCGGCTTCTCCGAGGTAAAGAACGAGCTGGAAGATTTGGCATTCGCCGAGCTTCACCCGGATGTCCGCGACTCGCTGGTGGCTCGCCTCAATTTCCTGCGCGAGAAGGGCGGCGACCTGATCAGCCGCATCCTCGACGAGTTGCGCGGCACGCTAAAGGACAACGGTGTCGAGGCCCAGGTGTCGGGCCGTGAAAAGACCCCGTACTCGATTTGGCGCAAGATGCAGCTCAAGAACGTGGCGTTCGAGCAACTCTCCGACATCATGGCCTTCCGTGTGCAGGTCGCCTCGGTCGAGGATTGCTACCGGGCTTTGGGCGTGATCCACAGCCGCTACCCGATGGTCCCCAACCGGTTCAAGGACTATATCTCGATCCCCAAGCCCAACGGCTACCGGTCCCTGCATACCGGCGTCTTCGGGCCCGAGCGGCACCGCATCGAGGTGCAGATCCGCACTCAGGAGATGCACGACGTGGCCGAACTGGGCGTCGCCGCCCACTGGTCGTACAAGCAGGGTCAGCGTCCGGCCGACGGCAAGCAGTACCGTTGGCTGCGCGAACTGCTGGACATCATGGAACATGCCTCGAATCCCGAGGAATTCCTCGAGCACACCAAGCTCGAGATGTTCCAGGACCAGGTGTTCTGTTTCACCCCGAAGGGGGACCTTATCGCTCTGCCGCGCGGTTCCTGCCCGGTGGACTTCGCCTATGCCGTTCACTCGGAAGTGGGCGACCGTTGCGTGGGTGCCAAGATCAACGGCCGGATGATGCCGCTCAGGACGCCACTCAACAACGGCGATCAGGTCGAGATTATCACATCCAAGGCGCAGACGCCGAACCCCACCTGGGAACGTTTCGTCGTCACCGGCAAGGCGCGCGCCCGGATCCGTCGGTACATACGGACCCAGCAGCGTGCTCAGTATCTGGACTTGGGCCGCGCCATCCTGAACCGCGCCTTCAAGCAGGAGGGGTATGACTTCACCGAGAAGGGCATCGACGGCGTCTTGAAGATCTTCAAGGCCGCGAGCGTCGAAGACCTTGTGGTGGATGTGGGTGAGGGCGTGCTGACCGGTCGCGAGGTCGTCGCGGCGGTGTACCCCGAGCTGAAGAGTAGCCAGCAGAAGGCCCAGCAGTCACAGCCGGACAACGTGGTGGCGCTGAAGCGGGCGAAGGGAAAGCATCCGTCGATACCGGCCATGCCGGTGCGCGGCCTGATCCCCGGCATGGCCATGCATTTTGCCGGCTGCTGCCACCCGCTGCCCGGCGACCGCATCGTCGGCATCGTGACTACCGGGCGCGGTGTGACGATCCATACCATCGACTGCGACAGCCTGGAGCAGTTCGCCGACACGCCGGAGCGCTGGCTCGACCTTGCCTGGAATCACGGGCCCGAGGAAAAAGACGTGCATGTAGGCCGGGTCACCCTGGTGGTGGTCAACGAGCCCGGCAGCCTGGGAAATCTTTCAATGGTGATCGCCAAGAACCAGGGTAATATTACAAATTTGAAAATTACCAGCCGCAATCCAGATTTCTTCGAAATGATCATGGATATCGAGGTGCGGGACGTGAAGCATTTGACCAATATCATCGCTGCCTTACGCGCCACCCCGGCGATCAACTCGGTGGAGCGGGCAAGAAATTGACCATCGTCATCCCGAGGCCGTCAAGCCGAGGGCTCTCGTGGCACCACAAGGTCCCTCGCCCCGCTCGGGATGACACTGAAACGGGCCTGATACAGGAATGAGCAAGAAACTCCGACTGGGCGTGAACATCGATCACGTCGCCACCATCCGCAACGCCCGCGGCGGGGCGCATCCCGACCCCATCCGGGCGGCGCAGATCGCCGCCGCCGCCGGAGCTGACGGCATCACAGCCCATCTGCGCGAGGATCGGCGGCATATTTCGGACGAGGACATCGATCGGCTGATGGACACGCTGTCGCTGCCGCTCAACCTGGAAATGGCCGCCACGCCGGAGATGCTGGAGATCGCGCTCCGACACAAGCCGCACGCTGCCTGCATCGTGCCGGAGCGGAGGGAGGAGCGGACCACCGAAGGCGGACTCGACGCCGTCAGGGGCCGGGAAACCCTGCGCCCGCTGGTAGGCGCACTGACGGAATCGGGGGTGCGGGTATCCCTGTTCGTCGAGCCCGATCCGCTGCAACTCGATGCCGCCAAGGCCATCGGCGCTCCGGTGGTCGAACTGCATACCGGCGCCTATTGCGACGCCGGGCCGCAGCGCCGGGCCCAGGAACTGCAGCGTGTGGTTGCTGCCGCTGCCCATGCCGAGGCCATCGGCCTGGAGTGCCACGCCGGCCATGGATTGGCCTATGACACGGTGGGGCCTGTTGCCGCCATCGCCACCATCGTCGAGTTGAACATCGGCCATTTCCTGATCGGCGAGGCGATCTTCGTCGGCCTCGACGACTCGATCCGACGCATGCGCGCCCTTATGGACGGGGCGCGGCGCCGATGATTCTCGGGCTCGGCAGCGATCTCATCGACATTCGGCGAATCGAAAAGACCATCGAACGCTTCGGCCACCGGTTCATCGAGCGGATCTTCACCGAGGAGGAGCAGCGCAAGGCCCTGCGACGGGCTGGCAGCCCGCTCGGTCTGGCGTCCACCTATGCCAAGCGTTACGCCGCCAAGGAGGCTTGTGCGAAGGCCCTGGGTACCGGCTTTCGAGCCGGGGTGTTCTGGCGCGACGTCGGAGTCGTCAATTTGCCCTCGGGACGGCCGACCCTGCAGCTGACCGGTGGTGCCGCGCGGCGGTTGGCCAGCCTGTTGCCTGACGGCACGGCCGCGCGGATCGACCTGACGATGACCGACGAGTACCCCATGGCCGAGGCGGTCGTGATCATCTCCGCCGTTCCCGATGCAGCTCCGGGGCGATCTCTTGAATGGGACTGCCCATGATTGTCGCCCGCTCTCGATTGCTCTGCCCGCTGTCGCGGACTTGACATGCGCTGTCGGGTAGGGCTTGATCGCAAAACTTGACTCTGGCTCAAGCCTTTCCATTCCCACCAACTTCGTGATCCATGGGCATCTCGCGCAAGAAATCCGGCGGTCTCGCCGAAACGATCAAGACCGTCGTTTACGCCGTTCTCATCGCCTTGGTGGTGCGAACGGTCGCTTTCGAGCCCTTCAACATTCCTTCGAAATCGATGGTGCCGACACTTCTTGTCGGCGATTACCTGTTTGTTTCCAAATATTCCTACGGTTACAGCAAGTATTCCCTGCCGCTCAGCCTGCCGCTGTTCCAGGGGCGCATCCTGTTCCATCCACCGGAACGGGGCGACGTGGCCGTGTTCAAGGTGCCGTCCGACAACCGCACCGACTACATCAAGCGCATCATCGGCTTGCCGGGAGACCGCATCCAGGTCATCCACCGCGTCCTTTACATCAACGGTAATCCGGTCGAGCGCAAACAGGTTGCGGACTATGTCGAGCACGATCCTCGCGGCGGCACGCAGCTTTATGCCCAATATATCGAGACGCTTCCCAACGGCCGCTCGCATCCGATCATCGAATATTCGGGTAACGAGAGCCCGGCCGACAACACGCCGGAGTATGTCGTCCCCGAAGGGCACTATTTCATGATGGGTGACAATCGCGACAATTCCCAGGACAGCCGCTTCCTCAACGTGGTCGGCTATGTGCCCGCCGAGAACCTTGTCGGGCGCGCCGAGATCATTTTCTTTTCGACGAACGGCTCGGCTGCCCTGTGGGAAGTGTGGGGCTGGCCGTGGGCGGTCCGCTGGAATCGTTTCTTTACGCTGATCCGTTGAAATGGCGGGCGGTGATCGCGTTGTGCAGGTCAGTCAGGCGCTGGAATACCGTTTCCGGCGTACCGAGCTGCTTGAAGACGCGCTGACCCATCCAAGCGCCAGCCAAGGGCGCGGCGTGAAGCGGCGAACCGCATACGAACGGCTTGAATTCTTGGGCGATCGGGTGCTCGGTCTGGTCGTGGCCGAGATGCTGTTCCGCCATTTCCCCGAGGAGAACGAAGGGGCGCTCGCCCGCCGTCATGCGGCCCTGGTGCGCCGTGAAGCCCTCGCCCGGGTGGCGGCTGTTCTGGGCATCGACCAGACGCTGCTTCTGTCCAAGGGTGAAGAGGAGGGGGGCGGTCGTCACAATCCGTCGATGCTGGCCGATGCCTGCGAGGCGGTGCTGGGCGCCGTCTTTGCGGATGGTGGGCTGGAACCTGCGGCACGGATCATCCGCCGTCATTGGCAGGTGATGATGTCGGAGTCGGCGACGCCGCCCAAGGACGCCAAGACGGCCTTGCAGGAATGGGCGCAAGGCCAGGGAAAGCCGCTGCCCCGCTACGAGACGCTTGGCATCGAAGGCCCGCCGCACGACCCCAAGTTCCTGGTGGCGGTCACGGTCGACGGGCTGGCGCCGGTGACCGGCCGCGGCGCTTCCAAACGCGCGGCAGAACAGGTTGCCGCCGCGGCCCTGCTGGGAAGGGTGATGTCATGACTGAAACCATTCAGCGTTGCGGCTTCGTCGCCGTCGTCGGTGCTCCCAATGCCGGAAAATCGACCCTGGTAAACCGTCTGGTGGGAACGAAGGTTTCCATCGTCTCACCCAAGGTGCAGACAACGCGTAGCAGGGTGCTGGGGATCGCCATGGTCGAGGATCCGGCGGCGCAGGTGGTCTTCATCGACACCCCGGGCATCTTTCAGCCCAAACGACGGCTGGAACGGGCCATGGTGCAGGCGGCATGGAGCGGTGCGGCCGACGCCGACCTGGTCGCCCTGGTGGTGGATGCGGCAAAAGGCGTGGACGAAGATAGCCGTGGCATCATCGACAGGCTGAAGGAAGCGGGTCGGCAGGCGACGTTGGTGCTCAACAAGATCGACCTGGTGAAGCGCGAGAAGCTGTTGGGACTGGCAGCCCAATTGAATGCATTCGGCATTTTCGGTCGGATCTTCATGGTCAGCGCAGAGACCGGTGATGGGACGGCCGAGCTGCTGGCCTATTTCGGCGCCGAAGTGCCCGCGGGCCCTTGGCATTTCCCCGAGGACCAAGTCTCGGACATGCCCATGCGGCTGCTTGCCGCCGAAATCACCCGCGAGCAAATCTTCCGCCAGCTTCACCAGGAATTGCCTTATGCCGCCGCCGTCGAGACCGATCAGTGGCAGGAGCGTGACGACGGAAGCGTGCGGATCGACCAGACCGTCTTCGTCCAGCGGGACAGTCAAAAACCCATTGTTTTGGGAAAAAGCGGAAGACAAATCAAGTCGATAGGAGAGCATGCTCGTAAGGAACTTGAAGAAATCCTCGAGCGTCCGGTGCATCTGTTTCTGCATGTCAAGGTGCGCGAGAACTGGCTCGACGACCGGCAGCGCTATCGCGATTTGGGGCTGGAATTCGACGTTTAGATCGGGTCCTGCTAATCTCCTGCGATGGAATGGACGGATGAAGGCATCCTGCTGTCGGTGCGCCGCCACGGCGAAACTGCGACCGTCGTCAGCCTGCTGACACATGCACATGGCCGCCACGCCGGCCTGGTTCGCGGCGGAGCGGGCAAGGCTTTGCGCGGGCTGCTGCAGCCGGGCAACCGCCTTAAGGCCGCTTGGAAGGCCCGGCTGGCCGAGCATCTGGGCAGTTTCACCTGCGAGCCGGCCGACGCCTTCGGCACCGCTTGGCTGCATGATCCTCTGCGCCTGGCGGGGATTGCTGCAGCTTGCGCCTTGGCCGAGGCGACCTTGCCCGAACGCGAACCCCATCCCACGGCTTACGAGGGGCTTGTCGGCCTGCTCGCCTCCTTCGAAGAGGCCGATTGGCCTGCCCTCTATGTGCGTTGGGAGCTGGGGCTGCTGGGCGAATTAGGCTTCGGCCTCGATCTGTCGCGGTGCGCCGCGACTGGCACCGTCGAGGATCTTGCCTTCGTCTCGCCGCGCAGCGGTCGGGCGGTCAGCTTGGCGGCCGGACAGCCTTATCGGGAGAAGCTGCTGGTCTTGCCGGGATTCCTGACCGGCAAGGCGGCCGACCCCGGCGAGGTGGTAGCGGGGCTGGCCTTGACCGGCTATTTTCTCGATCGCCATGTGCTGGGCCCGCAGGGCAAGCGGCTGCCGGGAGCCCGCTCACGACTTGTAGAGCGGCTCAAGCCATGATCTACTAAATATGGTAATCTGGAGGTAAAAACTGGCATGACCGGAACCGCGACCGCCGGCGAGGTGAGGGATACGCCATTGGCCGAGGCCTTGGGCGAGCGCTATCTCGCCTATGCCATGTCGACCATCGTGTCGCGCTCGCTGCCTGACGTGCGCGACGGGTTGAAGCCGGTGCACCGCCGGCTGCTGTTCGCCATGCAGCAACTGAAGCTGGATCCCGCCGGCGGATTCAAGAAATGCGCCCGTGTGGTCGGCGACGTCATCGGCAAATACCATCCGCACGGCGACGTGGCGGTGTATGATGCCATGGTGCGCCTGGCCCAGGACTTCGCCGTCCGTTATCCGCTGGTCGAGGGGCAGGGGAATTTCGGCAATATCGACGGCGACAACGCCGCCGCCATGCGATACACCGAGGCCCGGCTGACCGCCGTGGCCGCGGCACTGATGGAGGGGCTCGACGAAGACGCTGTCGACTTTCGCCCCACCTATGACGGCACCGAGGAGGAGCCGGTGGTCATGCCAGCGGCCTTTCCCAACCTGTTGGCGAATGGCGCCGCCGGAATCGCCGTCGGGATGGCGACGAGCATTCCGCCACACAACGTGGGTGAGATCTGCGACGCCCTGAGCCACCTTGTCGGCCATCCCGATTGTTCGATCGAAGAACTGGTGGGCTTCATCCCCGGCCCCGATTTTCCCACCGGCGGCGTGCTGGTGGAGGCGCGGGATGCGGTGCTGGAGGCCTATCGGACCGGCCGCGGCAGCTTCCGCCTGCGTGCCCGATGGGAGGTGGAGAGGCTGTCCCATGGTCTTTACCAGGTGATCATCAGCGAAATCCCGTACCAAGTGCAGAAATCGAGGCTGATCGAAAAGATCGCCGAACTGCTGGAGGCCAAGAAGCTGCCGCTGCTGGCCGATGTGCGGGACGAGTCCACCGATGTCGTGCGTATCGTGCTGGAGCCCCGTAACCGCACGGTCGAAGCCGACATGCTGATGGAGCAGCTGTT
Organism: Pseudomonadota bacterium; assembly: GCA_021793155.1. Taxonomy (GTDB): domain Bacteria; phylum Pseudomonadota; class Alphaproteobacteria; order Rhodospirillales; family Magnetospirillaceae; genus DUZF01. Next base: position 72,186 of record JAJYTF010000004.1, on the reverse strand, counting down.
CCGCCAGACCGACCTTGAAGTGCGGATACCGCTCAACATGAATGTGCTCGACGCCGATTCTGTGCCGCGGGTGATGACCCTGAAGGAGGTTTTGCGGGCCTTCCTCGATCACCGTCACGTGGTCCTGGTCCGCCGCTCGAACCATCGGCTGGGCAAGATCGAGAGGCGGCTGGAGATCCTGGAGGGCTATCTCAAGGCCTATCTCGACCTTGATAAGGTGATCCGCATCATCCGCGAGGAGGATGAACCCAAGCCCAAGCTGATGAAGGCGTTTGCCCTGACCGATGTGCAGGCCGAAGCGATCCTCAACATGCGTCTGCGGTCGCTGCGCAAGCTCGAGGAAATGGAGATCCGCGGCGAGCACGGCAAGCTTTCAGCCGAACGTGCAGAGTTGCGGGCGCTGCTGGCCGACGAGGCGCTGCGCTGGCAACGCATCGCAGCCGAGGTTGCGGCGATCAAGACCGAGTTCGGCAAGCCCGATGCCCTGGGCAAGCGGCGCACCGAATTGGGCGAGGCGCCGAACGCCGTGGTGGTGCCCATCGAGGCATTCATCGAGCGCGAGGACATCACCGTCGTATTGTCGGAAAAGGGCTGGATCCGGGCCGTCAAAGGGCATGTCGACAACGCCGAGGACTTCAAGTTCAAGGAGGGCGACCAGCTCAAATATCTGTTGCACGCCGCCACCACTGACAAGCTGCTGTTTTTTGCCACCAACGGGCGATTCTATACGATCGGCGGCGACAAGCTGCCACGCGGCCGCGGCCACGGCGAGCCGCTGCGCCTGATGGTGGACCTGCCTAACGACGCCGAGGTTTCGGCGGTTCTCGCCTATCGCGCCGGATCGCGGTTGCTGGTCGTCTCTTCCGGCGGGCGCGGCTTCCTGGTGAAGGCCGAGGAAGTGGTGGCGCAGACCCGGGCCGGGAAGCAGATCCTCAACCTGGCCGAGGACGAGCAGGCACTGTTCTGTCTGGCGGTCGAGGGCGATGCGGTGGCGATCATCGGCCGAAACCGCAAGCTGCTGGTATTCAAGCTTGAGGAAATCCCCGAAATGACCCGCGGCCGCGGCGTCATCCTGCAGAAATATCGCGACGGTGGTACGGCGGATCTGAAGCTGTTCAACTTGGCGGACGGCTTGAGCTGGAAGATGGGGGAGAAAACCCGCACCGAGGCCAATCTGATGCTGTGGCTGGGTAAGCGCGCCACCGTCGGTCGGACCCCGCCAGTTGGCTTCCCGCGGAACAACAAGTTTACGTGATAGGGAGGATCAGAGCGGTTTCACGTTCCGCGCCGAACCCGCCATCGCGAGGAGCGAAGCGACGTGGTGAGTGAGTTGGGCAAATGGCCGGGCGGAAGATTGTTCCTCTGCCGGTAGATGGTTCGAGACGCTGCCTCCGGCAGCTCCTCACCATGAGAAAAATCAATAGCTTGCCCTCGTCCTGAGCTTGTCGAAGGATGCCTTCGCGAGTCTGCCCGGGGTTCGGTCTAGTTACCGTGGCGACGCAAAAAGGCTCGGCTATTTTTTCTTTTCCTCGTCCAGCTTCAACGGTTGCCACCCGCCGGGGCCGAAGGCCTCGAGCGGGCTGAAGCGGGACTTATAGGACATCTTGCTGCTTTCGGCGATCCAGTAGCCGAGATAGACATAGGGCAGGTCCAGACGCCGGGCCTCATCGATCAGCCATAGGATCATATAGGTTCCGAGACTGGTGGCGGCGCCTGCGTTCGGGTCGTAGAAGCTGTACACCGCAGAAAGACCGTCGCTCATGTGATCGGCCAGGACCACCGCCTTCAAGGTGTTTTCGGGGCTGCGGAACTCGACGAGAAAGGTGTCGATGGGGCTGTCCTCGACCATCGAGCGATAGTCGTAAAAACCCATCAAGGCCATGTCGCCGCCCGCGTGACGCGATTCCTGGTAGCGCGAGAACAGCCGGTACTGTTCGGCCGTCGCTCGGGCGGGCACTTGCCGGACGGACAGTGCGGCATTGTGGTTCGCGATACGCCGCATGGTGCGGTGCGGGTGGAATTCGCCGACCACGATGCGCACCGCAATGCAGGCATTGCAGCCAGGGCAGGCGGGTGTATAGGCGATGGAGTGGCTGCGGCGAAAACCGGCGCGGGACAACGCCTCGTGCAGGACTTCGGCGTCCGGTCCAGACAGTTCGGTCACGATCTTCCGTTCCAGGCGGCCGGCAATATAGGGGCACGGCAAAGGCGCCGTGGTGAAGAAAAAATGCGGCCGCTTGAGCGGAATATGATCCATGTGTCTGGCTCGCTTTCCAGCGTGATCCTCGCGGGCAGCTATCGCTTTGGTGCGCACCCCTATTCAAATATGGTGCAGAGACCTCCGTTGCACCAGCATGCCTCGCAGGCCGCCGGAGTCCAACCATTTTGCGCGACATAACCGAGTCCGGCTACTGTTTGCGCGGCGCCTCGGTCGGCTTCGGCGGCGGCGGAAGGGCTTCGGCGGGGGCCGGGGGCATCTGGCCGGACGCCTTCAATTCATCCGGCAATTGCCCGCTCTTCGCCTGATCGGCGGTGACTGTCACGGTCGGCGGCGGCTGCGTCTGGCGCAGCAGCACGATGGTGATGCGGCGGTTGCGCGGGTCTGCCGGGTTTGCCGTATTCAGTGGCTCGGTATCGGCCTTGCCCACCACCCGGTCGACCCGGTCGGCCGGCACGCCCGCAGCCGACAGGACGCGGCGAGTGGCCAGGGCGCGGTCGGCGGACAGTTCCCAGTTTCCGTAGCTGGTCTGTCCGACGAATTGGGTCGAATCGGTGTGGCCGGAGATGGACACCTTCTCGGGGAGTTGCTTGATCACGCGCGCCACCATGTCGAGCAAGGCACGGGTATGGCCGTACATGTCGGGCGAGCCGCGCGGGAACATGGCAAGGCCTTCCTGGTCGACGATCTGGATACGCAGACCTTCCGGCGTGTTGTCGACCATCAGGCTGTCCGCCATCTTGCGCAATTCCGGGATGGAGTTGATGGCCTGCTTGAGCGCCCCCTGCGCCCGCTCGAACTGCTGCTGTTCGCGCTCGGCATTGGTCTTGACGATCTGCTCCTCGGTCAGCGCCTTGGCCTGTTCAGGCGCCTCGCCCCCCTGGCCGGCGCCGGCCCCTTCCTCGGCGCCCTCCTTAGGCTCGGTGAGCGCGTCGCCGCCCTGGCCGATGGAGGGCGGCGGCAGCGACAGGGCGAAGCTGGGGGTGGTTCCCTGGGAGGACATGGCGCCTTCGCCGACAGTCTTGCCGCCCAGCATGCCGCCGGCCCCGCTGGTCGACTGCGACACCGTGGTCGGGGCAAAATAGTCGGCGATGCCCTGCAGTTGTTCCTCGGTCACCGCGTTCAGCAACCAAAGCAGCAGGAAGAATGCCATCATCGCTGTCACAAAGTCGGCATAGGCAACCTTCCACGCACCGCCGTGATGGTCGGCATGCCCCTTCTTGATGCGTTTGATGATGATCGGTTGTTCGGCCATCGCTCAATCGGGTGGGAGGTTGGTGACGGTATCCTCCAACTCGGCGAAACTCGGCCGCACATGGGGCGGCAAGCTCTTGCGGCCGAATTCGATGGAAACCTGCGGCGCGTATCCCATCATGTGAGCCAGCAGGCAATTCTTGATGCAGCTCAGATATTCGGCTTCGGTCTTGTAGATGATGTCGAGGATGCGGCCGAACGGCGCAAAGAATCCATAGGACAGCAGCACCCCCATGAACGTGCCGCACAAGGCGGCGCCGATCAGGTGGCCCAGGACCTCAGGCGGTTCGGTGATCGACCCCATGGTGTGGATCACGCCTAGCACCGCGGCGACGATGCCCAGTGCCGGCATGGCGTCCGACATGGTGGTGATTGCATTGGCAACCAGGGAAATTTCATGGTGATGGGCTTCAATCTCGGCATCGATGATCGATTCCACCTCATGGGCATTGTTGGTGCCCAGCGTCAGCAGCCGCAAATAGTCGCAAAGGAACTCGCGGCTGTGGTGATCGTCAGAGAACTTCGGAAACTTCTGAAACAGAGAGCTCTCTTCCGGCTTTTCCACATGGCTTTCGAGCGCCAGGTCGCCTTTGGTCTTGGCCAACTTGAACAGCGAGTAGAGCAGACTGAGAAGTTCCAGGTAGGAGGCCTTGTTGTGGCGAGACCCCTTCAGCATCGTGCCGGCGGCCTTGCCGATGCCGAAGACCACCGACTTGGGATTGCCGATGATGAAGCTACCGACGGCTGCACCCAGGATGATGAGCCATTCGAAGGGCTGGATCAGGACGCTGATCTCGCCGCCGTTACCCACATAGCCGCCGATGACGGAAACGATCACCACTGCTGCGCCAATGAGTACGAACATGCTCTACCTCTGTCGCGTCGGGCCTTCCGACATAACTCCTTCGATGGGGGAGAATGCTATAATTCGACCATCTTGTCGCCAGTCAACAACAGGAACGGTAAAAAAAAGTGAATGACGGGCGCGGCGCTGCGGCGGAATTTGATGGGGCCGGCAGTTTGCTGTATTAGTCACGCCGTGAAAAAGCAAGGACTGGCCACACCATGAGCTTCGATGCCCGCACGTTTCGCAATGCCTTGGGTTGTTTTCCGACCGGTGTGACCATCGTTACAACCATGGCAGGAGATGCCTCTCCCGTTGGAGTCACGATCAACTCTTTCTGTTCGGTTTCCCTGGACCCGCCGCTGGTGCTGTTTTGCCTGGACAACAAAAGCACCGGCCTGGAGGCGTTCAAGGCCACCCGCCGTTTCGCCATCAACGTGCTCAGCCAGCACCAGCGCGAATTGTCGATCCGCTTCGCCAGCCGCCTCGACGACAAATGGAAAGAGGTGCCCTACGAGCGCTGGGGTGACGGCGCGCCCATCCTGGGGGGCTGCCTGGCCAATTTCGATTGCACCGTGGTGGAGATCCGCGAAGGCGGCGACCACCAGATCTTCGTCGGCCGGGTCGAGCGGCTACATTGCGGAGATCCCGGCGATCCGCTGGTTTATTATCGCGGCACTTATGCCCGACTTTGCGAAGAGAGTTGATACCAAGCCTTTTCGCTTCCGGTCACCGCAGCCTGGTATAATCACGGAGATACAGAGACTCGAAGACGGCGCGGGGAGAATCAGTGCCGGCGCGGCGGTTCATTCTCCAAGTCTATTCCGCCGTGTTGCTGAGCAGCCGGGTCGGGAAGCCAGTGCGGCGCAACATCTCGACGATCTCGCGGACATGGGTGACGCTGGTGGTTTCGATGACCGCGTCCAGTTCGGTGTATTTGACCGGCACGTCGTGGAACAGGCGTTGGTGGGTGATCTCGATGATGTTGCCGTCGCCTTCGCCGATCAGCTTGGCCACACGGGCCAGCATGCCCGGGGCGTCGGGAATTTCGATCCGCAGGCGGGCGATGCGTCCAGCCCGCGCCAGGCCGCGCAGCAGGATCGAGGCGATCAGGCGGCCATCCATGTTTCCGCCTGAGACCACCAGGGCCACCCGCCGTCCCTTGAACCGCGCCGGATCGGCCAGCAGGGCGGCGAGGGGGGCCGCCGCAGCTCCTTCGGCTACCAGCTTATGGCTTTCGATCATCATCTGCGCCGCACGCTCGATAGCCGGTTCGGCGGCCAGCAGGATCTCGGCGACATGCCGCCGAACGATCGTTCTGGTCAGCGTTCCCGGATCTTTGACGGCAATGCCCTCGGCGATGGTCTGGCCGCCGCAGCGCGGCGGATTGCCCTCCAGCGCGTCCTTCATCGAAGGGTAGAGCTCGCACTGCACGCCAAGGATTTCAGTGGCCGGGCTCAATGCCTTGACCGCGACGGCGATGCCGGAAATCAGGCCTCCGCCGCCGACCGGTACCAGGATTGCGTCGAGCGCCGGCGCGTCCTCTTGGATTTCCAGGCCGACGGTGCCCTGACCGGCGATCACCAGTGGATCGTCGTAGGGATGAATGAACGCGTATCCGTGTTCGGTCGCCAGTTCCTGGGCGCGCTGGCCGGCCTCGGTCAGGGTTTCACCTTCCAGCACCACCCGGGCGCCCAGTCCCTCGGTCCGTTCAATTTTGGTGAACGGCGTACCGCGGGGCATGACGATAGTGGCGGCGATACCCAAGCGGCGTGCATGCCAGGCGACGCCTTGCGCATGATTTCCGGCCGACATGGCGATCACGCCGGCCTCTCGCTCGGCCCCGGACAAGGACAGCATCTTGTTGAGCGCGCCGCGCGCCTTGAACGATCCCGAGGCCTGCAGATTTTCCAGCTTCATCAGGATGTCGGCATCCATTGCCTGGCTGAGGGCCGGGCAGCGGACAAGGGGCGTGCGGACCAACTGGCCGGCGATAGCCGCCGCGGCGGCACGGACATGGGTCAGCGTAATGCTCATGGCGAGGGTTCCAGAACCAGAACCTGCGGCGGCGAGCGATCGCGCGGCAGAGAGACGGTCTCGCCCTGCCGCCAGGGCTCGAGCAGGTCGCCCCAATGCGGCGACAGAGGGCTGCCCGACTGTCCGGTGGCGATCACGAAACGGCTGTCGCCAAGATCGGCCAGGTCGTAAACGGCCCTGAGGCCGGCGCCGTGAATATTGTGGAAGCTGGCTGGCGCAACCTCAAGGAAGCTGCCGCGCTGGACGGTGAAGTCGTCGCCGCCGGTGCTGGCTGAAAGGCGGGTCATTGCGCCGAGGACCGGGATGTACCGGTAGAGCATGGCGTCGAAAACAGCGACATGGGCATCACCCCATTTCCATTCGGCCATGTTGGCACCGTAGCGGCCGGTGATGTCATCGAGGGCGCGGTCAAGGGCGTCGGCGACCTTTTGCCCGCAGTCGGCTGGTGTCGGCTGTCCCGGTGCGCCGCACCAGACAGTCCGCTTCTCCAACACTGCCTGGAGGAAGCGGGGGCGCAGACTGCGGAACCCCGCAGCCTTGTCGCGCAGCCACGGAGCAAGCAGTTCCTGCTGCAAGCGCAGCGCCCAGGTCTCGAAGATCAGCGGCTCGGCCAGGTTGGCCTTGGCGACGTTGTTCCATTCCTTCAGCATGGCGTGGACGACTTTAGCCCGTTCGTCGCGCGGGGGATATTTCAGCAGCAGCGGTTTCAACTCGGCCGCCATCAGCGACATTTCGTCCATCTGCAAGGCCATCATATCGTCTACCGAGTGACGCGGACTGGCATTCAGTCGCTCGATGATGCGCTCGGCGCGGTACGGTTCCGGCCAGGTGGTGGCCAGCAGATACGGATAATCATCCGGCACGACCTTGTTGTTGGCATTGACGATGATGCCCGAAGGTGGATCGAATACCCGCGGCAGCGCATCGAACGGCACCCAGCCGGTCCAGTCGTATTCGCCGGTCCAGCCGGGGCGGGGCAGGCTGCCGTTGCCGTTCTTGCGGATGGGGACCAGGCCGGGAGAGACCATCCCGATATGTCCCTCTACATCCGCATAGGCGACGTTCTGCTGCGGCGAATGGAAATCGGTAAGGGCGGCGTTGAACTCCGCCCAGTTCCCGGCGCGGTTCAGGCGGTAGAAGGTCTGGGCGGTGCGATCATCGGGCATTAGCGCCGTGGCCGAAAGGGCCAGGACCTGCCCCTGGGCACGGTCGCCGAGAAGGTCCGAGATGATCGGGCCGTGGCGGGTCTCGCGCACGGTAATGGTGACCGGACTGGCCCCGTGCACCGCGATGGTCTCGTTCCGCGTACGGAACGTGGCGGGTCCGTCGGGTGTCAGATAACCGTCGCCGGCCGGCTTTTCGATGAACAGGTCCATCGTGTCGCTGCTGGTGGTGGTGATTCCCCAGGCGATCCGCTGGTTGTGACCGAGCAGGTGGAACGGCACGCCCGGCACGGTTGCGCCTGAAAGTTCCAACCCTGGCGCCGAGATCACCGCCAGGTACCACAGGATTGGCGCCTGGAAGTCGAGATGAGGATCGTTGGCGAGCAACGGTTTGCCCGTCTCGCTGTGATCGCCGGAGACTACCCACAGGTTGGAGGCCAGCCGTGGGCGCAGGGCGTCGGGAATGGCCGCCAGCATGTGGTCCAGCAATGGGGCGCCCAGCCCTAGCGTGGTGGGGCCGTCGTGGGGATAGGCCGGCCACAGGTCGGCCACCTGGTCCGGCGGCAGGACCTGCAGCAGCCGGGCGCGCAGCAACTTGTCGGACCAGTTGCCCGACAGCTGCAGCGCCATCAGCCGTCCCCAGACCAGGCTGTCCGCGGGCTTCCAGGGCTCGGGTGAAAAGCGCAGCAGCAGGAATTCGGCGGGCAGGGGGCCGGAATGATTGGCCAGGTAGGCATTGACGCCGGCGGCGTAGGATTCGAGCGCGCGACGGACCTCGGGGTCGAGGAGTTGGAAGCTTTCCTCGGCCAGGCGGTAAAGGCCTAGCGTGCGCATGAATTTGTCGGTGGGAAGAGCTTTTTCGCCGATCACCTCGGCCAGGCGCCCGGCTCCCAGGCGTCGCTGCATCTCCATCTGCCACAAGCGATCCTGCGCGTGGATGAAGCCGAGGGCGAAATAGGCGTCGTCGGCGCTTGCCGCCAGCAGCCGGGGGATGCCGTATTCGTCCCGCGCCACGGTGACGGGGGCTTTCAGGCCTGGCAAATGCAACGACCCCTCCCTCGGCTGTGACGAGCCGGGCAACCACCAAGTCAACCCGCCGACGGCCGCCAGGAGAACAACCGCGAGGGCGGCGGCCAGCTTTAAAATCGCTCTCATCTGGGAAGAATGGCGTCATCGCTCGGCGAATGCAATTCGGATGGAGCACTAGCCAGGTCGCATTGCCGCAGGCAGAATGGCGCGGTCGGGCGGATTGGCGAGGCACCATGCGACGGAAACATTTCCTAGGACTGGGACCAAACGGCTTTCATCGGGTCGCTTATGCCGAGTGGGGCGATCCGGACAACCGCCGGGTCCTGATCTGTCTTCACGGTTTGACCCGCAATGGCCGCGATTTCGAGCCTTTGGCCAGGGCCTTGGCGGCCGAGTGGCGGGTCATCTGCCCGGACATGCCGGGACGGGGCGACAGCGAAGGGCTGCCGGTCAAGGCAGACTACAATTACCACACCTATCAGAACGACTGCGCTGCGCTGATCGCGCGGCTGGACGTGGAGCAGGTCGATTGGCTGGGCACGTCGATGGGCGGGGTGATCGGCATGGCGCTGGCCTCGCGGCCGAATTCGCCGATTCGCCGGCTGGTGCTCAACGACGTCGGGCCGTTCGTCCCCGGCGCTGCCTTGCAGCGCATCGCCGTCTTCCTGGGAAGCGATCCGCGTTTTTCCAGCCTGGCTCATGCCGAGGCGGCGCTGAAGAAGAGCATGAATACCTTCGGCATCCAGCGAGCCGAACATTGGCGCTTCGTCACCGAAGTGAGCACCGAGTCGACGGCGGACGGTACGTTCCGCCTGCGTTACGATCCAGGGATCGCCGAAACCTTCAAGGCCGCCCTCGACGACGCGAGCTTCTGGCCGGTCTGGGATGCCATCCGCTGCCCGGTTTTTGTCCTGCGCGGCGCCGAATCCGACCTCTTGCTGGCCGAAACGGCCGCGGAGATGACGCGCCGCGGGCCGAAGGCCGAGGTGGTGGAAATTCCCGACTGCGGCCACGCGCCCATGCTGCTGGAAGAGGGCCAGATTGCCCTGGTCCGCAACTGGCTGGCAAAGGGGTAGGCCGTCGCCGTTTCGCGGTCATCCTGCCGGCGACGCTCAAGCGCCGTGCGGGTCGGTCGGGGTTTCGGTTTTCAAACGAAGGCCGGTTGCCTCAACCGGGCTGGCAGCCAGCGGAAAGGCCCTGCGGCCGTCCGCGGACCCGATAGATTTCGAAAAACGTTCCGTCGGTAACCCGGACTAGCAGGTCGGGGCGCAGGGCGTCGGCGGCCGGGCGGCCCGGGTGGAGGTGGACGACGTAGTCGAAATTGGCCGGCCAGTTGGCGTAGTAGGGCCGTTCCCACCCGCGAAAGGGGCGGGCGAGCAGTTGTGCGGACGCGGCCTTGTCGGCGCCCAGGGCGAACTCGCGCAGATTGACCGGTGTGGCCGTCCCGCCGTCGATGGCGGCAACCGACGCGGCCGGCAGCACCGGCTGCTGATCGGGCAGCTTGGCCATTTGCGGTACGAAGATGCATCGTTCCAGGATTCCCAGTTCGATGGCGTGCTGGTACAGCATGCCGCGCCCGCCCTCGTCCACATCCTGAACGGTGAGTACCCGTGCGCCGGGAGCGATCGCGCGGGTCGCCCGGCGCAGTTCGGTGAAGTCCCGCTCCATCGAATGCCAGGACAGGGCGACGTCGCCGCTGCGCAATGCCAGCAGGGCGAGGACGGCGGCGACGAAGGGTTTTGTCAGGCGGGCAGGAAGGAGTTGCGGCGGCAACGAGGCCAGCAGGAGGAACGGCAGCAGCACCGGCAGCCGCAGATCGATGTCGTCACCGCCGATCATCCGCCGCGGCATGATCAGCGTGACGACAACCAGCACGGCGAGCGGCAGCCGCATGGATGGGGCCAGGGCATTGCCGCGGGCGGAGCGGATGGCGGCGGCCACCGCCAGCAAGGCGGCGGCCAGGATGACCAGGTCGCTGGGCCGGGCGAAGATGGTCGCGGCCAGCAGCGAAGCCGCCCGGTGCTCCGCATTGCCAAAGGCGAAGCTGGCGGCCGGCGGTCCCGCCGGCTTCAATGTCCACAGGATTGCCGCCGGCATCAACGCCAGGGTCGCGGCGGCCAGGGCGGGCAACGGGATGCGGCCGGAAGCGCGCCAGCGGCCGGCTTCGTAGGCGGCAACCGCAACGAAGAACACGGCCAGCGGAAAGAGGTGGGCGAAGAAGATCACTGCGGAAAGAAAGGCGAATACCAGGCCCCTTGACAGGAACGGCCACCGCTCGGCACCGATCCACCAAGCAAAGGCGGCCAGGGCGAGACCAGCCGAGGCAAGAAAATTTATCAGGCCCAGCAACAGGGCAAGGTTGTAGAGAAAGAGGGTAGAGGCCATCGGCAGGAGGCCCACGCGGCCGTGCAGGGCCCGGCTCAATGCTGCGGTCCCGCCGACCAGCCCGAGCAGCGTGGCGGCAAGAAACAGCTGGCCGGCGGTCTCGATCGGCACCCATCGGGCCAAGATCGGTACAACCGCGTCCATCGCGAGGTTGGGCTTGACCCCCCAATCGATGGCGTAGTCCAGTTGCAGAGCCGGCATTCGCTGGTAATTGGCGAGAATGAACTGGCGGGCCAGATGGCTGGGGTAATCGACCAGCGGCGGCACGCGGGCGCTCAGGATCGGCAGCAAGGCGATCGTCAGGCAGGAGAGCCAGGCTACCGCCCGGGCCACTGCGGTCATCGGTGCGTCAGAGGCGTGGATCGGAGCGGGCATGTCCATGGCTGTTCGGACGGTGCGCCAATCGTTTGCCTCTGGCAAGGGGTGTAGGGTTGCCGCGCTGGAAGTTCGGCAGCATTGGGGCGGAATCGGTGTTCAATCCGCTGTCGAGACGGGCCGGCGAAGGGATAGTTTGGCCATTCGGCGTTCCGGAGACGGGCGGTAGCCCGCGCAACCTTTATCGGCAGGCGAGGCGCGGGCGCCGCCCGGCAAAGAAATTCGATCCATAATTCTGCAAAGTGTAATTAGAGCAGAGATAGATGATGGCCGCCCAAATGGTGGCCGAACAGCCTATCTCTGATTTCGACAACGAACGCCGTTCCGAAGATTGCTGCCGCAATGACACCGACCACTACACACAGTGTGATGACAGCGGTGATGAAAAGAAGTTCAGTCGTCATGGCGTCCTCCTTTGGGAAAACCGCCCGACATTATTTATACCACGAAAACGAGCGTTGATCACGCTGATAGATTGATCAGTGTTTCGCCCAGTTCAGGCGTGGCGCGAAATTGCCGAGCGATGCCGCATTCCTCGGCCATCGCCAGCATCGCGCTGGCGCCGCCGGGCGCCGGGTCTGTGCGGCTTCTCTCGCGTCGCGGTCGGGATTGTGACCTCGGAACCGTTCCAACGGTCAGGTTGGTGCTTCCAGCGCCTTGCGATGGCTGCGGACCGCTTCGTCGACGATCGGCTTGAGGCCAATGTCGGCCTCGGCCTGGGTATCGAGGTGGGCCAGCAATGTGGCGCGCATGGCCGGATCCCAAGTGCGTTGGATATGGCTGGCGATATCTTTCATCGCCTGGGTGCGGTCGGGCATGGCCTCGAAGAACGCGCCGATCTGGTTGGCCATCTTGATCAGTTTTTCGATATGCATGTGAGGAGCGATCCGGTCAGTCGCGCAAGCGATGGGGGTGGGTGTAGATCATATGGCTGTCACGCCGCAGGAAGCCGACCAGGGTAAGATTCAGCCTGTCGGCCATGCGGATGGCCAAATCGGTTGGTGCCGAGATGGCGGCCATGATGCCGATGCCCATGGCGGCGGTCTTTTGCACCATCTCGTGGCTGGCCCGGCTGGTCACCAGGACCGAGCCACGGGAGAAGTCCGTTCCGGCTGCGGCAAGGTGGCCGACCAGTTTGTCGAGGGCGTTGTGCCGTCCGACGTCCTCACGCAAGTCGGCCAGTTGCCCTTCGGCATCCAGCCAAGCGGCGGCGTGGGTCGCTCCGGTGACGCGTTCGATGCACTGGAGGTCGCGCAATTGGCCAAGCACCGCATGAAGGCGGCGCGGATCGAGGCGCAAATCGGAGATCACCGGCTGCAACGGGCGGAAAGCCTGGCTGAGGCTTTCCGCGCCGCACAGGCCACAGCCGGTGCGGCCGGTCAGGCTGCGCCGCCGGGTCTTCAACTGCTCGAAGCGTTTTCCGGCGATCCGCATTTGCACCTCAATGCCTTCGGCTCGCTCGACGATGTCCATATCGTAGATTTCGCGCGGCGACTCGACGATACCCTCGGTCAGGCTGAAGCCCAGGGCAAAATCTTCGAGGTCGGTCGGCGATGCCAGCATCACCGCATGGGAGATGCCGTCGTAGACGAGGGCAACCGGCACTTCGCCGGCCACCTCGTCGATGCGGCATTCAAGCGCTCCGCTTTCCCATCGTTCGGCGACCACCGAACCGACGCTAGACCACATCCGCCACCTCCAGCCCGGCGTCACGGGCGGCGTGCTCGACGATGCGGGCCACCTGGACAGCCGTCACCTTGTATTCGGGGCAATTGGTTGCCCAATCGGAGTTGTCGGTGGTGACCACGTTGGCGCCCGATTCGGGAAAGTGGAACGTGGTATAGACCACGCCGGGCTGCATCCGGTCGGTCACCCGGGCACGCAGCACGGTGCTGCCGGCCCGCGATTCCAGCGTTGTCCGGTCGCCATCGATGATGCCGCGCTCCTCTGCGTCGTGCGGATGGATTTCGAGCAGATCCTCGGGGTGGAAGCGCAGGTTGCCGGTGCGCCGCGTCTGAGTGCCCACATTGTACTGCGATAGAATTCGGCCGGTGGTGAGCAGCAGCGGGAACCGCCGTGTCACCTTCTCATCGGTCGGCACGTACTGGGTGATCATGAACCGGCCCTTACCGCGGACAAACTCATCCACATGCATGGTGGGCGTGCCGTCGGGCGCTACGGCGTTGCAGGGCCACTGAATGCTGCCGAGTTCGTCGATCCGTTCGTAGGTGACACCGGCAAAGGTCGGCGTGAGGGCGGCGATCTCGACCATGATCTCGGCCGGATGATGATAGTTCATCGGATAGCCCAGGGCGTTGGAGAGGGCCATGGTAACTTGCCAATCCGACATTCCGGCCTTGGGCGGCATCACCTTGCGCACCCGCGAGATCCGCCGCTCGGCGTTGGTGAAGGTGCCTTCCTTTTCGAGGAAGGAGGAACCCGGCAGGAAGACATGGGCGTATTTGGCCGTCTCGGTGAGGAACAGGTCCTGCACCACGATGCATTCCATCGCCTCCAGGGCGGCGATCACATGCTTGGTGTTGGGGTCGGATTGGGCGATGTCCTCGCCCTGGCAGTAAAGACCCTTGAAGCTGCCGTCGATGGCGGCGTCGAACATGTTGGGGATGCGAAGGCCGGGCTCCCTCTGCAGCGAGACGCCCCAGCGGCGCTCGAAGTCGCCCCGCGTGGCGTCGTCCGAGATATGGCGGTAGCCCGGAAGCTCGTGAGGAAACGACCCCATGTCGCAAGAGCCCTGAACATTGTTCTGCCCGCGCAACGGATTGACCCCGACGCCCTCGCGCCCGACATTGGCGGTGGCCATGGCCAGGTTGGCGATGGCGATGACGGCGGTCGATCCCTGGCTGTGTTCGGTGACTCCCAGGCCATAGTAGATGGCGCTGTTGCCTCCCTTCGCGTAGAGCCGCGCGGCGGCGCGCAGTTCTTCGGCGGGCACGCCGGTGACCTCGGCGGTGGCTTCGGGGGAGTTTTCCGGCCGCGCCACGAACTCGCGCCACTGTTCGAACGAGGTGGTGTCACAGCGGGCCTGGACGAACTGTTCGGCCACCAAGCCTTCGGTGACGATCACATGGGCCAGCGCGCTCAATATTGCCACATTGGTGCCGGGGCGCAGCTTCAGGTGATGCTCGGCCCGCACATGGGGGCCCGACACCAGATCAATGCGACGCGGATCGATGACGATCAGCTTGGCACCCTGGCGCAGGCGGCGCTTGAGGCGCGAGGCAAAAACCGGATGCCCGTCGGTGGGATTGGCGCCGATCACCACGATGACATCGCTCTTCTCGATCGACTTGAACGCCTGGGTGCCGGCGGATTCGCCCAAAGTCTGCTTGAGGCCATAGCCGGTGGGCGAGTGGCAGACCCGGGCGCAGGTGTCCACGTTGTTGTTGCCGAAGGCGGCGCGGACCATTTTCTGCACCAGATAGGTCTCTTCATTCGTGCAGCGCGACGAGACGATGCCGCCGATCGAGTTGCGGCCATACTTGTCCTGGAGGCGGCGGAATTCGCCCGCAGCATAGGCCAACGCCTCGTCCCAGCCGACTTCGCGCCACGGATCGGTGATGCGTTTCCGGATCATCGGCTTCAGGATGCGGTCGGCGTGGGTCGCATAGCCCCAGGCGAACCGGCCTTTGACGCAGGAATGGCCTTCATTGGCCTTGCCGTCCTTGTGCGGCACCATGCGGACCACTTCGTTCCCTTTGACGTCGGCCCTGAACGAACAACCGACACCGCAATAGGCGCAGGTGGTGACCACCGAGTGCTCGGCTTGGCCCATCTCGATGACCGAGTTCTCCATTAGCGTTGCCGTCGGGCAGGCCTGGACGCAGGCACCGCAGGAGACGCATTCCGACCCGATGAAGGGCTGCATCTGCCCGGGCGAGACGCGTGAGGCAAATCCACGGCCGTCGATGGTCAGCGCGAAGGTCCCCTGCGTTTCCTCACAGGCGCGGACGCAGCGGTAGCAGACGATGCATTTGGCCGGATCATAGGTGAAATAGGGATTGGACCGATCCTTGCGGTCGGACAGGTGGTTGGCGCCGTCCATGCCATAGCGGACCTCGCGCAGGCCGACCACGCCGGCCATGGTCTGCAGTTCGCAATTGCCGTTGGCCGAACAGGTCAGGCAGTCAAGGGGGTGGTCGGAGATGTACAGTTCCATCACCCCGCGGCGCAGAGCGGCCAGGCGCGGCGATTGGGTGCGCACCTTCATCCCAGCTTCCGCCGGCGTGGTGCACGAGGCTGGTGTCCCGCGGCGGCCCTCGATCTCCACCAGGCACAGGCGGCACGAGCCGAACGGCTCGAGGCTTTCGGTGGCGCACAACTTCGGAATGGCGATCCCGGCTTCCATCGCCGCACGCATCAGCGAGGTGCCGGCGGGGACGCTGACCGTGACGCCGTCGATCTCCAGGCTGACCATTTCTGCCGATGTCCGGGCAGGTGTGCCGTAATCGATATCGCTGATCTGGTTCATGACTGATCCTGTGCAACTAGACCCCTCTTCCAGCAGGGAAGAGGGCGGATTTTGGGCCGAAATCTTCGGGAAAACGATCAAGGGCTGACAGCACCGGGCCTGGCGTGAGGCCGCCCATGGCGCAGAGCGATCCGGACTGCATGACGTCGCAAAGCTCGCGCAGCAGGGGGACCTGGGCGGGGCGGTCCGATCCGGCAACGATGCGGTCGATGACTTCTACCCCGCGGATCGAGCCGATCCGGCAAGGGGTACATTTCCCACAGGATTCGATGGCGCAGAACTCCATGGCAAAGCGCGCCTGGTGGGCCATGTCGACGGTGTCGTCGAAAACCACGATGCCGCCGTGGCCGAGCATGCCGCCAATAGCGGCGAAGGCCTCGTAGTCCAGCGGCGTGTCGAACTCGGCCTCGCTCAGATAGGCGCCCAACGGGCCGCCCACCTGCACGGCGCGGATCGGCCGGCCGCTGGCGGCGCCTCCGCCGAAGTCGTAGAGCAGTTCGCGCAGGGTAAGGCCGAAGGCCTTTTCCACCAGCCCGCCGCGGCGAATATTGCCGGCCAGTTGGAATGCCAGGCTGCCGCGTGACCGGCCGATGCCGTAATCCCGATAGAAGCCGGCTCCGCGATCCAGGATCACAGGGACCGAGGCCAGGGAGATGACATTGTTGACGATGGTCGGCCGGCCGAACAGGCCGTGGATGGCGGGCAGCGGAGGCTTGGCGCGGACGATGCCGCGCTTGCCCTCCAGGCTTTCCAGGAGCGCCGTCTCTTCGCCACAGATATAGGCGCCGGCGGCCTTGCGCACGGCGAGCCGAAAGCTCTTTCCCGAGCCCAGGATGTCGTGGCCCAGATAGCCGCTTCCCTCGGCCACGGCGATCGCCTGCGACAGAGCGCGGGCGGCATGCGGATATTCGCTGCGGACGTAGATCAAGCCTTCGGCTGCGCCCACCGCCAGGCCGGCAATGGTCATTCCCTCGATCAGCAGGAAGGGATCGCCTTCCATGACCATGCGATCCGAGAAGGTGCCCGAATCGCCCTCGTCGGCGTTGCAGACCACGTATTTGCGGTCGGCACGTGTTTCCAGCACCGTCTGCCACTTGATGCCGGTCGGGAAGGCGGCGCCACCGCGTCCGCGCAAACCGGACTCGGCCACCTCGCCGACGATGCTTGCTCCGCTCAAATTCAGCGCGCGCCGCAGGCCGCGATAGCCGTCATTAGCCAAATAGTCGTCGAGGGACAGGGGATCGGTGCGCCCGACGCGGGCGAAGGTCAACCGCTCCTGGCTTTTTAGATAGGGGATCTCTTCAGTCGGGCCAAGGCCCAAGCGGTGCTCGCCGCCGTTGAGAAAGCCGGCGTCGAACAGGCCGGGCACATCGGCCGCCGACACAGGGCCGAAGGCCAGGCGCCCTTCCGGCGTGGCAACCTCGACCAGGGGTTCAAGCCAGAACATGCCGCGCGAGCCGTTGCGCACGACTTGAATGGATTGGCCGCGCCGTTCGGCTTCGACCATCAGCGCCCGCGCGACGGCCTCGGCGCCGAGGGCGAGCGAAGTCGAATCCCGCGGCACGAATAGAGTGACGGTCATTCATGCCTCCGTGGGTCGGTGCGAAGGGCGCGGGTCAACGCGTCGAAACGGGCCGACGTGACCCCAGCATGCGGCTCTTCGTCGATCATCATCGACGGGCCGCTGGCGCAATGTCCCAGGCAGAACACCGGCTCCAGGCTGATCGTGCCATCGGCGGTGGTGCCATGGAAGTCGCAGCCCAGTTCGGCCTTGGCATGGGCGATCAGGGCTTCCGCACCGCGCGCCTGGCAGGCCTCGGCGCGGCACAGGTGGACCGTATGGCGGCCGCCGGGGTGTTGGCGAAAATGGTGGTAGAAGGTGATCACCCCGTGCACTTCGGCCCGCGACAGGTTCAGCGCGGCGGCTATCAGGGGCACGGCTTCGGCGGGGACATAGCCCATCCGGTCCTGAATGTCATGGAGGATCGGGAGCAGCGCACCCGGTTCATCCCGGTGCGCGGCAATGGCTGCGGAGATGCCGTCGTCCGACGGCGGATTAGGCGTTGTGCTCACCAGGTGTTTCCTCGACGGTTATGGTCTTTGGCCGCGTGCCCGGCTTTAATAAGGTAGGTATCGGCGGCAAGCATGGAAATGGACAAATCCTAGTCATGCTGTCCTGGCACTGTTTTGACAGCAAGGATGGGAAGCCTGCCGGCTCCCCATCCGGTGCCATTCTAGCGGAACATGGTGAAAGCCTTTTGCAGGGTGATCCAGATCCCCCACCCAAGAGGGATCCATACCACCAGCCATGCGGCGGCGACCTCCCAGTTGCGGGTAACTTCGTGGGCCACGGCGACGTTGTCCTGGATGAAGTGCGGATGGGTGTCGTCGGCCGCCTTCTTTTCCTCGGCCGCTTCTTCCGGAGACATGTGCAGGGTCTCCGACACCGGACGAACCAGCCAGTTGCAGAGGAATCCCAACAGCAACAGGCCCGACAGAATATACATGGTGATGTTGTAGGCGTCGCTGCGCGCGACCCCGTGATCCAGCTGATATTCGCGGATATAGTTCACCAGTACCGGTCCAAGCACGCCGGCGGTTCCCCAGGCGGTCATCAGCCGCCCGTGGATGGCGCCCACCATCTTGGTGCCGAACATATCGGCCAAATAGGCCGGCACGGTAGAGAAGCCGCCGCCGTACATGGACAGGATGATGCAGAACGCTCCGACGAACAGTGGAAGGGCGCTCGTCCTGGCCAACCATGGAATCGACGCGTAGAGCCCGAAACCAAGCAGGAAGAAGGTGTAATAGGTCATCTTGCGTCCGACTCTGTCGGACAGCGAGGCCCAGAAGAAGCGACCGCCGATGTTGAACAGCGACAGAAGGCCGGTGAAGCCGGCGGCGACGGCGGCGATCTGACCCTTCTGCGCGGCGGTCAGGTCGTTGAAGCCGAGGTTGACGCCGATCAGCTTGCCGCCGAAAACCTCCTGCAGCATGGGCGAGGCCATGCCAATGATGCCGATGCCGGCGGTGACGTTCAGGCAAAGCACGGCCCAGACCAGCCAGAATTGGCGGGTCTTCCAGGCCACATCGAGATGGACGTGCCTGTCCATCATTAGCGCGCGCCTGCTGCCGGCCTTGTCGGGCGTCCAACCGGGCGGGCTCCATCCGTCCGGCGGCAGGCGATAGCCCATTGCGCCGCCCATCATGAAGACGAAATAGACGGCCGCCAGCACCAGGAAGGTCTGCCACACGCCGACCGATGTCGGCGTGGCGAAATGCTTCATCAGCATGTCGGCCATCGGCGCGCCGATCATGGCACCACCGCCGAAGCCCATGATGGCCATGCCGGTAGCCATGCCCCGGCGATCGGGGAACCATTTGATCAGGGTCGATACCGGCGAGATGTATCCCAAACCAAGGCCGATGCCGCCGATGACTCCCGAGCCCAGCCAAAGCAGCCAGAGCTGGTGAACCAAGACGCCGATGGACGAAATGGCCAATCCGCCGCTCCAGCACAAGGCGGCAACGACACCGGCTTTGCGCGGGCCCGCGCGCTCCAGCCAGCCGCCCCACAGTGCGGCCGACGAGCCCAGGAAAATGAAGAACAAGGTGAACATCCAGCCAAGCTGGGAGATTTTCCAGTCGCAGCTGGTGGCGAACACCTGGCCGATGAAGCTCATATCGGTGGGGCACGCGACTGGCTGAGTAATGCCGATCGCCCGCGACAGCGGCAGCCAGAAGACCGAGAAACCGTAGGCCATGCCGATACAAAGATGTATTGCCAGCGCCGAAGGCGGAACAAGCCACCGGCTGAATCCCGGCTTGGCGATGGTTCGTTCCCTGGCGAGCAGCCCCGGACTCTTGGCTACTAGGGTTGCTGTCATGCGTTCCTCCCGGTGTTTTTGTCGATGATGACGATTTGGGAGTACCGTTCTTTAGTTACAATACTTCCGGTAAGCTCCCTCGTTCAGGGGACTTCATCGAGTCATTATGCCGTGGAGAAACAATGTCCTGTCCGTTGCCGGGCGGGAACAGGACTTTGGTACGACGCCTGCGCCGGCGCTCTTTACGAGCGCCGGCGGCGTTCGGCGAAAAGATGGATCTAGTGGTCCGCCCCAGACGCTTGGTCCCCAAGCGCCTGGATCAGGCGGCCCACCAACCAATTGAATTGTGGTGAAAATTCGACGGCTGGTGGCGGTACCATCCGTCGGATTTTCACCACTAGGCGCGGCGGAGAAGGCGGGCCGCTTCGACGGCGAAATAGGTGAGGACGCCGTCGGCGCCGGCCCGCTTGAAGGCGAGCAGGCTTTCGATGACGATCTTGTCATTGTCCAGCCAACCATTGTTGATGGCGGCCTTCAGCATGGCGTATTCGCCCGAGACCTGATAGGCGAAGGTGGGGACGGCAAAGCTTTCCTTTACCCGGCGAACGATGTCGAGATAAGGCATGCCCGGTTTGACCATGACCATGTCGGCCCCTTCGCGCAGGTCTATGGCGACTTCGCGCAAGGCCTCGTCGGTATTGGCCGGGTCCATCTGGTAGGTCTTCTTGTCACCACCCTTCAGCGCCGAGTGGGAGCCCACGGCGTCGCGGAACGGCCCGTAGAAGGCCGAGGCGTATTTGGCCGCGTAGGACAGGATGCGGACCCGGTCGAGGCCAGCCTGATCGAGGGTCTTGCGGATGGCCGCGATGCGCCCGTCCATCATGTCCGACGGGGCGATGACGTCGCAGCCGGCCTGGGCCTGGACCAAGGCTTGGCGGCAGAGAACCTCGACGGTGCAGTCGTTGTCCACATAGCCGTCGATGACCAGGCCGTCATGTCCATCGCTGTTGAACGGGTCCAGGGCCACGTCGCAGACGATGCCGAGGTCAGGGAAGGCCTTCTTGATCGCCCGCACCGCGCGGCAGACCAGGTTGTCGGGATTGGTCGCCTCGGCCGCATCCGGCGTCTTCAGTTCGGGCGCCACCGATGGGAACAAGGCGATGGCCGGTACGCCCAGTTCCTTGGCCTCGCCGACCGCGTCGATCAGGGCGTCCAGGGAATAGCGAACGACCCCCGGCATCGACGGGATGGCGACCTTGAGTCCGCTCCCTTCGGTGACGAAGACGGGCCAGATCAGGTCGTCGGCGGTCAGGTGATTCTCCGCCACCAACCGCCGTGACCAGAGGTCGCGGCGGTTGCGGCGCAGGCGAGTCCCAGGGAATTGTCCGGTGGCGAGGGGTCCAAACACTTTGCTATGCGGCCTCCAAAGCCTGTTTCAGATCGGCGAGGATATCGTCGATGTGTTCGATTCCTATGGAGAGCCGAACATACCCCTCGGACACGCCAGTCGCCAACTGGTCTTCGCGGGACAATTGGGAATGGGTGGTGCTTGCCGGGTGTATGGCAAGGCTGCGGGCGTCGCCGATATTCGCCACATGGTAGAACAGACGCAGCCCGTCGATGAAGCGCTTGCCCGAATCCACGCCGCCCTTCAACTCGAAGCCGAGCAAGGCGCCATAGCCGCCCTTCAGCAGGGTGTCGGCCCGGCGCCGGGGCTCGCCGGTCTGCTGCGAGGGGTGGATGACCTTGGTCACCTTGGGAT
Source organism: Pseudomonadota bacterium (assembly GCA_021793155.1). Classification (GTDB taxonomy): domain Bacteria; phylum Pseudomonadota; class Alphaproteobacteria; order Rhodospirillales; family Magnetospirillaceae; genus DUZF01. The sequence continues at coordinate 50,803 of JAJYTF010000004.1, read as the reverse complement.
GCCGGCTCAAATATTCGGCTACTGCGATGGCGTTGCGGTTGTGTTCCCGCATGCGCAACGGCAGGGTCTCCAGCCCCTGGATGGTCTGGAAGGCGTTGAACGGGCTGGGGGCGGCGCCGATGTCGCGCAGCAGGATGACCCGGGCGCGGATGATATAGGCAATGGGCCCCAGCGGCTTTACAGCCTGGGTCCAGACGGCGCCATGGTAGCTGGGGTCGGGCTGGTTGAGCAGCGGGAAACGGTCACCATGGCGTTCCCAGTCGAACTTGCCCGAGTCGACGATCATGCCTCCGATGGAAGTGCCGTGGCCGCCGATGAATTTCGTGGTCGAGTAGACGACGACCGCAGCGCCATGATCGATCGGCCGGGCGATGATGGGAGCGGCCGTGTTGTCGACGATCAGCGGGACGCCCAGTTCATTGCCGATCTTCGCCACTTCGCCGATGGGAAAGACCTGCAGCTTGGGGTTGGGCAGGGTCTCGGCATAATAGGCGCGGGTCTTGGCGTCGGTGGCGCGGCGGAAATTCTCCGGGTCCGATGGGTCGACGAACCGTGCCTCGATGCCGAGCTGACGGAAAGTGTTGCCGAACAGGTTCCAGGTCCCACCGTAGAGGTCGGTGGAGGTGACGAAGTTGTCGCCGGCCTGGGCCAGATTGAGAATCGAGAAGGTGCTGGCAGCCTGGCCCGAGGAGACGGCCAAAGCGGCGACGCCTCCCTCCAGCGCGGCTATCCGCTGTTCGAGCACGTCGGTGGTCGGGTTCATTATCCGCGTGTAGATGTTGCCCGGTTCGGCCAGGGCGAACAGGTTCGCGGCGTGGTCGGTGCTTTGGAATTGGTACGAGGTGGTCTGGTAGATGGGGACGGCGACGGAACCGGTGGCAGGGTCGGCGCGATAGCCGGCATGCAGAACCAGAGTCTCGGGGTGGGTGCTGTTCACGCTCATCTGTCCAAGTTCCCATAACGTTTGTCATAGGAGAAAACACCTGTCGATTGGCCGAGTCAAGAGCGTGTCGGCACATGAGTATGTGAAATATCGCTAATATACAAAAATATTGCGTGCAATTTGGATCCTTTGGCGCCCTGTGCCGAATCCTGCTATGCAGCAGGAAGCGGGGTGAAATCCGGAGAATTTGCGGGATGAATGAGCGAAAGGGGGAAGTACTGTTCGAACTTCACCGGGTGGGAAACGCGGTGAAGGTGTCGGCCGTTCATGTCGCGACGAACACCGAAGTTTCCATCGTCGGACCGGCAACGAGCGGCGAGCACGCCCTCAAGATGGCGGCCTTGCGCAAGCTCCAATACGTGCTGGCGCGAGAAAATAAATAAGCCGCGAAGGACACGGAGGACACGAGCGAACGGGAGGCAGGTCAGAACCTGTTCCGGTCGCCGTGCTCTTCGTGTCCTTCGCGGTGAACCTCCAGTTCCCGTGAAGACCTTCGCAGCCTATTTGGCGCGCGGGCGGCGTGTCCGTTTCTCTTCGGCCGCCGGTTCGGCAGCCTTGCGGCCGAGGCCGATCTTCTTGGCAAAATCCGAACGTTGGGCTGCATAATTCGGGGCTACCATGGGATAGTCGACCGGCAGGCCCCACTTCGCCCGGTATTCGTCCGGCGTCATGTTGTAGGTGGTGCGCAAGTGCCGTTTCAGCATCTTGAGCTTCTTGCCGTCCTCGAGGCAGACGATGTAGTCGGGGGTGACCGACTTCTTCACTGGAACGGCCGGGCGCGGCGCTTCCGGCTTCACTTCCGGCGCCTGTGTGTCGATCTGACTCAAAGAGCTATACACGGTATGAATCACTTCCGGGATTTGACCCGCCGGCAGTGGATTCTTACTGACATAAGCGGCGACCACGTCGACAGCCATACGCAGGATGTCGTCGCGGGAAATCTTTTCGGCGATCGCGTCACTCATATTGGTTATCACCGGCTCTAAGAGGAACAATTGCTCTATGTTGAGCATGCCATGAGTGCCATGTCAATTTAAAATGCAGAGCACAGAATACTGAAGTCTTGTGTTGATCCGCCTGTTAAGAAAAATATCCCGACGCATCCTGAGCAATACCCCATTGGTTAGTATATTCGCCGTCCGTTGTCTTGCTATCCCATCGGACAGGCGCCATCGGAGCCCAAACAGGATAGGGAACGGGCGAAACACAGAAGGGCCAGTGCAGTGACGCGGGCGCTTGATGCTGAATTGGGTGTCGGCGTCACTACGCAAACCTTTGGTTGGTTGCGTTTCAACTCATTCGAACAGCCTATCATCCGAATGAGTTGAAGCACTGAGGAGGCAAGATCCCCGCAACCGTTACTTGGGTTATTCCCCGGCTTACGGCAAGGGGTCGGTTTTACCGAGGAATTGTGGTCCTCTGGCAATGCGCCTCGACATATGGTATCAAACCGCCAATGTTCCCATAGCGAGTAGTGCAAGCCCCCATGACTTCACAGATCATCGCGCTGGCTGCCGATCACGGTGGCGTCGAACTGAAAAACGTGCTCCGAGAGGACTTGTTGCAGGCCGGGTACCAAGTGGTGGACCTGGGCACCAACGGTTCCGAATCCGTCGACTATCCGGACTACGCCAACGCCGTGGCTGATGCATTGAAATCGGGCAAGGCGAATTTCGGTGTGCTTGTCTGCGGTACCGGCATCGGCATCAGCATTGCCGCCAACCGGCATCAGGACATTCGTGCCGCCCTGGTCCATGACGCGTTCACTGCGCGGCTGTCGCGCGAACACAACGACGCCAATGTGATCTGCTTCGGCGGGCGTACCATCGGGGCCGAAGTGGCTAAGGACTGTTTAAAAGTGTTTCTCTCGACAGCGTTCGATGGCGGCAGCCGGCATTCGCGCCGCGTCGCCAAGCTGAACGGCTTGTCCAAGTAACTTCGAAAAAGGATCGATGCCGATGACCGTTGAGCAGGGTTCATCGCGGCGCTTCTTCGCCGCGGGTCTCAAGGAAACCGACCCCGAAATATTTGCCGCCATCGGCAGGGAGCTGTCCCGCCAGCAGGACCAGATCGAACTGATCGCGTCCGAAAACATCGTGTCGCGGGCGGTGCTGGAAGCCCAGGGGTCGGTGCTCACCAACAAATATGCGGAAGGCTATCCCGGCAAGCGGTATTACGGCGGCTGCGAATTCGTCGATATCGTCGAGGAATTGGCGATCGAGCGGGCCAAGGCGCTGTTCGACTGCGGCTTCGCCAACGTTCAACCCAACTCCGGCTCGCAGGCCAACCAGGCGGTGTTCATGGCGCTGATGCAGCCGGGGGACACCTTCATGGGGTTGAGCCTTGCTGCCGGTGGCCACCTGACCCACGGCGCACCGCCGAACCAATCCGGCAAGTGGTTCAAGCCTGTCCAATACGGCGTTCGCCAGCAGGATGCCCGGATCGATTTCGACGAAGTCGAGCGGCTGGCCAAGGAACATAAGCCCAAGCTGATCATCGCCGGTGGCTCGGCCTATCCGCGTATCATCGATTTTGCCCGCTTCCGCGCCATTGCCGACTCGGTCGGTGCCTATTTCATGGTGGACATGGCGCATTTCGCCGGGCTGGTCGCCGGCGGCGTGCATCCGAGCCCGCTGCCTCACGCCCATGTGGTCACCACCACGACTCACAAGACCCTGCGCGGCCCGCGCGGCGGCATGATCCTGTGCAACGACCCGGAAATCGCCAAGAAGATCAACTCGGCCATCTTCCCCGGGATGCAGGGCGGCCCGCTGATGCATGTGATCGCCGGCAAGGCGGTGGCGTTCGGCGAGGCATTGCGCCCTGAATTCAAATTATACGCCAAGGCGGTGAAGGATAATGCCGCAGCGTTGGCCGAGACGCTCGTGCGGCGCGGGCTCGATATCGTTTCCGGCGGCACCGACACGCATCTGATGCTGGTCGACCTGCGGCCGAAGAAGCTGACCGGCAAGGCCACCGAGGCCAGCCTCGAGCGGGCGGGCATCACCTGCAACAAGAACGGCATCCCGTTCGACCCGGAAAAGCCGACCATCACGTCGGGTGTGCGGCTGGGGTCGCCGGCGGCGACGACCCGCGGCTTTGGCATCGAGGAGTTCCGCCTGGTGGGCAACCTGATCGGCGACGTCCTGGACGGTCTGTCGGCCTCACCGGAAGATAACACGGCGGCTGAAACGGCCGTGCGCGCCAAGGTGGGTGAGCTTTGTGAGCGCTTTCCCATCTATTGACCACGAACATTCCTTTGGGGGGGAACGGAAGGGGGATAACCAATGCGCTGCCCGTTCTGCGGTCACGAAGACACACAGGTCAAGGATTCCCGGCCTACCGAAGACAACGCGGCGATTCGTCGCCGCCGTTTCTGTACGGCTTGCGGCTCGCGCTTCACCACTTTCGAAAGGGTGCAGCTGCGAGACCTCATCGTGGTCAAGAAGAATGGGCAGCGCACGCCCTTCGACCGCGACAAGCTGGCCCGTTCCATAGCCATTGCGGTACGCAAGCGGCCGGTGGATCCGGACCGGGTCGAGCGGATCGTCAGCAGCATCCAACGGCGGCTGGAAAGCTGCGGGGAAACCGAGATTTCAAGTACCGCGATCGGCGAACTGGTGATGGAGGCCCTGGCGGCCCTCGATCAGGTCGCCTATGTGCGGTTCGCCTCGGTCTACCGCAATTTCCGCGAGGCCAAGGACTTCGAGGATTTCGTTGGCAAGCTCGGTAGCGACATCAGTTTCGGCGAGTGACCGCGCGCATATGGAAGCGGCGCTGGGTTTGGCTCGGCGCGCCCTTGGTGAAGTGTGGCCCAACCCGGCGGTCGGCTGCGTGCTGGTCAAAGACGGCCGGGTGGTCGGCCGCGGCTCTACCGCGCCCGGTGGGCGGCCCCATGCCGAGACGGCAGCCCTGGGCAAAGCCGGGGCTGCGGCCCGCGGCGCCACCGCCTTTGTCAGCCTGGAACCCTGTTCTCATCACGGGCAGACTGGTCCTTGTGCCGATGCCCTGATCGCCGCCGGCGTCGCCCGGGTTGTGGCTGCCGTCGAAGATCCGGATCCGCGGGTATCCGGGCGGGGATTGGCGCGCTTGCGTGATGCCGGGCTGCAGGTGGAGCTGGGGCTGTGTGCCGAAGCGGCGGCCGAAATCAATGCCGGCTTCTTCTGCCGCGTCTGCCATGGGCGCCCCCTGGTGACGCTCAAGGTGGCGACCTCGCTCGACGCCCGCATCGCCACCCATGGCGGTGAAAGCAAATGGATCACCGGAGCAGCGGCCCGGGCCGCCGGGCACCGCCTGCGGGCGGAAGCCGATGCCATCCTGGTGGGCAGCGGCACCGCCCTTGCCGACAACCCCGAACTGACCTGCCGGTTGCCGGGGATGGAGCACCGTTCGCCGTTGCGCGTGGTGATCGACGGCCGTCTTCGCCTGCCGTTGACGTCGAAACTGGTCGCAACGGCCCACCTGGTCCCGACCTGGGTGATAACCCATGGTGGAAACGGCGTCGAACGGCTGAATGCTCTTGCCGATTGCGGGGTCGAGGTGATCGAAGTGTCCGCGGCGGACGACGGCAACACCGATCTCTTCGCGGCCTTCGCCGAACTTGGCCGCCGTGGACTGACCCGTGTGCTGGTCGAGGGAGGGGCCCATCTGTCGGCGGCGCTGCTTCGGGCCGGGCTGGTCGACCGCTTGGCCTGGTTCCGTGCCCCGCTTCTGCTGGGCGGGGACGGCGTGCCGGTGGCCAGCGGCTTTGGCATCGACCGTCTTGGCGACGCGCCCCGCTTTGACCGCCTGGCGGTGGCGGAGTTGGGGGGCGACCTGTTCGAATATCTTACGCGCGTTTGAATATCCCACTCGTCATGGCCGGGGTTTGGCCCGGCCATCCATGGTCCCCCGGGTCAAAGCCCGGCGGTGACGATAGACTGGACGGAACAGATATCATGTTTACTGGCATCGTTACGGATCTTGGCGAAGTTCTTGAAATCTCCGGCAAAGGAGACGTGCTGTTTCGCATCCGCACCGCGTTCAAGACGGATGAGGTGCCGCTCGGCGCTTCCATCGCGAACAACGGCGTCTGCCTTACCGTCATCGATCGCGGGCCCGACTGGTTCGCTGTCCAGGCCTCGGCCGAGACCCTGGCGAAGACCACGCTGGGTGGTTGGCGGCCGGGCGCCAGGGTCAATCTGGAACGGGCCATGCGCGTTGGCGAGGAACTGGGCGGCCATATCGTCTCGGGCCATGTGGACGGCGTGGCGAAAGTGGTGGCGATCCGCCCGGAAAACGATTCTCTTCGCTTCACCTTTGAGGCCCCGGCTGAGCTTGCGCGCTTCGTCGCGCCCAAAGGCTCGGTGGCTCTCGACGGTGTCTCACTGACGGTCAACGAAGTCGAAGGCCGCTGCTTCGGGGTCAACATCATTCCCCATACGCGTGCCGTGACCACCTTCGGCACATATGTCCCGGGTTCGCTGGTGAATATGGAAATCGACATGCTGGCGCGCTATGTTGCGCGCCTGCTCGAGAAGGATTGACCCGGTGCACAGATTCCACGAATACATTTCGCCCACCGAAGAGATAATCGAAGAGGCCCGCAACGGCCGCATGTTCATCCTCGTCGACGACGAGGAGCGGGAGAACGAGGGGGATCTAGTGATTCCGGCGCAGATGGCCACGCCGGAAGCGATCAATTTCATGGCCAAGCACGGCCGCGGGCTGATCTGCCTGTCGATGACGGCGGAGCGGTGCGAACAACTGGGGCTGTCGCTGATGGCGCCCAGCAACGCCTCGCGGCACCAGACCGCCTTTACCGTCAGCATTGAGGCGCGGGAAGGAGTTACGACCGGCATTTCCGCGTCCGACCGCGCTCGGACGGTGGCAGTGGCCATCGATCCGACCAAGGGCCGGACCGAGATCGTCAGCCCGGGCCATGTGTTTCCCCTGGTGGCACGGGATGGCGGCGTCCTGGTGCGCGCCGGCCATACCGAGGCGGCGGTGGACATGGCCCGACTGGCCGGGCTCAACCCGTCCGGCGTGATCTGCGAGATCATGAACGACGACGGCAGCATGGCCCGCATGCCCGACCTGGTGAAGTTCGCGCAATTCCATGGCCTGAAGATCGGTACCATCGCCGACCTGATCGCCTATCGCCGCCGCAACGACAAGATCGTCCGCCGGGAGTTGGAGACGACTCTCAACTCGGCCTATGGCGGCGCCTGGAAGATGTACGTGTATGTCAATACAGCGGCCTATGCCGAACACGTGGCACTGGTCAAGGGCGACGTCACCGGCGGCGGGCCGGTCCTGGCCCGCGTCCACGCGCTGAACGTTCTCGACGACGTGCTGGGGGATCTGGACTCGGAGAGAGGCGGCCAGCTTCATGGGGCGATGAAGGTGGTGGCCGATGCGGGCAGGGGGGTGATTCTGCTCATTCGCGAATGGCATCCCACCAGCCTCAGCGAACGGGTACAGGCCCATATCGAAGGCCGCGAGGTGCCCGGGCAGCTTCGCGACTACGGTATCGGGGCGCAAATACTTCTGGACCTGGGCGTCTCGGAGATGATCCTTTTGTCGAACACGAAAAGGACTATCATCGGGCTCGAGGGATACGGTCTTTCCGTGGTCGAGCAGCGCGCCATTCCCCTGTCAGCGGAGGAACGATGAGCGGAACGAAAATCCTGATCGTCGAGTCCAGGTTCTACGACGAGATCACCGACAACCTGGTCAAGGGCGCAGTCAAGGAACTGGCCGCGGTGGGAGCCGGTTACAAGCGCGTCATCGTTCCCGGCATCCTGGAGATCCCGGCGGCCATCCGTTTCGCGATCCGAGCCATGGAACTGCGGGCCACCGACGAGCGTTATGCCGGCTATATCACGCTTGGTTGCGCCATACGCGGCGAGACCGACCACTACGACCATGTCTGCCGCGAGGCCATGGCGGGGATCCAGGAATTGGCGCTGCAGTACACCCTGGCCGTCGGCAACGGCATCCTGACCGTGCATAACCGCACGCAGGCGATGGAACGAGCGGTGCCGGAGCGGCGCAACTTCGGCGGCCAGGCGGCCAGGGCTTGCCTGCGCATGATCGATCTCAAGAAAGAACTAAGTCTGATACCGAAATGACAGGCAAATCGGATCGCGGTCGGCGCCGCGGTGGAACCCAACGGCGTTCCGTCGCGCGCCTGGCGGCCGTACAGGCGCTTTACAATACGGAGCTGACCGGCGCGCCGGTCGATACCGTTCTCAACGATTTCATTGAGCACGGCATCGGCGGGAAGGCGCTGATGCCGCGTGGCGAAGACGATGACACCGAAGTCGAGGCGCCGCTGGCCGAGGCGGACGCACTGCTGTTCACCGCCATCGTGCGTGGAGCGGTCGAGCGCCAGGGCGAACTGGACGCCATGGTCGGGGGGGCGCTGACCGGCGACTGGACGGTCGAGCGGCTGGAGGCGGTGCTGCGCGCCATCTTGCGGGCTGGCGCGTTTGAACTGGCGACCAGGCTGGATGTGCCGCCGAAAGTGGCCATCTCGGAGTATGTCGACGTGGCCGATGCCTTCTATTCCGGCCCTGAGCCGGGGTTGGTCAACGCCGTTCTCGACCGCATCGCCCGGGTGGTGCGGGGTAGCGAGTTGGGTGGTGGGTGACGACGAATTCTCCTTGATCGCCCGACTGTTCGCCCCGCTGGCGGCGCGCCACCCCGGGGCGCTCGGTCTGACCGATGATGCCGCTCTGTTCGACGGACCGGCGGGCCGCCAGTGGGTGGTCACTGCCGATGCGGTGGTGGCCGGCGTGCATTTCCTGGCTGACGACCCGCCCGAATTGATTGCCCGGAAGCTGATCAGAGTTAATCTGTCGGATCTTGCCGCAAAGGGGGCCGAGCCCTTCGCCGTGTTGCTCGCCGCCTGCTTTCCGGTAGGGGCGACAGCCGAATGGCTGGACCGTTTTGCCTCCGGGCTGAAGGCCGATTGCGAGCAGTTCGGCATTTCGCTGATCGGCGGCGACACCGTGGCGACGCCCGGCCCGCTGACGCTGGCGCTCACCGCCCTGGGACATGTGGCGGCCGGCCATGCCATCTTGCGTTCGAACGCTCGTTCGGGAGACGATGTCTGGGTGTCCGGCACGATCGGGGACGGCGCGCTGGGCCTCCTTGCCGCGACCGGTAAGGCCGGCGCGCTGGGCGCGCAAGCGGCCGCCGCGCTGATCGATCGATACCGGCTGCCGCGTCCGCGTACAGTACTCGGCCGGCGGCTGATCGGACTGGTGAATGCCGGCATGGATATTTCCGACGGGCTTGTCGCTGACCTTGGTCATATCTGCGAGACCTCGGGCGTCGGCGCGGTGGTCGAAGCGACGTTGATTCCCTTGTCTCCAGCCGCGGGTGCGGCGGTTGCCGCCGGCGTCGGGCAGGGGCTTGCCACGGTGCTGACCGGCGGCGACGATTACGAACTGCTGTTCACCGCGCCGCGATCCTCGCGGCCGCAGCTGTCGGCTCTCTCCCTGGAACTGGCCTTGCCACTGACCCGAATCGGGCGGATCATCGAAGGCCGGGGAGTGTCCGTGGTGGACGCGGCGGGGCAACCACTCGCTCTGGGCCACGGCGGATACCAGCACTTCACCGGATGACCGGATGAAAAAGATCGCCTTCATCGTGATCGCCTTGCTGCTGCTTGCCGCGGGTGGGCTTGGCGGCGCCGCCATGCTGGGGATGGGGCCGCTGGCTCCGCTGTTCGGCAAACAGAGAGATACGCCGGCGGCCCCGCCACCGCCCAAGCACCGGGTGATCACCCTTGGCACCTACATCATTCCCATCGTGCAGAACCATGCGATTCGCCGGCAGATCGCCATGGATCTCGACATTGACGTGAACGGGACAGCGGTCGAGAAGGCACAGGCGCGAATGACGCCACTCAAGCAAGCCATCCTGCTGAAGCTTTACGACATCCTGCCTCGCCACTCCGACGCCCATTCGAGTGCCGACCGCGAGGTGATCCACGATCAGCTGCTCAAGGTGGCGACCGATGTGGTTGGCGAGGGGGCGGTCCGCGATGTGGTTATCAAGTCGATCTACGACCGTTGACACGCGGTTATCGAACGCTTTCCCCCGAATAATGTCTAAACGATGAAGTGGCAATCTCAAAGCGTAATGTTGTGCAAACGGTCCTAGCGCGGATACTTTAGTTGCGTGAGGCGTCTTCTTCTGGCAGGTTGTCGCGGCTGCGTCGTGCGAGCCAGTCCGGCGACCGCCTATTGCTGGCCGCCGGGACGAACAACTGCAGCGCATCGGCTTCACCAGGGGAATAGGAAGCACAAGAATGGCCTATGCTATCGTGTTAGCGTGCGGCGTATTGGCGCTTATATACGGCGCCTATGCCAGCCGCTCGGTCTTGTCTGCTGCGGCCGGCACGCCGCGTATGCAGGAAATCGCCAGCGCCGTCCAGGAAGGCGCGCGGGCCTATCTCAACCGCCAGTACACAACCATCGCGATGGTCGGCGTCGTCGTCGGGGTGATCCTCGGCATCCGTCTCGGCCTGCACGTCGCGATTGGCTACGTGATCGGCGCGACGTTGTCCGGCGTGGCCGGCTATGTCGGCATGAACGTGTCGGTGCGCGCCAACGTCCGTACCGCCGAAGCGGCGCGTACCGGCGGCCTGGCCCCGGCACTGTCGGTCGCCTTCAAGTCCGGCGCCATCACCGGCCTGTTGGTGGTCGGCCTGGGCCTTCTGGGCGTTGCCGGCTACTACATCGCCCTGCGTAATCTGGGCTTCGAAGGTCGTCACGTGGTCGAAGGGCTGGTCGCCCTGTCGTTCGGCGCCTCGCTGATCTCGATCTTCGCCCGTCTGGGCGGCGGCATCTTCACCAAGGGCGCCGACGTGGGCGCCGATCTGGTGGGCAAGGTGGAAGCCGGCATACCCGAGGACGACCCGCGCAATCCGGCGGTCATTGCCGACAACGTGGGCGACAACGTGGGTGACTGCGCCGGCATGGCCGCTGACCTGTTCGAGACCTACGCCGTCACCACGGTGGGCACCATGCTGCTGGGCTCCATCTTCTTCACCGGGGCTGACCAGGAAAAGCTGATGCTATTCCCGCTGCTGATTGGCGCCGTATGCATCGCCGCCTCGGTGATCGGCACCTTCTTCGTGCGCCTCGACTCCTCCAACAAGATCATGAGGGCTCTCTACAAGGGCCTGATCGTCACCGGCATCCTTTCGCTGGTCGCCATCGGCGTCACCGCGCAGATGCTGTTCGGCGGGTTCGACGCGGTCTTTACCACCACCGGCGGCCTCGCCATCTCGGTCAAGTCGCTCTTCCTCTGCTCGATCGTCGGCCTGTTGATTACCGGCCTGCTGGTCTGGATCACCGAATACTACACCGGCACCGATTTCCGGCCGGTGCGCAGCGTCGCCCAGGCTTCCACCACCGGCCATGGCACCAATGTCATCCAGGGGCTGGCGGTCTCGATGGAAGCGACCGCCCTGCCGGTTCTGGTGATCTCGGTCGGCATCATCGTCACCTATATGTTGGCCGGCCTTTACGGCATCGCAATCGCCGCCACCACCATGCTGGCCCTGGCCGGCATCATCGTCGCGCTGGACGCCTATGGACCGGTGACCGACAACGCCGGCGGCATCGCCGAGATGGCCGACCTGCCCAAGGAGGTCCGCAAGACCACGGACGCGCTGGACGCCGTCGGCAACACCACCAAGGCGGTGACCAAGGGCTATGCCATCGGTTCGGCCGGCCTGGCCGCGCTGGTGCTGTTCGCCGCCTACACCGAAGACCTGCATCACTACTTCCCGAACCTCAACGTGACCTTCACGCTGCAGGATCCGTTCGTGGTGATCGGCCTGTTCATCGGCGGTCTGCTCCCCTATCTGTTCGGTGCCATGGGCATGATGGCGGTCGGCCGCGCCGCCGGTTCGGTGGTCGTCGAAGTGCGCCGGCAGTTCAAGGAAATCGCCGGCATCATGGAAGGCAAGGCCAAGCCTGACTATGGCCGCGCCGTCGACATGCTGACCCGGGCGGCGATCAAGGAGATGATCATTCCCTCGATGCTGCCCGTGCTGGCGCCGGTCGTCCTGTACCTGGTGGTCCTGGTGGTCGCCGGGCAGACCTCGGCCTTCTCGGCTCTTGGCGCCATGTTGCTCGGCACCATCGTCACCGGTCTGTTCGTCGCCTTGTCGATGACCTCGGGCGGCGGCGCCTGGGACAACGCCAAGAAGTACATCGAGGACGGCAACTATGGTGGCAAGGGTTCCGACGCCCACAAGGCAGCGGTCACCGGCGACACCGTCGGCGATCCCTACAAGGACACCGCCGGTCCGGCGGTCAACCCGATGATCAAGATCATCAACATCGTCGCCATCCTGTTGCTGGCCATGGTAGCCGGCTAAAGGAAAAGCGGACAAGTGAAGAAAAGCCCCGGCGGAGACATCCGCCGGGGCTTTTTTCATGAACCAGAATTCTGAGTAAACTACGGGCCCTTGGGGGCGTCGTTCGAACTGCTGTTGAACTTGCCGACGTTGCCCAGCAACTGCTCGAGCACCGACAGCTCCTTGCCGGCTGTGGGGGTCTCACCCGCCGCCATGTCCACCGACTCGCCGTCCGCCAAGCTCAGCTTGCGAAGGTTGGTGACCGTGCCCGACTTGTCGAAGTCGATGACCACCACCTGACGTTCGATCTCCTCCGGCTTCAGGAAGGCAAAGGTTTCGAATTTGCTGCTGATGTAGTACCAGTGATCGTCGCTGAACGGACCGACGGTGGCCGGCGTGCCGATCAGCGCCACCACGTCAGACTTGGTGTAGCGGCCCGGCTTGATCTCCGCCAGATGTTCGGGTAACGGCTGATTGCCTCGCATGTCGACGGTCGGCGAGCAGGCGGTCGCCGTTCCCAGAAGCGCGGCGGCCAACAAAAGGCGGTATGAAATAGATTGCATCTTGCCCTGGCGTCGTTTCGGCGGAATATCCACGCAAGGCCCCTCGTTGACGGGAGGGACGCTGCAGCCGATAGTGTGGAGACCTTGCCCTTCTGGGCGGCGCCTTGTCAACTTTTCCGGTGAGCGACGAGACATGATTGGGTTCAGCAAACGGCATCGCCGGCGGCAGATCGAAGATGCGGCGCACGAACTTTACGTCGCGGCGGTCGAGCAGGCTCGGAATCCGGACTTCTATCTGCGGTTGGGGGTGTCCGACAGCGTGGATGGCCGCTTCGATCTGCTGTCTCTGCATGTCTTCCTTCTGCTCAATCGTCTGGGCCGCGGGGGCGAGGATCTGAGGCCGCTGAGCCAGGCGGTGTTCGACCTGATGTTTGCCGACATGGACCAGAACCTGCGCGAACTTGGCGTCTCGGACATTGGCGTCGGCGGCCGCGTGAAGACCATGGCCAGCGCCTTCTACGGGCGCGTGTCCGCCTACGAGCCCGGCCTGGCCGACGCCGGCGTGCTGGCTGCAGGCCTGGCTCGCAACCTGTATCGCGGCAGCGAGGTGCCGCCTTCGGTGTTGTCCGCGATGGCAGCCTATGTGCTGCGCGAGGCTGCGGCACTGGCCGAACAAGCTGACCAGGATATCAAGGAAGGCCGGGTTCGATTCGGAGCCCCGATCGCGCCATGACTGAAACCGAGTTTTCGCGTCCGGTTACGGTGTCGCGTCTCAGCCATCAGGAAAAGACCTTCGAGATCGAGGCAGATGCAGGGGAGCGGGAGGCGTTGGCCCGCCGCTTCAACATCCTGGCAGTCGACTCGCTGAGCGCCCGGCTATGGCTGGCCCTGGTCGGCGGCGGCAAGCTGGTGCGGCTGAGGGGCCGCTTCGTCGCCGATGTGGTGCAGGCTTGCGTGGTCACGCTCGAGCCGGTGCGTGCGCATGTGGAGGAGGACTTCGACCTGACCTATTCTGGCGAAGCGTCCGAGGACGGCGCGGAAGTGGTGGTGGACCTGGAACTCGAGGACCCCCCCGAGCCCATCGACGATGGGATGGTCGACATGGGCGAGGCCGTGGCTGAACATCTTGCTCTGGCGCTCGATCCGTTTCCGCGGGCGCCGGGCGCAGTCTTCGCGTCCAGCGCGGAAGAAGAGCCTTCCAGCGCGTCTACGGCCAACCCGTTCGCGGCGTTGGCCGCCTTGAAGAAGAAATAGCGGGGCTTGGCCAGCATTCAGCTTGCCCCGCCTGCGGTTTTTCGTTAAGAAGGCTGCCTTTCGTTCCTGCCTCTGGCTTACGAGTAATACAATGGCTGTTCCGAAGAAGAAGACGTCGAAATCCCGCCGTAACATGCGCCGGTCGCATCACGCCCTGAAGGCTGTCGGTCACATCGAATGCCCGAATTGCGGCGAACCGAAGCGCCCGCACCACGTCTGCGGTGCCTGCGGCCATTACGACGGCCGTGAGGTGGTTGCGCAAGCCGAGGCTGCCGCCTAACCTCGAACCCGGTTCCGGTTGCCAAGGGCGGTGGCTTTGACCATGCGGCTGACGATTTCGCTGGATGCCATGGGGGGCGACCAGGCTCCGGACATGGTTATCCAAGGGGTGAAGATCGCCCACACGCGCATGCCGCATGTGGACTTCCTCCTGTTCGGCGATCAAGCAAAGCTGGACCCCTTGCTGGACCAGACGCCCGAGCTGCGAACCGTCTGCCAGGTCCGCCACACCGAGTACGCGGTCAAGGGGGACGACAAGCCTTCGCAGGTGCTCCGCACCGGCCGCAAGTCCAGCATGTGGCTGGCGGTTGACGCCGTGGCGCGTGGCGAGGCGGCGGGCGTGGTTTCGGCCGGCAATACCGGCGCGCTGATGGCCGTCTCGAAGTTCGTCCTGCGCATGCTGCCGGGGATCGATCGCCCGGCCATCGCCGGTTTCTTCCCGACCGAGCGCGGCGAGACGGTCATGCTCGACCTGGGCGCCAACGTCGATTGCGCCGCCAACAACCTGGTGGAATTCGCCGTGATGGGCGAAGTCTTTGCCCGCATGGTGCTGGGCATCGAAGAGCCTACGGTCGGCCTGCTCAACGTCGGTTCCGAGGAACTGAAGGGCAACGATGCCGTGCGCACCGCGGCGGTGGCCCTGCGCGACGGCAGCCTGCCGATCAAGTTCTACGGATTCGTCGAGGGAAACGACATTGCCGCCGGTACGGTCGACGTGGTGGTAAGCGACGGGTTCACCGGCAATATCGCGCTGAAAAGCGCCGAGGGCGTCGCCAAGATGTATTCGCGTTTCCTTCGCGACGCCTTTTCCTCATCTTTGCTGGCCCGCCTGGGGTATCTCCTGGCCAAGCCGGCCCTGGTCAAGGTCAAGCTGCGTACGGATCCCAGGCGCTACAACGGTGCCATGCTGCTGGGCCTGAACGGCATCACGGTAAAGAGCCACGGTGGCACCGACGCCGTCGGCTTCGCCAATGCCGTGGGGGTCGCCGTCGAACTGGTGACCCATGGTTTCAACGACCGCATCAAGCGGGAACTGGAACGGCTGAAGTCCTCGGACGATCCACGCGCGCAGGCGGCTGCCATCTGATGAAAATGATCCGCTCCCTTATCGCCGGCGTCGGCGCCTATTTGCCCGAACGCGTGGTGACCAATCGTGAACTGGCACAACGTGTCGATACGAGCGACGAATGGATCGTCGAGCGCAGCGGTATCCGCCAGCGACATATTGCCGCTGACGACCAGTTGACCTCGGACCTGGCGATTGCCGCGGCGCGGCGCGCGCTTGAGGCGGCCGGGATGTCGGGCGGGGATCTCGACCTTATCGTGCTGGCCACGGCGACGCCCGACAACACCTTCCCGTCGACGGCGACCCGCGTCCAGGCCGCCCTGGGTATGGCCGGGGGCGCTGCCTTCGACGTGCAGGCGGTGTGCTCGGGTTTCATCTACGCGTTGTCAGTCGCCGACAATTTCATCAAGGCGGGCCAGGCGCGCTCGGCCCTGGTGATCGGAGCCGAAACATTCTCGCGCATCCTTGATTGGAAGGACCGCACCACCTGCGTCCTGTTCGGCGATGGCGCCGGCGCCGTGGTACTGCGGGCCGAGGCAGGTCATGGCGAGGTGTCTGACCGCGGCATCCTGTCGACTCATATCCATTCGGACGGCCGCTACTACGACCTGCTCAAGGTCGACGGCGGCGCGTCGAGCAGCAAGCAGGTCGGCCATCTTCGCATGGAAGGCCGAGAGGTGTTCCGCCACGCCGTGGCCAACCTGACCGAGGTGGTGGGCGAGGTGCTGGAGGCCAACGGTCTGGCTCCGCAGGACATTGACTGGGTCGTGCCGCACCAGGCCAACAAGCGGATTCTCGACAGCACTGCGCGCAAGCTTCACCTGTCGCCTGAGCGGCTGGTGGTGACGGTGGACCAGCATGCCAACACTTCGGCTGCATCGGTGCCGCTGGCACTGGCTGAGGCGGTGGGCGACGGCCGGATAAAGCCGGGCCAGTTGGTCCTGCTCGAGGCCATGGGCGGCGGCTTCACCTGGGGTGCGGCACTGGTTCGCATGTGACCGCGAGCCCGTTGCAACGACATCTTCCATCCCTTTGATATTGACGGTTTTCTTCCAAGAGGGTACGGTCAGGCCGTAAACCCAATTGGGATGAGCAGTATGACCGAGCGTACCGTCACCCGCGCGCAGCTCAGCGAAGCGGTCTACCAGGAGGTAGGCCTGTCGCGTAACGAGTCGGCGGATCTGCTGGAGTTGGTCCTCAACGAGATCACCGATGCGCTGGCGCGCGGCGAAGCGGTCAAGATTTCATCCTTCGGCAGTTTCTCGATCCGTTCGAAAGGCCAGCGGATCGGACGCAATCCCAAGACCGGCGAGGAAGTTCCCATTTTGCCGCGCCGCGTTCTGGTTTTCCGCGCCTCGCAGCTGCTCAAGAACCGCATCAACGCCGGCCTTGCCAAGGCTGCCGTGCGCGGCAAGAAACAGACGTGATCGGAGCTGACGAGATCGACGACACTGCCGGCCGCCGACCGGCCAAGTCAGAGGCAGCCTTCCGGACCATCAGCGAGGTTTCGGAAGACCTGGACGTGCCGCAACACGTTCTCCGCTTCTGGGAAGGCAAGTTTGCTCAGATAAAGCCGCTGAAGCGCGGCGGTGGGCGGCGCTACTACCGCCCTGAGGACCTCCAGCTCCTGCGTCGCATCCGCGACCTGCTGTACAAGGATGGGTACACTATCCGCGGCGTGCAAAAGCTGCTGCGCGAGCAGTCGCGCGGCGGCGGCGGCGCGCAGGCCAAGGCCGAGCCACCCGCACCGGCGGCGCTTGCGGAACCTTCGGCGACCGTGGCGGCGGCCGAGCTTCCGGCGGAACCCGTCACGGTCGAAACGATGCCGGACGACAGCAAACGGGCGGATCTGGAAAGCCTGCTCGTCGAGCTAATGGAGCTCCGCGAAATCCTCGTCCGGTCGCGCCGCTCGGACGATTAGCCCGTGCTTGCGCAGTTGGCTGCGCAGCTGATGGTAGGTCATGCCGAGAAATGCCGCTGTCCGCTTTTGATGGTGGCCGTTGGCCTGCAGTGCCTGAGCCAGCAGCTTGCGCTCGATATCCGCGATGCGGGCGGTGAAGTCGTACGGCTGGGCGGTTGATGGCGACGGTACCGCCCCGGCAGCGGAGGTCGCGACTTGTGGCCGGTCGAGCGGGCGCCAGGGCGAAACGAAGGGATCGAGAATGATCTCGTCGACCATCCGGTGCGGCTCAGTTCGGTAGACCGCCCGTTCCACCACGTTCTTCAACTCGCGGACATTGCCCGGCCAGGCGTGGTCGCGTAGAGCCTGCAGCGCGGCGGGGGTAAAGCCAGGAAAGACGTCACGCCGCATTTCCTTGGTCATTTGCAGGGCCACATGTTCGGCCAGGACCTCGATGTCTTCCTTACGGTGCCGCAACGGCGGCAAAGTCAGAACGTCGAACGCCAGGCGGTCCAGCAGATCGGCCCGGAAGCGGCCCGCCGCGGCCAGGGCCGGCAGGTCTACGTTAGTGGCCACCACCAGGCGCACATCGACCTGCACCGTGTCACTGCCGCCCACCCGTTCGAATGTGCCGTATTCGACCGCCCGCAGAATGGTTTCCTGTACCGTCATCGGCGCATTGGCAATCTCGTCGAGGAACAAGGTTCCGCGATGGGCCAGTTCAAAGCGGCCCAGGCGGCGCTTCTGGGCGCCGGTGAAGGCGCCGGCCTCATGGCCGAACAATTCGGCTTCCAGCAGGCTTTCGGTCAGCCCGCCGCAATTGAGCTTGAGGAACGGCTGATTCCAGCGCGGAGACAGATAGTGGATGCGTGCGGCGATCAACTCTTTGCCGGTGCCTCGCTCCCCCACCAGCAGAACCGGCCGGGCCAGAGGCGCGACCCGCGAGACCGCCGCCATCGCCTGGAGAAAGGCCGGGCTTTGGCCGATTGGCGTGGGGGCATCCTGGGCGATCGTGTGCATGGCGTCAAAGCTCACACAAGTGGTGGAGTTCACCAATAAATAGTAAAAATGACTATATGGTGAAAGGCCGCTTTTCGGTGCGATCTGGGAAAGTTTTTGTCATTCAAGGGGTTGTGGCGGAGTGTCGGCATCTGGCACGGCACTTGTATCTGAATTGCTGTCCCGTCCAGGCAGTGGAGCAGTCCCATGGGTGTGTTTTCCCGCATCAGCGACATTATCAACTCGAACATCAATTCCATCCTCGACAGGGCGCTGGAGCCGGACAAGATCATCCGCCTGATCATCCAGGAGATGGAGGACACGCTGGTCGAGGTGCGCTCCTCGACCGTCAAGACCTTGGCCGAACAGAAGGAACTGGAACGTAGAAGGGCCGCTCTGGCCGCCGATCGCGACGAATGGCAGGGCAAGGCCGAACTGGCGCTCACCCGTGACCGCGAGGACTTGGCCAAAGCGGCGCTGCAGATCAAGGCGCGGGTCGAACAGGAGCTTGCGGCGCTGGAGCGCCAGCGGCAGCAGGTCGAAGCGGGGCTGGCCAAGCAGAGCGAGGATCTTGCGACCTTGCAGCAGAAGCTGGCCGACGCCAAGGCGAGGGAGGCGTCGATGATCGCCCGGCACAAGACCGCCGCCAACCGCCTGAAGATCCGTAGCTCGCTCTACGACCAGCGGGTTACTGACGCCTTCGCGCGTTTCGAGCAGGTCGAGCGCACGCTGGACGAAATGGAAGGGAAGGTCGATCTTTACGATCTGGCAAAGCCGAAAAGCGTAGCCGACGAATTCGCCACGCTGGAGGCCGACCATCAGGTGGAAAATGAACTGCAGGCTCTGAAGGCCAAGCTGGGCAAGGCTGGCGTGGGCCGGTGAGGGCAGGGAGCGGGGACGACGGCGATGGGGCATGTCTTCGCAATGGTGGTGTTGGCGCTGGTCGTCGGCGTGCTGGCCGGCACGGTGTTCGGACCGTTCTGGCGCAGCCGGCTGCGCAGGGCTCCATGGCCGGGCGAGTTGCGCCCTGAGGCTGCCGACGACCACCGCAAGCTGGCGGAACTCGCCGCCCTGGCAGATCGCCTGCAGGCGCGCATCGATACCCTGGAACGTGTTCTCGACACCCCCCATGGCGAGTGGAGGAACAAGTGACGGGTGACGGGCGATCCCCCGGCTTCGGGTTGCCGCCGGGACTTTATCGCGATCCGGCCCACGGCAAGGTCGCCGGCGTCTGCGCCGGGCTGGGCGCCTATTTCCAGGTCCAGCCGAAATTCATCCGTATCGCCGCCGTCGTCGGCTCGCTGTTCGGATTTTTTCCGCTGATCGCTGGACTTTACGTACTGTTGACCATGATTCTGCCGGTGCGGTCCGAGGGAGTGGCGGTTGACGACCGGCAATGGCCTCGCCCCACGGTGGACGACTTGACAAGGCGGTTCGACAGCCTGGACCGGCGGCTGGCGCGGATGGAGGAACTGGTAATCTCGGAGGACTTCCGGCTGCGACAGAAATTCCGCGATCTTTAGCCAATCACCCGTTCACGGGCGGTTGCGTTCACCGTGCGAGGTGGTTATAGTGAGCCTCCTCCCGTTCGGGAGGTCGGTCGGAGCGTAGCGCAGCCCGGTAGCGCATCAGTCTGGGGGACTGGGGGTCGTGGGTTCGAATCCCGCCGCTCCGACCATTAAATTCAAGGACTTAGCGGTCATCTCTCCAAACATCGGATCCTCTGTTTGGGACTCTTGTTTGGGACTCGGGGCGAGGGCAGTTGCCGTCGGCACCCTGATAGAAGCCGCATCGACGGCGGCGCGGGCCGCTTGGTTGTTCACCTTCAGATAGCGTTGGGTGGTGCGGTAGTCGCGATGGCGGGCCAGCTCCTGGGTGACCGCTGCGGTCGCGTTATGGGCAATCGCGGTCACGAAACTGGCCTTGGTATGGTGGAACTTGTGGAATCCGGCGACGCCCAATTCCTTCATCACCCTGCGCCAGGCCGTCCTCGGGTTCTTGATCGGTACCGGCTCGGTGAAGCGCACTTTCTCACCGGGAGCCCTTCTGAGCCGACGCCGATAGGTGATCAGGTGCTCGGTCTTGCGGGCAATCGCTTCGGCCACGAGATAGGTCAGCAACTCCAGGGCCTCCCGGCCGGCCGGGATGAATTCGTCTCGCTTGGCCTTGGTATCTTCGGCGGCCAGCCAGATGCCGCCGTTCTGGAAGTCCACCTGCTGAATGGTGAGGGCGAACATTTCCCCTTTCCGAAACCCCATGAGGCGAGCCAGGAGGATGCCCCAGGCAAGGTGGGCAGGCGCCCGGTCGGCCATTTGCCAGAGCACATCATCGGGGATCGGGCGGGGTAGCTTCTCCGGTTCCGTCAGGTCCGGCACGACCGGCACGGGGTTGGAAAGAAGCATGCGCCCGTCGCTGTCACGCAGGCTGTAAGCAATGCGCAGGGTTTCGCGCAGGCAGTCGAGATATCGGTTGATGGTGGAGTCCGCGCGCGTTCGGCCGGATTTGCAAGGGCGGTAGAGGCTGCTGTCGCGGCGCAGCTTCACCGCTTCCGATTTGGTCTTGCCGCCTCCCATATAGACCATAATGGGCTGGCGGCGGGCGTGGGCGATATATTCCCAAATTGTCTGCTCAGTGATGTCGCGCACCGGCGTCGCCAAGCCAAAGAACCGCGCCAATTCGGCGATATACACCTTTTGGTTTTCCCAGTTGCCGCCACCTTTCTTGCGTGTCGTGAACGCATCGAAGGCCATGCCGACGGTGAAATCGCCGGGTGGATGGGGTGTCGACTCGGGCTGCGCGAAGGCCTTGGCGCGGATCAGGGTTTCGAAGCGAACGGCTTCCGTCTTGTTCCGTGGCTCTTTTCCCGTTTCCGGGTGCACGATGTATTTTGAGCGGCGTTTCCCATTTATTTCAAAATCGTACATCCACTTTTTACGTTGTTTGTTGAAGTGCGCCATGGCAGGGCCTCTGGAGCCGGATTAGACATCTATGCCGAGGGAGCGGAGATTCGCTACCGCTTCATTGTGGGCGGCGCTCACTCTCTTGCGTCGCTGGCCGGACGACGACTTTTCTTTCGTCTTCGGTTGCAAGGCCTTGGCTTCGCGGTATTCCTCCACCGAGGAAAGATAGATGCGAATACCGCGCTTGCCTAGGACATGGCCATGAAGCTCGCCCGCGTCGACCAGCTTACGGACCTGACTCTCATCACAACTTAACAAACGGGCAACCTCGGCCACCTTCAGGGAACGATCGCCCAACTCCGCCCGATCATG
Source organism: Pseudomonadota bacterium (assembly GCA_021793155.1). Lineage (GTDB taxonomy): Bacteria > Pseudomonadota > Alphaproteobacteria > Rhodospirillales > Magnetospirillaceae > DUZF01. Next base: position 29,225 of record JAJYTF010000004.1, on the reverse strand, counting down.
GATGAGGTGGACGTTGGTGCTTTTCCCTTTGCCGCTTTGCCTATCCATTCCTGCTCGCTTCGTCTCACCGCCATCGCGTCGGGTCGCCCCAAGGTGGGCGAGAGTCCACGGTTGGCTCGGTGCCCGCGAACGGAGATTTCCGACGGAACGGTTGCGAAGAAAATGTGGGCAGGACCGCAAATCTCTTGAGCGGTTTGGTCTAGTCAACCGTGTCGGTGTTTAACCGAAATCGCCTATCGGTACGAATTCAGCGATAGTGATCATGGCTGTCATCCATTGTAGGCCGGATGCCGACAATAAGTTGCCGTCTGGCCTGTTTGTGATCTCTTCGTCAGCTTCGACGCTCGATTCGGCCGGTATCCATGTCAAACGAGGAACATGCTGATGGATGCCATGATCGACGCGGCGTTCAAGGCGACGGAGGCTGTCCTCTGGCGGATCGACGAGGCCGTGGCCGCCCTGTCCGCATTCGATACGGGCTTCCTCAATCGTCTGGGCATCGTGGAGGACGCCGAGGCACGCTGCCGCGACATCCGCGCCGCCCTTCTGTCGCTGAACCAAGCCTTGACCCTGTTGGAGACCGTGCATTGGCCCGACCGCTCGGACTATGACCGGCTATGACGGCGCTGCGGGATGCTTACCTTCCGGGAGGCTCCGGATATGGACAGGCGGCAGGTGCCAGGGAATCGGTGATCGCCATCACTTCATTTTCGCTGGGAGAACAAGTAGTGGTGGTGCGCATACATAATAACAACGGGAAAAATAACGTAAATAGTTTTACAAGCACTGCGCCATCAGAAAGATGATCAAACTTAGGGAGAATCTTCAATGCCGCAAAAAGAGCCTGGCCCTGAGGTTCCGGGTGATGCCGTCGCTGAGGCGGCAACGGACAAATCGGGTCAATCGAACTTGGCCCGGCATTGTGATGATCTGGTGCGGATTCTCCAGGCGGTCGCCTCGCAGGGATCCAGCCAAGACGATCCACCCATAGAAACGAATTCGGTGATGGGCGGCAGAGACTTCCAGCGCGACTTGACCGAGGCTGTGGCGAAGATTGAGCACGCCGCACCAGTGAATCTGGCCGATCTGATTGCCTTGCGGAATGCCGCCTTCGCCTATGCGGAGGTCATCGGTCGGGAACCGCTGCCCTTGCTCGTCATGACCTGGGCGTTTTTGGTCGGCGTGGACCGGATCTTGTCGGCGTGGTCCAGCCCCATTGGGCGAGTGGAGAAGGACTGACGGGTACGTCCGTTCGCGCCGTCCGGCGCGAGCCTGCCGGCAACCATGCCGGAGGCACCATGTACAGCAAATTCCTTATCTCTGTTCTTTGGGCCGTTCCCTGCCTTGTTTCGACAATACAGGCTGCGGCGGCCGATGGTGCCACGCCAGCAACCTCCAACGGTCTTGCACAGACGGTTGCAACATTGCCGATAATCTCGGCAACGGACGCTGGTAGGGTACCAGCCCTCAAACACCTCGCTTCGTCAGGTGCCAGCTTGGCCGATCTCGGCATGGCGCACGGCCTCCGATCGGTGCTCGCTCGTAAGGGCGACCAATTTCTGGTCGTGCAGGTGACGCCGGATGGAGAGGCGGTGGTGGCCGGCCTGCTCTCCGATCTGTCGCTGGCCCGGCTCGAGGCGATCGCCGACGGCCAGATCACACCGCTGGGTACGGCGCATGGCCTGCGTGGCTATTTCGTCAAGAATGGATCCCAGTTCCAAGTGTTCTACGCCACTCCCGACGGGGAACGCGTCATCCCAGGGGTGATGTGGGATGCGACGGGGAGGGACATTACCCGCGACCAGGTGGCCCGGATCGCTGGCGCCATTCCCACCGTCGTCATCGGCCAGGCCGCCACCCCACCGCCATCCGCGGCGACGGCGGCACCGCTCACCCTGGTCAAGGACACCTTCCATGAAGCGGCGGGAAAGGTCTCGGCGCCACGCCTTTGGGTCTTTATCGATCCGCAATGCGCCTATTCGATCCGGGCGATGGCGGCCCTGCAGCCCTACGTGGCGAGCGGGAAGGTGCAACTCGCTGTCATTCCCCTCTCGGTCCTGGATTACGAGAATAACGGCCAGAGCACCGCCAGCGCCCTTGCCATGCTGAGCAGGCCGCCCGGCCAGATGGTGGCGGCCTGGCGCAACAGACAGCTTGCCGGACCGCCGGCGGCCAATGCTGGCCAGCGTTTAGCGGCCAACATGGCGGTGGCGAAGGCCATCCAGTTGCGTGGTACGCCGACCTTCCTGTGGCGAAAGGCCGATGGCGGCGAGGGCCGCCTCGATGGCCTGCCGCCCGATGTGAAGGCGTTGGTCGACTCGATTGGAGGGTGAAGAATGGCTGACCGAAGGCAAGGACGCGCCAAGCAGGGTTCTCCGAGGCGGCGCGGTATTTTCGGCCGCGTTTGGGGCGGCACGAAATGGCTGGCCGGTGGGCCGGTCGTCGCCGCTGCGCCCCAGGACATCGTCCAGGGGGCCCGGTTCATTCGTCGGCTGGCACAGCGGCTCGGAGCGACCCGCCCATCGCAGTCGCCGCTGCGTCTGACCGAAGGCGGGGACATCGACATGGAGGCCACCGCCATGGCCTATGGATTGTCGTCCCTCGACCTGGAGCGGCTCTTCGCCCGCCGGCGGCAGGAAACGGCGCGGGCCGCCTACTTGGCCTTCGGCCTCGGTTGGCTGTTCTTTCTGGCCTGGCTGTATCGCGCGGCGACGATGCCCTGGACGGCCAGCCGTGTGGTGGCGGTCATCGAATTCTTGCCGTTCTGCATCCTGTTTTTTCTGGCGGCGTTCCGGGCGGCTCTGGAGAACTTCCGGCTGCGGACGCGCCGGATGGTTACTGCAGCCGAGTATCTGCTGACCTCGGAATCCTTCTGGCCGCGCTGAACGCCGGGCTCAGAACGTGCCCGGCGGCGCCAGGACATTGCCTCCGCCGGCTCCTGTGGCCCAAGGAGCATGCTCGTAATCAGGCCGGTCGGCTTGGGTGGACGGCTCCGCTGGTTTGACGATGGTGCCGCGGCGATCGAAGACCGGCGGCCTCCAGGTCGCATTGGCCTGCCCGTATGGGGCATAGGGATCGTAATCGGGATGGATCACCGGCGGGGCTGGCGGCGCCTCGAAATCATTGGCCGATTGGACATTGCCGGAACTGCAGGCGGCAAGCGGGGCGAGCAGTAGGACAAGACGGAGCAGACGCATGGTGGGCCTCCTGAAAGGAATGCCTGCACCATGCCGCGCCGAGGCGCGAACGGCGTGGCAATGCCCTATCCCTCGCCCCGGCGGAGTTTCTTGACCAGTTTCTCCAGTTCGGCGACCTGCTCCCGCCGGCCCTCCAAAGCCTCTTGGTAGAAGTCTGCGGCGGTGTCGCGGTCCTGGCGCAAGGCTTCGTTGTCCGCGGTCAGCGCGGCGACCTGTTGCTTCAGGCTATCTCGCTGTATCCTGACCTTCGCCCCCCATTCCTGCCACGCTCGATTGTCCGCCACGGCTTGCTCGTACTTCTGGCGAAGATAATCATTTTCCTGGGCGAGGGCTGTGACTCGGTGACCCAGATTTTCGTTTTCGGCAAGCAGTGCTTGGAAATCGGCTTTCGGAACGGGTCGCCCAGCGAGCACGTCCCGCATCCATTCTTGGTTGCGCTGGCGTGCGCGTTCTTCCTGAGCGCCGAGGAAGAACCAAGCGGCGGGACTGAAACCGTCTTCCGGATCGTTGTCCAACATGGTCATGCCTCGTCAAACTCAGCCGGCGGGGGTGGCACATCGGTCACGGCGCGAAGCGTACTGTCCATTCCTGCATTGCCGGCTGAAGCGGTTCCGGTATTCGGCCCAGGCAAGTACCGAGGCGGTGAGCTAAGAGCATTGCCGGAACTTGCTGCCGAACGCAGAGGGCTCAGGAGCGCATCATTCGTTGCCAACACTGTCCCCCTGACCCCCACCAAGGCTGCATCCCGGCTGAACTGATCCATGTCCACCCGGTTCGCCGCCATGAAGCCGATCAGTCGCGGCAAGTGATGGGGCACCAGGGAAATCAGCCGGAAGCTAATCAAGGCGGACACCACATGGGTAAGAACGAATATCCCAAGGAGTACCGTCAGCCCGATCATGTTGGTGACCAGCCAGCCGTTGGCAAGGACGAATCCGGCGGCAATACCGAAGCTCTGCTGGATGAGCCAGGACATGGCGGCGAAGACGAAATAGCCGAGGAATAGCCCGAAGAGCATGAGGACCGGCCGGAAGAGAACGTTGAACAGCAGCGAATAGCCTTCGGTGGCGTTGCCATGCAGGCCCGGCCCTTCGAAGGTCATGTGGGCGAGCATCCACAGCGGCACAGCGATGAAAGCCTCGCAGACCAGGATGATCCAGCCGGCGACACCGGCCATCCACATCACCCAGGGGATCGTCGGCAGGACGAAGGCAATGGTCAGGCCGGGGATGAGCAGCCCGGCGACGCCGAGGAAGATCGGAGTGGCAAGGAAATTTACCAGGAAATGCCCAACCACCGACATGCCGGCGGCGGCGGCGTTGCCGGACAGCAGATTGAACAGGGTGGCCGCGGCGGTGCCGGTGGTCGACGAGAGCAGAGCGGCCGAGCCGAGGATGGTGAGCGCAATGAGGATCATCTGATTGCCCAGACGCATCAAGCCACCGAAGGGATCGGTCCACAGCGTTCCGCTTGGCGACATCGCCGACTGCAGGGCCTGCAGCACCCAATCGGAGACATGGAGCCTGCGGGCCAATTGGTCGAGGACTCCGGCCCCGTCACCGCCTGGGGTCGCGCCGGAGAACAGATCGGCGTTACCGCCCGGCGTGCTCAAGCCGTCGGTGGTGGTGACATAGGTGTCGAGCCTGGTGAGGAAGGCCTGCGAAGCCTGGATCAGGGGGGCCAGATCGGTGCTCAGCGCCGGCCCGAGTCCCTCATAGCTCGGCTGGGTGACGGTCGGCGTGGCGGTGAGCAGGGACAGCGTCTGGCCGTTCAGCCGGGCGAATTCCAGGTAATAGGCGCCGGCCGAACTCCAGCCGAGCGAGGAGAGCTGGGTCTGGTTCTGCGCCAAGCCGAGGCCACCGCTGCGCGCCGTGGCGGTGTTGCTGAGCAGACCCGCCCGCAAGCTGGCGGTGATCGTCGTCGCCGCGGCTGTCAACTGGTTCGTGTAGTCCGCCGTTGCCGTTTGGAACACGCCCTGCAGCGGCGAAAGGGCGCTGGCCTGCTTGGTCTGCCACAGATTGGTCGCCACCGTCTGAATCGTCGGCAGGATGTCGTTCTGCAGCACGTTGGTCAGGATGGTTTGCTGCTGGCCCATCATGTCGACATTGACACCGGCGATGTTGGTGCTGCCTTGGTTCGGCTCGCGGATCTGGACGGTCCCGCAGACCGGGGAGCCGGTCTGGTTGCCCGGCGACAGGGAATAGGACCAGGTGATGGTTCCCGAGTTGTCGACATTCTGCACCTGGACCGGCGTCGGTTCGGGCACCAGGTTCGGGTTGCCGGAGGCGGCATTGACCAAAGCACGGCACAGTTCGTTCTGCATCAGGTTGGCGACGATGGTCTTGGTGCCGGGGATCATCGGCTGGGCGATCACCATGGCATCGGGGCCGACCGCCTGTACGGCGTTGGTGTAGACCGTCCGAGCCATGCCGATGCCCCACAAGGCACCTTGGATGATCGCCGATTGGCCGACGGAGAAGCCGTTGCTCTGCGGGAACATCATGATGGCGGCGAAGCCGACGCGGACCAGAAACATACTGGTCATGCCGGTCGACAGCAGCCGTGCCGTCTCGGCCACCCGATGGATGTTCATGATGGTCAGGTAGCAGACGAAGGCCATGGCGATGGCCATGACGAACCCGGTGAGCTGGCCGACCATCTGGCCGATCACCGTGGCTTCCGATCCGGTCGCCGTGGGCGGCGGATTGCCGGAAACGGGGAAAACACTTTCGATCACCTGCGCCGCCCAGTCGTCCCCGGGATCGAGGGCCGACCAACTCAGGTTGAACCCGTTGGTGGCTGGTGGCGCCTGGGCGAAAGCGGGGAGGGAAAGCAGAAGGAGGATCGGGAACAGGATAACGGCGAGGCGGTGCGGCATGGTGGTCTCGCGAGGCTGGGGGCAGGCCTGGAGACTGCACGACGCGAGCGCGAACGCCGCCGGCAGGGAAGTGAGCGTAGGTATAGCGGCCTGCAATCGATGGTTCCCCGACAGCAATCATCCGGATTTTTGGCGGGGATTAGCCGCGGCGAGCGAGCAGCAGGAACCGGATCATCGGCCTGACGGTAACGATCTGCCTCGCCACTTTATTGTCGATCAAATTCCAATAACAATTCCCTGGTTGGTTCGGCAGCGAGATTGGTTCTTCTCCAGACCTTATGTTTCGGCTACCTTTGCCGCTACTTTTCCGCGCAGATAGACGCGTTCTCGAAGGGGGTGAGAATCGAATGAAAGATCTCGGCTTGGGCATTGGCATGGCCCTATTGCTGGCATCTGCTTCGGCTCTTGCGTCGGAGTACGACTTAGCCGGAATCAAGGTGGGGATGACCGCTGACGAAGTGTTCGCCCTCGTGAAGCAAAGTGGCGCCAAGAAGCCCACCATCCGGCAGGAACAGAAGCCGGACGGGTCGGGAGCCTATGTCAGCTACATCATGTGGGACGACAACGCCTCGCAAACGCACTATCAAGTCGAATTCTCCCAAGTCAGCGAACGCGCAAAACGTATTGAGGCGACCCGGAAAGAGAAGCTGGCGTGGAACACGATGAGCTTCCTGGAATACGCGAAACGTAATCGATTCGTCCCGTTGGCTGAGGCCTACAAGCTCAAGGATGACCGGACGCCAATGTTACAGGCGGCGGCGAAGAAGTTCGGGCAGTGGACCGAGGTAGAATCCACCGACTGCCGGGTACAGTGGGGCAGCAACGATGCCGTGCTGGCCCAGTATTGCGAGTTCCCGGACTCGCAATCGTACGGCACCGACAAGTTAGTGTACGCCACCGTGCGGCTGACAAGCCCCGCGGCCGATGACCGCGAGAAGGCGGCTATCGAGGCGGCCAAGCCGAAAGCGCCAGCCCCCAAACTGTGAGGACACCATGGGAATGAAGCGTCTCTTGGGCGGCGCGCTGACGGGGATTGCCCTCGCTGCCGCCTTGCCGACATGGGCATCAGCGGCGGAGTTCAACTTCCGCAACCTGTTCCACGCATACATGAAGCTCGACCGCTTCTACGATTATGAGGATTCGGTTGACGACTATATGCAGACCTTCCGTCCTCAGGTCTGGAACAACCGCGATGTCCTGGTGATGCCGGAGAAGCGTGCGGAAACCCTGAAAATGATGAAGGAAGAGGCCGCCGCCTACGACCTCAATGACCCCTTCGACATCGTGACCGACAGCACGCTCGGCGAGTATGACGTCACGGCGCAGCGGTTCGGTTTCCAGCCCTTCGACCATACGACGTATTTTTACGTCCATGGGGGAGTTGGCTCGTTGGCTCACGACATTCGGCTGACGATAACAAACCCTGAATTCGTGTCCGGCCTCCCTCTGCCGAAAGAAAAAGCGAAGGTTTTCCTGGACAACAGAAAGAATGGGTACGGCATCGACCGTTCCGTCCGACTCCACCTCAAGATAAAAGCGGCGCGCCTGATGTCGGACTGGTCTCTGGGCGGTGAGATCGTGTCAATAGAGGTCGTTGACCCGAAGCAACAAGCTATCCTGTGGCGGAATCCTTGATCGCCATCCAACAGTTATAGCTTGAGAACAAGTTGATAGACGCCCCTGGAGACTCGGCGCAGCACGCCCTGCTCGGTCAGGTCGCCCAACCGCCCGGCCAAATGGGGCGCCTCGACGTGCCGTTCGATGAACGCCACATGGCGTGCCCGACCGTCGGCCATGATGCTCAGAATTTGTGCGGCTACCCGGCGCTGCTCGGACATCGCGAGCCGCGTCAGACAGTCGAGCCCGACGCCCAGTACGGCGGCCAGGCGTGACAGCCTGGCCGGGCGCGGCATCGCTCCCCTTTCCCAGCCGGATACGACATGGCGCGCCACTCCGCATAATCGGCCGAAACTTTCCTGGGAAAGCTCGTGATCATGGCGATGGCCGCGGATCAGCGCGGCCAGCGAGCAGTCGTCGCCCGGCGGCAGGCGAATCCGCCTGCGTGATCCCGCCGGCCTCGAAGGCGCCGCCGCCGCATTGGCCAACGCCGGACGTAATCGCTCGATCGTATCGCCCGACAGGCCAAGGACGCCGGCCAGACGCAACAGGGTCCGCCCTTGCGGAAACTCGCGGCCTTTCTCCCACAAGCTGACTGCCGACTGAGTCACGCCGCAGCGTTTGGCGAGTTCTGCCTGTGTGACTCCTTGACGATGCCGCCAAGCCAGCATCAGCCAGGCAAGAGACCGGTGTCCTAAGTCGGGCAAGCCGGATGCGTTGGCCGGCGCAAGCAGCCTGAGCGCCGCTTCGGTGCCGTGTGGCGGTCGCAATCTCTCTATGTCCTCCGTCGACAGCCCGAACAGGTCGGCCAGTCGCACTAGCGAATGCCATTCGGGGAATTTCCTCCCTTGCTCCCAATCGGCGACGCTGGTCATGCTGACCCCCAACAAACCGGCAAGCGCCTTTTGGGTCAGCCCATGCCGTCGACGATAGGCGATCATCAGCCTTGCCAATCCTGCGCGGTCGGGTCCGGACCCGTCGGCCTTGGTGTTTGCGGCGCCTTTTGGCCACGGACGCAGCGCCTCGATCGTATTGAGAGGAATCTCCAGCAGTTCGGCCAAACGGGCCGCCAAATTGGGGGTCGGAAAGGTTTTGCCGGTTTCCCAGCAGCGAGCGGCGGCCGGCGTCACCCCCATATGCTCGGCGAGGCGCGCCTTCGTCCATCCCTCGCGCCGCCGCCAGGCGGCGATCAGCGATCCCAGTGAGGGAGCACCGGGCGGGCCGGCCCCGGGGCCTTCCACCAATTCGGTCAGGATGCCCGACTGCTCGTGTGCTTCCAATTGCACCGCCTTCTTTCGTTCTTGGTCAGGTCGAGGACGAAGCCCGCCAGCCCCCAGGCACCATAGATTACGATCATCGCTTCAATGAGGAAATCCAGGTTCATCCGAAACACCGCGTTCACCAATCTACGGTCACGCGTTTCCTACGGCCCATGATTCCAAGTATCGCAGCACGTCGATCATCACGGGAAGTCCGCCCTCAACCATGGCCGCGGCTGGACTGCGACCGTCATAAAGAGGTCCGGAATTTGGCATGTGAAGCCGTCGATCGCGAAGGTCATCGGCGAAAATCGTATTCAAGGCACGAAAGATCTTGAGCAGGATCCCAGCCCTATAGTGGTGGAAACCGTCAGATGTCGTTGCCACCGCCATTGTCGCCACCGAACAGCATCTCAAGGCCGAGGATGGCCAGGATGATGTATTTGAGCTTCCACAGAATCCACAATACCAACGCGCCGCCGCCGGCCAGTGCCAGGGGGATGTGCAGGAAGTAGTGCAGGGCTGCGGCGAGGAAGAACAGGACGACGAACGAGCGCATGGCCTTGGTTTCCACGGGGGTGAGGGGAATGAGATAGATGGGCGGCGGACCACGAAGCAAACGAAAAGGGGCCGGCCGGGCCGGCCTATTTCGAGAGGGCTGCCGCGATTCCAACGGGATATGGGAGCAAAAAGGCGGCGGACGTTCCCTTGCTCTATAAAATCGCGCTCGACTGTCTACGTAACATTCGTAAAATGGGTATGTTGGTCAAGTGGAGGTCCCATGCCGTCAGTTTCATCCACCGACTTTCAGCGCAATCCTGGGCCCTATCAGGACACCGCCATGCGGGAGCCGGTCACCATCACCGCCTATGGACGCGATCGGCTGGTGCTGCTCTCTGCCGAGGAATACAAGCGCCTGAAGCGGATCGACGACATCCTCTCCGGCCGCCTGAAGCCGGCTTCGCCGGACGACGACCCGCTCAACGCCTTGATCGACCGTCTGCACGCCAAGGTCGATGCGAGCGGCTTAAGTGAGGCCGAAGTCGATGCCGAACTGACCGCCTATAATGCCGAACGTCGTCGTTGACGCCAGTGTGGTGGTGAGCGCCGGATTGAAGCCACGTTCGCTGCCCGCCCGCGCCATCCTGCTGGCTCGATCCTACGCGACCATCGTCATCTCCGACGCCATCGAAGCGGAAATCCGATCGGTCATTGCCCGGCCGAAATTTCAAGACTATGCCGCCGAGATGACACTGATCCTCGACGCCATCATCGCGATGGCCGAACGGTACGAGCCCACGATGGTGGTCACCGACTGTCGGGATGCCAAGGACAACAAGTACCTGGAACTGGCTTTTGACGCTCAAGCCGAAGTGATCATCAGCGGCGACGATGATTTGCTGTCGCTCCATCCCTGGCGTGGCATTGCCATCGTCACAGCGGCCGAATACGTTCGCCAAATGGAAGAGCGGACTCGGTAGAGGCGAAGGGCGTATTCACCGAATCTTCGGAGATGTCGTGGCGGATTTCGCCAATTCCCGGACCAGTTCGTAGAAACGTTTCCGCACCGTCGGCTCACGGATGCGGTGGTACATCCGAGCGAGGTCCTGGGTTTCCGGCTTGATCATTACAGAGCCGTCCACCTCACTATCGCCGGCCGGCCGATGGAGTGAAGGCGCATTCCCATCTTGAAGCTCGGGCGGTAGGTCGTCGAAGAAGTAACCAACCGGTACATCAAGTGCGTTCGCCAGATCGAACAGGCGGCTGGCGCCGACGCGATTGGCGCCCCTCTCGTACTTCTGCACCTGCTGGAAAGATAGTCCAAGTTGCTGGCCGAGTTCCTCCTGGCTGAGGCCGAGAAGGCTGCGCCGCAGCCGAACCCGTTGCCCGACATGGGCGTCAATGAGGTTCGATCGCGCTTTTCGGGTCTGTCGAGGCAAGCGAATGGCATGCGTCATTGAAAGCGACTCTCACCAGGGGAAATACGATAGAGGCGTAGAGGGGCTGGTGTGCCGGTTGGGTGTCATTGATGCCACGGTTCGCGGCCAAGAGCGACCTTGTTGGGAGGTTCAACGCCCGCATGTGAGGTTCAACGGCCTGCGGTTCACAGTGGCTCCGGGTTCAGCAATGGCGAACCCGTTTCGCCCGGCGGCTTTTGCCGTGTACATCGCCATATCGGCGGCGCGCACCAGTTGTTCGGCTTCGGTAGCGTTGTCCGGGAAATGGGAGACGCCGATGCTCAAAGTGAGCGAGTAACCCTGCCCACCGATTTCTAAAGGGCACCGGAATGCTTCGAGCAGGCGAGCCGCAAGGGTCTCGGCGCTATCGCCTTTATCGGGCTCGACGACAACGACGAATTCGTCGCCTCCCAACCGTCCGGCAATATCGGCCGTTCGTAAGGTGGCGCGCAGCCGTTGTGCAACGGCCTGGAGCACCTTGTCGCCAAAGGCGTGACCGAATTCATCATTGACTGCTTTGAAGCCGTCCAAGTCGACGAATGCAACGCCGAGCCGTGAGCCTGTACGGCGGACCCGTTCGACCGCCGCTTCCAGATGACTGATGAAGGCGCGGCGATTGAGCAAATTGGTCAATGGATCATGAATCGCATCCTGACGAAGGCGGGCTTCCCATCCGATTCGTCGTCGTTCCTCGGCCAGAAGAACCAGCTTCAGGAGGAGAGCGGTGGCTGCGACAAACGACAACGTATTCGATATTGTGATCTTGGTAAGTCCGTCGGGGAAAAGGATCGACGTCAGGTGGTCGGACAGCCCGAACCAGGCCCCTGAAAAGACAAGGAAGCCTGCCGCGACCTTGGTCGAAAATGAAATTCGTTGACCCCGGGTTGGGCTATCCATTTCATATCTCAATCACTGAGTTCTTCTGCCGCCCATGCAGCAACTTGCTGGCGTGCCGACGGGATCGGGCCTCCATATCGCGCATCATTATCGGAAAATATATTTAACCGTAAATATATTTTCTCGTGCTCCGGAGCGGTTGACGGCCAACTCTCCGTGTGAAGGTACAAGCGAATTTCGGCGCGGCATTGAGGCGCCTTCGGAGCGAACGGGGGATTACGCAGGAAGAGTTGGCGTTTCGCGCCGATCTTTCCGCCGTCTATCTGCGCGGTCTCGAAGGCGGGCGATACAACCCGACGCTCAATGTGATCTTCGACCTTGGCAGGGCTCTGGAAATTCATCCTGTCGAGATGCTGCGCGACATACCGCTCGATGCCGAGACTCGCGACAAGAAGCGGAAACGTCCAGGCCCGGCAGAGGGGACACTTCGCGGCACGAAGTGAATGCCTCCCCTCGAAGCGAGCTAAATCGGTGACGGGCTGGGGCCGGCCTTGACCTCGGCCGAGGCATTTCGTCCGAAGACACTGCGGACCGCGTCGACTGCTTTTGTGACTAGTTCCTTGGCTTTCTCCGCCATTTCATCCAACGCGGACTGGCCATCCCGGCGTCCCGGGATGCCGAAGGCGGCTTGGCCGATTTCCGCATCGAGCTTGGCGAACCGAGCGGACAGCGCCGTGGCATCGGGGCGGTGGGCGATGATCGCCTCGGTGGCGACGCGGTCGTCGCCATAGCGGCCGAGCGCGGCGCTGGCCCAGACATAGGCGCCGGTGACGGCTTTTTCCTGCACCAGGGCGTTATTGAACTCGCTGCGCAGATCGGCGTAGCGGCCGCCCTCGCGCATCTCCGCCATCACGGCGGCCATGCCGCCGGGGTCGGCCTTGGCGGCGTCGCGGATCTTGGTGACGATGGCGGCCCCCGGCGCATTGGCGAAGTCCTGCAACGCTTCCAGGGCCGCCTGGCCGGACAGTTCGGCATTGCGCAACGCCAAATCCGGGTTCTTGGCGACCTGCCGTTCCTCGAAGCGGGCCAACCGGCCGGCCAGAGGCTCCGGCTTCGGCTCCCAGGGTGGCGGTGTTGCGGCATCCGATTGCCGCAAGGTGCGGAAGATGTTGAGCAGGGCGCTTGGCCCGCGGGTTGGAGCCTGCACGAATACGGGCTGCACCGGTGCGCTCGCTTGGTTCAGATTTTGTCGGCTCGGCGGGGTCGGCCCATCCGATGGCCGCGGCCCGGCAGGGCTGGCCGGCGCGCTGGTTCGACCTTGCGGCTGGTGGTCGGACGCCGTTGCTGCGGCCGCCGTCGCCGCCGGATCGGTCGGCCGTTGCGACTGGCCGCCGCCGGCCGGAGCGGCGGACCCTGCGCGTGCGGCGGCATTCCCACCCGCTGAGGCCAAATGGTCGGCCAGTCGCACGCGGTTTTCCAGGACCTCGATGCGGCTGAGGATGGTTGTCGGGTCCTGCAGCCTACCGCTGCCGACCTCCACTGCCATGGCGCGGAGATCGCCGATCAAGCGTCCGTCGGCGAGAGCGGGAGTCTGGCGCAGCAAGGATTGGAGGCGCTGGTTGTCGAGGCCCGGCGCGGTGCCGGCGCGGGCCGTCATCTCGATGCGCAAGGCCCGTGGCAGGCCGGCCAATGGCCCCTGGATCTTCTCCACATCCTGCAGGGAATAGGCGACGCGGGTACGGAAGGTTTCATCTGCCGTCTGCCCCGGTACTAGTGCTTGCCGGGAGAGCATGTCGATCTGCTTGGCGAGCTGCGAATCTTTTTCCGCCAGGATGAGATGCAAGCCATCGAGGCGCTCCAGCAGCACTTGCAGCGGATCCTTGGGGTGCGGAGCCTCGGGTTTTGTTGCCTCTGCCGCGGTGCGTTTCCCGTTGGCTTCAGTCGGATTGGGCGTTGCCGGTGCGGGAGCGTTAGTATCGGCCATTTCACCCTTCCATCAGTTGGCGGCCATCGAGGGGCTGGGCATCGGGGTGGTGCCCTTGAAGGTCTTGTCGGTCGTCGCCGCCAGTTGGGCGGCATTGGCCACGGCGTTGTAGAGGGCGACGAGAAAATTCTGGAACTGGAGGTAGTTGGAAAGCGCCAGTTGCTGGGCGATCTCACGCTCGACCGAGGCCGGCGGCATCTGCTGGAGCTGCGCCGCCCAGTTGACGTCGCTGACCCTGCGGTCGACCTCGAGGGCCACCGCCTGGTACCAGGAGCCGGTGGTGAGCGGGGTGAGACCTTCGTTCTGCATCTGCTGCTGCTGGGCGGCGGTCAGCGGCACCGACGGCGTCTGGATGGCCATAGCGTAGTCGGTGACGAGATGGGCCAGCGACATGCGAGCGTTGTAGGCGCGCCGCTGCGCCGCCGCGTCCTGGCCGGTCACCGAGGTGAGCTGGTCGCCGCGCAAGGCGGCGGGGACCACCGGCTGGACGAGATTGGTGACGAAATCGTTGGCCGCATTGATGCCGGTCTGGCCATCATAGGTGCCGGGGCCGAATAGGCTGGAGGCCCGCTGGTCTGCGTCCGGTGTCTGCGACAATGTGCACAGGCCTGCCTGCGCCTCGGTGGGCGAGCAGTAGCGGGACAGGTGCAACTGGTTGATCGCCGCCACCGCCTGCCCCTGGCCATAATAGGCCGGCTGGTTGGGCAGGGCTTCCCCGCGGGCGTCGGTGACGTCGGCAATGGATTTCGCCACCTTCCAGGCGGCGCCGGAGGCGGCGGTCACTGTCTGCCCGTTGTCCAGCGCCGCGCAGGCCATCGGGTTGGGGGTCTGTTCGTCACGGGTCTGCGCATTGCGCATGTCCCGCTGGAAGCGGGCCATCGCCGTGTTGGAGGCGTCGGTGATCTGCTGGTTGGCTCCCACCTGCGCCTTCTGGTAGTTGGCCTCCTGGGTGAAGCCCTGCTGCAGGAGGACGGCGATCGGGCCGGTGACGCCCAGCGCGCTGGTGATGGCGTTCAATCCACTTTGCACCACGCCGTTGATGGTGGTGAGGATGCCGTCGACGGTGACGTCGAACACCGGCATGTCCGCATAGGCGGCGGTGGCGCCGAACATGGTGGCGCCGAGCACCACGCCCATCGCCATTGATTGAAGAGCGGTTTGTTTCCTCATGACGCGGTCCTTCACCACAAGCCGCCGGTGGCCGGCAGGGCGTAGCCGGTCGGGGCGACCGGCGTGCCGTTGAGGGTGGCGCTACCGCTGCCGTTGGCCCCGACGCCGAGCGTGCCGATGGGCGGACCGCCGCCGCCGAAGCTCAAGGTCGGGCAGAGCGAACCACCGCCGAGGCCGCCTGCGCCGAAAAAGCCGAGATTGAAGCCGGTGACGGTGAGCCCGCATTGGGCCGTGCCCAGCATCTGGTTCCAGGTCGATGTCACCAGGCTGCAGATCTGGCCCTCGACGGCGGTGAGCAGGCTGGCCGGATCGAGCAGGTTGGCGATGACGTTGAGGCCGACGCCGTTGAAGAAATTGTCGAGGCAGGTCAGGCTTTTGACCGACTGCGGCGGGCGGATGTTCTGGTCGTCGGCGGCGACCCGCGCATTGAGACCGTTGGCCGCCGCCTGAACCAGCGTCGAACAATTGGCGCTGCCGGTGGCCGCCGCCTGCGCCAGGGCGGCGGACGGCAGCAGGGTGATCAGCGCGGTGATCAGGGCCCGTCGCATCAGGTTTTCTCCGCAATCCGGCAGGCCTGCTGCAGCGCCTGACGACGTTCCGGGGCAAAGATGCGGGCGAGCAGGGCGCGGCGATGCAGGGCAGACACCGCCTGCCGCACCGCCTGCCCAGTGCCGGCGGGATCGTCCCGCAACACCGCCTCGAGCAGCACCCGCGGTTCGGGAAATTCCGCTTCGCTCAGCCAATCGAGGAGCCGCAGCAGGCGGGCGGCACCGAGTTGGGCGAGGATGGCGGTCAGTCGGTCGCGGGAACTGCCGTCGCGCAGATGGGCCGCCAAAGCGGTGGCGTCGCGCGCCCGGGCCTGATCGAGGCAGGCGCCGAGGCGCACCAGGGCCAGCCGCGTCTCCTCCGGCTCTTCGGCCGGGCAAAACGGGCGGTCCAGGGTGACCGCCAAATGCGGCTCATGGCTCCGGAACCAATCGAGGACCGAACGGGTATCAAGCTCGGGCATCGTCTCCTCCTTGCGCAGGCTTGAGGATTGGCTGCCTGGCCGCGAACGGCATCAGCGGGTGATGGTGCAAATCCCCTCGTTCAGGCCGACGCGCCAGCCGAGCGGCTTGACGGCGCGGGCGAGGGTGACCCTCCAGACTTGTCCGCCCGTCCAGCTGACCAAGGCCTCGTCATCGACCCCCTGTGCATAGGTCACCCTGACCTTCGGCGGGACGATCTGTCTTACGGCGAAGCGCAATGGTATTTGTTTGCCGAAACCGGCGACCGTCTCAGAATGGCGCGCCGCGGGTGGCAGGGGGCGCGTTTCCACCTTGGCCGGCGGGACGAGACGGGGCGTTGCGGGCAGGGTCTGCTGCGGCGGCCCCGGCATAACCAGGACGAAATCCGCATGGGCGGTCGTCGCCGGAAGGGCGGCGCCAAGAATCAACAAGAGAGGCAGTCTTCGCATCGGTCACCTGCTTTGAGACTGCCGCAAGGCTTAAGGGCAGGCGGCGCGAATGGAGCGGGCCAAACTTCAGGGGTGAGGCGGTGATGGCAAAGAAGTCGAACGAGCCGGACGAACCGGTGGAACGCAACGAACTGCTGGAGGCCATCGGGTTGCTGTTCCGCGAGGCGCGGCACAAGGCCAAGCTGACGCAGAAGCAGGTCGCCGAGGCCACCGGTCTGACCCAGGCCTATATCTACCTGGTGGAGAGCGGCGGCCAGAACCTCACCGTGATGAGTCTGCAACGCCTGGCCGATGCCGTCGGCGTGCGGATCCGTGACCTGATGCCCGAGGGGCCCGACGCCCCGCCCGGCGCCGCGATGCTGGACCGCCTGGCCGAGGGCTTTGCCGCCTTTGCCGAACAATATCGCCGCCACACCGAGAGGGACGCGCAGATCGCCGAAGCCGTGCGGGGCGCCCAACGCGCCTTCGAACGCCTGGGTGCCGTCCCGGCGCGAACGGAAAGCCCGCTGGCGGCGGAGGACCACAAAGCCGAAGAGGCCCACCCGTCATAGGAGCAAGGGCTGCCGCCACGACTCAACTCATTATAATGAGTGGTGGATTGAAACTATAAATATAAAAAGTCTTCACTGCACTCCGGTGAATTCGTGCCGGAGTGACCGCCGTGGCGCTTTCCCTCCCTTCCGTCCTGCCTCCGCCGCTGGCGACGCTCCCACCGGCCGGGCCGCCTGCAGCGACCGTGGTCCTGCCACTCGATCCGCTGTTGGTCGGCATGGTCGGCCGGGGGCACGGCATCGAGGCCATCTGCCTCACTCTCGGTCT
Organism: Pseudomonadota bacterium; assembly: GCA_021793155.1. Taxonomy (GTDB): domain Bacteria; phylum Pseudomonadota; class Alphaproteobacteria; order Rhodospirillales; family Magnetospirillaceae; genus DUZF01. The sequence continues at coordinate 12,050 of JAJYTF010000004.1, read as the reverse complement.
GACCCGGGCGGAGTTGGACGATCGCCTCGTCGCCCTCGATCTGCCGACGCCGCATGACCGCCCGCTACGCAAGGCCGGCGGCCGCCATCCGTGGAGCCTCATCGATATCCACAGGCTGATTCCCTGGTGGCTGGAGGGCTTGCATGCCGAGAGCATCGGCGAACGGCTGGGCCGCTCAACGGCGGGCGTGCGGTCGAAGGCGCACCGCCTCGGCTTGCCGCGGCGCGACCGCAAGGCGGTGTTCCGGGCACCGCTGCTGTCGGCACCAAAGGAAATCCACACCCCTGGGACCGTTGCACCGGAGAGCGGCAACGTCGTCGCCCTCCCACTGCCGTTCCCCGCCGAGATCCTGGCCCAGCCGGTGCAGAAGCGGGTTGAGCGGACGTGGACTCCGGAAGAAGACGAGGAACTGGCGCGCCGGTCCTGGGCCAATCAGCATTGGAAGGCCATCGCGCGGGATATGGGACGCACGCCGGCCTCGGTGCGCTCTCGGCAGACCCGGTTGCAGCTGCCGCGCCATGAGCGGGCGCTGCTGGTCGATCAGTACGATCCCTCGGTGGTCGAGGCCAACGTCAAGGCGGCCGGGTATGTGAAACGGACCTGCCAGATCCTGAAAAGGGTGTTCTGGGCGCCGCGCACCGGCGACCGCTTCTACTGCCGTGAGGCCAAGCGGACGCGGGCCTATCAGGACCGCCATGGCGGTGCCGATGAACGCTATATCGCCTGAAGGAGGGGCGGGGATGCAGAACCAACGTGAAGCGGTCAGCCGCCGCCTGTCGGACCCCGATTTCCAAGCCAGCCTGGTCAGCCGCTGCATCGGCCTGACCATCGCCATGGCGGCGGTGCTGACGGTGATCTCGATCGACGACGTCACGCTGCGCCTCCATCCCCCGCCGCCTCGCTATTTCTTCGTCGACGGCAGGCACCCGCCGCACCCTGCCGTGGCGCTCGACAGCCCGATCGTCGACGACACCGAGCTGTTGGAGTGGACGGTCAAGGCGGTGCTGGCGCCTTACAACGTCAACTATCACGACTATCCGGAACAGCTGAACACGGCGAGCCGCCGCTTTACCGTCCATGGCTGGAACAGTTTCGCCGCCAGCTACATCGGCAACGGCAATTTCGACAAGATGAAGCAGGCCCTGCTGCTCTGCTACGCCCAGGCGCAGCGTGCCGCGGTGATCCGCCGCTCGATGGTGGTTAAGGGGGCGCTGGCCTATGAGATCCAGCTGCCGATCGTCCAGACCTGCCAGAACAGCAATCAGCAGACCACCCAGCATCTGATGATCACCGCGCTGGTGGTGCGCATCGAGTCGCCCGATCACCCCGACGGCCTGGCCGTCGACCAACTCGTCGCCAAAGTGGAATAGGAGGGTCGGTCCGTGCTGTCGAAAGCCATCGCCGCCGTTCTGGCCGGCCTCCTCCTGCCGCTCGCTGCCTTGGCCCAGGCGAATGGCGATCCGCCAGTGGTTCCCGAGTCCAATCCGGCGGCCGACAAGGCGGTCAAGGACGCGATCCCGCTGACCCCCGAGATGATCAAGGAACTGGGCCGGCGCTATGGCGACGTGGCGCGAGCCAAGGAAGACGCCGGGACGGAAGCGGCCATGCCGGTCAACCGGCGGATCGCCGTCTCCTTCGTTCCCGGCGAGGCCACCAGCATCATCCACACCGTCAAGGGCTATCCGACGGCCCTCAGCTTCTTCGATTCCACCGGCCAGCCTTGGCCGATCGCCTGGGACACCAACAGCAACCCGGCAGCGGTGGCCGGCGGCGCCAATTGCGGCACCCCCAGCGCCACGGCCGCCAATTTCGGTGCAGGGGGACCAGCAGTGGCGGCGGTCGGCTTCTTTGTCTGCACGCCGGTTAAGGGCAGCAATGTCCTGGAAATCACCCCGATGTCGCTCACACCCCGCGGCGGCCTGCTGGTGACCCTGCAGGGTGCACCAAAGCCGGTCAGCTTCCTGTTGATCGGCGGCGGTCCGCGCTATGACGCCGATCTCAGCGTGCAGCTGGCTGATCGCGGCCCCAATGCCAAGTTGGCGATTGTCACGCCGCCCAATGTTCCGGATACCGGAGCGCCGTTCCTCACCGGGCTGCTGGAAGGGGTGCCGCCGGCCGACGCGGTGCCGCAGGCGGTGACCGGTGTCTCGCCCGACGAGCTGCGGGCTTGGCGCTTGGGCGACCACGTCTATTTGCGCACCCGCCATACGCTGCTGTCCCCCGAATGGACGGCCTCGGAGAACGGCGAGGGCGGTCTCACCGTCTATGCCGTTCCCGCCACCCCGGTGGTGTTGCTGGCGGTCCAGGGGCGCACCGTCTCGGCCGGCCTCAAGGATCAATAGCGCCCAAGGAGTCGCGGCCATGTTTACCCCCCGCTTGCCCTTTGCCCTGCGCTTCAATGCCGCCGGCCAGGCCGGCCCGCGCCGCCTGCTGATCATCGCGGCGACCGGCCTGCTGATGGTCGGACTGGTGGCCGGCGTCTCGCTGATCCGTCCAGAAACACCGCCTCCGTCGCGAGTCGCCCGCATGCCGCCGATCAATCGCTTGCCGGGCGGCCTCGACAGCAATCCGCAGCAGGACGCGTTGCTACGCACGGCGTCGCAGGAGCATGCGAAGACGGCCCTGGACAAGGGCCAGTCCTACACCCCACCGCTGGCGGCGAGCGTCGCCGTGGCGCCGCCACCGGAGACGTCGGCCGCTGCTGCTCCAGCTGTTGCCCCGGCCGTCGCCCGCCCGGCTTCCGCGGCGCCGATCGCCCGTCCGGTGGTGGTGGCCGCCGCCTCAACCACGCCGCCGGCGACCAGCGGTCCTGCGATCGATCCCAAGGCGGAGCAGGAGTATCGGGCGGTGATCACCCAGCTGTTCGCCGGCTGGGACGGCCGTAGCCCTCGGACCGACGTGGTGTTGACGCCGGAGACGGCCACCGGCACTCCGATCGGTCAGGGCGCCAGCCGCGCCAAGGACGAGCTGGCGGCGGGTGCCGCGCGGCCGGTCGCCGGGGCGTCACCGGCGCCCGCGCAAAAGGCGCAAGGCCGGTTACTGGTTCCCGGCGGACGTGGCGTCTTTGCCCATACCGTCCTGGCGGTCAGTTCCGACTCCGGCGGCCCCATCGTGCTGCAGGCGGATTCCGGGCCGATCGCCGGCGACCGGATGATCGGCGGTTTCAGCAAACAGGCCGACCGGCTGGTGGTTAACGTCAACACGCTGATCCACCAAGGCCGGACCATCGAGGTCAAGGGCCTGGTCATTGCCCCTGAGTCAATGGAGACGGCGGTGGCCACCAGCGTCGATCAGCATTACCTGTCGCGCTTCCTGCTGCCCGCCGCCGCCGCCTTTGTCCAAGGTCTCGGCCAGGCCATCGCCCAGTCCAACACCACCTCGGTGCTCAGCCCCTTGGGCGGAGTGACGGCGGTCAATCATCTCGATTTCAGCCAGGAAACCGGTATCGCCGCCGGTGTCGCCGCTGCCCAGGTGGGGGCGGCGCTGCGCGAACAGGCGCCCAAGGGGCCGACGGTCAATCTCGCCGCCAATGCCAGTGTCGGGGTGATGTTCCTCGACGACGTCACTGCCGCTCCATGACCAGGATGCGACTTGACAGGACGGTGATCCCCGCCGTATCCAGCGCTATCCAGTATCCCGGAACACGGTGCAATTCCGTGGCGGTCCCGCCGCTGTAATCGGGGACGTCGGCTGCAGGGTGACAAACCGGCCACTGGTGGGGCAACCCACCGGGAAGGCGCAGTTCGACGGACGATCCGAGAGCCAGAAGACCTGCTGGATGCGAGTCACGAGGGGCGAAATCCGATGGAAAAGGGTTTCGGCGGCACAGCTGTGCCTGCCGACGTCCTTCACCAGGCATCGGAGAACGCCATGACCCAGACCACCAAGAGCAAACCCGCCGAAACACCGGCCGAGCCGCGGCCCGACGTCATTGCCATCCGCAAGACCTGCGACGCCGAAGGGACCGGACTGTCGCACTATGTGCTGATGGACAAGCAGGTGAAGCGGTGACGGCGGCGATCCGTCCCGTCCTGGCGGAGGGGCCGGCAACGGCCCCTCTTGCCACGCTCGAGCCTTTCGACATCGCCCATCCCACGCATATCGCGCTCGTCGAGTCTGAGACCGCCTTCTGGGGTTTGGTGCGCAAGGAGCAGCTGGCCGATGCGCTGGCCGGCGGCGAGCTGCTGGAGAGCTTGCGGGCCAAGGCCGAGATCTTCGGCCGCGAGATGGACCTGCTGCGCTTCGGCCTGAAACCGTCGGCCGTCTATTTCAATCCGACCGAACGCTGCAACCTCAATTGCTCCTACTGCTATATCCCCGAGGCGATGCGGAGCGGCGGTGCGCAGATGGATAGGGCGACGGTGCTCGCCGCCCTCGACCGGCTGCACAGCTATTTCCGCGGCCATATGCCGGCCGAGCGGTTGCCGCAGGTCATCTTTCACGGCGCCGAGCCGTTGCTGGCGCGGGAGGCGATCTTCGCCGGCATCGAGGCCTATGGCGATCGCTTCCGGTTCGGCGTGCAAACCAATGCCACGCTGCTGGATGAGGCGGCCATCGCCTTCCTGACCGACCGTGGCGTCGGCATCGGTTTGTCGCTCGACGGTCCGATCGCCGCGGTCGCCGACCGGACCCGGCGGCGCTGGAACGGCGACGGTGTGTTTGATCAGGTGGTGCGCGCCATCGATCGGCTGAAGGGCTATCCCGGGTTCAACGTCATCTGCACGATGACCTCGGAGAATCTTCCGCATCTCACCGCCATGGTGGATTTCCTCCATGAGCATCAGGTGCCGGCCTGCATGCTCAACGTCACCCGCTGCACCCTTGCCGGTGCTCGCAACGTCCGCGGCAGCGACGATGATGTTGCGCAGGCCTATCTCGCCGCGCTCGAGCGGGCGCACGCGCTTTATCGCACCTCCGGGCGAAAGCTGGTGGTGGCCAACTTTGCCAATATCCTGATCGCCATTCTGGCGCCGACGGCGCGGCGGCTGATGTGTGACATCTCGCCTTGCGGCGGTGGGCGCAGCTTCTTTGCCCTGGCCCCCGACGGCAGCCTGTTTCCCTGCAGCGAATTCATCGGCTTGCCGGCATTCGCCGGTGGCAATCTGTTTCGCCAGCCGATCGAGGAAATCCTCGACAGTCCACCATTCCGCCTGGTGAGCGGCCGCAGGATCGAACAGGTGGAAGGCTGCAATACCTGTCCGATCCGCCATTTCTGCGGCTCGCCCTGTCCGGCGGAGGCCTATGAGATGAACGGCGGGATGGAGCGCAAGGGAGCGTTCTGCCGCTTCTACGAGGAGCAGGTCCGGTATGCTCTGCGGCTGATCGCCGATGGGCGGCACGAAGACTTCCTCTGGGAGGGATGGGACGAAGGCACCGAGACCCTCTGCTCGATCGGCGCAGCCTGAGCGCCGCCCCGCCTCGCCACCGCGGTTCACCGCGCCATCGAGCACTCTCGGCAATCCCGGCATGGTGTTCGCGCCCTGCCGCGACACCGTGCAGGCCTGCGTGGAGTGCTGAGGCAGGAGGCAAAGATGCTGGCACAGAGTGGTGAGGACGCCCTGGGCGTTACCCTGTCCGATGTCCCTATCGGCATTTCGGGCGAGGCGGACGCGTCTCTGACCGCGGACCCACAGACGCGGCTCTGCCATCCACCGGCGAAACGACGCCGCCGCCTGCTGCTGGGGGCGGCGGCGGTTGTCATCGTCGCCGCGGCCTCCGTCCTCGGCCTGGCTGTCATTCGTCCTCATCCGGCCGGGCAGGCCACGGGGACGGGCCAGGGCGGGATGGGAGATCCCCTGGCCCCGGCGGCGCAGTTGGCAACCCTGCCGGTGCCGGAGCCTGCGACGCCGGCCGCCACGCCGGCGGTGCCGGTGGCCGCGAAGGCGGACGCGCTCAAGGAAGGGCTCGCCTATGGCGTGGCCCCAGCGGCCGACCCGGCTCCGACGGACACCGCCACGGACCATCCGGACGCGGCGAACGCTGTAGAGCCTGTCGGCCGGGACGAGAGGACGGCTGAGATCGCCGCGGCGACCGGCCCGGCAGTGGCGGAGGTGGGCCTGGTGGCGGAGCCAGCCAAGCCGGCAGCGCCACTCTCGCTCAGCCCCGTCGCAGCGCCGCAGGCGGCAGTGCCGGCGAAGACAGACACCGTGGCGACCGCCGTCGCCCTGCAGGCGGCCCCGATGGCGGAGCCGCAACAGGTGGAAGTGCTGTCGCTGGTCACCGAACTGGGTGTGCTGCTCCGCGACATGCGGTCGGACATCGCCGGCTTGCGGGCCGACCAGCAGCGGGCCGCCGGTACGGTGGGCGCCCGGCTGGCCGATTTCGACCGGCGGCTCGGCCTGGCCGAGGCCAAGGGCGCCATCGCCGCCGCCATGGGCGGGGCCCGCACTGCTCTGGCCGAGGCTACCAGTCCGGCGCCCCCGATCGCCGACCCCCGCCCGGCCTCCGAGACACGGCCGGCCAAGGCGTCTGCCGCGCCAGGAGAAAAGCCGCATTACCGGGTGCAGGCGGCCTCTCCCGGCCTCGCCATGCTGGCCGAATTGGGCGGCGATGCCGCCAAGCCGCTGGAGATTGCGGTGGGTGACGAGGTGCCCGGCTACGGTCGGGTCACCGCTATCGGCCAGCGCGGTGCCGCCTGGGTGGTGCAGACCGAACACGGCACCATCCAGTAGGAGGATCAGCCATGCAGGGGCTGGTCAATTTCGCGTCGCAGATCGGCTTCGGCATGGACATCCTGTTGCCGGCCTTCTGCTATCTGGCGGCCATCGGGCTGTTCCTCTTTGCCGGCTGGGGCTTCTGGCAGCAGAGCCAGCCGCACAATCCCTTCCGCGGCCGGCCGTGGATCCCCTGGGTGGCGCTGGTCCTCTGCGGCGCCTGCGCCTCCTTCGATCGGCTCCTGACCAAGGCCAATGTCAGCGCCGGGACCAATCTGCCGGTGAGCCTGGTCGCCGGCCTGACCGGCTATACGGCACCCACCGCGACGGGAGTGTTGGGGGCGACACCGGCCAATACGGTGGTCAATGTGGTGCAGCTGTTCCAGGGCTTCTTCCAGGCCTTCGGCGCCATGGCCTGCTTCTTCGCGGTGATGGCCTGGTGGGCGGTGGTCAAGGCGCAGAGCAACCGCAGCCAGACCGGCTGCAGCGTGCAATTCGCCTTCGGCATCATGCTGATCAACATCCTGACCATCTCCCAATGGCTGGCCAACACCTTCTCGTGATGCCTGCCGCCGTTCGCGCCGGGGTCAACGAGGCTGGCCACGAGGGAACGTTCCCTTCGGCTGCAACGGAGACCCCGATGACCACAATATTCCAGCGGAAGGACCGTGTCCTTGCCGCAACCCTGTTCCTCACCTCCCTCGGTTCCGCCAGCTCGGCCTTCGGCCAAGCGGCCTCGCCGGCCGGCGGGCTGGGGGCTCAGCTCAATGCCATGTCCGGTGAAGCGATCAATGCCGGCGGGCAGTTCGGCGGCATGGCGATGTATGTCGCCGCCCTGGTGTGTTTCATCGGCGGCGTCTGGGCGCTGTGGCAGAGCCGCCATCCGCAGAACCGCGAGACCGGCCGGGTGGCCATGGGCCTGGCCGGGCTGGTGTTGTGCGGGCTGTTCGCCACCGGCGGGGTGTGGATCAACAAGGCGGCGGTCAGCGCGAGCGGCGGCAACGCCACGATCAACGATGCCCCGGCCATGGTGCAGTTCGGCACCGGCGGGTGAGGGTGGCGATGCGTCTCCTGCCGCTCATGCTGAGCGCCCATCCGTCGGCCTGGAATGCCGATGCCGAGGAGCGGCAGGGGGCGGCCTTCACTGACGATGAAGGCTGTCGCTTCTGCGGCCTGGCGGCACGGGGTTGGCTGGAGCCGTTCCATGTGAACGGCGACCATGCCGACAACCGCCCCGCCAATGTGCTGCCCGGCTGTGCGCTCTGCCATCTGACCCAGCATCTCGACCGCCCGACCATCGACGAGGAGGTCACGCTGATCTGGCTGCCGGAGATGAGCCAGGCGGCGCTGAATACCGTGGTCAGTCAGATCCACCGCATCTTCCGCGCCCATGGCGAGCCGCCGGCGATGGGCCGCCGGCCGCGGATCGACACGCAGGCCCTGCGCGCCGCCTATGTCGCTTATCAGGCGCTGGCCGAACGCGGCAAAGCGGCGCACAGCCGCCTGGGGACAACCTCGGCGGCCGACCTTGGCGCCGCGCTGATCGGCCTGCGGCCGGAGGCGTATGAGCGTCGGGCGGTCTTGCTTGCCGGGGTGCGCCTGCTCGGGCGGGGACGCCTCTATCGCCAGGGCCGCGAAGTCTATCCTCAGCTGCTCGACGCCCTGCCCGCGGCGGCCGATTGACCGGAGGAACCATGCTGTCCGCTATTGCCCGCGGCCTGGCCAGCCTCTCCCTGGCCCTGAAGCAGCCGCTGCAGGCTTTCTGCGACCTGGAAACGGCGCATGGGCCAGCCCTGGTCACCAAGCAGGGCGACTATGTGTCGTTCCTGCGTCTCGACGGCATGCGGCGCATGGCGACGCGGGCCGACATCGCCCGCATCGCCACCGCCCTGCGCCTCGATCTTTCCGGCGCCCTGGAGAACCGGGGGCACGCTCTCGTCGGCTGGTACGTCTCCGATCCCGATCGGTCGGCGGTGGAGATCGACCGGGTCAATATGGATTCCTGCCGGGCGGTGGCCCGCGAGCTGGGGCTGGATCTCGCCGACATCCTCGACGAGCGGATGGCCCTGTGGGCCCGCATCATGCGCTGGGAGGCGGCCTATTGCATCCTGTGGACGCGCAAGGGCATGCTGACCAAGGAAGAGCGCGCCCAGATGCGCGAGGAACAGGCGGCGCTGGCGCAACAGTGCCCCGGCATCGGCGGCGCCCAGCGGTTTTACTTGCGCAGTGAGGTGATGGCGGCCCGGCACGGCGCCTTCGTCCTGCGGGTGCTGTCGGCGTTCAAGGCGCAGGATATCGGGGCGGCGGAACTGGATCCCCATGAGGCGCTGAACGTGGTGCGGGAGGCGGTCTATCGTGAGACTGCCGGCTCGGACTGGCGGGCGCAACTCCCTGGCGACCGGGTGATGGCGCGGCTGCCCGAGGGCGACGATCCGCCGTCCAACAAGGAAGGATTGCTGTGGCCGTCGCTGGCCAGCCAGATCTTTCATCGGGACGCGATGACCGAGGGCGGTCAGCGGGTGTGCATCGGCGACAACACTTACGCCGGCATCGACCTGGCGGTCGGCCCGGAAGACCCGCGGCCGTTCATCGAGCTGGCCGCCTGGCTCGGCCAGGACCGTATCCCCTGGCGTGGTGCCGTACTGATCGAAGGGGGTGGCAAGGCGGCGTTCGCCGCCAAGGAAATCGCCGCCACTTTCCTCTCCATGTTCCCGGCCAATGGCGATCTGCGCCGCGCTTTCGCCGCCCTGCGCGAGGCCCGCGAACAGGACAACCATGTCAGCGTCCGCTTGCGTGCCTCCTTCGCCAGCTGGGCGCCGGCTGAGGAGGGGCGCAAGCTGCGCCGCCGCGCCTCGACCCTGGCCCAGCGCGTCGAGGGCTGGGGCAACTGCAAGGCGGCCACTGTCGCCGGCGATCCGCTGGACGGGGTGATGAGCAGCGTGCCTGGGCTGGCCCTGGCCTCCACCGGGGTACCGATGCTGGCGCTGTTAGGCGATGCGCTGGCCATGCTGCCATGGAACCGCACCGCCTCGCCCTGGGAACGGGGGTCGGTGCTGTTCCGCCGGCCCGATGGCAGCCTCTGGCCCTATGATCCCTCGGGCGGAGCGAAACGCCCACAGGTGCTCGACCTGTTCGTTGCCCCGCCGCGCTCGGGCAAGTCGGTATTGGCCAACACCATCAATCTCGGCTTAGCCTTGAGCCCGGCCGTGCTGGGGACGCAAGGGGCGAAGCTGCCACTGATCGGCAAGGCCGATATCGGCCCCTCGGCGGAGGGGTTCGTCCGGCTGATCCAGGAAGCGCTGGGGCCGGCCCGCCGGCATGAGGCGATCTACGCCACGATGCAGTTCGCTGCCGGCTACGAATTCAACATCTTCGACCTGCAGGTCGGTTGCCAGTATCCGCTGCCCCTGGAACGGGCGTTCCTGCAGAACTTTCTCACCCTGGCCACCCTGCCGCCCGACAGCACGACGCCGTTCGAGGGCTTGCCCCAGATGATCGGCCTGGTCATCGACGAGGCCTATCGGCTGTGCACCGAGGTGCCGGGCGGATCGCCCAAACGTTACCGGCGCGGCGTCGAGCCGGTGGTCGACGAGGCCATCGCCGGCCACCGCATCGACCTCCACCCGGACGAGCCGCATTGGCGGGACGTGGTCACCGGCCTCTGCCAGGCCGGCGAATGGCGGCTGGCCGAGATCGCCCAGCGGCATGCCGTGCCGCTGTTGCAGGACCTGATCAGCGCGGCGCGCACCGACCAGGTCAAGGACCTGTTCAGCGGGCTGAAGATCGCCGTCACCCATGAGCGGGCCAGTGAGCTGTTCGAGCGCTATATCTACGATGTCATTCGCAAATACCCGACGCTGAATGCGCCCACCAAACTCGACTTCGGCTCGGCGCGGATCATCGTCCTCGACCTCGCCGCGGTGGCGCCGACCGGTTCGGCGGCGGCCAACCGGCAGACCGAGATGATGTATCTGCTGGCCCGCCACATTCTGGCGCGCAATTTCTTCCTGCATCCCGATTACCTGCCGTTCGTGCCCGACGCGGTCCGTGAGCATCACCGCCAGCGGTTCCAGGAGATCTGGGAAGCGGTCAAACGGCTCGACTACGACGAATGGCACCGCACCGAGGGCAGCCCGCAGGTGCGCGCCCAGGCCGAGCTTGATGTGCGCGAAGGTCCGAAACACAACATCCAACTCGGGTTCTCCAGCCAGCGCCTCAAGGACATGGGCGACGCCCTGATCAGTCAGTCGACCGGGCGGTTCGTGTTGAAGGCCGGCGACGAGCGGGAGGCCGAAGAGATCATCGAACGGTTCAACCTGTCGGAAGCCAGCGCCCAGGTGGTCCGCTACGGCCTCAACGGCCCCGGTCCGGCCGGCGCGCCGTTTCTCGCCATCCTGCAGGCCGACGGCGCCAAATACGAACAGAAGCTGGTCAACAGCCTGGGCCCGATCGAGCTGTGGGCGCTCTCCACCACGCCGGGCGACACCGGGTTGCGCAACCGGCTCTATGACGCCGTGGGGTTCAGCGAGGCACTGCGCCGGCTGGCCAAAGTGTTTCCGCAAGGCACGGCGCTGCCGGAAATCGAACGGCGGAAGAGCGAGCGGCTGCGAAGGGGGGAACTGGATGTCCGGGCGCAGGCGGGGGTGATCGACGAGCTGGCCGGCGAGTTGATCGACGGGAAGGGGCTAGGGATCAGGCTGCGTTCGTCCGACCACGGCGAGGCGGAGGGCAACTCTTCATCAGGAGCTGGGGCATAGCTGGGGAAACCGCATAGATGGCGTCGGGCAAGAGACAGGCATACGGTAGCTTCGCGCCCAACCAAGTCGTTGAGGACGCCGATCGCATTAGCAGATCGCGGACATTGGCCGAAGTAAATCATTCCCCCCTATTTTAGTCCATCAGCCCGCTATGCCAAAATTCTCGTAAGCAGTGTCGCTATAGATTCCGAGACCATTGCCCTTAGGAAGATTTTTGTGGGTGAATTGACCAATCGCATCCATCAAAGCCGCCTTTTTGAAGGGAATATGGATTACGCTAGCGCTCTTATCATTTATTCTGGTGGCAAGCGCGGCAGGCCATAGTTTTTTTAGAGTACTAGGATCTCGAATCGGCTTATCCCTGCCTACGTATGTTGCGATTATCGGAATTTTGTAAACGTCGACTGCTTGCTCTATTTCGAATGGTACCCAATCGTCGTCCGTAGCCGTCGTTTCCCCTATAATCAAAACCATATTTTTTGAGTTCTTTAGTCTTTCTTTCAAAGAGCGCCCGGGGATGTCCCGCCCGCTGTTGAAATTTGAAAGGTAGGCGTTGCTCGCCTTGAGCCAGTAGGCTCGGGGTGCTGATTCCACGAAAGGAAAGCAACGCCATGACGAAACGTATCACAGCGAATAAGCC
>JAJYTF010000061.1 GCA_021793155.1 Pseudomonadota bacterium | reverse complement strand
TGGACAACCCGCCACGCGCACAACCATTGACTGTGAAAGATCAGACGGCATAATTGGCATCAACACCGGGATCGGCCCCACTTAAGCGACCCGTCTTTCCTGTCCAGCCGACGGGGTCCACCTCAGATTTCCCGTTCCATCCTTCCTTCCGCAATGAAGGCCCGATAGATCCCTTGGATGATCGCCACTTCCTCCGCCGGCCCGGGGACCAGGATCACACGATCCGTCTGGATACTTTTGTGCTCGCCACGCGCCAGCTCTCCCTTGGCAGCACCGGTATGGTCGATCAGTTGCCGGCGAAGTCCGTAGCCGGCTGGCCCGCCCTGCCGGTAGCCATGCTCGATCAGGCGGCACTGGCCGGCGAAGACCTTGACGGAAAGCTCGCGGAGGAATTCGCCGGCCATCTTACGCTTCAGCATCTTCTGGATGTCGGAACCGAAGCTGCCATCGTTCTCGAACGGCTCGGCGCAATATTGGACGTCGATGCCGGCCCGTCGACAGATGAACTCGTTGTAGGCGGCCTCGTCGGCATCCTGGAAACGGCCCCAGCGGCTGACGTCGTAAACCAAAATCAGCGAGAAATCGGTATTCCCGCTTTGGACGTCGTCGAGCAGCCGTTTGAGAGCCTCCCGGCCGTCCAGGCTCAGCCCGCTCTTGCCCTCGTCGGCATAGGTGCGGACGATTTCGATGCCGCGGCGCGCGGCATATTGGCGAATGGTGTCCGCCTGGTTCTCCGTCGAATACTGCTGATGATCCGTCGACATCCGGACGTACTGCGCCGCACGTATCTGATGCGGAGGCTGGACAGGCGCAGACTCGGACAGCGAGCGGGGCATGGTGTTCGGCCGAGAAACTGAAGCGCTGCTGTTACCATATTTTACGTCGCGTATAACTTCAAGGGGCGCATGATCCCTCCGATGGAGGAGTTAGCGCAGCCGACGTGGCTTGAAGATCACGACGCGTCGTCCAGGACGACTCTTGCCAAAGAGAAGGGGAGGGCAGAGGGATCCCCGGCATAGATCCAGTCCATGCTGATGCCGAGCATATCCTTCAGCTTGGCCATCACCAGCGGATCCGGCAGGCGCTTGCCGCTTTCCCAATGGTTCCAGGTTGCCGGTTTGACGCCCAGCGGCTCGTACAGATCCTTCTGGGTCAGCCCGAGGGCCAGCCGAGCCGCCCGGAGGCGGGCTCCGACGGCTTTCAGGTTGCCGGGATTGCGGTCGCGCGTCATGCTCGACAGGCTACGGCACGTAAATCATGGTCGACAAGAAAATTCACGGGCGGGGGCGTGTTGGCCAGGCGGGCAGGGGCAGTCCATCAGGGCCATGGGAGCGCCGCATCGTTCGATTGCCTAGACTAGGGCAACGGTTTGACCATATCATGGTTTACTAAGCATAGCTTTGCTATTGGAATATTTTTCAAACTTCCCGCTGGTTTGAAAATATGATAATTTACTAAGTATGGCTAAGCGATCCACAACGAAACTAAACCAGCTTGAGCGCGGCCTGCCGGAGGGGCTGCTTGTCGATGCCGCGTGGCTCACGCGCCAAGGCTACTCGACCGCGCTTCGGTCGCAATATGTCGCTTCTGGCTGGCTCGAACAGCCGGCCCGCGGCGTCTACAGCCGCCCGCGCGGCTTCTTGCGCTGGCAGCAAGCGGTCATATCCTTACAAACTCTGCTCGGCGTGACACTTGCCGTCGGTGGACGCTCCGCTCTGGAACTTCAAGGCTTCGCCCATTATCTGGCCCACGATATCGAGGCGGTGCATCTGCATGGGCCGCAACCCCCGCCGACCTGGCTCGCGAAATTGCCGCTCCCGGTCCGATTCGTCTATCGCAACGACCATCGCCTCTTTGTCGATCCGCCCGCCGACCTTGGCGTTTCGCTCAGTCCGGTCGGTGGGTCCGAGGGGCGCACCCCTTCCGACCCGAAGCATTTTGTCGTTCACCTTTGGGGGCAATGGGACTGGCCCCTCGTGCTTTCGACCCCCGAACGCGCGATCCTGGAACTGCTCGACGAACTGCCCGACCGTGAGAGCTTTGAACAAGCCGACAAGCTGATGGGGGGACTCGCCAATCTCAGTCCACGCCGGTTACAGGCGCTGTTGACCCAATGTCGCAGCGTCAAGGTCAAGCGCCTGTTCTTCTTCTTTGCCGACCGGCACGCCCATGCCTGGCTCAAGCATCTCGACAAGGATGCCATCGACCTTGGGACCGGCAAACGGTTGCTGGTCAAGGGCGGCAAGCTGGATCGCACCTATCAGATAACCGTGCCGGAGGGGCTCGATGCCGTTCCATGAGGCCTACCGCCGGCAGGTCGCGCTGCTCTTGCGCGTGCTTCCGCTCGTTGCCGAAGAGCCGTGTTTCGCCCTCAAAGGCGGAACGGCGATCAATCTGTTCATCCGCGATTTGCCACGCCTCTCGGTCGATATTGATCTTGCCTATCTGCCGATCGAAGCACGCGCGCCGTCTCTTGCGGCTATCGACGCCGCGCTCATGCGCATTGCCGAACGCGCCAAGGCAACGATCGCCGGCACGCATATTGCCGAGGGGCGGCTTCAGCCCGAAGGGACCGTCAATCGGCTGGTGGTTCGGACCGACGGCGTCCAGATCAAGATCGAGGTCACGCCCGTCTTGCGCGGCTCGGTTTACGATCCGCAGGTGAGGGTGGTCTCGCCGCGGGTCGAAGACTCCTTCGGCTTTGCCGAGATTGCCATTCTCTCCTTCGCCGACCTCTACGCCGGCAAGATCGTCGCGGCGCTCGATCGCCAGCATCCCCGCGACTTTTTCGATGTCGCCGATCTTTTGGCCAAGGAAGGAATCGACGATGCGCTGCGCCGCGCGTTCATCGTCTATCTGCTCAGCCATAATCGCCCGATGGCGGAGGTCCTGGCGGCGCCGCGCAAAGAGATCGCCGACGAATTCGCGCGCGGCTTTCAAGGCATGACCGAAGAGCCGGTAGGGCTGGCGGCGCTGCTTGAAGCGCGCGAGGCGCTGATCGCCGCGATCGTCGGCGAAATGCCCGAAGCTCACCGGCGTTTTCTGGTCTCATTTGAGCGCGGCGTGCCCGAATGGCCGCTTCTTGGCGTGCCGGCCGCGCAGGAATTGCCGGCTGTGCGTTGGCGGCAGCAGAACCTTGACAAGCTCTCACCATCGGACCGCGCCAAGCTCGTGTCCAAGCTTGGGCGACTCCTATCCGAATAACAGAACTGGGGCGCCAAGCCAGTGACAGGCTGCGTCCCGCCGGCGGCTAACCATGGCGGTCTTTCGGCTAGGCGCTGCCGAATCCGATACACATTGTGTATGAGCTGAGCTACCTTGGAAAGCAAGATGGAGTTGTTCGGATGCCAGCCAAACCCAATACCGCTTCACACGCCACCAAAGCCGTAAACCTGCGGGTCCGGGACGACGTCCGCGGACTGATCGACCAGGCGGCGCGCATGCAAGGCAAGTCGCGTTCGGATTTCATGATCGATGCGGCGCGCCGAGCGGCCGAGGAGGCGCTTGTCGACCAGACGCTTGTCCGCGTCGACGCGGAAACCTACGCGCAGTTTGTCGCGGTTCTCGATCGGCCTCCGTCCGGTCCGGGGTACGAGCGGCTGATGTCGGCCCCACGGCCCTGGACGGAATGAAGCTTTCCGCACCGGTATTGCTCACTGACGAGCACAACCTCGACAGTTTCGAGTCCGGTGTGACATCGCTCGATGACTGGCTGAAGCGCCGCGCACGGCCGAATCAGGTCAGCGGTGCCTCGCGGACTTACGTTGTAGCCACCGAGGACCGCCGTGTCGTGGGGTATTACGCCCTGGCCTCTGGCGGTGTTGCCGCTGGTGAAGATCCGTATCTATTCGACGGTGTACGGGCCAAGGCGGGCCAGCGCTCGCCTTGCGACAATCCGGCGAGGCCGTCTGGCGGATCGCTGGATGGGGTCGATCCGTACGAACGGGTGAACAGGGTTTCCACAATAGTGACAAGCGGCTAGTCTTACTGTGTCATTACATGTAAACACTGGCATATTTCCACTGGTGAGGTCCGTTGCCGAGTTGCCGGTTACAGCACGGGCATCGTGGTAATTCCTTGATGAGGGCGACGACGAGCTTCCGTCGCATCGTGGTGATCGAGTTTGGTATGTGTCGTTCCGGTCGGACCGGTGGAGCCGCGGGGTCTGTAATCACGGGGAATGGCAGGCTCCGCGAAGTTCGGGGAGGAACTTGATCCTGAGGGGGGAAAAGCGCTTCGCTCTGTTATCAGGAAGCCATAAGCCGCAATGCAGAGCGTTGCGTGATGATGGAACCCTCGCCAACCTCGGCCTTCATAATGCCCCAGACCGAGTTCTTGCTTGAGTTCTTGGTAATCCCGCTCGATTCGCCAGCGCAGTTTTGCCATATCAACAAAATCATCGAAGCTGACTTCTTCGGGGAGGGTTGAGAACCAATACTTGGTTGGCTCCTTTTCATCTTCAGGCCATTCTATCAGAAGCCATTCCTCGGCTCGGGGCTCGGTGCGCAGATTGTCGCGATGCGCAGGACGGACCAGGACACGGGTGAAGCGCGACGACAGCCAATCGGCAGCGCCTTCGCGCCAGGTGATGGTCTGCCAATCCTCGGCAGGCAGACTCTGCGCCAACGCTTTGACGGAAATTGGCTGATGCTCGGCATCGCGGCGAAGGCGCTTTGCCGGTTGGCCGCGTCCTGACCATTCGGGCGGCGGCAATGGGCCGGTGCCGGGCACCCATACCGTCGTATTGGGGCCGATGCCCATCACGTAAGTCAGCCCCAACTCGCTGACATCGGTGCGAAACTGCGTGTCGCTGCCATAACCGGCATCCGCCAGCACGACGCCCGTCCGCACACCCGTCGCCAGAGCCTCCTTGATTTGGTCGAAGGCGATCTGCGGCTTCGTCTTGAAAACAATCTGTTCCGGAACCTTGGCTTTGTGCCGCCGTTCCGGGTCATTCGCCCAGTCCTCCGGCAGGTAGAGTCGGTAGGCGATCGGAAGACTGGCCGCATGGTTGGCCACCGATAACGATACGGCGACCTGGCAATTGTCCTGTTTGCCGAGTTGGCCGCAATACTGCCGTGTCACCCCGACCGAGTGCCGGCCTTTCTTCGGATATCCGGTGTCGTCGACAATCCACGCTTCAATGGGGCCGCTACGCTCGATCTGCGGCAGCACCAGCGCCTGGACCTTGGCCAGAACCGCGGCATCCGACCACGGGGCGTTACCGACGAAGTGCAGCATCGACTGGTGCTTTGCCGCCACCTCGGCCGGCGCCATCACCGCCGCCATCGGCTCGACGCTCTTGCGGTCGATCGGCAGCAGCAGTCCAAGGCAATAATCGCGCATCGGCTCATGCCGATCGGCGTGGCCAAATGAGCCGGCCAGATCTTCCGCATAAGCGGCAAATCGCTGGTCGCTGCGGTCAATCGATGAAGCCCCCATGCCCGCCTCTCACGAACCGGAAAAGAGACTTCCATTTACCACAATTTGCGCATAATAATCCAGTAACATACTGTATTTTGTGTTTTGTGACTCAGTAAGACTAGCCGCGCTGAGCCGGCCGCCGGAATTATCCGGCTGTCCACGATGGGCGCGACCGCTGTTGCCGGTACGAGGTCCGCGTGGTCCGGTGGCTGGCAAGTATGATCCGTCACGCGCTGCCGTTCGCGGTACCGACGGCTACGCTCGACATGCAAAGCCCTGCCACGGTCGGTCGACTGATATCGACGCCGAGCCTCTCTCTGCTGCTCCCGCCGGGCCTCTGTTGCGCAGTGTCTTCCACAGTAGATTCTGCCCCGGTCACAACTCCGACAGACAACGGCTTGGCAGCGACACCGGGCACAAACGAACATCCTCGGTGAGGAGTTCAAACACGCCGCGCGGTGGAGCCTTTGCTCTGCTTGAGCATCACCCATTCTCGTTCCCATGCTTCGCCGATTGGACGGACGACGGATTGTCCCCGTGGGTCCACAAGGATCCTCCCGCCCCGCCGCTACGCGCAAGCGCGAAGGCGCTGCGCGGCGGGGCGGGTCCCTCCTTGATGGACTACCGGGACAATCCTGTGCCGGTGACGTCAGAACGTCGAAATCCGTCAACGCCGTCAAATACGTCCGGATTCTCGCCGGCGTTCACAGGCGGGCTTGCCCTGGCCAAGGCGCCGGGAGGCTTGCGGCGTAACATGCCGGATCCGATCCCGATAGCGGTCCTGGGTCGGCTTGCGGTCGATCAAGCCGAGCAAGGCAAAGGACTGGGCGTCGCCATGCTTCAGGATGCCGTCCTGCGCGTTCACCAGGCGGCGACGATTCTGGGTATTCGCGGAATTGTGGTGCATGCGATCTCCGAGGAGGCCAGAGCCTTCTACTTACACCATGGTTTTGTCGCCGGAGTAGGCGAGCCCATGACAC
>JAJYTF010000016.1 GCA_021793155.1 Pseudomonadota bacterium | reverse complement strand
CAGAACACGAACCACCGGAATCGGTGCCTCCGGCGAGATCCGCTCAACCTCTCCATAGACGAAGCGGTCAAGCATCACGTCCCCGATGCACAGAACCTCAACCCCGCAAAGCTGCGGCACCAGGGCGCCGAGAATAGAGCGGTCGGCCATGGGGGCTTCCTTAGAACGGCGAGATCAGGTCGAAAATCTGCTGGCCGTAGCGTGGCTGCTGAATGTCGGACAGGGTGCCGCGGCCGCCATAGGTGATGCGGGCCTCGGCGATCTTGTCCTGGGTGATGGTATTGAGCGACGAGATGTCTTCCGGCCGGACGATGCCCTGCACCGACAATTCGCGCATTTCACCATTGATCCGCAACTCCTGCTTGCCGGCGATCACCAGGTTGCCGTTGGGCAGTCTCTGCGTCACCTCGGCCGCCAGGTTGATCACGATCACCTCCTGCCGGTACACGTTGCCGGTGGTGTTCAGATTGCTTTGGCTGCCAAGGTTGAAGAGGTTGCTGAGGCTGGCGCCGGCCAGCACATGGGGCAAGCTGTTTTCCAGGCCCGCCATGGTGGCGGTGGAACTGGCGCCGCCGACCGGCGCGCCCACGTATTCGGAATTCTTCGTCTGGGCAACGGTATTGTTATACAGCTGCGCCATTTCGTTGACGTTCACCGCAACGGTCAGCAGATCGCCCACATCGGCCGCTCGCTGGTCCTTGAAGAATGCCCGGGCGCCGGGCCGCCACAGCGAATTGGTGCCGCCCTGGGGCGGGGCGGTGGGAGTCGGCATCGGCAGGCTGACCGGTTGGTAGCCCTTCACCTGAGTGGGATCCTGAATACGCGACACGCGCGGCTGTTCGCCGACCTCGGACATCCGTTCGAGGAAATTGCAGCCGGTAACCGACGCGGTGAGGGTGACCAGGACGGCGGCGCGCAAGGCAGGGAAAAGACGCGGCTTCATGGTCGGTACTCCTTACCCTGCTCAGTTGGCCAGGGCGCTGGCGCCGTTAAGGGTGACGGTGACGATGTTCGGCGCCGTAATCTTGCCCTCGACGGTGAGGTTGCTGTGGGTATTGGTAATGCGGATGACGTCGCCGACGCTGCCTTCCTCGACGGCACGGCCCTGGGCCGACAGCGACATGGTACCGCTTCGCAAGACCATGGTGACCAGGGCGCCGCGGGTGACAACCACCGGCTTCTGCAAGTCGTTGGCCGCCACCATCTGGCCGGCGCGCATTTCTTGCCGCGGGGTCAGGCCGATAATGTGCTCGGCGTCGGTGACGATGTCGCGGCGCACCGCATCCTCCCGCATCCTGGTCCACACTATGTCGTGTGCCGTGATCACGTCGCCGCGGCCGATGGGGCGGGCCAGCACCGGCACCTGGAGGGTCGAGACGATGCGGCCGCTGACATGCACCCGGGTTGCCGACGGCGAATGGGCCGGAACCTCGATGGTGGCGCTGAAGCGTTTGTATTCGCTGTCATAGGACAGATCGCGCACGTCCATCTGCAACGAGGCGTCGATCGGAACCACGATCTGCATCGAGCGGCTGGCCAGTTCGACCTGGGAATTGGCCGGGATGTTCTGATCGGCCAGGGCTCGCAGGATTTCCGCCTCGATCTGGGTATGGGTGATGGTCACGCCGCTGCGCTCGATCAGGCTCTGGTCGAATACGGTCTGCGGTCGCCAATCGATGCCGTTCATCGCGGCGACGCGGCGCAGCCAGTCGGCGTCGACGGTGACGCGCCGGCCGGGAGCGGGGGCGCGGGCGACGGCCACATCGGCCTTGTCTCCCACATTGTCGAACAGGTCGCCGAGCTTTACCACATTGCCGTCGACTACGACGCTGGAGCGCAAAGTCACCTCGGCGAAGGCCGGACGGCCGACCAACAGGGGGCAGAGCAATAGAGCAAGGAGGGCGAGGCTGCGGTTCATGATGGCGCCTATGCGGTCTTCATCTGGTTGGTGGTCTGCATCATGGAGTCTGCGGTTTGGATCACCTTCGAGTTCATCTCGTAGGCCCGCTGGGCGGTGATCAGGTTGGTGATCTCGGACACCACGTTGACGTTGGATTGTTCGAGGAAGCCCTGCAGGATCGAACCGAAACCGGGCGTCGCGGGATTGGCGACGATGGGGTTGCCCGACGACTGGGTCTGCAGGAACAGGTTGTTGCCTTCCGCTTCCAGGCCCGCGTCGTTGGGGAATGTTGCGAGTGTGATCTGGCCGGCGACCGTCGGCGTGGTTTGTCCGTCGATGTTGACGGAAACCTGGCCGTTGTTGTTGATGGTGACGCCCACGGCATTGTTGGGGACGGTGATGCCGGGCACCACGGTATAGCCCTCCGCGGTAACGATCTGTCCCGTCGGGCTCAACTGGAAACTGCCGTCACGGGTGTAGGCGTACTGGCCGGTGGGAAGCAGGATCTGGAAATAGCCCTTGCCTTGAATGGCCAGGTCGAGGGTGTTGTTGGTGTTGTTGAGCGTTCCCTGTGAGGTGTCGCGATAGACCGAGGTGGTCTTCACGCCCAGGCCCAGCTGGATGCCCGACGGCACGATGGTGTTGTTTTCCGACGAGAAAGTGCCGACCCGCTGCACGTTCTGATAGAGCAGATCGGTGAATTCCGGCAGCCGCCTGTTGTAGGCGGTGGTGTTCATGTTGGCGATGTTGTTCGAGATCACTTCGACGTTGGTCTGCTGCGCCTGCATGCCCGTCGCGGCGATGTTCATGGCCCTCATGGCTTCGTTCCTTTCTTACGCAGTCTGCTGCGACTGGGACAGGATCGGCATCGCCTTCATCTGCCGGTCGTACTCGTTCTGGAGCATTAGCTGTACGCCTTCGTAATTGCGCATGATGGTCATCATGTGAGTCATCTCGACGATCGGCTGGACGTTGGATTCCTCCAGCATGCCCTGGCTAAGGTTGGGGACATCGACCGCCGTCGGGTTGGCGGTGGTCTGGTAGGTTCCATCGCCGGCCTTGCGCAGGTCCTGCTCGTTGTCGAATTTGACGATCTTGAACTTGCCGATGATACCGTTCTCGGTGGACACCGTGCCGTCGCCGGCGATGGTAATCTGCGACTCATTGGGGGCGAGGATTATGGGGGTGTCGTTCTGTTGCAGCACCGGATAGCCCGACGAGGTGACCACCATTCCGTTCTCGTCCAGGCGGAAGTGGCCTTCCCTGCTGTAGCGCTGGCCCGTCGGCGTATCGATGGTGAAATAGCCTTCGCCGTGGATGGCGACGTCAAGCGGGGCGTTCGTCATGGTCATCGGGCCTTCGCGGGTGTCGCGGATGGTGGCCAGGTCGCGAACGAAGGAAACGTTTTGGCCAAACGGGGTGTCGGCCGATTTCATTTTCGCCACGTAGTCGGTGAACATCACCTGCTCAGCCTTGTAGGCGGGCGTGTTGGCGTTGGCCATGTTGTTGGCCACCACTTCCATCTGGCGCCACAGCCCGGCTTGGCGAGAAAGGGCGACATAGGTGCTGTTTTCCATGTTCGGCGGTCCTGCAAAAACCTTCAGCCGAGACAATGCAGGAGCCATGCCAGGGCCCGGCTTCGGGGGAAACCAAGGCTGTTTCATTGACTTGAGGCCCGTGGAGCGGCAGCCTCCGAGCTCTTGAGGCAAGCCGTGCCGGGCAGTTATTGCCCGGTGGGAAATGGCTTGTCACGATGCGGGGGGAAATATATCAACGCCTTATTAACCGGGGGCGATTAAAGTCCACGATGACTGACTCCGGGCACAAGGGTCGGAGCATTCGTCATTTGCTGACGGGGCCAAAGGGGCCCGCTCGAAGGTGCGAGGACCATGGCCGAAGACCTTGAAGAAGATTTTGATGAAGACGAAGGCTCGGAAGAAGTCGAAGAACCATCTTCCGGCGGTGGGCGAAGCAAGAAGAAGCTGATCCTTTTCATCGTCCTGCCGCTGCTGCTGGTGGTCGGTGCTGCCGCCGGCGCCTATTTTTCGGGTCTTCTCGATCCCTTGCTGCACGCGGCGAAAAGTGAAAACAAGGCTGCGCCCCAATCCACCGGCGAAGGAAAGGGCAAGGGAGAGGTGCAGGCGGCGATCTTCTACGACCTGCCTGAAATCCTGGTGAACCTCAATACAACGGGCAGGAAGCAGAATTTTCTTAAGATCCGAGTCAGCCTGGAGCTGGAAAATCCCCTGGACGTCTCGAAGATCGAGGCGGTGATGCCGCGCATCATTGACAATTTCCAGGTCTATTTGCGGGAACTGCGCATCGAAGACCTGCAAGGTTCGGCCGGGATGTTGCGGCTGCGCGAGGAGTTGTTGGCACGCGTCAACAATGCCGTCAAGCCGGCCAAGGTGAACGACGTGCTGTTCAAGGAAATGCTGGTTCAGTGACGAATGGACTCCGCGATGTCGGATGACAGCGAAATGGGCGGCGAAGGCCGTACCGCCGACGACGAAGAAGCCTTGATGAAGGAGTGGGCCGCCATGGCCGGCGGCGACGACGGCGACGCATCGGCCGGCGAGGGGCAGGAAGATGGTGGCGACGCCGACGCCATGGCCGCCGAGTGGGAGGCCATGCTCGGCAACGCCGACGATGGCGAAGCGGCCGAGGGTGCCGCGCTGGGGGGCGGCAGCTCGGCTCGCGTGCTGAACCAGGACGAAATCGACTCTCTGCTCGGTTTCGACGAGGCGCACGAGGGCGACGGAGAACGTTCCGGCATCCAGGCCATCCTCAATTCGGCGCTGGTATCCTACGAACGCCTTCCCATGCTGGAAGTGGTGTTCGACCGCCTGGTCCGCATGATGTCCACCAGCATGCGCAATTTCACTTCCGACAACGTCGAAGTCTCCCTCGACAACATCCTGTCGCTGAGGTTCGGCGACTACCTGAATTCCATTCCGTTGCCGGCCATGCTCGGCGTCTTCAAGGCCGAGGAATGGGACAATTACGGCCTGCTCACCGTCGATTCGTCGCTCATCTATTCCATCGTCGACGTGCTGCTCGGCGGGCGCCGCGGCACGGCGGCGATGCGCATCGAAGGCCGCCCCTATACCACCATCGAGCGCAACCTGGTCGAGCGCATGGTGCATGTGGTGCTGTCCGACCTTTCTGCAGCGTTCGACCCGCTGTCGCCGGTGACGTTCCGCTTCGACCGTCTCGAGACCAATCCGCGCTTCGCCACCATTTCCCGCCCGAGCAACGCCGCCATCGTGGCCAAGCTCAGGATTGACATGGAAGACCGCGGCGGGCGCCTCGAGCTGATGCTGCCCTACGCGACCCTCGAGCCCGTCCGCGAACTGCTGCTGCAGATGTTCATGGGCGAAAAATTCGGCCGCGACTCGATCTGGGAGACCCACCTGGCCGAGGAACTGTGGATGACCGAGGTGGAAATGGAGGCGGTGCTTGACGAGCAGGTCATGCCGCTGCGCGACATCCTTGACCTGCGGGTCGGCTCGAAGATCATGCTGAACGCCATGCCCGACTCCACCGTCGAGCTGCGTTGCGGCGATGTACCGATGTTCGGCGGCAAGATGGGGCGGAAAGGAAATCGCATCGCCATTCGCATCGATGAGAAGGTCAAGAAGGAGAAAGTCTGATGGACTACAAGCTCGCTCTTGACGTCATCGTCGCCATTCTGCTGGCCGCGACCATCGTCTATGCGGTGATCCTCAACAGCCGGCTCAATCAGCTGCGCAAGAACCGGGACGAAATGGCCCGGCTGGTAGCCGCGTTCAACGACGCCACTGCGCGTGCCGAAGCGGGCATCCCGAAGCTCCGGCGTGCGGCCGAAGAGGCCGGCGCGACCTTGCAGGAGCGGGTCGAGAAGGCACAATCGCTGCGTGACGACTTGGCCTTCATGATCGAACGGGCCGATAGCATGGCAAATCGCCTGGAGGGCTCGGTGCGAGCCGCCCGGGCGGAACCCAAGCCGGCCCCGGGGGCGGCTTCGCGCCCGGCCGCCGGTGGCCGGACGGCGCCGGCGGCGGCCGCGCCGGCATCGGGTGAGGACGAGATGGAAGACGAGCGTTCCGAGGCCGAGCGGGAATTGCTGCGCGCGCTCCAGGCCGTGCGCTGACGGAAGGCAAGAGCCATGGCGTCGAAAGGCAGGCGTGCGACCAACGAGGCGAGGCAGCGCAGCCGTGCGCCGAAGCGAGGCGGCATTCCCCATATGCGCCTGCTGCCGGTGACGATCTTCGTCGCCGCCCTCATGCTCTCGGTTCGGGTCAACGATATATGGAGGGGGCTGTCCTCCATCGATGTCGCCTCGCTGTCGGTCAACCAGTCCGAGGCCCAGCAGCCGCCACCGCCCGGCGGGCGCAGGCGCGGCCAACGAACCCCAGCCGACGGCACGCCCGCAGCAGCGACCGCGCCGGCCGCGACCGACAGCGGGTCGGCCACGCCGGCCGGTGGCACCTCGAGCGCGGACTCAGCCCCGCCGGCGGTGCCCGCGGGCACGTCGGGGGAGGGCGAACCGCCGACCTTCACGCCGAACGAGATCGACGTCCTGCAGAAGCTGTCCGAGCGCCGCGAGGCCTTGGAGGCGCGCCAGCGCGACCTGGACCTCAGGGAGAACCTGGTCAAGGCCGCGGAAGGGCGCATCGACAAAAAGATCACCGAGATGAAAGGATTGCAGGCGAATATCGAATCCATGCTGAAACAGGTCGACGACCAGGATGACGGTAAGATGAAAAGCCTGGTCAAGATCTATGAAAACATGAAACCGAAGGATGCGGCCAAGATATTCGAGCAACTCGACATGCCGGTTTTGCTTGGCGTTCTCACTCACATGAAGGAACAGAAAGTCGCGCCGATCATGGAGTCCATGGATCCGATGAAGGCCAAGACCATCACCGACGCAATGGCGGTGCGCCGTGCGGCAAAAGCCGAAGGCCAAGGTGGCGGCTGACCGGGCTGCGTGAAATCACTTGATCAGGGTGGGGTTCCGTATATTAACTATGATCTGATTACCATTGTTTCATATCTTGCGGTGATGGTGTCTTGCCCAAGCGGGCTTGAAGGAGTGACGGATGGCTGTCGACAAGAATATGCATATCTTGATTGTGGACGACTACAAGACGATGTTGCGCATCATCCGCAATCTCTTGAGGCAGTTGGGATTCGTGAACATCGAAGAAGCAACTGACGGTTCCATGGCCTTACAGATGCTGCGCGGCGGCAATTTCGGGCTGGTGATTTCCGACTGGAACATGGAGCCGATGACCGGCCTCCAACTGCTTCGCGAAGTGCGCGCCGACGCCAAGCTGAAAAGCGTCCCCTTCATCATGGTGACCGCCGAATCGAAGTCGGAAAACGTCATCGCGGCGAAGGAAGCCGGCGTTTCCAACTACATCGTCAAGCCATTCAATGCCGAGACCCTGCAGGCCAAGATGGTCAGTGTGCTTGGGGAGTTCTAAAGGCAATGCCGTTGAACAAGCACTTCGTCATTGGCCCGCAATGACCAGGGCATTGCATCAGCGGCAATGGTTCTAAAGGAGACCTGTCATGCCGGCGACGGTTGACCGCGACCTGATTCTGCATCTCGAAATGCTGCGCAAACGGCATGGCGAGACGGTGAAGGTCGAGGATGTCGGCGAGGTAGTCCGCTCCCTCCTCATGTCGCTGTCGGGCGATGTTTCGGCCGCCGACCTCAAACTCTACCGGGAGGTCGAGGCCTTGGCCGAGTATATTCACCGGGCCAAGGCCGAGATCGCCCAGTTGCGGCCGCAGGACATCCAGGCGCAGTACATCGCCTCGGCGACCGACGAACTGGACGCCATCGTCGGCGCCACCGAGGCGGCCACCAACGGGATTCTCGATGCGGCCGAAAAGCTCGAAGAGTTGGCGGGCGATCTGCCGGCCGAGCAGCGCCAGGCGCTGACCGACGCCACCACCACCATTTATGAAGCATGCAATTTCCAGGACATCACTGGCCAGCGCATCAGCAAAGTCGTGCGCGCGTTGAAGCATATTGAAGATCGCATCGAAGCTCTGGTCGCGGCTTTCGGGCCCGAATTCAAGGCGATGCTGCACCCTGAGCAACCGGTTGCGGCGGAACAGCCGGCGGTGACCGACGAGGACCTGCTGAACGGTCCCCAGCTTCCCGACAAGGCCCACGACCAGGCCTCCATCGACGCGCTGTTCAACAATACCTGAAATGACGGCTGTCGGCTTCCACCCGAGCCGTCATCCCCTCGCCGGCGGGGATCTGTGTGGGCCGACTCCATCGCGGAGCGCGATGCGATTGACCCGTCTCGCCATTCTTTCCCTCCTTGCCGTTCTGCTCCTGGCCTTGGCGTGGCCGGCTGCCGCCCAGGTGCCGCCGCGCGGTGCGCTGCACGACGGCTACGCCCGGCTGGTGTTCGACTGGGACCAGCCGGTGAACTATTCCGCCGACGTGGTCAACGGCGAACTGGTGCTGCGTTTCGACCATCCGGTCAACGGCGACTTCCGCGGTGTGTTGCGGCCGCTGGTGAAATACCTGCGCGGCGTCTCGCTCAGCGGCGACCACAAGACGGCCACGCTGCCGCTGGCCCACCCCGTTCAGGTCAAGGCGTTCACCGGCAATAACAACGCGGTGGTCATCGATCTTCTGGATGCTCCGGCTTCCGACGCTGGTGCGGCACCGGAACCGGCGCCGCCGAGCGTCGCCTCCACCGGGGCTGGGCCGGTGTCGCTGCTGCCGCCTGCCCCCGCCGCCGGCCGCCCGTCGCCGTCGCCGCCCCCGGCGACCGTCCGGCCGCCGTTGCCCGCGCCAGCCAACGTCGCCCCCGCGGTGACGGTTCGGGCGGGCGAGCACGGGACCTATAACCGTCTGGTCTTCGACTGGCCGCAGGCGGTCGACTATCGGGTGAAGCAGCAGGATGGCCGCGCCACTATCGTCTTCGCCAGACCGGCCCGCCTGGACATGACCGGCGTGCAGGCCGGCCTGCCGTCCGACATCAGTGTGCTGGTGGCGGAGGCCGGCAGCCACGACACGACGGTAACGCTGTCCATTCCGCCGACCGCGCGGCTGCGCCATTTCGTTTCGGGAAAAAAGGTGGTGGTCGACGTGGTGCGGGCGGCCGACTCGCCGGGGCCGGCGGATGGCACCGAAAAGACCCCATTGGCACCGCCGCCAGGCGCCGATGTCGCTTTGCCGGCATTGCAGCCGCTCATTCACCAGGAGCAACCCAAGCTTCCGTCCGAGACTCTGGCCGCCGCCACGCCGGCCGGGCCGTCGCCGATCAAGCCGATTCCCGATCCGAAATCGAAGGCCAGGCAACCCGCGGCCGCGTCGGGGCCGCCGCCCGCCGCACAAGACAGCGAGAGGGTGGCGGCCAAGGGCGCCTCGCAAGCCGCGCCGCAGCCGGACAAGGTCTTCAGTCTCAGTGTGGCCTGGGACAAGCCCGTGGCCGCGGCGGTGTTCGAGCGAGCCGGCTATCTGTGGGTCGTATTCGACCGTCATCAGGAAGTCGACACGTCGTTGCTGCATCGCCTCGGCGGCGAAGCGGTGGTCTCGGTGGACCAGTTCCCGGTCAAGGAGGCCACCGTCCTGCGTCTGGTGATTCAGCCGGACTATATCCCCAGCGTGCGACGCGACGGCCTGCTGTGGGTGATCGACCTGATGAACCGGCCGAGCGAGCCGAAACAGCCGATCGCCGTGACGGCGCCGGCCAGCCTGCCCTCGGGCATCGGCATCTCCCTGGCCGTGGCCGACGCCGGCAATGTGATCAGTGTGCCCGATCCGGAAGTGGGCGACACCATGCTGGTGGTGCCGGTAATTCCCCTGGGGGCAGGGGTCTATCCAGGGCACAGCACCACCGATCTCGACCTGCTGCCGACCGTGCAGGGCGTCGCCATCGTGCCCCATGTGGATGGGCTCGAGGTCAAGTCTTCGCGGGCTGGCGTCACCATCAGCCTGCCGGTCGGTTCCGGACTTAGGTTGTCGTTGAACACCGGCGCGGGACTGCAGGCGGCCAAGCTGAACGGCAGCGGCGGATTCTTAGACGTGGCGGAGTGGAGGCGCGCGGATCCTGACAAGTTCGACGCCGAGCGGCGGATGGTCGAGGCGGGGTTGGCCGATCTTCCCCAGTCTCGGCGCGGTCTGGCTCATTTGCAGGCGGCTCGCTTGTTCTTCGCCAACGGCTATGCCGCCGAGGCACTCGGCTATCTGCGCATGGCGGCGGCGGATGAACCCACCCTGGTCGACACCGGTGCCTTCCGCGCCTTGCGCGGTGCCGCAGAAACGCTGATGGGGCAGTGGGACCTGGCGCAACCCGATCTCGACAATCCACTGCTCAAGGACGACGCGGAAAGCCAATTGTGGCGTGCCGCCGCCCACGCCGCCACCAGCCCGACTCCGGCCGATCAGGACAAGGCACTGGCCCTCGGCCTGCCGTTGCTCAAGGACTATCCGCACGCCCTGAAATGGCCGCTGGCGGCTATCGCCGCCGAAGCCGCCGTGGCGGCGGGCGACGACGATGCGGCCCAGGAGGCGCTCGCCATCCTCGACAAGGAAATGGCCTCCCGCTTCGAGACCCCCGAACTGGACTATCTGCATGGCCTGTACGAGGAGATGGGCGGGCAGTTCAACAAGGCCTTGGACGACTACGGCGAGGCTGCCGACGGAGACAATCGCGAATACCGCGCGAAGGCGGCGGCGGCGGCGGTCGAACTCCGGCTCAGGATGCACAAGATCAGTCCGAAGGAGGCCGTCGAGCAACTCGACCGCCTGCGGTTCGCCTGGCGGGAGGAGGATTTCGAGTTCGGCCTGTTGCGCCGCTATGCCGAACTGGAGATGGACGAGGGCGACTACCCCGACGCCCTCCGCGCTCTGCGCTCGCTCGCCAACAACTACCCGAACGACAGGGACGCGCCGAAGGTCGCCAAGATGATGACCGACACCTTCGCCAAGCTCTATCTGGACGGAGCCGCGGACGCTCTGCCACCGGTCTCTGCCATCGGTCTTTATGACGAGTTCCGCGACCTGACGCCGACCGGCCCCAAGGGCGATGAAATGATCCGCAAGCTGGCCGACCGCCTGGCCTCGGTCGACCTGCTGGATCGGGCCATCGAACTCTTGAAGCATCAGGTGACCTACCGCCTGCAGGGCCTGGACAAGGCCCGCGTCGGGGCGCAACTGGCCCTGCTTGATCTTCTGGACCGCCAGCCGCAGGCGGCCGTCGATGCGCTTCAGAGCAGCGAGATGGCCGGGCTTCCGCCTGACCTGCAGCGCCAGCGCACTCATCTCAAGGCGCGCGCGCTGGCCGACCTCGACCGGGTTCCCGAGGCGGTTCAGCTGTTGGTCGGCGACGATTCCGCCGAGGCCAGCCTGCTCCGCGCCGAAATCCATTGGCACAAGCACAATTGGCTCGAGGCGGCGGCCGCTTTCGAGTCGCTGGTGCCCCGGCCGGAGCGCAACACCACCCTCGACGATGCCTCGGCCAAGCTGGTCCTGAGCTGGGCGACCGCGCTCACCCTCGGCAGCGACGAGCGCGGTTTGGCCATGCTGCGCCGCAATTATGGCCCGGCCATGGCCGGCACGCCGTACAAGGACGGCTTCTGGCTGCTGACCAGCGCCTTGGACCGGGATCTCCCCGACCTTCCGGCGATCGCCACCAAGATCAAGGAGGCCGAAGGCTTCCAGAGCTTCATGAGCAGCTATAAAAAGCGTATGCAAGCTGGCGGTCTGTCGGCCATTAACTAATTTAAGCCTTTGTTAAAGGCGGCCGGGGCATGGTGGACCGTTCAATTTTGAGGGTCCGCGCGTTGGCGAGGCAGAACGACAACCAGGGCGGCAAGCAGGCGAAGCGCGACGTCGCCGTCGCCCTTGCCTTCACGCCTGAGCGTGGCGATACCGCTCCTCGGGTGGTGGCGAGCGGGCGGGGCAACACGGCGCGAGATATCCTCGACCGGGCCTTCTCCGCCGGCGTGAAGATCCGCGAGGATGCGGACCTTGCCCAACTTCTCGCGGCGGTCGACGTCGACAGCATCATCCCGCTCGAAGCCTTCATGGCCGTGGCCGAAATCCTCGCCTATGTCTATCAGGCCAACCGCCAGGCGGTTCCGGCCGAGGCGTCACAATGACCACGGCCGAGCAGGCCCGCGAGGAACTGGCGAAGGTATCGTCGCTGGTCCTGACTGCACGGCGCCTGGTCGCCGGCGGCAAGCTGGTCGACCTCGCCGCCCTGGGTGACCGGGTGCGCAGCATCTGCGAGGCGGTGGCGGCCATGCCGCGCGAGGATGGCTGCTCGCTGGTGGAGGACATGCAGGCGCTGGTGGCCAGGCTCGACCGGCTGGCTTCGGACCTCGAAGAGCATCTGAGCCAGGTCGCCGCCGATTCCGCCGACCACCAGGACGAGGCCTGACGCGGATGGACTGGGATATCTATCTGCGGACGCTGGTGGCGCTGGTTGCAGTGCTTGCCTTGATCACCGCCGTGGCCTGGCTGGTTCGCCGGTTCGGCCTGGGCGGAATGCCCATGGTGGCGCGGCGGCGCCGGCGCCTGTCAATCGTCGAGGTGCTGCCTCTCGACACCCGGCGGCGACTGATCTTGGTGCGCAGGGATCAGCGGGAACATTTGCTGCTGATCGGGGGGGGCTCGGATATGGTTATCGAGCGGGAAGGCGACGGCGCTGCGGCGACGGCAGGCCCGTTGCCGCAAGAAGGGGGCCCCGACCGGTGAAGCGTTCGATCCTGTTGCTGCTGGCGACGGCCGCTCTGTTGCTTGTCGCTGGACCGGCTTCGGCCCAGCAGTTCAGTTTAGACCTCGGCGAAGGTGCCTCGACCACCGGGCGCATGGTGCAGCTGATCGCGCTGATCACCGTCCTGAGCGTAGCGCCGGCGATCCTCGTGACAGTGACCTCGTTCACCCGCATCGTCGTGGTTCTGTCGTTTCTGCGCCAGGCGATGGGGACGCAAACCGCACCACCCAACATGGTGATGGTCAGCCTGGCGCTGTTCCTCACCGGCTTCGTGATGATGCCGACCTTCCAGGCCTCCTACGAGCAGGGGATCGAGCCGCTGATCGCCAACAAGATCGACGAGATGGAAGCCTTCGACCGGGCGATCAAGCCGTTGCACGCCTTCATGATCCGGCAGGTTCGCGACCAGGATCTGCGGCTGTTCCTCGACCTCTCCCACACACCGCCGCCGGCCAAGGCCGAGGACATGCCGCTGCGGGCGCTGATACCGGCCTTCATCATCAGCGAATTGCGGCGTGCCTTCGAGATCGGCTTTCTGATCTTCCTGCCGTTCCTGATCATCGACATGCTGGTGGCGACGGTCCTGATGAGCATGGGCATGATGATGCTGCCTCCGGCGACGTTCGCCCTGCCCTTCAAGCTCATCTTCTTCGTGCTGGTGGACGGTTGGTATCTGGTGGCCGGCAGTCTGGTACAAAGCTTCGGTGCGGGGTGATTCAGCCTTTGTTAAATCTGCTGGCCTATGATGCAGGATTGACGCTGTGCAGGC
Organism: Pseudomonadota bacterium; assembly: GCA_021793155.1. Lineage (GTDB taxonomy): Bacteria > Pseudomonadota > Alphaproteobacteria > Rhodospirillales > Magnetospirillaceae > DUZF01. The sequence goes on along the minus strand of JAJYTF010000016.1, from coordinate 99,831 downwards.
TGATGAAGGGCCACCAGAATGTTCGAGGATCTGACGCTGTTGGCCATGGCCCAGAAGTCCATGGATTGGCTGGCGCGCCGGCAAGCGGTCCTGTCGGAAAACGTGGCCAATGTCAATACGCCGAACTATCAGGCCAAGGACTTGGCGCCGCTCAGCTTCAAGAACCTGCTGCAGGCGGAAGCGCCACCAGTCCGCGCCGTGACCACCAACCCGATGCATATTTCGCCCGCGGTGGAGCAGGCGAGCTTCGAGACGGTGACCGAACGTCGCCCTGAAGAGTCGAAGCTCAACGGCAATTCCGTGCTGATCGAAGAGCAGATGCAGAAGATCGGCGACGTCAAGACCAACTATGACCTGGCGGTCAACCTCTTCATGAAGCAGATCAACATGCTGAAGACGGCACTCGGCAAGGGTGGAGCATGAGGGCTGGGAGGCCTTTGAGCCGTGGATGAACTGAACAAGTCGCAGCTGATCGCCACCTCGGGAATGAAGGCCCAGGCGGAACGGCTGCGCGTCGTCTCGGAAAACCTGGCCAACGCCGATTCGCTGCCCACCACTCCCGACGGCACGCCGTACCGGCGCAAGGTCGTGGATTTCCGCAGCGTGCTGGACAAGGCCAGCGGCACCGATCTGGTCAAGGTCAGCAAGATCGACGTCGACCGCTCGGAGTTCCAGAAGAAATACGACCCCAAGCATCCGGCTGCCGACAGCAGCGGTTACGTGCTGGCGCCGAACGTCAATCCGTTGATCGAATTGATGGACATGCGTGAAGCGCAGCGCTCATACGAGGCCAATCTCGATGTGGTCAGCGTCTCCAAGACGATGTTGACCAACACCATCAACATGCTGAAGTAGCCGGCTACCGGCCATTTGATTTAGTATAGCCGCTTCAACTTTCTCCTGGCGGACCGATCATGGCAATTACCTCCTTCACCGACGCCATTGCTGCCTATGCCAATGCCGCGAAATCGGTAACAGGCGAATCAAAGCCGGCCGAGGGTGGCGATACCGCCATCGGGACCGATTTCGCCAGCCTGCTGAAAGACGGGGCCAAGGCGGCCATCGATGCGGGGAAGAAGAGTGAAGAGCTGTCGGCCCAGGCGCTCACCGGCAAGGCCGACATCAGCGAAGTGGTCGCGGCGGTCAACAACGCCGACTTGACCTTGCAGACGGTCGTCGCTGTCCGCGACAAGGTGATCGCCGCCTACAACCAGATCATCCAGATGCCGATCTAGCCCGGATTCCTCACATGACCGAGGCTGAACTCATCGAGCTCGCCCGCGAGTCCATGGTGGTGATGATCAAGGTGGCGGCACCGCCTTTGCTGGCGGGACTGGCCGTCGGCCTGATCATTTCACTGTTCCAGGCGCTGACTCAGATCCAGGAAATGACGCTGACCTTCGTGCCGAAGGTCCTGGCCGTCTTCCTGGTGATGCTTCTGTTCCTGCCGTTCATGCTGCATACTCTGACCGATTTCACCCATATGGTCCTGGATCGCGCGATTTCGGGCGGGTAGGTCGAGCTTCGGATGCTGCGCGAACTCATCGCCACGGACGTCTTCAAGCTCTTGCTGGTGTTCGCTCGACTGGGAGCGGCCATGATGTTGCTTCCCGGCTTCAGCAGCACCGTGGTGAACGCACGAACCCGCTTGCTTCTGGCCCTGGGCATCGCCTTCCTGCTGATGCCGGTCCTGGGCCGTTCTCTGCCGCCGGCCCCTGCCGGTCCGTTGTCACTGTTTCTGCTGCTCGGTGGCGAAGTGACCATCGGCATCTTCCTCGGCCTGATGACGCAGATCCTGATGGCGCCCCTCGATCTGGCCGGCACCGTCATCAGCAATTCGGTCGGATTGACCAACGTCTTCACCTTCGATCCGGTTAGCCGCCAGCAAAGCCAATTGCTTCCCGGATTCCTCAACCTCATTGCCGTCACCCTGGTCTTTCTCACCGACAGCCATCACCTGATGTTGAGGGCGCTGGTCGACAGCTATGGCCTGTTTGTGCCAGGCCGCCCGTTGCCGATGGACGACTTCGCCGCCGCCCTGGTGCGGACCCTGGGCGAGAGCTTCGTCCTCGGGTTCAAGCTGGCAGCGCCGGCGCTGGTGTTCTCTTTGACTCTCAATACCGCGCTGGCCCTGCTCAACCGGCTGGTGCCGCAGATGCAGGTGTTCTTCGTCGGTCTGCCCATACAGCTTTTGGGCGGTCTGGCCATTCTGATGCTGTGCCTGCCGCCGATCATGTACTGGTTCATCCGCAATTTCGTCGACGGAGTCGGCGCCTTCCTGTCGCGGGGCTGAGGGCATGGCGGAAGACGACGACTCCAAAACGGAGCAACCAACCGGCAAGAAGCTGGGCGACGCGCGCAAGGAAGGCAACGTCGCCCAGTCGCAGGAAGTCAAAACCGCGGCAATCCTGGTGGCCATCACAGTGGTCGTCTGGATGATCGCCCCCTTCGTCATGGTTCGGCTCGAGGCCTATCTCTCGCGGTTCCTGGAGCAGGCCTATGCGATCCGCGTCGCCGACGAGGCATCGATGATGAGCGTCGTGCGCGACCTTGCCGTCAATGTCGGGCTGCTGATGGCCATCCCCCTGGTCTTCATGCTGGCGGTGGGTCTGACCTCGGCGATCGGGCAGACGGGCTGGATGGTGGTCACCAGCAAGCTCGTGCCCGACCTCAACAAGCTCAACCCGATGAACGGGCTCGGCCGGATGTTCTCACTGCAGGCGGTGGTGGAGCTGGGCAAGAGCATCGTCAAGACGGTGATCGTCGGCGCGCTGCTCTATCTGGTGCTGCATGGACACATCGCCGAACTTGCGCTGCTGCCAACGATGGATATGGCAGCGATTCTCAATTACCTCCAGCATCTTCTGCTGCGGCTGCTGTTCGCCGTAGTCTTCCTGCAGGTGGCCATCGCCATCAGCGACTGGTTCTATCAGCGCTATTCCTTCCTGAAGAAGCAGCGCATGACCAAACAGGAAGTGAAGGACGAGAACAAGCAGACCGAAGGCGACCCGATGATCAAGTCCCGCATCCGGTCGCTGCGCATGTCGCGGGCGCGCCAGCGCATGATGGCGGCGGTGCCGAAGGCCGATGTGGTAGTGACCAATCCGACCCACTATGCTTGTGCTCTCAAATACGACGCCGATACGATGAACGCTCCGACATTGGTGGCTAAGGGCAAAGACCTGATCGCCCTGCGCATCCGCGAGATCGCTGAAGAAAACGACGTGCCGGTGGTCGAGAATCCCCCTTTGGCGCGCGCCCTGTTCGCCGCTGTCGAACTGGACCGCGAGGTCCCGCCGGAGCAATACAAGGCGGTGGCCGAGGTGATCAGTTATGTCTTCCGGCTCAAAGGCAAATTACCTCGTTGACGCCTTGCGCGAGCCGCTGGCCTGGCTGGCGGCGGCGGCGGTGTGCCTGCTGGCCACCATCGCACTTCGCGCGAACATCGATCAGCAGGTCTTTGCGCCCCTGGCCGCCGGGGGGGTGGCGGTGGTGGCGCTCGCCGGGCTGCTGCGCAAGCTGCTGGCGCAGGCGGCCGAGGCTCGGCGCGCCCAGACGCTGGCAGCCGTCCTGGATGCCGACCGCCGCGGCCGCCTGGTTTGCGACCGTGATGGCCGCGAACTCCTGCGCAACAGCCTGGCCGCCACCCTGTTCGGGCCTGCCGAGGATCCTTGCGCGCCAATGATCAGCCGGGCCTCCGGTGATGACCGCGCTCTCGAAGAATTCGCCCGGCTGAAAGCCGCGGCGGCGTACGGCGGATCGCACCATGCCGAGATTTCGCTTCCGGCAGCCGAGGGGGCGCGCGAATGGCTGGCCTTGGCCGTTCATCCCTTGGCCGACGGCGGCGTGGTGTGGTCGGTCGAGGACGTCTCGGCGCGCCGCGCCATCGAAGAGACCTTGCGGCGCGAGCATGAGACGCTGGCCGATTTCATCGATTTCCTGCCGGTCGGCTTTTATTCGGCCGACACCGAGGGGCGCTTCCGCTTCGTCAACCAGCGGCTGGCGGAATGGATCGGCCGCCCGGCCGAGGAACTGGTCGGCCTGGAGCTGCGGGAAGTCCTGGGGGTCGAACCCGACCCCGAGGAGGACCGCGCCGAAATGCGCCTGATGGGGCGCAACGGCGATGTTTTTCAGGCCTTCGTCACCCATACGGTATTCGACGAGGGTGGCGAGATGCTGACCCGCTCGGTCGTGGTGCGCGACCTGATGCCGGAACGCCACTGGGAGAGGGTGCTGAAGACCGCCGAGCGGCGTTTCCACTGGCTTTTCGAGGATGCACCAGTGGGCATCGTTCTCGCCGACCCGGATACCACGGTGAACTTGTGCAACCCCGCCTTCGTTGCCATGACCGACGAGCGTGCCGAGGCGATTCCGGGCCGGCCGGTGGTCGATTTCATCGCGCCGGAGGACCGGCCGGCGGCGGCCGAACAGCTATCCCGCGTGCTCATGGGGGCGAGCCCCGGTGTGCATCTGCCGGTACGCCTGGTCAGCCGGGGTCGGGACATGGTGGCAACTCTTTATATCAGTCCAACCGCCGAAGACGGCGCGCCCTCAGGCCTGATGCTGCACTTCATCGACACCACCGAGCAGAAGAACCTGGAAATCCAATTCGCTCAAAGCCAGAAGATGCAGGCGATGGGGCAGCTGGCCGGGGGGGTTGCCCACGATTTCAACAATCTGCTGACCGCGATGATCGGCTTCTGCGATCTTTTGCTGCAGCGGCACGGACCGGGCGATGCCTCTTTTGCCGACATCATGCAGATCAAGCAGAACGCCAACCGTGCCGCCAGCCTGGTCCGGCAGCTTCTGGCCTTTTCACGCCGCCAGGCGCTGCAGCCGCGGCTGTTCGATGTGACCGACGCCCTGGCCGATCTCTCGAACCTGCTGCGACGCCTGCTGGGCGAAACCATCGAATTATCCATCACCCATGGCCGCGATCTGGGCCTGGTGCGGGTTGATCCAGGCCAGTTCGACCAGGTCATCATCAACCTGGCGGTCAATGCCCGTGACGCCATGCCGCGCGGAGGCCACCTTACCGTCACCACCAAGGCGGTACATGTCGACCGCCCCTATCAGCGCGGTGCCGACGTGATGCCGCCAGGCGCCTATGTGCTGATCGAGGTGGCCGACACCGGGACGGGCATCAGTGCCGAAAACCTCGGCCGCATTTTCGAGCCGTTTTTTTCCACCAAGGAGGTCGGGGCGGGGACCGGGCTCGGCCTGTCAACGGTCTACGGCATCGTGCGGCAGACTGACGGCTTCATCTTTGTCGAAAGCCGGCCCGGCCATGGGACAAGTTTTTCCATCTATCTGCCGCGTTTCGACCCGGCGGAGACGGCCGCCCATGCCCGGCCGGTCCCGGCCGAGCCGGCCAATCCCCCCGGCGACCTGACCGGCGTGGGAACCATCCTGATCGTCGAGGACGAGGACGCGGTGCGGCTGTTCGGCGCGCGGGCCTTACGCAACAAGGGCTACCGGGTGATCGAGGCGCGATCGGGAGAAAACGCGCTGGACGTGCTGCGCGGTGAGGAAGGCATCGACGTTCTCGTCACCGACGTAGTGATGCCGGGAATGGACGGAGCCACCCTGGCCCGCCTGGTTCGCATGGAGCGCCCGCAGATCCAGGTGATCCTGATGTCCGGCTACGCCGAGGATGTTGCCCTGGGGGAATTTTCCGGCGAAGACGGCATCTATTTCCTGCCCAAGCCGTTCTCCCTGAAGCAGCTGGCCAGCAAGGTCAAAGAGGTGATGGACAACCCGCGGTGACAAGACCCGATGAGCGGTCCCTCGCGCGTAAGAACGGAGCGTGAACTTTCTACTTGCCACGCGGAACAAAGACGGTACAGTGTTGCCGATTGCATCGCCCGACCGTCCTGTGGAATAACCTGGGGGACCGCAACATGACTCAGACCACCCTCCGCCTGGTGGACAAGGATACCATGGACAAGCAGAAAGCTTTGGACGCCGCTCTGACCCAGATCGAGCGGGCCTTCGGGAAAGGTTCCGTCATGCGCATGGGCCAGCGCGAGGTGGTGGAGACGGACGCCATTTCCACCGGATCGCTGGGCCTTGATCTGGCGCTCGGCATCGGTGGCCTGCCACGTGGCCGCATCGTGGAGATCTACGGACCGGAAAGTTCGGGTAAGACCACGCTGGCCCTGCATGTGATCGCCGAGGCGCAGCGGCGGGGCGGAACCTGTGCCTTCGTCGATGCCGAGCACGCCCTCGATCCGACCTATGCCCGAAAGCTCGGCGTCAATCTCGATGAGCTGCTGATCTCGCAGCCCGATGCCGGCGAACAGGCGCTGGAGATCGCCGACACCCTGGTGCGATCCGGGGCCATCGACGTGCTGGTGGTCGACTCGGTCGCCGCCCTGGTGCCGCGCGCCGAACTGGAAGGCGAGATGGGCGACTCCCATGTCGGCCTGCAGGCACGGCTGATGAGCCAAGCGTTGCGCAAGCTGACTGCGACGGTGTCGAAATCCCGCTGCATGGTGATCTTCATCAACCAGATCCGGATGAAGATCGGGGTCATGTTCGGCAGCCCCGAAACCACCACCGGCGGCAACGCGCTGAAGTTCTATGCCTCGGTGCGCCTGGACATCCGCCGCATCGGCAGCATCAAGGACCGCGACGAGGTCGTTGGCAACCAGACCCGCGTCAAAGTGGTGAAGAACAAGCTCGCACCGCCGTTCAAGGTGGTGGAATTCGACATCATGTATGGCGAAGGCGTTTCCAAGACCGGCGAGCTTATCGACCTCGGCGTCAAGGCCGGTGTCGTGGAGAAGTCGGGGGCGTGGTTCTCGTACAATTCCCAGCGCATCGGCCAAGGGCGCGAGAACGCCAAGGGGTTCCTGCGCGACAATCCCGCCGTGGCCGCCGAGATCGAGGCCACCATCCGCGGCAACGCCCGTGCCGTCGCTGACGCGATGAGTGGGAGCCCCGGCGACCAGGACGGCGTCGAGGAATAGACCTGAAGATGGGCCTGCCCGGACTTGTTCCGGGCAGGCTCGTCCGGTTGCACGGCCAGCCGCGCATGGTCGGCGCGACTCCCGGGCCAAGCCGCCGGGGGAGGGTCGTGCCGAAGCAACAGGCTGGGATCTCGCAGGAGATCCGGCATTTGCTGTGCTACTCTGGCAAAAGCCAACGGCTTGGACCGGCCGTCGGCCGGTGATGGTCAGCCTTCGGCACCTGCCGATCAATCCTGGCTGCTCCCGGCGATCCCTGGACACTCCCCATATCCCTTGTTACAAAGGCCTCGACCAGACCCGAACCTTGGGCCTGGGGCTTGCCATGCCTACGTAGAAAGCCATGCAGACAGCAAACGACATCCGCGCCACCTTCCTCGACTTCTTCGCCAAGAACGGCCATGAAGTCGTGCCCTCCAGCCCGCTGGTTCCGCGCAACGACCCCACGCTGATGTTCACCAATGCCGGCATGGTGCAGTTCAAAAATGTCTTCACCGGCATGGAGAAGCGCGACTACGTTCGCGCCACGTCCTCGCAAAAATGCGTGCGTGCTGGCGGCAAACACAACGATCTGGACAATGTGGGCTATACCGCCCGGCACCATACCTTCTTCGAAATGCTGGGTAATTTCTCGTTCGGCGACTACTTCAAGGAAGGCGCCATCGATTTCGCCTGGCGGCTGATCACCAAGGAATATGGCCTGGGCACGGATCGGCTGATGGTGACCGTCTATCATACCGATGACGAAGCCTATGACCTGTGGCGCAAGATCTCGGGCCTTCCGGAAAGCCGTATCGTTCGCATTCCCACCTCCGACAATTTCTGGGCAATGGGCGACACCGGCCCCTGCGGACCTTGTTCCGAGATCTTCTACGACCACGGCCCGGGCATCCCCGGCGGCCCGCCCGGCAGCCCCGACGCCGACGGCGACCGGTTCATCGAGATCTGGAACCTGGTGTTCATGCAGTATGAGCAGGTCACGCACGACCAGCGGGTGTCCCTGCCGCGCCCGTCCATCGACACCGGCATGGGGCTCGAGCGTCTGGCTGCCGTGCTGCAGGGCAAGCATGACAATTACGACATCGACCTGTTCCGCGCCCTGATCACGGCCTCGGCGGACGCCTCAGGTACCGAAGCCGACGGACCGCACCGCATCTCGCACCGGGTAATCGCCGACCATCTACGGTCCTGCAGCTTCCTCATCGCCGATGGCGTGCTGCCGTCGAACGAGGGGCGCGGCTATGTGCTTCGCCGCATCATGCGTCGGGCCATGCGCCATGCCCAGTTGATGGGCTGCGCCGAACCGTTGATCTGGCGCCTGGTGCCGGCCCTGGTGGGGCAGATGGGCCAGGCCTATCCCGAACTAGTACGGGCGCAGGCGCTGATCGCCGAAACCCTCAAGCTCGAAGAAACCCGTTTCAAGCAGACTCTGGACCGTGGCCTCAAGCTGCTGGACGAGGAATCGGCCAAGCTGGGCCAGGGCGGCACTCTGGACGGCGAAGTGGCGTTCCGCCTTTACGATACCTACGGCTTCCCTCTCGACCTGACGCAGGATGCCCTGAAGGGCCGCGGCATCGGGGTCGACGTCGATGCATTCAACGCGGCGATGGAGCGCCAGCGCGCCGAGGCCCGCAAGGCCTGGGCCGGTTCTGGCGAGGCGGCGACCGAAGCCGTCTGGTTCGAGACCCGTGAAAAAGTCGGGGCCAGCGAATTCCTGGGCTATGACGCCGACCAGGCCGAGGGCAAGATCGTCGCCTTGCTCGTCGACGGCCGGCCGGTCGACCGCGCCGCGGCCGGTACCGAGGTCGCCCTGATCGCCAACCAGACGCCGTTTTACGGGGAGTCTGGCGGACAAATGGGCGATGCGGGAGTTGTCGTAGTGCCCGGCAAGGGGCGCATGGCGGTTACCGACGCCCAGAAGAAACTCGGGGACCTGATCGTCCATGTCGGCAAAGTGGAGGAGGGCGAACTGGCGGTGGGCGACTTCGCCGACCTGCGCATCGACCTTGCCCGGCGGGCCGCCCTGCGCGGCCATCACTCCGCGACCCATCTGTTGCATGCCGCTTTGCGTCGTCGCCTGGGTGAACATGTGACCCAGAAGGGCTCGCTGGTAGCCCCCGACCGTCTGCGCTTCGACGTCAGCCATCCCAAGGCCGTTTCGTCCGAAGAGGCGCGCCAAGTCGAGGACGAGGTCAACGACCGCATCCGTGCCAACCTGCCGGTGGGGACCCGTCTGATGACGCCGGACGCCGCCATCGAGGCCGGCGCCATGGCCCTGTTCGGCGAAAAATACGGCGAGGAGGTGCGCGTGGTGTCGATGGGAGAGGGTGAGGCCAAATTCTCGGTGGAGCTTTGCGGCGGCACCCATGTTCGGCGGACCGGTGACATCGGCCTGTTCAAGATTGTCGGCGAGGGAGCGGTTGCGGCCGGGGTGCGGCGCATCGAAGCCGTCGTCGGCGCGGCTGCCGAGGCCTGGGTCAACGAGCAGGCCGGCCTGCTGGCACGCGCTGCGCAAAGCCTGAAGGCGACCACGGGCGAATTGCCTGCCCGTATCGAGGCATTGCTGGAAGACCGTCGCCGGCTGGAGCGCGAACTGGCCGAGGTTCGCCGCCAGATGGCCACCGGCGGTGCGTCCGCCGGCGCCAATAAGACGGTCGCGGGCGTTACCTTCGCCGGGCGTCGTCTCGACGGCGTTCCGGCCAAGGACCTGAAAGGCATGGCCGACGAAATCAAGAAGCAGATCGGCTCGGGCGTGGTGGCGCTGGTCAGCGCCGCCGACGGTAAGGCGTCGCTGGTGGTGGCGGTGACCGAAGACCTTACTGCCCGCTTTTCGGCGGTGGATCTGGTCCGCGCCGGGTCGGAAGCGCTTGGGGGCAAGGGCGGCGGCGGCCGTCCCGACATGGCCCAGGCGGGTGGCGCGGACAACGGCCGGATAGAAGAGGCGTTGGCCGCCATCGAAGGGGCGCTGGCCGCCAGGGCGGTGGCCGAGTAGGCATGCACAAAGGAGGGCTACCTTTCGGGGTAGCCCTAAAACCTTGCGCATGCGGTTGTGCGGTGCACAAAAAGTTCTTCCAAATCTTCCCCGGAATAGGTAATCTAGCCGTGTTGCAGTGCAGCAATCGTCGAGGGCGGTTGCGGCCGGACCCATACCCATCTAGCGAGGACGCACTATGACCACCCAGAATTTCGAACAGATCGTGGCTTTTGGAAAGGACAACGTCGAGGCTCTCGTGAAGAGCGGCAGCCTGGCCGTCAAGGGTTTCGAGGAACTGAGCAAGGCCTACACCGCCCTGGCCAACCAGTCGATCGAACAGACCTCTGCCGCCGTCAAGGCCTTGAGCACCGCCAAGAACCCCGGAGAATTCCAAGAGATCTACACCAATCTGGCGAAGATGAATATCGAGGCCCTCGTCTCCGAGGGACGCAAGCTGCAGGAACTGACCAATGCCATCGTCACCAGCAGCATGGCTCCGCTGAACGCCCGCGTCCAGGCGCTGGGCAGCCTGTTCAAGGCTGCCTGAGCGACTGTCAGCCGGTTGCATGAGTTGAAGGGAAAGGCTCGGCGGTGACGCCGGGCCTTTCCTGCGTCACGCCGCCGCTGCCAGGGCCAGGTGGAGGTCTTCGATCGACTGCGATAGAGGAGACCCCATTGCGCCCGACGGCCGGGGAGCCGGTGTGCCCGCAAGAAGTTTCCGTTCGCTATCCTCGTCGTCGTGCCGGCGGCGGCCAGATCCTCATTCGGCGCGGAGCAACGGCCAGTTCCTCGGCCAGGCTCATTGGGCAACTTCCCCTGCCAGCCTGTCCAAGATGCCTTCGACCGTGATCACCGCTTTTTTCATTTGTTCGGCCTGCCTGAGCGCTCCGGCGCGGTCCCCTGCTTCCAGGCGTTCAAGAGCATCTTTGGCTATTTCATGCACTTGGCGATGTGGATCTTCGACTGCGCCAAATGACGGGCAAGAGCGCGTCTCGGCGTCGGTCACGCCGTCGTACCACCGGCCGAAACGGCAAGTATGATGGTTGGGCAGGCTGGCCGGCTTGGTATCTGTTTTGCCGTCGATGGTTGCCAGGATCCTGGCCGCAAAGGCCTCATGGTCATGTTTCGCCGAACCAATGACTTCTCTGGCCGACATGGTGCTGTTGCGTATGTCTACCAGGAAGCTGTCGATGGTTGCGAACATGGAGGAAGTCTTTTCACTTAAGCCATTGGTCGCAGTAAACATATTGCCCGCAGCCGTGCTGCTGACCTGTGCACTCGAATTCACTCTCTCCATATTTGATGCCGCTTGTTGCGTTCCGGCGGACGCCTCCTGAACGTTCCTGGCGATTTCTGCGGTAGCGGCAGATTGTTCTTCCACTGCCGATGCGATGGTCGCCGCGATTTCCTTCACTTCTTCGATGCGAGCGACAATCCCCCCGATGGCTGCGACCGCCCCTTGCGTGGCTGATTGAACCTCGCGAATTTGTCCGCCGATCTCTTCTGTCGCCCTGGCAGTCTGGTTTGCCAGGCTTTTCACTTCGTTGGCGACCACGGCAAAGCCTTTGCCTGCATCCCCCGCCCTTGCCGCCTCGATGGTGGCGTTGAGCGCCAGCAGGTTCGTCTGCGAGGCGATGTCGTTTATCATGTCAATTACCGCGCTGATTTTGCCGGAACTTTCAGCCAAGCCCCTGACCGTTTCGCTGGTTTTATCGGCTTCCGCGGCAACCAGGTTGGAGGTGCGCGCCGACTGGGCTACTTGCAGGCCGATTTCGCGGATAGAGGCTGCCAATTCTTCCGCCGCACTTGCCACCGTTTGAACGTTGGCCGATGCTTGTACTATGGCCGCAGATGCGGCGGCGGTCTGTTCTGACGTTTGAACCGCAATCGTTCTCAGCTCTTGCGCTGTATCATTTAACGCAAAAGTATCCTTTCTCACGACGCCGAGTGTCTCGGACATCGTGCTGTCGAAATTCGTGACCAGGCCTGCGACTCTATTGCTTTTTGCCGAACGCTCCTCCAGTAACGAATCTTGATAAACCGATATGGCGATCTCCATATCGAGCATCACGGCGCTATTGATTGCGGTGATCGTTGCCGAAAGCCTGGCTGGTGACCAGCGATAGGTTCTTACGGCAATCTGGAGGAGGCGCTTTAAAATATAATTGTACCCACCGATATACCAGCGCGGCTCAAGCCCAATCCTGTTGTGGGTGATCCCGATTCTGTAAACACTCGCAAAATAATCATTATCAAACCTGCCGGAAAAAAGACGGTTCCAGTGTTCTCCTTGTGCCTTTTTCAAGTGAGGAACTTCCCCCTCTATTAATTTGGCGAGCTCAGCAAACTTTGCGAGATTATCATAAAATTCATCTAAAATGTTGGGAAGTTCATTTCTGGCTATTGGCCAGAAACGCCGGAGCGCATCTGTTACTCCGGCCGAAATACCCATGAATAATAGTCTTGTCTCAGACATGGCATCCGAAGAAGCATGTTTCGGTAATTTTCCCTGACTCATTTTCCCCTCGCTTAAGACTCTCGGTCTTCAGAGCTTCCATCTCTTCATTGGCTGTCCTTCGCCGCCCATCTTGCCTATTGGTCCGCCCAGATACTTGGTTCCCGGGCGTCGGGATCAGGCGGCCCACCGACTAATTGGATTGGGGTGAGAGTCCGACGGATGGTGACGGCACCATCCGTCGGACTCTCACCACGAGGTCATGTGACCGGCTCAGCCCTCGTTGCTGCCGTTGGGAATGCTGTTGGCCCGTTCTCCTGCGGCCAATGCCCGACTTCCTCTGGTCGAAAAACGGTAGAAAAGAAGCAGTCATTGACGTGGCAGGCAACATAATAAAGAACCGCATTACAGGTGTCGCAAATGTGTTAACAGTGCATTATTGTCTATCCACAATAAACTGTATAGCAGGCCGAATATTTAGTGGCAACCAACATAAGGGCATGGCAGTTGTGCTGTTGACGGGCGACATCAGCAGCAAAGCGCGTACGTATTACATAAGAATCTAATATTCATTTGCGCCGTCGCCGTCACCATGGGCATCTCCGAGATCGACAAGGCGACGGCCGCCAAAGATCGCAGGGCTACGCAGAATTATTTGTCATTATGCGGGCACTGCGAATATGTGAATGGGGGAATTGCCACCATTACCGGCGATGTCGTCGGTCGTAATACAGAATAGTTCCAATCATTATTCCAATAAAAGGCGATGTCGCGATTCAGCTTCAGTGTGGCCAGTGGTGCTGATATCTTTGGTTGGGCGTAAATTCCTGCATATCATCATTCTTGATCGCGACGGGCACATTCCACCATGGATATTGTTTGCCTTATCTATGGTCTCTCATTCCTAGGTATGGGTCTGGCGATTCTCATCCGTTACGATTACGGCAGCCGACTGGAGCTAAGCCATCTGCTTTGGCTGTTGGCCGCTTTCGCCTTCAGCCACGGCCTCAGGGAATGGATGGATTTGTGGCGGGTGGTCCGCGGTGATGCTCGTGCGCTCGCCGTGTCCCGGCCGGTGACGCTGCTGGGCTCGTACCTGTTCCTGCTGGAGTTCGGCCGCCGACTGGTGCGGGTCTCGCTGTTGCCGACGGCGCGGGCGCGAGCCGCCGCCTGGTTGTTGGCGGGGTGGATTCATCTCCCGGTCCTGGCCGGGATCGTGGCGGGAACGGCGACGGCCGGTGGGGGCGAACCCGCCATGGAGCTTTGGTCGCGCTATTTGGCTGGCTTGCCCGGTTCAGCCCTGACCGGATGGGGATTTTTCGCCTATGGTCGTCGGCACCGAGACGGTATCTTGGCCGGGGCATCCCGGGTCCGCTTGGCGTTCCATCTGGCGGCAGGTTCATTCATGGTCTACGGCGTGCTGGGCGGCCTGATCGGTCCCCGGGCGTCCTGGTTCCCCGCCTCGGTGCTGAACCAGGACTCCTTCCGGGCCGAACTGCATGTCCCGGTTCAGTTGCTGCGGGCGCTTTGCGCGGTGCTGGCCTCGACCTCGGTCAGCTTCCTGCTCAAGGTGTTCCACCTGGAAGGAGTGAAGCGTCTGCACGGCAGCGAGGAGCGGTTGCGGCGGGTGATCGACCACGCGCCCAACGGCATCATGGTGGTCGGCCGCGATGGGAAGGTGCGGATGGTCAATCCCGCTTTCAGCCGCATCACCGGCTTCGCCGCCGAGGAGACTGTCGGCCGGAGCCCGCGCCTGCTCAAATCCGGCCGCCATCCGGCCGAGTTCTATGCCAGGCTGTGGCACGCCCTGGAGGCGGAAGGGGAATGGCAAGGCGAAATCTGGAACCGGCGGCGCGATGGCGAAATCTATCCGGAATGGCTGTCCATCACCGCCGCCCGCGACGGGCATGGCCAAATCACCGACTACGTCGGGATCTTCTCCGACATCAGCCAGCGCAAGGAGCTGGAGCAGGATCTTGAGCGCATGGCCTTTTACGATCCGCTCACCGGCCTTCCCAACCGCATCTTGTTTCACGAGCGGCTGCGCCAAGCATTGCGGGATGTCAAACGCTATGGCGGCTTTCTGGTGGCCGTACTCTATCTCGACCTCGACCTGTTCAAGCAGGTGAACGACCGGTACGGGCACGAACTGGGGGACGCGCTGCTGGAGGAGGCGGCCAAGCGCCTTTCGGCAGTGGTGCGCGAGGCCGACACGGTGGCCCGGCTGGGCGGCGACGAATTCGGCGTCGTGCTGACCCATATCGCCGACGCCGAGGCGGCAGCCGCCGTGGCTGCCAAGATCATCGGCATTCTGGGCGAACCCTTCATCCTGTACGGGCGGCGGTGCCAAATTGGCACCAGCATCGGCATCGCCCTGGCGCCATCTCATGGCTGCGACGTCAAGGCCCTGATCGCCACCGCCGACCATGCCATGTATCAGGCCAAGCGCGGCGGGCGTAACCGGTACCGGGTGGCGGCGGGCACGGTGGGGCAGGAGGTGCTGGACAGTCAGCGCGTCCAGCTTTTGGCCAGGGTGGCGGCCTTGACCAGGAATTGCAGCTCCGGCCGCGATCCTGTTTCGGTGGCTGCGGACTTGATGGCGCTGGTTGCCGCCCTCGAGGCGCATTTCCTGATCGAGGAATCGCTCCTGCGCGAGGCCGGGTTTTCCGGCTGGAGGGAGCGGGCCGAGGCATGCAAGCAGCTGGTGGCCGGCTGGAAGGTCCAGGCCAGCGCCGCCGCCACTGCCGAGCCACCCGCCCTTTTGTCGACGCTCCACCAGTTCGAGAAAATGATCCAGGGCCTGGAGCCGGTTGAGGGCGGTGCGGGTCGGCCTGTGCCGACAGCGGAGGCCCCGCCACAGCTGGAATGGTCCGATGTGCTGACGGTGGGCAATGACGAGGTGGATCGCCAGCACCAGGACTTGGTCGGACGGCTGCGCGACCTGTATGATCTGGCCGGCCGTGCTCCCCACAGCCGCGACTTCCTGGATGCCCTGAGGGCTCTCGCGGCGGTGGTGGGCGACCACTTCCGGGACGAAGAGCGGCTGTTCGCCGGCCGGGACGATCCGGAGGCGGCCCGCCATCGCCTCGCCCATACCTCGCTGCTCAATGCCTTTGCCACCGCCGTGGCCGACCTGGAGCGCGGCCGGGTCACTGCCCTCGGCCTGGTGCGGGGCTTCCTCGCCCCCTGGCTGCTCGACCATATCCTCGAAACGGACTGTCCCCACCTGCGGGGGCTGTGACGTCGAGATCCATCTTTTTGCGCGCCCGGCGAGGGCAAAGATATAAATGGCGGAGGGGGTGGGATTCGAACCCACGGTACCATCGCTGGTACAACGGTTTTCGAGACCGCCCCGATCGGCCGCTCCGGCACCCCTCCGCTTCGGGAAGGGCGGAATTTAGTACAAGCATGGAGGCAGCGCAACCGGTTTGACGAAACCCAGCGGCGCAGATTTTCGATTGACAGCAAGAACCTCGAAGGTATATTTCCCGCCTCTCGCGGCGAGGCCTGGGCCCGCTGGTATACGTTTGCGTGAATGGTAAGAACAGATGTTCGCAGTCATCAAGACCGGCGGTAAGCAATACAAGGTCGCCCCCAACGACGTGATCCGCGTCGAAAAGCTGCCGGGGCAGGCCGGCGACACCGTCACCCTCGACCAGGTTCTGCTGGTTGGCGATAAGGTTGGCGCGCCCATCGTGGCCGGCGCCAGCGTGACCGCCACCGTGATCGAGCAGACTCGTGCCGACAAGGTCATTATCTTCAAGAAGAAGCGCCGCCAGAATTACCGGCGCAAGAAGGGCCACCGCCAGGAGCTTACCGTCCTGCGCATCACCGGCATCGCCGGGGCCTGACGCTTCGCCAGAATTGGGAGTTTGATCAATGGCTCATAAAAAGGCAGGCGGTAGTTCCCGCAACGGCCGCGACTCGGAAGGCCGGCGCCTCGGCGTCAAGAAGTTCGGCGGCGAAGCGGTGATTCCGGGCAATATCATCGTCCGTCAGCGCGGCACCAAGTTCCATCCTGGCGCCAATGTAGGCATGGGTACGGACCATACCTTGTTTGCACTTACCGGTGGCCGTGTGGTGTTCGCCACCAAGGCCCAGGGCCGGACGTTCGTTTCGGTGGAGCCGGAGGCTTAAGGCAAGCCTCGTTCCCCGTCACGTTGCCGATTTAGAAGGGGAATGGTCCGCCATTCCCCTTTTTTGGTATCTGCCAATGAAATTTCTCGACCAAGCCAAGATCTTTATTAAGAGCGGTGACGGTGGTGCCGGCGCCTGCAGTTTCCGTCGCGAGAAGTATATCGAGTTCGGCGGGCCCGACGGCGGCGATGGCGGGCGTGGGGGCGATGTGGTGGTCGAATGCGTGGCCAACCTCAACACCTTGATCGACTTCCGCTATCAGCAGCATTTCAAGGCCGAGGGCGGCCGGCACGGCCAGGGGCGTAACAAGACCGGCGGCAAGGGGCACGACATTGTGCTGCGGGTCCCAGTGGGCACCCAGATCCTGACCGACGACAAGGAGGAGGTGCTGGCCGACCTGACCACTGCCGGTCAGCGGATCGTCCTGCTCAAAGGGGGCGACGGCGGCTTCGGCAACGCCCATTACAAGACCTCGACCAACCAGGCGCCCAGGCGCGCCGACAGCGGTTGGCCGGGGCAGGAATTGTGGGTGTGGCTGCGCCTGAAGCTGATCGCCGATTGCGGCCTGGTCGGCCTGCCCAATGCCGGCAAGTCGACCTTCCTGGCGGCGGTGACGCGGGCCCGCCCGAAGATTGCCGATTATCCGTTCACCACGCTCCACCCCAACCTCGGCGTCGCCTCGGTGGGGGATGAGGAATTCATCATCGCCGACATCCCCGGCTTGATCGAAGGCGCCCATGAAGGAGCCGGCCTGGGCGACCGCTTCCTCGGCCATGTCGAACGTTGCCGGGTGCTGCTGCACCTAATCGACGGCACCGCCGAGGACGTGGTCCATTCCTACAGAGTGGTGCGCGACGAGTTGCGCCAGTACGGTGGCGGCCTGGACGCCAAGCCGGAACTGGTGGCGCTCAACAAATGCGACGCGCTGACGCCCGAGGATATCGAGGCCAAGATGGCGGCCCTGGCGACGGCAACGGATGCTGCCGTTCTGCCGCTGTCAGGGGCCGCTGGAATCGGCCTCAAGACCGTCTTGTTTGCCCTTCTCGAACGTATCAAGGAAAGCCGCGATCTACAGGGTGCCGGGCCACTGGCCGCAGCCGCCACCGGCGGCACCGGCAAAAGCGGCAGCTGGCAGCCGCCACTTGACCAGGATGACGACGGCGATGCCTGGCCCGAGGATTTCGACGACGAGGACGGCGACGAAGCCGACGACGGCTCGCCGCATTACGTCAATGGAGTCGACGACGCCGAAGACGACGAGGACGAGGACGAGGACGAGGACGGGGACGGGGACGGGGACGGGGACGACAAGGAATGACACCGCTCGCCACGGCCCGAAGGCTGGTCGTCAAAATCGGTTCGGCCCTGCTCGTCGCCAAGGACGGCACCGTCAATCGCGGCTGGCTTGCCGCCTTGTGCGAAGATGTTGCAGCTTTCCGCGCCCGCGGCGGCGAAGTGATCATCGTCACCTCGGGGGCGGTCGCGGTCGGACGCCGCCACCTCGCATTGGCCGATGGGCCGTTGCGCCTGGACGAGAAGCAGGCGGCCGCGGCCACCGGCCAGATCCGGCTGGCCCATGCTTATCAGGAGGCGCTGGCCCACCACCGCATCACGGTCGCTCAGATCCTGCTGACGGTCGACGACTCGGAAAACCGGCGGCGCTACCTGAACGCCCGCAACACCATCGAAACCCTGTTGCGGCTGGGCGCCGTGCCGGTGATCAACGAGAACGACACGGTGGCCACCCAGGAAATACGCTTCGGCGACAATGACCGTCTGGCCGCCCGGGTCGCCCAAATGATTGGCGCCGACACCCTGGTCCTGTTTTCCGACATCGACGGCCTTTACACCGCCGATCCGCGCCGCAACGCCGATGCTCAGTTCATCCCCGAGGTGCGCGAGCTCAGTTCCGAAATCGAAGCAATGGCCGGCGATCCGGGAAGCAATCTCGGCTCGGGCGGGATGATCACCAAGCTACAGGCAGCCCGCATTGCCCTGGCCGCCGGTTGTCGTATGGCAATCGCTCCGGGCAAACCTTTTCACCCTCTGCGCAGCATGGAAGAGGGCGGCCGCTGCACCTGGTTCATTCCCGCCCAGGAGCCGCTGACGGCACGCAAGCAATGGATCGCCGGGGCGGTCAAGCCCCAGGGAACCCTTCAGGTCGACGGCGGCGCCCGTCGTGCGTTGAGCAATGGGGGAAGTCTGCTGCCAGCCGGGGTGGTCGGCGTCGAGGGAGACTTCCAGAAGGGTGACGCGGTGTTGGTGGTCGACGGCGAAGGGCGCCTGGTGGCTCGCGGCCTTACGGCATATTCCGCCGAAGACGCGCGGCGCATCATAGGCCGCAAGAGCGGCGACTTCGAAGCGCTGTTGGGCTACCGTGGACGCGACGAGATCATCCACCGCGACGACCTGGTGCTGGAATGAACGACACGAACGTTCTCGATGTGCAGGGCCTGATGACCGAACTGGGGCGCCAGGCCCGCATCGCGGCCCGGCTGCTGGCCAGAGCCCCCACCGAGCAGAAGAACTCCGCGCTGGCGGCGGCGGCGGACGCCCTGCGCCAGGGGCGCGATGCCATCGCGCAGGCTAATGCGGTGGATATGGCGGCTGCGGCGGCGAAAGGGCTTTCAGGCGCAATGCTGGATCGGCTGCTGCTGAACGAACAGCGCGTCGAAGCCATGGCGAAAGGCCTGGAAGAGATCGCCCGCCTGCCCGATCCGGTCGGCCGGGAAATGGCCCGCTGGCAAAGGCCCAACGGCCTCGACATCGCCCGCGTCCGAGTGCCGCTGGGGGTGATCGGTATCATCTACGAGAGTCGGCCCAACGTTACCGCCGATGCGGGCGCCCTTTGCCTGAAGGCGGGCAATGCCGCGATCCTGCGCGGCGGTTCGGAGAGCTTTTATTCGTCGCAGGCCATTTTGGCCTGCCTGCAGCGAGGCCTGTCGGCGGCGGGCCTGCCGCCTGACTGCATCCAGATGGTACCGACCGCCGACCGGGCCGCCGTCGGCATCATGCTGCGCATGACCGAGTTCATCGACGTCATCGTGCCGCGCGGCGGCCGTTCGCTGATCGAGCGGGTGATCGCCGAGAGCCGCATTCCGCTGTTTCAACATCTTGAGGGGGTTTGCCACACCTATGTGGATGGCGCAGCCGACCTGGAAATGGCGCGCCGAGTGGTGATGAATGCCAAGATGCGGCGCACCGGCATCTGCGGCGCCACCGAAACCCTGCTGGTCGATCGACGGGTCTCGGCAAGCCATCTGCCGGTGCTGGTCAGGGATCTCCTCGATGCCGGTTGTGAGGTGCGCGGCGACGAAGCCACCCGGGCGGTCGATGCCCGGGTGCACCCGGTAACTGAGGAGGATTGGCGCACCGAATATCTGGACGCCATCATCTCGGTCAAGGTGGTCGACGGCGTGAAGGCGGCGATCGAGCATATCGAGCGCTACGGCTCCCACCATACCGAAGCCATCGTCACCGCCGACGAAGCGGCGGCGGCCGAGTTCCTTGCCGCGGTCGACAGCGCCATCGTGCTGCACAACGCCTCGACTCAGTTCGCCGACGGGGGCGAGTTCGGCATGGGGGCTGAAATCGGCATCTCCACCGGCAAGCTGCATGCGCGCGGGCCGGTGGGCGTCGAGCAACTGACCAGTTTCAAATATGTGGTCAGGGGCTCGGGCCAGGTACGTTCCTGACCGGCCGGGGTGATGCCCGTGCCGCCCAATATCTGGGGCGACCGGCGCCGCCGGCGCATCGGCCTGCTGGGTGGATCATTCAACCCGGCCCATGCGGGGCATCGCCATGTCGCCCTCAGCGCGCTGCGCCGTTTGGCTCTCGACGAGGTATGGTGGCTGGTCAGCCCGCAGAATCCGCTGAAGCCGATGGCCGGCATGGCGACGCAGGCCGACAGGATCGCCTCGGCCGAGGCCGTGGCGCGCCATCCGCGCATCCGCGTGACCGGTATCGAGGAGGTGCTCGGCACACGTTACACCGCCGATACCTTGACGATGTTGGCCAGGCGTTTCCCAAGGGTGCGTTTCGTCTGGCTGATGGGGGCCGACAACCTCCAACAGGTTCCGCGGTGGGATCGCTGGCTTACCATATTCCGGTCCGTCGCCGTTGCGGTTTTCGACCGCAGTCCATATTCTTATAGGTCACTGGCTGGAAAGGCGGCGCGGCGGTTCGCGCGGTGCCGATTGCCCGACCGGAAGGCCGGCCTTCTTGCGGAAAGGATGCCGCCCGCGTGGATGTTCCTGCATCTGCGGCGTCATCCCGCTTCCGCCACGGCCATCCGGCAACGCCGGGCAGGCACGAAGCCAGGCCGCTGAGACGATAAACGACATTCGGCACGCCGCCCGTGAAAGGAGAAGCACCATTCGTTCACCTGAGCACCGTCCGCTCGACCCGGACAAATTGGTCGAAACCGTCGTCGGCTCGCTCGACGACGATAAGGGGGAGGACATCGTCGTCATCGATCTTCGCGGACGTTCCTCCATCGCCGATCACATGGTGATCGCCAGCGGTCGCTCGCAGCGCCAGGTCGGCGCAATGGCCGAGCATCTGATGGAAAAGCTGAAGCGTCTTGGCTTGGCTGTGTCCATCGAGGGGATGGCTCAAGGCGACTGGGTTCTGATCGATGCCGGCGACATCGTGGTCCATCTGTTCCGTCCCGAAGTGCGAAGCTTCTACAATCTGGAGCGCATGTGGGGCGTGGCGCCGGTGGGCAAGGCGGCGGAAAAGGCCGGCGCCTTGATTGCCTGATGCGCCTGCTGCTGGCGGCGGTCGGCCGGGTGCGGCCGGGGCCTGAAAAGGACCTGTTCGAGCATTATCGCCGCCGCCTGGGGTGGGAGCTGGCGGTCAAGGAGGTCGAGGAGAAACGCCCGCTGCCGGTGGCCGAGCGGATATCCCGTGAAGGCGCCCTGTTGCAGACGTGCGTGCCGGTCGGCGCGGCCCTGGTCGTCCTCGACGGGCGCGGCAGGCAGCTCGCCAGCGAGGGCCTTGCCACCAGGTTGGCTGACTGGCGTGACCAGGCGCGGCAGCCGGTGGCCTTTCTGATTGGTGGGGCCGATGGCCATGCCGCAGCCTTGTGCGAGCGCGCGGATCTTCTCCTTTCGCTGGGGCTTATGACTTGGCCGCACATGCTGGTACGAGGAATGCTGGTGGAGCAGCTCTACCGTGCCGAGTGTATTTTGGCTGGTCACCCCTATCATCGGGGTCGAACCCCGCAGTCCGATTGATCCTCACCTCGAAACCCGGGTATTGTTACCGACGACGAGGGTGGGGCGCATATCCGATGGCGGATTTGGGGAATGTCGACGAGCTGGTGGAAGATCCTGAATTCTTAGCCTATAGCGCCCGGGCGGAAGGTACGAACATCAGCCCGCAGACCCTGCTGGCAACGGATTATCTGAACCATTTCAATGAAATCGTCATGATGCTCGAAATGATCCCGGACATTCCGGAATGTTTCGACGAGGCACGGGCTTGGCAGCCGAAGACCTATCAGCAGCATTTTCGCGACAGCCAGTTCCGAGACAAGGAGCTGGCCATCGACGCCTATGAGCATGTGCCGCCGCGCTATCGGCAGCCATTCGACGAAGTCGTCGGGCAGATGAACCTGCTGGTCGCCATGGCTCTCGACCGCATCGGAGAGGCGCTGGCGGAACAGAGGGCCGAGGTCATTCGCCTGCTCTGTTCCGATTCCTCGCTGGCCTTGCAGAAGATGATCGATATCGCGAGCGCGATCATCCACGGCAGCACGCGGCGGCTCGACCAGGCGGAGATCGACGGCTTCCTGGCGCGCTGAGGCGGCTGGCCATCGAGGTTTACGCAAAAGAATTATTTTAAGCGCGCGGAAAGCCCAGCTAATTTGTGATGTTTTTCTGAGTGACTACCATTTGTTGTAATGGCGATCTCATTGTCTTTCTGCTTCCTCACTAATGGACTTTGTCCAGACAAAAGGTGGAAACGGTCAGGCCATTGGTCTTTGCCTATGATGGTCTTTGGGTATGGGCGTGCGTTACCAGGGCGCTTCGCACGCGGTCCGCGAAAATCTCTGAGGGTGAAAAGAAGAAGCGGGTGCGGAACCGTTGTTTTGGTGCTATCATTCCGTTTTCGCTGCCATGCGGCGCTCTTGCGCTTCGGTTGTTCCGGCGGCGGCGGTCGGGTTTGGAAGGGAAGAGGCTGACTTTGTACCATTAGAAGAACGGGACCCGGTAGTGGCACTGGGACACTGGAGGGAGCCACGGTGGACGAATGTCACCAAGCCTCTGGAACTTGAGTAGATCGACGACGACAACTGAATGGAAGAGCACTAGATATGTCTTGGCAGCGTGATAGGTCTGAACACCGTCGACGCACCGGCGACCGGCGTCGGGACGATTTCGGCGAATTTGGCGGGTTCGAGCCCGCGCCCCCGCGCCCGCGCCCCGAATTCAACCGCGTTGCAGTGGATCAGGCCAACGTGTCGGCCACGGTCAAGTGGTTCAATGCGGCGAAAGGTTTCGGCTTCGTTTCCCCCACCGATGGCTCTGCCGATGCCTTTTTGCACATTTCGGCACTCGAGCGCGCCGGTGTCGGCGAAGTGTCCGAGGGCGCGACCATGGTTTGCGACTTGGGTCCCGGCCAGCGCGGGCCGCAGGTGGTGACTGTGCACTCGGTCGATATGTCGACCGCCGCGCCGCGCCGCCCGTCGGCGCCGCGCGAAGGGTTCGCCCCGCGTGGCGAGCCGGGCCCGACGGTCGAGGGGCGGGTCAAGTTCTTCAGCGCCGACAAGGGCTTTGGCTTCATCGCGGTGGATGATGGCGGCAAGGACGTCTTCGTTCATATCCGCGCGCTGGAGAAGTCTGGCCTGCGTTCGCTGGAACCCGATCAGCGGGTCCGGCTGACCATCACCATGGGGCACAAGGGCCCCCAAGCCGAGACCGTCGCCATCATCTGACGGCCGGCTGAAGAACAGAGTGGTTTGACTGCCGCAAGGGGCGGGCCAGTTGGCCTGCCCCTTTTCTTCTTTCCTATGCGGAACCGTCTCCCTCTTAAGAGGTGGAGATGCTACGATATCCCTTACATGTTTCCCTTTTTGGGGGGCGGGATGTCGTCGGCCGGTTCAGCAGCCAAGAACACAGGGTCACGGGCCGCGGGCGACCTGGAGCGGCGGGTCGAACGGGTCGAGCGGCAATGGGCGGCCGAGCGGCGGCAGTTTCAACTGGAGCTGAGCCATGCCGCCAGCGAAGCGGGGCAACTCCGCGATACCATCCAATCCTTGCGCGATGCGCTGGAAGCCGGCCGCATCGGCGAACAGGAGCGAACCCAGGCGGCGATCGCCGCCGCCAACGAAGAGATCCTTCAACTCAAGGCCACCATCAATGCGCTCAGGGACGAACTGGAGCGCCAGCGCCAAGGCGAGGGCCAGCGCACGCAAAACGCCCTGGCCGGCGCCAACGCGGAAGTGGTGCAACTGCGGGAGACAATCGGCACATTGCGCGCCGAACTGGAGGAACAGCGCCGTCGCATGCTGGAGGATCGCGCCCGGACGCAAGACGCTCATGATCGCGAACTGAAGCAACTGCATGAAATGATCGACGTCCTGCGCGTCAAACTGGAAAAAGCGGCCAATGCGGGCTAATGCCTCAGTCAACCTAGCCGATCGCACGCGCTTTTCGGTCCGCGGCAAGCGGCGCTCGGCCGGTATGAGCACCCTCTTGCTCGAGGTGTCCAACCGGCTCGCCCGCGCCGACAACCTGGATGATGCGCTGCGCATCATGCGCGACATCGCGACGCAGGTGATCGGTACCGAACGCGGTTCGGTCTTTCTCAACGACCCGGTGACCAACGAACTCTATTCCCGGATCGCCGGCCGGTTTGCCCGCGAAATCCGCATGCTCAACAGCGCTGGCGTCGCCGGGGTGGTGTTCGGCAGCGGCAAAGGCATGATCATCGACGATGCCTATGCCTGCGAGCATTTCAACCCGGCCATCGACCAGCAGACCGGGTTCCGCACCAGATCCATTCTCTGCGCGCCGCTAAGGACCATGAAGGGCGATCTGATCGGCGTCGCCCAGCTGCTGAACAAGGTCGATGGCAGCTTCACCGAGGACGATCTGTCCCTGCTGGAAGCCATCATCTCTCAGGCTTCGGTATCGCTCGAGAGCTTCCGGACCATCGAAAGCATCGAGAAATCGCGGCAGCAGGAACTGGAATTTCTGGCGGTGGTGTCGGAGATCAGTTCTGAACTGAAACTGGGGCCGCTGCTGCAGAAAATCATGGCAGCGATCACCCGCATGCTCGATGCCGAGCGCTCGACCCTGTTCATCAACGACGAGAAGAGCAAGGAACTTTACACCGAGGTCGGCCAGGGGCTGGGCGCCACTATCATCCGGCTTCCCAACCATCTGGGTATCGCCGGTACCGTCTTCACCTCGGGGCAGAGTGTGAATATTCCCCACGCCTATGCCGATCTGCGATTCAACCCCTCCTTCGACCGCAAGACCGGCTTCTTCACGCGCTCGATCCTGTGTGTGCCGGTGACCAACAAGGCCGGCAAGGTGATCGGTGTGACCCAGGTGCTGAACAAACGGGGCGGCGTTTTCACGCAGGATGATGAGGCGCGGCTGAAGGCCTTTACCTCGCAGATCTCCATTGGTCTCGAGAATGCGAAGCTTTTCGACGACGTGCAGGCGATCAAGAACTACAACGAGAGCATTCTCGAATCGATGAGCAACGGCGTCATCACGCTCAACGGCGACGCCAAGATCGTCACCTGCAATGCCGCCGGTTGCCGCCTGTTGAGGCGCCCAATGGCGGACATGGTGGACAAGCCCGCCGCCGAATTCTTTGCCGGCGACAATGCCTGGCTGGTGGACAGGATCCGCACGGTGGCCGAGACCGGTGGTACCGAAGTGATGATGGATGCCCAGTTGGCGGTCGATGCCGAGCACCTGTCGGTCAACGTCACGGTGATGCCGCTCACCACTGCGGGCGACAAGACATTGGGCTCGTTGGTGATGCTGGAAGACATATCCAGCGAAAAACGCATGAAGTCGACCATGTCGCGTTACATGGACCCGGCGTTGGCCGACCAGCTTTTGGCATCCGGCGCCGACTTCCTGGGCGGCCAGTCGGTCGAGGCGACCATTCTGTTCTCCGACGTGCGCAGCTTCACCACCTTGTCCGAAGAACTGGGGCCGCAGGGCATCATCAGCCTGCTCAATGAATATTTCACCCTGATGGTGGATTGCATCACCGACCAGGGGGGCATGCTCGACAAGTTCATCGGAGATGCCATCATGGCGGTGTTCGGCACGGCCAAACGGCATGAAGACGACGAAGACCGGGCGGTGCGCGCGGCCATCGCCATGATGAAGGAGCTGCAGGACTTCAACCACCGGCGTGCCGCCGACGGCAAGCGTCCGATCGATATCGGTGTCGGCGTCAACACCGACATCGTCGTCTCGGGCAATATCGGCTCGCCCAAGCGGCAGGACTACACGGTCATCGGTGATGGGGTGAACCTGGCATCCCGCCTGGAGTCCGCCACCAAGCAATACGGTGCGCACATCCTGGTCAGCGAATACACAATGAAGAAGCTGAAGGCCACCTATCGGGCGCGTGACATCGACCGGGTGGTCGTCAAGGGCAAGACCAAGCCGGTGGCGGTGTACGAAATCCTCGACTACCACACCGACGAGACCTTCCCCAACATGATGGGCATTCTGCAGGCCTTCCAATACGGCCTGAAGGCTTATCGCGACGGACAGTTCGACCAGGCGCTGAAGGCTTTCGGCGAGGCCAATCTCCTGCATCCGGCCGATTTCGCCACCAGGATGTACATCGACCGCTGCCACCAGCTGATCGCCGATCCGCCCGGGAAGGACTGGGACGGTGTGTGGGTGATGAAGTCGAAATGAATTGGCATTTTTGCCATCCCGAGGCCTAAGGCCGAGGGATCTTCCGGGGTTCAGGAGATCCCTCGTGTCACTCGGGGCGACAAAGAGAGATCCGTGCTATCCGCCGAGGCACTCCGGCTTCGGCCCCCCAGTCGCCCAGTCGAGAAGTTGCACCGTATGGACTACCGGGGTGTCGGTGCCGCTGCCGATCTGTACCAGGCAGCCGATATTGCCGGCGGCGATCATGTCCGGTTCGGTGGCTTCCAGATTGGCCGCTTTGCGCGCCTTCAACAGGCTGGACAGCTCCGGTTGCAGCAGGTTGTAGGTGCCGGCCGAGCCGCAACACAAATGCCCTTCCGCGGCTTCCCTGACTTCGAAACCGGCCTTGCGCAGCAGCGCTTGCGGCAGGCTGCGAATGCGCTGGCCGTGCTGCAGCGAGCAGGCGGAATGGTAGGCGACCCGCTGCCCGGTGGGTATTGCCGCGGGCTTCAGGCCGACTTTTTCGATCAACTCGGTGACGTCCTGGGCCAGCGCGGCGACCATCTGGGCGCGGTGCGCCAGCGCCGGCTCGTCATCGCGGAACAGGTGGCCATAGTCCTTGACCATCGAGCCGCAGCCCGAGGTGTTGATCACCACTGCGTCCAGCCCTGCTCCGCCGCCTTCGCCGGTTTCCCGCCACCAGGCGTCGATGACCGTCTTGGCCTTGGCTTTGGCGGAGTCGACCTGGCCCATATGGTAGGACAGGGCGCCGCAGCACTCGGCCTGCGCCGAAACCACCACTTCGACGCCGTGGCGGGTCAGCAGGCGAACGGTCGATTCGATGATCTCGGTGTCGATGACCGCCTGCACGCAGCCGGTCAACAGGGCGACCCGGGCCGCCCGGGGCCCTTCGGCGGCGAACACCTGTGGCCGCAGTGCCGGTGACGGCTCGGGCAGACGGGCCGGGGCAAGCTCGACCATTGCCCGCAAACGTGCCGGCAGCAGGCCATGGAACGGAGCCGTCAGACGCGCCATCCGCAGCGCCAGCCGGAACCGGCTGCGGCTGCTCATCACCCAGGCCAGCAGGCGGCGCAGCGCCCGGTCACCGGCCGGCCGCAGCTCGGGGTGCTGTTCGATGCGCTGACGCGCCGAGTCCACGAGATGCATGTAGTCGACGCCCGACGGGCAGGTGGTCATGCATGACAGGCAGGACAGGCAGCGGTCGAGATGCTTGACCAGGGCGGCGGGCGGCGGACCGCCCCGTTCGTACATTTCCTTGATCAGATAGATCCGGCCACGCGGACTGTCCAGTTCGTCGCCGCGCAGAACGAAGGTGGGGCAGGTCGCCGTGCAGAAGCCGCAATGGACGCATTTGCGCAGGATGGCATCGGCTTCGCGGATGACCGGATCGGTGAGCTGGGCGGGAGTAAAGCGGGTCTGCATCGCTAGGTCATCCTGCCGGGATTGAGGATCGTCTTTGGATCGAAGCTTGCCTTGACACGGGCTTCGAGAGCGGCGAGGGGCGCGGGCAAAGGTTGGAATACGGCTTGTGCGGCGCGTTCGCTTTCCGGTGCGGCGACCAGGGTCGCATGGCCGCCCTCGGGCAGCAGGCTGCGCACCAGGCCGGCCGGCGCGTCACCCGGGCAGGGCAGGCTGAGCCACAGGAAGGCGCCGCCACCATCGATGAATGCCTCGCCGTCGGTCTGCTCGGACAGGCGCTGCAGCAGGGCCGGCGCGTCGGATGGGCGGACCGCCAGCTTCCACGCCGCCTGCCCCCAACGGCCGCAGAAGACCCGGACATCCCGGATATTCCGCCACAGGGCGCGGCCTTCCTCGGCATCGATTACCGTCGCCTCGATGGCGCTGCCGATGATGGTTTCCATCAGGTAGTGGCGTCTCGCCTTGACCGAGGGGCCGAATCCCTCGATCCGCAGAAACGCGCAATCCCCACCTTCGCTCAAGGCCGCCGGCATCCAGGCCGCGCCGGAAATGTCGGCGGCGCTGCCAAGCGCCTGGCCCATCAGCCGTACGGCGGTCTCAGCGTCGATGCCATGCAGGACGACCGTTTCCTCCGTCTCCGGGGCGGGCAGCACTTTGAACGTGACCTCGGTGAATACCGCCAGCGTCCCGAACGAGCCGGTCAACAGCTTGCACAGGTCATAACCGGTGACGTTCTTGACCACGCGGCCGCCGGTCTTGAACACTTCTCCGCGGCCGTTGACCGCGCGTATGCCCAGCACGTGGTCACGCACTGCACCAGCGACGCAGCGGCGCGGGCCGGCCAGATTGGTCGCCACCACGCCGCCGATCGTCTGCGAGCCTTCCGTCGTGCCCAGCAGGCCGGCCAGGTCACGCGGCTCGAAGGCGAGCATCTGGCCGTTGGCGGCCAGTGCCGCCTCGATTTCCTCGAGCGGCGTGCCGGCACGGGCGCTCATCACCAGTTCGGCCGGTTCGTACAGCGTGATGCCGGCCAGGCCGGTGGTCTCCAGCCGCATGTCGGCGCGGACGGGCCGGCCGAACGGAAGTTTGCTGCCGCGCCCGGCGACCTCGACGGCGCGGTCTTGGCCATAGGCAGAAGTTATAGCCTCGGCCACCATCTCTTCGGACGTCGCCCGGATAGTCTCGACCATGGAAGGCCCCCTCAGAACCGTGGAATGTTGGGGAAGCGAAGGGCGCCGCCGGAGATATGCATGCGCCCCTGCTCGGCACAACTGCTGAGCAGCGGGAACATCTTTCCCGGGTTGAACAGACCCGATGGGTCGAAGGCGTCCTTCACACGCCGTTGCTGGTCGAGGTCGACCTCGTCGAACTGATCGTTCATCAAGTCCCGCTTTTCGACCCCGACGCCGTGTTCACCGGTCAGCACGCCGCCGACTTTGACGCACATCTTCAGAATGTCGGCGCCGAATGCCTCGGCCGCCTCCAGCTGTCCCGGCTGGTTGGCATCATAGAGGATCAGCGGATGCAGGTTGCCGTCGCCGGCATGGAAGACATTGGCCACCTTGAGGTCGTATTTGCGTGAGAAGGCCGAGATGCCGTCCAACACCTCGGGCAGGCGGGCCCGCGGGATGGTGCCATCCATGCAGTAGTAATCCGGCGAAATGCGCCCGACGGCAGGAAAGGCCGCCTTGCGCCCGGCCCAGAAGGCCAGCCGTTGCTCCTCGCTGGTGCTGACCTTGATGGAACTGGCCTGGCGTTGCTCGACGATGGCCACCACCCGCTCGATCAGATGGTCGACTTCGACTTCGGGGCCGTCCAGCTCGATGATCAGCAAGGCCTCGGCGTCGCGGGGATAGCCGGCGCCGATAAAATCCTCGGCCGCATGGATCGCCGGCCGGTCCATCATTTCCATGCCGGCGGGAATGATGCCGCTGCCGATGATGGTTGCGACCGCATCCGCCGCGGCAGCATTGGTCGGGAAACCAACGAGCACCGCGCGCGCCGTCTCGGGCTTTGGCAGAATGCGCACGGTCACCTCGGTGACCACCCCGAGCAGGCCTTCCGAGCCGACGATCAGGCCCAGCAGGTCATAGCCGGGAGCATCCAGCGCGCCGCCGCCCAGGTGCAGGATCTCGCCGTCGATGGTCACCAGCACGACGCCCAGCACGTTGTTGGTGGTCATGCCGTATTTCAGGCAGTGCACGCCGCCCGAATTCTCGGCGACATTGCCGCCGATCGTGCAGGCGATCTGGCTGGACGGATCGGGGGCATAATAGAACCCGCGGCCCTCGACCGCACGGGTGATGCCCAGATTGGTCACCCCGGGCTGCACCCTGGCCGTGCGGTTCTGATAGTCGACGTCAAGCACGCGGTTGAAGCGGCTCATCGCCAGGACGATACCGTCGGCTACCGGCAATGCGCCTCCGGACAGCGAGGTTCCGCCGCCGCGCGGCACCACTTTAACCGACAGGTCGCGGCAAAGACGCAGGATGGCGGCGACCTGCTCGGTGGTGTCGGGCAACACCACCACCATCGGCAGCTGGCGATAGGCGGTCAGGCCGTCGCTCTCATAGGCGGCCAGTTCGCGCTCGTCGACGATCACTCCTTCGCCCGGAACGATGGCGCGCAATCCGCCAATCAACTGTTGATACCTGCCCAGGGCGAGCGGATCGGGCGTCGGCATGCGCATGGTTTCTCTCCCTGTTCAGCATTTTTGTGGGCGATCGCCGGTTGGTCAAAAATATGCACGGCCGGCGGGGCAGGTGGATAGCTTTTCCACAATATGGAAAACGATCGCGGCCAGCAAGATATCGCCATTTAAATCAGCGGCTTGACGATTTCCGGAGAGCCATTGGCCCTGTGGAAACGTAGCGTGACGCCGCCTCCGCGCCGGTGGCGTGCGCGTGCGATGATCTCAGCCGGTCCGGGCCACTCGCCCGCCGTATTCCCGGGTGATGGATTCGGCGCAGCGGCGAACCATGGCGCCGAGAAGGGGGATGCGGTCGTCGGTGATCCGGGCGGCCGGCCCCGAGATGGAGATCGCCGCGACCGCCTCGCCCAATTCATCAACGATGGGGGCGGCGACGCAACGCAACCCCACGGCATGTTCCTCGTCGTCGATGGCGTAGCCGCGGCTTTGGCTGCGCTCCAGCTCTTCCCGCAGCTCGGCTGGGCGGACGATGGTCCGCACCGTCAACCGGCGCAGCCCGTGGCGATGCAGGATCTTGGTCACGCCAGCGTCCGGCATGGCCAGCAGCAAAGCCTTGCCGACGCCAGAGCAGTGGAGGGGGACACGCGAGCCGAGGCTGGACAGGGCGCGCATCATCTGCCGACATTCCACCTGATGCAGGAATACGGCCTCGCCCTCGTCGATGATCGCCAGGTTGACGGTCTCCCCGCTTTCCTCCATCAGCGCCCGCAGTAGCGGGCGCGCCGTCTGTACGAGGTGACGGTTGCGCAAGAAGGCGTTGCCGACGACGAAACTCTGGACCCCGACTGACCACAGCGTGCGTTCATTATCGAAACGGACGTAATGCTCCTGCTGCAGGGTGGTGAGCAGGCGATGGGTGGTGGACGGCGGCAGGCCGACCTGCTGCGCGATATCGGTCAAAGTCATGCCATCATCGGCCTCTGCCACCGCGTTGAGGATGGCCAGGGCGCGGGCAAGCGACTGGACCTGTCCGCTGCGGTCGGCCGCACCGCGGGTCGTGGCCGTGCCTTTTGCTCGTCGCCGGATCGTCTGGGTTCTTGCCGCCATCGCCTACCTGTGCGCAACATTGTCGGATTTGGAGCGGAAATGTATCAGCCATTTCACGCTGATAAAGGATTAATTCCGTATTATGGAATGAATTGCAATCCGCGTTGCCGGCATCGCCCGGGTGCGATATTCATAATTTGCGTCGGCCCTGCCGACATGACCTGCTAATGAATGGAGTGTCAGCGTGACACAGGCGATTGTTTCCGGCGGTCTTCGCATCGCCAAGGCGCTCTTCGACTTCGTCAACGACGAAGCTCTGCCCGGCACCGGAGTGACGGTCGAACGCTTCTGGTCCGAACTGGAGGCGATCCTCGGCGATCTGACTCCGCGCAACCGCGCCCTGCTGGCCCGTCGCGACGAGTTGCAGGCGGCGATCGACAATTGGCATCGCGAGGGGCGGGGTAAGCCTTTCGATGCCGAGGCGTATAAGGCCTTCCTCCGCCAGATCGGCTATCTGCTGCCGGAAGGCCCCGACTTCTCGGTGCGCACGGCCAATGTGGATGCCGAAATCGCCACCATCGCCGGCCCGCAGCTGGTGGTGCCGTCGACCAACGCCCGCTATGCGCTGAATGCGGCAAATGCCCGGTGGGGCAGCCTGTACGACGCGCTCTACGGCACCGACGCCATTCCCGAGATCGATGGCGCCGAACGCGGTTCAGGCTACAATCCGGTGCGCGGCGCCCGGGTCATCGCTTTCGCCCGTGACCTGTTGGACGAGGTGGCGCCGCTGACCGATGGCTCCCACCGCGAGGTGTCCGCCTATCGGGTGGAGGGTGACCGTCTGGTGGCCGCCCTGGGCGACGGCCGGGTGGTCACTCTGCGCTCGCCCGAACGCTTTGCCGGGTACAAGGGGGATGCCGCCGCGCCGTCGACCGTGCTGCTGGTCAACCACGGCCTGCATATCGAGATTCATATCGACCGCAACCATCCGATCGGTCGTGGCGACCTTGCCGGAATCAGCGACGTGGTGCTGGAATCGGCCATCACCACCATCGTCGACCTCGAGGACTCGGTGGCCTGTGTGGATGCCGAGGACAAGGCGGATGCCTACCGCAACTGGCTGGGCCTGCTCAACGGTACGCTGATCGCTGACTTTCCCAAGGGCGGCAAGTCGGTGCATCGCACGCTCAATGCCGACCGCGTCTATGCCGCGCCCAACGGTGGTACCTTGAGCCTGCAGGGCCGCAGCCTGCTGCTGGTTCGCAATGTCGGCCATCTGATGACCACCAACGCGGTGACGCTCAAGGACGGCAGCCCGGCGCCGGAAGGCATCCTGGATGCGATGATCTCGTCGCTGGTCGCCATGCATGACCTGGGCGGCCAGGGCAAGTTCCGCAACAGCCGGACCGGCTCGATCTACATCGTCAAGCCGAAGATGCACGGGCCCGACGAGGTGGCGTTCACTAACGAGTTGTTCGGCCGCGTCGAGAAGGCGCTCGCGTTGCCGCCTTTTACCATCAAGGTGGGGATCATGGACGAGGAGCGCCGGACCACGGTGAACCTCAAGGAATGCATCCGGGCGGCGCAGGATCGCGTGGTGTTCATCAACACAGGCTTCCTCGACCGCACCGGCGACGAGATCCACACCTCGATGGAAGCGGGCCCGATGATCCGCAAGGGCGACATGAAGTCGTCGGCCTGGATCAAGGCCTACGAGGACTGGAACGTCGATGTCGGCCTGATCTGCGGCCTGCGTGGTCGCGCCCAGATCGGCAAGGGCATGTGGGCGATGCCGGACAAGATGGCCGACATGCTGGCGGCGAAGATCGGCCATCCGCAGGCCGGGGCCAACACCGCCTGGGTTCCCTCGCCGACCGCGGCGACCCTGCATGCGCTGCATTACCACAAGGTGGACGTGTCCGCCCGGCAGGACGCGCTGAAGAGCCGGCCGCGCGCCAAGCTGGACGATATCCTGACCATCCCGGTGGCCGACCGGCCGAACTGGTCGGCCGAGGACATCCAGCAGGAGCTGGATAACAACTCGCAGGGTATCCTCGGCTACGTGGTCCGCTGGGTTGACCAGGGCATCGGCTGCTCCAAGGTGCCTGACATCCACGATGTCGGCCTGATGGAGGATCGGGCGACGCTGCGCATCTCCAGCCAGCATATCGCCAACTGGCTTTATCACGGCGTGTGTTCAGCCGAGCAGGTGCTGGCCACCATGAAGCGGATGGCCGCCGTGGTCGACGGGCAGAACGCCGGCGACCCCGCCTACCGTCCGATGGCCCCCGACTTCGACTCCAGCATCGCCTTCAAGGCCGCCTGTGACCTGGTGTTCGAGGGCCGCACCCAGCCTAGCGGCTACACCGAGCCGATTCTGCATCGCCGTCGCCGCGAGGTGAAGCAGCGAGGCTGAAACGGCCGGCCGCCCTCCGGACGACCGTAATGAGGAGGGATCTCGCGGACAAGCGGGATCCCTCACTGCGTTCGGGATGACAGATGCGGCCCGTCAGCGGGAGGCTGCCACCGGCACTCCGGTTGCTGGCGCGCCGTAAAGCGCTTTGGCGCGGTTCTCGAATCCCCGAATGAACAGGCGCTCGGCCTCGGCCAAGCCGACCGCTGCCAGCGCCGAGAGAAGGCGCGAGCGGAATTGGACGGAGAACCGGCAACTGACGTGGCAGCCGCCGGAAGTCATCGACTGGAAGCGCCATGCCAGCCGGAAGTCAGTCCACGGGCCATCCCGGGAAGTGACGTCGAGGCGCTGCGGCGCATCCAACTCGGCGAAGGTGGTGAAACGGCTGCGCACCGGGCCGAAAGAAAACAGATTGTCCACCCGCCAGTGGGTTTCGCTTCTTTCGATGATGCGGGTGGCAATGCAGCCCGGGATGAACAGCGGATATTTTTCGATTTCGGACACCACCACGAACAACTGGGCCGGCGTAAAACTGCGAAATTCCCGCTCCCATCCGCCGGTGCGCGCTGGCGCCACCGATGTTGAACCGCGCTGCATGTCGAGATCGTCCCCGCAATACTGCTTCGACTGCGGTGCGGATTTTAGCGTCCGATAGGCCCAAAGTCTTGCCAGAAATGAGGCCCACCCAGGCTGCGCCTCAACTTTTTAGCGTTTCATCACTGACTGCAGGGCGTCGGCAATGGCTTTGCCGTCCCATTGCGCCGGCCCCTCCACCCGGCCGATCTCGCGCCCATGCTGGTCGATCACCAGGGTCGTCGGCAGGCCGCGAATTCCGATGGCCTGCGCCGCTTCGCCGTCCTCGTCGAGATATTTGCCCAGATTGCGGACCTTGAGGTCCTCGTAGAACCGGTCGACGGCCGGCATGCCTTTGCGATCCATCGAAACCGGGATTACCACCAGGTTTTCGCCGCCTAGTTGCTGTTGCAGATGATCAAGGGAAGGGAACTCGGCCCGGCAGGGCGGACACCAGGTGGCCCAGAAGTCCAGGACCACCACTTTTCCGGCAAAGCTGCCGAGGTCGATCTGCCGGCCTGCGGCATCGGCGAATGAAATCCGCGGCAGCGGGCGGGGGGTCTTGTAAAGCTCCAGCTCCTGGCGACCAAGGCCGGCGACCAGGGTCGCCACCAGGAATACCGTCAGCGTCGTCAGCATCGTCAGCAGCAGGCGTCTCATGTCCCATCGATCCGTTGGTCATTCGAAGTGTCCAGGTTAAGCCAAGAGAGGTGAAGACGCCAAAAAGCATTTGCGTCTCTCCGCTGGCTGCGAATCCGCACACGTAATGGGCGTAGTCTGTGTGAAAAATCGCACGGTCTTGACCGCATTCCTGCTCTCTGCAACCTTGCTGCGGGGTGGCCCGTGGTTTGCTTATTGGTTGGATATGCCGCAGGAATGTTGCCCTGACGGCACCAACAAGCCTGGAAAAAGGGAACGCCCATGATCGCTATCAGCCGACGTGTCATGCTCGCCATCTCAGCCGCGACCCTGCTGCTCGGGGCCGCGCCGGCCGCCCGCGCGGAAGATACCGGCACCGCCGATCAGGCCAAGGCGATGGTCGAGAAGGCCGCTGCCTTCCTCAAGGCGAACGGCAGGGAAAAGCTGCTGGCCGAACTCAACAATCCGAAGAACCAATTCATCGACCGCGACCTCTACATCGTCGCCTACGGGGTTGACGGCACGCGCCTCGCGCACCCGTACAACCCCAAGCTGGTCGGCACCTCGGTGCTCGACGCAGTCGATTTCGACGGCAAGGCCTATGGCAAGGAGATCGTCGAGACCGCCCAGGTCAAGGGCAGCGGCTGGGTGGATTACAAGTTCACCGAGCCGACGACGAAGAAGCTGGCAAACAAGAGCTTGT
This sequence comes from Pseudomonadota bacterium, assembly GCA_021793155.1. Classification (GTDB taxonomy): domain Bacteria; phylum Pseudomonadota; class Alphaproteobacteria; order Rhodospirillales; family Magnetospirillaceae; genus DUZF01. Next base: position 63,969 of record JAJYTF010000016.1, on the reverse strand, counting down.
ACGTGGTGAAGGTCGAGGACCTGATCCTCGGCTGCGGCATCTACAAGCGCTGAAGTCCGGCGCGGATCTCTCGGCAAGGGGCGCGAGGCGCGACGGCCGGCAGCAGCCAGGATGCGGCTGCCGGCTAGAGATCGTCCGCGCCGAGGAGGCTCGCATGATCGCTGCATTCCACAACTTGAAGATAAGGTGGAAGTTGGCCGTGGCGCCGGCCCTGATGGTCGCCGCCGCCGTCATCCTCGGTTTTCTGGTGCTGCGCATGGCCGCTGGCCAGGAACAGGCTCTCGATTCCCTGTACCACCAGGGTTTTCGCAAACAGCATCTGGTGTCGGAGCTGGGAGCAACGCTGGTCACCATTCAGGCCGACCTCTACCGTTCCATCACCTGGCAGAACGCCGGCATCGCCGAACAGCAGATCAAGCAGTCGGTGGATACGACCCTCGGTCTCGTCGACAGCGTCGGCCGCCAACTCGACGCATTGGACAAGACGGTGAGCGCGGAAGGCGACGAGCGCGGGATCCTGGCCGGCGTTCGGAGCACGGCGGACTCCTATACCAAGCAGGTCCGCCAGGCGGTCGGAATGCTCGACGCGGATCCGGTGCTGGCCGTGACCATGCTGCGGGAAGCGGAACGCCGTTATGCCAAGGTCGAGCAGGTCGTGCAGCAGTGGTCGGCTGCGCAAGGGCAAGCCAACGATTCGCTGTTCGACAGGGCCATACGTGACGTCCGCCGATCGCTTACCGCCTTCTTCGTCACCATGGCCGCCGCCTTCGGCGGCGCAATCGCCATCATTCTGGTGGTGGGGCGAGGCATCGCCCAGGGAATCAATGCCCTGACCAGGGTGATGAGCCGCCTTGCCGACGGCGACCACGAAGTCGATCTGCCGCCGTTCGATCGGCGTGACGAGGTCGGCGAGATGACCCGTGCCGTCGGCGTGTTCAAGGACAACAAGCGGCGCGCCGACGAGTTGGAGGCCGCCCAGCAGGCGGAACTCGAAGCCAAGGAACGCAGACGCATGGCCATCGAGCGACACGCCGCCGGGTTCGAGGCCAATGTTGGGGGCATTCTAAAGGCGGTCGCCGATGCGGCGACCCGGATGCGCATGACGGCCGAGACCATGTCGGCCACGGCGGAAGAAACCAACCGGCAATCAGCCGCCGTCTCCGCCGCCGCCCAGCAGGCCGCGGGCAATGTTCAAGCAGTCGCTTCGGCGGCCGACCAGCTGTCGTCGTCGATCCGGGAAATCGGCCGCCAGGTGGCCAAATCCAGCTCCATTGCCGGAAATGCCGTCGACGAGGCGAAGCAAACCGATGAGATCGTCCGCAGCCTGGCCGAGGCGACGCAGCGCATCGGCGAAGTGGTCGACCTGATCAACAGCATCGCCTCGCAGACCAACCTCCTGGCGCTCAACGCCACCATCGAAGCGGCGCGCGCCGGCGACGCGGGAAAAGGCTTCGCCGTGGTGGCCGGTGAGGTGAAGACGCTGGCCAACCAGACCGGCAAGGCAACCGGCGAGATCACCGGGCATATCGAAACGGTGCAGCAGCGGACTGGTGCCGCTGTCGAGGCGATCACCCACATTTCCGAGGTAATCGGCCAAATCGACCGTATCGCCGCCGCGATCGCGGCCGCCATCGAACAACAGGGGGCGGCCACCCACGAGATCGCCCGCAACGTGCAGGAGGCGGCGAGTGGTACCCAGGGGGTGACCGACAACATTCAGCAGGTCAGCGACGCCACCCATTCGGCCGGTCGCGTGGCGGCGGACGTGCTGGCCTCGGCGGAAACGCTAGCCAACCAAGCCGATGCCCTGGGCCGTGAGGTCCAGAATTTCCTGGTGGATATCAAAGCCCACTGACCGAATGGCAGGGGTAAAACGCTATTGCGTCGCAATCGCAGATCATCCCATATAGTATTCCGGATGAGGACCGTCATCATCGATGCGGTCTTCGTCGCGGCTTACGGAGAACATACCGATGCCGGCCATGTATCTCTTCGGGCAGAACGGCAAGATGGCGGTCGGCCACCGTCCTTCACCGCAAATCGAGGTGCCGCGACCGATGATGCTGAGCGTCATGCGGGCCTTCGCCAAGGCGGTGGCGAATGCCGAACCGCATACGGCGATGCATCAGGACGAGACGGCACGCTTCGCCGTCCTACTCGCCCGGCGTCTCGGCTTGTCCGCCACCTCCGTCCGGTTGATCCGCCTGGGCGCGCTGTTGCACGATATCGGCAAGATCGGCATCCCTCCGTCGTTGCTGTTGCGGCCCGGGCCGCTGAGCGCGGCAGAGTTCGCCCTGGTCAAGGAACATCCGCGCCTGGGCTGGGAAATTGTCAGCGAGATCGAGTTTGCCGTGCCGGTGGCCACGGTAATCCACCAGCATCATGAGCGGCTGGACGGTTCCGGTTACCCCGGCGGTCTGGGTGAAGGCGCGATCATGCCGGAATCGCTGGTGGTCGCCGTCGCCGACATGGCCCACGCCATGATGTCGCGGCGGGCCTATCACGCTGGGATGAACCAGGCGACTGTCATCCGCATCCTCGAATCCGACCGAGGCTCAAGGCTGCCTGCCGATTGCGTCGACGTGGCGGTGGACCTGCTGCGGTGCGAGCGCCTGTGGAGAGCTTCCTCGCTGCAGTGAGCGGCGTCATCGTTGCGTGTTGGGCACCGGCCGGGCGGCCGACTCCCACCGGCTGAAAATGTCGTCACTGCGAGCGGAGCGAAGCAATCCAGGGGGCCAGCGGCACGGCTGTGGATCGCTTCGCAGGGCTCGCGATGACGACAATGCCTTACGCGAACGGATCGGCCTGCTGCGAGGCTACGTAAATCTCGCCGCCACCGGCCAAGAATTCTGCCGATTTCTCGGCCATGCCGGTGGCTGCTGCCTCGTCGCGGACTTCCTGTGAAATCTTCATGGCGCAAAACTTCGGTCCGCACATCGAACAGAAGTGGGCCACCTTCGCCCCTTCGGCCGGCATTGTCTGGTCGTGGAATTTGATCGCTGTGTCCGGATCGAGCGACAGGTGGAACTGGTCCTTCCAGCGGAACTCGAAACGGGCCTTGGACAAGGCGTCGTCCCGCAGCCGGGCGGCCGGATGGCCCTTGGCCATGTCGGCGGCATGGGCGGCAATCTTGTAGCTGACCACGCCGACCTTGACGTCGTCTCGGTCGGGCAGGCCCAGGTGTTCCTTCGGAGTGACGTAGCACAGCATGGCGGTGCCGAACCAGCCGATCATGGCGGCGCCGATGGCCGAGGTGATGTGGTCGTAGCCCGGCGCGATGTCGGTAGTGAGCGGGCCAAGGGTGTAGAAAGGCGCCTCGCCGCAGCAGGCAAGCTGCTTGTCCATGTTTTCCTTGATCTTGTGCATCGGCACATGGCCGGGGCCTTCGATCATCACCTGAGCGCCGTAGCGCCAAGCCACCTGCGTCAGTTCGCCCAGGGTCTCGAGCTCGGCGAACTGGGCGGCGTCGTTGGCATCGGCGGTCGAGCCCGGGCGCAATCCGTCGCCCAGCGAGAAGCCGATGTCATAGCTGCGCATGATGTCGCAGATATCCTCGAAATGCTCGTAGAGGAAGTTCTCGCGGTGATGGGCCAGGCACCATTTGGCCATGATCGAGCCGCCGCGTGAGACGATACCCGTGACCCGGCGAGCCGTCAGCGGCACATGGGCAAGGCGAACACCGGCGTGGATGGTGAAATAGTCCACCCCTTGTTCGGCCTGTTCGATCAGCGTGTCGCGGAAGATTTCCCAGGTCAGCTCCTCGGCCTTGCCACCCACCTTTTCCAAGGCCTGGTAGATCGGCACGGTCCCGATTGGCACCGGCGAGTTGCGGATGATCCATTCGCGGATGGTGTGGATGTTCTGCCCGGTCGACAGGTCCATCACCGTGTCGGCACCCCAGCGGGCGGCCCAGACCAGCTTGTCCACCTCTTCGGCAACCGAGGAGGTGACGATGGAGTTGCCGATGTTGGCGTTGATCTTCACCAGGAAATTCCGCCCGATGATCATCGGCTCGGTTTCCGGATGGTTGATGTTGGCCGGGATCACCGCGCGGCCGCGCGCGACTTCGTCACGGACGAACTCGGGCGTCACGTAATCGGGAATGGCGGCGCCGAACGACTGCCCTTCGCGGCGCAGTGTCTCGGCCAGTCGCTCCCTGCCCAGGTTCTCGCGGATGGCGATGTATTCCATCTCGGGAGTGACGATGCCGGCCTGCGCATAGGCCAGTTGGGTGACCGTCCTGCCTGCCTTGGCGCGCAGGGGCCGCAGTCCGGCCCGATCGAACTCCGGCACTGTCGTCGATTCGCCGAGGTCCAGGCCGTTGTCCTCGGGCCGGACGGTGCGACCCTCATATTCCTCGACATCGCCGCGGGCCAGGATCCAAGGGCGGCGAAATGCCGGCAGGCCACGGCGGATATCGGTATCGGCGGCGGGGTCGGTGTAGGGGCCCGAGGTGTCGTAGACTCGCACCGACGGTTCGCCCGAGCCCGGCGTCAGATCGATTTCCCGCATGGCAACCCGGATTTCGGGATGCAGGCTGCCCGCGACATGGACCTTTCGCGAGGACGGCAGAGGACCGGTCGTCACGGCAAAATGGTCTGTGGAATGAGAGTCGGGCATCAAGATCTCCTTCTCTTGGGAGGTGCAGGAAGACCGGGGCTGGCTTGGAGCGGCGGCGACACCTCCCGACGGAACTCCGGGATGACGCCAGTTCCTTTCCCTACGCCGGTACGACCCGGATCAGGTTCAAAGAGTCACCGCGCTGCCAAAAGGGTCGGCCCAGCGGTCTCTCAGCCTCTTGTCGAGGCTCCCCTTGGAACGCCCTGATGCTGCCGTCCGTGCCGCCCGATGTCAAGAAACCTCCATATTTGTTCGACCGATTACCTTACGTGCCGGGTGGAAATTGCCGACGGGTTCTGGCAAAAACAGGCTAAGTTCCGGTGCCTGCCGTTTTCGGCGGGACAATCGGGAAGGCGGTGAGAAGCCGCCGCGTGCCCAACGCTGTGAATGGGGACTCTCCGGGCGCACACCCACTGGCGAAGGCCGGGAAGGGGTTCGGAGGGATTGATCCTAAGCCAGAAGACCGGCCGGGACTTTGTTGTGGCGCCGCCGTGGACGGGCGGCGGCCTTGGACTTTTCATGACGGGGATATTCATGAAAGACGCCGCGAATATTGATTGTCTTGCCCATATCCATACCTTGGTGGCCGCCATGCCCGGCCCCGACGAGGCGGCTTCCGCTCTCGCCCGCCAGCGCGAGCCGCAGTTGACCAAGCCGGCCGGCTCGCTGGGCCGCCTCGAAGAGATCAGCTTGCATCTGGCCGCCTGGCAGGGCCGCCATCCGCCGCGCCTGGACAACCTGCGGGCCCGCGTGTTCGCCGGCAACCATGGCGTGGCGGCCTTGGGCGTATCGGCCTTTCCGGCCGAGGTCACAGTGCAGATGGTACTGAATTTCCAGCATGGCGGTGCCGCCATCAACCAGCTGTGCAAGACCTTTGGCATCGAACTGGGGGTCGAAGCCATCGAATTGGATCGGCCTACGGCCGACTTCACCGGCGGGCCGGCGATGAGCGAAGCGGAATGCCTGTCGGCATTCTCGCGGGGCATGGCGGCGGTCGAGCCGGGGCTCGACCTGCTGGTGCTGGGTGAGATGGGGATCGGCAACACCACGTCGGCGGCGGCCATCTGCCACGCCCTCTACGGCGGCCACCCGGCCAATTGGACCGGCCGCGGGACCGGGGTCGACGATGGCCGCCTGGCGGCCAAGATCGAGGTGGTCGGCAAAGGCGTCGCCACCAACCGGTCGGACGACCCGCTCAAGGTGCTGGCCGGCGTCGGCGGCCGCGAGTTGGCGGCGATCGCCGGCGCGGTCCTGGCGGCCCGGCTGCAGCGGGTCCCGGTGGTGCTCGATGGCTATGTGTGTACTGCCGCCGCCGCCGTGCTGCATGCCATCCGAGCGGATGCACTCGACCATTGCCTGGTCGGCCATGCCTCGGTCGAACCTGGGCATCGCCGCCTCCTCGATTGCCTGGGCAAGCGGCCGCTGCTGGAAATGGATATGCGCCTCGGCGAAGCCTCGGGTGCCGCTCTGGCCGTCGGTCTGCTGAAGGCGGCGGTGGCGTGCCACAACGGCATGGCGACATTCGCCGAAGCGGGCGTCAGCGACCGGGAGGACTGACCGGTGGTCCCCGCGGCGCTGGCGGTGATGCCGGCGCCGTGGGTCATGCCGGACATGGGTCATGCCGGAGCCTTGACAGTGCCTACCCCGGGGCAGACCATAGCCGTGGCGCTGGGGCAAGTTCCGCACCGGCGACGCCCAGTCCCGCCCTGGACGACGAAGGCCATCACCGCGAGCGCAGCAAGGCAGTTCAGCCTTGGCGCCGGTTATGGACTGCTTCGCCTTTGGCTCGCAACGACGACCCTTTTTCTTTTCTTGCGAGAAATGCGGGCGAGGCCGCTCGATCCGGGCCAGCCGCGGCACCACCTCCAGATCCATCTGCTGAGGAGGGTGGCCATGTCCCGGGGAATCAAGGTTCTACTTGCGGTCGTCGCCGTTCTTGTCCTGGTGGTTGTCGCGTTGTTCGTCGCGGTCCCGCTCGTGGTGCCGACCACGGCGGTGACGGCGAAAGTGGCATCGGCGGTGAAGCAGGCGACGGGCCGGGATCTGGCCGTCAAAGGCGGGGTTTCCGTTTCCCTTTTTCCCCAGCCGGGGGTTTCGGCCAAGGATGTCAGCTTGTCCAACGCCCCCTGGGCCGGACCACAGCCTTTGGCCAGCCTCGCGGCATTGGACATTCGCCTGAAGCTGCGGCCGCTGCTGTCGGGCAAAGTGGTGGTCGATCGCGTCGTCCTGGAAAATCCGGTGATCAATCTGGCGACCGACAAGGAGGGGCGCGGCAACTGGGTGTTCAACCCGGTGCGGCAGCCTTCCGCCAAACCCGAAGGTACGCCTGAAGGCAAGAAAGGCGGGCAGGGGGGCGTGCCGGCGCTCGCCGTGGGCGACATCGGCATCTCCCATGGCCGGCTGGTTTATACCGATGGGGCGACCGGCCGCGGCGAGACGCTGGACGACGTGAACCTGGCGGCGAGCCTGCCCGGCGGTGCGGCGCCGCTGGCCGCCAAGGGCTCGGTCCGATGGCACGACCGCGCCGTGGAATTTTCCTTGCGGGCGGACAATGCCGAGAACCTGCTGCAGGGCAACGGGTCACCCGTCGATCTCCATCTGGCTTCGGACGTGATCACCGCCGGGTTCGGCGGGACCGTCAGCCTCGGCAAGGCGGCGGCGGGCGACGGCGACCTCGGGGTCGATGTGCCGTCGACGCGCAACCTGCTCGGTTGGATCGGAGTCAACCCGGCAAGCCTTCCGCCCAACGGGCTCGGCCCCATGTCGTTGAAGAGCCACCTGGTCTTGAATGCCGACCATGTCGCGCTGAATGACCTGCAGCTGTCCCTGGACGCGATCAAGGGTTCCGGAGCGCTGGCGCTGACCGGCGGCGGCGCCCGGCCAAAGCTGGAAGGCAAGCTGGACGTCACGCGGCTGGACCTCAATCCTTATCTGCCTCCGCGATCCAGTGTCGCGCCGCAAGCACCGGCCGCCAAGCAGCCGGCGGCGCCCGCAACGCCGAGCGGCGGGTCGCAATGGAGCGACGAGCCAATCGATACGGCGCCGCTGAGGGCGGCCGATGCCGAGCTGACCCTGTCGGCCGGGTCGGCTGCCTATCGGCAGCTGGAAATCGGCAACACCGAAGCCGCACTGCGCCTGGATAACGGCCGGTTTGTGGGTGACCTTAGCCAGATGGCCCTTTACCAGGGGCAACTCAGTGGGCGCGTCGAGATCGACGGATCAGGCCCCGCCTTGGCCGCCAAGGCCGACGTGACACTGGCGGGGGTGCAAGCCGCACCGCTGCTCGAGGCACTGGCCGGGCTGGATTTCCTGTCCGGATCGGCCAGCGGGCAGACAACTTTGACCAGCGGCGGGCGGAGCGAGCGGGACCTGGTCGGCGCGCTGGGCGGCAGCGGCAGGCTCAGCTTCGCTGGCGGAGCGATCAAGGGCGTGGATTTGTTCTCCATGGTCAGCAATCTGGGCGGTGCGTTCACCGGCGGCGTGCCCGAAAAGCAGACCCAGTTCGGCCAAATGTCCGGCAGCTATACCATCACCAACGGCATCATGAAGAACGACGACCTTAGCGTGGTGTCGCCGGTATTCCGCCTTTCCGGCACCGGAACGATAAATTTCCCCGAGAAAACGCTCGACTATCGCCTAGTGCCGCAGCTGGTGGCCGCGGCGCCCGGCCAGCCGACGGTGAAGCCCGGGGGCGGGCTTTCCGTCCCCGTGCTCATTCGCGGGCCGTGGAACCATCTTTCCTACGCTCCGGATCTGGGCGCCATCGCCGGCAAGAAGCTGGGCGGCGCGGCGAAGCTGCTGGACAAGATGATGCGCGGGCAGAGCGGCACGGCGCCGGGGCAGCCGACGCCCTTGCCGATCCCCATCCCGATCCCCGGGCTGGGGCGCTGACTCTAAGGCGCCATCGCCAGATGGATGCGCAAGAGAGCCTGGCCGTCCTCGATCGCCTGGGGGAGGCGGGCCACCAGAGATTCGGCGACATCGCCGCCGCCGTCGCGAAATGCTGTCTCGATGTCCCGGCACAGACGCGCCACGCCGGCCAGGCCGACTGAGCCACTGGCCCCCTTCAGGCTGTGGGCCGCCTGGCGGCGGGCCACCGGATCGTTCCCGCGGTCGGCAATGATCCGCAGGAGTTGACGGCTGTTCGCTGCATAGCTTTCGGCAATGGCCGAGACCACGTCCCCGCCGAGCTGTTCGCAGAGTTCGCCGAGCAGGGCCAGGTCGACGGCGTCGTCATCGGTCATGGCGGGTCACCACAATTCGATCAGTTGGTTTTTGTCCCTCGCCGGGCGGGGCCATCCGGCCCCTTTGGCCGCCGCCTCAATGGCGGCTGGTTGGCCGGTTTCCTTGTTCCAGCGCCCGTTGAGGGCGCGGCCAAGGGGCCGGATGGCCCCGCCCGGCGAGGGGCTATGGGAAACCTGGTGCCGTGAGCCCTTTGATTGAGTCACGGCACTAGGGCCCGGCCGCGGAGGATGCCAGGCAGCGGTAGGTCATCACGGCATATTCGGGGAAAATGTCGTCCCGCATCTCAGGCGGCCGTTCGCGCGATTCGAGTTGCGCGAACTTGCCTCGGGCGGCGCAATAGGACCGCGCCGCTACGTCGGCATCCGCGGTGCTGGGGCCGAAGATGCTGTCACTGGCGAGAAAGACGAAATTGTCCCCAGATTGTATCGGTGGCCGTTTCTCGGCACAGCCTGCCAGCAGACCGACAATTGCGCAGAGTAATATGACTTTGCCCATGACCTGGGTCCTTCGTCCATGACGGCCGGAAGCGTAGTCTTCCAAGGTATCCTTACGTCTGCCATGGTGCAACAGTGCTGCCCTTGTTCGGCTGACTAGGAACTTCTACCTCCGATGGTCAAAACGGCGATCCTAGGCAATAGCGCCGGCGACAACGACCCTGTCGACGCCTATTTCAGTGCAGGTTCGAAGGCCGGCGTCGATTTTCCCGGAGGATCTCGTGGCAGTGGAGTCTGGGCATGGTCACAGCGACCGAGTTCTGTATCGAGCCGCTTCTTTCGCGAATAGAACGCCGGTTTGCACCCGCCGCGGAGCGGCATGGCCTTGATTTTAAGGTCGTACAGTCTACGGCACGCATCCGCTCCGACCCGCCGCTGCTGGCGCAAATCCTCGACCATCTGGTGGCCAACGCCATCGCCTATACGCCACGGGGGCGGGTCCTGGTGGGGGCCAGGCGAAACGGCGCAGCGTTGGCTATCGAGGTGCGCGACACCGGGCCTGGAATACGCGCATGGCGCGGAGGAGCCGTTGCCGAACGTTCTGATCTCGGGCTTGGTCTTGGTTTGGTCGTGGTCGAGCGGCTGGCGTCGCTGCTATGCCACCCCATGAGGATCGAAAGCCGCTCCGGCACCGGGACCCGCTTCGCCTTGCGGGTCCCTCTGGCCGGGATTGCCGGTGTGGAGCGATACCGCCGGATGCTGGTGGTCATCGACGACGAGGAACAGGTGCTCGAGGGGTTGCGGATGCTGCTCGAAGCCTGGCAATTCGAGGTCGTGGCCGCGCCGTCGGAAGACGAGGCGATCGCCGAATTGCGGCGCAGCGGCCGTCAGCCGGCGGGGATCATCGCCGACTACCGCCTTGCCGGCGGGCGTACCGGGACGTCGGCTGTCACCACGATCCGAGGACTGTACAATGCCCCCATTCCCAGCATCATCATCACCGGTGATGCGACCGCCGGCCGACTGCGCGAGAGCCGGGGGCACGGCGTGGTCGTGCTGCAAAAACCGGTGGCCGCGTCGCACCTTCATAACGTCCTCGCTCAAACCTTGCGGAATGCAGGCTAACCGATGAACAGTGGTCAGCGCAGATGTTCGACGTCGACGTCGAGATGCCGCTTGCCGTAGTGGTCCGTCCAGTCCACGCCGCGGGGCACCACATAGTGCCAGCGCTGAAGACCAGGCTGGTGCATAAGCTCGAGATTGACCGCCGTCAGGTGCTGGTACCCCTGCCAGCATTGGGAGAGCAGAGAAACCCAGCCCTCGAACATGGAGAACTGTATCAGGACGAGGTCGGCGATCAGCCTCTCCATGGTCGGCTCCTGCTGTTGCGGGCGGGGTTCCAGCTAAGATACATGGTCACGAGGCGTCGGCGTCCCAAGGCGGAAAGAATTACTCTCTTCGGCTGAATAGGGCACCAATTTGTGTTAGCCTTCGGTTCCTATGCCGAGTCCAGTGGGAGCCCCGCGATGACCACGCATGAGGTTTTGGATCGCCGCGTTTATGCCGAGGGCGAAGTGATCTTCAAAGAGGGGGAAGTGGGCCGGCGCTGCGCCTACCTGGTCGAGAACGGACGGGTCGAGATCAGCAAGTTGAGCGCCGACGGCCAGGAAAAGATCCTGGGCTACATTCCAACCGGAGGGATTTTCGGCGAGATGGCCTTGGTCGACAATAAACCGCGGATGGCCAAGGCACGGGCCGTCGGGCCGACGACGGTGATCATCGTTACCGAAGCCTCCCTCGAACAGAAATTGCGCAAGACCGATCCCTTCATCCGCGGCCTCTTGATGATCTTCGTGCGCAATATCCGCGAAACGACCGACAAACTCATCAACACGGCCGGTTGATGAACATGGTTGCCGGGCGGGCGACATTCGAAATCCAGGCGTTGCGCGACGAACGCTGGCTAACCGAGGAAGTGCGCAACGCCGAGGACTCCGCGCGGACTATCGCCAAGACGATTTTCTCCAAAGGGCAATGCCAAGGCGTACGCATCATCAAGAATTGGGAGCGCGCCGACGGCATCGTCACCGAAAACGTGATCTTCACGGAAATGCGCGAGGCGGAGACGGCGAGACTCACCATCGTGCCCATCGATGATGCGCCTCCCTGCCGTAAGGTGGACGAATATTATCGGCTGGAAAGCCGCGCCACCATAAACCGGCTGTTCCGCAAATATATCGAAAAGGTTTATCTGACACCCACCGAGCTGATCCACAATTACAAGGCCTTGTCGAAAGTCCAGGAAGTCGACACGCTGTTTCCCGCCGCGGTGGATCGGGTGGCGACGCTCCAGGCCAAGGCCTCCGGCCAGGATCCCAGGGTGCGGCGCGACGAGATCTATCAGGCCGTCGAGCGGATGACGCGCAAAGCCCGCCGCATCGAGCAGAAGGTCGATCTGCCGGCACTGAAGGACGACGACTTCGACCAGATCGTCAGGCGCATCGAGCGCATCGCTCCACCCGGAGAAGTGGATTACTATTCCCTGGTGGTGCTGTCGCGCGAGCTGGTGAACCACCGAAGTTGGCTTGGAAAACTCGAACGCCTGGTGGAACTGGCCAATCCCGAAGTGAGGGAGCAGGTTCTGTCCCTGCTGGACGGCGTCATTGCCGACCTCGTGGGGGTTCCTTCGGCGTTGCAGGATCTGCTGGGCTACCAAACCAGCTTGGCCCACGCGCTCTGCGCTATCGCCGATCTCTACGAGGGCCGCGCCCCGCCCACCACCAGCGACGCCCGCGAGCAGCTTGCCGTCCTTGGTCCACTTCTGGCCGAGGGACGGCTTGCCGACACCCGCAAATCCCTAATGGACCGGCTGCTGCACCAGCTGGCGGGCGGCCAAGCGCTCGACCGGCGCGACCCGGCCCATGAACGTGAAGCTTTTCGCGAGGTGGCCCAGCGCCTGTTTCGACCCGACGGACTCCTCGGCGGACCGGATGCCGCGGCGGCGCTGACCCGGCGGTTCGTCTATCTGCAGGAGGCTGGGGGAGTAACCGGCCTGCGCCAGTCGGTCTGGGGCGTCTGCGAGACAATGGTGGATCCCCTGTTCCGGGTTGTCTATCTCGTCGACCTGGCGGCCAGCCCTCTGGCAGGCGACCTTGCCGAGGAGATCGTGGCCATTCTGCGGCGTGTGTTGATGGTGGACGACATCCATGAACTGGCGCCCAGGCAATGGCCGCCCAAGGACAAGATGTTGCGCCTGGCCCGTCTTTATGCCGCGGTTGAACGCGCTGTCGCTCTTCCCGAGGGAGAGCGGCGCTCCCTGCTCGGCACCCTCGACAAGCTGCTCACCGGCTTCATCGCCGACGAGCGCATCATCGAAAAGCTCGATGATCCGGACGCGCATCTGCGCGATCGCACCGCCCATCTGCTGCAATTCTGCGCATCGCGGCTTCTTCCGCCGGGTACTGAGGCACATCGGTTGGCCTGTGAACGGGTGGTCGGGCTGCTCAGGCAGCCCAATTTCGAGGAACGCTATCTGGATGGCGTCGCCGATCCGAAATTGGGGGAAGAGATGCTGCGGGCTCTTCACACTCTTCTGGTCCGCGGTGGCTTTCGATGAATTGGGCGACCGTGAACGCTACTGATTGAGCTCTGTCGCTACTGATTGAGCTCTCGCCGAATAGGGTTTTTCTTGGCAGAATGAACTTCTGGTCCGCCCCAGTTGGCGGGTTCGCTCGGATTCTTCGACGGGGGCGTCATGGTGCCAGGCATTGGGACGAAGGTCGTCTTCGAGCGGAATGAACTGGACCGGCTGATCACCGCTTTGCGGGAACGGCAATACCGCGTTGTCGGACCGACCGTGGGCGAAGGTGCCATCCTTTACGAGGAAATGACGTCTTCCGCCGACCTGCCGGCCGGCTGGACGGACAGCAGCCAGCCGGCGACCTATCGGCTGAACCGCGCGCGGAACGGCCGGGTGTTCGGCTATACCCTGGCCGCCCAAAGCTGGAAGCGTCACCTCTACCCGCCACGTCAACGGCTGTTCCGGGCGGAACGGGCAGGAAGAGGCTTTCGCCTGTCGGGCGGCGGCGGGGATGAGGCGCCGATGGCGTTCATCGGCGTGCGGGCCTGCGAAATGGCCGCCATGCAGGTTCACGACCGGGTGTTCACCCAGGACGGTTTCACCGAGCCCGGTTATGTGCGGCGCCGGCAGGCCGCCTTCGTCGTCGCCGTGGAATGCGCCCATGCCGGTGCCACCTGCTTTTGCGCGTCGACCGGTACCGGCCCGGCGGTCGGCCCCGGATATGACATCTTGCTCAATGAAATCCTCGACGCCGGCCGGCATGTCTTCGTCGCTACTGCCGGCAGCGAAAAGGGCGGCGAGATCCTGGCCGGGCTGTCTTGCCGGGCGCCGGCCGCGGCCGAACTGTCGGCGGCCGCGGCGCAACCGGCTTCGGCCGCGGCGGAGCAGCAGCGCCGCATGTCCGCCGATGCCGCCGGCGTGCTGAGCCGTTCCGCCGAGAGCCCCCACTGGGACAATGTGGCCGGGCGATGCCTGACCTGTGGCAACTGTACAATGGTTTGCCCGACCTGCTTCTGCACCTCGGTTGAGGACGTGACGGACCTGTCGGGCGATATCGCCGAACGCTGGCGCAACTGGGACAGCTGCTTCACCATCGACTATTCCTATATCCACGGTGGCAGCGTCCGGCAGTCCGGCGCGTCGCGCTACCGACAGTGGATCACCCACAAGCTGGCCAGTTGGCAGCAGCAGTTCGGCACGTCCGGCTGCGTCGGCTGCGGCCGTTGCATCACCTGGTGCCCGGTGGGAATCGACATCACCGCAGAGGTCCGAGCGCTCGAAGATCGCGAACAAGGGAGGTGACCATGGTGCAGATAGAGGATCTGGGCCGAATCATCGACGAGCATCCGTTCTTCCAGGGAATCGACGGAAAGCTGCGGGGGCTTCTCGTCGGCTGCGCTGCCAACGAGCGGGTCGATGCCGGCCAATATCTGTTCCGCCAGGGCGGTCACGCCGACAAATTCTACCTGATCCGGGCCGGCAGCATTTCCCTCGAAATCCACGCCCCCGGGCGCACCATCATGGTCGATACGCTGACCGAGGGCGAGGTTGTCGGCTGGTCGTGGTTGGTCGAACCCTACCGCTGGACGTTCGATGCCAGGGCCCAGGAGCTGACCCGCCTGGTGAGCTTCGACGCCAAATGCCTGAGGGGCAAGATGGAAGCCGACGCCGAGTTGGGATACGAGGTGCTGCGGCGGTTCGTCCCGGTCATGGGGCACCGGCTGGCGGCGACCAGGCTGCAACTGGTCGATCTTTATGGTCCTGCAGAATAGAGACGGCGACATGACTGCCTTGCCGGCCGAGCCGATGCTGCCCAGCCCTTTCCGCATCGTCAAGGTGGTGCGGGAACTGGCGGACACCTTCACCCTGGTGCTCCAGCCCGAGGCGGGCGGTGCCTTCGCCTTCCGCTCCGGGCAGTTCAACATGCTGTATGCGTTCGGCGCCGGCGAGGTGCCCATCAGTATCTCGGGCGATCCGGCAGACGACGGGCAGCTTGTGCACACCATCCGCTCGGTGGGGCCGGTCACCCAGGCCCTGGGGGCGCTGAAGGTGGGCGACGTGGTCGGCGTGCGCGGGCCCTTCGGCACGCCCTGGCCGGTGGAGGAGGCATTCGGTGATGACTTGGTGATCATCGCCGGCGGTGTCGGCCTGGCGCCGCTGCGTCCGGCAATCTACCAGGCGTTGGCCAACCGCCAGAAGTTCGGCAAGCTGATCATCATGTACGGTGCCCGCACGCCGCAGGACATCCTGTTCCGCAAGGAGCTGGAAAAATGGCGCAGCCGATTCGACGTCAATGTCCACGTCACCGTCGACCGGGCCACCGGCCAATGGGCCGGACGCGTTGGCGTGGTGACCAATGTGGTGGCCCGCGCCGGCTTCGACCCGCTCCACACCACCGCCCTGGTCTGCGGCCCGGAAGTGATGATGCGCTATGCCGTCGACATGGTGGAAAAGCGGGGCGTTCCCACCGACAAGGTGCATGTCTCGATGGAGCGCAACATGAAATGCGGCCTCGGCCTTTGCGGCCATTGCCAATGGGGCCCCCATTTCGTCTGCCGGGACGGCCCGGTGTTCCGCTTTTCCGAGATTGCCGAACTTTTCCCGGTGCGGGAGCTTTGACACATGCCTGAGAAGAAGAGACCGAAGCTGGCTGTCTGGAAATTTTCGTCCTGCGATGGCTGCCAGCTGTCTCTGCTGGACTGCGAGCTGGAACTGCTGGCTGTCGCGGAAGCGGTGGAGATCGCTTATTTTCTCGAGGCGACCAGGACCGCCGGGAAGGGACCTTACGACCTGTCGCTGGTGGAAGGCTCGATCACCACGCCGCACGACGTCCAGCGCATCCGCGAGGTACGGCGGCTTTCGAAGGTTCTGGTGACCATCGGCGCCTGCGCCACCGCGGGTGGCATCCAGGCGCTGCGCAATTTCCATGACGTCAAGGGCTTCATCGATCGCGTCTACGCCCATCCCGAATACATCGAGACCCTGGCCACCTCCACCGCCATCGGGGACCATGTGGCCGTGGACTTCGAGTTGCGCGGCTGTCCGATCAACAAGCACCAGCTTCTCGAATTGATCGGTGCCCTGCTGAACAAGCGTAAGCCGAATATTCCCAAGTATGCCGAATGCATCGAATGCAAGTTGCGCGGCACGCCTTGCGTCATGGTGGCCAAAGGTGAACCCTGCCTGGGACCGGTGGTGCAGGCCGGGTGCGGCAACCTGTGCCCGACGCAAGGGCGCGGCTGCTACGGCTGCTTCGGGCCGATCAGCCATCAGCCCAACACCGCCGCATTGGCCGAACATTTTACCGCGCTGGGCATGGACGCGCGGGATGTGCAGAGGCGTTTCCGCAGTTTCAACGCCAATGCCGTGGCCTTCCGCAAGGAGAGCGAAGCCCATGCCGACTAGGCTGATAAAAGTGGATGCGCTGGCCCGTGTCGAGGGCGAGGGGTCCTTGCGCGTGCGCATCAAAGACGGTCGGGTCAAGGACCTGCAGTTCGGCATTTTCGAGCCACCGCGATTCTTCGAGGCCTTCCTTGTGGGCCGCGATTTCCGCGAAGCACCGGACATCACCGCGCGGATCTGCGGCATCTGCCCGATCGCTTACGAACTTGGGGCCATCCAGGCGATGGAGGACGCTCTCGATGTCCGGGTGCCGCAGCCCATTCGCGACCTGCGCCGGCTGATCTATTGCGGCGAGTGGATCGAAAGCCACGCTCTGCACGTCTATCTGCTGCATGCGCCGGATTTTCTGGGGCTTCCCGATGCCCTGCAACTGGCCAGGCAGGACAAGGACCTGGTGCAGCGGGCGTTGCGGCTCAAGAAGATCGGCAACGATCTCCTCGAGGTGATTGGCGGCCGGGCGGTGCACCCAGTGAATCTCAAGGTTGGCGGATTCTATCGGGTGCCGACGAGGGGGCAATTGCGCGCCCTGGCCGACGAGCTGAAATGGGCGATCGAGGAATCGCTGGCCACGGTAAAGCTGGTGGGCGGCTTCGATTTTCCGGCGTTGGACCAGGACTATACCTTCGTCGCGCTGCGCCATGAGGACGAGTACGCCATTCATGAGGGGCGGCTGGTCTCCAACAAGGGGCTGGACATTCCCGTGCGGGCCTTCCTCGATAATTTCGACGAAGAGCATGTCCGCCATTCCAACGCCTTGCACGGTTACATGAAGGCGGGCCACGCACCCTACAAGGTGGGGCCGCTGGCCCGCTATGCGGTCAACCACGACAAGCTGTGCGCTTTGGCCGCCCAGGCGGCGAAAGAGGCGGGACTGGGGCCGGTGGTGCGCAATCCCTTCCAGTCCATCGTCGTGCGTTCCGTCGAACTGGTGCAGGCTTGCGTCGATGCGCTGGCCCTGATCGAACGCTACGAGCAACCCGACGAACCCGCCGTGCCGGTCGAACCGAGGGCCGCCGAAGGGCATGGCTGTACCGAAGCCCCCCGCGGCATCTGCTACCATCATTACCGCCTGGCGGCCGACGGTTCGATTCTTCTCGCCCGAATCGTGCCACCGACCGCGCAGAACCAGAAGATCATCGAAAGCGACCTGCTGAAGGTGGTGGAAGCCAACCTCGACCTGCCCGATGACGCATTGCAGTGGCGCTGCGAGCAGGCCATCCGCAACTACGATCCCTGCATTTCCTGCGCCACCCACTTTCTCAAATTAACGGTGGAGCGGCAGTAGCCTTGCTGATTATCGGCATCGGCAACGCTTGGCGCAGGGATGACGGCGCCGGTCCGGCGGTGGCCGAGCGGCTGGCCCTCCGGCCTGGTCTGCAGGTTCTGGTGTTGCCTGGCGAAGGTACGGAAGTGATGTCGGCCTGGAGAAAAGACTCCAGGGTGGTGGTGGTCGACGCCATGCGCTCGGGGGCCGCCGCCGGGACGGTCCGCCGGTTCGATGCTCTTGAGGAAGGCCTGCCGGTCGGCGCATTTCCCAGCCTCAGCCATCGCTTCGGCCTGGCCGAGGCGGTGGAGATGGCGCGTATCCTTGGCCAGTTGCCGCGAATGTTGGAGGTCTGGGGCATCGAGGCGGCGGACCTGGGCGAAGGCCCCGGCTTGAGCCCCGAGGTCGAGGCTGCCGTCAACCGGGTAGCGGCTGCCATCAATCAACTGCTGACAGCGGCTGAGGACTATCCGCCGCCGTCCTCATCCTGACGACCGCGGGGACGACGGGTCTCGTGGATGCACGAGTTCCTGCGCTGCGCACAGGACGGCAGCCAAATTGGTCCCGTCACCTCAATGCGGGACGAGGTGCAGGCGGGGACGGAAGACGGTCAGAACCTCGTCCAGCGTGGCGGCGCGCAGCAGCCGGCGCAGGCCGCTTGCCACCTCCCAACCGCTGCGACTGTCGGCGCTCTGCAACTTGGTGATGGTGAACGCCGGGCAGTCGCGGCTGTGCCGGTAAACCGCGAAAATCGCCCGTCCGGGTTGCTGGTCGATGGCGTAGTCGCGCCACTCTCCGTCGGCGACGCGTTCACTGTAAAGGGTGAGTAGGCGGCAGAGTTCGGCACGGTCGAAATGGACAACCGGCGCTCCACCGCGCCCCCGCTCGCCGATGGGCACCACCTGGGCCATGGGGATCCTTCGCGGCTGAACCTCTTGCCAATATATCTCAATAAGCGGCCGCTGTCGTCCAGCGATTCCGTCTGCAGCGCCAGATGCTCAGTGCAGGGTCACCGGGATGTCGTCGACCCGGATTCCGTAGAACTGTCCGGCATCGGCTTCCACCGGCTCGGTGTAGCAATCGATCGTGCCCAATGTCTTGTAGCAATAGGACGTACGTACGATGGTTGGTACGTTCCCTGGTTGATCGATGCAATAATAATCCCCCATCGACGCGCGCACCGATGAGCAATCCTTGCCGGTGATCAGCGACACCAGGTGATCGTCCAAGGTCTTGTGGGTATTGATGACGGAGACAGCGTCAAGGACGACGAGCCCGCCTACCGTCGAACTGGCTACCGCATCGCCGGCACCGTCGAGCGCGTGGCACCCGCACAGGGCGAAAAAGGCGACGGAAGATAAAAGAAACCGGTTCATGGCGGATTGCCTGGGACAGTCCTCGACAACATTTTATATTCCGCCGCCGGTTAAAAGAGAGTCAACGGAAGGAGATGGATGATGGCAGTGGAAACGCCGCTTTGCGACTTCGGGTGGGAGCCTCCGGATTTTCGCCTCGAGGGGGTGGACGGGCGGTGGTGGAGTCTGGGCCAGGTTCGAGGGGCCAAAGGAGCCCTGGTGATGTTCCTGTGTAATCACTGCCCCTATGTCCGGGCGGTGATCGACCGGCTTGTCCGCGATGTGCGTGAGCTTCAGGACCTTGGCATCGGCGCCATTGCGGTGATGAGCAACGACACCGAGTCCTACCCGGATGATTCCTTCGACAACATGAAGCTGTTCGCCGAGGCCCACCGGTTCAGCTTTCCTTATGTGATCGACCGCAGACAGCAGGTGGCCCGCGCCTTTGGTGCCGTCTGCACTCCGGATTTCTTCGGTTTCAACGCCCAGCTGGGACTGCAATACCGTGGTCGGCTGGACGCTTCGCGCAAGGAGGCGGTGCCCGCGGCGCGGCGCGAACTGTTCGAGGCCATGCGCCAGGTCGCCGAAACCGGGCGCGGGCCGGCTGAGCAAACTGCCAGCATGGGCTGCTCGATCAAGTGGCGCGAATAACGAAGGTGGAGCACTTCCGCGGTGCCGGTAAGGTGGTGTCAAGCCGCATTTGCGTTGGCGCCACGGGGGCGCTATGTTGAGCCCCGTTTCGTCGTAGTGGAGAAAAAAATCTGTGAGCGTCAGCGACAATGACCCCGCAGGCGACCTGCTGATACAGGAAGTCGACGAGGAACTGCGCCGCGAGCAGTACCATCGGCTGTGGAAGCGGTACGGCAATTACATCATCGCCGCCGCGCTGGCCGTCGTTCTCACCGTCGCCGGCTACCAGGGCTGGCAAAGCTGGGAGAACAAGCAACGCCAGGCAGACGCCGCCAAGTTCAGCGCAGCAGTGGAACTGATTGCGCAGGGCAAGACGGACGCGGCGTTGGGTGCACTGGCCAAGCTTGCCGGCGACAGCCGGACCGGCATCGGCATCGCCGCCGACATGCGCCGTGCCGAGCTTCTGGCCGAACGTGGCGACCTGCACGGAGCGACCGCCGCCTATGAAGAAATCATGGGGTCCTCGGCACCGCAGCTATATCGCGATCTGGCTTTGCTGAAGGAATCGCTTCTCACACTCGACACGGCCGATCCCGTCCAGTTGCAGAAGCGCATCGCGCCGTTGGCCGAAATGGGCGCTCCGTGGCATTACACGGCGACTGAACTGCTGGCGCTGATCGCCCAGAAGCAGGGCGACGGGAAGCATGCGACCGAACTCTACAAGCAGTTGACCGACGACCTTCAGGCACCACAGGGTGTGCGAGCCCGCGCTGCCGAAATGCTCACCGTGCTGGGGTCGGCGGCTGCCGCTCCAGCATCGCTTCCTGCCACCAAGCCAGCCGACAAGGCCAAAGGCTGATGAGGACCGCCCCCATGCGCCGTTTGGCCGTTATCGCCGCCGCTTGCGGGCTTCTAGCCGCATGCGATAGCAGTATTTTTGCCGACAGCCCGCCGCCGCCGCTGCCCGGGAAGCGCATCAGCGTGCTAGCCCATTCCAAGGCTCTGGAAGCTGATACCGGAGCCGGTTCACCCATCATTTTGCCCGATCCGGAGAAGATCGCCAGTTGGCCGCAGGCCGGCGGAGTGCCGACGCACGACCTCCACCGCGTGCTGCTGGCCGGGTCGTCCTTGCACATGGTTTGGAGTGCGGATCTGGGAACCGGCGGCGACAAGCGCCGCCCCTATTTCAGCCAGCCGGTGGTGGCCGACGGCAAGGTCTTCGCCATGGACGCCGCTTCGACAGTCTCGGCCTATCGGCTTAGCGATGGTGAGCGCCTGTGGCGTGTCGACCTGACGCCCGACGACGTGGGCGATGGAAGCTTCGGAGGCGGCCTCGCCTACGACGACGGAAAGCTGTTCGCCACCACGGGATTCGCCCAGGCAGTCGCCCTGGATCCGGCGCAGGGGAAGATACTGTGGCGCCATAACCTGTCGGCGCCCGCGCCGGGCGCGCCGACCGTCCATGCCGGACGCGTGCTACTCATCACGGTGGACAACGAGACCAAGGCCCTGTCGGCCGATGACGGCCATGAACTGTGGCACCACAACGGCATGAGCGAGATGGCCATGATGGTGGGGGGCACCAGCCCCGCGGTGGAGGGCAATACAGTCCTGGCTCCTTACACCTCGGGCGAACTGTTCGCGTTGCGTATCGAGAACGGCACGGTGCAATGGAGCGAAATGGTCTCGAGCATCCGCCGCACCGACCAGGTTGCCGAACTGACCGATATCCGCGGTCTGCCGGTGGTCGACCACGGCAGGGTCTATGCGGCGGGCAACGCCGACATCGTTGCCGCCATCGACCTGCGTACCGGGCGCCGTATCTGGGACCGGGACGTCGGGTCGATTCAGACGCCGTGGGTTGCCGGCGATTACATGTATCTGATCACCAACGCGCCGGACTTGGTTTGTTTCGACGCCACCTCGGGCAAAGTGCATTGGGTAACCTCGCTGCCGACATGGGAAGACGAGAAGGACAAGGAGGGACGCATCATCTGGAGCGGCCCGATTCTGGCGTCCGACCGCCTGATTCTCACGTCGTCGGCCGGCAAAGCCGTATCGTTCTCGCCTTATACCGGGGCGAAGATCGGCGAAGAGGAATTGCCTGGCGGCGTCAGCATTCCGCCCATCGTGGCCGATGGCACGCTGATTCTCGTTACCCGTGACGCAAAGCTCCTGGCGTATCGCTAGTGGTGAAAATCCGACGGATGGTACCGCCACCAGCCGTCGAATTTTCACCACAATTCAATTGGTTGGTGGGCCGCCTGATCCAGGCGCTTGGGGACCAAGCGTCTGGGGCGGACCACTAGAGGCCGTTTGATCCTTCGCCGCCTTGGCCGCCCCTGGGCCAAGTCCCGAGGGGCGACCATGGCGAATTGGTAAGTAGCATGTCCTTCAAGATCGCCATCATCGGCCGCCCCAATGTGGGCAAGTCGACCCTGTTCAACCGGCTGGTGGGACGCCGTCTGGCGATCGTCCACGACAAGCCGGGGGTGACCCGCGACCGTCGCGAAGGCGATGGCGGAATCGCCGACCTGCGCTTCACCGTGATCGATACGGCGGGGCTCGAGGATGCCTTCGACAACTCGGTCGAAGGCCGCATGCGCAGTCAGACCGACCGGGCGATCGCCGATGCCGACCTGGTTCTGTTCCTCATCGACGCGCGTGCCGGCGTCACCCCGCTCGATTCCTTCTTCGCCGACTATCTGCGGCGCAGCAAGCGGCCCGTCATCCTGGTGGCCAACAAATGCGAAGGCAAGGCTGGAGCGCCGGGGCTCTATGAATCCTTTGCGCTTGGTCTGGGGGAGCCGGTAGCATTCTCGGCTGAGCACGGCGAAGGCCTCGACGACCTTTACGAAGCCCTGCTGCCGCATGCCCGAAAACACGGGGGCGTGATGGCCGAAGACGAACTCTCCTCTGCCTGGCATGAGGCGGCGGACGCCGGCGACGATGAGGTCGACGAGGACGGCGATGTCAACGCCGCGGCCGAACAGGCCGAGGCTGCCCGGCCGCTGCGAATGGCCGTGGTGGGCCGGCCGAATGTCGGCAAATCGACGTTGGTCAACCGCCTGCTCGGCGAAGAGCGGATGCTTACCGGCCCCGAGGCCGGCCTGACCCGGGATGCCATCACCGTGGAATGGCAATACGGCGGCCGCACCATCCGTCTCGTCGACACCGCTGGGCTGCGCCGGCGCGCCAATGTCAGCGATTCGGTCGAGCGCCTGTCCACCTCGAACACCATCGAGGCTATCCGCATGGCCAATGTGGTGGTGCTGGTGCTGGATGCCAACGCCATCCTGGACAAACAGGACCTGACCATCGCCCGGCTGGTGATCGATGAGGGCCGTGCCCTGGTCATCGCCGTGAACAAATGGGATGCGGTGGACAACCGGGCCGAGGCGGTCCGCCGCTTGCAGGACCGGCTGGAGACCTCGCTGCCGCAGGTCCGCGGCGTGCCGACGGTGACGCTGTCGGCGTTGGCCGGGAAGGGTCTGGACCGTCTGATGGACGCGGTGGTCGGCATCTACGACCTGTGGAACCGGCGCGTCCCCACCGCCCAACTGAACCGCTGGCTCGCGGAAATGACCGAGCGGCACCCCCCGCCGGCGATCCAGGGCGGGCGCCGGCTGCGGCTCCGCTACATGACCCAGGTGCGGACCCGCCCGCCCACATTCGCCCTGTTCACCCAGCGGGCAGATGAACTTCCCGAATCCTACACCCGCTATCTGGTCAATGGGCTGCGGGAGACCTTCGGGCTGGAGGGCGTTCCCATTCGGTTCGGTCTGAGGAAACGGCGCAATCCCTACGCCGAGGACTGAGTGAGGGCGCCGATTCAGTTGGCGCCGTCGCCGCCCTCCATGTGCCAGCCCTCGGCGTCGTGCACCAGCATGACGTCGCTCCGCTGGGTTGACGCCCAGGCGCCGCGCTGCAGGCGCAGATGGTCGCCGTCATCCCAGTTCTTGACCTGGTAGACGGTATCATCCTCGTCCTTGGCGGACAGAGAGAATTCAAGGCCTGGTGCCGTTCCGCCCAGCGACCACACCTCCAGCCGCCGCGGCGCCGACCATTCGAGATCGGTCACCGAAGCCACTGCCCGCTTCCCATCGGGCGAGAATTTCGGCACGCCCAGCATCAGGGTGACCGCGCCGCTACGGGTATCCACCAGCAGGGCGGCGCTGGCCTCGTCCCAACGCACCTCGATGACGTCGAACCGCCTGTCGGGGCTGCGCCCTGCATAATCGAAGGATCGGAAGATCTGAGGCGGACAGGACACCTGCCCGCAGGCCAGGTCATCGGTCAGATCGAAGCGCCGCCCGTCGGCCAACTGCAGCGACAGCACGGGCCCCTGGCGCTTTACCTTGCCCTGGCTGGCACCGATCAGTGGCGCCTCGCTCTGGCTACGGCCGCCGGCGATGTCGGTCAGCCATTCACCCAGGCTCTCATCGGTTGCCACGGCGGGTGGCGGTAAGGGCATCGGGAACGGCCTGTCCGCAATCTGCGCATGGCGCACATCCACCAGGATCGGGTCCTCTTCGCCATAAGGCAGGATCATCTGCTCGGCATTGGGGCCGGCGATCTGAAGGAGAAAGCCGCCGTGGGCGGGATCCCAGCCTCGATAGCGGTAACGGGTGGCGAGTTCCTTCGGGCAGGGCAGATCGCCGCAGGCGATGCGGTCGGTCAGGGCCAGTGTTTCACCGCTTTTCAGCCGCAGGCTGAGGCTTGCTCCGCTGCGCGAAGCCAAGCCGTTGCTGGCTGCCAGGGCATCTGCCTCGTTCTTGCCGTCGCCCTCGTCGGCCGGCGGCGGCTCTGGCATGGGGGGTCTGGTCCACAGGGCGGCTCCGGCGATACCGGCCGCGGCGGTCAGGGCAATAGCGAGGAGCGCAGGTTTGCGCATGACAGTCTCCAGGACAAGACCAGGAATCGTAACACTTTCATCGGGTCAGGGCCACACGACCTCGGGCGGCAGGCTCATCAGGATGGCTTCCGGGTTGCCGCCGGTTTTCAATCCGAATGTCGTGCCCCGGTCGTAAAGGAGGTTGAACTCGACGTAGCGGCCGCGCTTGATCAGCAGCGCCCGCCGTTGCTCAGGCGTCCAGGAACGGCGCATGTTGTGGCGCACGAGATCGGTGTAAACTTGGCGGAACGCCAAGCCGACCTCGCGCACGAAGGCGAAATCGCCTTCCCAGTCGGCCGACGAAAGGTCATCGAAGAAGATGCCGCCGACACCTCGGGCCTCGTTCCGGTGGGGCAGGTAGAAATACTCGTCGCACCATTGCTTGAATCGTGGGTAGTCGGCCACCGGATGGGCCGCGCAGGCAGCTTCCATGGCGCCGTGGAAAGCGCGAGTCTCCTCCTCGACGGGGAAAGTCGGGGTCAGGTCGGCGCCGCCGCCGAACCAGGTCTTCGTTGTGACGATCATCCGGGTGTTCAGGTGGGCGGCCGGCACCAACGGTGATCGGGGATGGGCCACCAGCGATAGACCGGCGGCCCAGAACCGGCCCTCAGCCTCGACGGCGCCGGGGATGGCTCGGCGGAATTCGGGGGCGAAGACGCCGTGGACCTCGGAGACGTTGACTCCGACCTTCTCGAAGACGCCGCCGCGCATCAGCGCCATGGTGCCCCCGCCACCGCCTTCGCGGACCCAGTCGTCGCGATGAAAATGGTGCGGACAGTCGGGCGCCAGTTCGCTTTCCAGTCCTTCAAGGGCCGCGCAAATGTCGTCGCGCAAGGCGGCAAACCAGGAGCTGGCGCGCTTTTCCCGTTCCGTGGTCATGATTCCTCCGGGGCAAAGCCGCCGATCTGCCGCAAGGCCTCGCCCAGCACCAAGGCGGCAGTCATCGCCAGGTTGAGCGACCGCGCTCCGCTCTTCATCGGAATGCGCAACCGCGCCGTGGCCGCCTGGTGCACTTCGGGCGGGGCACCGGCGCTCTCCCGGCCCAGCAGCAGCACGTCCTGCGGCTGGAAGACGAACCGTGTGTGAGGGCTGTCGCCGGCAGTGGTGAGCAGCAGCAGACGCCCGGCCGGCCGTTCGGCCAGATAGGACGTCCAGGATATGTGACGGGTGACCTGAGCCAACTCGGTGTAGTCCAATCCGGCCCTGCGGATGCGCTTGATATCCCAAACGAATCCGCAGGGTTCGATGATGTCGACGGGTATGCCCAGGCAGGCCCCGAGGCGGAGGATGGCTCCGACGTTCTGGGCGATGTCAGGCTGGAACAGGGCTAGGCGCATATAAGGATTACAACTCTAGATTAGGCTTATTTTATATAAACCACTGCTTTTCAAGAAGGAGGATTTGCTTTATATGGCTCGATTGGTTTCCCTCGGCGCCCCCGCCGGCGGGCGCGGTGCGGGGGGAGGGAGTGGTAGGGACTTTCGTCGTCATCGGTGCGCGGTTCGGCGGGTCTTGGAGAGGAAATCGCATGGCTAACATGTCAACACATACGCAGGGGCTGCCGCCGGGCGACGCGTCGCGGCGCGACTTCCTGCTTTACGCGACGACGGCCGTCGGCGTGGCGGGTACCGCCATGGCCTTGTGGCCGTTCATCAATAGCATGAACCCGTCGGCCGACACTCTGGCGATGTCGACTACCGAAGTGGATTTGTCGTCGGTCGCCGAAGGCCAGGCCATCACCGTGACTTGGCGCGGCAAGCCGGTATTCATCCGCCATCGCACGGCGGCCGAGATCGAGGAAGCCAAGGCGGTCAATATCGGCGACCTGCGCGACCCCGAGGCAGACGACAAGCGCGTGAAGAAGCCGCAGTGGCTGATCGTCGTCGGTGTCTGCACCCACCTGGGCTGCATCCCGCTGGGCCAGAAGGCCGGTGATCCGCGCGGCGAATTCGGTGGCTGGTTCTGCCCCTGCCATGGCTCGCAGTACGACACCTCGGGACGCATCCGCAAAGGCCCCGCCCCACTGAACCTGCCGGTTCCGGCATATACTTTCCTCACCGACACCACAGTCCGGATCGGCTAGGAGTGCATCGATGAGCGGCTCTCAATTCAATAACAAGGTCATCCAGTGGTTCGATGACCGCCTGCCGATTTTCTCCATGTTGCAGCACAGCGCCGTCGAATATCCGACGCCGCGCAACCTGAACTACTGGTGGAACTTCGGTTCTCTCGCCGGCCTGATGCTGGTCATCATGATCCTCTCGGGCATTTTTCTTGCGATGGCCTACACGCCCAACGAGGCCCTGGCGTTCAACTCGGTTGAGCGCATCATGCGCGACGTCAACTACGGTTGGCTGCTGCGCTACATGCATATGAACGGCGCCTCGTTCTTCTTCGTCTGCGTCTACATCCACATCTTCCGCGGCCTCTACTACGGTTCCTATAAGGCGCCGCGCGAAGTCTTGTGGTGGCTGGGTCTGGTCATCTATCTGACGATGATGGGCACCGCCTTCATGGGCTACTGCCTGCCTTGGGGTCAGCTCAGCTTCTGGGGCACCACGGTGATCACCAACCTGTTCTCGGCCATCCCGGTGGTCGGCGACGCGATCACCACCTGGCTGTGGGGCGGCTTCTCGGTCGCCAATCCGACGCTGAACCGCTTCTTCGCCCTGCACTATCTGCTGCCCTTCGTCATCTTCGCCCTGGTGTTCCTGCATGTCGTGGCACTGCACACCACCAAGTCGAACAACCCGCTGGGCATCGACGTCAAGGGACCGCAGGACACGATCCCCTTCCATCCCTACTACACCATCAAAGATCTGTTCGGCATCGGCGTGCTGCTGATGGTCTATCTCGGCGTGGTGTTCTTTCTGCCCAACTTCTTCGTCGAACCGACCAACTACATTCCGGCCAATCCCATGGTGACGCCGCCGCATATCGTTCCCGAATGGTACTTCCTGCCGTTCTACGCGATCCTGCGCTCGGTTCCGGACAAGCTGGGCGGCGTGATCGCCATGTTCGGCGCCATCGTCATCTTCTTCTTCCTTCCCTGGATTGACCGCTCGAAGGTCCGTTCGGCCAAGTTCCGGCCGATCTACAAGCAGCTTTTCTGGATCTTCGCACTGGTCTGCGTGGTCCTCGGCTATATCGGTTCCCAGCCTCCCGAAGGGTCGATGGTGCCGTTGGGCCGCGTTTTCTCGGTGGCCTACTTCGCCTTCTTCCCACTGCTCTGGCTGATCAGCAAGGTGGAGAAGCCGAAACCGCTGCCGCAAAGCATTGCCGCTCCGGTGCTGAAAGGCGCCTCGGTCGGCCACGCTGCCCAGCCGATGGAGAAGGCATGATGCGTAAGTTCCTGCTGTCCACGATGGCTGCGGCGTTCGTCGCCGCGGCGACTCCCGCCCTGGCCGCCGAAAAGGCCGAACTGGAGCACCACAACTGGAGCTTCCAGGGGGTTTTCGGCCAGTACGACAAGGCGCAGCTCCGCCGCGGCTTCCAGGTTTTCCGCGAAATCTGCTCGAACTGCCATTCGATGAAGCTGGTGGCCTACCGCAACCTCTCGGCCCTTGGCTTCACCGAAGACGAGATCAAGGCGATCGCCGCCGAGAAGCAGGTCACCGACGGGCCGAACGATCAGGGCGATATGTTCCAGCGGCCGGCTAAGCCGTCCGATCACATCGTCCCGCCGTTCCCCAATGACCAGGCGGCCCGCGTTGCCAACAACGGTGCCCTTCCGCCCGACCTTTCGCTGATGACCAAGGCAAGGGAAGGCGGGCCGGACTACGTCTACGCCATCCTCACCGGTTTCGTCGACGCACCGGCCGGCTTCAAGGTCAACGACGGGATGTACTACAACCAGGCATTCCCGGGCCACCAGATCGCCATGCCGCCGCCGATTTCCGATGAGGCGGTGACCTATGCCGACGGCACCAAGGCGACCAAGGAGCAGATCGCCACGGACGCCGCGGCGTTCCTCAACTGGGCGGCCGAGCCGGAACTGGACACCCGGCACAGCTTGGGGCTGAAGGTGCTCGGCTTCCTGCTGGTGCTGACCGCCATGCTCTACGCCTTGAAGCGCAAGATCTGGGCGAACGTGCACTGAGCCGCCAGCTCATATTCGTGGAGAGGGCCGCTGTAGCCATACAGCGGCCTTTTCCTTATTGTAAACCGCCGCGTCGCCAGGTCGCCAAACGTCAAGACGTTGCCTTGGCGCCCTTGGCGACTTGGCGGTTAACCTTTCTTGCCTTCGAGATCAAAGGACAAGGTTCATGACCCCACCGGTTCTCGGCATTATCGGCGGCAGCGGCGTCTACGAGATCGACGGGCTGACCAACACGCAATGGCGCAGGGTCGACAGTCCGTTCGGCGCGCCCTCGGACGAACTGCTGTTCGGCGAACTGGACGGCCAGCCTCTGGTGTTCCTGCCGCGCCATGGCCGAGGCCACCGGATCCCGCCGTCCGAACTGAACTTCCGCGCCAATATCGACGCCATGAAGCGCGCCGGAGTGACCGAGATCGTGTCAGTTTCGGCGGTGGGCTCGCTGAAGGCGGAATTGCCGCCCGGCATGTTCGTCGTTGTCGACCAGTTCATCGATCGCACCTTCGCCCGCCACAAGAGTTTTTTCGGCACCGGGCTGGTGGCCCATGTCGGGCTTGGCCATCCGGTCTGCGGCCGCCTGGGCGATGCGCTCGTCGCGGCGGCCACCGAAATCGGCGTTCCGGTGACGCGGGGTGGCACCTATCTGGTGATGGAGGGGCCTCAGTTCTCGACCCAGGCCGAGTCCCAGCTCTATCGCTCCTGGGGGTGCGATGTCATCGGCATGACCAACATGCCCGAGGCGAAGCTGGCCCGCGAAGCCGAACTTTGCTACGCCACGGTGGCTATGGTGACCGATTACGATTGCTGGCACCCCGAACATGACCATGTCAGCGTCGAGGGCGTGATCAAGGTGCTGCGGGAAAATGCCGATCATGCTCGCGCGCTGGTGCGCGCCGTGGCCCCGCGGCTGAGGCATCGGCACCGGCCATGCGAACGGGGCTGCCACCGGGCGCTCGACATGGCTATCATCACCGCGCCGGAAGTCCGCGATCCCGAACTGGTCCGCAAACTGGATGCTGTGGCGGGGCGGGTATTGTCGGGACTTTTCTGATGAACATCGACGGCAAGCCGACCCGGACCATCTGGCTGGCCGCCGACGGCCTGGGGGTCGAGATCATCGACCAGACCCGGCTGCCGCATGAATTCGTGGTGACGCGGCTTGACACGCTCGAGGCCGCCGAACGGGCCATCCGCGAGATGTGGGTGCGCGGGGCGCCGCTGATCGGTGCCACCGCGGCCTATGGCATGGCCCTGGCGCTAAGGTCCGATCCGTCGGAGTCCCGTCTGGACGAGGCTTACCGGCGTTTGTTCGCCACTCGGCCGACCGCGGTCAATCTGCGCTGGGCCCTCGACGACATGCGGGCGGTGTTGCACCCGCTGCCGCCGGCCGAGCGGCTGGTCGCGGCCTATCGCCAGGCAGGCCGGATCGCCGACGACGACGTGGCGATCAATGCGGCGATAGGAGAGCACGGTCTCGCGGTGATGCGGCGGTTGTGGGACGAACGCCGGGCCGCCGGGGCCGAGCGCCTCAACCTGTTGACCCACTGCAATGCCGGCTGGCTGGCTACCGTCGACTGGGGAACCGCCTTGGCTCCCGTCTACAAGGCGCAGCAGGCCGGCATCCCGCTTCACGTTTGGGTGGATGAGACTAGGCCGCGCAACCAGGGTGCCAGCCTGACGGCCCGCGAACTGAACTGGCAGGGCGTGCCGCATACGGTAATCGTCGACAATGCTGGCGGTCATCTGATGCAGCATGGGCTGGTCGACATCTGCATCGTCGGTACCGACCGCACGACGGCGTCGGGCGACGTATGCAACAAGATCGGCACCTATCTGAAGGCCCTGGCGGCGAAGGACAACCGGGTGCCGTTCTACGTAGCGCTGCCTGGGCCGACCATCGACTGGACCATCGATGATGGCGTTCAATCCATACCCATCGAGGAACGGGATTCGGCCGAGGTTACCCACCTTGCGGGCCGGACGGCCGAAGGCAAGCTGCTGACGGTGCAGTTGACGCCTGACGGCAGTCCGGCCATCAACTATGGTTTCGATGTCACGCCGGCCCGATTGATCACCGGCCTGATTACCGAGCGCGGGGTCTGTCCGGCCTCGCGCGATGGGTTGCTCTCCCTCTATCCGGAAAGACGTCCCAATGCCTGAGCAGACGATCCGTTCCACCCGACACCGCCTGGCGATCCTCGATGCCGCCACCAAACTGGCGCAGCTCGGCCTCAATAGGGGGACCGCCGGCAATATCAGCGTCCGCTGGGATGAAGGCTTCCTCATCACGCCGTCGGGCATGCCGCCCAATACCGTGCATCCCGAGGACATCGTGGCGATGGACATGGAGGGGGCCGCCCAGGGGCGCCGTGCGCCGTCGTCCGAATGGCGCTTCCACCGCGACATCTACGCCGCTCGACCCGAGGTCGGTGCGGTGGTGCATTGCCATCCATCCTTTTGCGTCTCGCTGGCGGTGCTGCACAAGTCCATCCCACCTTACCATTACATGGTGGCGAAAGGTGGTGGCCGGGACATCCGTTGCGCAGCCTACGCCACTTTCGGCACGCAGGAACTGTCCAATCATGCGGTGGCCGCCCTGGAAGACCGCAAGGCCTGTCTGCTGGCCAACCACGGCATGATCGCAGTCGGCCGGAGTTTGGCTTCGGCCGTGGCCCTGGCGGTCGAAGTCGAAGAGCTGGCCGAAGGCTATTGGCGTGCCCTGCAGCTCGGCGAACCCGTGCTGCTGGACGATGACGAGATGGACCGTGTTCTGGAAAAATTCGCCACCTACGGCGAGAACGCCCAGGCAGCCGCCGGGATAGGGGTTTAATGCGTGGCACACCAGATCACCGGCATCGATCACGTCGCCGTCGCCGTCGCCGACCTGACCGAGGCGAACCGCCGTTTCGCCCGGCTGGGGTTTATCCCCAGCCCGGCCGGCAGCCATCCGGAATGGGGGACGGCCAACCGTTGTCTGATGTTCGCCCGCGACTATGTGGAACTCCTGGCCGCTACCGGCGCAGGCGCCGGTGCCGAGCGGGTGCGGGCCCATCTTGCTGCGCGAGGCGAGGGGATGATGGGGGTTGCGCTGGGCAGCCGCGATGCCACCCGGTCGGCTGAGTCGCTGAACCGGGCCGGGGTCGCCGCGGGTCGGCCAACCGCCCTGTCACGACAGCTGGACGGCCCTGAAGGCGAGGTGACTCCTCGTTTCACTGTGGTCGATCTGCCGCCCGAAGCGACGCCCGGTCTGCCCGCCTTTCTCTGCCAGCACCTGACGCCCGAGTTGCTGCGGCGCCCCGAATGGCTGGCCCATCCCAACGGCGCTATCGGTATCGTGTCGCTGACTGTCCTGGTGGAGCAGCCGGAAGCCCTGATGGGCATCTACGACAAAGTGTTTGGTCCCGGCGCCGCGACGCCGACCGACGAGATGGTGACCGTCCACTCCGGCCGGGGACTGCTGTTCCTCGTCACGGCGGACGGATTCGATCACCTGCATCCCGACATGGTGATGGATTTGCCCTCGCCGCCGGCCCTTGTGGCGCTGAGCATCGCCGTCGAGGATCTTGACCTTGCGCACGGACTGTTGAAAGCCAACGGCGTGCGCTGCGTCCGCAAAGGTGGCCATTTGGAGGTGGACCCGGCCGAGGTGCTGGGCATCGGCCTCGAGTTCGTCGAGAGGTGACGCGGCCGGCGGCATCCCAACGACCGCAGGGAGGAGGGATCTCGTCGACCCGGGAAGATCCCTCACGCCGCCTTCGGCAGGAGCCGCAGGCTCGGGATGACAGCTATTCCTATACCACCCGGAAGTTCTTGAATTGCCAGGGGTCGGACCAGTCCAAGTCCTCGGCGAACAGCCGGCCCCGCCGGTGTAGCGGAGTCCAGTCGGAATAGGCGCCCACCACCTTGCCCAGGTAAGGCCGGCAGCTCTCGAGAATCGGTTCGAAATCGATTTCGTCCGGTTCGGTCAGGCCGGAGCGCGGATTTTCCAGGGCCCAGGCAATGCCGGCCAGCACGGCGATGGTCACCTGCAGGCTGGTCGCATTGTTGTACGGCGCCAGCCGCCGCGCCTCGCCGATGGATAGCTGCGAGCCAAACCAATAGGCTCCCTTGGCGTGCCCCATCAGCAGCACACCCAATTCATCGGTGCCAGCGACGATCTCGTTCATCAGCAACCGCTGCTCCTCCTGCATATGCCAGTTCTTGCCGGCCAGTTCATGCATCGACAGGATGGCATCGTCGCAGGGATGGTAGGCGTAGTGCACGGTGGGGCGGAAGCGTACGCGATCGCCGTCTTTGACAGTGAAATAGTCGGCGATCGAGATGGCTTCGCTGTGGGTGATGAGAAAACCGTGGAACGGCCCTTCCATCGGCGTCCAGGTGCGCACCTTGGTGCTGGCACCGGGGCGCATCAGGTAGATGGCGGCATCGCTGCCGAAATCATGGCGCATGCCGTCGGGCGGCAAAGTCTTTTCATGGCTGCCCCAGCCCAGCTCGGCCGGCTGGCAGCCTTCACCGACGAAGCCGTCAATAGACCAGGTGTTGACGAATTCACCCGCCTGCTTTGGTTGGCGAGCCACCTGGGTGTCGCGCTCGGCGATGTGGATCGTCTTGACCGAGAGCGCCTCCATCAGTTCCGCCCATTGGCGGCGGCTGTTGGGCTTGGCCGTCTCGATGCCGGTGTCGCGGGCGATGTTGAGCAGGGCCTGTTTGACGAAGTGAGAGACCAGGCCCGGATTGGCGCCGTGGGTGACCACCGCAGTCGGCCCGCCCCCGCGCAGTTTGAGGGCTGCTTCCCGCAGGGCGTAATTGGAACGGAGCGATGGCGACAAGGAGGTGTCGGTGTAGCCTCCGGCCCACGGTTCGATGCATGTGTCCAGGTAGAGCGCACCCTTTTCCCGGCAGAACTCGATCAAAGCGAGTGAAGAGACGTCGACCGAAACATTCAGCAGGAAGTCGCCGTTACCCAATAGAGGATTGAGCATCCGTCTATAGTTATCAGGGGTCAATGCCTCACAAATGAAGCGAATTTTGTATTCGTCAGCCTCTTCCCGGCCGCGCTCCTCGGCTGTGACAATGGTGATCTTCGTCGGGTCGAGATCGAAGTGATGTAAAATCAGTGGCAGGACCCCTTGTCCGATACTGCCAAAACCGACGATGACCAAACGGCCGGAGAACGAAACTTGCTTCATCTGGTGCTACCCCCTTATGTCGAACCCCATTCGTAATGGCTGGTTAAGTCGAAATATCCCGGCCGGCGGCCGGGAAAAACCGAAGTACCGCGCTTCATGACGGAGCACGGCACGGCATCGGCGGCCTAGACGGCTTGCGGCACACTAAAAATGTGCTGAAGCGTCGCCGCTGATGGCGTCAACTTCGGAAGTGCGGAGAAAATCTCGCGCGTGTCACAACCATTTCCACCTCCCTTTCGGGGACCGGCCTACTGCCGACCGGAGACCAAAAAGGACGCCTGACCGTCGTAGCATAACCCGCGTGGAACTTGGACGGGCCATAGGCACGTGCGAGTGCGTCTGGGGGGTCGATATATACGCCAATTCAACGTGGCGCAAGGGTGTTTATGGAGTCCGATGCCTGAAACCAATTCACTCGTGGCCTCCGGCCAACAGGCTCAGATACTGCCAGCCCAAGGTCGCCGCCGCCAAAGATGTGATTTCGGCGGCATCGCAGGCCGGCAGCACTTCCACCACGTCCATACCGGCGAAAGCGAGCCCGCGAAGCCGCTTCAGGATCGCCATGGCCTGCCAGGTGAACAAGCCGCCGATTTCCGGCGTGCCCGTACCGGGCGCTTGCGAGGGGTCCAGCGCGTCGATGTCGAATGACAGGTAGACCGGTTGCCGTCCGACGATTTCGCGGATCGCTTCGGCTACGGTGGCCGGCCCCGTCTCGTGCACCGTTTCGGCGGAAATGATGGTCGCTCCCTTGTCCAGGGTCCAGTCCCAGACGGCCCGCGGTATCGGGGAGCGAATGCCGATCTGGACCATGCGGTGGGGGGCGACCAGCCCCTCGTTGATGGCGTGATAGAAGACCGACCCATGGCCCAGCGGTTGGCCGAAATTGTCTGGCCAGGTGTCAAGATGCGCGTCGAAATGGATCAACCCGACAGCATCGCCGCGGCGCCGGGCCAGCGCGCGCAGCAGCGGCAGGGTGACCGTATGGTCGCCGCCCAGGCATAGGAGATGGGCGCGGTCCACCGCCTGCCGCTCGATCATCCGCAGGCTCTCAGGGATATCGCCCAGGGCGATGGAAAAATCGCCGATATCGGCGATCGGAAGGTTCTTCGGGTCGATCCAGCCGTCCGGGTTGTCGCCGTCGGTAAGCATGCGGCTGGCCTGACGGATCGCCATGGGTGCGAACCGCGCCCCCGGCCGATTGGTCACGCCCAGGTCGAAGGGGATGCCGGCAATGCACACCGCCGCCTCGGCGGCGGCCCCATCGGTGCCCAGGAAACTCGGGCGAACGGCGAAGGTGGGAGCGTGCATCGGCATCCTCCTTTAACCTGAGCTATCCGATGATACACCCGCCAGCATCGCTCGTTCGCGACGAAAGAGTTCGATCAGGAAGTCGGCCGCCGCCCGGACCCGCGGCACGGTCTTCAGATCCGGGCGAATGAGCAGCCACAACTCCCGCTGCGGCAGCGGGTCGCCGAATTCCACCGGCTCCAGGCCGGGGCCCCTGGCGGCCAGGTAACGCGGCAGCATGGCCACGCCGAAACCGGCGCGCGCCGCCTGTTCATGTGCCGTCTGGCTGTTGCTGCGGAAGGCGACCCGGTGGCCGTGAAAGCGGCGGGCCAGCCAAGCCGCTTCCGGCAGGGCGGCGCTGGCTTCGTCATAGCCGATCAGCGGCGGCGTTATGCCTGCATCGATCTGCTCCCGCCATTCCGGGGCGGCGAAAAAGCCATAGGCGATATCGGCTGCGTGGCGGGCGAGAAGGCCGCTGTCCTTCGGCCGGCCAAGGCGCAAGGCGATGTCCGCTTCGCGCCGCGCCAGACTCATCAGCCGCGCCTCGGCGATGAATTCGATATCGAGCCCGGGGTGACGCCGACGCAATTCGCCCATGCGCTCGACAAGGAAAGCGTCGGCCAGGACGCGGGTGGAGGTCAGCCGGACAGCGCCGTCAAGCCTGTCGCTCAGGTCCAGCCGGCGAAGGACGGCCAGCGCCGCTTCATCCATGGCGCGGGCATCGGCCAGCACCGCCCTGCCTTCGGCGGTCAGGGCATAGCCCTCAGGCCGCCGGTCGAACAAGCTGCAGCCCAGAGTGGCTTCGAGGCTGGCGGTACGCCGGGCGACGGTGGCGTGGTTCACCCTCAATGCCCGGGCAGCCGCCGACAGGCTGCCGTGTTGGGTCAATGCCAGGAAGTACCGCAGATCTTCCCAATCGAGGGCCGCTGTGCGTTTTTTATCAAGCATTGCGAAAGATTAGCGAATTTCCGCTCAACACGCTATGGAGGCAGACTGAGGACTCCACCCCTGAGCACAATGGAGGAGCCCATGTCGGCCTGTCCCAAGTCGCTGTTACAGTTGGCCAA
Source organism: Pseudomonadota bacterium (assembly GCA_021793155.1). Taxonomy (GTDB): domain Bacteria; phylum Pseudomonadota; class Alphaproteobacteria; order Rhodospirillales; family Magnetospirillaceae; genus DUZF01. Next base: position 27,906 of record JAJYTF010000016.1, on the reverse strand, counting down.
CGCGCCGCTGCATCCGAGCCCGCTGGCCCATTCGGTCCTGGTCATCGTCGATGCGCAGCTGGAATATGTCGCCGGCGCCTTGCCCCTGGCGGGGATCGACGCGGCGATCGGCGAAGCGCGCGCGATGCTGGATGTGGCCCGCCGCGAAGGCGTCCCGGTCATCCACGTCGTCCACCATTCGCCGCCCGGCCGGGGGGCCTTCGACCGAGCCGGACCGCTGGTGGCCATCGTTCCCGAACTGACGCCGGACGACGGCGAGTCGGTCATCGCCAAGACTCTTCCCAATGCCTTTGGCGGCACCGATCTTGAAAATCGCATCCGCGAAACCGGGCGTCGGGAATTGATCCTGGCCGGCTTCATGACCCATGTCTGCATCAGTACGACGGTGCGTGCGGCGCTGGACCTTGGGTTTCGCATCACCGTCGTGGCCGGCGCCACCGCCACCCGGGACCTGCCGGATCCGCTGGGCGGCCCCACGATCCCGGCGGCCGAGGTGCAGCGCGTCGCCCTGGCCGAACTGGCCGACCGTTTCGCCATCGTCGTACCCGACGCGGCGGCGTTGCAAACGAATTGTTAGGCGCCGGTCGTCCGGCCGGCTTCTTTTTGCCAGAAACGGTGGAGGGTGGCGACATCCCCACGAAACAGATTGCGGTCGCAGCGTTCGATACCCCATACGCTGCGCACCCGCTTGCCGCGGGGGCCGCCGTCTTCCGTGTCGCCGGCATATTGCCAGAAATGCCATCCCTTGGATTTCCAAGCCTCGGGTAGCTGGGGTTCGCTGCGGTAATCCGCCAGCCAAAGGGGGCAGCGGGCAATGACCGATTTTCCCGTGATACGGCCGCCCAGCCGATGCCCGCCATCGGCAGGCTCGCCATCGGCCCAGGCGGCAGTGGTGTAGATCATCGGGTATCGGCCGGTCGCCTCATGCACGGTGTGGACGAAATCCTCCGCCTGACGAAGCTTCATGGTATTGGCCGGATTCTGATCGTTGAATTCAAGGTCAAGGGCCATCAGCGTCGTTGGGCCGGGCCGGGCCGTGGCCAGGAACATCAATGCCTGGTCGACGCCCGAATGTTGATGCGTGCCGAAATGATAGGCCCCCCACAACATCCCGGCGGCTTCGGCTTGGTGGCGGCGCTTGGCGTAAAGGGGGTCACGCCAGTCGCCGCCTTCGCTGGCCTTGTGGATGACTCCCAGAATGTTGCTTCTTTTCCGTGCCAGGCTGAAATCGGAAACGGTGGTGTTGTGGCTGATATCGATGACGGCATCCAGCCTGCTGGCATGTCGGGCAGCGGCTGGTGCCCGAGGCTTGGTCGCCGCGGCCGCCATCGGCGCAGCGGTAATGCTCAACAGTCCGGCAAGAACCATTCTCCGCGTCAGCATGTCCAATGACCACTTTTGTCTTGCCGCGCCCAGGATTCGCGGCACTCCAGTGGTCAATGTACCATAATGGCTGCCCGCCTGCAAAAATGTGGCAGTCTTAAAATTGCGCGATAATGGCTAGTGGTCCGACTCCGACAGAGCCTGCGCAGGCCTTCACTGCCCGCCGGCAACATATTCGCGTAATTTAATATCTATAGAAATTGCTCAATCCTGACGCGCAGAATCGCCCGCTTCGCACCACAATTCAATTAGTCGGTGGGCCGCCTGATCCAGGCGCTCGGGAACCAAGCGTCTGGGGGGGGGCCACTAGGCAATGCGGGAGAAGAATCTGGACAGCCGGATTCCCGACAGCCAAGCCGAAACCGGATGGCCGGTGACGAGGAAGTCCCAAGAGCCGAGAATCACGTCAGCCCGACCGATCAGGTTTTCCACCGGCACGAAACCGACTCCACCCTTGGCGGCGGAGACCCGGCTGTCCAGCGAGTTGTCGCGGTTGTCGCCCATCATGAACAGATGCCCCTTCGGCACCTCGTAGACAGGTGTATCGTCCAGCGGGCCGGCTTCGGTCAGCTTGAAGATGGCGTGTTGGCGGCCGCCGGGCAGGGTCTCGATGAAACGGCCGGCCGGCGCCGTCTGGCCGTTCTGCAGCTCAACCTGGCCGACGCCGTCGGCGCGGATCGGCAGAGGAGCATCGTTGATCCACAGGCGCCCGCCACGCATCTGGACGCGGTCACCGGGAAGGCCGATCACCCGCTTCACATAGACTTCCTCGTCGTCGCGGGGCAGGCGGAACACCACCACGTCGCCGCGTTCGGGCAGACGGCCGAGCAGCCGCTCGGGTGTCGAATGGCCGGGGGCGAAGGGCAGAGAGTAACGGCTGTAGCCGTAGGCGAACTTGCTGGCCAGCAATTCGTCGCCGATTTGCAGCGTCGGCTCCATCGAACCGGAAGGAACATAGAACGGCTGAGCGACCACCGTCCGCGAGACCAGGACCAGGGCTACCGCCGCGCTGAACTGTTTGATTTCGCCCCAGAAATTCCGAGCCATGGACCCTCACGCAATCACCAAGCCGGCCAACAGCCTCTCACACATTGAACAGGAAATGGAATATGTCGCCGTCCTGTACGACGTATTCCTTACCTTCGAGCCGCATCTTGCCGGCCTCCTTGGCGCCCGCTTCGCCACCGCAGGCGATGAAGTCGACATAGGAGATGGTTTCCGCGCGGATGAAGCCACGTTCGAAATCAGTGTGAATGACGCCGGCCGCCTGGGGAGCCTTCAGCCCTTTCGGCAGGGTCCAGGCATGGGCTTCCTTCGGCCCCACGGTGAAGAAGGTGATCAGGTGCAAAAGCTCGTAGCCCGCACGGATTACCCGCGCCAGCCCGGTCTCCGCCAATCCCAGGGTCTCCAGGAACTCTTTCTTTTCCGCCTCGTCGGACAGCAGAGCAACCTCGGCCTCGATGGCTGCCGAGATCACCACATGGGCCGCGCCTTCGGCCTTGGCCATGGCGGCGACCTTTTCGGAGAAGGCGTTGCCCGCAGCCGCCGAAGCCTCTTCGACGTTGCAGGCGTAGAGCAGTGGTTTCGAAGTCAGCAATCCGAGCGTCTTGAGGATGGCCCGGCCATCCTCCTCCAGTTTGACCGAGCGGGCCGGCCGGCCGTCACGTAGAGCTGCCAGCACCGGTTCCATCACGTCAAGCTGGGCCTTGGCCTCCTTGTCGCCGCCTTTGGCCTTCTTGCCGGCTGCCACGACGCGGCGCTCCAGGCTGTCGAGGTCGGCCAGCATCAGTTCGGTCTCGATGGTCTGAGCGTCGCGCACCGGATCCACCGAGCCTTCCACATGGGTGACGTCGCCGTCCTCGAAGCAGCGCAGCACATGGACGATGGCATCGACCTCGCGGATATTGGCAAGGAACTGATTGCCCAGACCCTCACCACGGCTGGCGCCGCGCACCAGGCCGGCGATGTCGACGAACTCCAATTGGGTGGGGATGATCTTGCCCGATTTGGCGACCTCGGCCAGCTTGTCGAGGCGGGGATCCGGCACCGCCACACGCCCGACATTGGGCTCGATGGTGCAGAACGGATAGTTGGCCGCCTGTGCCGCCGCCGTCGAGGTCAGCGCATTGAACAGGGTCGACTTGCCGACGTTAGGCAGGCCGACGATGCCGCAGTTGAAACCCATCAGATGTCTCCGGTGCTATCTCGTTTCTTCGGCTTGGGTACGGCGACCGTCTGCGCCAGCCGGGTCATGAAGGCGTTGTCGTTGCCGGCCAGCAGCAGCGGCAGTTCGGCCGCCACGGCTTCCAGCAAAGGCGTCAGCCAAGCTTCGTCGGCCTTGGCGAAATCGCCCAATACCCAAGGTGTGACCAGGGTCTTGTCGCCGGGATGGCCGATTCCCAGGCGCACACGCCAATAGTCGTTACCGAGATGGGCGTCGATGCTCTTCAGGCCATTATGGCCGCCGGCGCCACCGCCCCTTTTTACCCGCAGCTTGCCTGGCAGCAGATCCAATTCGTCGTGCAGCACGATGATGTCGCCATTGGCGATCTTGTGGAAACGCGCCGCGGCGGCGACTGCCTGGCCGGACAGGTTCATGAAGGTTTCCGGCTTCAGTACCAGAACTTTTTCGCCGTCGATGGTCCCTTCGGCCAACTGACCGTGGAACTTGGAACGCCACGGACCAAAGCAATGGCGGCGGACGATTTCGTCCGCCGCCAGCCAGCCGATGTTGTGGCGGTTCCGGGCGTAGGCCCCGCCGGGGTTGCCCAGTCCCACCAGCAGACGCATGGGATCAGGCGGCGGATCCGCCGCCGGCTTCGGTCGTAGCCTCGGTCTCGGCAGCCGGAGCGACAGTCGGCGCGGCGATCGTGGCGACGGTCGCATCCTTTTCGTGGCTGACGGCGGTAACGCCGGCCGGCAGTTGGACCTGCGACAGGTGGATCGAGGCGCCGATGTCAAGACCTGTCAGGTCGATCACCAGTTCGCTGGGAATGGCGTCGGCTGCCGCAACGATCTCGATTTCGTGCAGCACCACGTTCAGCACGCCGCCGCGCTTGATGCCGGTCGACTTGTCCTGGTTGCTGAAATGCACCGGCACATGCACATGCACCTTCGACTCGGCGCTGACCCGCAGGAAATCCACATGCACCGGCTGGTCGGTAACCGGGTGCCGCTGGATGTCGCGGCACAACGCGCGTTCCGTCCGTCCCTCGATGCTGATGTCGAACAGGCGAGTCAGGAAGCCGGGCTTGTTCATCTCGGCCCACAGGAGGCGGGGATCGATGGCGAAGGTGACGGGGGACTGCTTGTTGCCGTAAATGACGCCGGGGACCAGGCCCTGACGGCGGGTGGCTCGGGCGGCCCCCTTTCCGGCCCGATCACGCGCCACGACGCTGATGGTGGTGACAACGCTCATGGAAATTCTCCAATGCAAAGCGGCGCGGCCTCCAGGGGTGCCGACGCCAGGAAGGGGAAGTGTTTACACCGTGGGGGAGCGCTTTTCAAGCGCTCCCCCACGGTTTTTATAGTGGTCCCTCAAGCGCCGGGCGCCCCGCATCCGCGGGGCTTGGCTTTCCTCGCTGCGCCCTGCGGTGCTCGCTGCGGCGCGCTCAACGCGCTAGTCACGAGGCTCTGCCTCGTTCCGGTCGGGAAGCCCGCCCGCCCGCCCGGCGCCTGGGGGAGCTAATCAAACAGACTCGACACGCTCCGCTCTTCGCTGATGCGCTGGATGCTTTCGGCCATCAGGGGGGCGATGGTGATCTGGCGGATGTTGTGGGCGTTGCGGATCGCCTCGGTGGCCTGGATCGAGTCGGTGGAGACCAGGCTTTCCAGGGGTGAGGCGGTGACGCGCTCCACCGCCTTGCCCGACAGCACGCCGTGGGTGACATAAGCGGAGACCGAGGTCGCGCCGGCCTTCATCAGCGCCTCGGCAGCGTTGCACAGGGTGCCGGCCGAATCGACGATGTCATCCACCAGGATGCAGCGGCGGCCGCGCACGTCGCCGATGATGTTCATCACCTCCGACACGCCGGCCCGTTCGCGGCGTTTGTCGATGATGGCCAGGTCGGCGTCCAGACGTCGGGCGATGATGCGGGCGCGCACGACACCGCCGACATCGGGCGAGACGATCATCAGGTCGTCGCCGTGGAAGCGATTCTTGATGTCGTTGGTGAACACCGGTGCGGCATAGAGGTTGTCCAGCGGGATATCGAAGAAACCCTGGATCTGGCCCGAATGCAGGTCCAGCGTGACCACGCGGTTGGCCCCGGCGGTAGTGATCAGATTGGCCACCAGCTTGGCCGAGATGGGTGTGCGCGGGCCGGACTTGCGATCCTGGCGGGCATAGCCGAAATAGGGGATCACCGCGGTGATGCGCCTGGCCGAACCACGGCGCAGCGCATCCAGAGTGACCAGCAGTTCCATCAGGTTGTCGTTTGCCGGGAAGCTGGTGGACTGGACAACGAAAACGTCCTCGCCTCGAACATTCTCGTGGATCTCGACGAAGACCTCCATGTCCGAGAACCGGCGGATACTCGCCGCAGTGAGAGCCAGGTTGAGATAGCTGGCAATAGCTTCAGCAAGCGGACGATTGCTGTTGCAGGCAAGAATCTTCATCGCGGGACCCTAAGGAAACAGCCGAATTCAATCAATGATTCAGGCTTTCATGCGGCGCGCCGGAATGTAACAGTCGGTCCTCCGGATGTAAACGGCATTCCATTGCGTTCGTATTAAGGGGCCGGCAGGCTCTTGCGGATCACTTCGGCGACGCCTTCCGCACCGCCGTCGGCGATCTGCCGGCTCAGCAACGCCATCTGCCCAAGCAGGGTCTCCCGCGCTACCGGGCTTCCCTGGGAGACGGAGCCAAGCTCTTTGCCGGTGCCGTCCCGGACCGTCCAGTCCACTTGTACCAGATCCTGGCCGTTGGCCCCGGGTGCGATCCGCAGGGATCCTTCGACTTCGAAGGTGGGCGCCGGTCCGTCGATGGCCAGGCCCTGGCGGGCCAGAGCCCGCGCCATTGCCTCGGTCAGGCTTTGACCGTCAACATTCGGCGGGACCTTGACCGGGCGAAGCCGGACCTGAGGGCGGCTGGCCAAGTCCGCGACGCCCGAGCCTTCGCCCCGCAGCAGGCCGGCCACGGCGCGGGCCGAGGCGGCGGCGAGGGCCCGGAGATCCGCTTGGCCGGGCCGTTGCGGCAGCACCGGCAGCCGTAATTCCCCCAGATCCTTGCCGTCGGGGGTGGCGACGCGCAAAACAAGATTTCGCTCGGCATCCGTGCCTTCGATGCGGCCCAGGAGGCGGAGAAATCCCGCACCCCTGGATTCCGTGGAAGCGGCCATGTCTTCACCCTCGAACGCCCCCACCATGGCTTCGGCAAGCCCCGGTGCACCATCGATTGGTTGCACGATGATCGGTGTGAGGGCGCGAGGATCGACGAGCTTCGGGTCTGGGCCTTCGTGCTGGAACGGTCGAGGCAGCGGACCGCAGGCGGCGACCATCAGGATCGGCACCCAGGCGGCCAGTCGGATCGGTCTCAGGATGTCAGCGCTCCAGGACGATGGCCGACAGCGCGCGTCCGTAATCCGCCTGGCCGGCCTGGAGGGAGCGGCGATAGCTGAAGAAGCGGGCTTCCTCACGGTAGGTGTCGCACGGGGTGCGGGCCACCTCGTTGATGGAGTGCTTGGCCAGGCGGCGGGCGATGTAGCCGGGAAGATCGAACTGGAAGCGGCCTTCCCGTGCCGACGGCACGAAGAAGAAGTGATTCGCCGGATCTTCGACAAGGAAGGGGGCGGGGAATTCGGGGCCCACTTCATAGGACCGTTGGGCGATGCAGGGACCCACCGCGGCGATGACGCGCGACGGTTTGGCGCCCAGCTTGACCATGGCGGCAAGGGTGTTTTCCAGCACGCCGCCGAGTGCTCCGCGCCAGCCGGCATGAATGGCGCCGATGACGCTGCTGCGCGGATCGACCATGAGGACCGGCGCGCAATCGGCGGTCAGGATGCCTAGCGCTACGCCCGGGCGATTGGTCACCATGGCGTCGGCAACAGGTGGTTCCGCGGCGTTCCAGTCCTCGCCCACCACCACGACGTCGGCGGTATGTCGCTGCTGGACGGTGACCAGCGCCTTCGGCGGCAGGTCCAGCTGCTCCATGGCCATGGCGCGGTTGGCGGCGACACGCTCGGGGTCGTCACCCGAACCGAAGCCACAGTTGAGTGATTGGTAGATTCCCTCCGACACGCCGCCTTCGCGGGTGAAGAAGCCATGGCGGATGCGCTGCACACCGTTCAAGGCGGATACGGTGATCATGCAGGCTACTGGTTCGGTCAATGGACGAATCCTGGCAGGGTCGGCAACCCGGGGCGGGTAATGGCCATAACTTTAAACAGGTTGCCCATTCCTGACGGATCGATCAAGCGTTGGCAAGCAGATGCGATGTCCGCGGCCCTTTCCGGAGCCGCCGCCATGAGCCTTTCCGCGCGCGTTCCGATACCGAGCAGGCCAAGGAAGGTGCCCTGTGTGATTACCGGCGTGGCGACCGCCGGCCGGGCGGCGTCAGCCAGCGCCTGGAAGTCCACATGGGCGGTCAAGTCCGCCTGGCCGGGGCTTTCCAGTACGGGCGCCGGCCGATGGCGGCGCACCGCCTGCAACGTATCACCGACGGCGCTGCGACGGTGGCCGTAGTCGACGATCAGCGCCGCGCCGCCCTCGTCGACGAGCCGCCGGCCGACCCATCCGGCGATGTCGCGGGCCGGTTGGTTGATTTCGAAGATGTCGCCCTCTTCCGCCGCCGGAGCCGCGACGACCGTCGGCGGTCCGTCGACGAAGGCGAACCCATTGCCCTCAAGGCCCACCAGACGCTCGATCCAGGCGTCGCCGCGGCGGACGTACTGGTGGATCGGCAGGGCATCGAAGAATTCGTTGGCGATCAACAGCAGCGGGCCAGGCGGCAACCGGCGAGCGTCATCCACCCACACGACTTCGGCGCCCTTGAGCGCGCTTCGCTGCCGCTCACGCAACGCCGGGCTGGTTTCCACCAAATGGATCCGCAAGGATCTGCGGAAGGCTGGAACCTGGGCCGCAGCGCGCAGAAAATCGGACATCAGGGTCCCGCGGCCGGGGCCCAGTTCGGCCAGAACCACTTCGTCAGGCTGGCCCAGCGTCTGCCAGACAACTGCGGCCCACAGGCCGATCAGTTCGCCAAATACCTGGCTGATTTCCGGTGAGGTGATGAAATCGCCGGCGCGGCCCAGGGGATCCTTGCGGATGTAGTAGCCGAGTGTCGGATGGCCGAGGCATTGCTGCATGAACTCGGCCACCGGGATGGGGCCCGAATCGGCAATCCTTCGCTTCAGCAATTGGGCAAGCGGCCCGCTCATCTCGGCCGGCGTGCCCGGGCGATGAAAAGGGCGCCGACGATGACGAGGGGGATGGACAGCAACTGCCCCATGGTCGCACCGCCCCACAGGAATCCCAAATGGGCGTCGGGCTGGCGGAAGAACTCGGCGATGATGCGCGCTACTCCGTATCCCGCAAGAAATGCCCCGGAAAGGAATCCGCGGCGCAGCCGCAAGGCCTCGTTCCGCCACAGGAAATGCATCACCAAAAAGAGGATGATGCCCTCGAGCCCGGCTTCGTAGAGCTGGCTGGGGTGGCGCGGTATCGGACCGCCGTTTGGGAACACCATGGCCCAGGGCAGATCCTCGGGCGCTGGGCGTCCGAACAGCTCGCCGTTGACGAAGTTGGCGATCCGGCCGAAGAACAGGCCCATCGGGACCACGGTGCAGACGGTGTCTCCCACTGCCAGCAGGTCCAGCTTGTAGCGACGGGCGAACAGCACGATGGCGACGATGACGCCGATGGCGCCCCCGTGGAACGACATGCCGCCCTTCCACAAGGCCAGGATCTGTTCAGGATTATTGAAATAAAACAGAGGCTTATAGAACAGCACATACCCCAGGCGGCCGCCGAGCACGACGCCCAATGTCGCCCAGACAAGGAAGTCGTCGACCTGTTCGGCGCGCATGGCAAATGGCGTCTTGGAGACCAGCCAGCGCATGTATTTCCAGCCGCCTATCAGGCCGGTGATATAGGCCAGCGCGTACCAGCGGATGGCCAGCGGGCCGAGGCGAATGGCGATCGGGTCGAGGTCGGGAAAGGCCAGGGCCATCAGCAGTACCGATCATTGTTGGCGAGATAGCGCGAAACATATGTGCCGACTCCGTCCTCGAGAGAGGTGAAGGGCTTGTCGTAGCCGGCGGCGCGCAGCCGCTCCATCCGCGCTTCCGTGAAGTATTGGTACTTGTCGCGGATGTTCAGAGGCGTGTCGACATATTTGACATAGGGTTCCTTGCCCACCGAGCGGTACACGGCGGCAGCAAGATCGTAGAAGGTTCGGGCCGTTCCGGTGCCCAGATTGAACAGGCCATTGACCTGGGGGTGGTCGAGCAGCCACATCATGACGTCGACCACGTCGCCGACCCAGATGAAGTCGCGCTTCTGGCCGCCGTCGGGATAGTCGCGGTGGTGCGAGCGGAAAAGATGGGCCGGCGCGCCGGCCACGGCATGGGGGTACAACTGGCTGACGACGCTCTGCTGGGACCCCTTATGGTATTCGTTCGGCCCATAGACGTTGAAGAATTTCAATCCCACCCACTGGGGCGGCATGAGTTTGTGCTCGGCGACTTTGCGGGCCAGGCGCCGGTCGAACAGATGCTTGCTCCAGCCATAGGCGTTGAGAGGCTGCAGCAGCGAAAGCGAGGCCATGCCGAAGCTGTCGTCGAAGCCCTGGGTGCCGTCGCCGTAAGTCGCGGCCGACGAGGCGTAGATGATCCGCACCTGGTTGCGCGTGCACCAGGCGAACAGCGCCAGAGACAGGTTGAAGTTGTTGGCAATGATGTGGTCGGCATTGGTCTCGGTGGTGGCCGAGATGGCGCCCATGTGGAAGATGGCGCGAATACGCTTCTTGTTGGCTTCGAGAAATTCGAACGTCTGATCGGGGTGGACGACGTCCGACAATTCACGCTTTCCAACATTGCGCCATTTGTCATTGCTGCGCAGTCGGTCGCAGGCCACCAGCGCGCCGTCGCCCCGTTGTTCGAGTGCAGCCAGAAGATTGGAGCCGATGAAGCCGGCGCCGCCGGTGACAACATACATGGCAATAGTCCTTGATCGCTGCGGGTCGACGCGGCTTCGGCGTCATCCTGGCGGCCAAACGGAGGAGGGTTTCGACCGCCGGGACGATTCCTCGCATACGCCTGGGATGACAGGGCTTGACCGAGTGCCAACCTGTTTTAGGCCCGTTATAGGCTTGACCGGAGACGGCAACAAGGCTCTCGTGGCGCGCCGGCAAGGGGCCGCCTTGCGTCGCAGCCTCGCCCTCCGCATAATGCGCTTCTCATCGCTAGGATATGAACATGCAGACCGACAACCGCCTCTTCGACGATTTCGCCCGCATGGCGGGCGGCGCGCTCAACGCCCTGACCGGCATCAAGACGGAAATCGAAGCCCTGATCCGCCAACAGTTGGAGCACTTTTTCGGCAATATGAACATGGTGTCGCGTGAAGAGTTCGAAGTGGTGCAGGCGTTGGCGGCAAACGCTCGGAACGAGCAGGAGGCGCTGGCGGCCCGGTTGACGGCGCTAGAGGCTGAGTTGACCGTGCTCAAAGGCGGTGTTGCGGCGGCGAAACGGAGCCGCAAGGCAAAGGACGAAGGGGAAGAGGCATAGAATCCTTTGTAACATTGGGGTAATAGGCCTGCCTACCGAGAGGTGTAGGCTTCCTGTCCCGGTGATCTATTGTCAATTATCCACAGCAAAGCCGAATTAGAGGGCGTTTATTTCTTGCGCTTGCGGGAATCGCCCTATAGGCTACCCCTTGTGCTGCATATGGCGTGGCATACAAGATGTTTGGCTCTTGCCTCGCCAAGTCCCACGACGTGCCAAGGGAGGTCGCGGGTATGACGTTTTCGGTGACGATGGAAGAAGAAGCGGCAGCCAATCCGCTCGATCTCGTGGAGCAACTCGTTACGGCCAACGACTGGCCTTTCGATCGGCGAAGCGATGACGAGATGGCCGTCGAAGTTCCGGGGCGGTGGTGCGACTACAGCCTTTACTTCGCTTGGCGTGAAGACATCGGTGCTTTGCATTTCACTTGCGCGCTGGACATCAAGGTCCAATCGGTCAAGAAGGCGCAGCTCTATGAGTTGCTCGCGGCAGTGAACGAGCGCCTGTGGCTGGGCCATTTCGGCATGTGGACCGAAGAAGGCGTGCCGATGTTTCGCCATGCCGTGCTCCTACGTGGCCTCGGCGGCGCCAGCATGGAACAGATCGAGGATCTGGTGGACATCGCCGTCAGCGAGTGCGAGCGCTTCTATCCGGCCTTCCAATTCGTCATCTGGGGCGGTAAATCGGCCAATGACGCGATATCCGCGGCGATGCTCGATACGGTCGGGGAAGCGTGACCCGCATCCTTCTCGTCGGCTGCGGGAAAATGGGCGGAGCGCTGTTGGACGGCTGGCTGGACCGCGGCCTATCACCGCAGGACATCATCGTCGTCGAACCCCAAGAGACATTGCGCCTGGTGCGCTCCCATGTTCGGGTGGTAGCCGCGCACGACGAGATCCCCGCGTCGTTCCGTCCCGAGGTTGTGGTGCTGGCGGTCAAACCGCAAATGATGGACGCCGTCCTGCCCAGCTATGCCGCCTTTGACGGAGCGGTCTTCCTATCCATCGCCGCCGGCAAGCCGCTTGCCTATTTCGCCGGGATACTTGGCGATGTGACGCCGGTGGTGCGGGCGATGCCCAATACCCCGGCCTCGGTACGCCGCGGTATGACGGTGGCGGTAGCCAATCCGCTGGTCGACCCGACACAGAAGGAAACCTGCGACGAATTGCTGTCTGCTGTCGGTGAGGTGGACTGGATTGAGGATGAGTCGCTGATGGATGCGGTCACCGCGCTGTCCGGCAGCGGTCCGGCTTATGTCTTTCTGCTGGTCGAGGCCATGGCCGCCGCCGGCGTCGCTGCCGGTTTGCCTGACGAGGTGGCGGAACGCCTGGCCCGCGGCACAGTCGTTGGGGCCGGGGAACTGTTGCGCCAATCGGCGGAGCGGCCGGCGACCTTGCGCCAGAACGTGACCAGCCCGGGCGGGACGACCTATGCCGCCCTGCAGGTGCTGATGGCCGAAGACGGGCTGTCTCCGCTGATGACACGCGCCATTGCCGCCGCATCCCGGCGCTCGCGTGAATTGGCCGGCTGACCGGAGGGTGGCCCGTTCCATTCGGGACTAACCCGTTGCCGGATTTTCTCCAATCGATGGTGGATTGCCGAAAGCCGGGGTAGGTCATTGCGTTCGGTTACGCTCGCACTAGATATGTGGAACAACTGCCGGTGGGTGGGCCATGGCTAAGAAACCACATGGGGCTTCGCATCAGTCGGCTGCCGTCGAGGCGATGCTGACCTTGGCCGCCGAACGCGGCTGGTATTCGGTGTCCTTGGCTGATATCGCCCAGCGGGCCAAGATCGGCTTGGCCGATTTGCATGAGCAGTTCGACAGCAAGGAAGGGCTGCTGCGCGAGTATGTCGACAGCCTGGACTTGGCGGTCCTGAAAGGCGATTTGCCGGAAGCCGAGGCTAGCGTTCGCGACCGGCTGTTCGATGTGATGATGCGGCGCTTCGATGCCATGCAGCCGCATCGGGAAGGTATCAGGGCCATTCTGCGCGACGTGCGGGGCGATCCCTGGGTGCTGCTGTGCAGCCTTCCCCGTCTTTTGTCGAGCGCGCGCCTGATGTTGGAGGCGGCGGGGGTCAGCTCATCGGGGACCCGTGGCCGAATCAAGGCCAAGGGATTGGCCGGGGTGTATCTTTCCGTGCTGCGGACTTGGCTTTACGACGACTCGCCGGATATGGCCAAGACCATGTCGGCGCTCGATCGTTCGCTGCGCCGCGTCGAGGGCGTGGCCATGCTGCTCTCGCGGGACCGACGCAACGCCGCCGAGCGGGCCGAGGGAGAGGAAGCGGCGAAAGTATAACTTTTGTTGCGCTGCAACAAAAACTGTTGACCTGCCTGGGGCAGCCTCCTACCCTTTTTGTCGCCGCATCGGCGTTCGACTTACGGTGGAGGAGCCCGTCATGGCGAAACAGCCCGAATCTCTGCTCGGAATGGATATCACGAAGTACGTCGGCGACCTTAAGATCCCCGGGATCGATGTCGAGACCGTCGTCGCATCGCAGCGCAAGAACATCGAAGCCCTCACCCAGGCCAATAAGCTGGCTTTCGAAGGGGTCCAGGCCGTCTTCAAACGTCAGGTCGAGATCATCCGCCAGGCCCTGGAGGAAAGTGCCAACGTGGCTCGGGAACTGGTCGAGGCGGGCACGCCCCAGGATAAGGCGATCCGGCAGACCGAATTGGTGAAGGAGGCCTTCGAACGGGCCCTGGCCAACTCGCGCGAACTTTCCGAGATCATCGCCAAGTCCAACGGCGAAGCCTTCGACTTGCTGAACAAGCGCTTCACCCAGGTGCTGGACGAGATCAAGGATGGCATCAACAAGATGAAGCCGCACTGATCTACTTCCCAATCCTGGGGTGGATCCAAGGGGATCCTTGGCCTTCGGCTCTTGGATTTGCCCTCGCCGGGCGCGCGCCTCCGCGCGCTTGGCCGCGGCCCCAACGACCGCCGGTCGCAAGCCGCGTCAGATTCTCACCACAATTCAGTTAGTTGGTGGGCCGCCTGATCCAGACGCCCGGGAACCAAGCGTCTGGCGCGGACCACTCTATTCGCTGGGTGGCCGTTCATGCGCCCAGCGAGCCGGGCGCCAGCTTCTTAATCTCCTTCTCGAGGTCGATCCGGCGTGAGCGGCAGACCGTGGCCAGGCATTCTTCGATGGCCGATTCGCCGCCACTTCGACGCAGGTTGTCCTCCAGTTGCTTGACGGCATTCACCAGGTTGCGCAGGGCCGACTGGGTGAAGTTCTGATAGCGGCGCAGCTTCTGCTGTTCGTCGTGGTCCTCCGGCATGACACTCTGCACCGGGCCGAAAAGGGCTAGGAACAGGGCCCGGCCCAGATTTTCTTCGGCGGTCTTCAGGAACATCTGCATCTGGTCGCGGTTCAGGCCCAGGTCGAAGATGGCGTCCAGGGCGAATTCGTTGAGCACGTCGAGATAATTGGCCAGCGCGACAATGTCATGCTTGGTAATGCGTTTGTCGCCGTGGAGGCGCAAAGCGGTGTCCTTGTTGGCCAGTACGTCCCACTTCTTCTTGGCGTCGAGATGTTCCAGCGCGTCATGCACGTTCTGGAACCCGTGCTCGCCCAGTTCGGAGACGGTGGCCGACGCCAATACGTTGTTGTCGATCATCTCACGAAACAGTTCGGGGTTCTTCAACACTGATTCCGCCTTTTGGATATTGGTGATCGCCAATTCCCCCAGGCGCTGGAGACGTTCTTCGGTGTCCATGCGGGTGATGCCAATCCCCAGCTTTTCGAACACATGGCCGGGAATCTGCACATAGATGGGAAAGAACCGCACCTGCCATTCGTAGTCCAGGGCGTCCTTGATCGAGGTATAGAAGCGCCCCGAATTCGTCTGTCCGGCTTTCAGCGGCCTGTCGGCGCCGTGATTGCGCCGGAATAACGCGGCCAGCCGGCTGACGTCGATCAGTTTGAACTGGCCCGATCTGGTGGCCGGCTTCCTGGCTGCCGCTGTCGCTGGCGCTGCGGCATTTTTGGTCTTGGGGGGCGTGATGGGGTCGCCAAAATAGAGTTCGGCGTAGGAACGCATGCCGGTTCGCACCGCCATGCCGATGACTTCGTTGACCGAACGGCCGCATTTGAGGCGGGTATCGTCGTCAGACACCGGACTGCCGGCGGCATCCACCAGAAATTCGGCGAAGGCATCGCGCTTGATATGGAACAGCTTGAAGCAGGCATCGAGAAGCTCTGGTGATTCCATGACCGTACGATAGGCGTCAGGCTGTCCCGCCAGCGGGGGGATCAGTGCCTTGAACTTGTCGGCGACGGGTCCCTTGAGCATGCGCGTGACTTCCTTGCGGGCAAGCGCATCGGGATTCTCGGCTTTGGCGGTCGCGGTATCGGTGGAGGTCGTCGCAGGGGCCATGGTCATTCGATCCGAAGAACTGAAGCGTGAGGAGGATAGCCCGAGAATTGCCACGAATCACCTGGGTTTATTCGGTCAGAGCGGTAGCCGCAGGCGTGCCCGCAGACCGCCGAGTGGGCTGTCTTCGAGGAAGACCTCGCCGCCGTGGCTGCGGGCGACGTCACGGGCGATGGTCAGTCCCAGGCCGACGCCTCCGGTTTCGGGATTGCGTGATCCTTCGAGGCGAAGGAAGGCCTTGAACACCTCTTCCCGTTTGTCGGCGGGAATTCCAGGCCCGTCGTCGTCGACGATGACCTCGGCCGCATCGCCGCGCCGGCCTACCCGCACCGCCACATGGCCAGCATAGCGTACCGCGTTGCCCAACAGATTGGCCAGGCAGCGGCTTATGGCCTGGCGTCGCAACGGCAGGATCAAGGCTTCTTCGCAGTGCAGGTCGATAACTCCTCCTTCGCGGCGCAGCTTTCCCACGGCCTCCTCGACCTGTACGACGAGATTGGTGGCGGTGGGCTTTTCGCTGCCCTCGCCGCGGGCGAAGGCCAGGTAGCCTTCGATCATCCGCTCCATGTCACCGACGTCTTCCTTCAACTCGGCAATGCCCTCGCAATCCATCATGGCAAGCTGCAGCTTCATCCGGGTCAGCGGCGTCCTCAGGTCGTGCGACACGCCGGCGAGCATCTCGGTGCGCTGCCCGACCTGTCGCTTGAGGCGGTCGCGCATCAGGGCGAAGGCGGCGCCCGCCTGACGCACCTCCGCCGCGCCCTCGGGCTTGAAGCTGGGGACGTCGCGCCCCTTGCCGAAACTGTCCGCGGCGGCGGCCAGCCGGCGGACGGCGCGAACCTGGTTGCGCATGAAGATGGTGGCGATGCCGAACAGCAGCATCGAGGTGCCGACCATCCACAAGGCGAAGATCATCGTCGTCGGGCTATACAGGCGCTTTCTGGACACGCGCACATCGAGCACGCCTTCGGTGAGCTGGACCTGGATTTCCATCTGCCGCTCACCGCTCTTGGCGTCGATGAACACCGGGCGGCCGACCCGTTCGGCCAGGGCCCCCAATAGATTGCCTTCAAGGCTGTAGCCGACGAGGTCGCTAGTCAGTCGGGGGGGCACCCCGACCATGCCGGTGCGATCGAGGATCCCTCCTTCCTCGAGGGACAGGTGGAGGTCCATGGTCGCCTCGGCCAGAGTGAAGATGGCGGTGCGGTTGGCGGGGCCCGGGAAATTGCGCATCATTTCAATGACTGCGCCGATGTCTCCGGCCAATCCCGCGGTCAGTCGCCGCGTCACCACGTCCCAATGCGTGCCGTAGAAGACATATGCCGAGACCAACTGCAACAGGATCAGGGGCGATACCAGGATCAGCAGGGAACGGCCGAGCAGACCCCGCGGCAGGATCGACTTGATCATCGCCGAGGGCGACATCACGCTTCGCACCACAAGACGTAGCCGCGACCCCTGACGGTCTGCAGGTATCGCGGCAATCGTGGATCGTCCTCGATTTTTTTGCGCAGCCGGGTGACCTGCACGTCGACGGTGCGTAGGTTGCCGCCGGCCCCGGTGCGCGCTGCCAGCTCTTCACGGGTCAGGGTCTGGCCGGGGGTCTCGGCCAGCACGGCCAGCAAGGCCGCCTCGCCGGTGGTCAGGTGGACGGCCGTCCCGTCGTCGAGCAGTTCGTTGCGTGCACCGTCGAAGGTGAACCGTCCGAACCGGCACAGTTGCTTTGACGGCGGCACTTCGCGCGCCGAGCGGCGCAAGACGCTGCTGATCCGCAGCAGAAGCTCGCGCGGCTCGAAAGGCTTCGACAGATAATCGTCCGCCCCGGATTCCAGCCCGTGGATGCGGTCGGCGGTTTCTCCCATGGCGGTCAGAAGCAGGATCGGCACAGGATTGTCGGCACGCAGGCTGCGGGTCAGTTCGAGGCCGGACTCACCGGGCATCATGACATCGAGCACGATAAGGTCGAAGGCTACCGCCCCCAGTTGCTGCCGCGCCTGGGCGGCATCGGCCGCGGTGGAGACCAGATAGCCGTTGTCCGCCAAGTACCTGCTGAGCAGCTGGCGCAGCCGTGTGTCGTCATCGACGACCAGGATATGCGCCTTGTCGCTCACCCTTGGCCTCGCTTGCGCTGGTCCATGGCGCGGGCGGGAAAGCGGCGCCGGTCGCCTTCGTCGATCAGGCCGAGCATGACTTTGCGGAATCCTTCCACCGCTTCCGCGCCAGCCTCGCGGTAGGCCCGGGCGATGCGGGCGCGTTGCTTCTCGGTCAGCTGCCGTTCCAATTCGACGCCCTTGGGCGCCAGTTGGAGCAGCCGTTGACGGCGGTCGCGCAAACCGGGAGTCTGGGTGATGAAGCCTTCCGCCACCAGCTGGCTCAAGACACGCGACAGGCTTTGCTTGGTGATGCGCAAGGTCGCCAGCAATTCGCTGACGGTGATGCCGGGGGTCCGCCCGACGAAATAGATGACCCTGTGATGCGCCCGGCCGAAGCCATAGTCGCTGAGGATGGCGTCGGGTTCGGCGGTAAAATCGCGGTAGGCGAAGTACAGGAGTTCGATGCCCTGCCGCAGCTCCTCCTCCCGAAGGAAGAGCAAATTGACACCGGATTTTATGTCAGTCATGTTGACATATATGCCTTAGAAATGTTACTCAATGCAAGCCCATTAGGTAACTTTCTGACTTGTCCCGAGGAATTCGATACATGGCCTTGGCCCCCATTGCCGTCACCCGTGCCGCCGAGCTGAAAGCCCATCCCGCCGATGACCGTCTACAGTTCGGCACTGTCTTCACCGACCACATGTTCGTCATGGACTACACGGATGGAAAGGGGTGGCACGATCCGCGCGTTGTGCCTTATCAGCCGTTTTCCCTCGACCCGGCCACCGCGGTCCTGCACTACGCCCAGGCGGTCTTCGACGGGCTTAAGGCTTATCGCGGCACCGACGGGGTAATTCGCTTCTTCCGTGCCGGCAAGCACGCCGAACGCCTGAACCGATCCTGCCAACGGCTCTGCATTCCTGCGCTCGATCCGGCCAACATCCTCGAGTCGTTCCACGCCCTGGTGGGCGTCGACCAGGAATGGATCCCAAGGACGCGCGGTACGGCGCTCTACATGCGGCCGACGGTGATCGCGACGGAACCGTTCCTCGGTGTGCGCCCGGCCAAGAGCTATACCTATTTTCTCATCCTCTCGCCAGTCGGCTCCTACTATGCCGAGGGCATCAACCCGGTGAAAATCCTGGCGACCGACACCTATGTGCGGGCCGTCAAAGGGGGAACCGGCGAAGCGAAGACGGCCGGCAATTACGCGGCCAGCATCTTTGCCGCCGAGGAAGCGAAGAAACAGGGGTTCACCCAGGTTCTTTGGCTGGATGGGGTCGAGCATAAATATCTCGACGAAGTCGGCACCATGAACATCATGGTCAAGATCGGCGACGAGGTGATTACTCCGCCGCTAAGCGGATCGATCCTGCCTGGCGTGACCCGCGACTCGATCCTCACCCTGTGCCGCGACTGGGGGCTCAAGGCCTCGGAGCGACCGATCTCGATCGACGAAGTGATCAGTGCCGCCCATGACGGCCGCCTTGCCGAAATGTGGGGGACGGGAACGGCGGCCGTGGTCTCGCCGGTCGGCGAACTGGGTTACAAGGGTGAGCGCATCACCATCAACGCCGGCAAGACCGGCCCACTGACCCAAAAGCTCTATGATGCCATCGTCAGCATTCAATACGGAGAGGCTCCGGACCCGCACGGCTGGACGACGCCGCTGGTGCCAAAGGTCTGAGCCGCAGCGCTCAGAGGCGCGCCGTCCGTTCCGGCTGGGCGGCGCGCTTGGTCCTGAGCGCCGTGCCTTCCCTGTGTCTTTGCGGCCCTTCCATGCCCTGCGTCAGAATGCTCTTGATGCGTTTGCTGGTGCCGTCGCCGAACATGAAGTCCCACCGCACCTGCTGGTCATCATTACGGGTTTCGAGCCACAGATCGCGGAACAGTGCTTCGAACAGCAGGAAGAAGTGTTCTTCCTGGAACGAGAAATTTGATGCTTCCTGCATCGTGTCCGAAAGAATGTGAGTAAACGTCTTTTTCCCAACGGGAAAATTTTCGAAGCGGAACAAGATGCGAATGAAGATCGTATCGACGAAGCGTCGCAGCTGGGGATTTCGGCGGATGTGCTCCCGCATCGCGTGATCGTCGGCGGCCTTGAGGTTGCAGAGGATCTGTTCGGCTTCGCTGTTCAGTTCGTCGTACATGATCGGGCCGAACGCCTTCTTGAGGTAGCGGTCGAGGCCTTCGATCAATGAGCGGGGCATGGGCGCTTTTGGCGCGCTGAACAGGTGTGACACGCGTCCGACCACCAGGCGCAGGAGGAAGCGGTTGCGGCGGGGATCCCTGGGCGCGGCGGCCTCGCTGATCTGGCAGCGCCGGCACGCTCCGCAGTTATCCTCGACGGACGCGCTGATTTCCTCGGCGATGCGGGCGAACTGTTCGGCTTTGTCGGGAGGGAGCAGGGATTGGAAGGCGGTGTTGAGGTAGTGGACCAGTTCGCGCACCCGCCGGCGGAAAGTCTCCGATTGCCCGTGTTGGCCCGGGGGTGCTGCGCCAATGGTGGGAACTGGAGATTTGCCTTCCACTGCCCGGTCCTGTCTGCCCATGGTTGTAATTCCTTGGGCAAAATATAATCACCACCGCGACAGCTGTCAAAATCCCGTTAAAATATTAACATTAGGGTTTTTCAATTTCCCAGCGTCCGGCGCGGGCATCATCGATGTCCTTGGCCTCGACCCACCGCCCGCCTGCCGTGGTCTCTTCCAACTTCCAGAACGGCGCGCGGGTCTTCAGCCAATCAATGAGAAATTCGCACGCGGCGAAGGCGGCGGCGCGGTGGCGCGACGCCACACCGACGAAGACGATCCGGTCGCCGGGGACCAGGCGGCCGTAACGGTGGATGACGGTCACGCCGTCCAGGGGCCAGCGGCGGCGCGCTTCCTCTTCCATCGCGGCGATCCGCCGCTCGGTCATTCCCGGATAATGTTCCAGGGTCATCGCCGAAACATCGTCTTTTTCCGCCCGCACGAGCCCGACGAAGCTGGCCACCGCGCCCACGTCCGGGCGGCCCGCGCCAAGCGCGGCGATCTCGGCACCGGGGTCGAAATCCTCGCGTTGCACGTGGACGGTCACGGGCGGGTCAGCCTCCGGTTACGGGGGGGAAGAATGCCACTTCGTCGCCGGGATGCAACGGATGGTCAAGGCCGGCGTAGTCCTGGTTGACCGCGGCGCGGACCAGGGCTGTCTCGGCGAAAGCGGCGGCGTGGCCCGGGCTCAGCGTCTTCAGCCAATCGACCAACTGGCCCACGGTGCCGACGGCGGGGGGTGGGGAAAGCTCTTCCTCGCCGACGCCGATCCGGCTGCGCAGCCAGGCGAAATAGAGGATCTTCATTGCGGCGATCCGTTCATATGCTTGAGCCCCGCCCGCAGATAATCCCAGCCGGTGATCAGGGTCAGCGCGGCCGCCACCCAAAGGCACAGTTCGCCGATCAGCTGGGCGGGAAGCCAATGCGGCGCCGCATTGCCGACCAGCAAGGTGGGCAGGGCGGTCATCTGGATGCCGGTCTTCCATTTGGCCAGGCGGCTGACCGGCATGCCGACCCGAAGCTCGGCCAGATGTTCGCGCAACCCCGATACGAGTATCTCGCGCAACAGGATGACCAATGCCGGCAGGACGCTGAATTGGGTCACCCGGTCGAAGGCGGTCAGCATCAGCAGGACCGCGGCGACCAGCAACTTGTCGGCGATCGGGTCGAGGAAGCGCCCGAGGCTGGACACGCTGTTGCGCCGCCGGGCGACGTATCCGTCGAAGAAGTCGGTGATCGCCGCGGCGATGAACAGCAGGCAGGCGGTCCAGCGGGCGGTTTCACCGGGCAGGTAAAAGGTCGCCACGATGACCGGAATCACAAGGATCCGCGAAATGGTCAGAAGATTGGGCAGGCTGGTGACCATCGGCGTCGGGCGGCTGGGGGCGGGAGGGAAGGGAAGACAGCGGCATTCTATCCCCCGGGATGGAAGTGGTCATAGATTTTTTTGGCCATGGTGCGGCTGATGCCTTCCACCGCCTCAAGGTCGGCAAGCCCCGCCTCCGACACGCCGCGAGCCGAACCGAAATGATGCAGCAAAGCCTTCTTTCGCCGCGCCCCGATGCCGCCGATCTCGTCCAGCGGAGAGGCGCCGATGGCCTTGGCGCGGCGCGAGCGGTGGCTGCCGATGGCGAAGCGGTGTGCTTCGTCCCGCAGACGCTGCAGGAAATAGAGGACCGGATCGTTCGGCGGCATGGTGAAGGCGGGCTGTCCGGGCCGATGGAACCGCTCACGCCCCGCATCCCGGTCTAACCCTTTGGAGATGGCAACCAGCTCCACCTCTTCGATTCCCAGATCGGCGAACACTTCGCAGGCAACCTTCAACTGGCCGGGGCCGCCATCGATCAGAACCAGATCGGGCCAGGCGCCTCGTTCGCGGTCCGGGTCTTCTTTCTGCACGCGGCGAAAGCGCCGGGTCAGCACCTCGCGCATCATGCCGTAGTCGTCGCCGAGGGCGATATCGGCCGAGCGAATGTTGAACTTGCGGTATTCCCCTTTGAGAAAGCCTTCGGGGCCGGCGACGACCATGGCGCCGACCGGGTTGCTGCCTTGGATGTGGCTGTTGTCGTAGACCTCGACGCGTGTTGGCGGGGGGTCCATGTGGAACAGTTCAGCCACGCCGTCGAGAAGCTTTCGCTGCGCCGAGCTTTCGGCCATGTGCCGGCCCAGCGCTTCTCGCGCGTTGTCATAGGCATGTTCGACCATTTTGCGGCGGTCGCCGCGTTTCGGCGCCGAGATGGTCACCTTGCGCCCGGCTCTCTGGGTCAGAGCTTCCGCAAGCAGGGCCGCGTCTTCGGCGGCCAGGGGGTGGGACAGCAGGACTTCGCGCGGCGGCGCCTTGTCCTCGTAAAACTGTCCAAGGAAGGCGGCGATGATGTCTTCCGGCGACTGGTCCTGGGTCTGGGCCGGAAAGAACGAGCGGTTGCCGAAGTTGCATCCGGCACGGAAGAAAAAGACCTGCAAGCATGCCTGTCCGCCGGCCTGGTGCAAGGCAACCACATCGGCCTCGTCGACGTCCAGAGGGTTGATGTCCTGGTGCGCCTGGATGCGGGTCAGGGCGCGTATGCGGTCGCGGTAGACCGCCGCCTCCTCATAGGCCATCATCTCGCTGGCCTCTTCCATGCGCTGCGCCAGCTCGCGCTGGACCACCTGGTTCTGGCCCGACAGGAAGGCGCGGGCTTGGCCGACCAATTCCGCATAGGCCTCGGCACTGATGCGTTGCACGCAAGGGGCGCTGCAGCGCTTGATCTGGTACAGCAGGCAGGGTCGGCTGCGGCTGGCAAAGACGCTGTCGGAACAGGAGCGCAACAGAAATGCCCGCTGCAAATGGGACAGGGTCTGGTTGACTGCGCCCGCCGAGGCGAATGGCCCGAAATATTCCCCCTTGCGGTTCCGCGCGCCTCGATGCTTGACGATCTGCGGCCAGGCGTGATCCCCGGTAACGAGGATGTAGGGGAACGACTTGTCGTCCTTCAGCAGGATGTTGTAGCGGGGCGCAAGCCGCTTGATCAGGTTCGATTCGAGGAGCAGCGCCTCGACTTCGGTGTGAGTGGTGACCACTTCCATGCTGGCGGTCTCCGCCACCATCCGCTGCAGCCGCAACGGCAGGCGGTCGGCGCGGACATAGGCGGCGACCCGCTTCTTCAGGTTCTTCGCCTTGCCGACGTACAAAGCGTCCCCCGATTTGTTGAGCATACGGTAGACGCCCGGGGTGGCCGGCATTTGCCGCAGGAAATCTTCGATCACTGCCGTTCCGGCGGCGAAGGCTCCCGGGACCCGGCTGCCGTCGTCAGGAGGAGGAGTTTCCAGGGTCATGGACATTTGTCCCGATTTTGAGATTGCCCGCCTATCCAGGCATAGAGCCGGTAATAGGCAATGGTTCTCGGCCTAAAGGCCTGATATCCACCGAATCTGTGGATAAGTCTGTAGAAAACCCATTGGGTTATTTGTTGCCACCAAAGGACTCCAAGGGTTTCAGCCCTTTGCCCAAAATCTATGCACCGCCTATAAATATGATACAAATCAAACAGTTAGCCTTTGTCAAGCGTAAAGCAGTCTTAATTCTTCCGATTCAAAACTTGACAGGTCTGTGACCCATTGCCAGCCAAAGGCGCTGTGCAAAACTTGGCAGTGCGGGGGAGGCATTCTTCATATCGCCAATGGGCTATTGCAACTGGCTGGCGATCAGTAAGCCCGCAACCCTCACGCCAGCGGCGTCGGCGGTCGCCCGATGCAACGCGACGGTTCGGGCGGGCCGGCGGTGCGGGGTGAGAAATGCGAGCCGGATCGCAGGATCTTAGTCCTTGCGCGGAAATCGCCCGGCCATTTCTGAACGGCCCCTCAAGGGAGTATGGAGAACCGTTCGATTTCCACGCCGACGCTGGTGGCGTCAGGGAACACGTCGAGCTTTTCCACACGCACCCGGGCGACGCGCACCCGCCTGTCTTCCAGGCACAGGGCGGCGATCCGCTCGGCCAAGGTCTCGACCAAGTTGACATGCCCGGATTCGATCAGGCGGCGAATGCTGGACACCACCTGTTCGTAGCACACCACATTGGCCAAGTCGTCGGCCATGCCGGCCGTTTCACCCTCGCGCACCGCAAGATCGAGATTGATGCGGATGCGCTGCTTGTCGGTCTTCTCGTAACTGTGAACGCCGATGCTGGCCAACAATTCCAGGTCATGCACGAAGACGTGCCGCAGGGCATTTCGTGCATCGGCGAAACGCAAGGGCTGGATGACGTTGGCCTGTACCATCGCTCATTCCTCCGGAGCAGTGTCGGCGGGCGACCAACACAGGTGCTGGCCTCCGTCGAGTGCGATGAGTTGTCCGGTCATGGCCGGAGCCGACAGGATGAAGCGCAAGGCTTCACCGATTTCTTCGGGCGAGGTGCCCCGCCGCAAAGGCATGGCGGCGCACTGCCGGGCAAACTGCTCGGCCGTCTGCCGCGGGCTGGGCAGCGTCGGACCCGGGCCGATGGCGTTGACCCGGATGCGCGGCGCCAAGGCCAGGGCCAGGGTCTGGGTGAGGGTCCACAGCCCGGCTTTGCTGAGCGTGTAGGTGGTAAAGTGGGGCGTCAGGTTCCAAACGCGCTGATCGATGATGTTCACCACCGATCCGGTCGCCTCCTCGGGCAATTGGGCAGCGAAGGATTGGGTCAGGACGAAGGGCGCCCGCAGGTTGGTCTCCATGTGGGCATCCCAGGAGGAGCGGGTGGTGGTCAGCGCCGAGTCGAACTCGAAAATCGAGGCGTTATTGACCAGCAAGCCCAGCGGCCCGATCGCTTCCACGGTGCGTGGGACCAGGGTGAGGACATCATCCTCTTCGGCCAGATCGCACTGGACGGTGGCGCCTTTGCCTCCCACCGAGGCAATATCCTCGACCACTGCGAGGGCGGCCTCGGCCGAACGATAGTAGTGCACGGCTACCGTCCAGCCGTCCTTGGCCAGGGCAATCGCCATGGCTCGGCCGATACGGTGGGCTGCGCCGGTGATCAGGGCGGTTTTATACAAATGTTCAGTCATGCGGCGGGAGAATGCGCCAGACAGGCTCGCGGTTCAAGGCCCGAGGATTAATCCTCGGATCCCTTGTGCTTTTCCTCCTCCTCCTCCTCGGTTTTCAGGACATCGCCCGACGAAAAGAGATAGGTGCGGAACTGCCGGGCGAAATCCTCACTGGTTCGGCGCAGCCATTCGAGCAACATCGAGGCATGCTCGATCTCTTCGCGCATGTTGTGCAGCAGGATCTCCTTCAGTGCCGGGTCGTCGCAGTCGTCGGCCCGCTGGCCATACCAATCGACCGCCTCCAGTTCCTCCATCAGCGAGGCGAGGGCCTGGTGCAGGGCGAGGGTGCGCGGCGACAATCGTTCGCGCGGGGCATGCAGATGCTCGCTGGCCATGGGCAGTCTCCCCAATCACATGACTGGGAAGAATATGGGGGGCGGCCTACTATGCGGCCAGTGCTCCGTCAGGCCGGAGCACTGGCAAATTCAATACGTTATGCAATGACGCAATCACGACACGCTGAATCTTGCGATTGCGTCATTGCACCAGGGCGGCGCGTCGCTCCTCCACCACCTTGTCAGCGCCGCGGCCGGTCATTTCCTGCAGGTGGTCGAAACGCCACGAGAAAGTTCCGACGCCCATGGTCAGGGAGCGCAGTTCGACGATCAGGTCGCTCATTTCGGCCTGGGGCAGGAATGCCGAGACGACGTCCCAGCCCTTCCACCCGTCCTTTGCTTCATAGCCGAGGATCTGGCCGCGACGGCCCGATATGATCCTTTGGGCCTTCGAAGTGAATTCGGCTGGCACGGTGATTTCCACCGCCAGGATCGGTTCCAGCAGGACCGGGTCGCATTTCGGCATGCCCTCGGTCATGGCGATGCGGGCCGCCGTCTTGAAAGCCATGTCCGAACTGTCGACGGTATGATAGCTGCCGCTGGTCAGGATCACCTTGACATCGACCACGCGGAAGCCGAGCGGACCTTGCTTGAGGTATTCCTCGACGCCTTCCGCGACTGATGGGATGTATTGCTTGGGCACCACGCCGCCGACGATGGTGTCGGTAAACTGGAAGCCCGAACCGCGCGGCAGTGGCCCGATGTCCACATAGATGTCGCCGAACTGGCCGTGTCCCCCGCTTTGCCGCTTGTGACGTCCATGTTCAGAGACTGATTTGCGAATCGTCTCCTTGTAGGGGACCTGCGGGCGCCGGCCGGTGACGCTCAGGTTGAAACGGCTTCGCAGCTTTTCCAATGCGACCTGCAGATGGATCTCTCCCTGGCCCCACAGGATCAGTTCGCCCACATCCTGGTTCTGTTCCACTGAGAGGGACGGATCTTCTTCGGTCAACTTGGCCAGCGCGCCGGTCAGCTTCACGTCGTCCTGCTTTCTTTCCGCATGCACGGACAGCGAGAACAGCGGGGGAAGCGGCGCCGGCCATGGCAGCACGCTGGCATTGGCGGTTCCCAGGACATCGCCGGTATTTATGGTATCCAGTCGGCCGAATGCCACGACATCTCCCGCCCCCGCTTTGCCCAGCTTCTGCAGGTTGGCTCCGACCGCGGTGAATAGCCCGGACGGCCGAATGCCGTTCACCAGGCCGCCTTCGCTGAATTCGCCGCGCCAGATCCGCGCATAGGAGAGCTTGCCGGTATGGGCCGCATGCACGGTCTTGAACACCCGCCCCGCCGACTGCCCCTCTTCGGCGGCCAGGCCATGGCGAGAGGCGCTCTCCTCGGGGCCAGGCGCATCGTGGCGCAGGCTTTTCAGCAGTCGAACGATGCCGTGGTCAAGGGTGGCAGATCCGAAGAACACCGGGACGATCAGATCGCCGGCAAGGTCGCGGGACAGGTTCTCATAGACTTCGTTCGTCGGCGGAGCGATGTCGGAAAGCAGCTCCTCCAGCAGGTGATCGTCGAGATCGGCCAGATGTTCGAGCATTTCCTGGCGAGCCGTCTGTTCTTCCGACAAGGCGGTCTGCGGCAGTTTGATCAGTTCCGAGCGCTTTCCCTCCCGGTATTGCCAAGCCCGCTCGCTGACCAGGTCGACGAAGCCCGATATGGACTCGCCGTTCCTGATCGGCAGTTCGCGCAGCAGCAGCGGCCGGTCGGACACCGCCTGCAACGCTTCCAGGGTTTCGCGCAGCCGGGCTTGAGCCGACTCCACCTTGTTGATGAACAGAAGATGGGGAATGGCGTGCTGGTCGAGGAATTTCAGGATCGGTGCCACCATGACCGCGCGCGCCGGTTCCGGCTCGACCACGACCACGGCGGCGTCGGCCACCATGAGGGCGTTGTATGTGTCCTGCTGGAATTCGATCGAGCCGGGGCAGTCGAGGAACGTCCATCGGTCGTCGAGATAACTGGCGGCGGCGACGGATACCTCGGTGCTCATTCCCCGCTGGCGGGCTTCCGGCGTCGAATCGCCGACCGAGGTTCCGTCCGTCACGCTGCCCTTCCGGTGGATGGCGCCGGTGGCCAGCAGCAGACTTTCGAGAAGGCTGGTTTTGCCGCTGCCATAAGGGCCAACCAAAGCGGCGACACGGGGCAAGGTGGACCTGGAAGTCATCTGTCTCCCCTCCGTCTGACTGCCTCAATGCTCCACCCAAGCATACGATCTGGCAACAGAAAATGCGGGAGAGTGTCCGTAGCACATGATGTGACCGATCCAGGTAGCACGTGATCTGACCGATCCTGGAAGCCTTCCAAAGGAGGGGCTTCGATGGGTCGGACAGGCGTGTTGCAGGAGGTCCGCATCATGCGGTTCGAAGAGGTTATGGGCCGGTG
>JAJYTF010000060.1 GCA_021793155.1 Pseudomonadota bacterium | reverse complement strand
AGCTTCGATCCACGCTTCCTCCCCACGGTCGGTCGCCCTTCCGCAGTTGCGCTTCACTTCGTTCGCTGTGACCAGCTTACGGCGGGACTTGCACCCGCAAGAGTGCGCCCATGCTGGGCGCACCAGAATAAGCACCGCCACCGCCTGGGTGGCGACGCGCAGGTTCATCAGCCGGTTGGACCAGCGCCGGTTGGTTTCACCACCCCGGGCGAATATGATCACCCCGCTGAGCAACACCCCCAGCACGGCGAACAGCACTACCACCAGCAAGACCGACAGAAACGCAACCATCTTTTCCACTTGGGGATCGCGCGGGCCGGATATAAGAGCCGCCGTTCGGTTTCAGCCCACAGGAATATCGCGCTCGATTCGCCATAGCGTTCCGCCTGATTCCAGCACATAAAGCGCAGCGCCGCTGTGGCTGAAATGCAAGCCCACGGGTGCCGTGCCCTTGGGAAACTCGGCGAAGTCGGTGACGCTGCCGTCGCGCAGGTCGACCCGCACGATGCGGAACCCGTATTTCGGCACCTCCAGTGCCACATAGGCCTGCGTCGCGCCGCCAAACAGATCGGCATGGGCCAAGTCGAGGGCCAGGGCCGATGTCGGTTTCGCAAACTCCACCAGGGGTTTCGGCGGCGGATTAGGAAACTGGGATAGCAAAGGCGGGCGACCTGCCGTGGCGGCGCCCTCGTCAGGCCATCCGTACCAGATCCCCGGGGCGACGGCGAACAGCTTGTTGCCGTCCAGCAGGTACAGGCGACCTTCGGCAGTGAAGGCCAGGCCGCGCGGATCGCGAAAGCCCCAGGCCACCAGCTGCAGCTGGCCATCGTTCTCGCTGGTGCGCAACACCGCGGCGCTGCAGGGCACCTGCCCTTTGATCACCTGGCCGGGCTGGGTCGGCGTACCGAATGGAACGAAAGCGCCGGTTCTGGCGCCGTGCTCGGTGGCGTTCCGGCCAGTCAAATGCACATCCTGGCAGGGGATGTCGTGGGCCGTGGGCGACAGCCGCCGCCACGGGGCATCCCGGTCGGCGATTCCATTCTCGGTCACCGCTCCCACGGCCAGATAGACCAGGCCGTCCGGCCCAACCGCCGGCGTATCGACCGGATGATCGCCGCTGGGCAGCCCCTCCATCAACACCGAACTGCGTCCATTGAGATCGATGCGCAGCAAATGGCCCCCCAGGGCTCCGCTGTTCGCCGTGACGAAGTATAGGCCGCCTGACGCAGCTACTCCGGTCCACTGCGAGCCGGCAGCCCCCTGGTCGATGAGATCGCGCCCGCCAGCGGGACCAAGGCGCACCAGCCTGTTGCCGTCCTCGATCACATAGACGCCGCCCATGTCGTCCACCGTCAGCCCCCCTGGCTGGCGAATGCCGACGGCTTCGGGTACGGCGCGAAAGCCGGCCGGAACCGCTGCCCGGTCCGGCACCATCGCCAGTTGCGCCCCCTCCGGCGCGCCGCTGGCCAGATTCGGCGGCAGTGGAGCGCTTTCCGGTATCTGGCCGAAATAGGCGAGCGAACGTTGCGCCGCCGGTTGGGCACAAGCACCCAGGCCCAGGGCAAGAAGTCCCGACAAGGCCGCCTGAGTGACAAGGAACGATAGATTGTGTCTGCCGGGCACCGGACGCCTCCATCGCTGCCTGCGCGAACAGATGGCGATGCCGTTCGGGCGAACAAGATCCGGCAGAGGAGGCAGCGGACAAAGGCGCCGCCAAACCCACCGAATGGCGCTTGACAGCTTACCTCGTTAGGCTACGGTCGGTCGGCGACTCAAACAGCAGCGTCACCATGGAAACGGCCGGAGGCTGATTCAAGACAGCCCATGGACTATTTCATTCAACAATTGATCAATGGCGTAACGCTTGGCGCCATCTACGGCCTGATCGCCATCGGCTATACGATGGTTTACGGTATCATCGGCATGATCAATTTCGCCCATGGCGACATTTACATGATCGGCGCCTTCATTTCTTTGGTGGGCTTCCTGCTGATGGGGGTACTCGGCATCAGTTATTTGCCGCTCGCCTTGTTCACCGTCTTGCTGCTGTCCATGCTGCTGACCGCGGTCTACGGCTGGGCGGTGGAGCGCATCGCCTACCGGCCGCTGCGCGGGTCGTTCAAGCTGGCTCCGCTGATTTCCGCCATCGGCATGTCCATCGTGCTGGAGAATTACGTCCAGGTGGCGCAGGGCGCCCGCGTCAAGCCGCTGCCGCCCATCGTGCACGGGGGCTTCGAGCTGTCCGCCGCCAATGCCGACTACCACGTGACGCTGAGCTATCTGCAGGTCGTCATCGTGCTGGTGACCGTCGGCTTGATGGCGGGCTTCACCTATGTCATCACCCGTACGCCGCTGGGCCGCGCCCAGCGCGCCACCGAGCAGGACATGACCATGGCCTCGCTGCTCGGCGTCAACGTCGATCGGGTGGTGTCGACCACCTTCGTCCTGGGCGCTGCCCTGGCCGCGGTGGCCGGCCTGATGGTGACCCTCTACTACGGCGTCATCGACTTCTATATCGGCTTCATCGCCGGCATGAAGGCCTTCACGGCGGCGGTGCTGGGCGGCATCGGCTCACTGCCCGGAGCGATGCTGGGCGGGCTCTTGATCGGCTTGATCGAGGCGTTCTGGTCGGCTTATTTCAGCATCGAGTACAAGGACGTGGCGGTCTTCTCGATCCTCGTCCTGGTCCTCATCTTCCGTCCCACCGGCCTGCTCGGCAGACCTGAGATCGAAAAGGTCTGAGCCCCGTGCCGACGCTCGCCATGCTGAAGGACGCCCTGGCCGCTGCCGTCGTCGCCGCCTTGCTGGCCCTGCCCCTGCTCGGTTTCCGGCTGGCTGATTCCCAGCAGGGACTCAGCCTTGACTATCGTTTCGCCTGGGTGGGGTACGCCGCTGCCGCCGTCTTCATCGGCCGGCTGGGGATGGCATTCGCCGCGGCGGCGTTCAGCCGGGTCTTCCAGCGCAAGCGGCAAACGCTGCTGCCCCTGGCTGGCCGGCCCAGCCGCAACCGGAAGATCGTCGGCTGGCTGCTGGTTGCCGCGGCCCTGCTGCTGCCCTTGGCACCATTCGCCGACCGCAACTTGATCGACAAGGCGACCCTGCTGCTGATCTACGTCATGCTGGGCTGGGGGCTCAACATCGTGGTCGGCCTGGCCGGCCTGCTGGATCTCGGTTACGTCGCCTTCTATGCCGTCGGCGCATATTCCTACGCGCTGCTGTCGCAGACCTTCGGCCTCTCGTTCTGGCTGTGCCTGCCCTTCGCCGGCGCGCTGGCCGCCTGCTTCGGTATCCTGCTGGGTTTTCCGGTGCTGCGCCTGCGCGGTGACTATCTTGCCATCGTCACCCTGGGATTCGGCGAGATCGTGCGGGTCGTTCTGCTGAACTGGGAAAGCCTGACCAACGGCCCCAACGGTATCTCCGGCATCCAGCGCCCCAGCTTTTTTGGCCTGCCCTTCCTGGCCGCCGCCCCGGGCAGGACCACCTTCCACGAATTCTTCGGGCTGCCATTCTCCCCCGGCCAGCGCATCATCTTCCTCTACTATGTCATCCTGGTCCTGGCCCTGGCCACCAATCTGTTCACCCTGCGCATCCGCCGCCTGCCCATCGGCCGTGCCTGGGAAGCCCTGCGCGAGGATGAAACAGCCTGCCGCAGCTTAGGGATCAACCCGACCAGGACCAAGCTGTCGGCCTTCGCACTGGGCGCCATGTTCGCCGGCTTCGCCGGCTCGTTCTTCGCGACCCGGCAGGGCTTCATCAGCCCCGAAAGCTTCACCTTCATCGAATCCGCCATCATCCTGGCCATCGTCGTTCTGGGCGGCATGGGCAGCCAGATCGGCATCGTTCTGGCTGCCATTCTGCTGGTCGGCCTGCCCGAGTGGTTCCGCGACCTTCAGCAATACCGCATGCTGGCCTTTGGAGGCGCCATGGTGCTGATCATGCTGTGGCGGCCGCGCGGCCTGCTGGCCAGCCGCGAACCGACCATCCGGCTGGCCGCCGATGCACTGGAGGCGGCTCCTCAGACGGCGGGAGAAGCGGCACGATGACGGCCGCCGCCCCACCCCTGCTCACCGTCGAACACCTGACCATGCGCTTCGGTGGCCTGGTCGCCATCAACGACCTGTCATTCACCGCCAGGCAGCGGCAGATCACCGCCATCATCGGTCCCAACGGCGCCGGCAAGACCACCGTGTTCAACTGCCTGACCGGCTTTTACAAGCCCAGCGTCGGCCGGCTGACCCTGACCCCGCCCAACAATGGTGGATGCTTCCTGCTGGAGCGCATGGAGGGCTTCCGCATCGCCAAGGACGCCGGGGTCGCCCGCACCTTCCAGAATATCCGCCTGTTCGCCGGCATGAGCGTACTGGAGAACCTGGTGGTCGCCCAGCACAACCGGCTGATGCGCGCCTCGGCCTATTCGGTGGCGGGGTTGCTGGGCCTGAACCGCTACACCCGGGCTGAGCGGCAGGCGGTGGAGCTGGCCCGTTATTGGCTGGACAGAATCGAATTGACCGGCCAGGCCGATTGGGCCGCCGGCAACCTGCCCTATGGTTCGCAGCGCCGCCTGGAAATCGCCCGGGCCATGTGCACCGAGCCCTGCCTGCTCTGTCTGGATGAACCGGCGGCCGGCCTCAATCCCCGGGAATCGGCGCAATTGAACGAACTGCTGCTGGACATTCGCGGCCAGCACGGCATCGGCCTGTTGCTGATCGAACACGATATGAGCGTGGTAATGCAGATCTCGGACCATGTGGTCGTCCTCGACCACGGCGCCCCCATCGCCGAGGGAACGCCGGACATGGTCAGCAACGATCCCGCCGTCATCCGCGCCTATCTGGGCGCCGCCGAGGGCGAGGCGCTGCCGCCGGACGTCGCCGGCGGCCTGCCGACTGCGCCGCCATGCTGACCATCCGCGACCTCCATTCCGGTTACGGGCGCATCGAGGCTCTGCACGGCGTCGACCTGGATATCGAGGCAGGCGAGATCGTCACCCTGATCGGTGCCAACGGCGCCGGCAAGACCACCCTCTTGATGACCATCTGCGGCAAGCCGCGGGCGACCGAGGGCGCCATCCGCTTCGAGGGCGCAGACATTACCCGCCTGCCCACCTTCCAAATCGTCCGCCGCGGCATCGCCCATTCGCCCGAAGGGCGTCGCATCTTCTCCCGCATGACGGTGCTGGAGAACCTGCAGATGGGCGCCGTGGTTGCCGATCCGCGCCATTTCCCCGCCGACCTGGAACGGGTGCTGGCTCTGTTTCCCCGCCTCGAGGAGCGGCTGAACCAGCGCGGCGGCACCCTGTCGGGTGGCGAACAACAGATGCTGGCCATCGGCCGCGCCCTGATGAGCCGGCCGCGCCTGCTGCTGCTGGACGAACCCTCGCTGGGCTTGGCGCCGCTGGTGGTGGGGCAGATCTTCAAGATTGTCCGCGAGATTAACCGCGAACAGCAGGTCACCGTGTTCCTGGTGGAGCAGAACGCCTTTCACGCGCTCAAACTGGCCCACCGCGCCTATGTGATGGTCAACGGGCGGATTACCCTGCGCGGTACCGGAGCCGAGCTTCTGGCCAATCCGGCCGTCCGCGCCGCCTATCTCGAGGGCGGCCACACCCCTGCCGCGGAGACCGGGCCATGACCCTGCTGGCCACCCTGTTCGGTACCACGCCCGGCGTGTTCGTCGGCCTTACCCTGATCTTCATGGGCGGCTGCGCCTTCATGGCCGGTCAGGCTCTGGCCGCGACCTGGCGCCCGGCCTGGCAGGCCGTGCCCTATGGCCTGCTGCTGGGCGGGGCTGACCGGTTCCTGGTGTTCGGCCTGTTCCAGGGCCGGTTGCTGTCGCTGCCCGGATACCTGCTGGACGCCGGCCTGCTGGTCTGCATCGCTGTGCTTGCCTACCGCTTCACCCGGGCCGGCCAAATGGTCCGGCAATATCCCTGGCTGTACCGCCGGACCGGACCGCTGACCTGGGCGGAACGCTCCGCCGCCGAGCATTAAAAGCGGGCTGGCGGAACGTCTCCATAGCGTTCTGTCGGTCGCGCCTGCAGAGCAACGCAACAATTCACGGCGCCGTGTTCACAGTTCGGGAGCGATCGACGGTACCACACAGACGAAGACCAGCGTGTTGGCGCCGGTATTGCGGATTTGATGCTCCGCGCTGGCGGGAATCAGCACAGCGCTTCCTGCCTTGACGGAGTACTGCCTGCTATCGCAGATCACTTCGCCCTCTCCCGAGTGGAAGAAGATTTCGTGTTCCCAGGGATGACTGTGCCTTGGCGTGTTGCCTTCCGCGCCGACCTCGAAAATCCGCATGCAGAAATTGGCCGCCCCGTCGGCCTTGCCGATGAGCACCCGGCCGGCCACCTTCTTCGCCGTCTCGTTGTCGAACAATGTTGGCGCCACGTCTGTGTATTCGATAGCTTTCATAGTCCCCTCTCACTTCGCCTAGCCTGTCACTGGCATCGAGTGATGCAAATTCCGCAGGAAACATGCGGCAAACGCCATGGTCGGAGACATAAACCCCGGGAAGGCCTTCTACTTCACGCCCGACCCGACGACCTCTGTGACGATGCTGATCCTCGACACCGCCGGCGGCGCAAGACCACTAGCCTTCGGCTTCGTGAATTGTCCAGCGGGGCGATGCCACACCGGTCGCCCTGCCGGCCGAAGATCGCTTCGCGAAGCCCATGGCCAGCCTTGTCCGGAGGGGGCTCTAAGCCGTCGGTTCGAGCGTCCCCTTCAAGGCCTGGGTATCCTCGGCGCTTAAGGGCAGGGTCTCGCCGGTCAGGCGGTTTTCCGCCAAGGCCGTGCCGTCACCATGAAACGTCACCATCCAGCCGAGGACGATCATCTCGCGTTGCTGATGCCGGGACTCAGCCTCGGCGATTTCGCGGTAGACCTGTTCGACATCGAAAAGACCTCCGGCGGCCAGGACGGCACGGCGCACCAACTTCCCGCTTGCCGCGCGAAGGCGCTCGGCAACCCGAACAAAGGGGGCTGAATAAGAACTCCCGCCGAGGACAACCATAGGCCCCATCCCCGCGTACAATCGGCAACGGAGTGCCGATGATCCCTCCTGTGTCCGATAACCTTACGCGCCATCAACCAAAGGTGTCAACACGAGGGGGTATTAGGTGTCCGTAGCACATGATGTGACCGATCCAGGTAGCACGTGATCTGACCGATCCAGGTAGCACGTGATCTGACCGATCCTGGAAGCCTTCCAAAGGAGGGGCTTCGATGGGTCGGACAGGCGTGTTGCAGGAGGTCCGCATCATGCGGTTCGAAGAGGTTATGGGCCGGTG
>JAJYTF010000015.1 GCA_021793155.1 Pseudomonadota bacterium | reverse complement strand
CCTTCCATCGTCTTCACTTGTCAAACAGCCCGGCAAACCTTCCGTCCGCCGCCCCCGCCTTCGCTTTCGCTCCGTCGGGAGGCCGGGGTTTTACGCCACCCGGCAAAGCGCGTCAACCTCTTTTTTTTCCGCCGTTTTTCACCAGGTCATCGACCCATGGTGCCGTCCGGTGGAGGCGCGGTTTCTACGCCCGCTGGAAACCCGTGTCAACGGCTTTTTGCGGACGATTGCAGACGCCCTTCCCCGGAGACGACGCCACCCCGCACCTTCACAGAAAAGGAGCGACTCGGGTTGGAGTTGAGGAAAAACACCCGAAACCAGGCGAAAGATCAATATAGCCGCATCGACCTTCGGAGGCAAGCCCACGAATCGAAGCCCACGAATCGAAGAACATGGGCACATCCGAGGGGCTAGTGGTCCGAGTCTAATGCTTGGGGCCCACGCCTGACGGCGGCGATGATTCGCTCGGGGTCGGCGGCCCAGACGAAAGGCTTGGCGGATTTGTCGTTGTGCTCGCGGATGTAGCGGCGGATGGACTCTTGGAGATCGGAGACGGATTTGAAGACGCCGCGCCGGATGCGCCTGCGGGTGATGATGGAGAAGAATCCCTCGACGGCGTTGAGCCAGGAGGCCGAGGTGGGGGTGAAATGGAAGACCCAGCGCGGATGATCGGCCAACCATTCCCGGACCTTGGGGTGCTTGTGGGTGGCGTAGTTGTCGGCGATGGCGTGGACGACCTTGCCCGCCGGAACGGCTCGCTCGACGGCGTTGAGAAACTTGATGAATTCCTGGTGGGTGTGCTTCGGCATGCAGCGGCCGACAACGGTGCCATCGAGGACGTTGAGGGCGGCGAACAGGGTGGTGGTGCCGTTGCGCTTGTAGTCGTGGGTCATCGTGCCGCAGCGACCGCGCTTCAACGGCAGGCCGGGTTGCGTCCGGTCGAGAGCCTGGATTTGGCTCTTCTCGTCGATGGAGACGACGACGGCATGAGCGGGCGGGTTCATGTAGAGGCCGACGACATCGCGGACCTTGGCGGCGAACTGCGGATCATTGGACAGCTTGAACTGACGCCAGCGATGGGGTTGCAGGCCATGGGCACGCCAGATGCGCTGGACCGAACTGACGCAGATGCCGACAAGCTTGGCCATGGCCGGAGCCGTCCAGTGCGTTACCTCGCCGGACGGTTCGGTGGTAGTGGTCAACGCCACTACCCGTTCGGCAATCTCATCGCCCAGCGGCGGGATGCGCGATGGCCGCGTTTTGTCCCGAAAAAGGCCGTCCACGCCTTCTTGCATGAACCGTTCCTGCCAGCGCCAGACGGCGGTCTTGCTCTTGCCGGTCCGGCGCATGATTTCGACGGTCCCCACGCCGTCGGCGGTGAGCAGCACGATCCGCGATCGCCAGACGTGCTTTTGCGGGCTGTTGCGATCCGCCGCTACCGCTTCCAGACGCTCACGGTCGGCGACATTCACTTCGATGTTGATCCCATTGCGCATCCCCCAGACTCGCACATCCAGCAAGCCAGGGGAATCCGCAACGGGACTCATCCGTTAGATTTTTACCACTAGATCGCCATCAAGAAGAGCTGCATGACGGTCCTGGCTCTTTGGCCTGGCCCTCGCCGGATGCACGCATCCGCGCGGCCTGGATCGCAATGGCCGCAGATCCCCAACTTGCGTCACCTTTGACGCAGGTCGCTAACGCCCCAAGGTCGTGACCTCGCAGGAATGTCCATAGTGACGCAGCTTCCGGCACAGCTGCAGCGCTGCCTTGGGATCCGGCAGCGGCCCCGCGCTAAGCCGGTACGCCACCCGATGCCGCCGCAGCGAGATCTTGCTGACCACCGCCTGCAAATCCCCCAACTCGGTGGAGAACGCCCTCTGCATTCCCGCCCACGCCCGATGCGCCTGACTTTCTGAATGGTAGACGGCAAGGCGGATACCCGGCCCGGTCGGCGCCGCCGGGGCCATCGCCGCCATTCCCGCAGCGGCCCTTGCAGCCGCTTCGGCATCGGCCATGTGAACCTGCACGGCCCGGAAAGTCGCAGCCTTTTCCCGGTTCTCTTCCGCGGCGGTAATGACGTTGGCCGCCCGCAGCCTTTCAAGGCGCCCAACCACCGCGGCGGCCTGCATCTGATCGGTCAGCGGCGGAGGTGGGTCGGCGCGCCTGATCACCACGGCTGGCAGCAAGGCATCGAGGATGATGGCCCGCTCGGCCGTCTGCTCGGTAGCGGTCATCCCGCGTTCCTGATAAGCCTCGGCCAGAAATCGGAGACGCTGGACCACCTGCTCGGGCGAAGGCGCGGGCCGGCTAAGGCCGGCGGCAGGCGCCGGCGCAGTATAACGCAGCAGCGCTCCAAGATTGACACCGCGCCGGCGGTTGTACTCGTCGCGGGTGATCAGCCCTTCGTCCAGCAGCTTACGCAGGGTCTGGAACCGCAGGATGACATTGGCGTCGTCGTTCGCCCCAAGCTCGACGCCGGTCACCGGCGGTGGCGGTGGCACTTTCAACAGCGCGGGTTCGGCGCCCGGGCCGGGCGGGGGCGCCTTGCTTCCACCCCCTAGCAACGTCAGGTGCTGGCGCGCGATGTCGGCAATCGTGCGGCGCTCGGCGGTGGGCCCCACCCCGATCAAAGCCGTGGCCTGTGGGTTCATCGAGGCCAGCGCCTCGAAATACTGGCGGGCAAGCTCGGGCCGCGAGGTGTTTTCATACACCACGGCCAGGGCCAGCAAAGCATAGGGGTCCTTCGGATTTCGCCGCATGGCGTCGTTGCCCAGGCTTTCGGCGCGGACGAAGTCGCCCTTGGACAACGCCGCCATGGCCTCTTCGCTGGTCTTGCCGTCGCTCCAGAAGAAGGCGTCGTTCCAGAAGCGGTCGCCATCATTGTAGCTGGCCCCGCAAGCCGACAGACCCACGGCACATAGGGCAACCAACGCCCATCGCCTCGCCACTGCCATGACGCCCCCCTGGACCAACCATCTTCCTTCCCATCGACGAAGGCCGATGGGCTGGGATTCACTCAGGCGGTCAGGATGACAAAGCTGTCTCCGCCATGCAACTGGCGAGAATCGAACGCAGAACCCAGAGGATAACTTCGCGCGGGGTTTTCCAATTTTATTGCCTGAGCTATCATCGATCCTCCGGTGACGGGAGCCCGCATGTCCACCGAGACCGAATTGAAGCTCCAACTCGACTCGGCTGCCATGCGGCGGTTGCGGCGTCATCCCCTGATTCATCGGTGGATACTAGCCAAAGCCGTCACCCGCCGCGAAGTCTCAGTCTATTTCGACACGCCGGATTTCCGCCTGCGAAGCCATAAGGCCGTACTCCGCGTCCGGCATATCGGCCGTCGGCGCATACAAACGCTGAAGACGGCCGCCGATGCCTCGGCCGGCGAGTGGACCCGGCACGAATGGGAATGGGAGATCAACGGCGATGCGCCCGACCTGGTGCCGCTGAAATCCGGCGCGATGGGCGCCCTTTTCGCGGACGACAGGCTTCTGCAGCAACTCCAACCGGTCTTCAGCACCGACGTTCGGCGCACCGCCTATCGCCTGGGCGACGGCGCCTGGGAGGTGGAACTCGTATTGGACGACGGGCGAGTCGTGGCCGGAGAACGGGCGGTTCCCATCAGCGAGGCTGAACTGGAACTGAAGCGCGGAGAAGCCCGAAGACTGTTCAGCCTGGCGCGGGAATTTCACGCGGACATCCCAACCCGCCTGGCGGTGACCACCAAGGCGCAACGCGGCTACGCTCTGCTGGAGGGCGAAAAGCCGCGGCCAGTCAAGGCTGCGGCAGTGACTCTCCCTCAGGACATTGCCAGCGGCGAGGCGCTACGGCGGATCACCCGCTCCTGCGTCAGCCATTTTCTTGCCAACCAGGACTGCCTGGCGGCAACCCAAGAACCGGAAGCCGTTCATCAGATGCGCGTCGCCTTGCGGCGAATCCGCTCTGCCATGAACATCTTCAAGACATTGATCGACACGCCCGACACCGCCTGGTTGCGGGAAGAACTTCGCTGGCTGGGCGGCCGCCTGGGCAAGGCGCGCGACGCCGACGTCTTCATCCAGGAAATTCTTCAACCCGTCGCCGGAATTTTCGCCGAAATTCCCGGCTTTGCCGCCCTGCGCGCCGATTTCGACACACGGCGGCAAGCCGCCTATGACGAAGCCGCCGACCTGTTGGACCAGCCCCGGCTGACCGAGCTGCTGCTACGGCTTGGGGAATGGAGCGAGGGCGGCGATTGGCTGGACAGCGGGGACGCCGACCGCCGCATGCTGCTCGACCAGCCGGCCAAATGCCTAGCGCAAACGACCCTGGCCGGCCGCGGCCGGAAGGCCCGCCGCGGCTTGCGGCGCTTGCGAGAGCTGGACCCGGCGGCGCGGCACCAAGTGCGCATCAACATCAAAAAACTTCGTTACGCGGTTGATTTCTTTTCCAGCCTGTACCAGCAGGGCAAACCCAAAAAAATGGTTGCCGCCCTTGGCACGCTGCAGGACCGCCTGGGCCTGCTGAATGACATCTCGGTCAGCCAAAGCCTGCTCCGACACCATGCCGAACAGACAGGCGATCCGGAGCGCATATGGGCGGCCGGCGCGGTCGCCGGCTGGCACATCGCCCGCGTCGATGAATTGCTGGACCAGGCGGCCGACGACTGGAAAGCGTACGACCGGCTGCAGCGGCCGTGGGAATAGCGGGACGTTCCCCCGCAGGTTCAGGTGTACTTCCCCACCACCAGGGCCGCCAGGACGATCACCGCACCCCAAATGATCATGTTGGCGAACGTGCGGAAGGCTTGCCGGTCATCGGGATCCTGCAGACCCAACAGGTCGCAGACGCGGTTGCCCGGCCAAAGGAACCAATTCATTCGAGCTTCTTGCCATCCAGTTCCTTGGATGCGCGGTCGCTCTCGGCTTTGCCGCGGCGCTTGTCCTCCTTGGTCCGACCGTAACGGGTCCGGTTCTCGTCGGCCTGCTTGGCTTCCTGGCTGCGGGCGCGTGCCTTGCGGAAGCGGTTCAGGTTGATGACCTCGCCCATGCAGATCCCTCCGCGCTAATCGGCTGAACGTGCCAGCTTAGTCCTCCCGCCCCCCGTTTATCCAGCCCTCTTGCGACATGGGGAGACTGGCTATCGCCGGCGATGAGATTCTTAGGACCCTGGCAAAACCGGGCGCCCCGGGATCCGGCGCGTCGCCCCAGCAGCAGCCGATGGTCGGCTCCGGACCAATGACCTGGTCGTCGGGCTGCGGCGCGCAGGCAGGCAGTGCGGCCAGCATTGCAACAGCCACCATTCCTGGCAATGCGATGGGCAGACGACGATGCATGCTGTTCTCCTCGACGGCTCTCCAATGGGTTACCATGTCAGATTGCCTGACCCCGACAGTGCGTCGGAGGGATGCCCTGAAGTGGAACCCCGCCAAAATGTCCGCTTGCATCATGCCGACTGCTTCTGCTATACGTCCGCCTCCCTTGGCGAGGGGGGTGTAGCTCAGTTGGTTAGAGCGCCGGCCTGTCACGCCGGAGGTCGCGGGTTCGAGCCCCGTCACTCCCGCCACTTTCCCAAATCCCTTTTACGCTCCAAGCTACATTTCGGTGCGCTCCTGGTCTTCCTCATGCAGAGAGGCTGAGAAAGGGTGCGTGCCGACAATTCCGCTCTGCCGGAATTCAACATTCGCGCTGCCTTGCGGCGGACGCCGCCGGCGACGCCGGCTCCACTCCTATAAGGGATTCTGAGGAGCCGCCGGAGGCGGCGCCCCGACGGATGCCGGCCGCGTAGCCTATGGCAGCCGCGGTGGGGGCGGTGGCGGTGGGGGCGGTGGCGGAACCGAGGGCTCCGGCGGCGGTGAGGCGGTCGGCGCAGCCGGCGCCGCAGGCACCGGACTGACCTCCGTCCGCGGAAGCTGCGGCGGCGGCGCGGGCGGCAACCGCAGAATCCCCTCGTTGGGCGGCTCGTCGCGGATGATCACCCCAAGTTCGTCGGGGGTCAGCCGGCCGTCGTGGTTACGATCCAACGCATCGAACAGCCAGGACGACCCCGTCAGGAATTCGTCCAACGTGACAAATCCGTCGCCCCTTCGGTCGAGGCGGCTGAACGCGCCATAGCGTGCCGGATCGTCCATCAGCATGACCTGGGTGCGGATCGTCATGCGAGGGTTCGGCAACGCCAAAAACTCAGCCGGAACCAGCCGACCATCGGCGTTTCGATCCATGATGGCGAAAACCTCTGCCCAATGGCCCTCGACCTCGTCGCGCTCGAGCGCGCCGTCGCCGTCTCGGTCAAGTTGGGTGAACAGCTCGGCGGGCGACGGTCGCTGCAGGTCGACCTTCGGCGTCCGCGGATGGATCACTTCCGCGTCTGGAAACGCTCCGCCGCACGCGGCAAGGGACAAGCCAAAAATTAGAAGCAATAGAAAACGAGTCATCTAATCATCCTGCAATGCGGACTCTATCAATGTAGCGCCCCGCCCATATTTCCGAGTTTGGCAATCGGGCATAGGACTTTCTGCCGAATCGCCACATCAATTGCTTTAAAAATCGTGCCGGAAGAGCTTAAATCGGCCCGATTCTCATTTTGGGGACCGTCCCATGTCCAAGCAACACATGATTACCGTCGACGGTAACGAAGCCTGCGCCTCCGTGGCCTTCCGCAGCAACGAAATCGCCGTCATTTACCCGATCACCCCCTCCTCCACCATGGGTGAGCTCGCCGACCAGTGGGCTTCGGAGGGCAAGAAGAACATTTGGGGCCTGGTACCCGAAATTACGGAAATGCAGTCCGAAGCCGGCGCCGCCGGCGCCGTGCATGGTGCCATCCAAGCCGGCTCCCTGGGAACCACCTTCACGGCCTCCCAGGGGCTGCTGCTGATGATCCCCAACATGTACAAGATCGCCGGCGAGCTGACGCCGTTCGTCATGCATGTGTCGGCGCGCACGGTCGCGACCCATGCGCTGTCGATCTTCGGCGACCATTCCGACGTCATGGCGACGCGCCAGACCGGCTTCGCCATGCTGGCTTCCGCCTCGGTGCAGGAGGCCCAGGACATGGCCGCCATTGCCCAGGCGGCAACCCTGCGCTCGCGCGTCCCCTTCCTGCACTTCTTCGACGGTTTCCGCACCTCGCACGAAGTAGCCAAGATCGTCGCGCTGAGCGATGAACAGCTGCGTACCCTGCTGGACGAGGATTTGATCCACGCGTTCCGCCGCCGCTCGATGAGCCCCGACCATCCGGTGGTCCGCGGGACGGCGCAGAACCCAGATACCTTCTTCCAGGCGCAGGAGGCACGCAATCCATATTACAACGCCCTGCCCGGCATCGTGCAGAACGAGATGGATCGCTTCGCCAAGATTACCGGCCGCCAATACAA
Source organism: Pseudomonadota bacterium (assembly GCA_021793155.1). Classification (GTDB taxonomy): domain Bacteria; phylum Pseudomonadota; class Alphaproteobacteria; order Rhodospirillales; family Magnetospirillaceae; genus DUZF01. The sequence continues at coordinate 112,310 of JAJYTF010000015.1, read as the reverse complement.
CCTGTACGACTACGCAGGCCATCCGGAGGCTGAGCACGTCATCGTGGTGATGGGCTCGGGCGCCGATACCATCGAGCACACCATCGCCACCTTGAACCGCAACGGCGCCAAGACCGGCGTGCTCAAGGTGCGCCTGTACCGGCCCTTCTCCATCGACGATTTCGTCGCCGCCCTGCCGCCGTCGGTCCGTTCCATCGCCGTGCTCGACCGCTGCAAGGAGCCGGGCGCCGTCGGCGAGCCGCTGTATCTCGACGTCGTCTCGACCCTGGCCGAGGCCCGTGCCACCGGGCTGCGCGCCACCGCGGCCGAGCCGGTTGTCATCGGCGGACGCTACGGCCTGTCGTCCAAGGAATTCACTCCGGCCATGGTCAAGGCCGTGTTCGACGAACTGGCCAAGGCGACGCCGAAACGCCGCTTCACCGTGGGTATCAATGACGACGTCACCGGCCTTTCCCTGCCGGTCGACGAGTCGTTCACCCTGGCCGCCGGCGCCGTAAAGCGGGCGGTGTTCTTCGGTCTGGGGGCCGACGGCACCGTGGGCGCCAACAAGAACTCGATCAAGATCATCGCCGACAACACACCGCTCTACGCCCAGGGCTATTTCGTCTACGACTCGAAGAAGTCCGGCGCGGTGACCATTTCCCATCTGCGCTTCAGCCCGGAAGTGATCCGCTCTCCATACCTGGTGCAGAAGGCCGAATTCGTCGCCTGCCATCACTTCGTCTTCCTTGAGAAGTACGACGTCCTGCAATATGCGGCATCCGGCGCGACCTTACTGCTCAACGCGCCCTATCCCGCGGCCGAGCTGTGGGACAAGCTGCCGCGCTCGGTGCAGCAGGAGATCCTCGACAAAAAGCTGAAGGTTTACACCATCGACGCCCGCAGGGTGGCGCAGGCCACCGGAATGGGCGGCCGCATCAACACCATCATGCAGACCTGCTTCTTCGCCCTGTCCCAGGTGTTGCCGCGCGACGAGGCCATCGCCCAGATCAAGAAGGCGATCGAGAAGACCTACGGCCGCAAGAGCCAGAAGGTCGTCGAAAAGAACTGGGCGGCGGTCGACGCAACCTTGGCCAACCTGGAAGAGCTTGCCGTTCCCGGCCACATCACGGCAACGCACGACATTCCGCCGATCGTTCCACACGATGCCCCCGATTTCGTCAAGCGTGTCACCGCCATGATGCTTGCCGGCAAGGGCGATCTGCTGCCGGTCAGCGCATTCCCGGTCGACGGCACCTGGCCGGTCGGCACTGCCAAGTTCGAAAAGCGCAACATTGCCGATGAGATTCCCCACTGGGAATCGTCGTTGTGCATCCAGTGCAACAAATGCGCGATGGTCTGCCCGCACTCGGCCATCCGTGCCAAGATCGTCCAGCCGGAAGCCCTGACCAGCGCTCCATCCAGTCTGAAGACCATGCCTTACAAGGGCGCCGAGATGAAGGGCGGCACCTATCTGCTGCAGGTGGCCCCGGAAGACTGCACCGGCTGCCAGTTGTGCGTTAAGGTCTGCCCCGGCAAGGACAAGGCCAATCCCGACCGCCTGGCTTTGGCAATGGCGCCGAAGGGGCCGCTGCTGGCCGACGAAAAGGCCAATTTCGACTTCTTCCTGTCATTGCCCGACATCGAACGGGCGGACATCCGGCTGAACATGAAAACGGCACAATTCATCAAGCCGCTGTTCGAGTTCTCCGGCGCCTGCCTGGGTTGTGGCGAGACGCCGTACATCAAATCACTGACCCAGCTGTTCGGCGACCGCATCATGATGGCCAACGCCACGGGGTGCTCGTCGATCTATGGCGGCAATCTGCCCACCACGCCCTATACGGTCGACCAGTCCGGCCGCGGCCCGGCCTGGGCCAATTCGCTGTTCGAGGACAATGCCGAATTCGGCCTGGGCTTCCGCCTGTCGCTCGACCAGCACAAGCAACACGCCCGCGAACTGGTGAAGCGGATGGCCAGCGAATTCCCCGAGCAACTGGTCAACGAACTCCTGTATTCCCCACAGGACACCGACGCGGGGGTCAAGGCGCAGCGCGAGCGCGTCGCCGAACTGCGTCGTGTGCTCAACGGCCGCAAAGATGCCGAGGCGATTCGGCTCGACGAGATCGCCGACTATCTGGTCGACAAGGTTGTGTGGATCGTCGGCGGCGACGGCTGGGCCTATGACATCGGCTACGGCGGCCTGGACCACGTCCTGGCGTCGGGCCGCAACGTCAACATCCTGGTGCTGGATACCGAGGTCTATTCCAACACCGGCGGCCAGCAATCCAAGGCCACTCCGCTCGGTGCCTCGGCCAAGTTCGCCATGGCTGGCAAGACGCGACCGAAGAAGGATCTCGGCCTGATCGCACTCGCCTACGGCAACGTCTATGTCGCATCCGTCGCCTTCGGCGCCAAAGACGCTCAGACGGTGAAGGCCTTGCAGGACGCTGCGTCGTACGACGGCGTATCGCTGATCGTCGGCTATGCACACTGCATCGCCCATGGCTACGACATGTCGGCCGGCCTCGAACGGCAGAGGCTGGCGGTTCAGAGCGGCTACTGGCCGCTGTACCGCTACGACCCGCGCCGCCTCGGCACCGGTCAGAGCGCCCTGGAATTGGACACCGCCGATCCGACCTTCTCGCTGCACGACTTCATGGCCTCGGAAACGCGGTTCCGTATCACCGAGGCGCACGACCACGCCAACTATGAAAAGCTGGTGGCCGCTGCCAACGACCAGATACGCCGCCGCTACGACATCCTGAAGCGGATTGCCGGCAGCAGCTTGGCCGCGGAATAGGAGAGGAGAAGCATCGGAAGAGGCTGACTCCTGTCATCCGCGAACGGAGTGAGGGATCTCGTCCAGTCAACGAGATCCTTCCTTCTTTTCGCCCTCACGATGACAGTAAAGACGCCCCCCTTTCTTCCTTGGTGACTTGGTGTCTTAGTGGTTTAATGAGCAGCCGGGTTTCGTAGGGGGTTGTTCATGAGCGGGGCGATCGCGCGATTTCCCGAGGCTGTGTTTCTTCGACGGCCGGACGATACCGGCTATGGCTTCTTCTACCATGGTGAAGAGGACTTTCGCGCCGCAGGGGAAAGTTTCACCCGCCCGATCCTGAGATCATTCGACGGCGATCCGGTGCCCGGCCAGCCTGAACCGGCAGATCATCTGAAGACCGCCATAGCAACCTTCCTGGGCCAGGCTTTCGACAAGGCCGTTCCCGGTGAAGTCGGGGCCGAGGGCATATCGCGCGCGGCGGCGGCCTGCGTGCGCGACGTCTTTTCAGGGCCGGTGCCGCGCGTTGTGGTCGTGGAACGAAAAGACGGCCGCCTGAACGTGCGCCCCGGCATCGAGTTCATGCGCCATCCCGGCCATCCTCTGGCCGTCGTCGTGGATGCCGACGCTCATGGCGGCGAGGCTCTGTTCTTCAATTCCGTCGAGGACTTCCGCACGGCCGGGGAAAGCCCTCCCAGCAGCAGGTGCTGGCTGCCGCAAATCGTCTATCGCCTTTACCGGCAGACGCCCTCGGTGATGGTCGGCCGCCCCGTGGTCAATCAAGGCACCGGCACTCACAGCGTGATGTTCCGCGCAATGAATTTCGGGTTGAATGCGCCGCTGGAAGAACGCACGCCCGCCTGACGGAACAAGAACGCTTCGCGTCAGAGACTGCCATCAGCTTTCTCCAAATAATGCAAATTTGCCTTAGCCTTTCCTTGCTTTCCCCGAAAGCAGGTTAGGCGTCTCATCGGCTGGGAAAAGTGACCCCACGCCAAGGTGGATTTGCGGCATTCCTTTGTATGTCGGGGCTAATGGGCACGAACCTCTTTGGCGCTCCCCGCGTTTTGACTGGCAGTTTCGGTAACTTTGCTGGAGTTAGTGCGATGGCTACCACCTCCACGAACGGGATGACCGGTTCGACCAGTTCGACCGGCACTACGGCGACGCCCGGGTCGGCCGCGGCGACGCCTGCCGCCTCGACGCCCGCAGCCGCAACGGCCGGCCAAGGCATCACCAATATCGACGTGGCGCAGTCTCCCACCGCTACCGTCACCGGAAGCGGCGCCGGTGATCTCATCATCGGATTTCCGGGCAATACATTACAGGCCGGGCCGGGCAATGACGTTCTGGTAATAACCAATCTCACTCCGCCCAGCGGATCGTCGGCCTCCTCCTCCTCCTCGAGCGGCGCCGCAGCCGGCGGCACCTCCACGAGCAGTTCGACGCCAAGCAGCGGCGGCACTACCGGCACGACGCCGGCAAGCGGCACGACCGCGGCCGGCGGGGCCGCTGGCGGGACGTCCAGCACGACGCCCTCTTCCTCGTCTACGCCGACATCTTCCTCCACGCCCTCATCCTCATCCTCGTCCACCATGACCGCCGCCCAGGCCGAAGCCGCAGCGACGACGCATCTGACCGCGGGGGCAGGCAACGACGTGCTGGTCGGCGGCCCGGAACCCAATCTCTTTACCGACGGCACGGGAAACGATCTCTTTGTCAGCAACGGGGGAACCGACACCTTCGTCCTGGGCCACGGCGCCAATGACGTCATCGTCGGCTTCAACCCAGCGTCCGACCACATCATCCTTACCAACGGCATGAGTGCAGCCAGCGTCCTGGCAACCGCCCACGACATCAGTGCGGGCAACCCTGCCGCCTCGGCCGCAACCGGAGCCAGCGGTGCCACCGGAGCGACCGGCACCAGTGGAAGCAGCAGCACCGGGGGCATGAGCGCCAGCAGCGGAACTCCCGCCGCCAGCGGCGGAACCACCAGCAGCGGCGGGACCGGCTCGACGGCGGCTGCGTCAGGCACGCCCAGTTCCAGCAGCAGCGGCACCTCCTCGACGCCAAGCTCCGCTTCCGGCTCGACCACGTCGGCGGCGGCGGCAACCCACAGCACGGTGCTCAATTTGCCTGATGGCCATTCCGTCGTGTTACTGGGTGTCGACCCGAGCGCCATACATGCCGATACCTTCCTGAGCTGACCTTCCCTAAGCTGACCTCCGTCGGTCCGCCGGATTCCGGTATCGCGATCCGGCGGGCCCTTCTTCCTTGCGTCGTAGGGGCCCCCTCTTCGGTGTTAGCCGCCATTCGATGGCCACGGCCAACCCCAAATCGTATCGAGAACGGCTTGCCATTCCGCACGCCGGTCCCGGTGGAACTCTCTTGCTTGCGGGTTAGAGGCCATGACCTACACCTCCGCGCGCTTCACTGAATTCGATCGATGCTTTGCCGACGCGGCTTTCGGCTGCCTGATCGGACTGGCCCGACGACACCATCATCTCATTGACGAACAGGTGCTGGCCGCTGACCTGGCAGTCGATGCGGCTGGGCGGATTTCCGTGTCCGACATCCCCCGCGCCGCGGGCCGTGCGGGCTTCATCGGCATGCCGCTGGCGTTGCCGCTCGATGCCGTTTCACCGGATCAGCTACCGGCCCTGTTGATGCTTGCCGAAGGCGACGTCTGCGCGCTCACCGCCTGGCAACGGGATGGATCGGGGGAAGCGTTGCTTCCCGATACCGCTGGCCCGGTCGTGATTCCCGCCTCGACGTTGGCCGCGCGGTATACCGGCCTGATGATCACCCTGAAGCCTTGCCAAATTCCGACCGACGACGAAGAACAGCCGGTGGCGGGTTCTGGCCGCTCCGAAGCCGACTGGCATCGCCACCTGCCGGTCGCTTTCGCCGCCCTGCCGGGCGACGCCCTCGCCCTCTTCCTTGCCGTGCTGCTTCCCCATTTCGCCCATCATTGGGGCAGCAGTCCGCGGATGGTAGCAACGGCCGCCGGCGTGGCCATCCTGCTGGACGGCCTGATCCGCGCCGCGCGCCATCTGCTGCTGCGCCGAGTCGTAGGCAAGATTGAAACCGAATTGGGCCAGCGCTTCTTCCGCCGGCTACTCAACCAGGCTCAGCCGGGCCCGACCGGCGCCTGCGCCACGGCACTCAAGGCGATTCAAACGGAACGAGCGGACGTGATCGGATCGATGGTCGCCCTTCTGGCCGAGGCCCCGCTGCTCGCCGCCTTGTGGTTTGCCCTGGCTTGGCTGGGCGGCCCCCTGGTCGCCGTCCCGCTGATGGCGGTGCCGGGATTCCTCGTCCTCGGTCTCGGCCTTCAGCCGGTAGGCCGGCCGGTCATCCAGCGGCTGGTCGGCAATGAAGCCCGGCAGCAGGCCTTCCTGGTGGAAACCCTCGGCTCCGTCGATACGATCCGCGCCTCCGGCGCGGCTGCCCGGTGGGAACGCAAATGGGCCGAACAGGTGGCGGCCACCGCGAGATCGGTTCTGGCTGCCGGATTCGTGGACCTGGGAGGCCGCAGGCTGCCCCAGTCACTGCAATTGGTGGCGCTGGTCGGCATGGCCGCCTGGGGAAGCCGCCTGGTCGCCCAGCACCAGATGCAAGCCGCCAGCCTGGCCGTATGCCTGCTGATCGGGGCGCAGCTGCTGGCCGCAATGGGCGAAGCCGCTGGCCTTCTGGCACGCTGGCCAGGCATCGGCGAGTGCCTGGCCAGCCTGCGCGACCTGCGGCCGCGAACGCCGGACCAACGCCGCACGGAACCTCGGCTGGTGCGTCCGCAATTGCGCGAAGGCATCGTCATGACCGATGTGGCATTCCGCTATCCCAAGGGCCAACGGCCGGTCCTCGACGGAGCTTGCCTGCAGATTCGGTCTGGCGACCGGGTTGCCCTGACCGGCCCGGCCGGCACCGGAAAAACCACGGCGGCCAAATTGATGCTGGGGTTGCTGCCCCCCGATCGCGGCGAGATATGGGTCGACGGCCGTCGGCCATCTCACCCATCGGCCAATGCGGCTGCGCTGTTTGGCTATCTGCCGCAGGATCCGACCCTGTTTTCCGGCACGCTGCACGACAACCTCGCCCTCCGTCATCCCGAGGCACAGGGTCAGGCCATCCATGATGCCGCTACTCTGGCCGGCGTTGAGGATCTGTTATCGGCGCAGGGCCCGAACGGCCGGATCGAGGAATACGGCCTTAGCCTGTCGGCCGGCCAGCGCCAGGCCGTCGCACTTGCCCGTATCCTGGTCGACGCCCCCTCCGTACTGTTGCTCGACGATCCCTGCGCCAGTTGGAGCGACAACGACCTGGAAGGCCTGGCAAACCGTCTCGCCACCATTCTTGAAGGCCGGACCTTGATCCTGCTGACGCAGCGTCGCCCCCTGCTGGCGCTGGCGCACCATGTTTTCCGGATGGACGGCGGCATGATCCGGTCGGCCGGATAACGTGACCGGCCCGCCGCGGTTCCCCGGGGAACCGGCCTACTCGGCCGCGGCGGGCATCGCCGGTTTGAAGAAGTGGGGATCGCAAAGCGCCGACAGCGAAATCACCCGCGACTCGCCTTGTTGCCCCGTGCTCTTCATGCGAGCATGGGGTATTCCGTCGCCCGGGGTCCACAAACGCACCACCTCCCACACTTTCCCGTGGGGATCGCCCGCTTTGACGAACTGATCACCGATCTGGATGCTGGGACTCTTCCGTCTGAACATGGGCCGTCTCACCTGCCTGGTTGCGCAATTTTCCCGTCGGCCTCCATTATCCTCGGCGCGGCTTAAGGCGCCCCTAACCGCGATGGCGCGAGCTTCTGATGACTGGCCGCTGGCTTAGGCGCCTTCGAGGTATTGCTCAGCACTTCGTCGATCATCTGCCGCAGGGCCAAAGGTTGCACCGGCTTGTGCAGCAGGCCGTGGCCGCTGGCCTGGGCTTGGCGCAAACGCTCGGGCGCCGTGTCGCCAGTCAGAATGATGGCCGGTACGACCGATTTCAGACGGGTCCGGATGCGATGGATGGCCTGCCCGCCGGTGGCGCCGTTCTGCAAGCGATAATCGGCGAGAATCAGGTCTGGACGCTTGCCGATTTGCGGCAACAGGCGCAAGGCGCCGGCGCAATCCAGGGCCCCGTATACCCGATGGCCCCAGCTTTCCAGCAGCAGACGTGTGCTTTCGAGAACGTCCGGTTCGTCTTCAATGATGATCACCGTCAAGTCGCCGCGCTTGATGCCCAGGCTGAGCTGCCTGGGTTGAGCGACGATTTCCGGCTGCTTGGCCAACGGAACTTCGACGACGAAGCCGGACCCCTTGCCGGGCGCCGAACTAACCGAAATGGCATGGCCAAGCAGCCGCGCCAGGCGCTCGACGATGGCAAGCCCCAGCCCCAATCCCTGCCGACGGTCGCGCCCGGGATTGCCCAACTGATGGAATTCACGGAAAATCAGCTTGATCTGGCTTTCCGGGATGCCGATCCCCGTATCCCAAATTTCCACCCGCAGAATCCCGCCGCGGCGCCGGCACCCGAACAGGATGCGTCCTTTCGGCGTATAGCGGACCGCGTTACTCAACAAATTGCGCAAAATCCGTTCCAGCAGCGCCGGATCGCTCTTCACTACCGAATGGGAGCGAACCGCACGCAGCGCCAGTCCCAGTTCCGCCACCTGCGGCTCGAACTCCGCCGCCAGCCGGTCAATCATCGGCGCGACGTTGAAGGCCGAAAGCTCGGGCACCACCAGGCCGGCTTCGAGTTTCGACACGTCGAGCAGGCCGTTCAGCAATACCTCGACCGCAGTGACCGAATCCTCGATACGCTTGATAAGTGCCGCATCCTCTGGGGAGTGCCGGCGATTGGACAGGACCGCCACGAACATGGACAGGGCCTGCAGAGGCTGGCGCAAATCGTGGCTGGCCGCGGCAAGGAAGCGGGTCTTGGCGACATTCGCCTGCTCGGCCGCCTCCTTGGCCTTAAACAGCTCGTTCTGGATCTGCTGTTGGCTGGTGTGGTCATGCATGAAGGCAAAATACAGCCGCGGGCGATTTTGCTCGTCGCGCACCACGCCGGCACGCTGCCACAGGGCGAACACCCTCCCCTCGGCGTCGACGGCATCCAGGACACCTTCCCAGTTGTCGCCGCGCTGCAGGGCGGGCAGAACCTCGCGCTGGATCATCGCCCGCGAGTCCATGGCGTAGTGCCGGAGATAGCCCACTTGAGAAGCTTCGGCCAGATTGCGGCCGAACAGCTTCTCATGGGCGGAATTGATGTAGGACGGCTGGCCGTCGGTGGAGAGGATGGCGATGGCTTCGGCGGAAGCTTCGACCACCGCGCGAAAGGTGGACAGATCGGCCTCGGTCCGCTTGCGCTTGTCGATATCCTCGATCATTACGATACCGAAGCGCTCGGCGCCTTCGCCGCGCACGATGGAAACGGTCAGGCGGCCCCACATGACCTGCCCGTCGCGGCGCAGGTAGCGCGTTTCCTTCTGGTAGTGGTCGATTTCACCATCCACCAGGCGGCGCGCCAACTTGGCCTCGCTTTCCAGGTAGTCGGGGTGGACGAGGTCGGAGTAGCGCAGGCGCTCCAACTCATGCGGCCGGTAGCCAAGCATGTTGGCCAGGGCCTGGTTGGCCTGGGTTATGCGGCCGCCGGGTTGAACCACCGCGATCCCGATAGCGGCGTGTTGGAAGACCGCGCGAAACCGGGCTTCACTGGCGCGCACCGCCTGCTCGCGCCGCTTCAATTCGGTGATGTCGGTGCGGGTAACGATGGTGGACCCATCCTTCACCCGCATGTCCTTGATGAGGAACCAGCGGCCATCGGGCGCGCGGCGTTCGTGGGTCAACCCGAGACGGTGGCATTCCATCTGCTCGCTGATCCATCGTTCGATCTCGGCCTCGTCGGCCAGCCAGGTTTCGGCCGTCGCACGAGTGAGATCAGCGAAGGTAACGCCCGGCATGATCCGCTCGGCAAGCTGCGGGATGGATTTGCGGAAGCGGCTGTTGCAGATGACCAACCGGTCGTCTTCGTCGAAGATCGCCAAGCCGTGCGACAAATGCTCGATGCCATCAAGAAGACGGGCATTGACCCGCTCCGATTGCTCCTTGGCCTGGATTTGCGCAGTCACGTCGCAGCCGGCGCCGCGGAAACCGATGAAGGTCCCCTCGGCATCGTACACCGGCTTTCCGGATATGCTGAAATGGCGAAGCCTTCCGCCGACGCAAGCCTTTATGCGCAGCCCGCGAAAGGCTTGGCGATCATGCTGGACCGGTAGATAGGCACTCCAGTCGGCACGTTCGCCCACCAGCCGCTGGGCACATTGGGCATGCGGCTCGTCGGCGCAGCAAACTCCCTCGATGCGGCAAAACCCTTGCGACACATAGGTCAGAGTGCCTCGCGCGTCGCATTCCCAAATCCAATCCGCCAGGGATTCGGCGATGTCGCGCCAGCGTTGCTGGTTGTTACGGAGCTCGCGCTCACGCCGACCCGACAGCCCCAAGGGCCGCACGATGACGACCTGATTACCATCGCTCCCCCGTCGCCATTGACGGACCAGTTCCCCGTCGTCGAAGGTGTCGAGCTGCTCGCACACGTCATCGAGATGCTGGCCGGCCGCCAGATCCGCCGCCAGGCCCGGCACCAGTTCGAGCAGCCGGGCGTTCCAGAATGCGAGCCGATCCTGGCCATCGAACACCAGCACGCCTTCCGACAGGCAGTCGAAGGCTGCAAGAAGAAGGGGAGAAGCTTCCGCCGCAATATGGGTGTCGGTGATGATATTCATTGTTTTTCCCCGATTTTCGGGTTTCCTTCCTGTCCTGCTGCGGTCGCTATGTCGCGCGGACAGCATTTCGTTCGGCCCGGTCGCCGGCTTGCCAAATAGCCAGGTCTGTGTCGGAGCAGGTTGATCTCCTATGAAGAATTCGCGGAGGAAAACCTAGACAGCCTAGGTATCCCCGGCCGGAAAGCGCAATATGACGGGCGAAATAGCAAGGTTATATGTCCTATGACTCGCATCGGCGCCGAGTGACATTTGTAACGTCTGTACGGACTGGCCTCTGGCCAAATATTGGCAAACCGTGCAGGATGGCAAGTATGCCCAAGCGAAACGAAACCTGGCTTTCTTCTTTTCCGATGCTGGAAGGACTGGACCAGCCCTCACTTCGGCGGATGTGCGAGAGCGCCCGCCTCGTCACCGTCCCGGCCGGCAGCGTCGTGTTCCAGGACGGCACTCCGTCGGCCGACTACACGCTTGTGGTCGAAGGCGTGGTACGTGTGCAAAAGCTGTCCGAGACCGGGCGGGAAATCGTGCTCTACCGGGTCGAGGCAGGGCAATCCTGCGTACTCAACACCTCGTCCTTGATGACCGGCCGGGAATACGGCGCCGAGGCAATCGCCGAGACCGACGTCACGGCGATCCTGCTCCCATCCGATGTCTTCCATTCCTTGCTGGCGGCCTCGGCGGCCTTCCGCCGCTTCGTCTTTTCCGTCTATTCGACCCGGATTTCCGACCTTCTCTGCCTGATCGAGGAAGTGGCGTTCGGCCGTATCGACGTGCGTCTTGCCCAACTGCTGACCGAGCATGCCGGCGCCGACAGCGTCCTCAAGACAACACATCAGGAGCTTGCGGTGGAATTAGGAACCGCACGCGAAGTGATCAGCCGACAATTGAAAGAATTCGAGCGACGGGGCTGGCTCAGGCTTTTCCGTGGTCGAATTGAACTGGCCGACCGCCGCGCCCTGGCCGAACTTGCAAATAAGACGTGTTTGTGACTAGGTTACTGACGCTGAAAGCGGTTTCGTGGCTTTGTAGGCCATCGACGACTTTTGGCGACTGCGAGACTTCCATGACAAAGAACATCGGTACCATCGACCGCTTGGCCCGCGCCCTTGTCGGCATCGCCCTCATTGCCTGGGCCCTGCTCGGAGGCCCGGTGTGGGCGTGGATCGGCGTCGTGCCCCTGGCCACGGCGGCGATCAGATTCTGCCCGGCCTATACGTTGCTGGGCATCAACACCTGCGCCGCGAAGCAGTAAGCAACCGGTATTCGTGACCCCCGCCTTTGCGGGGACCCAGGCCGCGGTTTGGACTCCCGCTTCCGCGGGAGTGCCGGGATGGGCCGGAGTGATTACCGGCCCCTACTCCAATTGCGATAGCAGCGCCGCATTACCCCCGGCCGCCGCAGTGTTGACCGAGATGCTCCGCTCAGTGGCGAATCGATATAGATAGCGCGGGCCGCCCGCCTTGGGCCCGGTGCCCGACAGGCCTTCGCCGCCGAATGGCTGAGTGCCGACCACCGCCCCGACGATGCCGCGGTTGACATAGATGTTGCCGACCTTCACCCGTCCGATGATATGGCGGACTGTGGCGTCGACCCGGCTGTGGATGCCCAGGGTCAATCCGTAGCCGCTGGCGCTCACCGCCTCGATCACCTGGTCCAGGCGCGACGCCGGATAGCGCATCACATGGAGGATGGGGCCGAACACCTCGCCTTCAAGACGGCCGGGCCGGTCGATTTCCACCAGTCGTGGGGCGAAGAATGAGCCGCGCTCGGTGCTGGGCGGCAACGGACACACGTAAACGGTCCGTCCGATGCCTTCCATACGCTCGGCATGCGCCGCCAACGCCCCCTGCGCCGCCGCATCGATCACCGGGCCGACATCCGTAGCGAGGACACCGGGATCGCCGACGGAGAGTTCCGCCATCGCTCCAGCGATCATGGCGATCATCTTGTCCGCGACCTGGTCCTGAACGAACAATATGCGCAACGCTGAACAGCGCTGCCCGGCGCTCTGAAATGCCGAGGCCAACACGTCCTGTACCACCTGCTCGGCCAAAGCCGACGAATCGACGATCATCGCATTCTGCCCGCCCGTCTCGGCGATCAGGGGAACGATCGGTCCGGCACGCCCGGCCAGCGCGCGGTTGATGCTCCATGCGGTTTCAGTCGAGCCGGTGAAAGCGACGCCGGCGATGCATCCGTCGGAGACCAGACGGGCACCGACGCGACCATCGCCCGGCAACAACCCCAGCGCCGCGGCTGGCACTCCGGCCTGGTGGAGCAGCCTGACCGCCTGCCCCGCGATCAGCGGCGTCTGCTCGGCCGGTTTGGCCACGACGGCGTTCCCCGCCGCCAGCGCCGCCGCAACCTGGCCGGTAAAGATCGACAGGGGAAAATTCCATGGGCTGATGCAGGCGAACGCCCCTCGCCCATGCAGGACCAGCCGGTTGCTCTCACCGGTCGGGCCGGGCAGCGTCAGTCCGTCGGCACCGAAATCGCTGCGTGCCCGCACCGCGTAATAGCGCAGGAAATCCACGGTCTCGCGAACTTCGGCCAAGGCGTCGGGGATGGTCTTGCCCGCCTCGCGCACCAAGAGCGCCATCAGTTCCGCCCGGCCTGCCTCGCAAAGATCGGCGGCGCGCTCGAGGATGGCGGCGCGATCGCCCGCCGCCACCGCATCCCACTCGAAAGCGGCCGCATGGGCGAGCGCAACCGCTTGGCCCACTTGCTCGTCGTCAGCTTCGGTCACCACGCCAAGTTCGCGGTCACGGTCCGAGGGATCGGTGACCGGCCGGCTCGATCCGCCCCCCACCTTGCCGCCGATCAGCGGCGAGGTGATCCACGGCCGGCTCGCCGCATCGGCCACGCCCTCGACCAATGACCCCACGGTTACCGGGTCGCTGAGATCGAGGCCGGCCGAATTACGCCGTTCCGGCCGGTACAAGTCGACCGGCAAAGGAATGCGGGGATGCGGTTTCGTCCCGTATGTCCTCAGCTTTTCCACCGGATCGGCGATCAGTTCCCGCACTGGCGCCTCGGCGTCGGCCAGCCGATTGACGAACGAGGTGTTGGCACCGTTTTCCAACAGCCGACGCACCAGGTAAGGAAGCAAATCCTGATGGCTGCCAACCGGCGCGTAGATGCGGCAGGACACGCCCTTGCCCACCACCTGGTCGTAAAGCGCATCACCCATGCCGTGCAGCCGCTGGAACTCGTAGCGTCGCCAACGCCCAGCGATTTCCCGCACCGCAGCCACGGTGTGGGCGTTATGAGTGGCGAACTGCGGATAAAGCACGTCGTCCGCCGCCGCCATCCGCTTTGCACAGGCCAGATAGGCGACGTCGGTTGCCTCCTTGCGGGTATAGACCGGATAGCCCGGCAGGCCACGCTCCTGCGCCCGCTTGATCTCGCTGTCCCAATAGGCACCCTTGACCAGCCGCATCTGCACCCGCCTGCCGGCGGCGCGGGCGTTCTCGGCGACCCACTCCACAACCATCGGCGCCCGCTTCTGATAGGCCTGGACGGCCAGGCCGAATCCTTCCCAGCCTCGGGGCAGCACGCCGAACACTTCGGTGATCACGTCGAGGGAGAGATCCAGGCGATCCGCCTCCTCGGCATCGACGCAGAGACCGATGTCCTGGGCCGCCGCCTCCTCGATCAGGCGGATCAGCCGAGGGAGCAGTTGCTCCATGACCCGGCGGCGCTGGGCGAATTCGTAACGTGGGTGCAACGCCGACAGCTTCACCGAAATCCCCGGCCCATCGATCGGTCCTTTGCGGCCGGCAGCCTGACCTATGGCCGCGATGGCCGCGGAATAGGCGTCCAGATACCGTTCCGCATCGGCTGCGGTCCTGGCCGCCTCGCCCAACATGTCGAAGGAATGGCGGTAGCCTCGCCTCATGTCGCTGCGAGCCCGGCTCAAGGCGTCGCCGATGGTCCGGCCCATGACGAATTGGCGGCCGATGATCCGCATCGCCTGGACGACGGCTTGGCGGATCATCGGTTCCCCCGAACGCAGCGCAAGGCGGCGCCAGAACTCGGCCGGGTTGTCCTCGGCCTCGGGATCCGGCCGGATCGCCCTTCCCGTCAACATGAGCGCCCAGGTCGAAGCGTTGACCAGCAGCGAGTCGCTGCGGCCGAGATGCCGGCTCCAATCGCCGGTAACCAGCTTGTCGCGGATCAGCAGGTCGCGTGTCTGATCGTCGGGGACGCGCAACAGCGCCTCGGCGAGGCACATAAGAACCACGCCTTCCTGGCTGGACAGATTGTATTCCTGAAGAAACGCGTCGAGGCCTGCAGGCTTGCGGGCGCGCATTCCCTCCACCAGGCGCCCCGCCTCGGCGACAATGCGTGTTTCCTCTTCGGGGGAAAACGCAGCCTCGGCGATCAGCGCCTCGACCGCTTGAACCTCATCGGCAAGGGTGGCGCGCCGCACGGCGTCGCGCCGAAGATCGCCGGCGGATGGCGGGCTTTCGAAGACCATCGAGGACTCCTCTCGCCGGTCGTCATAACCGGACTTCCCCCGACCATCCAGCCATCTTTAGGAGGTGAACCTCGCCGCTCAGCCCACGGCTTCGGCCCACCCCGGCTGCTGCGCAGCGGCGTTCTTCACCGCCTGCTGCAGTTTGAGGAAGGCGCGGTTCTCGATCTGGCGCACGCGCTCCCGGCTTACCCCGTACCGTGTCCCCAGCTCTTCGAGAGTGAGCGGGTTTTCACGCAGGCGCCGCTCAGTCAGGATGTCGAGCTCGCGCTTGTCCAAAACCTTGAGACCTTCGGTCAACAGGCGTCCACCCAGCCTGGTTTCCTCGCGCTCGGCCAACTCGACCTCCTGGTTCGGACGGTCGTCCACCAGAAGATCCTGCCTTTCAATGCCGATATCGGCCGATACCGGCGCGTTGAGCGAGCTATCGCGCGCCGCCAGCCGCTGGTTCATCAGCCGGACTTCGGCTTCAGGAACCTGGAGCTCGGTGGCGATGCGCTTGACATCCTCGGTGCTCAAACCGTCGGCATCGAAAACACGCAGCTTCGCCTTCACCCGGCGCAGATTGAAGAACAGCTTCTTGTGCGCGGCAACGCTGCCCAGGCGCACCATCGACCAGCTGCTGAGCACGTATTCGTGCAGCGCCGCCTTCACCCACCACATGGCATAGGTGGCCAAGCGGAAACCCTTGTCGGGGTCGAATTTCTTCACCGCCCGCATCAGGCCCAGATTGCCTTCACTGATCAGATCGGCCAGCGGCAGGCCATAGTGACGGAAGCCCAGGGCCATCTTGGCCACCAGGCGCAAATGACTGGTCACCAGACGATGGGCGGCTTCGACGTCTTCGTGCTCCTGCCAGCGCTTGGCGAGCATGTATTCCTCTTCCGGCTGCAGAACCGGAAAGGCACGGATCTCTCGAAGGTATTTAGCGAGGCCGCCGTCGGCGGACAACACAGGCAGTGCGGTAGTCATTGCAGACATCGATTCTTCTCCCGGAAATACAAAAACGCCCGCGCCTCGGACGTACCGAGGGCGGCCAAGATGCACGCAGCTCTAACCGGGATGACGAACGATCATAGCCATTGTCATATCCTCCCACTGAAGCGACACGACGCATGCCCACCTTCCCTGGTCGGGCAAACGGTACGGCCCCGCCTCGGGCTCCGAACCATGGTGGAATTGTGCGACACCCGAGATACGCTGTCAAGTATCCGTCGATTTCCAGCGGATTTCCTCCCCCAAAGGCCAATGTTTCGGGGATCCGGACAGCCTAAATAGCGTTTCATAAGAGCATGGGTTAATGGGGAAATGTGTCCGAAATAAGGAGGAGGAATGCGCATTGCGCAAGCGTCGCCTTTGCATGAGACCGTTCCCCTAAAGCTTTACGACGGTACAGAAAGAGTAGTTCCATTCCTGACAGAAGAATTAGTAGCCATGGGGCACCAGGTCACATTATTTGCCAGTAGAGACTCCACCACTTCCGCACGCCTCATCTCAAATTGAGATACATCTCTTCGATTGTCGGAGACCTGTATCGATCGGAATATACACCATGTATTACAGATCGAGTCCGTTTTGCAGTTTCAGGATAAGTTTGACATTACCCATTTTCATACGGACCACCTGTATTACCCTTGTGTCAGGCGCCGTCGCGCCCCCGTCCTGAGCACCCTGCATGGGCGCCTCGACATTCCGGATTACCAGGCCCTGGATCGCGTTTTCAGCGATCTGCCGGTATCGTCCATATCCGACGCGCAACGTAGGCCATTGCCGCTGCTGAACTGGTGGGGCACGGTCCATCACGGCCTGCCGAAGGGTTCCCTCGCCCATGGTCGGGGCTGCGGGGGCTATCTGGCGTTCCTTGGCCGCATCTCGCCCGAGAAAGGCATCGACCACGCCGTCGCCATCGCCCACGGCACCGGGCTCCCGCTGAAAGTGGCCGCCAAGGTCGAGAATATTGATCGCGCCTATTTCGACAGCATCCACCACCTCTTCGACAGCCCGCTGGTGGAGTTCGTCGGCGAGATCGGGGATTCCGACAAGGCCGCTTTCCTGGGTGACGCGGCCGCCCTGTTGTTCCCCATCCGGTGGCCCGAGCCTTTCGGCTTGGTGACGATCGAAGCGATGGCCTGCGGCACGCCGATTCTCGCCTTCCGTTGCGGTGCGGTACCCGAAGTGATCGATGACGGTGTCAGCGGACGGGTTGTCGACGACATCGAGCAGGAGGTCGAGGCAATCGGTGATGTTCTGGCCCTTGATCGGCTGCGCTGTCGTATCACCTTCGAGAAACGCTTTTCGGCGTGCCGCATGGCGAACGACTACCTGGGCCTCTATCGGCAGATGTCGCCCATGACGGCGGAGATCACCATGATCCAGGTGAACTGAGGTGAACGACATCATCCGCTACAAAGGCCACGCCTACATCCTGGCGACCTCGCCCCGGCTGGCCAGCAACCGGCTGACTCTCAAGGAAGGCGACAGTTTTGCCGTCCTCGACCGATACGGCGACACCGGAACCGTCGGCGGCAGCGAACAGGGGATCTACCACGCCGGCACCAGGATGTTGTCGCATCATGAATTGCGGCTTGGCCGCCAGCGGCCTTTGTTGCTGTCCTCGACGGTACAGGAACGCAATGCCTTCGTCGCCGTCGACCTGACCAATCCGGACATCCAACTCGAGGATGACAGGATACTGCAGCGTGGCAGCATCCACATCTTCCGCTCGATGTTCCTCTACCAGGGCGCGTTCTACTGCCGCACCCGCATCCAGAACTACGGCGAGCAGGCGCTGGACACTGAGATCAGCTTTCTGTTCGATGCGGATTTCGCGGACGTCTTCGAAGTGCGGGGCATGCTGCGCAAGGCTCGCGGCCACCGGCATGTGCAACTGGGCGAGCGCACCGTCTCGCTGTTGTACGACGGCTTGGACGGAATTACCCGTCGGGCGCATATCGAGTTCTCCGAGCAGCCGGCGGATCTTTCGGCCGCCAGCGCCAGGTTCGTCCTTCGGCTGCCGTCCAAGCGGCCATTCGAGCTTATGCACACCATCGGGTTCGACATGGGAGCGGCCGAGCCTCCTTCTGCGGGTTGCTTCGAAACCCGCCAGCGTGCGCTGGTGGATCAGCTGCAATCGACCGAAGCCGCCCGTATCGGGACGTCCAACGAGCAATTCAGCCACTGGCTTGCCCGTTCCAGCGCCGATCTGGCGATGCTGGTCAGCCATCTGCCGGAAGGCCCCTACCCCTATGCCGGGGTGCCGTGGTTCAGTACGATAGTCGGCCGCGATGGCCTGATCACCGCCCTGCAAGTGCTATGGCTCAATCCCGGCCTTGCCCGCGGCGTGCTGGCCACGCTGGCGGCCTGTCAGGCCGAGAATGAAGAGCCGGCGCACGACGCCGAACCGGGAAAAATCCTGCATGAGGCGCGGCAGGGCGAAATGGCCAATCTCGGGGAAGTTCCCTATTCCCGCTATTATGGCAGCGCCGACTCGACCCCACTGTTCATCGTCCTCGCCGCCGCCTATGCCGAGCGTACGGGCGACGACGAATTCCTGCGCGGCCTTTGGCCAAATATAGAGCTGGCCCTCGAATGGATCGACCGTTACGGCGACATCGACGGCGACGGCTTCGTCGAATATGCCCGCAAGCGGCCGGACGGCCTGCGCAACCAGGGATGGAAAGATAGCGACGATTCCATATCGCATGCCGACGGGTCGCTGGCCGAAGGGCCAATCGCCCTGTGCGAGATCCAGGGATACGTGTATGCGGCGAAGCGCGGAGCGGCGCGCCTGGCGCGCCAGTTGGGTCATGAGGAGCATGGCCGCCGGCTGGAAGAGCAGGCCGACACTCTGCGCCGCCGTGTTGAAGAGGCGTTCTGGCTGGAAGACATTCAGACCTATGCCCTGGCGCTGGATGGCGAGAAGCGGCCCTGTCGCGTGCGCAGCTCGAACCCGGGGCATGTCCTGTTCAGCAGATTGGCATCGCCGGAACGCGCGCATCACATCGCTCTCTTCTTGACCTCGGAGGAGATGTTTTCGGGGTGGGGAGTCCGCACTCTGGGGCAGGCTGAGAAGCGCTACAATCCCATGTCCTACCACAATGGTTCGGTCTGGCCGCATGACAACGCGATGATCGCCGCCGGCCTTTCGCATTACGGCGAAATGGACGGCGTCGAGCGGATCCTGACCGCCATGTTCGACGCCGCCTCGGCCGTCGACCTGCAGCGGCTGCCCGAGCTGTTTTGCGGTTTCGCCCGCCAAAGCGGGCAAGGGCCGCCCCTATACCCCGTCGCCTGCATTCCGCAGGCCTGGGCCAGCGGAACGGTGTTCATGCTGCTGCAGGCAACCCTGGGCCTGACCATACAGGCGCGGCCGCCCACTGTGGTCTTCGACCGGCCCCGCCTGCCGCTCGCGCTGCCCCAGGTGGAGCTGTGGGGCTTGGCCGTAGACGACGCGACCGTTGATCTGCGGCTTTCCCGGCATCCCAGCGGCAGCGTGACAATCGACGTTCTTGCCCGCCGGGGGACTGTGGCGGTCAGCGTCCTGATGTAGGCATTCCATCCTCCGGCGTTCATTGTCAGCTTAGCCGGCCCAGACTATGATCTTGGACATATAAACTTTCGGCCGGTAGCGGCGCGAGGATGGCTTGACGAGCTGCGACGAACGCTTCAGGCAACTGTTCGACCAATCACCCGACCCCACATGGATCATCGAGGACAACCGGTTCGTCGACTGCAATGAAGCAGCCGTCAAACTGCTGGGCTATTCCAGTAAGGACGGGCTCCTGAGTTCGCACCCGTCGGACCTGTCACCCGAATTCCAACCCGACGGCCAACGTTCCTTTCTGAAGGCCGAGCGAATCCTCGAAGCCGCGATGGGCGATGGGATCCAGCGCTTCGAATGGATCCATCGCAAAGCGGATGGCACCACCTTTCCTGCCGAGGTCACTCTGACACCGATGACCCTCGACGGACGGACGGTCATCCATTGCGCCTGGCGCGACATCACGGCGCGCAAGGCCGACGAAACTGCTTTGCAGCTGGCCGCCAGCGTGTATCGCAACACCATAGAAGGAATTGTCATCACTGACAGCCAGGGTGTGATTATTTCGGTAAACCCGGCATTTTCGGAAATCACCGGTTACCGGGCCGAAGAAGCCATCGGCAATACGCCCCGCCTGCTGAAATCCGACCGCCATGACGATGCCTTTTACCGGCATCTTTGGCAGACTTTGCTCCAAACTGGTCAATGGCAGGGCGAGATCTGGAACCGCCGGAAGAGCGGCGAAGTCTACCTGCAGCATCAGACCATCACCCGTATTCCCGGCCTGAACGGCGCGACGGCGCAGTTTGTCGCCATCTTCAACGACATTACCGAACTGCGCCGCAAGGATGAGCGAATTCAGCATCTTGCCTTCCACGACGCGTTGACCGGCCTACCCAACCGCCTGCTGTTGGCCGACCGCCTGGAACACGGCATCGCCGTAGCGGAACGGGATGGACAACGCTTGGCTGTACTGTTCTTGGATCTCGACCACTTCAAGGTGGTCAACGACACGCTCGGCCACGACCGTGGCGACGACCTGCTGCAGGTGGTAGCCAATCGGCTGCACACCGCCATCCGCGGCACCGATACCTTGTCGCGCCTGGGCGGAGACGAATTCGTCGTCGTGCTGACCGACCCCGAAAATGAGGCGGAAGTTGCGGAAGTGACCGAACGGCTGATCCAGGCGATCGACCGGCCGATCGAACTGGGTGGGGTGATGGTGCATGTCAGCGTGTCGATCGGCATCGCTCTTTTTCCTGACGACGGTATGACCGTCGTCAGCCTGATGAAGAATGCCGACGCTGCCATGTATGCGGCCAAGGCGGCTGGCAAGAACACCTTCCGCTTTTTCAATGCGGCGATGACCCGCCGCGCCGAAGAGCGACTCCAGATCGAGTCCGACCTCAGGCAAGCTATCGAAAAAGGCCAGCTGGAACTGTTCTTCCAGCCAAAGATCTGCCTCGCGTCCCACCTTGCCTGCGGCGCCGAGGCCCTGGTCCGCTGGCGCCATCCCGAGCGAGGGCTCATATCGCCCGCCGATTTCATCCCGTTGGCGGAGGACACCGGCCTCATCATTCCGCTGGGAGAATGGGTGCTGGAAGAAGCCTGCCGAACCCTCGGACAATTGGGCAGGCATGGCATCGCCCCGTTGAAGATGGCGGTCAACGTCTCGGCTGCGCAGTTCCACGAGGGCGGCCTCGAGGAAATGATCCGGGCCGCCATCGAGCGGCACGGGCTGGAGCCCGGCAATATCGAGATCGAGCTGACCGAGAGCATGGTGATGAGCGACCCCGACCGGGCCATCCGTGTGCTCGGCAAACTGCGCTCCACCGGCTTCACCGTCGCCATCGACGATTTCGGCACCGGATATTCCAGCCTGGCCTATCTGAAGCGCCTACCCATCGATACCTTGAAGATCGACCGCACCTTTGTCCTGGATGCCGACGCCGACGAGGAGGATGCCGAGATCTGCCGCACCATCATCGGGCTCGGCAATTCACTGCATTTGAACATCGTCGCCGAAGGCGTGGAAACGGCGCGGCAAGCGGAGTGCCTTGCCGAATGGGGCTGCCTCATGGCCCAAGGCTATTTCTTCGCGCGCCCCATGCCGGCGGGCGAGTTCGAGGCCTGGCTGCGGGGCCATGGCAGCATCACCCCGGATTTGATGCACCAACGCAAACTGAATCATCAGTTTGCGTCAGGGCAATAGCGGGCCTGGCGCTTTGAGGTAGCGCGACTTGATGGCATCGGCGCACCAGAAGGCCAGCGCAGCCACCGTGGCGGTGGATTCGTAGCCGGTATTCTGCGGAAATGCCGACGCTCCCACGACGAACAGGTTGGGCACATCCCAGCTTTGCAGGAAGGAATTCACCGCGCTGGTCGCACGGTTGCTTCCCATCACCACGCCGCCGACATTGCCGTTACCTTGATCGGGAACGATGGAATAAGGCGAGGTGGCCGGCTTCACCGTCATGGCTTGCGGCTTCATCGCCTTGCCGATCGCCACCGCGACGTCGGTCAGGTAGCGGGACATTTTGAGGTCGTTTTCCTGATAGTCATAGGTCATGCGCAACAGCGGCCTGCCGTAGAAGTCGCGGTAAGTCGGATCGAGATCGAGGTAGTTGCCGCGATAGGCCATTGTCCCGGGTTTCACGGTAATGACGCAGGTGGAGTTATAATATTTGGCTGCGGCCTTTTTCCAGGATACGCCCCACCGCGGCGTACCATCGGGAACCGGGTGAAACTGGATCGGGCCGTCGCCGATGTTTCGGCAGGCGATGCAACCGCCGCCGACGAATCCCAACTTGGCGTGGTCGAAATTGTCGCTGTTGAAATCGTCGATGCACATGCCAAGCCCGCCCGCCCCCATGAACGGGTTGAACCTCTGGCCCTCAAAAAACAGGGTGGCCGCACTGTCGATGCGATAGGCGTAGTTCCGGCCGATCGTGCCGGTTCCGGTATTGGGGTCGTAGGGCCGGCCGACGCCTGAAAGCAGCAGTAGATGTACATTGCCGAGGGTAAAGGCGCATAGGACCACCAGATCGGCCGGCTGCTCCATCTCCCGCCCACGGACATCAAGATAGGTCACACCACTCGCCCGCTTGCCGGTGTTGTCGAGATTGATCCGCATCACCATGGAATTACTGCGCAATTCGAAGTTCTGGTTGCTTCGGATCACCGGCAGCAAGGTCGTCTGCGGACTGGCCTTCGCCTTGGACTCGCAACCATATCCATCGCAGAAGCCGCAATACATGCATGCGCCCATCGCGACACCCTCGCTGTTGGTATAGGCGCGCGAGAGATTGGCGGCGGGTTGCGGAAACGGATGGAAGCCCAGCTTACGGCAGGCCTCCTCGAACAGAATCATCGCCCAGGACGATTTCAGCGGCGGCGTCGGGTAGGGGCGCCTGCGCGCGGCCTCGAACGGGTTGCCTCCGGCGATCGGTCGGGCACCCAGGTTTCCCGCCTGACCCGAGGTGCCGCACAGATATTCGAACCGGTCGTACCAGGGTTCCAGATCGCGGTAGTCGAGCCCCCAGTCCTGGATGCTCAT
Source organism: Pseudomonadota bacterium (assembly GCA_021793155.1). Lineage (GTDB taxonomy): Bacteria > Pseudomonadota > Alphaproteobacteria > Rhodospirillales > Magnetospirillaceae > DUZF01. The sequence goes on along the minus strand of JAJYTF010000015.1, from coordinate 89,202 downwards.
GTCGGGCGGAACGAATTTCTCGCCGTATCGCCGGGCCACATGGCTGCGAAGTTCGAAATCCGCCGACAGAAACCGCCAGTGCCGCCCCCCCCAGGTCACACCCGCGCCGCCGACGCCCCGCGCCGGAAGGAACGAGCCGGGCCATCGCATCGGTAACGCCACCTGGTCCCGACGATTGCGAAAGGTCACGGTCTGCCGCGCCAAGTCCTGCATCAGATCGCGATGAACGCCATGGCGCAACTCGTCATGCATCGTTCCCGGCTGAAAATCCGGTTCGGTGTCTCGATCCGGGCCTCGTTCGATCGCCACCGTCTTGAGGCCGGTCTCAGCCAGTTCGCGAGCCATGATGGCACCGGCCCAACCGAAGCCAACCAGCACCACGTCGACCGGCTTCAATCTCGTCGGCATTGGGCGGATCCCACTTCACTGGAGACTGGAAAGGCTGACCGGTTCCTCGTCGAAGGCGGTGTTGCGGTAGGGAATGATGAGATCGGCATAGTCGCCGCGGGCACCGGGAAACCCGAACATCCGCCACGCCCCCATGTCGCGGTTCCCGCCATAGGCTGGATCGGCGAAATATCCCTCGATGGTATTGGCCAACAATAGCTCAAAGAACAGCGTCCCCGGCATGGTCTCGAGTTGGAACTCGCCCCTCTCCAGCGCATGCAGCATCGCTTCCTGCTGCGGGAAATCCAACTCGGCAAAGGGCTTCTCGGCATTAGCCTTGCGGCTGGCCTTGTCGATTTCGGCGATGGAAAGCCGATAAAGCTCGGCCGGGGTCAACGGAAGTTGGTAGCCTTGAGTAGGCAAGGACGTGTCGGGCCAGGGCCCGGCCAGATACATGCGGTCACCGCGCCCGAAGGCGCCCGCCAACTGCCGATCGATATAGCGGACGACGCCAGCCTCAACCGCACCGGGGCCGGACGGGTCGGCGGGAATCAGCCGGTCGACTGCGGCACGGACAAATGCCGCCTCGGGTGCGGTAAAATAGACAAAAGCCTCGTCTTCCGGGGCATTATGCGCATGGCTCCCGTTCTCAGGCGTCGCAGCGGCGCCCGCCCCGCCGGGAGAGTCGGCTCCGCCACCTTTGGACGGCTGCGCTTCGGCATCCGCCGGGTGCGGGATGACCGCCGAAGCAGCAGCCACGCCGAGCCCTTTCAGGAGGTCGCGCCGCCCGATTTCCGTGGTCATCATGGACCTATTCGACCTGACCGACGCCTTTCATCACCTCGGCCATCGTGTGGTATTGCTGATCAGGCATCTGGCGCAACACATCCAGGACATCGCCCTCCGCCTGATTCTTCTCGGCTTGCCGAATGAGGTCGTCCCGCTTGCAGGGGAAGTGAATATGCTTCAGATGCTGGGCGATATTGGATGGCGAATGACCTCCGACACCGATCACCATGTTCTCCTCCGTTCAAGTTCGGCCGTCACTCCCGATCATCCTCGACACTAGAACGACAAAATGCCTTCTTCGTTCTCGCCTTCCCCCATCGCGTTCTGCCATAATCCCTTGGCTCGACTGATCTGCCGTCCTGCCCCGATGATGACCTGCGGGCGGGAAATGGGGGTTTGACCCTTCACAAACCCCAGACCGGCACCTATCTTGGGGGCATCGTTTAGAGCGATTACAAACCCATTAGAGGTACCAGATGGCCATTGAACTCCCCCCCCTTCCTTTCGACGCCAAGGCACTTGAGCCGCATATGTCGGCCAACACGTTGTCGTTTCATCATGGCAAGCACCATGCGGCGTATGTGACCAATTACAACAATCTGACGAAAGACACGCCCTACGCCGGCAAGGCGCTGGAAAACGTCATCAAGGAAGTGGCCGGCGACTCGTCGAAGGTCGGCATCTTCAACAATGGCGCCCAGGTATGGAACCACAGCTTCTTTTGGAACTGCCTGAAGCACGCGGGCGGCGGAACGCCGACCGGACAGCTCCTGTCGAAAATCGAGACCGATTTCGGCAGCTTCGGCAAGTTCTTCGAGGACTTCAAGACCGCCGCCACGACCCAGTTCGGCAGCGGTTGGGCTTGGCTTGTCCTTGACGGCGACACACTGAAAGTGACCAAGACGGCCAATGCGGACACCCCGATGGTGCACGGCCAGACTGCGCTGTTCACGGTAGACGTCTGGGAACACGCCTACTACCTGGATTATCAGAACCGCCGGCCGGATTTCGTCTCCGCCGTTCTGGAAAATCTTGCGAACTGGGACTTTGCCGCGCAGAACCTGCAAAAGGCGGCGCGTAAGTAAGCCGCTTCGCCCTTCCGAGCAAATTCGAGGGGTCTCGTCGGTCCGACGAGACCCCTCGGCGATTCTTTTTCGCTTCGCTCGCGCGTATGGGGATGGTGGATCGGGGGCCTCGGAGGCCGAGAAGGAACGCCTCTCAGGGGCGCTGCCGCCACTGGATTTATTCTCGGCCACTCCAGGTGCAGATTTCAGACGGCGATCAGTGCCGCGGCGACGCGACGGTCGTCACCCATCAATACGTTGTAAGTTCGACAGGCGGCACCGGTATCCATTACCTCGAAGGTGATACCGACTGAGCGAAAATGTCGTCGCACCACGGGTGGAACGGCGAACATCCGCGCCCCGGTGCCGACCACCAGAATCTCTACCTTGGGCGTTGCCGCCACGACCTGCACCAAGCTTTCGATCGACAGATCGCCGGCAGCGCCGATTGCCCAGGACTCCGTTGCATCGGGGAACACCAGCACCGAGCCCTCATGTCTGGCGCCGTTGATGCGGAATCCGCCATCCCCATAACTCTGGATGACTTGGCGGCCGGCGGGATTGAGCTGGGAAAGATCCATGGCGACTTATATGGCGGCGGTTACCCGCCGCCGCCAGCAAAAAGAGATTGTCAGGGTTTGGCGTCTGCGGTTTGCGGCTGGCCATCCACTTTGACGAAATGCGCCCGCGAGGCACCCAGCCACATGACGATCGGACTCGACACCAGAACCGACGAATAGATGCCGAAGACGATGCCGATGGTTAGCGCCAAGGCAAAATTGTGAAGAGTCTCACCACCGAACAACAACATGGACAACACCACCATTTCCGTACACCCATGGGTGATGATGGTCCGCGACATGGTAGAAGTGATGGCGTTGTTGATGATCTCGGAAACGCCGGCCTTCTTGTACTTGCGGAAGTTTTCCCGGATCCGGTCGAACACCACCACCGACTCGTTGACCGAATAGCCCAGGACCGACAGCACCGCGGCCAACACGGTCAGGCTGAACTCCCATTGGAAGAAGGCAAAGAAGCCAAGGATGATCACCACGTCGTGCAGATTGGCGATGATGGCCGCGACGGCAAACCGCCATTCAAACCGAAAGGCCAAATACGCCATGATGCCGGCACAGACCAGTGCCAGGGCGATCGAGCCGTCGGTCACCAGTTCCTTGCCAACCTGCGGGCCGATGAATTCGACCCGGCGCAATTCCACCTGAGGACGGTCGGTTCGCAGTGCCGTCAGCACCCGTTCGGACAGCTGGGCCGACGACACGCCTTCCTTCAGCGGCATGCGGATGATGACGTCCGACGCGGTGCCGAAGTTCTGCACCGAACTGTCGGCAAACCCGGCCTTTGCCAGCTGGTCCTGCACTTTACCAGGATCGGCGGCCTGGCTGTAATGCACCTCGATGACCGTGCCGCCGGTGAATTCGACGCCGAAGTTCAGGCCTTTGGTGGCCAGAAAGAACACCGCCAGGATGAAGGTGATGAGTGACGCCACGGTGGTCGACCGGGCGTAGGTCATGAACGGAATGTCGCGCTTGAAGCGGAAGAATTCCATCTGGGCTTACTCCGTCCTTCCGGTCAAATCGACAGATGCAGGATCTTGCGCCGGCGGCCATAGGTCAGATTGACCAGGGCGCGCGACACCAGGATGGCGCTGAACATCGAGGTCAGAATGCCGAGGCACAGCACCACCGCGAAACCACGCACCGGGCCGGTGCCATAGGCGAACAGCGCGACGCCGGCGATGAAGTTGGTGACGTTGGAATCGAGAATGGTGGCGAAGGCCCGCTCATAACCCGAGTGGATCGCCGCGTGAGGCGTGTGCCCGGCGCGCAGTTCCTCGCGGATACGCTCGTTGATCAGCACGTTGGCGTCGATGGCCATGCCGACTGTCAGCGCAATGGCGGCGATGCCCGGCAAGGTCAGCGTCGCCTGCATCAGCGACAGCAGGGCCACCAAGAACAGCACATTGCAGGCCAGCGCAACGGTCGAAAACAGACCGACGACCCGGTAGTAGATCGACATGAAGACGGCAATGCCGATGAAGCCCCACAGCACCGAATGAACGCCCTTGGCGATGTTCTCGGCACCGAGGCTGGGGCCGATGGTCCGTTCCTCGATGATCTCCATGGGTGCGGCCAAGGCGCCGGCGCGCAGCAACAGGGCGACGTCATTGGCGTCCTTGACTGACATCCGGCCGGTGATCTGCACCTGCCCGCCGTCGATCTGCTGACGGATTACCGGCGCGGTCACCACCTCGCCCTTGCCTTTTTCGATGAGCAGGATGGCCATGCGCTTGCCGACGTTGTCCCGCGTCACCTGCGAGAAGATCCGGGCGCCCCGGGTGTCGAGGTTGATGTGGACCGCCGGTTCGTTGGTGCGGCCGTCGAAGCCGGCCGAAGCGTTGGAAATGTTCTCGCCGGTCAGGATGACGAACTTCTTGACCAGCAGCGGTTCAGCGTTGCGCCCGCCGATGTAGAAGTCGTCGCCGGGAGGCACCAGTCCACGGGCGGCATTCTGCAGGCTCTGGGCATCCATATGCTCCTCGTCGACCATGCGGATCTCGAGGCTGGCGGTGCGGCCCAGGATATCCTTGGCCTTGGCCGTGTCCTGCACGCCGGGCAACTGCACGACCACGCGGTCGCTGCCCTGCTGCTGGATGATCGGTTCGGCAACGCCCAGTTCGTTGACCCGGTTGCGAAGCGTCAGGATGTTCTGCTGCAGTGCCGCTTGCTGGAATTTGGTCAACGCCTCGGGCGTCAGAGTGCAGGACAGCCGAGTGTCGTCTATCTGCGCCACCGTCATATCGCGCATGTTCTTGCGCAGCACTTCCGAACCCTGTGCGCGAAGCTCGGCATCACGAAACTTGACTACCAGGCTTTGTCCTTCGCGGCTGACGCCGGCCAGGGGCACCTTGGCCTCACGGAGGGCATTGCGCACGTCGCTGGTCTGGCGGTCGAGCTGCTTGTTGAGCGCCGCCTTCATGTCGACCTGCATGAGGAAATGTACGCCGCCGCGCAGGTCGAGCCCCAGGTACATCGGAAGCGCGCCGATGCTGGCCAGCCACTGCGGCGAGGCGGACAGCAGGTTCAGCGCCACGGTGTATTCGTCGCCCAGAGCATGCTGCAAGGCATCCTTGGCCTTCAGCTGCGTATCGGTGTCGGGCAGCCGCACCTTGACGCCGTTGACGTCGGAAACGATGCCCTGGTAGGCCAGCTGATCCTGCTTCAGCGTATCTTCGACCTTCTGCAGCAGCGCCTGGTTGACCTGCGCCACCGAATTGGCGGGCGAGATCTGCACCGCCGGCACCTCACCGAAAAGGTTGGGCAGGGAATAGACGAGCCCCAGCACCAGCGCGACGAGGATGATGACATACTTCCAGCGAGGATAGCGGTTCATGTGGAATGCGTCCTAGATAGACCACCGGCTCCCGGCGGAGCTGTCATCCCGGGCGGAAGCGAGGGATCTCGTTGGTCCGGCGAGATCCTTCCCCCCTTTGGTCGTCAGGATGACAGGGAGCCGTGGCATACTCCTATTTCTTGCCGAGCAGCTTGCCGAGGACCGAGCTGCTCTTCTCCTCGGACGGGGCCTCGGTGCCCGGAGTGGGCGCCGCCGCAGTGGCTTCGCCCTCGTCCTTCGTCTCTTTCGTTTCCTTCCCGCCGCCCACCGGCTCGGTCTTCGCCAGCACCTCGGTGATGGCACTACGCATCATGCGAACGCGCACGCCCTCGGCGATCTCGACCGTTACCTCGGCGTCGTTGATAACCTTGGCGATCTGTCCGACGATGCCGCCCTGGGTCAGCACGCGGTCGCCGCGCCGCAGTTGGGAGACCATCTCGCGGTGCGCCTTCATCTTCTTCTGCTGCGGACGCAGCAGCAAGAAGTAGAAGACGACGAAGATGAGGACCAGGGGCAGGAACTGCTGCAGACTCTCGAAACCGCCCGCTCCCGGAGCGCCGGCCGCCTGCGCGTAAGCCTCTGAAATGAACATCGTGATCTCCTGAACTTGCAGATCGCCTTCGAAGAAGCCGGACTATAACGGGCTTGACGCGACTTGCAAACGTTAACCGGCGCCCCCGCGCGGACGCGGGGCCGGTCATCCCGATGCGGCGGAGCCGCTGACGAGCGTCGGACGGAGGGGTTCAGTCGATCTTGTAGGCCAGGCGGACTGCACCCCAGTGACGCCCGTTGACCACCACCGGCGCGGACATATCCATCAGGATCACCTCGGTGGCGCCGAGGTTGCGCCGATAGACCTTGACGCTGAACGGCTTGGTGTTGGTCGCGGCGACCCGCGCCGCAGGATCCGTATAGATCCGCCAATGACGGCTATTCGCCAGGTTCCATTCCGGATCGTCGCGCGGCGGCTCGGCATAGCGCTTGTTGTGCGCCGGCACATAACCGTTCACGTCCATCGGCACGCAATAAATGATCCGCCGGTCGAAGGCCAAGGCCGCTTCGATGATCGGCTGAAGGCGGGCCATTGCGAAATCGGCAATGCCGTTCTTCACCTTCTGCGGGTCGGTGCCGGGAACTGGCCGATAGTTCGAGTCGAAGACCGCCTCGGCGGTAATCTCACCGGCTTTGACGGCGTTCTCCAGGCATTGGGCGACCAGGCCGGCGCACTTCATGGTTTCGCGGACGAACGGGGTGTCGGTGGTTTCCACTCCGGAATCCAGGCTGATGTTGATCAGGTTTTCCCCGGCCTCCATAAGGTCGTCCAGGCTCGCCTTGGCCTTGGCCAGCACCTGCGAGGAATTATTGATGCCGTCAGCGGTGTTCCGCACAGTGTCCCGCAATGTCGACGAACGCTCGCCGATGGTGGCGGCTTCGGCGGCGATGGCCTCGATGTTGCCGGTGATTTCGGATACCGCCTTGGACAGGGTGTCGATCGCCTCGCCCGTGGCGGTGGCATTCTGGCTCAAGGCGTCTGCCTGCTCGGCCCCCTGCCGCGACTGGGCCACGAGGTCCAGGGCGGTGGCCTTGAGCTTGCCCAGCGTCTGCTGAATTTCGGCAGTACTCTCGCTGGTGGTCCTGGCCAATTGCTTGACTTCGGTGGCGACCACGGCGAATCCCCTGCCGGCCTCACCGGCCCTGGCCGCCTCGATGGTGGCGTTCAGGGCCAGCATATTGGTCGAGCGCGCGATGACATCGATACCGGCGGCCACCCGTTCGACCTTGGACAAGGCGTCGACCAGGACCGACATCATCGCTTCGACAGCGCGGACCGACCCGGTCAGGGCGGCGATACCCGAAAGCGATTCGTTGACCAGCGACTGCGAATGGTCCATCCGCGTCGCCGCGTCCCGGCTGACATCCAGGGTGCGACCGACCGATTGCAGGATACGACCATTGGCGGCGTCCAGGACCTCGGCCATTTCTGCCGCCGAGGTCATCGCTTTGGCCTGCTGGCCGAACCGTTCGGCGACGTCGTCAACGCCCCCGGCGACACCCGTCAGACGAACGCCAAGACCGCCGGCCTCCTTGACGAACCGCTCAAGAACTCCGCGCCCGCCGGCGTTATCCAATTCCGTGGAGATGGCGTTCATTTCTACCCCTGCGACTGCCGACCCGACCTCGCCCGGCCTGCATTACAGCTCGGAGGGTAGGTCACCACCCCCTGCGCCGGCGAGCCCGATGCCTTAAATTCCCTATCGCCCGTGGTAAGTTACGGCAGAAACAGGCGGCGCGCAACCCGATGCAACTTAATCGCACAAAATCATACAGACAAACAACCATACATTTACACCCGGTTTACATTTACGCCCGGCTGGCAGATCGCCGGAACGGCGCCGACGCCCTTTGCCCCCGGCATGGGCTCGTGATACTTTCCGACCCACGATGACCGACAGCGAAATCACCAAACTATTGGGCCGCATCGCCGACGCCCTTGACCGCCTGGCCCCACCGCCCCCCCGCGCCACAGCCCTCGACCAGGCCGATGCCTTTGTCTGGCACGCTCAACCGGAAGGACTGGAACCGGTTGTCAAGGTCAATCGCATCGATGTGGACCTGCTGAAAGGAATCGCGCGCCAACGCGACATCCTGCTCGACAATACCCGGCGCTTTGCGCAAGGGCTTCCGGCCAACAACGCCCTATTGTGGGGGGCCCGAGGCACCGGCAAGTCATCGCTGGTCAAGGCCGTGCATGCCGCGGTCAACGTCGAGCGCCCGGGTGCGCTGGCGCTGGTCGAAATCCACCGCGAAGACATCCCCACCCTGCCCCACCTGCTGGCCCTGCTGCGCGCCAGCGCCCGTCGCGTGCTGCTGTTCTGCGACGACCTGTCCTTCGAAGCGACGGACGAAAGCTACAAGTCGCTGAAGGCTGTCCTGGAAGGCGGCGTCGAAGGGCGGCCGGACAACGTCGTCTTCTATGCCACGTCGAACCGGCGGCATCTGATGTCCCGGGATATGATCGAGAACGAACGCGCCACCGCCATCCATCCGGGGGAGGCGACCGAGGAAAAAGTCTCGCTCTCGGACCGTTTCGGCTTGTGGCTCGGCTTCCACAACCTGGACCAGGCGACCTTCTTCTCGATCGTCGAAGGCTATGCCGCGGCCTTTGGCCTGACACTGCCGGCTGACGAGTTGCACGCCGAAGCCCTGGAATGGTCGATGACCCGCGGCTCGCGCTCCGGCCGCGTGGCCTGGCAGTTCATCCAGGATCTGGCCGGGCGCCTGGGCCAGTCACTGCGTTAGGTCAAGGGTCTCGTCGTCTCGCGGAGCCGCGTTACCTTGGCTGAGGCGGCGGCGCCGGCCTCGCCCGGCACCAGCCTCAGATAGCGCAGGCAGCTCACCCGCAGGAAAGAGGCGAGGTTTGGCACCTCGCCCCGGTAATCAATGATCTCGTCATACAGCTTGGCGATGAGTTGATTGGTCGTCATGCCGTCGCGACAGGAAATCTCGCTCAGCACATCCCAGAACAGGTTTTCCAGGCGGATGCTGGTCACCACTCCGTGAATGCGCACCGAGCGCGAGCGGCTTTCGTAGAGGATGGGGTCGGCCTTTACGTAAATCTCACACATCGCCAGCTCCTTGCCGCTCCGCGCCGCCGGCCCCGGTCCGCTCCGCTCACAGGGTGATCCGGGTTCCCAGCGCCGTCAGGAACTGCGCCATCCAGGCGGGATGGGCCGGCCAAGCCGGCGCGGTTATCAGGTTGCCATCGGTGACGGCACCGTCAAGGGGAAGGTCGGCATAAGTACCCCCCGACATTTCGACATCGGGCCGGCAGGCGGGATAGGCCGAGACCTTGCGGCCTTCGGTCAGCCCGGCCGCGGCAAGAATCTGGGCACCGTGGCAAATGGCGGCGATCGGCTTGCCTTGAGCCGCGAAATCCCGAACGAGGGCGATCACTCTTTCATTCAGGCGCAAATATTCCGGAGCCCGCCCACCGGGAATGACCAGGGCATCGTAATCGCCGGCCTGCGCTTTGGCGAAATCGGCATTGAGCGCGAAATTATGACCGCGCTTTTCGGTGTAGGTCTGATCGCCTTCGAAATCATGGATGGCCGTTGCCACTTTTTCCCCAGTGCTCTTGCCGGGGCAGACCGCATCCACCTTGTGCCCGACCATGAGCAACGCCTGGAACGGCACCATGGTCTCGTAGTCTTCGGCGAAGTCGCCGACGAGCAGGAGAATCTTCTTTCCGGCCATTTGTTCCTCCGAGATCGTGATCGGGTCCGCTTGCATCGCCCAAGAGGCGACCGCGCAACTATGTCACGACGGGAGGTCAGGCGGGTAACAGCCGGCTACAGGTGCTCAATGGTAGGTTGGAACCCCGCCCTCAACCTGCGGCACTTCGCCGTGAGCATCCTCCAGCAACTCGACGCAATAGCTCATGGAGTCGAACTCCCTGCTCAGCAATTCGACGACGCGTTCCGCGTCGTCACGACCCTCGACCAAGGACGAGGCTTCGATCGTGGCGATTACCGAGATTGCGAATTTCGCCATGTCCGCTCCTCCTCGCACTCCGTTTCCAATTCCGCGCCTGCGTTTCTCACAACCACGCCGCCGGCTGGGAATTGCGCTGACTGTAATGGTAGGGTGAGGATCGATCGGCGGATATCCGCAAATGGGGACATTGGTTGGAGCTTGCGTGGCCCCGACGGCGTCGTCAGCCCGGGTCGGGTGGGTCGATTTGCGATGCCGCAGGAACGGCTTTGCCGCCCAGCACGGACATTGGATCGACGGCGCGGGTTCCCTGACGGACTTCAAAATGTAGCTGCGGCTGGCTGACGCCGCCCGAGTCTCCCGCCTTGGCTATGTGCTGGCCGCGCTTCACCGTGTCGCCCCGTTTGACCAGGAGGACGTCGTTGTGAGCATAGGCGGTCATCCATCCATCGGCGTGCTTGATCAGCAGCAGATTGCCGAAGCCGCGAAGTTCATTGCCGGCATAGGCGACGATCCCGTCGTCCGCGGCGACCACCGGTGTGCCCCGCGGCACCGCAATGTTGATGCCGTCGTTGTGCTGCCCTTTGCCGGTCGAACCGAACTCGCTAATGACATCGCCCTTCACCGGCCAAATGAAGCCTCGCCCGGATTTGGGCGGCGGGGCCGGCAACGGTGCGGGCGGCGACGCGGCGGCGACGCGCTGCTCGGCCGCGGGCGGCGGGCCGGATGCAGCGGGCACGGCCGGCACGGCCCCGGACCCGGCTGCCGCGTCCCCCGCCGGCCTGGCATCGCGTTCACCCACTGGAGAATATCCGCCCTGACGTTCGGCCGTGGCCGGATGGGATGGCGGAGGCGCCACCGGCGGCGGCGGAGCGGGTGGAGCGCCGGCCTGGGCCAGACGCTGCGTCTCGACCGGCGGCGGCGCCGCGACGCCCGCCGACCCCTCGCCCCCGGCCGGGAGCCTCAGTCTTTGGCCAACCTTCAGGATGTAAGGCGCGGACAGATCGTTCATTCGCGCCAGCGTGGAAAACGGGACACCGGTCTTGCGTGCCACCCCCGTAAGGGTATCACCGCGAGTCACCACGTAGCCGCCGCCGCCCGGCAGGCTGAGTACCTGCCCCACGGTAAGCTGGTAGGGAGGCTGGAGACCGTTTGCATCGATCAGTGCCCGGACCGAGACATCGTGTTCCCGGGCGATGCCGTAGATCGTATCGCCCCGCTGCACCGTATAGTTGCCGCTGTTGGACAGCCCTCGGCCGTAACCCGACCCCTCGCGGTAGTCCACCGGGCCCCACCCCGAACCACCGCCCGTAGAGCAGGCCGCGGTGGCCATCGCCAGACCGAAAACGAGGATAAAAGCGTTGAAGCGGGGCATCAGAGGGATGAGACGGACACTGATCATGGGCCACGACACTATATGAGCGGCGTCGGCCCTTCAATGGCCGCACCACGCAATCGGCCGTCTCTCCTATTCCGGAAGATCGCCAGCCACCAATGGAACGAAACGCACCGGAAATAGCCGTTCAACTTCGGCCTTGCCGTCGCGTTTACGGATCCGCTGGACTTCCTGTTCACCACCCTGGCTGCCCATCGGAAGGACCATCACGCCGCCCTCGGCCAACTGGTCCAGCAGGGCCGTCGGCATCCGCTCCGCCGCCGCAGTGACCAGAATGCGGTCGAACGGCGCCTGCTCGGGCCAGCCGCGGCTGCCGTCACCGGCAATGGCGGTGATGTTGTGGACATGCAGGGCACGGAAGCGCCGCTCCGCGTCGGCCAGCAGCGCCTTGTAGCGTTCCACCGTATAGACGCGGCGGCACAGCTTGGCCAGCACCGCCGCCTGGTATCCCGAACCGGTACCGATTTCCAGCACCTTCATGCGGTCGCCCACTTCCAGCGCCTGGCTCATCAGGGCGACCACCAGCGGCTGGCTGACCGTCTGCCCCTGCCCGATCGGCAGCGCGGTGTTCTCATAGGCCTGATCGAGAAACGGCTCTGGGACGAATAGTTCCCGCGGCACTCGCTCGATGGCCGACAGCACGCGGGTATCGGTGACGCCGGAGCGGCGCAGATCCATGATCAGCCGGATCTTTCGGGCTTCTCCGCTCATCGGAAAACCGCTTCCAGCCTTTCCATCGCCTCGGCCGCGGTAAAATCGACGCAGAGTGGCGTCACCGACACGGTACCGCGACAAACCACTTCCAGATCCGTTCCCGGAATGCCGCGATCCTCGACCCGCTGGCCACCCACCCAGAAATAGGTCTGGCCCCGGGGGTCGATGCGCTCGGACAGTTCGTCACCCAGCTTGCGTTTGCCCTGACGCGCCACCTCGATTCCACCCACATGGGCATGGGGCAGATCGGGAAAATTGACGTTGATCAGCACATTGTGTGGCCAGCCGCTGGACACCAGGCGGCGGATGACGATGCCCGCCCAATGCTCGGCGGTCGACCACCGGACCGGCTGGTCGCCGTTGATCACCTGGGAAAAGGCGATGGACGGAACGCCGAGAAGCGTGCCCTCCATGGCTGCCGCGACGGTTCCCGAATAGGTCACGTCTTCGCCCAGGTTGGCGCCGCGGTTTACCCCGGACAACAGCAGGTTCGGCCGCTTGTCCTTCAGAATGTGGCGGATGCCCAGCAACACGCTGTCGGTCGGCGTTCCATCGACCGCATAGCGGCGCCGCGACAACTGGCGAATGCGCAACGGCCGGCGCACCGTCAGCGAATGGGCGACGGCGCTTTGCTCGGATTCCGGCGCCACTACCCAGACATCCTTGGACAGCGCCTTGGCTACCCGCTCCAGCACCTTGATCCCGGGCGCGTCGATCCCGTCGTCATTGCTGACGAGGATGCGGGCCGAGGAAAGATCGGGCAGCGGATCAAACATGCGCGGAAATGACGCTGATCCCGCCCATGTACGGGCGTAAGGCGTCGGGCAGGACGACGCTGCCGTCCGCCTGTTGATAGTTCTCCAGGACAGCGATAAGGGTCCGCCCGACCGCCAGCCCAGAACCGTTCAGGGTATGGACGAAGCGCGTGCCTTTCTCGCCGGCGGTCCGGTAACGGGCATTCATCCGCCGCGCCTGGAAATCCCCGCAGTTCGAGCAGCTGGAGATTTCGCGATAGGTGTTCTGCCCCGGTAGCCAAACCTCGATATCGTAAGTCTTGCGGGCCGAAAACCCCATGTCGCCGGTGCACAGAACGATGACGCGGTAGGGCAGGCCAAGGCGCTTCAACACCTCCTCGGCGCAGGCGGTCATCCGCTCATGCTCCTCGTCCGAACGGTCGGGGTGGGCGATGCCGACCAGTTCGACCTTCCGGAACTGATGCTGCCGGATCATGCCGCGCGTGTCCTTGCCGGCGGCGCCGGCCTCGGAACGGAAGCACTGGGTCTCTGCGGTGAAGCGCAGCGGCAGTGCCGCCTCATCGAGGATATCGCCGTTGACCAGGTTGGTCAGCGGCACCTCGGCTGTGGGAATCAGCCAGTGACCGGTGTTGGCGCGAAACAGGTCCTCGCCGAACTTGGGCAACTGTCCGGTGCCGTACAGCGCCTCGTCCCGCACCAGGAAGGGCGGGTTGACCTCGGCATAGCCAAATTCACCGGTATGCAGATCCAGCATGAACGCGCCGAGGGCTCGCTCCAGCCGGGCCAGCAGCCCTTTCAATACGACGAAACGGGCCCCGGACAGCTTGGCCGCGGCGCCGAAATCCATCATGCCCAGCTTTTCGCCGATGGCGTCATGCTCGAGCGGCTGGAATTCGAAGCTGCGGGGCAGCCCGACGCGGCGCAGCTCGACATTGGCGGTTTCGTCCTTGCCCTCGGGCACATCCTCTGCCGGCAGGTTGGGAACGGACATCAGCAACCGGTCGATTTCGTCGGCGGCGGCCTTTTCCTCCGCCTCGGCGCCGGCGATGCGCTCCTTCAACAAGGCCACTTCGTCCATCAACGCCTGCGCGTCGCCGCCCTGCTTCTTGACCTGGCCGATCTGCTTCGACACCTCGTTTCGCCGCGCCTGCATCTCCTGGAAGACGGTCTGGGCGGCGCGCCGGCGCTGGTCGAGCTGCAGGACGGACGGCGAAATCACCCCCATGCCGCGGCGGGCCAAGCCCGCATCGAAAGCCGCAGGGTTTTCGCGAATGAACTTGATGTCGTGCATGGACTCCCCTAGTGCGCTGATGCCGACGCTTGATTCACCTTCAGGCGTCGGCATCACCGCGCGGACGCTTGAGATATTGCGCTCTGACTCGTTCGGATGGCAGTGCATTCGAAAAGAATCACAGCACGAGGGACCAACTCGCTGCAGCCGGTTATAGTGCGGGCCAAGCCTAAGGACAATGGGAGAGGCGCGGCCATGCGTCGTGAGGTGGCAGTGATCGGCGGTGGCCCGGCCGGGTTGATGGCTGCCGAGGTCCTGGCCGCGGCGGGCATCAACGTCACCGTCTACGACCGCATGCCGTCGGTCGGTCGAAAGCTGCTGATGGCCGGCCGCAGCGGCCTCAACATCACCCATTCGGAAGAGTTGGAGCACTTTCTTTCGCGCTACGGCTTCGCCCGCCCGGCCCTTGAAAAGGCCATCAGGGACTTTCCGCCGGCGGCGCTCCGCCAGTGGTGCGAGGAGCTGGGGCAACCCGTTTTCGTCGGCTCCAGTGGCCGCGTCTTTCCCAAATCCCTCAAGGCCTCGCCGCTTTTGCGGGCCTGGCTGCTCCGCCTGAAGGATCGAGGAGTGCGCCTTCAACTCCGCCGCCGTTGGCTGGGCTGGGACGACGCCGGCCGCCTCATCTTCCGGCTGCAAGGCGGAGGAGATGAAACAGCAAGCCCCGATGCCGTGATTCTTGCCTTGGGCGGTGGCAGTTGGCCGCGTTTGGGATCGGACGGCGCCTGGGTGGAAGCACTGGCCCGGCGGGGCGTCACTATCGCCCCCTTGCGACCGGCCAATTGCGGCTTCCAACTTCCATGGTCGGATCTGTTTTGCGGTCGCTTCGAAGGGCAGCCGCTGAAGACCATCGCCTTGTCTTACGCAGGCCGCACGGTCCGCGGCGAGGCGGTAGTGACCGCCTACGGCATCGAAGGCGGTCCTGTCTATACCCTGTCGGCAGGGCTGCGCGACGCCATCGCCGCGGAAGGCCGTGCAGTCCTTTCCATCGACTTGTGCCCCGACATCCCGACCGATGAAGTGACGCGCCGCCTCGATCGGCCGCGCCGCGGCCAGTCGCAGTCAACCTTCCTCAAGAAGGCGCTGGGTCTGCCGCCCGTCGCCATCGGTCTGTTGCATGAAAGCTCCGGGGCCTCGCTGCCTGCAGAAGCCGCCCGCCTGGCGGCGCTGATCAAGGCCGTGCCGCTGCCGCTGAGCGGATGCCAGCCCTTGGAACGAGCCATTTCCACGGCCGGCGGCGTGCACCTCGGGGAACTGGACGAGAGGTTCATGCTGCGCGCTCTCCCCGGCGTATTCGTCGCCGGGGAGATGCTCGATTGGGAAGCGCCGACCGGCGGCTACCTGTTGCAGGCCTGCTTCGCTACCGGCCGGGCCGCGGCAGCCGGCACCGTTGAATGGCTCAAGGGGTAGGCGAGCTCCGCCGTCCCGCGATGGCGTGGTAGATCACCAGCACGACGATGGCCCCCACGACCGCGACGAACAGGCTCCACAGGTTGAACCCCGTTACACCCCTACCGCCGACAAAATCGAAAATGAAGCCCCCGACGAATGCACCGACGATACCGAGAACGATGTCCAGGATCACTCCCGAACCGGTCCTGTTCACCACCTTGCTGGCGATCCAGCCGGCAATCAGCCCGAGAATCAGCCACGCTATGATCGACATTTGCACCCTCCGTCATGCGGAGAGTTAACGGCCGATCAGCCGAATGGTTCCTCCTGCACTGGCGCATCCGAATGTGCCAGTGCACTATCCGACCACGTCATCCCCGACAAAGGGATTGTTCTGGCGCTCGAAGCCGAAGGTCGAGGCCGGCCCGTGGCCGGGCACAAAGGTAACGTCATCGCCCAGTGGCCAAAGCTTGGTCCGGATCGATCGGATCAGGCTGCCATGGTCGCCACGGGGAAAATCCGTGCGGCCGATCGAGCCACGGAACAGAACGTCGCCGACGAAGGCCAACTTCGCCCCGGCGTGAAAGAACACGACATGGCCGGGGGTGTGGCCGGGGCAATGGAGCACCTGGAAACGCTGCGCACCAACGGAAACCACATCCCCGTCCGCCAGCCAGCGGTCCGGTGTGAATGGCCGGCAATGCGGCATGCCGTAGTTGCGCCCGGCCTCGACGAGGCTCTCGATCCAGAAACCGTCTTCGCGCTGAGGGCCCTCGATCGGCACCCCAAGCCGCTCGGCCAGGTCGGCGACCGCTCCGGCGTGATCCAGATGGCCGTGGGTAACCAGGATCCTTTCGACGGACACCTTGTTGTCGTCCGCCGCGGCAATTACTTCGTCCACATCGCCGCCAGGGTCGACGACCGCCCCGCGCATGGTTTCGGTGCACCAGACCAGGGAACAGTTTTGTTCAAACGGGGTCACCGGAATGATGGCGACGCGCAAGGAGGCTTCATCAGGCATTGAAATCGGTTTCCTCGACGGGATCTTCAGGCTGCGCTTCCTCGATCTTCCGTCGGTCCCTTTCCACCCAGCGGCAGGACAGGATCGATATTTCGTAGAGGAGCAGCATGGGAACGGCCAGGGAAAGCTGGCTGATCATGTCGGGTGGCGTCAGAACGGCAGCGACGATGAAGATGATGACGATTGCGTAGCGCCGCTTGGCCACCAGGTCGGCCGCCGAGATGATGCCGACACGGCCCAAAAGGGTCAGCAGAACAGGCATCTGGAAAGCGATGCCGAAGGCAAAGATCAGCTTCATCACCAACGACAGGTATTCGCCGACTTTTGCTTCCAGTTCGATGGGCAGCCCGCCGGTGTCGGCACCCATGGACTCGAACGATAGGAAGAATTTCCAGGCCACCGGCAGCACCAGGAAATAGACTGTGGCCGCCCCGGCCAAGAAAAGCAGCGGCGTGGCCACCAGGAACGGTGCGAATGCCTTCTTCTCATGCTTGTAAAGGCCTGGGGCGACGAAAGCCCAAAGTTGGCCAGCCCATACCGGGAAACATAGAAAAGCGGCGGAAAAGGCCGCGACCTTCATATAGGTGAAGAAGGCCTCGGTCAGCGCCGTATAGATCATCCGGCGGTTGGAATCGCCGTGGACCGCCATGATGTCGGCCAATGGCCGTACCAGGAAACCGTAAATGTCTCTGGCAAAGTAGTAGCAGACGCCAAAGGCCAGGAAGAAGGCGACCGAGGAGATCATCAGCCTTCGCCGAAGCTCGATCAGATGCTCGAGCAGCGGCATCTTGTTGTCCTCGGGATTCTCCGTCACGGGTGCGTTTCACTTTGTCTGTCAGCTGGCGCGCCGGGGTTGGGCGCCACGCCCGGTGCGGTCGGGGCGGGTGCCGCAGCGGATTCGGAAATAGCCGGCGCAGCGGCCTCGGAAGCGGCTGCGACGGGCACCGCGCCCGCCTGGGGCGATGGCGGCGGCTCTACGACCAACGCCTGTTCGATATCCTTGGCGCCGATCATGTCTTCCACCTTGGCCTTCACTGCCGCTGGGTTTATCGACTGTACCTGTCGACGGACGTCGTCCAACTCGACCTGCCGGATCATCTCGTCGACGTTATGCTGGAACTCGCTGGCCAGAATCCGCGCCTTGCGCGTCCACTGCCCCAGGGTCCGCATGACCTTCGGCAAGTCCTTCGGGCCGATGACGACCAGCGCCACCACGCCGATCAGCGCCAGTTCCGACCAGGCGATATCGAACATGACGGGCGCTCCGGATCAGTGCTTCGCCGCCTCGTCCTTCTCCACAGAGGACACCGGTTTAGCTGCATCCGCGGTAAGCACCTTCGGCGGCTCGCCGTGCGGCTGGGCGTCGTCTTCGTCCTCCTGCAGGCCTTTCTTGAAAGCCTTCACCCCTTTTGCAAGGTCACCCATCAGGTTGGAGACCCGCCCGGTGCCAAACAGCAGCAGAACGATGGCAAGGACCACCAGCCAATGCCAAATGCTATTGAAACCCATCTGCCTAACTTCTCCCAATGCGGTTCGGCGGATCATGGCAAAAGAAACCGCCCCGGGCAATGGCCGGTCGCAGTTTGGACCCATTTCGCAGGAACTTATCACGCCCCGAGGGGGCGCCAATCCACCCTAGGCTGCGTAAGGTCGCGCCTCGATCGCGGCATTTTTACCCAGTTGCTTGCCCCGGTACATAGCCAAGTCGGCAGCCCGCAAGAGATGCTCGCCCATTGTGCCGTGGTCCGGATACATCGCATAGCCAACACTGGCCGTGACCGCCAGCAATCTTCCGTCTATCCATAGCGGCGCCCTCAGGGCTTCCATCAGGCGTTCGGTCACACGCTTGCCGCTTTCCTCGCGGTCGCCATGGAACAAGATGACGAATTCGTCGCCGCCGAACCGGCCCGCATGGTCGTCCGAGCGCACCACGCGCCGAATGCGACGGGCCACTTCCTTCAACAAATGGTCCCCCACATGGTGGCCATGGGCGTCGTTGATTCCCTTGAACCCGTCGAGATCGACGAACACTACGCCGACCTTGCGGTCTTCCCGCGCGGCCCGGGCCACTGCCAGTTCGAGGTTTTCGGCAAAAGAACTGCGGTTCAACAGACCCGTCAGAGGATCGTACATGGCCAGGCGGCGCAATCCGTCTTCGACCGCGTCGCGCTTGCTCGCTTCCCTGCGCAGAAGGGCGAACAGCAGGGACGCGCCGGCTATCGCAAAAAGCCAATCCTTGTAGAGGCCGAGGGCTGACCAGAGTGGGAAAAAATACCCCAGCATCGCGTCGGAACCGGCGATCCACAGGGCCGACGCAAAGAGATATGTCAGGGGAATCTTAACCGATGTCTTCATATCGGCCCCATGATGGGGCCGACGCATTAGAAATTAGTTAACTGCTGATCACCCGTCCTTCCGGATGACCGACACGAATTGCGACATCTGGACCGACAAGGTTTCCGACTGCCGCGACAGCCCCTGCGAGGCGCCCAGCAGATGCTGCGATGCCTGCCCCGTTTCCGCCACCGAAGCGGTGACAGAGGCGATTCCCGCGGTCACCGCCGCAGTACCCTGCGCGGCCTGCTGAACGTTGCGGGCGATTTCGTGCGTGGCGGCTCCCTGCTCTTCCACGGCGGCGGCGATCGTGGCGGCGATTTCATCGATGCGGCCTATGGTCGCACCGATTCCCTGGATGGCCCCCACCGCCTGTTTGGTCGCACTTTGCACGGCCGTGATCTGCGCGGAAATCTCATCGGTCGCGCGAGCCGTCTGATTGGCCAGGCTTTTCACCTCGCCGGCGACGACGGCGAAGCCTTTGCCGGCATCGCCGGCCCGCGCCGCCTCGATGGTGGCGTTCAACGCCAACAGATTGGTCTGGCTGGCGATGTCGTTGATCAGCCGCACCACGTCACCGATCTTGTTGGCCGCCTCGGCCAGCCCTTGCACCAGTACATCGGTCCGCCGAGCCTCTGCCACCGCTGAAACGGCAATTTCAGCCGATTGCTGCACCTGACGGCTGATTTCTTGAATCGAGGCGGAGAGTTCTTCGGTGGCCGCTGCCACGGTCTCCACATTGGTCGACGCCTGTTCGGCCGCAGCCACCACCCCCGTCGTTTCAGCGGAAGCCCGCCCGGCGCTGGCGGCCAACGCGCGGGCCGTCGCCTGCAGGTCGTCGACGGCCGAGGAGACGACCGCCATCAGCCCCGCGATGTCGCGTTCGAAGCTGTCGGCATGGCCGTTCAGCCGGGCCGAGGCTGCTTCCCGCGTCGCATCGAAGAACACCGATACCGCCAAGTCGATATCCAGCATCACGACGCGGTTGAGCACCGCCAGGACCTGGCTCAATTTTTCCGGCTTGCGATGATGAGACGATACCGCGATGTCGTTCAGCCGCTGCATGATAATGCTGTAGCTGCCCAGATACCAACGTGGTTCGATGCCCGCCCGCTCCCGCGCGCGGGCGGCCCTGACCACACTGGCGAAGTATGCGTCACCGAATTCGGCGGTAAACAGTTCGTCGACGAAGTGCCGCTTCTGCGCCCGCTTCAACTCGTCATGCCTGGCCAGTGCGCCATAGGCCTTCATTGCCGCCGGGTAGCGGTCGATGTTGGCATAGATGGCATCGAGAATGCCGTCGATGTGCTGAGCCAGCAATGGCCTGAATTCGCGAAGTGTCTGCCGGGTATTTTCGTCGATCGAGAGAAACCGCAGCCGCGTCGCCTGGTCAAGATCAATAGTCATTCGCCCCTCGCCGGATGAATTTCTATATTTAGGTATCACCTATCCCATGGTCGAACATAATCCAAAATACAATAGCTTACGATTGCGCCTTCCGGAGCCCATTCTGTCATACCTTACCGGTCAGCGAATTTTCCCATTTGCAGCGCTTCCATTGCTCTCTTCTCCAGGGCGTCCTCGTCAAGGTCCTCGTCCACATCCACTGGAGCACCCTCGTCGGCGGCACGGTTGGCGTAGCTCGACAACACCGGGCGCGCATCGAGCAGACCCGCCACCTTCAGATCATCGATACCCGGCAGATCGTCGAGGGCAGTCAGTCCGAAATGGTCGAGGAACGCGTCGGTGGTCGCCCACAGGACCGGCCTGCCGGCGGTGCGCTTGCGTCCGCGCGGACGAACCCAGCCGGCCTCGAACAACGCGTCGAGCGTTCCTTTCGACAGCGCCACCCCACGGATCTCCTCGATCTCGGCACGAGTTACGGGCTGGTGGTAGGCGATAATCGCCAGGGTCTCCACGGCCGCCCGCGACAGTTTGCGCTCGACCGCCGCCTCGACGGTGAGGAACACCGCAAGGTCGGGCGCGGTACGGAAGGCCCAACGGCCGTCGCGCCGCATCAGGTTGATGCCACGCTCGGCGTAGGTCTCCTGCAGCACCGTCATGACCGCGCCCAAATCCGTGCCCTCCGGCAAGCGCCGGGCCAGAACCCGCTCATCCACAGGTTCAGCCGAGGCAAACAGCAACGCCTCCACGATGCGCAGATGTTGAAAGTCGGTCATTTCTCCTCGCCCTTGCCGTTGGCACGTACCCAGATCGGGCCGAAAGTGCCGCCATCCTGCCGCAGTTCCAGCTTGCCCTGGCGGCATAGTTCCAATGCCGCGCAAAAATGGGCCGAAAGCGCGGATTTGGCCAACAGACCCCCAAGCCCTGCGGGAAGAAAGCTGACCAGGGTCGACCAGCGCGGCATCCGGCCCAGCATGGCCGATAGCCGCTGGATGGCGTCATCCGGAGAAAACAGATCGGGCGCCTCGATCTGCAGTGTCGTCACCGCACGTCGCGCCTTGACCTCGCCATAGGCCCGCAGCAGGTCGTACAAGCTGATGTCCCAGACCGGCCTGGCGATCACGCCGATGCCGTCCGGCTGGCCGCGCGGCCACAGGTCGCGGCCCAGCCGCGGGCGGCTCAACAAAGCTGACCCGGCCTCGCGCATGGCTTCCAGCCTTTGCAGTTGAAAAGCCAGCGCCGCCGCCATTTCTTCGCCGCTCGGCTCGTCATCGTTGGTCGGCTCAGGCAGCAACAGACGCGACTTGAGATAGGCCAGCCAAGCCGCCATCACCAGATAGTCGGCGGCCAGTTCCAGGTTGGCACGGCAGCGGCGGGCGATGAAATCCAGATATTGCTCGGCCAACTGCAGGATCGAAATGCGCGCCAGATCGACCTTCTGGTCGCGCGCCAGAGCCAGCAGCACGTCGATGGGCCCTTCATAGCCGTCCAGGTCGACCACCAGCGTCTCGGCGAATGGCGCCGATCGCTCCGGCTGGTCGAAACTGTCGAAAACGGCGTCCGTGCCCACCGTCTCCTACACCAGGCCGGTCACCTGGTAGAGCGCCTGCATCAGGTACTCGACAGGAATCCCGACCAGCCAATAGAACAGGTTGATGCCGATCATAGGCAGGACAAACAGCCCGACCAGCAGGATCACCATGGTGTAACGCTCGACGCGGGAGAACTGCCAACCCAGGCGGCGCGGCAGGATACCGACGATCACCCGGCCTCCGTCCAGGGGTGGGAGAGGCAGCAGGTTGAACACCGCAAGCACCAGGTTGATCTCTACCGAGTTGCGCAGGTTCGCTGCCGCCCAGGGCTCCAGCATGGCCGGCAGGTGAACCACGCCGTACATCAGTACTGCCGAAATGATAGCCAGGGCCAGGTTGGCCCCCGGCCCGGCCAGGGCCACCAGGATCATGCCGAGGCGCGGCGGACGCAGCCGGCCGAAGTTCACCGGCACCGGCTTGGCCCAACCGAACAGGATGCCGCCGCCCAGCAACAGCAGCATCCCGGGCAGCAGCAATGTGCCGAAGGGGTCGACGTGGTTCAGCGGGTTGGCGGAAACCCGCCCCATCCGCCAGGCGGTATCGTCCCCCAGGCGCCAGGCGGTCAGCCCGTGCGCCGCCTCGTGCAGGGTGATGGAGAGGATCAGCGGGATCACCCATACCGAAAACTGGCGGATGGCGTCGGCCATGTGGGGCGAGACATTCATCATGCTTCAGCGCCCCCCGAGAGCCAGCCGTCAAGCCGTTCCTGTGCCCCGTCCTCGAGCGGACGGGAACGCAGCATGGCGTCGGCGCGGGCCAGCCGTTCCTCGGCCGCCTCGTCGAGCGGCCGCATCGCCGCGTCGATGGCCCGCATCTCATCCATGGCGCCATTGCAGTGCAGAACCACGTCGCAGCCGGCGTCGAGGCTGGCCACCGTGCGATCGCCGAAATCGCCCTTCAGCGCCTTCATCGACAGATCGTCGGACAGCAACAGCGCCTCGCAGCCGATGACTCCGCGAATCACTTCCTCGATGACCCGCCGCGACGTGGTCGCAGGCTTCTCGTCGTACGCCTTGTAAACGACATGGGCGGTCATCGCCCATGGTGCGTCGCGCAGGCACCGGAAAGGCATGAAATCCTGGCCAGCCAGCGTGGCTGCGTCGGTGTTCACCACCGGCAGGTCCAAATGGCTGTCCACCAGCGCCCGCCCGTGACCCGGAACGTGTTTGATGACCGGCATTACTCCGCCGTCGAGCAGGCCGTCCATGACCGCACGCCCAAGATCCGCAACCAGCATGGGATCGTGGCCGAAGGCCCTGTCGCCTATGATGTCGTGAGCCCCGGGCACGGGCACATCAAGCAAGGGCGCACAATCGACATCGATACCCAGCTCGGCAAGGTCCGCCGCCATCAGGCGGGCGTTGAGCCCGGCCGCCCGCCGGGCCAAGGGAAGATCGCGCGCCGCCAGCCGCCCGAAGACCACCATCGGCGGCCGTTTGCGCCAATGCGGCGGCTTCAGGCGCTGTACGCGCCCGCCTTCCTGGTCGATCAGCACCGGGGCGCGCCGCCCCACCG
This sequence comes from Pseudomonadota bacterium, assembly GCA_021793155.1. Classification (GTDB taxonomy): domain Bacteria; phylum Pseudomonadota; class Alphaproteobacteria; order Rhodospirillales; family Magnetospirillaceae; genus DUZF01. Next base: position 65,649 of record JAJYTF010000015.1, on the reverse strand, counting down.
TCGCCCGCAACTCGTCCACCAGACGGCGCACCTGCTGCGGATTGTCCACGTTGCGGGAGAACAGGATGAAGCCGAGCGGATCGGCGGCAGCGAAGAAGCGCTTTTCCTCATCGCTCAACGTCAAGCCGGCGCAGCCGTATATGACGGCCGAAGGAGGACTATTTTTTGGCAACGATGCACCCCTGGCTACGTTTGGCCAATGCGGCGCAGAGGGTGCGTGCCCGAGCCTCGTCCATCGGGCCGGCACGCAGGCGCCAGAAGACGCCTTTCGCCCCCAGGTCCACCCGTACGATGTCGCTGGAAAACTCCCCCAGCAGTTCCTTGTGGGCACCGCGCAGGCGTGTCCATTCGCTTTTCGCCTCGGCTTCACTTTTCAGCGCGCCAAGCTGGACCACCCAGCTACCCGCAGCCGCCGGCCGGGACTTGGCCCCGGAGGCAGCCGCAGGCGAAACGGCGGCCGGCTGGGCCGGCGGCTTCGCCTGGGCAGCGGCCCGCGGGCCCGCCGGTGCGGTAGTCGCCACCTGGGGCGCAGGTGCGGCAGCCGGCGGCGGCGGCTCGGTCACCGTCGGCGTGGCGGCGGCCGGCGTTTCCCTGATCGGCGGCGCTGGAAATGCGGGCTTGATGGACGGAGTGCGCGGCAGTTGCTGCTGACCAGGAGGAGCCTGAGGCTGTTCGGGGGGCGGCAACAGGCGCTCGGCCTGCGGTTCGGTATCCCCGGCGCCCATCCGCTCGTAAACCAGCTTGTCCTGGTTCGGAACGTCCATGCCGCCGCGGTCCTGCGGCTTGGTCTTGATCGGCTTGTCCTCGGCGTGGATCACCGGAACGCCGGCCTGGCTGTCTTTCGGCGCCTCGCCGAACAGGATGTGACGGGCTGCCACGCCTAAGGCGGCTACCGCCAGCAGCGCCAGGGCGATGGTGAGGATCAGCCGGGTATGGGCGTTTTTCCGGGCGTAGCGGCTATCCGGGTCGGCATCGAAGCGCTCAGGGATGATGTCGAGTATCTCGCGGTCGACATCGCCGCGATCATCGCGCATTGGCATCTACCTCATCTCCTCCACCGGCTCGACGCCGAATACAGCCAGACCGGACGCCACCACCAAGGCGACGGCCCGCACCATGGCCAAGCGGGCAAGTGACAACCCCGGATCTCCCGCCACCAGGAAACGGAGGGTAGCGTCATCCTTGCCCCTGTTCCACAGTCCATGGAACGCTGCCGCGAGATCGTAAAGATAGAAGGCGATCCGATGCGGCTCGTGCGCTTCCGCCGCGCTCTCCACCAGGCGCGGCCAACCAGCCATGATCCTGATCAAAGCAAGCTCCGCCGGGTCGGTCAAGCGGTCCAGCGCTACTGCGGCCAAGGCATCGGCGGAAAGGTCGGCCTCGGGAAACATCTCGGCCGCATGGCGCAGTACCGAATGAGCCCGAGCATGGGCATACTGCACATAGAACACCGGATTATCGCGCGACTGCTCCAGAACCTTGACCAGGTCAAAATCCAGCTGCGCGTCGTTCTTGCGGGTCAGCATGATGAAGCGCACGACGCCCTTGCCCACCTCGTCGACCACGTCGCGCAGGGTGACGAAGGTGCCGGCTCGTTTGCTCATCTTATAGGGTTCGCCATCCTTCAGCAGGTTGACCATCTGGCAAAGTTTGACGTCCAGGTCGCCCTGCCCTTCGGTCACCGCTTTCACCGCCGCCTGCATCCGCTTCACATAACCACCATGGTCAGCACCCCAGACGTCGATCATCTGGCCATAGCCACGCCGGAACTTGTCCAGGTGATAAGCGATATCGGAAGCGAAATAGGTCCAGCTGCCATCGGATTTCTTCAGCGGGCGGTCGACATCGTCGCCGAAGGCGGTGGCCCGGAACAGCGTTTGCGGCCGAGGCTCCCAGTCGTCCGGCAGCTTGCCCTTGGGCGGTTCGAGCACGCCCTGGTAGATGAGGCCCTTGCCCTCAAGGAAGGCCAGGGCGCGATCAACCCCGCCGGCCTCGACCAGCGCGCGTTCCGAAGTGAAAACGTCATGGCGAACGCCCAAGGCGTCCAGGTCGCCGCGAATCAGCTCCATCATGGCGTCGATGGTGGTGCGCCGAAAATGGCCCAGCCACTCGGCTTCCGGCAGATCCCGCCACTTCGGGCCGTCGGCCGCGGCGATCGCCTGCCCCAGCGGTATCAGGTATTCGCCCGGATAAAATCCCTCGGGAATGGTGCCGATCTCTTCCCCCAGGGCCTCGCGATAGCGCAGATGGGCCGAGCGGGCCAGGACATCCACCTGTGCGCCGGCGTCATTGATATAGTATTCGCGGCACACCTCGAAACCGACCTTGGCCAGCAGCGAGGCCAAGGCGTCGCCGGTCACTGCTCCGCGGCCGTGGCCCACATGCATGGGACCCGTAGGATTGGCCGAGACGTATTCCACATTGACCCTGGCGCCGCGCCCCAGATCCGAATCACCATAGGCGACGCCCGAGCCCAGGACGTCGGCCAGTTGCCCGTACCAGAAGCCGTCTGAGAGGCGCAGGTTAAGAAATCCCGGACCGGCAACCTCGGCCGAAGTCACCGCCGGAAGGGCGGTCAGTTCGGCCGCCAGCAGTGCGGCGATGTCACGCGGCTTCATGCCCGCGGCCTTGGCCAGCACCATCGCGGCATTGGTCGAAATATCGCCGTGCGCCGCATCGCGCGGCGGTTCGGCGGTAATCTTCGAGGTATCAAGGCCGGCCGGCAGCTTCCCTTGCGTCGAAAGACGCTCCAGCGCAGCGATAATGTCGTCCCGGAAGAGCTTGAAAAGGTTCATTTGAGTGTCGTTCTCACAGCTTGCCGTCATTCCCGCGCAAGCGGGAATCCAAGCGGCGGTATGGATCCCCGCCCGAGCGGGGATGACGAAGAGGCAGGGTTTCCGTCACGGCTTTTCCTGCAAGTCGAACAGGCGGCGGTGTTCGTCGAGGGCGAAGCGGTCGGTCATCCCGGCAATGTAATCCGCAACGGCGCGGGCAGTTCCCGCCTTCCCCTTGCCGTCGCAGGCGGCCTGCCATTCCGGCGGCAGGCATTGGGGTTCCGCGGTCAGCAGGCCATAAAGATCCTGCACCACGCGGCGAGCTTTGCTGGCCATGCGGTTGACCTTGTAATGGCGATACATATGCCGGAACAGGAAGGACTTCAGCGCCGCGTCATTGGCCCGCATTTCCGGCGAAAACGAGACCAGAGATTCGCCCAACCGCCGCACTTCGTCGGCCGAGACCGGCTTGAACTGGTCGATCCGGCGGCGCGTCTCCTCGATCAGGTCGCGCACCATGAGTCCGATCAGCCGGCGCACCGACTCGTGAATGAGCAAGCTGTCGCCGGCATGCGGAAAATCGGCTCTGACACTGGCGAAGACCGGGCCGACCAGGGGAACTTCCGCCAGATCGGCGATGGAAAACAGGCCGGCCCTGAGGCCGTCGTCGATATCGTGGTTGTTGTAGGCAATATCGTCGGACAGGGCCGCCACCTGGGCTTCGGCGCTGGCATAGCTGCCCAGTTCCAGGTCGTCCTTGGCGGCATAGCTGGCGATAGCCAGGGGCAGCGGCTTGGCGCCGGGGAACCCCACCAGCGGACCATTGTGCTTGACCAGCCCCTCCAACGTTTCCCAGGTCAGGTTGAGTCCCTCGAACTGGAAATAGCGTCGCTCCAGCTTGGTGACGATGCGAAGCGACTGGGCATTGTGGTCGAAGCCGCCCACTTCGGCGGTCATTTCCTGCAGGGCGTCTTCACCGGCATGACCGAACGGTGTATGACCCAGGTCATGGGCCAGCGCCAGGGCTTCGGCCAGATCCTCGTCCAGCCCGAGGACGCGGCAAATCGCCCTGGCGATCTGCGAAACCTCCAGGCTGTGGGTCAGCCGAGTGCGGAAATTGTCGCCCTCGTGATAGACGAAGACCTGCGTCTTGTATTGCAGCTTGCGGAATGCTTCCGAGTGAATGATGCGATCGCGGTCACGCTGGAACGGCGATCGGGTCGCACTCTCCGCCTCGGCATAGCGACGGCCCCGGGTCTTGGCCGGGTGGCAGGCGTAAGGGGCGAGGAACTGGCTGGGGGTCATTGTCCGGGGACACTAACCGGTGCAGCCGCCGGGTTCAACCGGTAAGCCGGGAGCGACAGGCCGCAAGGCAGATCGCAGTTCTTGAAACCTATCCCATCAGCGGGTAGGTTACCTACCCGTCCGTGTAGGCATATCGCCAATGGGTGAGCAGCCCTTCCCCCGATCCAATCCAGCGATTGTGTGGAGACCATGTCGACGCCTGTCCAGTCCATTCTTTACGTCCGCCTGCCATGTTGGAAAATCTACCCGGGCGGCATGATCTACGTCGCCGATTACATTCATAAGTGCCACCCGGAAATCCGTCAGCATATCATCGATTTTGCGATGATTCCCAAGGCTGAGCGCCGGCGGCGGCTGATGGAGGAGATCCAGGCCAGACGCCCGGACGTGGTCGCTTTTTCGTGGCGCAACATGCAGTCCTTCGGACCGAATCCCGACGACGATGCGCTCGACGTGGTGATGAACTTTGATCATTCCCGCAAGCCGCATCGCCGGATCAAGGCGGCGTTCGACGGCTTGAGCATCATCTATGAATATTTCAGCAACCGGATGAACAACTTCCGGTACATGAAGCTGGTCCGTCAGATGCTACCGGAAGCGCGCATCGTGGTCGGCGGAACGGCCGTGTCGATCTTCGGCAAATATGTCGCCAAGCAATGCCCCGTCGACACCTATGTAGTCGTCGGCGAGGGGCAGGATTCCATGTTGTCGGTAATCGACGGCGAGGCCGAACCGGTTGGCGACGTGTTCTACAAGGACCGCTCGGGCGAGATCCACATCCATCACCGAGAAGGCGAATTCGACCTGCGCCAGGAAACGGCGGTCGACTTCCCCTATATCGAATCCATCTTCTCGGATTTCACCAAGCATCTCGACGATTATGTCGGCGTGCATACCAAGCGGGGTTGCCCCTACAACTGCCACTTCTGCCTCTACAACAAGATCGAGGGCGCAAAGCAGCGCTACCGCGATCCGGTCGAGGTGGTCAACGAAGTGGAGATGCTGAACAAGCGTTATGGGGTGAAGAAGATCTGGTTCACCGACGCCCAGTTCTGCTCGACCAAGCCGTCTACCTACCATATGGAGCGGATCCTCGACGAAATCCTGGCCCGTAACCTCAAGGTTCAATGGACCGGCTATATCCGGCTGAACTACATCACGCCGGAAATCGCCAAGAAGATGATCGACAGCGGGCTGGCAAGCCTGGACCTGTCCTTTACCGGTTCGCAGGAGGTGATCGACGCTCTGACCCTCGGCTACCGTCTGGACGAACAGATGGAAACCCTGCGGATGTTCCGCGACGCCGGCTACATCAATCATCAGAAGCTCAAGCTGTATCTTCCGCTGAATGCGCCGGGCGAGACCGTCGAGACGCTTCGCCAGACCATCCTCAAGATCAAGGAACTGTACGACTGGTTCGGCCGCGACAACGTTTTGCCCTTCATCTTCTTTATCGGTGTTCAGCCGGGCACACCTGTCGAGACTCTGTTGAAGGAGCAGGGCTATCTGCCGAAGCGGTACAATCCGCTGACCTACAACCCGTTCATGATCAAGAAGCTGCTTTACAATCCGAAGCCGCTGGGCCCGGTGATCGCCCGTGCCTATCTCGAAGCGATGGAAGGACTGGATCCATCCAGCGAATACATCGGCCGGGCCACCATGGACGTCCTCGAGCGCGAACTGTTCGGCACCGCCTCGACCTGAACTGCGCGGCAGTCACATTGAAATTCCCGGAGCGTCTCCCAAATTAGGGAAGACACCCCGGGTTTAGGAGTCTTGCATGGACGCAGCCGTCGCCGATCGCCAAATCTTTCTCACGCCCAGTGCCGCACAGCGAGTGCAAAAGCTGAAGGCCATGGAAGGCAAGGACGATGTGATGCTGCGCCTGTCCGTATCCGGCGGTGGATGTTCGGGCTTTTCCTATGGCTTCTCTTTGGAAGAAACGCGCAACGACGACGATCGGCTTTTTGAGCAACACGGGGTCGTCCTGGTGATCGACGATACCTCGCTCGAACTTTTGGATGGATCCACCGTCGATTTCGTCGACGGGCTCCTGGGCAGCTCCTTCACCGTCGACAATCCGCACGCCTCCTCCACCTGCGGCTGCGGCAGTTCATTCTCACTGTAAACCGTCACTGGCGGGCCGGCAGGCGGGTGCCGGGCGGGAACCAGTTGCGGCACCGCGCATTGGCCTGGCGGTAGCTTTCCGGCGTGTCGATTGCGCCGTTCTCCCGTCGCAACTCATCCTCCATGGCGCTCACCGAGGGCCGTACGGCGTCGATGAGGATTTGCGGCAGCCGCTCCACATCCTTGGGGTTCGACGTGATCATCGGGAACAACCGGTGCACGGCGGCGCGCAACTGCGCCCCGATGCGCGGGCCGAACGCGGCGATGACGCCGCGGTTGATCGCCACATGCCGGTTCTCGTGCTCCAGAACAACGTTGTATTCGCAACTGCCCGGCGGATAATTCGCGGCGACATAGACGTCGAGCTCGGGGTCACCGATGCGTGCCGAAACATCGTCGACCCAGATGCAGGTCCGGCCATCGACCGAACGCTGGAGGATCGACCGCAGCTGAACCTTTAGTTCATCATTGCGCCTGGTCAGGCCGAGGATCACCCCGTTTCCGGGCGCCCTTTCGAAGGTGTCACGTACGGAAGCGAGACCCAGCAGGTCGAGATCGTGCCGATAGATCAACCGCGGCTCCAGGACGTCGAGATGGACGGTGGGATTGCGTGCGGAAGCCGGCGGCAAGGGACATTGCGCCATGGAGACTGCCATCGGCGTGCCGATGGCGGCCAACAGCAATGTCGAGAGTACTCCCCACCGCATCCGCCAATCCTTCGGTTCGCCAGCCCGAGAGGATAGCAACTTCCCGACGCCTTTGACAGGCGCCGCGGCCAGCCGCAGCAGCTCCCGCCCGAGACGGGGAGCCACTTCGGCGATGGAGGTGATGGCGAGGTTACTGGGCGGTCCAGCCGCCGTCCATGGACAGAGCGGCACCGGTAATGGAGGCGCCGGCGCCGCTGGCCAGGAAAAGGACGAGGTCGCCCAAGTCATCCGGGGTCGAGAATTGGTGCATCGGCTGTTTCTCGGACAGTAGGGCCGTCCGTTCCTGCCCCACCGTGGTGCCATTGGCCTCGGCGCGGTCGGCGATCTGTTTTTCGACCAGTGGGGTCAGCACCCATCCGGGGCAGATCGAATTCGCGGTGATGCCGTCGTTGGCAGTCTCGAGGGCGATGACCTTGGTCAGGCCAACCAGGCCGTGCTTGGCGGCCACATAGGCGGCCTTATGGGCCGAACCGACCAGACCGTGAGCCGAGGCGATGTTGATGATACGGCCCCAGCCCTTGGCCTTCATGGCTGGCAGGGCGGCTTTGACGGCATGGAAGGCGGCCGACAGGTTCAAGGCGATGATTGAGTCCCACTTGTCCTGGGGAAATTCCTCGATGGGAGACACGTGCTGGATGCCGGCGTTGTTAACCAGGATGTCGACGCCACCCAGTTCGGAGACGGACTGTGCGACCATGGCGCGGACTTGCTCGGGCTTGGTCAAGTCGGCGGACGAGTAGCCGACCCTGACGCGCGCGGCAGACAACTCGGCCTTGATGGCGTCGACGGCGGCGGCGGCGGCGAAGCCGTTCAGCATGATGTCGGCACCGGCGGCAGCCAGCTTCCGGGCGATGCCCAGGCCGATCCCGGACGTGGAGCCGGTGATGATGGCGGTCTTGCCGTTCAAAGACATGTCCAATCCCTCCTTGATGGCGCCTCGTTGCCGCGCCGCCGTGAGGCGGCTTCGGCGAGGTAGTCGTGCAGCACCCGGCCATAGGGCAGAGTGAAATCGACAAGCTGATGGCGCGCCGAAACGATACGCCGCACGGGAAAGTCGGCAACTGCGCAGTTCACATGCGGCACAAGATGCAGGCGGGCATCCCCCTCCCATGCGCCGTGCACGACGACATCCTCCAACCGATAACCGACCAACTGGGCAATCTTCGGCGTTCCGTCCGCGTCGGGAATCAGCTTGAGGTTGACATTCAGCTTAGAGGAAAGCGCCGTTTGCACCTCCACCCGGTCGAGGGCACGGGTCTTGTAGGCCATGGAGCCCATGGCCACCAGTTCATCGGCATAGTGCAGCGTGCCCGTCAGAGTGTCCTTGACTACTTTGAGACGCGGCTCACCGTACTTTTTCGGGAAGCCCCAGATCTCGCGGCCGCCGGCGATGGGCGGTTCGTCGTCCAGATACATCTGGGCGGTGTAACTGACCTGCTCGCCGTCAAGGGTGGCGACGATGCAGGCACCGGATTCCTGGTAGTCGCCGAAGCCCGAGCTGTCAGGCATTCTCATCCAGTCGTAGAAGACCACGGCGCTGCCGGGCCCTTGTCCCGGGACGGGCTCAAGCGGTTCCGGCAGGGCCGCCTTGACGGCCTCCATGTCGGTCTCGTAGGTGATGACCAGGTATTCTCGGTTGACGAAGCGGAACGGCCCTCGGGGATAAGAGGGGCAGGTCGGCGGCATCGACGGAGCCGCCAGGATTTGGTCGCGGTTCATGGGAGGCGCCTGCTCAGAGGTAGGTGGAACGGATGTCGACGGTGGAGTTTCGCCCGATGTCCCGCCCGTGCGCCCTCAACCACTGGTCTGCGGCGGAGCGCCCGACACCGCGGAGGTGCAGGAGGAAGGCGCGTTCGGCGTTCAGCTTGGACGTGGCTCCGAGGGAGCGCATCTCCTCCTCGGCATGGATGCGGTGGATGTGCATTTTCCTGTAGCGCTCGACGGCCGAGCCGCTGAGGTGGTCCTGGCGGATCAGGTGCTCGACGAAGGAGATGGCGCGCATCTCGTTCATCAGCGACGAATTGAAGCTGATCTCGTTCAGGCGGTTGACGATATCAACCGCCGTCCTGGGCGTCCCCTCGCGGATGAGCGGATTGATCTGCACGACGACGATGTCAGGGCTCTCGCAGCCATAGATCATCGGCCACAGCGCCGGGTTGCCGATGTAGCCGCCGTCCCAATGGGGATCGCCGTCGATCTCGACGGCATGAAACAGGGTCGGCAGGCAAGCGGAGGCCAGCAGGGCTTCGACCGATACGTCGTTGTGGTCGAACACGCGGATGCGGCCGGTGCGCACGTTGGTGGCCGAAACGAACAGCTTCACCGGGCTGTTGCGGATGTGGTCGGTGTCGATGACAGTCTCCAGCACGTCGCGCAACGGGCTGAGATTCATCGGGTTGAATTGGTAGGGGGAGGCCACGCGGTGCGTGAGGTCGGCCACCATGGCCGCAGGCGAGGCATCGATGTTCCATCGGCCCATCAGCATGTCGAAAGGCGAACGGCGTACCGGATTCCATTCGGCAGCTTGGCCGATGCGCTCCCAGAACATGCCGAGCAGGCGCCTGGCCTCGTCGCGACCGCCGATGGCCATGCCCTGGGCCACCACGGCGGCGTTCATCGCCCCGGCCGAGGTGCCGCTGATGCCTTCGATCTCGACGTCGCTCTCTTCGAGCAAACGATCAAGGACGCCCCAAGTGAAGGCGCCATGGCTACCACCGCCCTGAAGGGCCAGGTTCAACTTACGCGGAGTCGCGGCAGCCGCTTCAACAGCGCACTCGACTTGCGTTTTGGGCAAAGTTTTCACGCGAGGCGCCGTTTCGCTTCGCTTCGCCTGGGTTTGACCATCGAGCATGTTGTCTTGTTTCCTCTGCTCAATGCATAGCACGAAACTGGAATGGAAGATATTTGCAGCTCATAAAGCTGTCAATTATTCAATATTTCATAACATTAAAATTTCTTCATATTGGAACAATGCCACTACCGCGCCTACGGCTATATCGCGAGCATTACTTGAATAAATTTTTATATTTTATGTTCTCCACGCAGTACTACTGCTTCACCCGCATGACTCCGCCCCCCTCTGACTCGCTGGTCTTTTGGCAAAGTGCGCCATAGCGTCGCGGGCAGTAGGACCGCGCAAATGCTATAATGCCTGCCCTGCCAAGCCGAAAGCTGCCGGAATGTCGCATCCATGAAAATCGCCACCTGGAATGGCACTATCCTTGGGAGTCAATGACTTGCCTGTAAACTATTCGCCAGTGGTTCCTGACGGTTTCCAACGCACCAGAAACTGGTTCATGGATTGTTCCCTCCCCGTCGGCAAACTGGATCATCCTGCGTCAGTTTGATAAAGTGTACACCTGAGTACACAGAAAGGCGCCCCATGGAGATCAAGGTTGGAGTGAAAGAATTCCGGGCGAAGCTGCCGTCCTATCTGGACGCCATGTCTCCTGTTGCCATCACCCGGCACGGCGAGACGATCGGTTATTACATCCCGGCGCGGCGCGGGCGGACGCAGGCGGAATTGGACGCCCTCAAGGAGGCGGCGGCGATGCTGGAGGCGATGCTGGCCGCCAAAGGCGTGTCCGAAGACGAATTGGTGGCGGAGTTCAAGGCGCGCCGGGCAGCCGACAAATGATCCGGCAGGCCCTGGTGCTGGACGCCAATATCCTGATCCGGTCGGTCCTGGGCCAAAGGGTGCGGAACCTGCTCGACCAGTTCACGGATTCGACGGCGTTCTTCGCGCCCGATGAAGCCTTCGCCGACGCTGAAAAATACCTGCCGCCGATCTTCGAGCGCCGAGGCTTGGATTGGGCGGTCGGCGCCGCTGCGCTGACCGCGCTGCCGGCCTTGGTGCAGGCCGTCGACGGCGACGTCTATGGCGCCTTCGAGGCCGAAGCCCGGCGCCGCATCCGTGACGAACGGGATTGGCCTGTGTTGGCGACCGCACTCGCACTCGATTGTCCCGTGTGGACGGAGGATGCGGATTTCTTCGGGAGCGGCATCGCGACTTGGACAACCTCCACTGTCCACCTGTATCTGAAAATTCCCCTTTCGCACGGCTCGTAATCCGGACGGTCAACCAGGCCAGGCTGTCGGGTGCCCGCGCCAGCCAGATCCGCCCACCCAACACTGGCAGTCACCCCGACGGCTGTCATAGGACGTTTACGCCAGCTTCGCCGCCACGCCATTCGCGCCGACGGCAGGAGCATGCTCCCGATGGAGTGTTAGCCGCGCTGGTCGATCTGTCCCGGCTCTATCATGCGCCGTGGCTTGACGAATTCCGCCTGACCACAGCAGGGGCATCGTTGCTGGGACGGATATTCTCGGGCTGGAATATTCTGGCCTACTGGTCGGGAATTGGCGGCGGTATGGTTGCCGACACATTATGTTGCCGGCGACGCGGCGGTACGACGATCTGTCGGAGATGAGCTTTTCTTCGACAGGGAACACATCCGGCCGCTCCTGGGCCCATCCAAGACTGCAAAGCGCGGCTGTTGAAGGTCGGCAGCACCTCCGCCATGCATTCACTCCGTCGCCATCTTCCGGCCTGTCAGCGCCCATGACGGTCGTTCAAGGGTGTGATTGCAGTGCCTGAAAGCAGTCGTTCCGGCCGGGCGCGCCACTGCTAAATTTTGCGCGCCAGACCGACCTTCAGCATCAGACGCGCTACGAATCGAAATTGCCATTCACGTGCAAGGCAACCCATCAATGCACAAAAGCTGCCGAGACCGAACAACATCCCCGCTCAAATGTCGTGAGACCCTGTACGATGTGCGAGCATCGCTCGGATGAACATGGCCGCAACGAACACGTAATTGCGTCCTGTTTGAGTTGATATATCCCATGGCGCACCAATGTCCGTGTCTGCCCCATGATCCGCCGCATTGCGGATATGGCCCAAATACTTGCAAACGTTGTGCAGCTTCGACGGGTAATGTCCTGCTTGAACTAGGCGATCCATCTTCGCGTTGACACCGTTCGCCCCCACAATATTGGTCCCATGATGCGTAGCGGTTGCCGTCAAGAAATTTTCCACAGCAATGCCAACTTGGAGCACGGCCTCGCGGCCGGCCCCTGCCACAGCGTGCCGCAGCCCGGCAACAATAGGCTGAATGATTTGTCCATGATCAACAAGTGCGACGTCCGGGCCGAGTTCTTGTCGGATTGTCTGTGTCGCGTCGGCAATCTCTCTGCTCCCAGCAACCAACTCGTCAAAGAGAGCTGCCAGTCCCTTCCCATCTCGGGAATACGAATTTCCCTGACCCGGTGTTAGCGCGCCGCAGTAGGTCGCAAGGCTTAGAAGCGTTGCCTTTACTTCCTCTCGATGGCATTCGAGGTCGAGTTTCGCTTTGGTGCGCTGTGCGGCATCTGTGACGTTATCCGTTGCGTCGAGTTCTTCTTGGAAAACCTGATAGGGCTCGTAAGATTCGAGGGCGATGCGCAGGATTGCTGCCTTTTCGCGGTCCTGAGGCGTTCGCAGGAGCTTGCAGAGCGGGCTCGCCACATTGAAATGACCAGCATTCTCTGACAGCAACCCCATGTCGACCGCGAGCTTTAATGCACTATTTGCCGTGGCCTCCGGCAAATCTGTGAAGGCGGCGACGGCAGCCGCATGGTTACCGCTGAATGAGACGATTGCCTCTGAGACGATTACCACTTGTTCGGCGGTTGCCTGAAAGAACGGGCGCGGCAAGGTTTATTCCTCACCAGCGCTGTCAGCCCCATGCTTCGAGAAGTCGTCTACGACCTTGCGGAGCTTTAGACCGAGATCGTCCAGATCCGACGGCTCGCAGCGTACCTCGATCTTGATCGAGATAGAAAAGGGCGCAGTCGTCTCGACCATCCGAGTAACACTCTGGATGGCTGTAGGATCATGTCGCTCTTGGATGGGGCCTGCCTCGTCGCTCGGGGTCCGGGCGATGGGCGCGCTGACCACGAGTTTGCCGTCTTCGGCTTTTAGATGACCCGATCGCTTGAGTAGTTCAACTACGGCCCCCGTCCCTGTCGTCGATCCTGTCTTAGACAAGCCAGCACTATAGGCAATGTGCGCACGCAGTGAGGTCTCGTCCATCCCTTTGCGGATGCGAACAGCCGCGAGCACACTCTTCAGAAACTCGTCCTTCGCGACAATCTCCGCAAGAGTAGATTCCACCTCCTCCGAAACATTGTGCATCAAGGCGAGGCCTAGTTTCTTGCCGATTTCGGTTGATGATTTGTTGCGGCCACCTTCTAGAATGCCGATGGAGAGTAGGAAACCCACGTTCCTGCTTATCGATGTTTCGTGCAACCCTGTGGTTTTGGCTATATCCGAAAGTGAGCCTGCTTTTCCAAAACTGGCATACCCTTGGACGACTTTGAAAACCTCATCAATTGACGACCCTGGGGGTTTGAAACGGTCGTTGTTATTAGGTTCAGAAGTCGCCATCGGCATTTCCCCTCGCTAAGTACGCCTTATTGTATCTACGCGCGGGCGTTTTGCAACGTAAAGGTATGGCGCTTCATATGGCTATATTTCTGCCTCATTGCCCTCTTTCTAAAAAGCGGCTGACTTGGCATAGGATCTTCATCTGCTGACAATAGGCCGAAGTTACGTACCGAAGTTACGTCGCCAAGGCAGCCCTGCGGATGCATTCCATCCGGCGTGCTGTTTCAAAGGCAACGGCAAATGCCTTTGGGCGTCGAATGGCAACGTCGGGTTGCCCATTGAACCTGATGGGCGAGACCTCTTCAGGCGTGGCTACCAAAGCATCCTTTCGACGGCAATGTCCGCGTTCCGCATCCCGCGTTCGAAACCCGCCTGTCGCTTCACGGCCCGACCTTGTCGTCCGAATTGCCCGCCCGTTCGTCCGGTTGTCGCGCAAAGCACCAGTACGACTGACAACAGGGCAAGCCCGGTATCGATCGGATAGCGTTCGATCGGCTGTTTCCGATCGCCTCACCGTCCAGCACCTCGTTTTTCTTCAATCGCCGCTCTCCACCTTCTGATGGGCGAAAAGTCCCCGCTCGGGACGCGGCGCGTCGCCCTGCATGAGAGAAATCATGCATTGGTGTATGGAGACCCTCCTCGACGTGGCTTTGATGTGCCCACGGTGTGGCGCAAGCATTCCGCCGACCTGTCCGCCAACGGCCGTCGGCGTGCCCGGCGTGGGGCGCCCGCTGGCCTTTGATGTTTCCTCCGCAGGGGGCTGATCACGCCGTCACCGGGTGTTGATGTGGCTGGCCTCTGGCCCGGATCTTCCGCTGATCCTGCCGCGATGGGAAAAACGCGCGCTCCGTTCGCGCCGTCATGGCCCATGCTCGGGCCATGGCAAAGGACAATGACCTACGGCGCGTTCTCGCCCGGCTGGAAAGAAAGCGCTTCGGCCGCTACTCCGATCTGTACCGCTGGCTCCGCAGCAACCACGCGGAACTGAGCGCGTACATCGCGGCTTATCAGCCGACCTGGCTCGACATCGCGCAGGCGCTCGCGGCGGAAGGGCTGACCGGGGCACGGGGACAACCGCTGGCGCCGAAGGCCCTGCGCCAGATGTGGCAGCGCGTCTGCCGTGATGTGGTGGCGCCAAGAACGCCCGCCGGCGATGCCGAAGCCGCAGCGGCGGCGAGGCCGCATCCGGCAAGCGCGCCCCCGAGCCCGGCCCGGCTGTCGCCGCCCTGCGCAAACGCGGCGCCGGGCAGCCCGGCCACCCCCCCTGTTCCGCCAGCGGCGCGGCTGCCGGTGAACGGTGACGGAAAGATCACCAACATTCCCGCCCCGGAGGAGGCCAGCCGGCGGAGCTTCCTTCTGCTGAAGCGCACCCTGGCCGAACGCAGCGGCCGCAACCCCGACGATGTGACGTGAGGAGGCAATGACCGATCACGGGCCGCGCCACGGAAGCCCGCAGCCGCGGTCCTGCCGGGCATGCGGACGGCTTGTTGGTCGAAGCGACGCGCAGGGCGCGAATGGCGACAACTCTGAGGACCGGTGCCGATTCCTTGGTGCCGCCCGCGCCAGCGAGATCCGCCCACCCAGCACTGGCAGTCAATCCGACGGCTGTCATAGGACGTTTGCGCCACCTTCGCCGCCACACCGTTCGCGCCGACGGCGGCAACATTCACCGGGTAGAGCGCCGAGCAGCAGGCCAACGGAAAGGGATACGAGATCGATGAGCGTGGAAGCCCGCTACCTTGATCTTTGTGGCTTGGCCGAATATCTGTCGGTAAGCCGGACAACGGTCCTCCAGATGGTCAAAGTCGGTCGCCTGCCGCAGCCGATCCGTCTGAGCCCCCGATTGCCACGGTGGGACCGTCTCGCCGTGGATGCCGCTCTTGCGTCGGCCGGCGAAGCTGGCGTTCAATCGCACGATGAGATTGTCAGGAGGGTTGCCGATGGAATCGCTGCCCAAGGGCGTCCAACGCGTTCGCAAGCGGCTCGCAGACGGTAGCGAGGCGGTCTATTTCTATTGGCGCGCCACCGGCGCCCGGCTGCCGCCACCGTCTGATCCGGACTTTTCAGCTGCGCTGGAAGCGGCAAAGCAACCGGTCGCGCACGAATCGCCAATGGGCACATTCGGCGCGCTGCTTGCCGCCTACCGGCGCGGCCCCAGCTACAGGGCATTGAAGCCGAACACGGCCAAAGCCTATGATCGCGCGCTGGAAAAGGTGCGCGGTTGGGCACCGCTGAGGGTGGAGAATATCAAGCGCGCGGATGTGCTCAGCGTGCGGGACGCCATGGCAATCCATGCGCCGATGGCGGCCAACCAACTGGTGATGGTGCTCGCCAACGTCTTTGCCTTCGCCGTCGACCGCGGCATGCGCGAATTCAACCCCTGCCGGGACATTCGGCGCCTGAAGGGCGGCGAGCATCAGCGTTGGCCGGAAACGGCCATTCAGTATGCGCTGACTCATTTTCCCGAAGACTTCCGCCGGGCTGTCGTCCTGGCGCTCTACACCGGCCAGCGGGAAGGCGACTGCATCGGCATGACTTGGGCGCAATACGATGGTGCCGGGATTCAGGTCAAGCAGGGCAAGACCGGTGCGTCGCTTTGGATTCCAGCGCACCGCATCCTGAAGAAGGAGCTGAATTCTTGGAAGGCCGGCGCTCGTGACAGCGTCACTATTCTCACCAATTCGCTCGGCAGGCCCTGGCGCACCGGCGCTTTTGCGACACAGTTCTGCGAACTGGTGCACCAGCATGATGCCCTGAAAGGGCTTGTCTTCCACGGCTTGCGCAAGTCGGCGGCGGCGCGCTTGGCCGAATCGGGGTGCAGCGAACGCGAGATCATGGCGATCACCGGTCATAAATCGTCGCAAATGGTCGACCATTATGTCAAACAGGCAGACCAGAAGACTCGGGCAATCGCGGCCATCAAAAGGCTTGAAGACCACCGCTGAAAACTGCGTTGTAAACTTCCGGAAACTAAGACGAAAATTTCTGCGAAATCAAATCCATGAAAATCGCCACCTGGAACGTGAACTCGGTCAAGGCCCGCCTCGGCCACTTGCTCGACTGGCTCGACGAGGCCGGGCCCGACGTCGTCCTGCTGCAGGAGACCAAATGCCTGGACCAGGATTTTCCACGGCTGGAATTGGAGACCCGCGGCTGGCATTTGGCCTTGCGGGGACAGAAGACCTATAACGGCGTCGCCGTGCTGTCGCGGCTGCCGATCGTCGAGGAGGTGCGTCAGCTTGCTGGTGACGATGGCGAGGCACGCTATCTGGAAGCCAAGCTCGCCAACGGCATGCGGGTCGCGTCGATCTATGTGCCGATGGGCCAGTCCACCGCCTCCGACCGCTTTCCATTCAAGCTCTCCTTCCTCGACTCGTTACGCAGCCGTACCGCGCAATTGCTTGAAAGTGAAGAATCGTTGGTCCTTGGCGGGGACTACAATGTAGCCCCCGAGGCGGCTGACGTGTTCGATGTCCAGGCCATGGACGGCCAGGTTCTGTTCCACCCGGAAGAACGCCGGCGCTTCCGCCGCCTGCTGTTCCTCGGCCTGACCGATGCCTTTCGGGCGCTGCACTCCGAGCCGCACTCTTATTCCTGGTGGGACTACCGCGGAGGCGCATGGCAACGCGACCTGGGCCTCAGGATCGACCACCTGCTGCTGTCGCCGCAGGCGGCCGATCGGCTGGTTTCGTCGGGGATCGACAAGGGGCCGAGGAGCAAGGACAAATGCTCGGACCACACCCCGGTCTGGTGCGAACTAAGCTGACCCGGTTATTGCGACACCTCCGCCCGCCATCCCGGAGGAATGACGCGAAGTTTCGCCTCTGCCCCAGGATGCGGCCTCGCCATGTTCGCACCACGGCTCTGCCAGATCACAACGGTGTCCTCACGATCGAAATAACTAGCCCCGGTCCCCAACTCGAATGGCTCGAATTCAATGTTCTGCGCGAAAAATCGCTGAAAACGGCGTGATTTGTCGTAAAGGTCGCCATAGACCGGATCGTAATAAATGACAAATATGCGGCGGCCAGCGTCCACGGTCAGGGCATTTTCCAGCTTCGCCACGATCTTCTTCATGAGCGCCCGAAAGAACGGGTGGTAAAAGAAGATCACGACCTGCCCCTCGGGAATCGGTGTCGCCAGGGCGTCGCCCTCGATCACCTCGATGGGTGTCCGGTCGGGAAACTCCCGGCGCATCCGCTCCGCATTGGCCCTGGCGATCGGCACGATGCTGGGCGCCAACTCGACGCCGACGATCCGATGGAAGGCAAATTCCGTCGCCACCGCCATCGCCCGCCCTTTGCCGCAGCCCAGATCGAGAAATGCCGATTGACTGAGGTCGGGTATGGCCTGCAAGGCCTTGCGAAGAATACTGGGCTGTGACCCTCCGTATGATGTTGTATAGATGTCCGACGACTTGCCGGAGCGCAAGGCGTTGAATCCCATGTGCCCGCTCGTCTCGATCCCGTATTCCCGGTCGATCGGATGAGGTATCGGTGGCACCATGTCATGATAATAGGTACTGCTTTTCTTGCGGAGAACCTTGTCACGGAACCTTTGCAGCGAGTGCGCAGCAGGTAAGATCATCACGGCGCGATAGAGCTTCACTGAGAGCTCATCCAAGGCCCCCATTTATGCCTCCCTTCTTCTCGGGACTCACGGTGCAAGGAAAAACCTGACAACAAGCGCGATCTGTGGTCGCGCGCAAGCAACCGGCCGACATCGCCCGATTATCTAGGGCGACGGCGGTTCGTATGCATTGGCGCATAAGGCGGAATGATTGTTGCGCCCGAGTATCGGCGCCACCAACGGAAGCATTGCTGCAATGCTCCGGAAAATTGTTTTTTTTGCCTAAAGCGTTTTCCGCTTCATTCCGAACGCTCCAACACGATGCCTGCGGCTGCGGCAGGTTCAAACGCCGCCTTGCCGGATCTGCCGGCAATCGTACCGAATGCGCGCAATGCACGCCGGCTAAAGCTGTCCACCAACGTATTGAAATGTGACGAGAATCTCCCCGATGGGAACGGCCCCATTGGTCAGATACTCCCCACTAGTGGTGAAAATCCGACGGATGGTACCGCCACCAGCCGTCGAATTTTCACCACAATTCAATTGGTTGGTGGGCCGCCTGATCCAGGCGCTTGGGGACCAAGCGTCTGGGGCGGACCACTAGGCGCGGTCGCGCTCGGCGAGCAGAGCCCGCAAGGCCGAGTCCCGCCCTTCGCCCCGGCTAGTTGCGCCTGGCATTGACGATGCGGGCCAGCCCCTGCAGCAGATCGCGCACCGAAATCGGCTTGATCATGAAATCGTCGGCTCCGGAAAGCATCGCCTTCTGCTGAAAGCCTTCGGTGCCGTGGCCGGACACCATCATTATGCCGACGTTGGAAATCAGCGGATCGAGGGAAAGCCGGATCGACTTGGCAAAATCCATCCCGTCGGCGCCGATCATCTGCCAGTCGGTCAGCACCACGTCGATCGGCTGCCTGCCCAGGATCTCGAATCCTTCCACCGCGCTCTTGGCCGTCAGCACCTGCCCGATGCCGACGCCCTTCAGCACTGTCTCCATCAGGGATACGAAGTTGCTGTTGTCGTCCACCACGAGGACGTTCAGGGCAGCCCAGTCGAACCGCTGGGTGGCCGAGTTGTCTCTTATGTCGGTGATCCCCGCCGTCGCGGCGATCGCTTCGGCATCTTCGCGGCCTAGCGCGTATTTCCGAATCGCCACGTCGTGCCGACACACATGGTCGATCAGCCAGCGCTCGAGAAAGCTTTGCACATCCACCGCACGGACGCTGCCGGGCATCATGTCGTAGCGATGGATCATCTCACGGACCTGGGCAGTGAGATGGGCATGCAGCGCCTTGTGCCCGGCAAGTCCAGGGAAGCCCACCTCTTCGGCCAGTCTTTCCTCGCGACGGAAGTGGTGGTCGGTATAGTCGTCGAGCGCTCTGAGAACATCCCCCAGCCGGGACGCTTCCTGCAGGTCACCGATACAGCCGTGCACCTGGTTGATCAGGCTGATCAGAACCTTGTGGTCGGCGTCGATGAGGGGAACGCCGGTAGCCATCCATTCCTGCCACTCGATATAGCGCATCGCCTTATCTGACGGTCATGAGGTCCGTTCAAGTTGGCCGACATCGCGAACAGCGCCCTTCGCAGCGCTGGTGGTCATCGCCGCATAGGCCCGCAGCGCCTGCGATACCGGGCGGTCACGCCCTTCCGGCTTCCACGCCCCTGCTCCTTTGGCCTCCATGGCAGCGCGGCGCCGCGCCAAATCCTCGGGCGACAGCCGCACCGCTATCTCACGGCTGGGAATGTCGATGTCGATGATATCGCCCGCCTCGACCAGGCCGATGGCACCACCATCCGCCGCTTCCGGCGACACATGCCCGATGGACAGACCCGAGGTTCCACCGGAAAAGCGCCCGTCGGTGATCAAGGCGCACAGCTTGCCCAACCCACGGCTTTTCAGATAGCTGGTTGGATAGAGCATCTCCTGCATGCCGGGGCCACCCTTCGGCCCCTCATAGCGGACGATCACCACGTCGCCCTCCTTCACCACGCCGCCCAGAATCTTGGCGACCGCCTCTTCCTGGCTTTCGCAGATCACCGCCGGGCCCGAGAATACCAGGTTCTCCGCGGCCACACCGGCAGTCTTCACGATGCAGCCGTCTTCGGCGATGTTGCCGAACAGCACCGCCAGCCCGCCGTCCCTGCTGTAGGCGTGATCAGCGCTGCGGATCACGCCTTTGGCTCGGTCAAGATCGAGATCGGTATAGCGGGTGCATTGGCTGAATGCCTCGGTGGTCCGCACGCCACCGGGTGCGGCCCGATACATCTCAAGGACCAGGGGATCCTGGGTCCTGCAGATGTCCCAGGCGTCGAGAGCCGCGCCCATATTCGGCGTATGCACCGTTCCCACCTCGCGGTGGATGAGACCGGCCCGATCGAGTTCGCCCAGGATACCCATGATCCCGCCGGCGCGGTGGACGTCTTCCATATGCACGTCCGGAACGCTGGGCGCCACCTTGCACAAATTTGGAACACGGCGCGACAGCCGGTCGATGTCGGCCATGGTGAACGGCACCCCCGCCTCGTTGGCCGCCGCCAGAAGGTGCAGCACCGTGTTGGTCGATCCGCCCATGGCAATATCAAGGGTCATGGCGTTTTCGAACGACTTGAAGCCAGCGATGGCGCGCGGCAGCACCGACTCGTCGTCGCCTTCGTAGCGGCGCCTGGCCAGTTCCACGATCAGCCTGCCCGCCTTCAGGAACAGTTCGCGCCGGTCGCCATGGGTCGCCACAAGGGTGCCGTTGCCCGGCAGCGACAGGCCCAGAGCTTCGGTCAGGCAGTTCATGGAATTGGCGGTGAACATGCCCGAGCAGGATCCGCAGGTCGGGCAGGAGGAACGTTCGTAATCCTCGGCCTGCGAGTCGGACACCTGCTCGTCCGCAGCGGCGATCATCGCATCGATCAGATCGACGGCAATGACTTTGTCGCCCACCTTCACCTTACCCGCTTCCATCGGTCCGCCTGAGACGAACACCGTCGGGATGTTCAGCCGCAAGCTGGCCATCAGCATGCCGGGCGTAATCTTGTCGCAGTTGGAAATGCACACCAGCGCGTCGGCGCAGTGGGCGTTGACCATGTACTCCACCGAATCGGCAATGACCTCGCGCGAGGGGAGCGAATACAGCATCCCCGAATGGCCCATGGCAATTCCGTCGTCGATGGCGATGGTGTTGAATTCCTTGGCCACACCGCCCGCACGCTCAATTTCGCGCGCCACCATCTGCCCCAGGTCCTTGAGGTGCACATGGCCGGGCACGAACTGGGTGAAGGAATTGGCGATCGCGATTATGGGCTTGCCGAAGTCCTCGTCCGTCATTCCGGTGGCGCGCCACAAGCCGCGGGCGCCGGCCATGTTGCGGCCATGGGTGGAAGTGCGGGAACGATATGCGGTCATTTGATGGGACCCCCGAGGTCAGCGGACGTACCGCCGAAACATAGCGAGAGCGGCTGCCGAGGGAAAGGGGTTGTCCCTTCTTTTGGGAGGGTTCCCTGGATACCCGGCCCCGCGACCGCAATATGAGCCGAATGGCAGCCGAAGGAAGACTTCCGACTAAGGTACTGCACGACCTGGTGCCCGGCCGGATGCGCCTGAAGGTCGGCGGGCTGCGCGGCAACCCTCAATTGAAGCGGGAACTGGAGCGTCGGCTGCCGGGCTGCGCCGGCGTTCGCCGGGCAGAGGCCAGCCATATCACCGGCAATCTGCTGATCCTGTTCGACTCGGCGCAACCGGCAGACGCCGTCCTGGCCGATCTGCGCAGCGCCGTCGAAGGATTACCCCGATCCCCCCAGTCGACCGAAGCCGTGCCTTGGCACCGCCTGCCCGCGGAAGCGGTGTGTCGCAGCCTCGGAACGGATCCCGAATGCGGCCTGGCGCCGGCTGCGGCAGCCGCCCTGCAGCGACGGCTGGGCGCCAATCGGCTGCCGCAGCCGGAACCGCGCCGGCGCATCCAGATCCTGGTGGACCAACTGGCCAGCCTGCCGGTGGCGCTGCTGGCCGGCTCCGCGGCTCTTGCCCTGCTGACTGGAGGTATCGTCGATGCGGCGTTCATCGGCGCGGTGCTGGCGCTCAATGCCACTATCGGCACGCTCACCGAGGCGCAAGCGGACCGGACCATTGGCAGCCTTCTGGCGCGGGGCGACACCACGGCCTCCGTCCTGCGCGGCGGTTCGGTCGTTGAAGTCGATCGTGCTGTCATCGTACCCGGCGACATCCTCGATCTCGGGGCCGGACGCTTCGTCGCCGCCGATGCAAGACTTGTGGAGAGCCGCGGCCTGTCCGTCGATGAATCGGCCCTCACCGGCGAAAGCCTGCCCACGACCAAGACCAGCGCCCCGCTGGCCGGAGTGGATCTTCCGCTGGCCGAACGGAGCAACCTGGTGTTCGCCGGCACGCGGGTCAGCGGAGGCTGGGGCCGCGCCGTGGTGTTCGCCACCGGCCCCGGCACCGAAGTTGGCCGGATCCAGGCCCTGGTCGGCGACGCGCGCCCCCCGGCGACGCCGATGCAGCGGCAACTCCACCGGCTTTCCGGTCAACTGGTGGCGGCCAGTCTGGGCATAGCGGTCTTGTTGTTCCTGCTCGGCTGGATGCGCGGAACGCCGTTGTTGACCATGCTGCGCAGTGCAGTTGCGCTGGCCGTGGCGGCGCTGCCAGAAGGATTGCCCACCATTGCCACGACCACCCTTGCCATCGGCATCCGGACATTACGCCGCCAGGGTGTCCTGATCCGCCGACTGGGCGCGGTGGAAACCCTGGGCGCGGTAGATGTCGTCCTGTTCGACAAGACCGGCACCCTGACGCGCAACCGCATGAGCGTCGCCGCCATCGCCGCGGGCGACCAGGTGCGGGTCTTCGATTCCCAGCAGCCCGATCCGGGCGATTGGCAGCCCGCCCGCCGCCTGCTTGAGATCGCCGCGTTGTGCAACGACGCGGTGATAAACGGCATCGATTCGCAGGGATCGTCGACCGAACTTGCGCTGCTTCGGGCCGCCGAGCAAGCCGGCGTCGAGGTCCCGGCGCTGCGCCGACGCCATCCACGTCTCGGCGAAAGGTCCCGCTCCGACGAGCGCCAATCGATGGCCACCCTGCATTCCGACGGTAAGCGCCTGCTGGTCGCCGTCAAGGGCAGCCCGCAGGAGGTCCTGGCCATGTGCGGCAGCTTTTACGGGGATCCAGGGGGTCGACCGCTCGACGACCGGGCACGGGCCGATATCGCCGCGGTGAACGACGCGATGGCCGCCGACGGGCTTCGGATCCTCGGCGTGGCGCAAGGCATCGGCGCCGGCGCCTATCTCGACCTCGAAGGCGATGCCCCGCCCCATCTGGAATGGCTGGGACTGGTGGGGCTGGCCGACCCACTGCGTCCCGACATGCCGGAAGTGGTCACGGCCCTCCAACGCTCGGGCTTGGCGACGGTCATGGTCACCGGAGACCAGGCCGCAACGGCGACGGCCCTGGCAAGACAGCTGGGCTTCGGCGCAGGAACGGAGCTTCGCGTGGTCGACGCGCGCGATCTGGACCAAGAGGCCGCGGCCCACCACCGACGTCACGCCGATGCCTTTGCGCGCATCGCGCCGGCCGACAAGCTGCGCGTTGTCCGCGCCCATCAGCAGGCGGGCCGCGTCGTTGCCATGGTGGGTGACGGCATCAACGACGGACCAGCACTGAAGGCCGCTGATGTCGGCCTGACGCTCGCTACGGAAGGGACCGATCTGGCCAAGGAAGTCGCCGACGCGGTCCTGGTCAACGACGACCCACGCGGGTTGCTGCTGGCGGTCCGCCACGGCCGCGGCCTGCGCCATGCGGTCAAGACCTCGCTGCGCTTCCTCCTGACCACCAATCTGTCGGAAATCCTGGTCATGCTGTTCGCCACCGCTCTCGGGCTCGGACAACCGCTCAGCCCGCTGCAGCTATTGTGGATCAACCTGGTCAGCGATGTGCTGCCGGGCCTGGCCCTGGCCACTGCGCCGGCGGGCGAAGATATTTTGCAAACTCCGCCGCAAGACGTCGAAACGCCGCTGCTGTCGCGCACCGATTTCGGCCGTCTGACGGCCGAGGCGGCCCTGATCGGAGGAGGCTCGCTGGCGGCCTATGCCTGGGGACACCACCGCGGTGGAGAGAACGGTGTCGCGGCGACCATGGCGAGTCATAGTCTGGTAGTCGGGCAGATGCTTTACGCGTTCAGCGCCCGGTCTCCGACCTGCGGGCTGTTCGGACCGCGTTCACCGCGCCGCAATCCGCCGTTGGAACTGGCCGTAGCGGGCACTCTTGCGGCCCAGATCGCCTTGGGTGCCGTGCCGCCTGCCCGACGGTTGCTCGGCCTAAGCGCATTGGAACCAGCCGACGCCGCGATGGCCATCGTCAGCGGCGTCGTGCCCTACCTCCTGATAGAGGCGGCAAAACGGCTACAGAAGCGCGGTGAGCACCGACAGAGCCGAGCGCTGGACCATCCGTTCGACCGCCAAGCCGACAGCCATCCGGCCGGTCCATTCGGCCAGGCGCAATAGCGGCGAGGAGTCGGCGGCGTCTCCGGGCAGCGCCGCGACGCCCTCTATCCCGGCCTCCTCAAACCGCTGCAGCAACCGGGACAGCGGCAATTTTGCACTGTCATAAAGGACGGTGACGGATCCGGTGACCTCGCTGACCTTCACGCTGGTCACACCGCCCAACCCATAAAGGTAGCCGCGCAATTCGCTGCCTTTGGCCAAGTCGCCCTTTATGCGCCCAATTCGAACACGCAGGCGGCCCGGCACGTGATGGAACTCGGTAATCATGAGAGCCCTCGCGGCAACGGTGTCACCACCGCTTTATAACCTTGCCCGGTTACCCTTTGTTGACGTTCTCATGTCCGTTCCGTGACGGGAAGAAGTATTTCCTCCTTTCGGCCTATGCCGGCCGCATTACCCCTGGGGATCAGGGCGAATCAATCGCTTCCGGCGCTATCTTTAGTCCTGGTTGCAATTCTGCAGTTGAGGAGGGACAAGGTGAACCGTGACCTCGTCAAGGGAATGGCTATCGGCGCAGGCGCCGCGCTGCTGGCACCGGTCCTGTTGCCGGCGCTGGCCCGGATCACCCGGCCGGCCATGGGGGCGGCGATGCGAGCCGGCACATCGGCCTGGGAGCGAGGGCGCGAGGCATTCGCCGAATTCTCCGAATATGCCGAGGACCTGGCAGCCGAAACTCGGGCCCGCCAGGGCCCGGCAGTCCCCGCGGCGGAAGCTGCGGTCAGCGAGAACCCGTCGAATGGACAGGGTGCAGCCTGATGGCCGCACCGAGCGCCTATTTGAGCCACGCCGTGCCGGGGCGCAGCCGCTGGCGCATCCCGGCCAAGAAGGCGGACGGCGCATTCTTCAGCGAACTCGAACGCCGCTTGGCCGCCTTGCCCGAGGTGCTGCAGGCGGAAGGCCATCCCCTGACCGCCAGCATCCTGGTGCGCCACCACGGCGATACCGCCGCACTGGCTCGACATGCGGAAAGCGAGGACCTGTTCGCCCAGCGGGAACCGGAGCGATCCTGCACTTCGATGCGGGACGCGCTGACCGACCGCTTTGGCCGGATCGAACGATGGATGAGCGACAAAACCGGTGGGCGCCTGGACCCCCCGATGGCGCTGAGTCTTCTGTTGACCGGCTTGGCGTTGACCCAGGTGCTGCGCGGCCGAGTGGCAGCTCCGGCTGTCACTTTGGCTTGGTATGCGCTGAACTCGCTGCTCATCGCACGCAGCATCACACCCAGTCACCGGTCGGAAACAACCCAAGGAAATGGGAGCAGCAGACGATGAACAAGGACGACCCACAGAGCACCCAACGGAAGACCTCGGGCGACAATCCCGCCCAAGAGCCGACGCGGGACGACGTGAGCCGCGCAGCCGGCGCAGCCGATGCGGCCGGCCAAACGGCGCAACGAACCGCGACCCGGGTCATGGGCGGCGTGGAAAGCTTCGCCCATGACGCCGTGAGCCTGACCGGCAGCCTCGCCGGCGACGGCGTCCATATGGTCCGCGACGTCGCCT
Organism: Pseudomonadota bacterium; assembly: GCA_021793155.1. GTDB lineage: Bacteria > Pseudomonadota > Alphaproteobacteria > Rhodospirillales > Magnetospirillaceae > DUZF01. The sequence goes on along the minus strand of JAJYTF010000015.1, from coordinate 39,728 downwards.
CGGACGCGGTTCAGGCCGTCGGCGAGGTGGGCGGCGTCGCCGTAAGAACGGCCAGCGACCTTCTGGTGGACCTTGTGCAGGGATTGCGGGACGTCGCTGAAAGCGTCACCCGCCGTTCGCCGCCACCGCAGCCCCCAGCGGGATGAGCCACGCGGAAAGTGCTTTGAAAGTCGGCGCCGGGTGCGAAATGACGCGGGCGCCAAAAAATAGGAACTATCCGGAGGGCAGTGGAAAGGCTGCCCTCTTTTTGCCCACTTCCCTCCGCATCCTGCTGGAAACTGAGGAACGTCGTCGCCAAGATGCGCTTTGTCAGACTTTGCCTGTTGTATGCCGTCGCCTTGGCCGCGGCCTGTTTGTTTGCCCCGGCCAAGGCGGCCCCCCCGCCCGGCACCGACTGGGTCATGACCTTCAGCGACAATTTCGACGCACCAGCACTCGACCCGGCCATATGGAGTGTGTCCTCGTCGGCCGACGGCCGACGGCCGAACGGCGACCCGGCCGAAGTAGTGGTGAGCGATAATGCGCTGCATCTCATCTGTCGCCATCACATGCACGGCAAGGATGAGTGGACCTCGGCCGGCCTTTGGACCCGCGACTTTCGCCAAGCATTCGGATATTTCGAAGCGCGTCTGCGCTATGCCAAGGCCACCGGCTTGACCAACCTCTTCCGCCTGATCACTGATCAGCCGATCAGTTCTGGAGGATTCGAAATCGCCGTCGACGAAGGCCGATATCCCCGGCTGGTATCGATCCAGCTACACCGCCCAGGCGCCAGAGGGCTGTACGTCTACCGGGCGAAGGCGGGCACCGATCTGTCGAATGATTACCACCTGTACGGTCTATCCTGGTTGCCGAACAGCCGAGGAACCACGACCTTGACCTGGTATGTCGACGGAACGCCCATCCAGAGCGCCGCCTGTCCCGATTGTACGCGGCCCGTCCGCTTATGGCTTGGTACACGGGTCATCACCGGAAGTGGGCCATTCGCACCACCGTCCAGCGGCGTGTCGATGGATGTCGACTACGTGCGCGTCTACCAAGTCCGCACGACGGCCATGCATCATCAACAATAAGTTATTCCGCAGTCGGGAAGTACTACCGAACCGCCGCAATCCTGCCGGAGACAGCCTTAAGCCGGATAGGAACTAAAGGCGCCACCTGATGCGGACGAGAAGCACGGCCACACCCCTTCGGCCTGGCCGTCGCGGGGTTCCACCTCGGCGGATTGCGCCACCTGGACTTTGTCGGCCTCGACGGAGGTTGACTTCTGGCGGGCTGGGTTGCTTTCGGACAGCGTGTTGCGCATCGCAATCTCCAATCCTGGGTAATCCCAGGGCGATCCTGCGCGAACACCCCAACAGGGTCAAGACCAATGCTGCGATGCAACCTGCATTTTAGCTATGCAAATCCTGCATATGCACAATACTTATGCATTGGAGCACTTTTCACCCCCATCGCTGCAGTAGAACAATCGTCAGGCATTCCGCCTTTGCGCCGGCAATCGCAGGCCGTAAGCTGGAGGCTTCAGGACAAGAAGGAGAAGAAACTTGCGACTGTCCCGAATCCTTTCCCTTGTCGGCCTTCTGGCGTTCCCGGTTGCCGGATGGGCCGACGAGCCCCCTTTCGGCTTGCATTGGGGCGACACCCTGGAAGCACTGACCGACCGCGGAATCGTTGTCGATATCCTGAAGAACGACGGAAAGTCGTTGGTCCTGTCGGCAAAACATTTGAGGGGCACCCCGGCCCCGCAGGGCTCGGTGCAGGTGATTGTTAACAAGACCTTCGGTCTTCAGCGCGTCATCTGGACGTCGAATGAAATCGGCGACACCGCTTTCGGCACGCAGGGCGTGGCCGCCTATCAGGATAAGAAGCGCAATCTTTCCAAGGACCTTGGCCAACCCCGCTTCGTCGCTGAAGAAATGTGGGCGGAATCCTACTCCAGCCCGGACCAGTTCTATCAATGCCTGGGATCGGACGGCTGCGGCACCTATATGTCGAAATGGCGAACCGACGACGGCGATGTGACCCTGCGCCTGATCGCCGCCCCCACCGCCAACCGCGGGCAGTTGCAGATCACCTATAACGGCCCCAGCTGGGAGGACATCTCGAACGGCAAGTCGGCCAAGGCGAAAGAACAGCCCGGAAACCGCTATTGACCGCCGCTGGCGACACGCCGCATCTCGGTCAGCAGAGTGACGATCGAATCTTGAAGGCAGGCCGGTTCGGCCCCGGCCTCAGCCGCCTGCTCGACCGCATCCGCCAACCGCCCCAATTCGGCGAAGCCGAAGGTCGCCCCCAGCCCGCTCAGCTTATGCGCATGCAGGATCAATTGTCGCCGCCCCGCCTCGTCGCCGCTGCCTAAGGCCGCCGATGCATGTTCCACGCCCTCGATCCGCGCATCCATTTGCTGGCGGAATTCGGAACGCAGATCGGCGAGAAACGCTTCGAGATCACTCATCGGCGGCGGGGTTGTCCGACAGTCCCGCCCAGATTGCCTGCAGCCGCTTGGCCAGATCAAGCGGTTCGAACGGCTTGGTGATGACTCCTGCCGGACCGAATGGCCCAAGATATTCCAGGTCGGACTTGCGCGCGCGGGCGGTGATGAAGACCACCGGCAGGAAATGTCCGGCAACCGTGTCGCGGATCAGCCGAAGCGTTTCCGGGCCATCAAGGTCTGGCATCATCACGTCGAGGAGTACCAGATCGGGATGAAAGCAGGGAATGGTCGAGAGCGCCTCGGCCCCGGAACCGACGGTTTCCACGGTCAGGCCGCCGACTTTTTCCAAAGCCACCTTGACCACCCGGCAAAGCATCGGCTCGTCATCGACGTAGAGGACCTTCTCGAGTGCTCGCGGCATTCGTCACCACAGAATTGTTCCTGGGCCAAGGGGCGCACCATCTGCCGGCCCGGTGCACTAGCTAATCCAAAATGTTATGCTATGACGCAATCACGGCGCAGTGATCCTTGGGACTGCGTCATGGAAACAAGGTAGGCATTGCGGGTTTCTCGCCTATCGGTACTTTCATGAAGATTTGTTATTTTTTGTTACCGTAGTTTTGGGGATAAATTCCCGAATGTCGAGAAAACCGAAGATACTCCTCGTTGAGGATGAGGCCCTGTTCGCCAAGCTGGTCGCCAAAGTTCTGGGCGATGCCAGCATGGAGGTCATTGTCGCGCATGATGCGCAGACTGCCCAGGCGCGAATGGATAGCGAGACGATCGACATAGCCATCGTGGATCTTCTTCTGGGCGAGGAAAACGGTCTCGATCTGATCGGCGCCTGGAGGAACCGGCCCGGACTCGGCCTGATCATCCTGACCAAGAAGGCCAGCGTCATCGATCGTATCGTGGGGATCGAACTGGGAGCCGATGACTATTTGGCGAAGCCGTTCGAGCCTCGCGAGTTGGAGGCGCGGGTCAAGCGACTGCTCACCCGGCTGCGGGCCTCGGCCGCCATCGATGCCGTGCCGGCACCCCAGCCGCCAAAGCGGTACAGCTTTGGCGGCTGGACTCTGGACGCCGCGGCCTGCGTCCTGACCAGCCCCGACGGCTCGAGCGTCGACCTTACGTCGACCGAATACCGGCTGATGGAGATCTTCGCTGCACGGCCCAACCGGGTGCTCTCGCGCGATCAACTCCTGGACCTGCTGCATGGTCGCGGTGCCAGCGCGACGGACCGCAGTATCGACGTGATGGTGGCAAAAATCCGCCAAAAGCTGGCGGCTTGCGGCGGCGAGGTGCCGATCCTGACCATTCGTGGCATGGGCTACAAACTGGCCCTGGACCCGGACCAAGCCGGCTGAAGTACGGCTTCGCGCGGGACTGAATCAAATCGCCGCCCCCGCTGGTACGGGGACGGCGACGGCAAGGATAAAGGAAAGGATAAAGGAAAATTGGTCCTCAGGCCGCCTCATCGGTCAACAAAGCGCGCACCAGATAGCTGACCGCATTACGGTGTTCCTGGTTCGCCAGCCTGCCGAAATTCTTGGCCAGTTCGAGATCCTGCCGCGACCCGCCGGACATCGGCTCGGTGCCGTCGACCGGAGGGAAGAACTCGGTCACTTGCGCTCCGAGCGCCTTGGCGATCTGAAACAGGCGGGCTGCGCTGATGCGGTTAATCCCGCGTTCGTACTTATGTTCCTGTTGATAGGTGATCCCCAGGACATCGGCCAAATTCTGCTGGCTGAGCCCGCGGCGCACACGTTCTTCCCGCACGCGCTTGCCGATGAAGCGGTCCAGGTCGTTGGTCCTCTTGCGCGTATCACCGCCAACTTGACTGCCGATCATTGCCCTAAAGCCTCCTGCCTATCGACGTTGGCCCCGCGGGGACCCCTTTTTGCGCCCCGCCCCACCCTGGATTGCGCACTAGAATGCCAGGGTTTCATTTCCGTAAATCCCACGATCACATTTCTGAGATGTGAAGTTGCGTTACCGGTTTGCTAGCGGTAGAAGCACCCAGAAGGTGGTGCCGCCCTCCGGGCCGCATTCGAAACCGATGGTGCCGCCCTGCCGCTCAACCAGTTCCTTGGTGATCGCCAGGCCAAGACCGGTGCCGCCAGCCCGGCGCCCGGCTTCCGCCGCCTGGGAAAAGCGCTCGAACAGGCGAGGCCGGAACTCTTCCGGGATGCCGGGTCCCTGATCCGTCAGGGCAATGCGCAACCTGTGGTCTTCAGCCACCGCGGCCGAGACCACCACCTCGGTGCCGCGGCCTGAGAACTTCACGGCGTTGGACAGCAGATTGTCCAGCACCTGCATCAGGCGATCGGCGTCGCCGATCACCGCCGCTCCCTTCGGCAGTCGGCCGGTTTGACGCACCGTCACTCCGCAACTGCCGGCCAGGCCGCTGATATCGGCCAATGCCGCGCCCAGCAACTCGGCCACATTGACGTCGGCCATCGTCAACGGCATTCCACCCGTCGACAACCTTTCGAAATCCAGCAGGTCGTTCACCAGCCTGATAAGGCGCGAGCAGCTAGCTTCGGCAATCTCGGTCAGCTCGCGGACAGGCGCCGGCAGTTCGCCCAGGACCCGGTTGTTGACCAGCGACAGCGACCCTTTGATCGCCGTCAGCGGGGTGCGCAGGTCGTGGCTTATGTTCGCCAGGAAGGCGCCCTGCGCCCGGCTCGCCTCGTCGGCGCGGTCCCGTGCGTCGGCCAACGCCATTTCGGCCAAGCGGAACGGCCCGACATCGGACAAGCTCAACAGGACATGCCGCGCTCCGCGGCTCAGAAACGTCGACGCCACCACGTCGATCCAGACGTCGTCGCCGGAACTCGTGGTCATCTGGACCTCAACATGCCCTTCCTGCCCGCTGGCCAAGGTGTCGGCAAGCATCTGGTAAAGCCCACAATCCCGCCAGGCTCCCAGCCCATGGAAGTTCTGCTTCAGCAGTGCGGACGTCGTCGTCCGCAGAATACGGGCGGCCGCTTCGTTGGCCAGGACGCAAGCCCCGTCTCCGTCGTATGCGAGAATGCCTTGCGCCGACGAGCGGATGACATGCCGGTTCAGTTCCGCCAGTTCCTCCAGTTCGGCGGTGCGCTCGGCGACCAGACGCTCGAGATCCGCCCGGTGGCGGTCCAGTTCATGGGCGATCCGCGTCTTCTCGGTGATGTCCTCTTTGATCGCCAGATAATGAGAGACCTGCCCGTCGATCTGATGGACCGGAGCGATGTGCGCCAGTTCGACATACAGGTCCCCGTTCTTACGCAAATTGCGGAACTCGCCATGCCAGGGCTTGCCGCCGCGCAGGTTCTCCCAAAGAGACTTAAAGGTCTCGGGCGGCGTCAAACCGGATTGAAGCATGCGGGGGTTGTGGCCGATCACCTCTTCCCGGAGATAACCAGAGATTTCGACGAAGGCGTCGTTCACATATTCGATCTGTCCGGTAAGATTGGTCACGATGATACTGTTCGGACTTTGGTCCACTGCCAGGGAAAGGGTGCGGCATCGCGCCTCGCCGCTGGCCAGCCGGGCGCCGAAGCGATGTACCACCAGGAACAGCAGAAGCGCAGTCAGTAGGACGAACGCCCAACCATTCAGGATGCTGTAGCGCGTCAAGAGGTCGGTATCGGTCTCCAGGAAGGCCAGTGCCTCGTCGGAAAACGCGACCCATATGCAGGAGACGGCGGCATAAAACACGGCGATCGCGGCCGCCCCACGGGACACGTGCTCGGTCGATACCCAATGGTCGAAAGCCCGTTTCGAGGTCTGCATCATCCCCATGATGCTCACTACCGCCCGGCGAGTTGAAAGTCCGGCCCACTATAGCGGCAAATCGCCCAGTGGGGGGGTGTCGAAAATACACCAGCCAGCCCTCGGAGCATCAACCCAGGCCGCGCCCTTCCAGATCGAACTGGCCCGACACCAATTCATCGAGCGGCCAAACGCGGCGGCAGTGGGTGCACCAAGCCAAGGTGCCGTGGCGGTCGTCGATCAACTTGAATCGGGCTGTCATCTGGCTATTCGGGCAATACGCAACGATATGTCCATCCTGAACCATCGGACCACCTCCGCAATCTTACGGCGCAGGCCATATCTGAATTGAACGCATCCGGATGTAACGGCTATCACAGCCGAATCGGGGTGCGACGCCCTTTCCGAGGGCGGAGGCTATTGCGTACGGACAGAGGAGTCATTGCTGAAAGCTGCAATCGCCCTTATTGGGCCCGATTTCGGTAGCATTTTTTCCCAAGTTGCTTCACCTAAACCCGGTTTTGAAAAGAACATGGCTGTCGAAGGTGCGGAAGTGAAGGAAACCCGTCTCCATTCCTGGCGGTGGACCGGCCGGGCAATCAACCGCCACCGGCTGCGCAACAGCGAGCCGGCATTGATCGCCCTTTGCGCTCCGCTGGGAATGGCGGTCGGGTTGGTGGTGGCGGCCATGCACGAAGCCGTATCGTTTCTCCACGTGGTGGACTTCGGCCTTCCCGCCGGCTCCTATCTCAGCACCGGTGTCGGTATCGACCCGGTCCGGCTGGTGATGGTGCCGGCACTGGGGGGATTCGTCCTGGCCCTCCTGGCGCTCCTCGGACGGCGTTTTCGCCCGCACGAGATCGTCGACCCGATCGAGGCGAACGCCATTTACGGGGGGCGGATGTCGCTCGTCGACTCACTCCGCCTTGCGGCCGCGACCATCATCTCCAATGCCGCCGGGGCCTCGCTGGGCATGGAAGCGGCCTACAGCCAGACCGGCTCCGGCATGCTGTCCATCCTCGGCCAATGGCTCCATCTGCGCCGCGCCGACCTGCGGGTATTCGTCGCCGCCGGCGCCGCCGCCGCAATCGCCGCGGCCTTCAATGCGCCGCTGGCCGGCGCCTTCTATGCCTTTGAACTGGTGCTGGGCAGCTATAGTCCGGCGGCGCTGGCCCAGGTGGCGACCGCGGCCCTGGCCGGGACGCTGACGATACGGGCGACGATCGGCGTCGCCCCTATCTTCCTGGTCCATGCCCCACCCGTGGAGGTCCATCGGTGGATCTATCCGTTGCTGGCCCTGCTAGGCGTGGCGGCGGCCGGCGTGGGCATTGCCACCATGCGGGCGGCAACCTGGTGCGAAACGGTGCTCCGCAGCCTGCCGACCCCTCAATGGCTGCGCCCGGTATTCGGCGGGATCGCCCTCAGCGCCATCGCCGCAGCTTTCCCGCAGGTCCTGGGCAGCGGCCACGGCGCTATCCAGGCGATGTTCAAGACCGCACCGGTGTTCATGCCTCTCCTTCTCGTGCTGCTCGCCAAGATGGCCGCATCGGCCATTTCCATAGGCGCGGGGTTTCGCGGGGGCCTGTTCAGTTCCTCACTTTACCTTGGGTGCCTGTTCGGCGCCGCCGCGGCGCAGTTGCTGACCCCGATGGCCGGATGGCTGGAAGGCCAGCAGATGGTCTTCATGCTGGTGGGCATGGGAGCGGTGGCGGCGTCGATCGTCGGCGCCCCGGTCACCATGGTGCTGCTGGTCCTTGAGGTGACCGGCGATTTCAACGTCGGCCTGGGGGTGCTTGCCGGTGTCATTACCGCCGCGACCATCACCCGCTACACATTCGGGTATTCCTTCGCCACCTGGCGCTTCCACCTGCGGGGCAAAGGCATTCGCGGGGCCCACGACGTCGGCTGGATCGCCGACCTAACCGTCGCGCGGATGATCCGCGACGACGCCAAGACGGTCCGCCAGGACACGCCGCTGATGCAGTTGCGCAACCAGGTGCCACTCGACAACCGCAGCCTGGTTTTCGCCGTGGACGAAGCTGACCGCTATGTCGGCATCATTGACGTCGTGGTGGTCCACGATCACGAGTTGGATGACGCCGCCCCCGGGCTGGTGGCCGGCGACTTGGCCAATGGCCGCGGCCGATACCTGCTGCCCGAGATGGACATTCGCACCGTCCTCGCCCGTTTCGACGAGGCCGAGATCGAAGCCCTGCCCGTTTTGGCCGGCCCCGCCGACCGGCGGGTCATCGGCTATGTGACCGAGGCATACGCCCTGCGCCGCTATGCCCAGGAGATGGAACGCCGGCGCAACGCCGAACTGGGCGAACGCGACCTGTTCAGCGTCGGCCGGGTGGATTAGAGCCTGCGCGGCCCGCCGCCGGCCTGGGTGCGTTCCAGCGCCTGGGCGATCTCGTCGAGGTCCGCGGCGGTCAATTCCAGCGCTACGGCCGCCAGCCAGCCGTCAACCTGCCGTGGATTTCGCGCACCGACTATGGCTGCCGTCACCGCCGGCCAGGCCAGGGTCCAGGCGATGGCGACGGCGCCGACCGGGACATCGTGACGTTCGGCCAGGGGGCGCAACGCCGCAACCAGGGCCAGGTTGCGCTGCAGCTTGTCGCCGAGGAATTCGGGATTGCGTGAACGCCAGTCGTCCTTGGGCAAGGCGGCAGCTCTCTCCTGGCTGAACGATCCGCTCAACAGGCCGGACTGCATCGGGCTGTAGACGATCACCCCCGTCTGGTGCCCGGCGCACCAGGGCAGTTCGGCCTGCGCCACCTCGCGGCGGATGGCGGAAAACGGCGGCTGCAGGGTATCCACATGGCCCAGTCGCTCGGCCACTTCCAATTGCGCGGCGGTGTGGTTGGATAGCCCGACCGCGCGTACCTTGCCGGCCTTCTTCAGATCCAGCAGCACCTGCCAATATTCTTCGACTGCGGCGCCGTCCTCGGCCGGCCAATGCATCTGGTACAGATCAATCCGCTCGACGCCCAGGCGGCGCAGAGACTGCTCCACTTCACGCCGGATGCTGTCGGCCCGGCCGACGCGCCGCGGCGGCGCCGAATGGTCCCGTTCGTCCCACACCAGGCCGCATTTGGTGAATATATAGGGCCGCCGGTCGGCGGGCAGGTCGCGCAGGGCCCTGGCGACGACTTCTTCGGAGTGCCCCAGGCCATAGACGGCAGCGGTATCGATCCAATTGATGCCCCGCTCGATGGCATGGCGGATCGCCGCGACGGAATCGGCGTCCTCCTGATGCCCCCAGCCGAACGTCCAGCCGGCTCCGCCGATGGCCCAGGCGCCAAAGCCGACGCGGGTAATCTGCATGTCGGTGCGGCCCAACTGCCGCTTAGGTAAATCCGCTGTTGCTGCGCTCATCACGTCCTCCTTCAGTTGGGAACTGGCTCCAACCGCCTGGCCGCGCCGGATTCCGCATAGCGGCGAGCCAATACGGCACAGGCCATGAGCTGGATCTGATGGAACAACATCAAGGGTAGTACGATCATGCCGACCGAGTGGCCGGCGAACAGGATGTTGGCGATGGGGACGCCGCTGGCCAGGCTTTTCTTCGAACCGCAAAAAACGATGGTGATCTGGTCTTCGCGGTTGAAGCCGAGCTTGTTGCCGGACCAGGCGGTGATGGCCAGCACAAGCGCGAGCAGAACCATGTCGACCGCTATCATGGTCGCCAGCCCGGTGGGCGAAAGCTGGTGCCACAGGCCATGCACGACAGCCTCGCTGAAGGCCCCATAGACCACCATCAGGATCGAGCCCCGATCCACCAGCCCGAGCAGCTTGCGATGCCGGCCGGCCCAGGCGCCCAGCACGGGGTGCAGCAACTGCCCGATGCCGAACGGAACCAGGATTTGCAGCACGATGCTTTCTATGGAATCGAGGGACAGGCCGCCCCCCTGGGCATGCATGAGCAGGCCGACCAGAAGCGGCGTCAGGAAGACGCCGATCAGGTTCGACGCCGAGGCACTACAGATGGCGGCCGGCACATTGCCGCCGGCGATCGAGGTGAAGGCGATGGAAGACTGGACGGTCGACGGCAGGCAGCAGAGGAACAGCACGCCGGTCGCCAGCGATGGGCTGAGCGGCCATGGCGCCAGCAACCCGGCAGCCAGGCCGAGAAGCGGGAATACCACATATGTCGCGGTGAACACCGTGAGATGCAGCCGCCAGTGAGCCATGCCGCGAATCACCGATTCCCGCGACAGCCGGGCCCCGTGCAGAAAGAACAGCAGTGCGATGGCGATCTGAGTGGCCACGCTGAACGCCTGGGCCGAGCCCCCACGAACCGGCAGCACCGTGGCCAGCAGGACCGTGGCGATCAGAGCCGAGGTGAAGTTGTCGGGGCGCAAGCGCGAAAGGATTGCCATCGGCTCGATAACTCCGGCGGAAGCAGCAATTTCACCCACAGATAGCGGATTTCACAAATATTTTGAACCCAACTGAGCGCACTTACTGTTATCGTGAATAAGAATGACCGAACCAACCTTCGACCCCGTTCTGCTCACCACTTTCCTGACGGTCGCACAAACCGCCAGTTTCACCGAAGCCGGCCGGCGCTTGGGGCTCGGCCAGTCGACAGTCAGTCAGCATGTCCGTCGCCTGGAAAAGGCGGTGGCGCGGCGCCTGTTCCTGCGTGATACCCATGCGGTGTCCCTGACCGCCGATGGCCAGGCCATGCTGTCCTTCGCCCGCGGCATCCTCGAAGCCAACCAACGGGCCAGCCGTTATTTCGCCGGATCAGAGCTGCGCGGGCGGCTGCGTTTCGGCGCTTCCGAGGATTTCGTCCTGAGCCGCCTGCCGGAAGTCTTGCGCGACTTCACCCAGCGCCATCCCGCGGTCGATCTGGAGCTGACCGTGGCATTGAGCGGTGAATTGTATCAGTTGCTCGATTCCGGCGAACTGGACCTGGTGCTGGCCAAGCGTCGCCTGGACGACGACCGCGGCCGGCTGGTCTGGCGCGAAAAGCTGGTATGGATCGGCCGCGAGAACACGGCCATCGACCCCGACCGCCCCCTGCCCCTGGTCATGTTCCCGCCACCCAGCATCACCCGAGCCATGGCTATCGAGGCACTGGACCGGGCCGGCGTGCCCTGGCGAATCGTCTGCACCTGCGGCGGCCTGGTTGGCCTCCGCGCCGCTACCCTGGCCGGCTTCGGACTGATGGTGCAGCCCCAGAGCATGGTCCCTCCCGGTTTAGCCGCCCTGCGCCAGTCTCAGCATCTGCCCAATTTGGGAGAAGTCGAATTCGTGCTGGTGGGAACCTCCAAGGTCATCCGCGGACCAGCGGCCGAACTGGCGAGCGCCATTCAGCTGAGCCACGACCGCCTGCAGGAGCGTTCACTATTCTAAGTAACCAGGCTCCAGTCCATTGCTCGCCTGTGATATTATGATTACCTGTTGAGTGATGGCTGAGAACCGTCGGCCGTCCAGTGGCCGCGATAGCCGGCCGGAAGGGGTGCATCATGCGCCGTAGTCATTTTTCCCACCTCCCAAAGGTCTTCATAGCAACTGCTGCGATTCTGCTCCTCGGCTCGGGTGTGGCTTGGGCCAACGGGTGGGGCGGTGGGCATGGTGGGGGTGGCCGTGGCGGCGGTGGTTGGCACGGCGGCTATGGCGGGTGGCACGGCGGATACGGTGGCTGGCACGGCGGATACGGTGGCTGGCACGGCGGCTATGGTGGTTGGCGCGGCGGCTATGGTGGTTGGCGCGGAGGCTGGGGGGGCTGGCGCGGAGGCTGGGGGGGCTGGGGCGGTTGGGGCTGGGGCGGTTGGGGCTGGGGCGGTATCGGCGTCGGCTTTGCCAATCCGTGGCTGTGGGGTTGGCCGTATTACGGCTACCCGGGCTACTACCCACCGGCGGCTTATGCCTACGATACGCCCGCTCCCGTCGTCCAGCAGGTACCGATGAGTTCGGCGGCGCCGCCGTCCTGGTACTATTGCGACAACCCGGCCGGCTACTATCCCTATGTGCAGTCCTGTGCCAACCCGTGGCGCCAGGTTCCCGCCACGCCTCCACCCCCGCCGGCAGCACAACACTGACGGTGTCTTTCCTTCCCAATGGATCGCCGCCGCACCAGTAATCTCCTACTGTGCGCCAATTCCGCCCTCACTCTGGCGGCGGGACTGGCGGCAGCCTGGGGCGCCAGCCCGCGCTTGGCACAATGGCTGTGGATCACCGGCGCCCTCCCGGTCCTGGCAGCCCTTGCCGCCGGGCTCATCAGTCGGATCCTGCGGCGGGACTTCGGGCTCGACGTCATCGCCCTGCTGTCCATCCTTGGTGCGCTGGCCCTCGGCGAAAACCTGACCGCCGCCGTGATCGCCCTGATGTTCGCCACAGGGCAAGCCCTCGAGGACTACGCGCAAGCCCGTGCGCGCAAGGAGATGTCGGCTTTGTTGAGCCGCGCGCCGCGCACCGCCAACCGCTATGAAGACGGCGGTATCTGCCAAGTTCCTGTCGCCGCCGTCAATCCCGGCGACCGGTTGCTGGTGCGGGTCGGCGAAATCATTCCCGTCGATGGCATCATTATCTCAGGCTCCGCCGTCCTCGACGAATCGGCATTGACCGGCGAACCGCTGCCGGTGCGCCGCGAGCCCGGCGACACCGTCAGGAGTGGCGGCACCAACGCCGCCGGGCCCTTCGACGTGCTGGCAACCACCTCGGCCGCGGAAAGTACCTTCGCCGGCATTGTCCGCCTGGTAGGAACGGCACAGCAGGCGAAAGCTCCTGCCGCCCGCCTGGCTGACCGCTATGCCCTGCTGTTCGTGCCGCTGTCGCTCGCCGTCGCAGGCCTGGCCTGGCTGGCGGCGCGAGATCCGGCCCGGGCCCTGGCTGTCCTGGTGGTGGCGACGCCCTGCCCTCTCATCTTGGCCGTACCGGTGGCGGTGGTCTCGGGAATGTCGCGCTGCGCCGCCCGAGGCGTGCTGGTCAAGGGAGGGGCCGTGATCGAGCGCTTCGCTCAGGCCAGGTCCCTGTTCTTCGACAAGACCGGCACTCTTACCGGCGGCCGGGCGCGCCTGGTTTCCATCGAAGCCGACCCGCGGTTCGGCTCTGGCGAAGTTCTGCGCCTGGCGGCCTCGCTCGACCAATTGTCGCAGCATGTGCTTGCGGCTGCCATCGTCTCTTGCGCCCGCGATCGCGGACAGCCGCTGTCCCTGCCCACCGGCGTCGAGGAACGGCCGGGCGCCGGCATCACCGGCACCGTCGACGGCCGCCGCGTCGTTGTGGGTAACCACGCCTATGTCTTGGAATTCGCTGCCGACGCCGAATGGAGCGGCCGGTTCCTGCAGCGCATGGGCTATGAGGGTGCCACCGGCGTATTCGTCGCGATCGATGGAACGATGGCCGGGGCGCTACTGCTGGCCGACGAGATCCGCCCCGACACCCCCCGGGCGCTCCGCCTGCTGCGCAAGGCCGGTATCGAACGGATCGTCATGCTGACCGGAGACAGGCGCGACACCGCCGAAACCATCGGCGCGGTCCTCGGCGTCGACGCGGTCTTCGCCGAACAGGCGCCGGCGGACAAGCTGAATGCCATCAAGGCGTCGCCGACGGGCGGCACCGCCATCATGGTGGGCGACGGCGTGAACGACGCGCCGGCTCTTGCCGCAGCCGACGTGGGGGTAGCGATGGGCGCACGCGGCACCGCCGCGTCCGCGGAGGCAGCCGGTGTGGTGCTGCTGGTCGACCGACTCGACCGCTTGGCCGAGGCGCTGCACATCGCACGGCGCACCCGGGCGATCGCCGTCGAGAGCGTCGCCCTCGGCATGGGTCTGTCGCTGGCGGCCATGGCCGTCGCCGCCTTGGGCTATCTGCCGCCGGTGGAAGGTGCCGTCCTGCAGGAAGGAATCGACGTGGTGACCATCGTCAACGCGCTTCGTGCTCTTCGTATCGCCCCGCTGCGCGGTGGCCGTGGCAGCCTGGATGCCGCCCATGCCGACCGCCTGAGATCCGAGCACGACGAGCTCGGCCCCATCCTTGATCAGGTTCGAAATGCGGCAGATCGCTTGGCAACGCTGCCCGCCGCGACGATCCGGAACGAACTGGTGGAACTGGACCATGTGCTGCATGATCGGCTGCTGCCGCACGAACGGCAGGACGACTCGGAACTCTATCCGAGGGTTGCCCACATGCTCGGCGGCGACGACCCAATGGCCGCCATGAGCCGCACGCACCGCGAAATCCTGCGCCTGGCCCGCCTTCTGCATCGCATGACCGAAGACCTCCCGCCCGAGGGCCCCGACACTGCGGCGGTGAGGGATTTGCAGCGTGTCCTCTATGGCCTGGATGCAATCCTCAGGCTGCATTTCGCCCAGGAGGAGGAAATCTACCATTCGCTGGCGGATGCCGCCTGAGCTGCGGCGGATGCGAAGGCGTCCGTTGCCACTGATCAAGCCCGAATTGCCGCCGTTGCTTCCGAACGGGGCCTGAGCGGTTCATCGATGGTTCAGGTTGAGGCATGTAGCCTGTTCGGCATATCGGTAATGGAGGCCCTTATGCCCTTGCTCGTCTGCCCCAACTGCAATTGCGGTATGACCGCCGTCCTGCGTTCAGGCGTGGAAATCGATGTCTGTCCGCAGTGCCGCGGCGTCTGGCTTGACCGGGGCGAACTGGAGACCCTGCTGCAGCGGCCGACGCCCTCGGACGCCGCCACCACCTTCCTGCCGGCGTCGGCATGGGGACAGCCTGGCCCGGCTGCCGTCGCGCCGGTTCCAACCGCGGAGTACCACCACGACCGTCACGACCGGCATGACGGCCAAGACCATCATGGGCAACGGCACAAAGGCTGGAAGGGGCTGTTCAACGTATTCGACTGAAAGCTGGTGAAAACGACGGAACACTAATACTACAGCCGAGGAACTCTGGTTTGGGCGTTGGTGTTGACCCCGGCAAACGGGATTTCGCCGGCGTTTATGATGGATTCGAACATAGAGGGCTGGTCGGCGGCCTTTGACAGACTGGCGGATCGACTTGATTGTCGGTTTGCCCGGAAAGAGCCACGCTGGCGAATGCGGGCCTATCTTCGCGGGCTTCTGAGCCCTGTCGAACGCAAGAACGGCTGGCAGTTGGCGGAAGCGGCGGGCGATGCGACGCCGGACGGGATGCAGGATTTCCTTTCGCGGATGCAGTGGGACGCCGACCTGGTTCGCGATGACTTGCGCGCTTACGCGGTCGAGCATCTGGGTGATAATCAGGCCGTGCCGGTGTTGGATGAGACCGGCTTCGTCAAGAAGGGCGCCAAGTCGGCTGGGGTACAGCGCCAGTATTCGGGCACGGCCTGTCGCATCGAGAACTGCCAAATCGGCGTGTTTCTCGCCTATGCCAGTCCGCATGGCCATGCGCTGATCGACCGGGCTCTCTACCTGCCGGAACGCTGGGCGGCGGATCCTGCCCGGCGCCGGGAAGCCGGCATTCCAGAAGAAATTGTCTTCACCACCAAGCCGAAGCAGGGCCGCGCGATGTTGGAGCGGGCCTTCGCGGCCGACGTTCCCTGTGCCTGGGTGACGGGCGACAGTGTCAACGGGGCGGATTACGGGCTGCGCCGCTTCATCGAGACGGCTGGGCGTGGCTATGTCCTGACCGTCACCAGCGGACAGCGGCTCGGCTTCAAGCGGGTTACCGATTGGCTTGAGGATGTTCCGGCCAAGGGCGAGGCCGGATTGGACCAGTATGAAGTCCGCAGCTGGACCGGCTGGTACCGTCACATCGCCTTGGCCATGCTGGCTCACGCTTATCTGGCCGTCGTCCGAAAGGCGGCCGGTGGGGGGACCGGGCAGCGGCGATCTCGCCCTCGATCTGCTGCCCTACACCGTGCCGGAAATCCGCCGATTGCTCTGGCGCTTGCTGTGGGCGGCTCCTCCACAGCCTCAGACGGTCGCCGCCTGGTCCCGCTGGCGCCGACGACATCAGCAACGGGCCAGACGATGCCATTGGCGTCGGCGAACATAACCTTTTAATCCTCGGCTGTAGTACTAACCTGCGTTAGTGCCCCAGGCACTGCGAACCGCCAATATGTTACGGCGACGATGGAAGGTGATGATCTTGGCCATGACATCGGACGAGGACATGGTCCAACTGGTCCGCGCCAGCCTGGGCAAGGATTCCCGGATCGAGGCCAAGAGCCACCCGCTGGCCCTCGACTTCAGCGACGGCATCCTGATCATGGAGGGGATCCTGGGCAGCGTGGCGGCAAAAAAGCTGGCCCTCGAACAAGCGGCCAAGCTGCGCGGCATCATCGGTATCCTGGATCGGCTGCGGGTCGCCCCCGCCGAACGGGCGGGAGACGGTGAAATTGCCCGGCGCTTAGGCGACAGCCTCCTTGGGGAAGAAGCCTTTCGCGACTTCGTCATCGAGGGCGGCGAGGCTGCCAAGGCACTCCGCAGCCTGCGCCGGCCGCAAATGCCGGAAGGCAGTCTGGAGTTTTCTGTCGCTGATGGCGTCGTCACGCTGAACGGTACGGTGCCCGGCCTCGACTATAAAAGACTGGCCGGCGTACTGGCCTGGTGGAGCCCCGGCAGCCAGGACGTGATCAACGGCGTCGCCGTCGAGCCGCCCGAAGAGGACGGAGATGGCCCGGTTGCCGACGCCCTGCGCCTTGTGCTCGAAAAGGATCCGCTGGTCAACGCGGCGCGGATCCGTATCGCCGTGAACAACGGTATGGTGTTCCTGTCGGGCCTGGTTGCCAGCGAACAGGAAAGCGCAATGGCCGAGAACGACGCCTGGTGCATTTTCGGCGTCGACGAGGTGGTCAACACCATCGTCGTCCGCGGCTAGCCCGCATTCCCCGGAAATGCGGCTCATTCGGGGATGGTGGCTAACATGGATCAAGGAAACGCCGCCTCCAGGCGACGAAAATGGTTCCAGTGCAACGAACCACGCGGCGTGGCATGCCATGATGCAAAGTCCGGTTCAAGTCAGCTTCCGCCACATGGACGCTCCGTTGGGAGTGGAAGAGAGAATCCGCGAAAAGGCGGAGGCGCTGGAGCGCTTCTTCCCGCGTATCACCGCCTGCCGGGTGGTGATCGAGCGGCGGCACCACCGCCACCGCAAAGGCGATCTGTTCCATCTGCGCATCGACTTGGCGCTTCCCGGGGGCGAACTGGTGGTGAACCGTGAGCCGCCCGAGCACCATGCCCATGAGGACATTCTGGCTGTCATCCGCGATGCCTTCGACGAGGCCCGGCGCCAGTTGGAGGATTATGTCCGCCAGGCCCGAGCCGCCACCAAGACGCACGATATTCCGCCACATGGCCGAATTGTGCGGATTTACCCCTATGCAGGTTTCGGTTTCATCGAAACCCTAGCCGGCGAAGAAGTCTATTTTCAGCGGGACAGCGTCGCCGATGGACGATTCGATGCCCTGGAAGTAGGAGACGAAGTGCGCTTCTTCGTTCACCCGGGCGAAGGCCGGAAAGGAGACCAGGCCAGCACCGTGACGCCCATGGGGAAACGCCATCTGCCGCCGGCCGAACGGATGTGAGCTGCCGCCATGACACGAACTCCCCCCCTGGTCCGCGATGACGTGATCGGCGTCGTCGGGCAGATAGACGATGACAAGATCGCCGGGATCATCGCAACCGGAGCGACCATGGAGCAACTGGTCGAAGCGTATGCATGGACGGCCGACGAAACCGATGCGCTGGCGGACGCGGAGAAATCCCTGAGCGGCACGGTGGCCGAGGTCTACGACATTCTCACTGCCGACGACTTCTGGGGTGACGAGAGCTAGTCGCCGAATGCGGCCGGAAGAATGATCCGCAGCCGGGAAATGCGGTAATACGGTACCTATTTACCGTGCAATCCCATGGCGACGGGAGGAAAATCGGCATCGCGATACCAATTTAATTGACTTATACTTTTTTCCGTATCATCTTAACGTATGATTTATGCAAGCGTTTCCAACGAGATAGGCACCACTTGCAGCTCTGAAAACAAAAAAGCGCGGAGTGGACAAGCGGCAGCCGACGGCTGGCGCTTTAGCCGGCATGGCCAATAAAAACAAGACAACGATAACACCAAAGCAAGACGAGCGAACGAGAGAGGAAACCCCATGAAAGCCAAACTGAAGGCGCCCCTTCGCGGGGTGTTGGAGCCGATTGAGATCGCCAGCCGGGACGAGCTTGCGGCGCTGCAACTTGAGCGCCTCAAGTGGTCGCTGCGTCATACCTATGACAATGTGGAATCCTATCGGAAGAAGTGCCTGGCCAAGGATGTTCACCCCGACGACCTGAAGAGGCTTGAAGACCTGCGCCACTTCCCCTTCACCACCAAGGACGATCTACGCCAGAACTACCCGTTCGGCCTTTTCGCCGTGCCGATGGAGCAGGTGGTCCGCGTCCATGCCTCGTCGGGCACCACCGGCCGGCCGACCGTTGTCGGCTACACGCGCAACGACATCAACATGTGGGCGGGTTGCATCGCCCGGGCGCTACGCAACGCCGGCGCAACCCCCAGCCACAAGGTCCAGGTCGCCTATGGCTATGGCCTGTTCACCGGCGGCCTCGGCGCCCATTACGGTGCCGAGCAACTGGGCTGCACCGTCATCCCCATGTCGGGCGGACAGACGGAAAAGCAGGTCCAGTTGATCCGCGACTTCCAGCCCGACATCATCATGGTGACGCCGTCCTACATGCTGGTCCTGCTCGATGCTTTGGAGGCTGCGGGAATTGACCCACTTGAATGTTCGCTCAAGCTGGGCGTGTTCGGTGCCGAGCCATGGACCGAATCCATGCGGGCCGAGATCGAGCGGCGCGGCGGCATCGACGCCATCGACATCTACGGCCTGTCGGAAGTGCTGGGACCGGGTGTCGCCTGCGAATGCATCGAAACGAAGGACGGGCCCCACATTTACGAGGACCACTTCTATCCCGAGATCGTCAACCCCGACACCGGAGAACCTGTGCCGGACGGCGAATTGGGCGAACTGGTGTTCACCAGCCTGACCAAGGAAGCCCTGCCGATCATCCGCTACCGTACACGCGACCTGAGCCGCCTGCTGCCGGGTACGGCCCGCAGCTTCCGCCGCATGGGGAAAATTACAGGCCGGTCCGACGACATGCTGATCATCCGCGGAGTGAACCTGTTCCCCTCGCAGGTCGAGGAGCTGATCCTGAAAAGCGGCTCGCTGTCGCCGCACTATCAGCTCGAGATCAACCGCCGGGGCCACCTGGACGACCTGACGGTGAAGGTCGAAATGCGCCCGGACGTCGTGCTCGACGACGGCGACAAATCGGCCGTGGCGAACGAATTGAAGCACCACATCAAGAGCTATATCGGCGTCAGCACCAAGGTCGCCGTTCTGGAACCCGACAGCCTGCCGCGCTCGCTGGGCAAGGCCAAGCGGGTCGTCGACAACCGTCCGAAGGCCTGAGTGCCAAAAAGAAAACCCTCTTCCTTGAGGGGAGAGGGTTTTCGACGGGCACAAACAGAATTAACCACAATACTGTTCAGTTAAGGATGCGCCGTCATTGCGGGCGCAGCGAAGCAATCCACAAGCCGGTCGTTGATCTGGATTGCTTCGCCTTCAGCTCGCAATAACGGTACTTAAGCGCGCCGTATTGAAATTAATCCGCATTTCTCACACCCGCGTCGTCGGCGCGGGTGTGAGAAACGATTACCACCCCCGACGCCGGATCAGCTCCGCTTCGCTGCGCGCTTCGATGTAGCGCACCAGCGCCCGGGTGCCGGCCACGCAGTTCTTGACTACGCAGACGCCCTGATCCTTCAGCTTCCCTGCCATGGCGTCGTAGAGGGGGCCGCCATCGATGACGGCAAGTATCGGCTTGTCGGCCGTCTGAACCAGCGGCGGCAACAACTGAACGATACTTTTCGGGTTATTGATGTCGAAGCCCGGCCGCAGTTTGCTTTCCACCAGTGCCGCCACTGAAGGCGCCGTGGGGTCCAGACCGACGACGACCGCGTCAATGTTGGGATCCTGGATGAACGCTTCGGTGATCTGCAAATGCGCCTCGTCGTCGGCGCCGGGATTGATATCGATGGGGTTGCGCACCTCAACCAGAGCATCCAGCTTCTTGGCGACGAGAATGTTCTGCACCTTCTCCACCGTCTGCTCGCTCAAGGTGCCCATCTGCATCGAGAAGGTTTCCCCGTCGATCGAGTCGGCCATGCCCACCGCCTCGTATCCGGCACCGCTGATGGCTCCCAGCCGGTTGCCCCCCACCGCCTTGTGGTGCAATGCGCCCGCCAGGTAGAACAGGTCGTCAAAGCCTTCCAGATCGTCGGTAACGATCGCTCCGGCCTGGCGGATCACCGAAAAGAACAGCGCGGGATCGCCGGCGATCGAGGCCGTATGCCCCATTACCCCGGCCATCCCGGGCGCCGTGCGGCCCGACTTGTAGACCACGACTTGCTTGCCGTTGAGTACGGCGCGGCGTACCGCCCGGGCAAAATCGAGCCCGTCCAGATCCTTGAACCCTTCCAGATAGAGGCCGATGGTATCGATCTCGGGGCGCTCGGAGAAATAGCTCAGGATGTCGCCGTAGGTGAGGTCGGTCTGGTTACCCAGCGCCAGCATGTAGCGCGGGTCGAGCCAGGCATTCCGGCTGAGGCGGCTGATCATGAAGGCGCCGCTCTGGCTGAGCAGCACGGAATTGCGTTCCGCTTTCTTCGGCTCCTTGGGCAGCCTCTCGAGCGGAATGAACCAGGAGTCGTAGCCGCCCGGGTGCGAGACGACGCCCAGGCAATTGGCGCCGAGGAAGATCGGGCCGCCGTCCGCCTCGCCATGGGCGGCGTTGATACGGGCCGCCAGGGCGGCGGCCGGCTCCTTGCTGCGCCTGGTTTCGCCGAGATCGCCGGGGATCAGCATGACCGAATGCACGGCTCCGGTGGCGATAATCCCGTCCACCAGTTCGTAGACCGCGCTGGCTGCTACGGCGACGATCAGCAGGTCCAGCTTCCCGTCGAGCGCATTGAGGCTTTCAACGCATCTGACGCCGTCGATCTCGGTTTCACCAGGGCGGATGATGGTCAAACGTTCCTTGGCGTAACCACTGCCCATCAGGTTGCGCAGGATGATCCGGCCGAAATTCATGCTGGTGGCGGACACCCCGATGACACCAATGGAGGCCGGATGAAGCAGCTTGTCGATCTTATGGATAGGGCGGGCAAGCCGTTTCGCCGACGCTGGGCCGAAGCTGCAGCGGGCCGTCCGAACGATCAGGCGGTCGTCGCCGGCCTGCACCGGATCGAGGTCCAGACTTTGCAGGACGAGGCCCGCGTCATCCTCGCCGTTGCCCAGAGCAATCAGCCGTTCGAAGCAGGCTTTGAGCGGCGCTTCGGCAAACTGCTGCCCCTCCGACCTGGCCGCCGCGACAAGCTTCTGATAGGCCAGGGTCCGCTTGAACAGGCGCAGGAAATCCTCCGCATCGGTCAATGCGGTGGCCGCATGGACCGCATGACGATCCTTTCGGAAGTTGCCGCCATCCAGCGCCCGATCCAGCCCGCCCGACCCGGCGCTGATCACCATGCCGAATTCCCGGGTCCGGTTAAGGGAGATGAACAGCCCGGTCGCGGCTGGCGACGCCGCTTCGGCCAATGCCAGGCCGAGGCCGGCCAACAGGGCGGTCAGTTCGGTCTCGTTCAACGCCTCGCGCCCGTCCGCCGCCGCCTGATGAAACAGCGCCTGCGCGCCAAGGCTGGACTCCGCCGGAATATGCATGTCTTTCTCCTTCCCCTAGCGCTCCCCGAGAAGCGCCCCGTTTTTTCTGCCACCGCTATTGAATCACGAGCCTGTCATCGCGAGCAGGGCGAAGCAGTCCAGGGGCCGCACCAACGGCTCTGGATTACTTCACCGGCGGCTCGCAACGACCACCATTTTCTTCCTCGCCGCGCTCGCGATGACGAGCCTCAAATCAACGCTATCGCCTTTATTCTGCGGCTACCGGTTCGGCGGCCATCATCCTCAACAGTGCCACCTGCTCGTCGACCCTGGCCTGGATGTGGTCCAGCTGCGCCTCGTCGAGATGGCGGTACTTGCCCAGCAGCTTCACATAGTCGCGGATCGGTATCGGCCGGTCGGGCGAGCGGGTGAATCTGAGCCCACCCTCACGCGTATATTCCCACAAGGTGACAAAGTTGCTGTCGACGCTCATGCGGCAGGCTTCGATCACCTTGGACGACGGAATACGCCAGCCGGTGGGGCAAGGCGAATAGATGTGCAGATAGGAGAATCCGCGGAACGACGCCTCGACCGCCTTGTCGAGCTTGGCGTACAGATCTTCCATGTAGCCGGTCGAGGCAGTGGCGACGTAGGCGCATTTATGCGCCACCATGATCAGCGGCAGGTTCTTGGCATCCTGCGTCTTGCCGCGCATGTGCTCGCCCACCGGCGTGGTCGAGGTCCATGAGCCGAACGGCGTGGTGCTCGACCGCTGCATGCCGGTATTCATGTAGCCTTCGTTGTCGACGCAGACATAAAGGACCTTCTCGCCCCGTTCGGCCGCTCCGGAGACCGCATGGAAGCCGCAGTCGGAGGTGCCGCCGTCGCCGGCCAGGGCCATCACCACGATGTCCTTGCGGCCGATGCGGTCGTAATAGCGGCGAATGCCCGCAAGCATCGAAGCGGTATTGGTCAACAGCGGGTGGAATACCGGCACCTTGGTGCCGGTCTTACCGTTGTAGCCGACCGACCCCATCCCGGGAATGCAGCCGGGTGGCGTCGCCAGCACCGCGTTGCGGCCGATCTTGCGCATGGCGTGGCGCATGATCAGCTCGGAATTGCAACCCTGGCACCCCGACAGGCCGGGAACGAACATGTCCTCGCGATCGCCGTATTTCTTGAACACGCTGCCGGCGGTCACCCACTCCAGCGCGCCGGTGGGACATGCCTTGACGCAGGCCGGATCGCCGTCGCACTGGTCGCATTTGGCAACCCGGGCCGTATGACTGTCCACCGAGATGCCGCCGAAACTGCAGCCGGCGGTGCACAGCAGGCAATCGACGCACTGGTTGGCATCCCATCGGATCACACCCGATGCTTCGTCCTTGGCGAGCGCCCCCGCCGGGCAGACCATGGCGCATTTGGGGTCGCCGCATTGACGGCACAACGACAGCTCGAAGCGCCCTTCCCCGGCCCCCGAAACAATGGAAATCCGGCTGGCACCCTGCTTGGCCTCGGCGCAAGCGGTCATGCACTTGCCGCAGCCGTCACAGGCGGATGCCTTGAAGGCGATGGTATCGAACGCGGTTCCCATGCCTACCTCCACCCCTCGCTCATCAGCCGACGGCCGGTTTCCAGCGGCCGGCTCAGGAAGTCCTCTTTGCAGCCCGACAGATCGACCCGGCGGCGGATCAATTCGCCCATGATGCCCACGTCGAAGGGTTCATCGACGCTGGCGTAGCCGACCAACCGGCCATCGGCCAGCACCACCCGGCGATAGCCGCCGCCTTCCTGTTCGGCCACCTCGCCGCAACCATCCGCAGCCGCTTGCCCGATGGACAAGGCGACCCGCCCGAAAAAGCGATAGGTATTTATCGGCACGCCCCCCGCGTAAGGCTTGAGATAACTGTCGCCGGCCATATCCATGCCGGCCAGTCTCCCCTGCTCCACCGCCGTCGGGATGATGCCGATCAGCGCCTGGGTCCCGCTGTGGAAGTCCTTGGCCTGGGCGACGTCGCCGGCGGCCCAGACGTCGGGCAGGTTGGTGCGCATGGTGTCGTCCACCAATACGCCGCGATCGACCGCCACGCCCGACCCTGACAGCCAGTCCGCGACCGGCTTGACCCCGGTCGCCACCAGCAGCAGGTCGGCCTCGATGGCTCCGCCGTCATCGAGGCGGACGGTGCATGACCGGCCATCCGGCGCGTCGACGGCGACCACCGTGCGGCCAAGGAACAGCTTCACGCCATGTTCGGTGAAGGCCGCCTCTATACGCCCGCTTGCCTTGGCATCGAAATAGCCGGGAAGCACATGCGGGCGCATTTCCACGACGCTGACGGCCAGCCCCGCTTCGGCCAGGTTCTCGGCGGCATGCAGGCCGACGAGGCCGCCCCCCAGCACCACGGCGCGCCGAGCCGCGCCCATCGCGTTGCGCAGGCTCATCGCGTCGTCCAGCGAACGGAGGACATGGAAAGGCACGCTCCCGTCCAATCCGGGAACCGGAGGTATGGCGGGGGCTGCGCCGGTGGCGATGAGCAGCTTGTCGTAGCGCCAGGACCGGCCGTCGGCCAGGGCGACCGTCTTGCCCTTGGCGTCGAGGCCGACCGCCGTGGCATTGCCGACGAAGGCGCAGCCGTTGGCGGCGAAGAACGTCTCATCGCGCAGGATGGCCCGGTCGGGAGCAGATCGGCCCGACACCACATAAGGCAGGATGGTGGGCGAATACGGCATGTGGCCGTCCCGGGTCAGCATCGTCATGCTGCCGTCGCGATCGGCCTGGCGAATGGCCCGCAGCGCTTCCAGCGCCGCATGGGACGAGCCGATGATCAGGTACTTGGTTTCCATCATGGCGCGCCTCAGTCGTTCTCGTTGAGCCAGACCGGTTCCACCGCCAATTCACCCGCCGCCAGCCGCAACGTGCGGTCGATCGCCTGGGAGAAGTGCTCGACGGTGATATCGGCGCCGGCCAGGCCGCCGATGAAGCTCATCGCCGGAACCCGCAGCGGCAGGTGATAGAGGGCGGCCAGCACCTCCTGGAATACCGGCCCGCAGTTCCAGCCGAAGTTGACCGCCCGGTCGACCACGCCGATGGCCCGCACCTTGGACAGGGCTTGCGCCACTTGCACCACCGGGAAGGGGCGGAAGGTCTTGATCTTGACGAGCCCCAGGCGGCGCCCGTCGAGGCGCGCCTCGTCCACCGCATCCTTGGCCGCGCCGCTCATCGAACCGATGGTGACCAGCGCAACCTCGGCGTCCTCCATGCGATATTTTTCGATCAGCGGCGACCAATGCCGTCCGGTCCGCCGGCCCCAGTCGGCATGGGCCTCGACGATCACGTCGAGCGCCGCCCGCATGCCGGAGCACAGGCCCTTGCGGTAACGAACGAAAGTCGCCGGGCCGGCGCCGGTGGCGCCGCCGGTCAGGGGATCCACCGCCATGGGCCGTTCCGGGTCCAGGCAAGCATGCCAGTTGACGTTCTTTTCGCCGAGAAAGGAATCCACCACCGCCTGGTCGGGCAATTCCACCTTGGCCACGCCATAGGAAAGGTAGTTGCCGTCGTGATTGACGTTGACCGGCAGCATCACCTCGGGGTGCTCGGCCACCTTGTAGGCGATGGGAATGGTGTCACAGATCTCCTGCTGGTTTTCGCAGAACATGTGGATCCAGCCCACTTCCTTGACCGTCATGGCGTCCTGTTGCCCGCCCCAGACGCAGGTCGGCGACACCGAATCGCGGTTGACCAGCGAGACCACCATGGGCAGGCGAAGGCCGGGGGTGCGAAAATAGGGCTCGAACATATAGGCCAAGCCCTGGGCGCTGGTGGCCGAATAGGTCCGTGCGCCGGCCAGGCAGGCGCCATGCAGCACCGAAAGGACAGAGTGCTCGCCCTCGACATCCATCAGATCGGCGTCCATGCGGCCGTCGGCGATGAACTTGGCCAGGTATTCGACCAGCGAGGACTGGGGGGTGATGGGATAGACGGCCACCATGTCCGGCCGCGACAGGGCGGCGCCCCAGGCGGCAGCTTCATTGCCGTCGATGACTACGACCTTCGACATCTCAGCCCTCCGCCTCTTCGATCATCAGGATGGCTTGGTGCGGGCATTCCTCGGCGCAGATGCCGCAGCCTTTGCAGGTAGCCAGGTCGGCGTCGAACCAGGTGGGGCGCTCGACGATGCATTGGACCGGACAATACAGCCAGCAGGTGGCGCATTTGACGCATTTGTCGCGGTCGACCACCGGCCTCAACGCCCGCCAGTCGCCGGTGAGCATGGTCGTATATTCGACGGCGATGGGGCAAAGGTTGTCGGGAACATTGCGCTGCTGGGTCATGCTGCGGCCACTCCGTCCAATTGGCGGACCACGGTTTCGTCAAATCCGCGCTGGACCGCCTCGATGTTCTGCCGCAGGCCGGCATCGCGGAAATCGGTGTGTTCCAGCGCCTTGACCAGCGACTCCACCGAGACCAGCCCGGTGGCCTTGGCGAAGGCGCCCAGCATGATGGTGTTGGTGATGGGGCGCCGGAACACGTCGAGTGCGATATGCACCGCGTCGCAGACCGCGACCCGCCCGAGATGGGATGGCAGGGCCAGTTCCTCGGGCTTCTTGCCAGTCGCCTGCACAACGGTGGTGCCGGCCGGAGTTCCGGCAAACACATCCACCGAACGGCCGACGGTCGGATCGATCACCACCACGAGGCTCGGAGTGTAGATGTTCGTGGCGCGACGGATTGGCCGGTCGTCGAACCTCAAGAAAGCCACCACCGGCGCCCCACGCCTCTCGAAACCGAAAGCGGGGATGGCCATGACATGGCGCCCCTCCTCGACCAGGGCGTCGGCGAGAATGGCCGAGGCCAGGACCGCACCCTGGCCGCCGCGGCCGTGAATCCTCAGTTCCTGCATGGCTCTCTGCCCGGCGAGATCACTGCGCCGCCAAGGCGCTTGCCTTGGCAGCCTTGGCCTTCAGCCGCGCCTTGGTCTGCTCCACATCGACGACGAAGCGGGTGTGGACACCCTTGCCCACCGCATCGAAGGCGTCGCGCGCCTCGATGGCGAATGTGACGGCGCGCCCTTTCACCTCGGCGATGGTGGCCGTGATATCGACCCACATGCCGACCAGCGTGGGCGCCATATGGTCGAGTTCCACCCGCGTGCCGACGGTATCTTCACCGGCATCGAGATGCGCCATGGCTAGGTCGCGGCAGACGACCTCGGTATCCCACAGCAACTCGGGCGTTGCGTACACCCGGCCCTCATCACCCATGAAATCGATGGTGCGTTCGGCATCGATGTGAAAACGCCGCGTCAGCGACAAGCCGGCCACCAGGCTGCTCTTCATCTTGGAATCCTCTCTCAGCCGTATTCTATTTGTTGATAAAGAACATGTCACACATTTCTCACTCGTGTCAATCATCCTGTATCATTTCAAAAAATCGCCTTTACGGACAGAACCGCGCAGCTTCCCTAAACCTTTGCGAGATACAGCCAGCATAATCACGCCGAGCCGGAGCGGAAGCCGACACCCGAGCCGCGCCGGAGGAAGCCGGATGGACACTAAGTATATTTCACTTTTTTCGTTGCATGCGTTCTTTCTGTATCATATCGTCGAATACAAGCGGCGAGACGTACCAGCCGCAGGACAAGGGAGGAAGGGCGTTGAAACCGACACGGCACGGCTCGGCACGGTATGTCCCGACCTATTGTTATAACTGCGTGGCGGGCCCCGACCTGCTGACCGTCAAGGTCGAGGACGGCGTCGCCACCGAAGTTCGTCCGAATTTTGCCGCCACCGGCATCCATCCGGCTGACGGGCGCGTCTGCGTGAAGGCCTTCGGACTGGTCCAGAAGACCTATAATCCGCACCGCATTCTGACCCCGATGAAGCGGACCAACCCGAAAAAGGGGCGGGACCAGGATCCGGGCTTCGTGCCGATCAGCTGGGAAGAAGCACTCGACGAGATCACCGGCCGCCTGAATCGTATCCGCGCCGAAGGACTGCTCGACGACCGCGGCCTGCCGAAGGTCGCCGCCAGCTTCGGCCATGGTGGCACGCCCGCAAGCTACATGGGCACCCTGCCCGCCTTCCTGGCCGCCTGGGGCCCCATGGATTTCAGCTTCGGCTCCGGACAGGGGGTGAAATGCACCCATTCGGAGCATCTGTATGGCGAGTTCTGGCACCGCGCCTTCACCGTCTGCTCCGACACCGTCCATTCCCGCTACATTTTGTCTTTCGGTGCCAATGTCGAAGTCACCGGCGGCGTCTGCGCGGTATGGCGGCATGCCGAGGCGCGGGTCCGCGGCATCAAGCGGGTGAATTTCGAGCCACATCTGTCGGTTACCGGCGCCGCTTCGGCCGAATGGGTGCCGATCAAGCCGAAGACCGACGGCGCCCTGATGTTCGCGCTGATCAATACCATGCTGTTCGAGCAGCCGCGCGAACGTCTGGATATCCCCTTCCTGCGCGACCGGACGGCATCGCCGTATCTGGTGGGACCGAACGGCTATTTCCTGCGCGATCCGGAAAGCCGCAAGCCTTTGATGTGGGACACGGTCACCAACCGGGCACAGCCCTACGACACGCCCGGCGTGGTTGCGGCCCTCGAGGGCGCGTTCACCGTGCCGGAGGCCGTCGAGGTCGGTGCCGACGACGAGGTGTGGACCTATTCCGACGTCCGCGTCGAGACCGCCTTCACCCGCATGGCCGAAACCATGCGTCCCTACACCGCCGAGTGGGCCGAGGGAATCTGCGACGTGCCGGCCACGCGTATTCGCCGGATTGCCGGCGAGTACCTGGATAACGCCTGCATCGGCCAGACCATCGAAGTCGACGGCGCCGTGCTTCCCTTCCGCCCGGTGGCGGTGACCCTGGGCAAGACCGTGAACAACGGCTGGGGCGCCTATGACTGCGTCTGGGCCCGCACCATGCTGGCTTGCCTGGTGGGCGCCCTGGAAGTGCCCGGCGGCACCATCGGCACCACCGTGCGCATCAACAAGCCGCACCACAACCGGCTGGCCAGCGTCAAACCGGGGCCGGACGGCTTCATGACGGCCAACGTCAATCCCACCAAGCGCGGCAAGTGGGAAGAAAAGCCGACCGGCCGCAATGCCCACAAGACCTTGGTGCCGCTGGTCGGCAATGGCGCCTGGAGCCAGGCTCTGGGGCCGACCCATCTGGCCTGGATGTTCGTTCGCGAATCGCCGGAGAGCTGGGTCCGCCCGAGCTACCCCGAGATGTGGTTCATCTATCGTACCAACCCGGCCATCTCGTTCTGGGACACCCATCAGCTGGCCGAGACCATCGCGCGGATGCCTTTCGTCGTGGCCTTCGCCTACACCGTCGACGAAACGAATTACATGGCGGACATCCTGCTGCCGGACGCCACCGATCTGGAGAGCACCCAGCTGATCCGGATGGGCGGCACCAAGTTCATCGAACAGCATTGGGAGCATCAGGGCGTGGTGCTGCGCCAGCCGGCGGTCGATCCTTGCGGCGAGTCCCGCGACATGACCTGGATCGCCACGGAATTGGCGAGGCGCACCGGTCTCATCGAGAAATACAACGCCGCCCTCAACCGCGGCGCCGGCTCCGTTCCCCTGAAGGGTGATGGCTTCGACTTCTCGCTGGATCTGGACAAAGTCCATTCCGGCGACGAGATCTGGAACGCCGCCTGCAAGGCGGCCACCGCCGAGCTGACCCACGGCGCCGACATCAAGGACCTGGCGTGGTTCCGCGAGAACGGCTTCTTCGTCGTCCCGTTCAAGCGCGTCGACTGGTACCTGTACCCAACCATGGTGGAACAGGGACTGCGTTTCGAGCTGCCCTATCAGGAACGGCTGACGCGGGCGGGAATCGAACTGGGCCGGCGCCTGCATGAACAGGACATCCACTGGTGGGACCGGCAGCTCGCCGAATACGAGCCGATCCCCCGCTGGCACGACATCCCCGAAATCTGGATCAACGCCCTGCGCAACACCGGCGCGAACCCCGATGACTATCCGTTCTGGGGGGTGACGACCAAATCGATGCAGCACACCACTGGAAGCAACGCCGCGGTCCAGCTGATGGACGAGGTGGCGGGCAACCTGCGCACTCACGGCCGCGTGGTGATGAACCGCAAGGCCGCAGAGAAGCTTGGAATCAAGCGCGACTCCTGGGTCGAGGTGCGATCGGTCGCCAACTTCACCCGCGGACAGGTCGAACTGGTCGAGGGCATCCGCCCCGACACCATCCTGATCACCGGGCAGTTCCAGCATTGGGCGACGCCCTATGCCAAGGACCGCAACTACCCCAGCCTCAACACCATTACGCCCATGTCGATTGAACTCACCGACGCCAACGGATCGGGGTCCGATGTGGTGCGCGTCTCCGTCCGTCCGATCGAAGAGGTGGCGGCATGACCCGTTATGTGATGGTCGCCGACCTTCGCCGCTGCGTCGGCTGCCAGACCTGCACAGCCGCCTGCCGCCATGCCAACGCCACCCCGCCCGGCGTCCAGTGGCGCCGCGTTCTCGACCTGGAAATCGGCGAATATCCCGAGGTGCAACGCGTCTTCGTACCGACCGGCTGCCAGCACTGCTCAGATCCGCCATGCGTCGCCGCCTGCCCGTCGACGGCCACCCGGCAGCGTGCCGATGGCATCGTCACCATCGACTACGACATTTGCATCGGCTGCCTTTACTGCGCCCTGGCCTGCCCCTATGAAGCCCGGTCCAAGGTCGATGAGCCGGTCTACGCCTATGGCGACGACCCCACCGCCTCGGAGACGGCACGATTCGACCCGCGCACCATCGGGGTCGCGCAGAAATGCACCTTCTGCGTCGATGTCATCGACGCCGGCGTCGCCGCCGGCCTGACGCCGGGCAAGGACCGTGCGGCCACGCCGGCCTGCGCCAATGCCTGCATTTCGGGCGCGCTGACCTTCGGCGACATCGACGACCCCAACAGCGCGGTGTCGCGCCTGTTGCGGGAAAACAAGCACTTCCGGATGCACGAAGATGCCGGGACAAAGCCCGGTTTCTATTACCTTTGGGACAAGGAAGCCCTGCCGCTATGAAGAAGAAACCCTTCGTCACCGGCCCTTGGCCGAAATTGCAGCGTCATTGGGATATCCGCGCCGCCTGCAACTTCATTGGGGGCGGAACCGGTACCGGCCTGCTCCTTGCCGCCGCCGCCGCCGCCGCCGCCGGCCAGACCTTCGCCCCGGCCTTGGCCGCTGGCCTGTGTTTCATCGCCTGCGGCCTGACCATGGTGCTGCTGGAAATCGGCCGTCCCTGGCGGGCCTTCAACGTGTTCTTCCATCCCCAGACCTCGTGGATGACCCGCGAAGGCGTCGTCGCCCTGCCGCTGTTCGGCTGTGGAGGCTTGGCGCTGCTCATCCACTGGGCCGGCGGGCCAGGGCAAGTCGTCGCCGGGCTGACCGGCCTCGCCGCCTTGACGGCTTGCGGCTTCCTTTATTGCCAGGCCCGCATCCTGCGCGCCGCCAAGGGCATTCCGGCATGGCGCGAAGAAACCTTGACGCCGTTCCTGCTGTCCAGCGGATTGACCGAGGGCTTCGGCATCCTGGCCGGCCTCGCCGCTATCGGCCTTGCTCCTTCCTGGGCGCCCCTGGCGGCCCTGGGCCTGGGTCTGCTGCGCCTTGCCGCCTGGCAAAACTATGGCAAGGGCCTAAGCGCACGCGGCGTGCCTGCCGCCAGCATGGCCGCCATCCAGAACATCGGCCCGGCATTCCTGATTGTCGGCCATGGCCTGGCCGCCTTGCTGCTGGCCACCTCGGTGCCATGGCCGGGACTGGCCGCCCTGTCGGCCATCGGCGGCCTGCTGCTTGCCGCCGCGGGCTGGTGGGCGAAACAGACCATCGTCATGAAGGCGGCCGTCACGCGCGGCCTGTCAATTCCACGCACCCCGGTGCGCGGATCGGGAACCAGCCGCCTGGTCAACAAGCCCAACTGGGAAACGGAGGCGGCGTGATGGAAACGGCGGCGCCGTCACGGTTCGACTCGGTCAGCCGTATCGCCGTCGCGCGCTGGCGCGACGGCATGGCCGAGGATTGTACCGACGACGTCGCCGCCGAAGTGCCGGTCGCCCTCGAATACAACGGCATCTCCCATGCCGTGATGCTGGCCTCGCCGGCTGACCTCGAAGACTTCGCCCTCGGATTCTCCCTGACCGAGGGCATCCTCCGTCATCCCGGCGAGCTTTACGACATCGAGTTGCGGGAAACCGAGGATGGAATCCAGCTGCAGATGCAAATCTCCAGCGAACGGTTCGCCCAGCTCAAGGAACACCGGCGCAGCATGGCCGGCCGCACCGGCTGCGGTCTGTGCGGCGCGGAAAACCTCAAGCAGGTGATCCGGCCGGTACCGCCGGTCGAAACGTCGGTCCGACTTTCCTCCCAGGCCCTGCACGCCGCCTTGCACCAGTTGCAGGCCCGCCAGCAACTGCAACGAATCACCGGCGCGGCTCACGCCGCGGCCTGGCTTGACGGCGACGGAGCGGTGACATGCCTGCGCGAGGATGTTGGGCGGCATAACGCCCTGGACAAGCTGATCGGGGCGCTCTCCGCACGTTCCGTCGATTTCCGGTGCGGTGCCGTGCTGGTGACCAGCCGCGCCAGCTACGAGATGGTGCACAAGACCGCGTCCGTCGGCGCCGGCCTGCTCGCCGCCATTTCAGCCCCGACCGCGCTGGCCATCCGCATGGCCGAACAGCTGAACGTCACCCTGGTCGGCTTCGTCCGCAACGGCGGCCACGCCGTCTACAGCAATCCGCAGAGACTGCTGGCCTGAGCCTCCCTCACGCTGCGTCCTGCAGTCCGCCGAAGCGCGAATAGTAGAAAGGCGCCGCTGCCGGAAGTGGACCTTCGGCGGTCTCGGTCATTTCCATCAGGTAGCGCTCCCCCGGCGCCTGGATCAGCCGGTAGAGGTTGCGGCACAACAGCCGCGCCGCGGAACCCGGCCAATCCGCCGCCAGCAGTTCGTTCGGCAGCATGGGATCGCGCAGCAGGACGCGGCGATAGCCGTGCATCAGCAGGATGCGCACCATGAAGCACAGGGCGGGGTCCAATTCATCAGCCGATTGCATGGCTCGCCACAACGGCCGGAAGATGTCGAGGAATTCCTCGTAGTCGGCCGCCAGCCGTTCCAGGCCCCAGCAGTTGCGGATGATGTCCCGCAACGCGTCGGGCGAGACCCAGGGCTCGGCCGATCCCCGCATGACCAGGGCGCGGGATCCCACCCCGGCATCGACCAGGGCCTGGCGCAGCGCCGCCTGGTCCGGATCGGGGTGCCACATCACGCCCGGCGCCAGGGAGCCGAAGCCCTGCCAGCTCAGTTCGCGGCGCAATGCCTCCCGGTCCTCGCCCTCCAAGCCGGTCAGGCCGGTGAACACCATGGTCCACTGCTTGTCCCAGTGGTGGGCGTCGACGGTGTAGAGGCGTTGGTCGGCGGCGTCGAATCGGTGACGACCTGCCTCGGTGACGGTGTAATAGCTGCGCCGGCCGATCTGGCTCGAGGTCAGCCATTGTTCCTTGGACAGCCGGAACACCGAGGTCCGGACGATCCGCTCGTTCAGGCCGAACGGCTCGACCAGATGGATGATGCTGCCCAGCCAGGCACTTCCGCGGTGGGGGTAGATGGCGTCGCCGTAAACCGTGATGATCAACGATTTGGCCTTCGGGCGCAGTCGTTCGAGGGCCTGCCGGGCAAGATCGTCAATTCGTCGGGAAGAACTCATGGCCTCGATGGGACGCAGAATACGGAAGTCCAGTTGCCATCCTAGTGATCCCGCTGCCACTGGCAACTGCCAAATTCGCAGCCCTGGTGCCTCCCCCGAGGCGCTTGGGAATTAAGCGTCCGGGAAGGAATGCCAACTGATTGAATCGCTGTGAAAATCTGACGGATAGTGACGGGATCCATTCGCCAAACTCTCGCCACTGGCCGCGTCACAGATGTACCTTTGACGGTTTGCGCCCGTTCCGGGCGTTTCCTGGATTCGCGCAGATTCCCGGTTGTGGTCCTACGAGAGCGGCGCCATCGCTAAGTGGGGGTGCCTGAAATCGAGCCGATGGCTACCGGGCCTACCCTTCGCCGCAGCCCGAAGCGATCCAAAGAACAAAGGCGAACTTGCCCCGGGAGGCGTAACGCGTTACATTGTCACGCGTTACAGTGGCGAGGTGTGTGATGACGTCGACTGCGGAGCGGATGCGGGCCATGCGGGCCCGTCGACGCCGCGAAGGCCTGAGGGAAGTCCGGCTCGTTGTGCCCGATGCCAGGGCGGAAATCACGCGCCGGCGAGTCGCCGACCAGGTTGCCAAGTTGTCGCTGGCCGCCGAGCGCGCCGTACTGGAGTGGATCGAGGAGGTCTCGGAGATCGATGCGCCGCGGTGACGTCGTGGTTGTCGCGGCCGCCGGGAATCATGGCAAGCCCCGCCCCGCCGTCATTGTCCAAACGGATGCATTTCCACAAAGTCACGCATCGGTCGTGATCTGCCAGATGGCGTCCGACTTGGTGGATGCGCCCGATTTCCGGATCACGGTTGAACCAACCGAAGCAAATGGCCTCCGCGGCAGGTCGCAAGTAATGGTGGATAAACCGGTCACAGTGAAACGGGAACGCATCGGCCAAGTGATCGGTCGGCTAACTACCGAGGAAGTTCTGAAGCTCGATGCGGCAGTGGCATTCGTCATGGGCCTCGCCGACTGACCCGACCGCCCAGGATTTCGCCGGAAGCGAAGGGGGCGTTGCCGACCCTTTCGCGCCCATGTCGGGCGTTGTGGGGCGATATCGCAGCACGCGAAAGCGGTCATACAGGCCGTCCAAATCTTGCGTGCAACCAATCACAAGAACGTCGCCGCGCCCCCAGCCGGCGGCGTTTCCGTGTCTGGCCGTCAGGCCGCGCGGACAACAAAATCGACGTGAATTTCCTCGAACGGGAATACGATTCGACCATCTTCGGTTCGCTCGATAACCCCGGCCTTGAGCAATACTTGAACGTCACCGTGAACGGACTTTACGTCGCGGTTGGTCCGTCTGGCCGCTTCGCGGATAGATATCGGACCCATTCCCGCCATCGCCTTGATCAATTCCCAGCGCTTGGGGGTCAGGGTCTTCAGCATCAGCTCGTGTGACGTGAAGGTGATGAAGTTGCCCTGCTCCTCGCCATGCAGTGCGCGGCGGGCTCGGTCAAGTGACTGGTCAAGTGAGGCAATGCCGATCGTTACCATGCTCATATCGGCCTCCAATTCAGGACGTCGAGGCGAAAATCTGCCAACAATTGCTCGACCGTCGTAAAGCGGTAAGGAATCTCGGCATCACCGACGTGCTTGTGATCACCTTTGCCGGCTTCGTTGTCGTACCGAAGGACGCAAATCTCCTCAACCACGAAGGCCAGTCGGTATTTGAAGGCGTGGGCCGAACCGGGAATAGCGGCCGGCACCTCCCAAACGACGACTTCGATAAACCGATCTTCCGCAAGCTGGGTTCGTTCTCGGAGGATCAGCCGCGCGGACATGTTGGTGTTTATACCAACGCCGGGCGGGCCGGTCAATCGCGGCGTTGGCCATACACTTCGCCAAAGCAGGTATCCTGCCCGCGATTTGAACCTGCTGGTGGGCCGTCAAAAGAGCG
Organism: Pseudomonadota bacterium; assembly: GCA_021793155.1. Lineage (GTDB taxonomy): Bacteria > Pseudomonadota > Alphaproteobacteria > Rhodospirillales > Magnetospirillaceae > DUZF01. Next base: position 4,284 of record JAJYTF010000015.1, on the reverse strand, counting down.
CCCTTATGCATCATTCTTGAGCGATATCATGGTGCCCGAAACCGGTCATTCCGCAGGCCCAAATCCCGGCCCCCCGATGAGCCTTGCGGTGAGCCATCTTCAGCCATCAAATCGTCGTCTGCCACCTTGATGGCTTCAGAGTCAGGAGTTATCTTTCTTCCAAAGAATGGAGACACTCATGGCCGAACCTCAGCTTTCCGTTCGCAGCGCCAAGGCGCGCGAACTTGCCCACCGTCTCGCACGGCGTCAGAAGCGGTCGATCGCCGATGTCGTCGAGCGTGCGTTGGAAGCCTATGAGATCCGCGAAATAGGACGTGAGCCGGCATCCTCTTTCTATGCGCGGCTGTCGGCAAACTACGGAACGGATGTCGACCTTGACGCCGTCATCCGGGAGGCGCGGCGCGCCCATTCGGGTCCCGACCTGTGATTTTCCTCGATACCAACGTTGTCTCGGAGACCCTGCGCAAGTCGCCCGACCCGGCAGTGATCGCGTGGCTTGTCCGGTACGATGCCGAACTGGCCCTGCCGACTGTTACCATCGCCGAGATTGCCTTCGGTATCGCGAAGATTCAACCCGATCAGCGAGCGGTCCGGATAGAGCAGGGGCTTGCCGACTGGCGGCACCGCTTTGCCGACAGGATCTTCGGGCTGACGGAAGAGGCAGCCCTGGCCTATGGCGAGATCATGGGCGCGGCATCTCGGCAGGGGCTTGGCATGTCCGCACCCGATGGCATGATTGCCGCTATCGCCCGCGTTAATGGCGGGCGCCTTGCCACTCGCAACCTTACGGATTTTCGCACGACAGGTCTTGATCTGATTTCTCCTTGGGATTTCTGATTGGCATGCGACAAGCAGACATGGCGTTCAGCGCCCGTCCCGGTCGTTCCCTGGATCGGTGCCGATCCCAGATTGCGGACCTTCGAGAGCGGCGCCATCGGCAAGAGGGTGCGCTTGAAATCGAGCCGGTAATTGTCGTTGCGGATTGGCTGGCCGACCGCTCGTCGTGGCCCATTCCCGCCCATCATGTCCCGATAGGGCATACCTCATTCCGGCATCGCGATATAGCGAGCCTTGGCGAGGAAAACGGCAAGCGCTACAATGTGGCCCAACCCATGCAGGAGACCGCAGCCATGAACGCCGTCGTGCGCGCCCGGATTGACGAGGATTTGAAGCGGGAGGCCGCTGCAGTCCTGGAAACTATCGGCCTGACCCCTTCCGACGCCTTCCGCCTCATGATGGTGCGGATCGCCAAGGAAAAGCGTTTGCCGTTCGAGCCGCTGATCCCGAACGCCGAGACCATCGCCGCCATGGAGGCCGCCCGTCGGGGCGAGCTGGTCACCGTCGGGAAGCCTTCCGATCTGCTGGCCGACCTGCATTCCGATGACGACTGAACTGCCGCCGGAGCCGCCCGAGGTGCGCACCGTCAGGCGCACCGGGGCGTTCAAGCGGGATTTCAAACGCGAGTTCAAGGGGCGTCATGGCAAGACCCTGGACTCGGACCTAATGGCCGTCGTCAACCTGTTGGCAGTCGACAAGCCGTTGCCGGAACGCTGCCGCGACCACACCCTTACGGGCGATTGGAAGGACCATCGGGACTGCCATATCAAGCCCGACTTGGTCCTGGTCTATCGGCTTCCCGACGCCGACACGCTGGAACTTGTTCGCCTGGGCTCGCACAGCGAGCTTGGGCTATGACGTGAATTGGCCCATGGCCGTCACCGGTCTGCCGCCAGACTGCCGAAAGCGCGCATTCGCTTCTTCGTCGCTTTCCGACCCATCGTTGCTGGTTCGCGCCCATTGCCGGCATTCGACGCTGCAACTTAAGCTTCCAAAAGCAGCCCTTCGTTCACGATCATCCTCGGTCCGACGCAAGAGCGGGCCCTTTCTCAGTACTTGCCGGCGTCGCAATCAAGTCGAGTAGCTTGAGAAGTGCCGGCGCCCGCGGTGATAGACGATAGCGCAGCAACTCGCCACGCTTTTCAAGTCTCGCCACGAATTCCGGCACTGACTTAAGCGCCCTATTGTTGTTATACTTACGCACTGCGGGTCCTTGTTCCGCGGTCACGGCGGCGATCTCATCACATGTCGCGGCTCGTCCGATCTTCCGCAGGGCACGCAACGAGCGGTGCAGTTCGGACGGGCTCTGGCGCCCTTCTCGCAAGGTGTCGATCGTGCTGACCATCTCGTCAATACGACGCCAGTAGGAACGCAGATCGGCATCGTTTCGGATCACGACATCAGCAATCTCATGTGCGACGCGCAGCGCTCCGAAATGCATCTGCTCCTCGTCGAGGCCAGTGAACTCTCTGAAGGTCCGGGCGTCATCGGAGCGAGCCCGCTTCACGTGCCGCTCGAAGCGAGTGCGGGCATCGGCCTCGATCAACACAATGCGCGCTGACGGCAGCATCGAACGCAGGCACAGGACCTCTTCAACCGTCCGCATGCCGGTCACGACGTTTAGCTCGGCGTTCTCCCGCGCGATATATTCGGCAGCTCGCTTTGCGACGATGTCCCAGTTTCGCTTCTCGAGGAAGATCAACGCGTCGCCCGAGTTGCCGATGGTGATCCCTTCTTCTTCTGCGATCTGCCGCAGAAGAGAACTGCCCTCGAGCGCGAAAACTCCCGTGCGCTGACCCATCAGAAAATCGCTAAAAGTAGATTTGCCGGCGCACTTGTGTCCGATCACAATCAGTACGTGGCGGCGATCTGTCGAAAGAAGCGAGAGCTGCCTTCCAATTGCGGTGTCCGCCTCCGCCTCCGCCACTCGGCGCACGAGATGGTTCCATCTTCCTAAATTGATGACGGCGTTCAGCTCTTCCAGCCTCTCGATCAGCAGTGTGAGGGACTTCGCGCGGAAGTCGAATGCGAGCGACTCTTCGAACTCCATTTCGCCCAGCCGCCGGTTGGTCCCATCGGGGATGAACCATCCATTGAATGTGTCGGGCGTCAGCCAGGGATATTGCGGCGAGCCAGTGAATGCCGGAGCGCCGTCCGCAACGCGTCCCGACGTTTCCCCGTGGAAGAAAATTGGCCGCGACAGGGACGGGAGCCGAAGCGCGATATCGGACTTAACCGTGCATCGTCGGTCGCCGCCGCGAAGCGCGATCTGGCGATCAAGTTCCGCGAAACTCGTCTCCGAGAACCACTCCTTCACGCGTGTTCCAGGATAGTCTGTCACGTCGCTAAGTGCCTCGATTCGCACCGACGTATCCTCGACGAACAAGACAGATCGCCGTTCGAATTCCTGGCTTACTTGCTTCAATGCCTGGGTGAGCAGCCCCTCCGTGTCGAGAGAATAGTCCTCGTCATAGGGCTCTTGCTGACTGCGATAGTGGGTGAGCTGATATCCACTACGCATGAAGATCAGCCTAGCCTGGATCAGCTTGTCGGCGTTCGACGTATAGAAAAAGATCTTGAGCAGTCGATGGAACCGGAAGACGTCGCCATAGCGTAACCTCATGGCAATTCGTCCCGGTAAACCCTTGCGCCGCAATTCAGACCGCTTTGGCACCCCAACCAATGTGCATTATGGGTAGCACACAGCGCCTGCAACTCGCCGGTGGCACGCGCATCCCTGGCTACGAAAATCACATAGACAAGAGGACCCATACTACTCATGCCCGCAGCATAGCCTTTCGCGCGTAAGCTGCCCAACAGGTCGACGACATTTTTTCCGCACCGTTCGATCTCAAGACGCTTGAAACCCGTGCGAGAAATCGACGCGAGGGCAGATGCCAGTAGCTCTAGTCTCTCAAGGCGAAAAGCGGGCAGGACTCCATGATACAATAACGCCATCGTTTCGAGCGCGTCGCTTCGCGCAATGGGCGCAAACTCCTCGAAGAAACGCTGCTCGTCCAGGCCATGTGACAATTCGGCGTTGGGTAGGCACAAGCCGACCCGCCATGAAGTTGGAAAAGGCAGCCGCAGCATCAGAACCGGTGCGGAAGTGGCCTGAGTTGCGCCAGAGGGATGCAATCGGTCGATCTCTTCGACCGGTTTGCCTGCATCCCATAGCACGCCACCTTCAAAGAATCCGTGAATGCCGATCCCCGAGGCCCCACCGCGGCCGCTCAGACTTTGTTGCTCAGCCCGATGACCCGGAAGCCCAACAAGGTGGTGATATGCCGAGATAACAGCGAGCTTGAGGGCTGTCTTGGGTAAGCATCCGGCCGAGGCCGCCTACCGCTCTTCCCCGTAATCTGGCGTAATCCCTACCAGCACAAGATGCCGCGGTTATTTCTTGGCGCGCGGCTTTCGGGTCCAGCGGCGGGCAAGCTTCGTCAG
>JAJYTF010000059.1 GCA_021793155.1 Pseudomonadota bacterium | reverse complement strand
CCGCGATCTCGTCGAAGGGGTTCATCGAGAATTTCACATTGGTCGTATCGACCCCCGACCCGTCCGCCTTGACCCGGACCTTCACGTTGTAGTCGACCACCCGTTTGACAGCGACCAAGACTTTCATCTTGTTTCTTCCCTCACATCAACAGGCCGCAGAAGGGCGCTCTTGGGACGGAACGGAGCGAGGTGTGCCCACCTTCTCCACGTATTGCACTGCACAATAGGGGGGCGTCATTTTCTTGTCAACATGCGCCCCGCTTTGAAAGAAAGTTCAGCGGGTGGCCCCCGGAACCCAAAGCACATCCTTGGTTCCCCGCTGATTGAGATGGCGGGCGAAAACGAACAGGTGATCGGATAACCGGTTGGCGTAAGCGATCGCCAATGGGTTTACCGCTTCCGCTTCCGCCAGCAGGCAAATGAGGCGTTCGGCGCGACGGGTCACCGTGCGGGCGTGATGCAGATGCGCGGCGCCAGGGGATCCGCCGGGCAGGATGAAGCTGGTCAGAGGCGCCAACTCGGCGTTCATGGCATCGATCTCGCCCTCCAGCCGGTCGATTTGCGATTGCACGATGCGAAGCCCGCCCGTCTGCCCCTCCGTCTCGGGCACGCAAAGATCGGCGCCCAGGTCGAAAAGATCGTTCTGAATGCGGGCCAGCCGTGCGTCGGCTTCGTCATCGCCGGTCGTATGGAGCCTGGCCAGGCCGATGACGGCGTTGGCTTCGTCCACCGTGCCATAGGCCTCGACCCTGAGGTCGTGCTTGGCCACCCGCCGGCCGTCGCCCAAAGACGTCTTTCCTTTGTCTCCGCCCCGGGTATAGATGCGTGTCAGGCGCACCATGGAAACCTTCCTTGTTCGATTCATCAGTTGCGGCCGCCGTAGCTCAGGTGGCGCCCTGCCGGCTTTGCCGGTAAACAGTACCATTTACGCGCCAAGCGCGAGGGGTTGGCGTTTGTCCGGAAATGGCGCAGTTATTGCCGGACAAACGCTTTCCGCTCGCGGCATGATATAGCGCCGCTTCTGCGAAAGGCTATAATCGCGCTTCATTCCCGAGCCAAAGGTTCCATCTGTCCAATGCGGTTGTCCCCTATCCTCAGCCTTTATATCGGCCGTCATTTCGTGATGGCGTTTCTCGGGTCGCTGGGGGTGATCATGGGGCTGATCTTCCTGTTCGACGTGATCGAGCTTTTGCGCCGGGCGGCCACTCACGGGAATGTGGGCTTCGGCGTCATCCTGGAAATGGCGCTGTTCAAGCTGCCGCAGATGGTGCAGCTGATTCTGCCGTTCGCCGTGATGATCGGAGCGATGGCCGCGTTCTGGTCGCTGACCCGCAGCCGCGAACTCGTGGTCAGCCGGTCGGCCGGCGTGTCGATCTGGGAATTCCTGACGCCGGTGATGGTGGGAGCTTTTCTCATCGGCCTGTTCAACGTCGTCGCCTTCAACCCCCTCTCGGCGGCCCTGTATCTGCGCTACGAAAAGTTGCAGGACCAGGTGTTGCTGCGCAGCGGCGGCGGTCCGCTGCTGGTCGGCGAGAGCGGCCTTTGGCTGCGCGAGACCCACGGGGCCGAAGTTGTGGTGGTGCACGCCAACGCGGTGCGGCAGGAAGGCTACGACCTGCATCTGCGGGACGTGAGCGTCTATGTGTCCGACGCGGACGAGCATTTCCTGTACGGCCTGGAAGCATCGCTCGGCCAGCTGGAAAACGGCTTCTTCCGCCTTACCGATGCCAGCCTGCTGCGGCCCGGCCGTCCGGTCGAGCATTACCCGACATACGACTTTTCCACCCAGCTGACCCTGGCCAAGATCCAGGATAATTTTGCCTCGCCGGAAACCATATCATTCTGGGAGTTGCCGGGCTTCATCCACTTCTTTGAAAGCGCCGGATTTTCGGCCAACCGGCAAAAGCTGTATTTCCAGTCACTGCTTTCTTCGCCGATCCTGCTGGTGGCCATGGTGGTGCTGGCAGCGGTATTCTCGGTGAAGCCCGACCTGCGTTCCGGCGGCATCATGATCCGCCTGGTGGGCGGGATCGTCTCGGGCTTCGTGTTCTATTTCTTTTCCAAGGTCGTTTACGCGCTGGGGTTGTCCTCAACCCTGCCGGTGGCCCTTGCCGCCTGGACCCCCGCTGTCGTGGCGGGACTGTTCGGCACCGCGGCGCTGTTCCATCTCGAGGACGGATGACTGCCCCGGCCGCCGGCGGCGAAGAAGAAACACTCTTGCTGCCGGCAGTGGCCGAGGTGGCGCGCAAGGCCTTGCCGACGGCCGCCGGTGCCGATGGCCTGGCCCATTGCCTCGAACCGGCTTTGACGGCGAACCGGGCGGCAATCCGGGCGACCCTCGCCGGACTGGTGCTGTTGCGCCTGGTCGAGGCATACCGCAAGGCGCCCGATGCCGGATCAGGGCAGGTCGATCCGGCGGTGGCTCGGTTCAATGCGCAGGCGATCGCCGAAGATGTGATCGCCGAGCCGGGGTTCTTCTCCAAACTGGCCCGCTGGGTTGCGGTCAATGTCTGTTTCTGGTTGTGGGAGGGGGACACCCTCGACTCGGTCGACGGCGAATCGGTCGGTGCCCTGGTCCGGGTTTATGCCGAGAGTTCGGCGCAGGTTCTGGCGGATATGCTGTCTCCGCCGCAGAAGCCGGTCGAAAGTCTGAAGGACATTCTGGGGATCGGGCGGAATGCCGAAGGCCCGATTTTGCCGGGAGAGCTGCCGCAAGGCATGATGCCGATGCTGTCGGCGATCGAGGTCCAGTCCCTGCGCGAAGCGCTTTACAAGAACGCTTTCCGGGCCGTCGAAGGCTCCGTCTGGCCGACCGCGCCTCTCGGCCGGGTCGCCTCCCGCCATTTCGCCCAAATGCGGCCGGCGGCGGCCGACGACCCCTGCCCGCTGCCGGCGGAGCAGGTGGCGGCCTGGGCCCGCACCATGTGGCGTCAGCAGCGCGATCTCTCGGACCGTGATGCCGACGCGCTGGACGCCTTGTGCGCCATCTACATGGCGCAGGCACGCAACCCGAACGATGCGGCCGTTGCCGAACTCGACCAGTTGCTTGCCCTGCGCGGCCTGAAGCCGAAGCGGGGGGGCGCCGGCCGCCGCGGCGGTTACGAGCCCGAGCAGCGTGAAGACATGCTGAAGGCGCTGGCGCATCTGCAGAACATTTGGATCACCATCGCCCAGGTGGAGTCCGGGCGGGAGGGGGCTCGAGGCCGGCAGGCGAAGGATGCCGGCACCAAGACCCTGCAGAGCCGCTTGTTCGTCATTACCGACCGTACGGGAGAGTTGCGGCAGGACGGCTCAGTCGATGTGGAGCGCTTCGTCTTCCGCCCGGGCCGCGCCTTCGCCGCATGCATGTTTGGCGAAGGGATGTTCGGCGAAGGGCGGCAGACGGCCCTGCTGTTCCAGAAGGCACTGCAATACGATCCCTATCGCCGGCGATGGGAGAAGCGCCTGACGCGTTATCTGTGCTGGCAGTGGCGCGCCCTGGCGGCGGATGCCGGCGCCGGACAATCCTGCGCGGTGCAGGCCTTGCTTGATTCAGTGGGCGAACCCGTTGATACGCGTTATCCGGGCAAAACCCGCGCACGTCTGGAAAAGGCGCTCGACCGCCTGGTGGTTGACAAGGTTCTTGCCGCTTGGCGCTATGCCGCCGCGCCACCCGATGGCCGGCATCACAGATGGGTCGAGGAATGGCTGCAGGCCGAGATTCTGGTCGAAGCCCCGCAGCCGGTCCGGGACTATTACCGGCGGCTCGGCGGCGAGGGTGGAGGCGAAGAGAGCCTGATTGCCGGCCTGCGCCGGCGGCGCCGGGCGCTGGGCATGACCCAGGTCGCGCTGGCCAAGGCCTTGGGCATCCGGCAAGGCCATCTGAGCAAGATCGAATGCGGCCGCATGCGTCCCTCGGACCGCGTTCGCCGTGCCATCGAGGAATGGCTGGGGTCCGACTGTTAACAGCCCAGCGCTGCCTTGATCCGTTCGATGTAGTGGGCGGCCGAGAACATGTCGGCGGCCTTTGTCTTGGCCCGGCCGGCCAGAGCGGACGCCAAAGCCGGGTCGGCGCGCAGGCGGCAAAGCGCTTCGGCCGCCGCATCGACGTCGGGATCGGCCCATCGCTGGTCGGGGAAGTGGTAACTGCCTTGCGGATCGATCGCCGGGATCAGGCGGTGAGGAATGGGCAGGCCGGTTTCGGCGGTGACGAACTCGGCCGTTGCCGACCAGTCGGTGGCGACGACCGGTACGCCGATCAGCATCGCCTCGGCCGCCAGCAAGCCGAACCCCTCCGAGCGGTGCAGGGACAACACGGCATCGGCGCCGCCGATCAGCGCCAGGACTTCCCCCCGCGTCATCGGTTCGGTCCGCACGGCGATATTGCCGCATCCCTCGATAGCGCCGCGCAATTCGGCCATGCCGGCGGGATAAGCCTCGGGGTTGAGCACCTTGACCGTCAGCCGGGCCGTTCCGTCCCGGCCGAACGCCTGGCGGAAGGCGCGGATGCTTGCGACGGGATTCTTCCGCTCGAAACCTGAAGCCATGTTGAACATGGTGACCACGGAAAAGACACCGTCAGTCCTATGGGCCTTGGCCGTTCCCTGGACGTCCACCGGGTGGGGAACGACGGCGACGGGTCCGGAATAGTCGTGGCGGACGGCTTCGGCGCAAAAGCGGCTGGGCACCCAGACCTCATGGACGTAGGGCATGCCCACCTTCCATTCCGCGGGCAGGCGCGGCAGTTCCCAGTGCCAGAAGCCGATCACCCGTTTATCGCGCAGCAGCCGCCGGCCGCAGCGGTGCAGGGCATAGGGAATGAATGGACCGCTGACGTGCAGGATCAGGCTGCCCGGGCCATCGGCATCGGCGGTATCGGCCATCCGTCGCTGAGGGCGGCCCTGGTCGCCGAGAAGAGAGCTGCTGAAATCCACGGTCGCGAAGGGCAGACCGGCCACTCGCAGGGCTTCCACATTCATCCGCGCCGATTCGCCGAGGCCGGTGGTGCTGCCGAGCACCCCGCCGACCACGGCCGGCAACCTGGTGGGCGGATTGCCGTTGCCGGGCCTTGGGCAAATGGCGGCGAACAGCGCGATGAACCACCGGCGCCGCTTGCGCTGCGGCAGCCTCAGCCAAAGGCCGTGGGTAAACCTCTTGAGGAATGGCAACTCAGACGATCGCGGGGGGGAGATGGCTCACCGCGGTGACGCCGACCAGAGTGACCGTCCCGCCGCCGGCAAGGTCGAGGACCAGATGGCTGGTCGAATTGTTGAGGGCCGGCGTCTGAGCGAAGTATTTTTCGTCGACGAACACCACGCCAGGAGCAAACAGGAAGATATCCGGCGTAGGATTGGTGCTTTCGAAGACGATGACCTTCAGCGCATGGCCGGAACCGGCGTAGTTGGCCAGAGAGCTCTGAAGCGATGCCGATGCGGTCAGCGGCGTCGAGAAATCGTATTGGCCCGACTCGACGAAATTGGCGATGGCGTGCAGCACGTCGACGGCATTGGTGCTGGAGGCCTGGATGGTGGTCGTAGTCACCGGCGTTATGGTTCCGGTGCCCGATCCGGCAGCCTTGCCGATGTCGGTCGAACCGATGCTCGCCAGGCCTTGCCCCAGGTCGCCGCTCGAGGTGGCCGAGTTGTCGACGTGGATGTTCAGGATCTGCAGGGCTTGAGTGCTGACATCCTTGAGGCTGATGAATATCGGCGACAAATCCGAGCCGTCGGCGGCTGCGGGGGCCGGGCTGACCGCGACGCTGGCAACCTTTTGGAACGACGCCATTACCGCCGCCGATGTATCCTGGGCCATGTCGACCGGCATCGCCTTGTGGGAGGCATCGTCGGGTGCCGCCGCCTTCTGCGTCACGGCCTGCTGCTGCACAGCGGCGTGGCTGTCGGCGGCGATCTTTTGCTGGTCCACGGACGATACATCCGGCAGGTCTTTCTTTGCCACCTGAGGCTGATCCTGGCCATCTGTCTTGACTACGATCGAATCATCCGCCTTGACTGCCGATTGCTCGATCATCGGCAGGTCGCCGGCTGCTGCCAAATTGTCGATATGGGCCGCCGTGGCCGCCGCGTCGTGGCCATGTCCGTCGAGATCAGCGGCCACCGCGTCGGTGATCACCGACAGCTTGTCCACCAGCGGCTGCATCGCCGTCATGGCAATGGCGATCAGCGACGCCAGCGAAATTCCATGTGCGGCGCCCGACAGGCCGGTGTCGGCCTCCGGCGTGAACTTGTTGTCACCCCCCGCCCCGCGCAGCATGCCCTGCAGCGAGTCGAACCAGGACGGCTTCACTCCCTTGGCGTGGCCGTGATCCGTGGAATTGTCGGGGTGATGGTCCCATTTGGCGTCCACCGGCCGCATGACGTCGGCGGCCATCGCCTTTTCCGAATGGGCCAGCGCGGTCGCCACGAATGCCGTGAGGATCACCGCCGGATGCAGAAGCAGTCGGGTTCCCCGGCTGGGGGGCGGCAGGATCAGTGGCTGGCTTTGTACCATCTGGTCGACGATCTGGCGGAAATTGGCGCCCTTGTAAGTCTCGTCGACGGCGATGCTGGCGGCCACGAACTGGCCGTCGATGCGGGCGAAATGGGCAATCACGTCGCCGGTATCGGCCCTGCAGAAAACGAACCACGGGTCGCCTTCGTCCGACATGCCCATGTCGGTCTCGACCGCCAGGCCGGCACGGGCCAGAATGTCGACGACCCGGTACAGTTCCGCCAACTCGTCGTTGGTCCAGGGCTGGGGCCCGGTCTTGCGGTGCGGAAAGGCGAATACCGTCGCGCTCAATGCCGAGTTCCCCTAAAGACGGCGGCGTGTCGGAGCGAACCTAGCAGATAATGTCTGGTTTTCCTACTCTTCCGTGCCTTTGCCGAAAAGGATGCGATAGGTCTCGGGATCATAGAAGCGCATCAGTTGCTTGACGAATTCGGATGCTTCCATGCCCAGGGCCTGGGCCCACATCTCGTAGCGGTCCGGCGGAATGCGGCCGCGGCCGACTTCCAGCTGGGAGATGAAGGTGTAATATTCCACGCCGACCTTTTCGGCCAGTTCGCGCTGGGTCAGGTTGCGCGCCATGCGAAGGGTTTTCAACCACTTGCCCGCTTCCCGGCGCAGCTTCTGCACGTCATGGACGGCAGCCTGTTGGGGGTGAGTGTACATGTTCCGCAATCCTTGAAACCGCATGCGCATGGCATGCCAAGTCACCTATTGTTCACAAGCATATAGGAACAGGAACCGCAAGTGCAACAGTTACTGTACATCTGTATCCGAAGAGCCCCTCAGGCGCCGGGCGCCCCGCATCTGCGGGGCTTGGCTTTCCTCGCTGCGCCCTGCGGTGCTCGCTGCGGCGCGCTCAACGCGCTAGTGGTGAAAATCCGACGGATGGTACCGCCACCAGCCGTCGAATTTTCACCACAATTCAATTGGTTGGTGGGCCGCCTGATCCAGGCGCTTGGGGACCAAGCGTCTGGGGCGGACCACTAGTGGTGAAAATCCGACGGATGGTACCGCCACCAGCCGTCGAATTTTCACCACAATTCAATTGGTTGGTGG
>JAJYTF010000003.1 GCA_021793155.1 Pseudomonadota bacterium | reverse complement strand
AGCCCGCACCATCGACGCCCTATGGAAGGCCGTCGGCAGCATCTGCGACCTCTACTCCCCCGAGGAATGTTGGAACTACCTTAGAGAGGCCGGATATGTTGCAGATTAAAAGCTCGACGCTCTAATTTTGTGGGCACTGGTTCTACAAGAGCTTGGCGAGTTGGGGCAGAACCCTACGATCCGCTTCTCAGAGTCCAACCGTCGTACCCGGTGTAAGCGACACGCATGAAATGGGGGGCATCGGCTTTGCGCCAGGCGAGTTTTCGTAGGCGCTATTCAAGCACCGGCCGCGAAGTTGCTGAGTAACGGGAAGTCTGTCCCAACCCAACTGGAATTGGGGGATACGCGAATGTTGATCAAGAACCTGGTGACCGGCGTTTTTACCGGCATCGTATTCATGCTCGGCGCCAGCGCCTGGGCTGCCGAAAATCCCGCGGCGGCGCCGGTCTACGCGGCGAAAGGCGAGCAGACCTGCATGAAGTGCCATGATTCGGCACCCGTAACCGACATCCTCAGCACGCCGCATGCGATGAAGGGCGACAGCCGTACGCCGTTCGCCAACCATGCTTGCGAAACCTGCCACGGGGCCAGCCCCGAGCACATCAAGAGCGCCGCTCATGTGACCGAGGGCCAAAAGCCCGTACCGCCGGCCATCAGCTTCAGCGGTCCGAACGCCGCCTCGGCCAAGGACCGCGCCGCGGTCTGCCTGGGCTGCCACGAGAACACCACGCGCATCAACTGGATCGGCAGCAAGCATGACCGCAACGACGTGGCCTGCAACAACTGCCACACCATCCACGTGAAGAAGGATCCGGTGTTCGTCAAGGACACGCAGCCGGAGAAGTGCTTCACCTGCCATGCGCAGCAGCGCGCTGAGAGCTTCCAGTATTCGCATCACCCCATCCGCGAGGGCAAGGTGGTCTGCTCCGACTGCCATGCCATGCATGGTTCGCCCGGTCCGAAGCTGGTCAAGGAATTCACCATCAACGAGACCTGCTACAACTGCCATGCCGAAAAGCGCGGCCCGTTGCTGTGGGAACATCAGCCGGTGCGCGAGAACTGCGACAACTGCCACACCCCGCATGGTTCGCCCCAGGCTCGTCTGCTCATCGAACGTATGCCCTACCTCTGCTCCGGCTGTCATAGCGGCGCCGGCTCCAACCAGAGCGCAGGTTTCTTCGGTGGTCTGCATTCGCTGCCCGGTCAGAACCTGAACAACGCCGCGCTGCTGAACAACGAGCTTCAGTATCGCAGCTGCCTGAACTGCCACACGCAGGTGCACGGGTCGAACGCCCCGGCTGGCTTTGCCTTCACCCGCTGACGCAGCGAACGGACATCGAGGTGTGAAATGAAGACACGTTACACTCTCCGGGCCATCGCGCTTGCCGGCGTCAGCCTCCTGCCTTTGGCCGCCTTTGCGGCCGAGGATGACGCGGCGAACAAGCCCCTTATCGAGGGCGATATGAGCGTCGGCGGCTATTGGCAAAGTTCCAACAACCCGGTCTATGGCCGCTACAACGGCTTCATCGACCAGGGGTTTGGAATGCTCGGCAGTTTCGACCTGAAAAGCCGTGATGCCTGGAACTCCCAAGGAACCCAGTACTTCGAGGCAACCGGCCGGAATCTCGACTTCAGCGACAGTTACAACGCTCCTGAAGCCGAGGTGAACGCCAAATTCGGCCAGCAGGGTACATGGGGCGCCCATGTCGACTACGACGCCATCACCTATACGGGCAACAGCATCTATACCCCGTATACGGGCAGTGGCAGCCTGGTGAACGGCCTGCTCCCCTATGGTGGGGCCGGCATCAACAGCAGGGGGTCGATCTTCTCCACCACCTATGTCAGCAACCCGAGCGCACTTGCTTCGGTGCTTGCCCTGACGCCTACGGAAACCCGTCGCGACATCATCGATGGCGGCGCCAACTTCCGTGTCGGTGCGTGGTCCTATGACATCGACCTGCGCCATGAACACAAGGCCGGCACGATGGAGCAGACGGTCGACGCCAGCTTCTCGGGCACTCCGTTTGCCCAGCCGATCGATTATGACTTCGACCGCTACCGCGCGTCGGCGGCCTATTCGACCCGCCAGCTGCAGGCCCAGTTCGCCTACACTTATTCGCGTTTCACCGACAACTTCGCGAATTCGGCGTTCAACGTGACCTATTTCACTTCACCACCGACGCCGACCAACGCGCTCTACCAGGCGCAGGGCGCGTATTCGTTGCCGCCCAGCAACGATGCCCATTACTTCACCGGCGCCCTGGGCTACAACATCACGCCCAGTACTCGTATTTCCGGCAATTTCCGCTATGGCCTGGAATTGCAGGATGCCACCATGGCCCCCGCGACCTTCTCGACGCCGACGCAGTTCTCGTCGCTGACGGCTGGCGGCGGCTATAACCTGCTGGCGAGCAATCCGCTGTCGCTGGACGGCAAGGCGCAGGTCTACGGGGTGACGACGCAGTTGAGCTCCAACCCCATCGAGGATCTCGACCTCCAGGCGAACTATCGCTTGGATGGCCGGGACGCCGAGACGCCGACCTATGCCATCGCCGGCTTCCACGGGACCGACGGGGCGATCAGCCCCAACGCATCCTACAGCTATCCGCAAAGCTGGCTGAAGCAGAACGCCTCGCTGGAGGCAGGCTACCGCCTGCTGCGCGAGAGCAATACCAAGATCATCGTCGGCTATGGCTATGATGACGTTGACCGCAGCATTGCCCAGGTCGGCCGCAGCAGCAGCAGCACGTTGTCCGCCAAGGTCACCAGTGCTCCCCTGACCGACCTGAACGGCCAGGTGGGCTACGAACACACCAACCGCAGCGGCGTGGTCAATATCGGCCTGCCGTGGCAGGCGCTGGGCGGCAGCCCGGAACCGTCGCTCGCCTATTACCAGGCGCCGATGACGTCGGACGGGGCGAAACTCCGCCTCGACTACACTCCGAACCAGGATACCTCGGTCGGCGTGTTCGGCAAGTTTACCCAGGATCATTACCACAACCCGGGTTACAACCCGCTCACCGGCGCCGGCTACACCGGCACCAGCATGGACCGCAACATTACCGCCGGCCCCGATGCGTCCTATCGGCTCAACCAGGACGTGTCTCTCCATGCGTTCTACACCTTCGAGCGGATCTTCTTCGCCAACAACGGCAATGGCGCCGGTCCGACCACCAATCCGCCCGGCCTCGGCCATTACACGGCCGCGACCACCGACGACGTCCACAGCGTCGGCCTGTCGGGCGATTGGAAGGCCACCGACCGCCTGAAGTTGAGCGCCGGCTACACCTTCTACTATGGTGACGTCAGCTACTACCTGTACAACGGCGTCATCGCGCCGACCACCACGCAGAGCTACCAGAACGTGGCGGATCTGCCGAACGTCAATTCGTCGATGCACAGCATCAAGCTGAACGCCGAATACAAGCTCACCTCCACCATGAGCGTGTGGGGCGGCTATTCCTATGACATGTTCAAGGACTCCGACTGGGCCTACAGCTGGCCTGCCGTCCCGGTCGGCGGTTACTCCACTATGACCACCGGTGTCATGAGCCCGAACTATGTCGTCCATACCGTGTTCAGCGGCGTGACGCTGAAGTTCTGATCCCTGTTCCACGGCTGGTGGGCCGCCGCGGCGGTCCACCAGGGGAACAAACACTTCAAGGGCCGGGGTGCAAACCTCGGCCTTTGTTCTTGTTCTCGGTGAGAAATGCCGTAGGGCGGGCGTCGACCCCGCTGAAACAATTACCGCGCAGTTCGCCGCAGCGCCACCACCAGCCCCGCCTTGCCGCGGCCGGCGTGGTCGGCTTCATGTTCGATGCGGTCCAGCATCTCGACGGTCCAGTCCACGCCCGAAGATGCCAGCCGCGCCACATAGGCCCGGCCGTGTTCGTAGCAGCCGCCCGAGGCATAGTCGAACGACGGGGCCAGGCGGAACTGGTCGCAATCGAGGATCGCCTCGTCGGTAAACAACGTGAAGAGGAACAGGCCTTCGTCCCGCAACGCGGTTGCCGCCGCGGCGAAGACCCGGCGCAGATCGCCGAAATGAATCAAGGTGCCGACCGATAGGACCACGTCATAGGCCTGGCGATGGTCCTCCAGGCAGGCGACCAGATCCTTGCACCAGAGATTTTCATAAAGTCCCTTCGTTCGCGCGTGGTCCAGCATCTCTGGCGAAAGGTCGACACCGTCCAGTCTTCGCGCATGGCGGGCGACCAGGCCGCCGGCCAGGCCGCTGCCGCAACCGGCGTCGAGGATGTCCAGTTTCCGTTCGCCGACCAGCCGCGCCAGCCGATCGGCTACGATGGCAGGGGCGTAATAGGTCGGCAGCCGGCTGACCACTGCCTCCCGACCGGCGCGATCCTTGTAGACACGGCTCAGATGGGCGGTGGAGGGCTGCTCGGGAAGGATTCCACCGCCAAGCGCGGCTAGCAGCAGCCGCGCTCCGAGGCGGTCCTCGGGGTCGAGGCTGAGGCAAGCGGCATAGCGGGCTCGGGCGAGATCCGGCTGCCGCCGCTCGGCATACAGCACGCCGAGCATGCGATGCCCGTCGGCCAGATCGGGCTGGGCGACCAGGGCGGCCTTCAAGGCCGAAACCGCCTGGCCGGCGCGATCCATCCGGCGGAGCACAAGGCCGAGCCGGTAAGCGGCCTCGGCCGCCCCGGGCTGCAGGGCAAGGACGCGGCGATAGGCGGGAACCGCCTCACCCGGTCGGCCAAGCTCCACCAGCATGTCGGCAAGGTTGTGCAGTGGCGCTGGCCACCGGGGTTCGAGCACCGCGGCCTGCCGGTAGGCGACAAGGGCTTCGGCGGTGCGCCCCAGGTCGCGCAGGGCATTGCCGCGGTTGTTGCGGGCTTCCGGGTCGTCGGGCCTGAGGGCGATGGCCTGGTCATAGGCGGCGATGGCCTCGGTATTCCGGCCAAGGCTCCGCAGAGCCAGGCCCAGGTTGAAATGCAGGCCGGAGTCCCGGGGGCGCAGGGCGACGAGCTTGCGGTAGACCGGGATTACCTGCCGGATTTCTCCTCTGCCTTGAAGGGCATTGGCGCGGGCGATCAGCATATCGGCTTCATTCCCGCCGCCGGCTGATGTCTTGGCGGTGGCGCGGCGCTGCTTGCGGTTCATCGATCCAGCCCTCCGATCGGCAGGTCGCTGACGAAGATGCCAAACCGCATGCTGGGGTGGCGATGGACATGACACGGCGGCAGGCGATGGCGCCGCAGCGCCGCCTCGATCTCGGCGACCGAGTGGTATTGGGGAACGTAGCCACCGGTGCGGTGCCCGTAGGACAGGTGCACGTAAAAGCGATGAAGCCATTGGTCGAGAGACCGTCGCCGTTCGGCCACCGCGTGGAAATACCGCCCCTCGCGGCCGACGGCGAACACCCGATCGATCTCGGCCGGCGTCAGCCAGTCGAACAGGCCCAGTGACAGCACCAGGGCGTCGCCCTGCGGCGGCAACTCGCCGACGCCGGCGACATCGAAGCAGACGGAGGTTCCGTAGGGTGAGCCGGCGAAACGCGCCCGGGCCTTGTCGACCGCCACCTCGGCAATGTCGAAGCCGTGGTAGCTGGCGGCCCCCGCGGCCATCAAGCGCTCGGCCAGCAGGCCGGAGCCGCAGCCCAGCTCCACCACCCGGCGGCCGGGCAGGTGGGGCGTCACCAGGGCTACCGCCCGGTCCAGCCGGCTGCGCAACGAGCCCGACAGGCGCGCGGCCAGGCGCTCGAACGGCGTCGGCGCCACATCCGGCGAGCCATAGCGGCACTCCTCCCAGCCGAGAATCTTGCCGTTCCAGAAGCTTTTCGGGTCCGTCGGCATGTCAGCTTCGCCGCGGCCGAAGCAGTTGGCCGAGGCCCGGGCGGGCGTGGAAGACATAGCCATTCATCACGACGAAATTGAAAACGAAGCAGGCCGTGTCCGAGATTAGCTTGCCCGGATAGGGCGGCAAGCCGAGGCCGCGCGTCGTCACCGTGAAGATGACGATCGAGGCGGCATAGGAAACGGCATAGAGCAACAGGAAGCGGCGGCCGTTGCGGGTCACCGCGATCTGGCGGTTGGCCCGCCAGGTCCAATGGCGGTTGCCCAGCAGCGACACCAGGCCACCGACGATGCGGGCGGCCATCATGCCGGGAAGCGAGGCGACGCCCAGCAGCGACACCAGCAGGGTGAAGCACAGCCAGTCGCCCCCGGCCGACAGCAGGGCCACCGAGGCATATCGTCCGAAGCGAAGCATCATCCGCATCGCCGGCGACCTCCGGCGAGCGTCAGGATCATGTCCGCTGCCTGCAACGATCCGTTGACCTGGACCGGCAGATCGCGGTAGCCGGCCCGCAGGTCGTCGAACCGCGCCAGGGCGTGTTCCATCGCGTCTTCAAGTTCGGCTTCGCCAGCGGTGACGCCGACGCCCAGTTGCCTGACGATGCGCCCGTTGACCCACTGCTCGGCATGACGCGGCACAGGTATGACGACCATCGGCTTGGCCATCATCAGCGCCTCGCTGACGGCGCTGAAGCCGCCGTTGACCACCACAAGGTCGGCCTCGGCCAGCAGACGGAGGGAATCGCGGACCTTGCCATGATAGGTCACGCCCTCGGTGTCAGATGTTGGTCCCTCAAGCGCCGGGCGGGGCCATCCGGCCCCTTGGCTGTCCTCGCTTCGCCCTTCGGTGTTCGCTCCACGCGCTTTGCGCGCATCGCTTTGATCGCCGGCAAGGCCGGCGGGGGCCTCATCGGGCCAGCGCGTCACCGATATTTCGGAGCCGGGATCTCCGAGCGCGCTCATCCGCTTGCCCTGCTCATCTGGCGCGGGCCGCCCCAGAACGTCGATGTGTAGGCCGGGATGGCGACGGCGGAACGCAACCCGGCTGCCGAACACCGAGCCCGAGAGCATGATGGCGACCCGCTTCAGTCGGCCGGCCGACGGCCCGGTGGGCCGGCAATCCCGCCGCACGATCGGCCCGACGCGGCGGAACGGACCGGATTCGGACCTGTCGGCGGGATCGAGGCGAGGGCTGATCACCAAGTCGGGCACATTGCGGTGATAAAGGTAGTCGGCCAGCTCGACGAACAGGAACTGCGGCAGGATCGAAGGCGGCCAGTCACGCAGCCGCGCCAAGGTGCGGCCGACTATGTCGGAATTGTTGAGCGCCACCAGCGGCAGCCCGGCCCGCCGTGCCGGCCGGAAGCAGTACACGGAATCGGCCACCACGACCTGTGGGCGGAAGCGGTCGATTGCGGCGGCGACGACGGCATCCACCCGACGGAGCGCCGAGAGCATCTGGCCGGCCTGCCCGAGTGTCGCGCCAATGCTGATGCGCCCACCCTTCTGTCCATAGTGCAGCGACGGAATCGGCGTGACACCCGCCAGGCTTTTTTCGCCCGCGAAGAACCACAGGCCGTTGTCCGAGGTGACGACCTCCACTTCGGCGCCGGCCGCCAGCAATTCGGCGATGACCGCGTGGCAGCGGGTCGAGTTCCCCAGGCCGAGGCCGTTGACCAGGAAAAGCACGCGCTGTGTCATCGGCTGGCCATGGCGTGGACCATGCCGTAAGGGGGAACGAACCGGCTTGCCGTCACTCGCAAGCCTGCTTCGTCCACGACGGCGGCAAGGCGGACGGGGGTGAACAGGCCGATGTGAAAGCCGTGGCGGTGATGGAACGCACGATAGATACGCCCGGCGGGATTGGCCGGCGGTGTCAGGGTGACGATGCGCCCCTGCGGTGCCAGATGGCGGCGCGCATTGGCCAGGACGGCGCCGGGTTCGGCTGCGAATTCCAGGACGCCGGCCAGAATGACCCGGTCGAATCGGCGCTCCAATTCGATCCGGGCGATATCGCCGGCAATGGTTTCGATATTCGGATCGTCCAGTTGGTCCAGCATGGCCGGCACGGCATCGACGGCAACCACCGGTCCCGCTCCTTCGGCAGCCAGCAGCCGCGCGTAAAATCCGCAACCGCATCCGAGATCGAGCACCGAGCGTCCGGCGACCTCGCCGGCCAGGGCCAAGATCGTTGCGGCCTCACGCCGACGCTGCCAAGCCCAGATGCCGCGGCGCCCCGCGGCGTCATACCCGGCTGCCCGGCTGGCGAAATAGGCCAGGACAGCGGCGTCAGCGGATGTCATCGCGGCGGGCCTCCCCTTGCGGGAAGCAGGTCTCGGGCGCGGCGCCTGCCATTCCGTCGGCAGATATGGTGGCGGCCAGGTCCGGCACGGAAAGGCGGCCAATCCGCTGAGCGATCGATCCCGGTTCGCGTCCTTCGCGACCGAGCAGCCAGACCTCGTAGACGTCGTCGGGCAGGGTGAAGCGGGGCGATTGCCAGGGGGCCAGGCTGCCGAGTTGCGGCGAGCCCACCGTCACATTGCCGAAGGCCACCGTCCGGGCGGCGTTACGGCCGACCAAGCAGACGGTCGGAGCAATGATCGAACGGTAGTAAAGACCGGTATAGCCGCGCAACAGGCGGCCGTGCAGAACCACCCGATAGGTGGCCTCTCCATCCCGCCTGATCTCAAGGCCGAGGGGAAAGGGATGGCCGGTCTGCGGAGCGACGAAGACGGCCGCTTCGGGCGAGCTGGTCGCCGAAGGCATGGCGCCGGCGGACAAGTGTGCCGCTTCGAACGCCGTCGGCACATAGGCGTTGGGAAAGGTCTTGAGGCAGTTCCCGTCGCGGGATCGGTACGTCAGGTACAGAAAATGCGGGCTTTCCAGCGTCTCCGCATCGAAAATGGGGGCAAGGCCGGCCAGCACCGGGCTGGTCGCCAGGGTGGCGCGGACATCGCCCTCGACGTCGCGCTTGTCCACCACGGCCACGCAATCCTGCCGCTCGGCGGCCGTCGTTTCGGCCGGTGTCGTGCGATAGATGAAGGCCATGTGGTTGCCCACGCCGCCTTGCACCAGTTGCCAGCGTTTGCCGCCGCCACGCTGGAAAAGCGCGGTATGGGCTTCGAAGGCGTCATAATCACGGAAAAAGCCGGATTTCAGCGTATGGGCCATCTCCGCCTGAGCGGTGGCGGAGTCGGTGAAGAAGCCGGAGTCGGCAAAACCGGCCGCACCGAGGGCCGCCGGCCTGAGCGCGACCAGGCCGCATACGGCCACTGCGGCGGCGCGGGCGGCGGCGCCGCGGTCGAGCAGGCGGCGGACCGCAGCCTCGGCGCCCAGGCCGACCATCGCGGCAACGGCCGGAATGGCCGCCGCCAGATGGCGGAAATTAACATCGGATACCAGCGCGACGATGGCATAAACCAGCACGATAAGGGCGAACAGGCCAACCGGCCGAACGCGCCTTTTCCCCTCGCGGCGGGACGATGGCGACAAGAGAAGCCCTGATGCAAAGCCGGCCGCCAGAACGACGGCAAGGAGGTCGGCCGCCGCCAGGGCCGCTTCGGCCCAGGCGTGCCCCCCTCCGGCCCGCGCCCGGAATACCGGGACGCTTCCGCCGAACAGGTTGAAGATCAGTTGAGCCTTCTGTCCCGGGGCGCCGTTCCAATAGATGTAGGTGGCGGCCGCCTCGCCCGGCGCCGAGGCCGCATAGGCGAAGAGCCGAGTTCCGCCGGACAGGATGGCCGGCAGATAGGCGGCGATGACCGCAAGGGTGATGGTGCCCGCATGTTGCCAGCGCAGTGGCCGGCGATAGACGAGGACGCCGATCGCCAGGCCGATGGCCAGTTCGAACACCTGCATATGGATCTGCATGCCGACTGCCAGCGCCAGCGTGGCTGTCGCCAGATGGATGGACCGGCCGGTCTTGATGAAGAAATAGCCCGACAGGGTGGCAATCGTGGCGAAGGCGACGATATAGCCGGGATTCCACACCGCCAACGACTGGGCCAGCGTTCCGGACCCGGCAAAGGCGGCGGCGACCATGGCACCGGCCAGGGGCGAGACTTCGACGGCAAAGCTTCGCCACAGAAGTGCCGTGGACAGGGCGAAAAGGGCGGTGACCCCCAGGCTGGCGGCCAGGACATTGGTCTTGAAGGCGAGCATCGCCGCGAGAAGCAGATAGAAGGCGCCGCCCGGCGTGCGCGCTCCGCTGTTGGTCTCGGGGCCCAGCACCGGCCAGTTCCCTGGGACGGCGAGTGCACGCCACAGGTCGCGGTCGCCCCAGACCGTCAGTTCGGAATTATGGGAATTGTAAAGAGCGGAGCAGAACAGGATGACGAGAGCCGCGTACAGAAGGAGCAGAAATATCCTATCGTAGCACCTTGCTCTCATGACCGTGCGGACCGCCGAGGGATCGGGACAGTATGCCCGGTAAAGAAAGAGGAGGGAACCCGTCGGGTACCCTCCTCTCCGATCTTTCGCCGATTACTTCGCGACGAAGTCGGCCTGGCCGTTGTCCAGCACCATGGTCTTGTCGAACGACACCCAGTGATACCGCTGGGCAGCATAGCCGCCATGAACGGCGAAGCCGATGCTGTAGGTCTTGCCGGGCTCGAGATCTTTATAGGGCGCGCCGGCCTTGAGCTTGCGGCTCAGGACCACCACCCATTTGCCGCCTTCCAGCTTGCCGTCGGCGGCGACCTGCTTGGCCGGTTCGTATTCGCGCTTCTCGAGGACGAAGGCCTCCTTGGCGCTGGCCGGCTTACCGGGGTTCAGGTCGGCCTGCCAGTATTCCAGATACTGGCCGTCGGCCCGCATCTTGTCCAGATCAGCCGCCGGCTTGATGTCCGGACCGCCCTGGCGGGTCATCTTGACGCGCGAACGCATCAAATACTTGGTTACGTCCTCGCCGGGCTTGGCGCTGGCCATGGTGGCCAGGTTGTCGTGGCAGGCCACCCAGCAGCCGGCGCGGTTGGCTTCCGCCACCTTGCCGTCGTTGATCATCATGGTGACCTTGGTCTCGTTGTCCGGATCCATCTTCTGGCCGGCCAGCGGGGTATCGGGGAACTCGAAGCGGACATAGAACTTGTCGGCGTCATGCGTCATCTTCACATTGACGACGATATGGCCGGCCTTGCCCGGAATGGGCATCGGCTCCAGCTTCTTGCCGCTGGCGATCTTGTCGCCCATCATCGCGGCTTCGCTCTTGCCTTCCATGTCGTGGCATTCATGGCAGTTCTTGCCGTCCTTGAACACCGGCGCGCCGCTATGGTCGGTCTGCGTCAGCACCCATTCCCAGGAGGCCTGGCCGGGATAGAACAGGGTGACGTCCTTGCCCGATACCGAATTCCAGTCGACCGCATGGGCGGGGGCGCACCACAGGGCCGCAGCCAGCGTCGCGGCGGCAAAGGGGGCGTAGGATTTACTGATCTTCATTGGGGTTTTCTCCAAGGTCTTGGAAATTCTCAGCCGCCGACGTCGAAAGAGTCAGAGCTCGCCGGCGTTTCGATGAGGTTCTGCAGTTGCTTGTGGGTGATGCCCTTGTGGCAGTCGATGCAGGTCTTTCCCTTTTCCTGCGCATAGGCATGCTGCACCTGGGCGCGCTGGGGCTGGTCCGAGGCCATCATCGCTTCGAAGCTGTGGCAGTTCCGGCATTCGCGCGAATCGGTCGCCTTCATGCGGGCCCACACATCCTTCGCCAGTTCCAGGCGGTCGGCTTCGAACTGAGCTTTCGGGTCCGGAGCATGCGCCATGTGCCCGAACAGGTGTTCGAACAGGTCTTTGGTCGCGCCGAGCTTGGCCATGAAAGTGAACTGCCATTTCTTATGCGGAACGTGGCAATCGGGGCATTCCGCGCGGACGCCGTACGCATTCTGGTAATGCTTGCTCTTCTTGTATTCCTCGTAAGGAACCGACATTTCGTGGCAGTTGAACGCACAGAACTCAAGCCTGTTCGTATAGTCGACCGCAGTGGCATAGGTTCCCGTCAGGGCCAATCCGATCACGAAGAAGATGCCCGCGACGATCACGTACTTTCTGTACTCTGGTGAAAAAAGAAGCGCCAAACGTTTGAACATTGCCAGAATTCCCTGTATCGCCCCTGCATGACTGGGACATCACGTGAGCAGACGGCGATCCCCCTTGGATCGCAGCCGAACAGCGCAGCCGCACGGACTGCTGGCAAGGTTCTGCCTGTAATTTTTTTAGATTGGTAGTACCAGTTCCGGCCGGAATCATAAGACCAGTTGCGAATCTGCAGGAGTCTCTCGAAGAGAAGATTGGCATTAGTCTAAGTTGCCGAGCAAGCCTGCTTTTCTGCGCCATTTTCGTCAAATGCCTCCAAATGGCGTCTGTGACGATTCTGCAACAGAGTTCAGGGAATCTTGAACCGGTATTATCAAATTTCTCAAGACTGGTCATACCAGTCCAGGGGGAGCTGGTGGATAACGCCCGATCAGCGGGGCTGGGCGAGGGACATGCCCACGCTGGCCTTTGGATCCTCCAAACGCCGTTAAGCGTGACTTCCAAAAACCGGGCCCGTCGGTTTTTCCATTGCGGCGATGCCGCACACAACTGCCGCTCGGGATCTTACCCAGCGAGACAGGGGGAACTGATATGCATTTGAGAAAGTTGATGATCGGGTTGCTGTCCGGCGTCACGCTCGCCTTGTGCGCCTCGGGCGCCAGGGCGGCGGAGACGGCCGCGGCAGAGCCTCAATACGCCCCGATGGGCGAGCAGACCTGCCTGAAGTGCCATGACCGCGCGCCCATCGACGCGACGGCCATTTTCAAGACTCCGCATGGCGTGAAGGGCGATGGCCGGACGCCGATGGCGCAGCATGGCTGCGAGAGCTGCCACGGTCCGAGCTCCGCTCACTATGAGAGCACCCCGCCCGCCGGTCAGAAGCGCGTGTCGCCGGCCGTCGTCTTCAGCGGTCCCAATGCGTCTCCGGTTCCCGTCCGCAACAAGATGTGCCTGTCGTGCCACCAGAACGGCCTGCGCATGAACTGGGCCGGCAGCCAGCACGAGATGAACGACATCGCCTGCACCAACTGCCACACGGTCCACGTCGCGAAGGACCCGGTGCTGGTCAAGGCGAGCCAGCCCGAGAAGTGCTACACCTGTCATGCCGAGCAGCGTGCGCTCGCTCTGCAGTTCTCCCACCATCCGATCAACGAAGGCAAAGTGGTTTGCGCGGACTGCCACAACCCCCACGGCTCGCCTGGTCCGAAGCTGCTGAAGGAAGTGCGTGTCACCGACACCTGCTACAACTGCCATGCCGACAAGCGCGGCCCGATGCTGTGGGAACATCAGCCGGTTCGTGAGGATTGCACGAATTGCCACAATCCCCATGGTTCGGTGAATGCCTGGTTGCTCAAAGAGAAGGTGCCGTTCCTGTGCCTGGATTGCCATGCGGCGACCAATGACATGGGCGGCGTCGGTGTCTCCGTCAAATCGGTCCAGCCGCATGCCAGCATGCAGTACCTGTTCAGCGACCGCAGCTGCTTGAACTGCCATTCGCAGATTCACGGCTCGAACAGCCCCAGCGGCTCGACCTTCTTCCGTTGAGTGGAGGCATAGAATCATGAGAACTCACAGCACTTTGAAAGCCGCTGCGCTTGCAGGTGTGTGCATGCTGCCGCTCATCGCGGTGGCCCATGCTCAGGATGCCGACGGCTTCGACGTCTCCACTGCGGCTCCGAAAGCGGTCACCAACAACCTTGCGGCTCCTGACAACGAAGTCACCGTCGGTGTCGGCGGGGTCAGCAGCAAGAACGCCGTGTTCGGCCGCTACAATGGCCTGACCGACTCCGGCGTCGGCGGTTGGGGCAGCTTCAACCTCAATTCCCGTGACGCCTGGGATAGCGGCAAGACCCACTATTTCAGCTTCACCGGCGACAACCTGTATTTCGGGAACGCCGTCAGCAACCCTAGCATCGGCGGGCTCGGCTCCATGGCGCCGGAAGCCTCGCTGAACATGAAGGTGGGCGATCAGGGCAAGTGGGAGTTGAACCCCTACTATGATGCCAAGACCTACACCTGGAGCGACAACTTCACCACGATCCTGGACAGCGCGGGGCAGTTGAACCCGGGCTTGGCCGCGGCGTTCGCTCGGGGCGGGGCCTATATGAACAACGCGACGACCCTGTCGCCGTTCTATAGCCTTGGATCCCGTGGCCCCGCCACACTCTCGACCAATACCGGCCCGGCCCTCGGCTCGACCAATGAATTCGTCGATGCTGTGGGCGTCCGTCGGGACAAGATCGGTATCACGGGCAAATATGACCTGGGTAATTGGCTGTTCACCGCCGACATCTGGGACGAGCACAAGCAAGGCTCGCTGGAAAGCGCAATGACCACCTCGGGCAGCAATGCCGGGTTCATTCCGTTTGCCCAGCCCGTCGACTATGATCAAGAGAACTACAAGGTCCAGGCTGCCTACAACACCCAGCAGTTGCAGGCGCGCATCGGCTATAACTTCTCCAACTTCATCGACCACAATACCGGCTTTGGGTTCGAAGGCTGGAACTTTGTGGCGACCAATACCGGTGGCGTGTACAACAGCTACCAGGAATCAGGCGTCTACAGCCTGCCGCCCAGCAACGAAGCGCATAACTTCAGTGGTGAAATCGGTTACAACCTGACACCGACCACCCGCTTCAATGCCACCGCCAACTATGGGTTGCAGCTGCAGAACGATGCATTCTCGGCTGCCACCCAGGATGCCTATGTGCTCGGCAACTCCACCCTGGCCGGTCAGCTGGCTTCCAACCCCAGCAGCCTCTCCGGCGTGGTGCAGACCTTCTTCGGCAATGCGACGGTAACCTCGCATCCGATGGCGAAGTTGAACCTGAAGGCCAGCTACTCCATCGACATGCGAAGCCCGGAAATGAGCCCGCAGTGGATCTATGGCGATGCGACCGATGGCAATGCGCTGAAGCTGCGCGAAGCGGTGCAGGAGCAGTGGACCAAGCAGGACATGGTGCTGGAAGCCGGCTACCATGTGCTGGACAACACCCGGGTGACCCTGGGCTATGCGTATCGCGACGCCGATCGCGAAAACGCCATTACCCACCACACCGGCGACAACGAAGGATCGATCAAGGTGAACACCATGTTCACCCCGACCCTTCTTGGAAACCTGAACTACGTCCATGCCGAGCGAACCGCTTCGGCGCCGGACTTCAGCCTGTGGAACCTGCAGATCAACTCGGACTGCGGAAGCCAGTTCAGCAGCCCGGGTCTCGGTTGCCAGCAGATTCCGTTCTACGAAGCGGCCCGGACCGAAGACTCGATCTCGGCCATGCTGAACGGCAATATTCGGCCTGACCTGTCGGCGAGCTTGTACGGCAAGTTCACCAACAACCAGTACCACGACGATAATGCCCTCTACGCCATGCTGTACCAAGCGCCGGTGGGTATTGATCACGACTACAGCATCCAGGCGGGTCCCAACCTGTCCTATCACTATGCCCAAGGGGCGGAAGCGCATGTCTTCTATACCTTCTTGCGCACCTACCGGGACATGCATGCATTGTCCAACACTCCCGTCGGCGAGTACGACGAGAACACGACCTACGATATCCAGACTGCGGGTATCGGCGGCACGTGGAAGGTGGCCGAGAATACGAAGGTCGGTGCCGATTACATCTTCTCGTACGGCAACCAGGCGTTCAACCAGTCTGGTATCTGGAACCTGAACCAGGGACAGGCCTTCGGCGGCGATCCGAACCTGAACACCAATTCGGTCGACAATCAGTTCAAGATCCATGCGACCTATGATCTGACCAAGACGACCCAGCTGTATCTGGCCTATGAATTCGATAGCCTGGATATGGCCGATTGGGCCCTGACCGGCGCGTCGGTGGGACAAGTGCTGACGGGCGATCTGCCCGCCCAGTACAACGTCAGCACCGTCATGGCGGCGGTGAAGATGAAGTGGTGATCCGCTGACAAGGCAGATCAAAAAAAGGGGCGGCTCCTTCGGGGGCCGCCCCAATTTTTTATGGGTGTCACGAGAACATCCTTCTCTTCGCTCAGGATGACAATCGCAGAAACAGCTTGTCATCCTGAGCGACAGCGAAAAATGTTCCGGGTTATTGCGCCTTCACCGGCTCCACCGCTTCGACGAAATCCACCGAGTCGAAGTTGCGCTGCAGGGTCTTGCTGAAGAAATTCTTCATCGGCATGCCGTCCGGCCAGCGGATGGTCGAGCCGGTCTTGAGGTCGGCGGCCGGCGCCGCCAGCCACTTGTCGTCGCTGCCTTCCTTGACGCGGATATACACATAGGGGCTGGCCGGGAGGACTTCCTCGACCGTCCCGGTATGGTTCATCTGAGCCTGGGGTGCGGCCTGACCTTGCCCGATCGAGGGATGTCCGGGCGGCATCTTGCCGGTGGACATCGGGCCGGTGGGCATTTGCGCCAGGCTGGCGGCCAATGGAACGGCGACGAAAAACGCGGCAAGAACGGGAAGTCGCATGTGGGCTCCTTTTTCGATGAAATGATGGACGACGATTATCTGGTTTCCGCCGCCGGCGGTGGTTACCCAGCCGCTTTACGGCGACATTCCCTCACGACTGCGGCCAACCCGTCCACACCTTCCTGGATCTGCCGCTCGTCGAGGGATGAATAGCCCAGCAACAAAGCGTTGTCGGCATAGCGGCATGGGACGTGGTCCAACGGGCCCCTGGTATCGACCGTGTAGACGCCGACCCCACGCAAGCGCGCCAGGTCCTGGATTGCCGAGGCTGGTGGAAAATCCGGCGGCAGCAACCAGGTCACATGGTATCCAGCATCGGTGCCGAACAGTTGCGTCTCGCCGAAATTACGCTGTAGACGGCTGATCAGGCAGTCGCGGCGTTCCATATAGATCTTGCGGACCCGCCGCAGATGGCGGTCGTATTCGCCCGAGGCGATGAATTCGGCCAAGACCATCTGTTCCAGCCAGGGATTGCCTTGGTCGAGCAAGGTCTTGACGGCGACGGCCGAGGGCACCAGTTCGGGTGGCACCACCAGATAGCCCAGGCGCAGGCCGGCCCCCAGGTTCTTCGCGAAGCTGCCGCTGCACAGCACCAGGCCGTAAGGGTCGAGGCTTTTCAACGACGGCGGGCCCATGCCGCGGTACCGGCATTCGCCGTCGCAATCGTTGTCGATGAGATAGGCTCCAGCCTGGCGGGCCCATTGGATCAGCCGTTCCCGACGCTCGGTCGGCAGCGTTCCGCCCATCGGGTTCTGGTGGGACGGGGTGAGATAGGCCATGGTCACCGGGCCGCTCGGCAGGCGGTCGATGTCGATTCCCTGCTCGTCGACCGGAACCGGGCACTGGACCGCTCCCAGGCTGTCGAACAGATGGCTTACCGATTCGGGGCAGGGCCATTCGACCACCACCCGGTCGCCGCGCCGCAGGAACATCTGCGCCGCGACGTGGTGCGCCTGCTGGCAACCGGTCACCACGATCACCTGCTCGGGATCGACGACGATCCCGCGATGCGAGGCCAGCCACTCGCCGATCGCCTGCTTCAGCGGAAGCACGCCGCTGGCCGGGGAACCCTGGGTGATCCCCTTGCCGAAACTTTCCAGCACGTGTTGCGTGATGCGCTGCCAGGTCCGCAAAGGAAAAATGCGGAAATCCGGGCCGTTCCAGAAATCGATCAGCGGGCGCCGGTCGGGCGTGGGAGGCGGCGCCGGGCCATGAAAGATCGGCGGGCGAAGCTCCGACTGCGGCAGAACCTCGACCGTGGCGGCCGCCGAAGGGGAAGAGGGGAGCTGATCGGGCAGTGTGTCGCAGACGAAGGTGCCGACGGCGGGGCGCGTTTCCACATAGCCTTCGGCGATCAGGCGTTCGTACGCCAGCAGCACCGTCGTTCGCGAAACGCCCAGGCTTTCGGCGAGAAAGCGGGTGGCGATCAGACGCGAATTCGGCTTCAGGCGCTTGGTGACGATCAGACCGCGAAGTTGCTCGTACAGTTGATTTTGCAACGGCTCGGCAAGACTACGGTCGAGTTCGATGGGAAGCTGCATGCGTCGCAGGTGACCACTGGAAATACCGCCCACACCATCTGCCCGGAGAGCAGCGGGACGGCATTATATTCACAATCGAAAAAAGTTTGCCACCAAACTTACTGTTGTGGCTGCAACCCGGCCCTGCGCATGTTGCATAAGCATTATAATTCTAATATTTCAAGGTGGTCAGCTTCTTGAACAAATGGGCCTGCGGCAACGGCGAAAAATCACGCAATTGGCGCGACGGCCGGCCGAACAGGAAGCCCTGGACGTAGTTGCAGCCGCAGTCGCGGCAGAATTCCAGGGTCTCGGGCGTATCGACCATTTCCGCGATGGTCTCGATCCCCATGCGGCGGCACAGCTCGGTCAGCGCCGACAGGAATGCCCGGCCCTTGGCCGCCTTCTGCGCGTTCTTGACTGCCGAGCCGTCCAACTTGACCACGTCGACGTCCAGCACCGAAAGGTATTGGAACGATGCCGCCCCCGCACCGAAGTCGTCCAGGCACACATGGTAGCCGCGCTCACGCAAGGTCTGGATGAAATTGTTGGCGGATTCGAGGTCGCTCATGCGCGAGCTCTCGGTGATCTCGAACATCAGCTTGCCTTGGGTCCAATCGTTCTCCTTCAGCAGCTTCATCAGGGCGTCGACATAGCTGGGCTTGCCGATCGAGTAGCCCGAGACATTGACCGCGACGCGGTACTTTTGGTTGTTGCGAGGAAACTTCGCCAGCCATTCGACGACCTTCTTGGCCATGGCGAAATCGAACTCGTGGATCAGGCCGGTCTCTTCGGCGAAGGTGATGGTCTTGAACGGTGATTCGCCCGGCTTGGCGTCGAAGCGGCACAATGCCTCGTAATGGTGGATGTCGCCGCTGCCGATATGGATGATGGGCTGCACCGCCACGTAGAACTCGGCCAGGGCGACCACCTGCTTGAAGCTGTTGACCTCGGTCACCGCCTCGCCGACCAGCACGGACATGTTGCAGGCCAGATCCTTGATGGTGACCCCGCTGCCGTCGGCGTCGCGAAACTTGTTCAAGGTGTAGAGCAGACCCTTGGCCAGGTCCTCTTCGCTGACGGACTCGGCCGCATCCATGGTCACCGTGGCGGATTCGACCCTGACACCCAGGCCAGATGGGTCGGCCCTCTGAGTCAGCCCTTCGATCTGCCTCAGCATGTCTCCGATATTGGTGCCGGCGGCATGCATGATCGAAAACTGGCCGTCAGCCACCTTGGCCGCCGAGTCGCCGCCCACCGAGTTGGCTTTCAGGAAATCGCCGACCGAACGGTTCAGGGCGTCACTCGATTTCGGGTCGAGGCGGTCCTGCAACTCCTTCATTTCGGGGATGGACACCAGGGTGACTTCGGCGCTTTCGCCGGCCGCCTGGATCTTCTTCAGCCGGTCGGCGGCCAGTTCGGCGAAGCTGGCCGAGTCGAACAGGCCGCTGTCGTCACCCCGCGGCACGGTGAGGGCCGCCGCCTTTGCCGCCGGCCCGCATTTGCGCAGGCCGATATAAAGATTGCCGTCGATGCCGTTCAGGCAATAGGCCGACATCGAGACCCACAGCATCCCGCTGTTGGGACCGACGACGCGGACCACCTCTTCCTGCACCCGCCCGGTCTTGAGGATCTGCTTCAGCGCCTGTCCGACCAGGGGAATGTCCGCCGGCGCCACCAAGTCGCGGAACGACGATCCGACCAACGACCCTGCGACACGCCCAAAGAACGCGTCCGTTGCTCCAGCCGCGAACAGGATGTTGAAGCTGCGGTCCACCTCAAACAACAAGTCTGCCCAACAGAATGCTAATGAAACATAGCGATCCCGCTCGGCTTTGGATGTGTCATCTTTTACATTTGCGCTATTCAATCATTGCGTTCCTTGGTGCGCCACTACTCTGCGCGCCGGGGCGGCGCATGACCATAGGAATATACACCTATACTGCATCACCTTTTTACTCGCGCCACCTTCATTTTTCATTCCGTGGCGGTGGCCCACTGCCCCCTGTCACAGTTCCCCGGTCACTCTGACCGCGCGCTACTCCCGCAGTCCGAGGTGCTTCAGGCTGCGGTCGATCCATTGGCGGGTCAGCTTCTCCTGAACCGAGTTCTGGCCCAGGCGTTGCTGCAGGCCTTGCCAATCCACCCGGTCCAGCGGCTGGTCCTGGTTGGCGCAGGTGAAGACCACCAGTTCCGCGCCGGTCAGAGGATCCTTGTGGCGTTGCAGGCACTGGGCGCAGATCTCCTTCATCATGCATTGCATGGGCGAATTGATCGATCCGATGGCCTGGTGGCCGCGGGCCAAATGGGGCGCCAGGATGCCGTGGCGAGCTTGCGCCACCGCCTGCATCATGCGGTCCGAGCCGATGGCGATGATGCGGTCGACGCCTGCCAGCACGATGTCCGTTTCGCCGAGCCGGCCCTCGGCATAGGCGGTCATCGCCTGGACGATGTTGCCGACGAAGGCCTTGTCCTGCGGGCGGCGCGGAGTCAGGGCTTCGCCTTTGTCGACGCACCACACCACCGTGTCGGCTGCCGCTTCGATTTCCTCGACCTTGAAGCGGTCGGCGG
This sequence comes from Pseudomonadota bacterium, assembly GCA_021793155.1. Lineage (GTDB taxonomy): Bacteria > Pseudomonadota > Alphaproteobacteria > Rhodospirillales > Magnetospirillaceae > DUZF01. Next base: position 243,660 of record JAJYTF010000003.1, on the reverse strand, counting down.
CCGACCGGTAACCGGCGAAATACAGGACTTTCGACCCGGCCCGGCGCAGCGCCTGGCCGATCGAGAACAGCACCGCGTTGCCCAGGCCGCCGCCGGCCAGCAGGGTGATCTCGCCGGGCGGCGTTTCCGTGGGGGCGCCGGTCGGCCCCATCAGCACCACCGGCTCGCCCGGCAGCAGGGTGCGGCAGATATCGGAGGAGCCGCCCATTTCGAGGACGATCACCGATACCAGTCCGGCCTGCCGGTCGACCCAGGCGCCGGTCAGTGCCAGGCCTTCCGTCGCCAGCGTGGTGCCGCTGCCGCGCCGGGCCAGGGTTTCGAAGTTTTGCAGACGGTAGAACTGCCCCGGGGCGAAGGCGCGGGCCGCGGCCGGCGCCTTCACCACCACCTCGACGATGGTCGGCGCCAGGCGCTCGACCTTGTGCACCGTGGGGCGGAACTCGGCATTGATCCGCGCGAACAGCCGGTCCGGGCTGGCCACCGGCGGGCCCAGGCGGGCCAGCGCCCGGCTGATCACCGGATAACCCTGCTTGGCGCTGGCCATGGCCGAGACCACGTTGCCGGCAAAAGACGGATGGAGGTCGCCGAAGAACGATACCGCCGACCGATGTCCGTCGACGGACATCAGCACCTGCGGCTTTCCGGGCTTGCTCGTCGGCTCCGGGGTTGCCGGCCGGCCATCCTCGTCGAGTGCCCGGAAATACTTGCCGTCCAGCTCGATACGGCCGTTCTCCCGGGCGAGTACGGTGTTGGGAACTGTGCCGGCGGCGACGATGACCGAACGGGCGGGCAGCACCGACTCCTTGCCGTCGGCGGCTTTCACCCGAAGCCCGGCAGCATGTCCACGGGCGTCCACCTCGACGCCGATGGGGGAAAGCCCCTCGGCGAAGCGAATGCCTTCTTCCAGTGCCTTGGTGACCTCTTCATGGTTGCGGTAGGCCGGGCTGTCCACCAGGCGGCGGCGATAGGCGATGGTGGCGCCGCCCCAGCGGTCCAGCAGTTCCTGCAGCCTGGGCGCGCGGCCTTCCGCCGCGGCCGTCTGCCGCTCGGCCCGGATCGCCCGGCCGTGGTCCAGGAACTCGTCGGCGATGGCCGCCTCTTCCGCCGTATAGGCGGCCCGGACGGCCGGTTCGCCGCGCTCGGCGACCAGGATCTCATAGCGCCGCAGGAACTTCTCGACTTGTACCGGGTAATAGGCCAGCGCCTCGGTGCAGGCGTCGACGGCGGTCAGTCCGCCACCGATCACCACCACCGGCAGCCGCAGCTGCAGGCTGGCCAGGCTGTCGGCGCGGGCGGCGCCGGTCAGTTGCAGTGCCATCAGGAAATCCGACGCCTGGCGGACACCCGGGGCCAGATTGTTGGCCATGGGGATGACCGTCGGCTTGCCGGCTCCCATGCACAGCGCCACATGGTCGAAGCCCATGGCGAAAGCATCGTCCAGTGCCAGGGTTCCTCCAAGCCGTACGCCGCCTGCCATGAGGAATTCGGCGCGACGCTCCAGCAACAGGCGGATGATCTTGAGGAAATTCTTGTTCCAGCGCACGGTGATGCCGTATTCGGCGACGCCGCCGAACCCGGCCATGACGCGCTCGTCCAGGCTTTCGTAAAGCTCGGCGATATCGCGGATGGGGCGGAATGGCACCCTGTCGCCGGCCGGCGTGACTCCGGACAGTTCCTCGGGCAGCGGCTCGATCTTCAGGCCGTCCACCGCCACCACCGCATGGCCGTCATTCATCAGGTGGTGGGCCAGGGTGTAGCCGGCCGGTCCCAGCCCGACCACCAGCACGCTGCGTCCGCTCGGCGCCATCGGCACGGGCCGGCGCAGATTGAGCGGATTCCAGCGGGTGAGCAGGCCATAGATCTCAAAGCCCCAGGGCAGATCCAGGACGTCCTTGAGGATGCGGGTCTCGGCCTGGGGGATGTCGACCGGGTCCTTGTTGCCGTTGGTGTAGACGCAAGCCGTCATGCAGTTGTTGCAGATGCGGTGTCCGGTGCCGGCCACCATGGCATTGTCGACCACCGCGACGGCCAGCGCGGCGACGCCAAGGCCCTGCCGCTTGACCTCGTGCATTTCGGAGATGCGTTCCTCGAGCGGACAGCCGGTTTGCGCCACATCCAGCGCATTGGTGGCGAACCCGGCGCCGGTCTTACTGCGCAGACCTTTCGAGCAGCTGTCCTTGCCCTGGTGGTGGCACAGAATGCAGTAGTTGGCCTCGTCCAGGGCGCCCGCCAGGTCGGTGCCGGGGTCGGTCAGGGCGAAGCCGTCACGCTGCCGCCGCTCCTCGGGCGGCAGGAAGAATTGGGTGACACCGTCGATCGCCGCCGCCTGGTGGGGTACCAGATGCAGGGGGTCGTGCCGGGCCGGCGCCTTGAACAGTCGGCCCTGCCGGTGGCGCCGCCGGCCTGCCGGCGAGAACAGCGCCCAGGCGGCATAGCGTGCCGCCAGCGAAAGGGCGGCCTGGTGACTGGGCTCGTCGTCCAGCCAGCCCATGACGTGACGGGCGAAGTCCAACTCGCCCCAGGCGCCGCCGAACAGGGCGGCGAGTTCGCTTTCCATCGCCGCGCCGTCCATTGCCGCCGCCTCCTCGGGCTTGCAGGCCTTCATGGCGCGGCGCTGGATGAACAGCCGCTTGCAGGCGTAAAGCGGTGCCAGGGCATTCTGTCGGGCGGCAAGAGCCTGCAGTTCCGGGACGATGCCGAACAGGCGGCCGATGAAATCTTCGAGATGCGGGGCCAGGGCGATCAGCAGGGCGGATTCGTCGGCGCCGGTCGCCGGCGGCGTGGCCCGTGCCGCTTCCAGGCGATCACGCAACGGCCGGTCGGCCTCGGCCAGGTGGTCAAGGAAGGCCGCATCGACCTTCAGCAGCCCCTGGCGGGCATAGAGATCGGAAAAACTCAAAGAAAAACCGAGCACCGGCTCGGTCAGCGCCACACCCATTTGATCTCCCATCCCTTTACCGGAAAACTCCGCTTTCCAATGTATAAGGGATGGGCAAGGAAACTTTTCCAGATCCTTCGGATCATCGGCGCGGCGTCGGCCTGTGGCTGCTGGCCCTGGCCGGCATGGTCTACGTCATGGTGGTGCTGGGCGGATTGACCCGCCTCACCGGCTCGGGCCTGTCCATGGTCGAATGGCAACCCTTGAGCATGCTGCCGCCGCTCACCGACCAGGCGTGGCAGGCGGCCTTCGCCAGGTACAAGGCGTCGCCACAGTACCAGTTGGTCAACAGCGGTATGACGCTGGCCGGCTTCAAAGGCATATTCTGGCTTGAATACGTGCACCGGCTGTGGGGCAGGCTGATCGGCCTGGCGTTCCTCGCGCCGTTTCTGCTGTTCCTGGCGCGCCGACGCATCACCCGGCGCGCGGCACCGCGGCTCGCCTTGCTGTTCCTGCTGGGTGGCGCCCAGGGGGCACTGGGATGGTTCATGGTCAAGAGCGGGCTGGTCGACCGCCCGGAAGTCAGCCATTACCGGCTGGCCGCCCATCTGGTCACGGCACTGGTGATTTATGGCGCCCTGCTGTGGTCGGCGCTGGATTTCCTGTCGCCGCCTCGCGAACCCGACCGCCGTCTGCGCCGGCGGCTGGTGGTCGTGTTGGGCCTCGTCTGTCTGACCATTCCCGCCGGCGCGCTGGTGGCCGGGCTGCACGCCGGGCTGATCTACAACACCTTCCCTCTGATGAACGGCCGGTTGCTGCCGCCGGAAGCGCTGGACATGTCGCCCCTGTGGCGCAATGCCTTCGACAACCTGGCCCTGGTGCAGTTCGACCACCGCCTGCTGGCGGCGCTGACCTGGACAGCGGCGGTGGCTTTCTGGCTATGGGCGCGGCACCGGCCGCTGACGCCGCAAGGCCGGCTGGCCGTCGCACTGGTGCCGCTGGTGGCGACCCTGCAGGTCGGGCTGGGGATTTCCACCCTCCTGCTGGTGGTGCCGGTGCCGCTGGCGGCGGCCCACCAGGCCGGCGCCTTCCTGTTGTTCGGCGTGGTGGTGTGGGCTCTCAAAGCTTCCATTGCTCCTAATTCTCGGGGGATCGGACCCTTGTGAGGGCGGGCATAATGTGTATGATGTCCCGCCATCCCCGATTGACCCCCTAGGGAGGCGGCATGCAAATCAAGGAAGCCCTCACGTTCGACGACGTGCTTCTGGTGCCTGCCGAATCGAGCGTCCTTCCGGCCCAGGCCAACATCGGCACGCGGCTGACCCGCACCATCGAGCTGGGCATCCCGCTGATCTCGGCGGCAATGGACACGGTGACGGAAAGCCGTCTGGCCATCGCCCTGGCCCAGGCCGGCGGCATCGGCATCATCCACAAGAATCTGGCCATCGCCGCCCAGGCAGAAGAGGTGCGCCGGGTCAAGCGCTACGAGTCCGGCATGGTGGTCAATCCGCTGACCATCCATCCGGACCAGCCGCTGGCTGACGCCCTGAAACTGATGGCCGACCACAAGATCTCGGGCATCCCGGTGGTCGAGGCCGGCAGCGGCAAGCTGGTCGGCATCCTGACCAACCGTGACGTGCGTTTCGCCACCAATCCCAATCAGCCGGTGGCCGAGCTGATGACCAAGGAACAGCTGGTGACGGTGCGCGAAGGCGTGCCGCCGGAAGAGGCCAAGCGCCTGTTGCACCAGCACCGCATCGAAAAGCTGCTGGTCGTGGATGAATCCTTCCGCTGCATCGGCCTCATCACCGTCAAGGATATGGAAAAGGCCCAGGCCTATCCCATGGCCTGCAAGGACGAGAAAGGGCGCCTCAGGGTCGGTGCCGCCACCGGCGTCGGCAGCGACGGCGTCGCCCGCGCCGAAGCGCTGCTCGATGCCGGCGTCGATGTGGTGGTGGTCGATACCGCCCATGGCCATTCGCGCGGCGTCATCGACGCCGTGGCGACGATCAAGCGGCTCAGCAATCATGCCCAGGTGATCGCCGGCAACATCGCCACGCCCGATGCCGCCCGTGCCCTGATCGCGGCCGGCGCCGACGCCGTCAAGGTGGGCATCGGCCCCGGCACCATCTGTACCACGCGGGTTGTAGCCGGCGTCGGCGTGCCGCAGCTGTCGGCCATCCTGGAAGTGGCGGAGGAATGCCGGAAGACCGGCACGCCCATCATTGCCGACGGTGGCATCAAGTTTTCCGGCGACGTGGTGAAAGCCATCGCCGCCGGTGCCTCCTGCGTGATGATCGGCTCGCTGTTCGCCGGCACCGACGAAAGCCCGGGCGAGGTGTTCCTCTACCAGGGGCGCTCCTACAAGTCCTATCGCGGCATGGGCTCCATCGGTGCCATGGCTCGCGGCTCCGCCGACCGCTATTTCCAGCAGGAAGTCAACGACAGCCTGAAACTGGTGCCGGAAGGGATCGAGGGGCGGGTCGCCTACAAGGGGCCGGTGGCCACGGTGATCCACCAGCTGGTGGGAGGTTTGCGGGCCGGCATGGGTTATACCGGCAGCGCCACCATCGCCGAGTTGCAGACCCGGGCCACCTTCCGCCGCATCACCCATGCCGGCCTGCGCGAAAGCCACGTCCATGACGTCGCCATCACCCGGGAGGCGCCCAACTACAAGGGCGAGAGCTGAGGGGTTGGACGTGCATTTCGTCATTCCCGCGACAGCGGGGATCCATACCGCTGGTCGGATTCCCGCTTTCGCGGGGATGACGGGTGAGGGCAGATGACCCCGGCCGCACGGCTGGCCGCCGTCCTCGAACTGCTGGCTGAAATCGACTCGCAGGGCCGGCCGGCCGACCTGGTGGCCGGCGCCTATCTGAAGGCGCGACGCTATATCGGTTCGAAGGACCGCAAGGCCGTTTCCGAGCGTGTCTGGGGCTGCCTGCGCCGGCGAGCCCGCCTCGACTGGTGGCTTGCCAGCCAGGGCCAGCCGAGCACGCCGCGGAGCCGCCTGCTCGCCGACCTGGTGCTCAACGATCACCTGAAGCCCGACGAGATCGCCCAGCAATTCACCGGCGGAGCGCATGGGCCCGGCACGCTGGCGCCGCAGGAATGGGCCTTGCTGCAGGCGTTGAAAGGCCGAGACCTGTTCCGCCACGACATGCCCGCCTGGGTGCGCGGCGAATACCCCGAGTGGCTGGAGCCCCGACTGACCGCCGTCTTCGGCGACCGGCTGGCGGCCGAGATGGGGGCCATGCGCGACGAGGCGCCGGTGGACCTCAGGGTGAACAGCCTGAAGGCCGACCGCGAGACCGCGCGCGCCGCCCTGGCCGCCGACGGACTGGCGGCCGAGCCGACGCCGTTTTCGCCACTCGGCTTGCGCCTGCCCGCCCGCGCCGCGCTGACCGCCCAGGCGGCCTTTCGCGACGGCTTGGTGGAAGTCCAGGATGAAGGCTCGCAGATCCTGGCCCTGTTGACCGATGCCCGGCCGGGGCAGGCGGTGGTGGATTATTGTGCCGGAGCCGGCGGCAAGACCCTGGCCCTGGCGGCGTCCATGGAAAACAAGGGGCGCCTGGTGGCCTGCGACGTCAACCAGGCGCGGTCCGAACGCGCGGCCCAGCGTTTGAGAAGGGCCGGTGTCCACAATGTCACCAGGCGCCTTCTCGGCGGCGACGCCGACAAATGGATGAAGCGGCAAGCCGGCAGCTTCGACCGGGTGCTGGTCGATGCCCCATGCTCGGGTTCGGGCACCTGGCGCCGCAATCCCGACGCCAAATGGCGGCTGACGCAGCAGGGCGTCGACGAACTCACGGCGCTGCAAAGGCAAATTCTCAACCGGGCGGCCCGGCTGGTGCGCCCCGGCGGCCGGCTGGTCTACGCTACCTGTTCGCTGCTGGCCGAGGAGGATGAAGCCCAGGCGGCCTGCTTCCTGGCGGACCATCCGGATTTCGCCTTGCTGCCCGTCGGCGAACTATGGCTGCCCACCGTCGGCGGCGCCTGTCCGGTGGAAGGCCCCTATCTGCGTCTGACGCCGGCCCGGCACAACACCGACGGCTTCTTCGCCGCGGTGTTCGAACGGCGTTAACAGGCTGCGGAGGCATCCTTTGAGATGCCGCCGATGGCGCCTCCTCATGCCGAGGAGCCGTCCGACCAGGACGGCGTCTCGAAGCGTGGTATTCCCGAGAGATTTACTTCCGCACCCTGTTAAGGCCGCGGCATGCGCCCGCGGAACAGCCCGACAACCAGCGCGATGACGAACAGCACGAGGAAGACGAAGAACAACACATGGGCGATGTTCATTGCCGCGCCGGCGATGCCGCCGAAGCCGAAGACGGCGGCAACCAGGGCGATGACGAGAAAGACGGCTGCCCAATAAAGCATGCGAAGCCTCCGAACCGTATGAAAAGCAAACGTCCGGACCTGGGCGGGTGTTTCAGCAAAAGCCGCGGATCACCGCGATAAATGCTTCGCCGTAGCGCTCCAGTTTGGCTTTCCCGACACCGGACAGAAGCGCCAGTTGGGCTTCATCCTGCGGCTTGCGGCGCGCCATTTCCAGAAGCGTCGCGTCGTGGAAGATGACATAGGGCGGCACGCCGATTTCGCGCGCGATGGCCAGGCGTTGCGCGCGCAGGGCCTGGAACAGGGCTTCGTCCGCCGGTTCACCGATGGTGTCACGCTGGCGGGGCGAGCGCGATCCGGCCTTCCTGCGTCCGACGTCGCGGCGCAGGGACAGGTCCTTTTCGCCGCGCAGCACGGCCCGACAGGCCTCGGTCAGCCCCAGGCTGCCATGGCCCTCGATGTCGACCCGCAGCAGGCCGGCGGCAACCAGTTGGCGGAAGATCGACCGCCACTCCTCCTTGGCGAACTCGCGGCCGATGCCGAAAGTCGACAGCTTGTCGTGTCCCAGTTGGCGGATACGCTCGCTGTCGGCCCCGGTCAACACGTCGATCAGGTGGCCGGCGCCGAATCGCTGTCCGGTGCGGTAGACGCAGGACAAGGCCTTTTGCGCGGCCACGGTGCCGTCGAAGCTTTCCACGGGTTCGAGGCAGGTGTCACAATTGCCGCAGGGCTGCCCGACATCGCCGAAATATTCCAGCAGCACCTGTCGACGGCAGCGGGTGGTTTCGCAGTAGCCGAGTAGTGCGTCGAGCTTGCGGTGTTCAAGACGCTTTTTTACCTCCGGCGCATCCCCGTCCTCGACCATCTGGCGCAGTCGGGCGACATCCTGCATGCCGTAGACCATCCAGGCGTCGGCCGGCAGGCCGTCGCGGCCGGCACGCCCGGTCTCCTGGTAATAGGCCTCGATGCTTTTCGGCAGGTCCAGATGGGCGACGAAGCGCACATCGGGCTTGTCGATGCCCATGCCGAAAGCGATGGTGGCGACCATCACTACGCCATCCTCGTTGAGGAAGCGCTCCTGGTTTTCCGCCCGCACCGTCTTGTCCAACCCCGCGTGGTAGGGCAGGGCGTCGATTCCCTGGTCGCACAGCCAAGCCGCTGTCTCCTCGACCTTGCTGCGCGACAGGCGGTAGACGATGCCGGCATCGCCCGGGTGCTCCCTCTTCAGGAAGGAGAGCAGTTGGTTGCGAGCGCTGCTGGTCTTGGCCGCCACCCGATAGCGGATGTTGGGGCGGTCGAAGCCGGCGACGAACTGGCGTCCGCCCGCCAGACTCAATTTCTCGACGATCTCGCGGCGCGTTGGGCTGTCGGCGGTGGCGGTCAGGGCGATCCGCGGCACTTCCGGGAAGCGGGTGTGCAGGGTGGCCAACTGCAGGTATTCGGGCCGGAAGTCGTGGCCCCACTGGCTGACGCAGTGGGCCTCGTCGATGGCGAACAGGGCCAGCCGGCAACGTTCCAGCTGGATCAGGAAGGCGTCGGTCATCAGCCGTTCGGGGGCGACATAGACCATGTCGATCTCGCCGGCCCGCATCTGCCGTTCGATCTCCACCTGTTGGCCGTAGCTCAGGCTGGAGTTCAACGCCGCGGCCTTCACGCCCAGTTGGCGGAGCGCCGAGACCTGGTCCTGCATCAGGGCGATCAGCGGCGAGACGACGACACCGAGCCCCGGCCGGCACAGGGCGGGAACCTGGTAGCACAGCGACTTGCCGCCGCCGGTGGGCATCAGGACCAGGGCGTCGCCGCCACCGATCACATGGTCGATGATCTCGGCCTGGGCGCCGCGGAACCGGTCATAGCCGAAGACGGTGCGGAGGACTTCGAGAGGATGAGACATTCCAGAGGTTCTAGTACGCCCGGCCGCGGTCAGGCAACGCCCATCCGAAACCGGAATCAACATCTTCCGCAGCCGGCGTGATCCGGGCTAAAGTCCACGCGGAACCGAGGGAGAGAGTATGACGAGGAAGGCTGGCCTCATCCTCGCGGCGGCGCTGGTGGCGCTCATCGGCGCCCTGCTGTTCGCTCCGGCGCTGGTCGACTGGAACGGCTACAAGCCCACTATTGCCGGCCGCATCGAGGACGCCCTGGGCCGACGGCTGACCATTGACGGGCCGTTGTCCCTGTCGCTGCTGCCGGTTCCGGCCTTTGCCGCGAAGGGCGTGCACCTGTCCAATCTGGACGGTGCCGGCGATCCCGAGATGGCAGTGCTGCCGGAATTGCGGGTCCACCTGCATCTTCTGCCCCTGCTGTCGGGGCGTCTCGAACTCGCCTCGTTGGTGCTGGTCGATCCGCAGATCACCTTGGAGACGTTGCCCGACGGCCGTTCCAACTGGCGTTTCTCACGGAATTCCACCGTGGCCGCGGGTCTTCTGCCGCCGGCCCCGGGCCGGAGCCCGGCGCCGCGGCGCCCCGCCGGGGGGGCGCCGCGGATTGACAGGGTCGAGGTTGTGAACGGGACCATCGCCTACCACCGGCCCGGCATTGAGCCACTTCGTTTCGATGCCGTGAGCGGCAGCCTCACCGGCCTCGGTGGTGGTGGGGCGGTGCAGGCAGCGGGCTCGGCACGCTGGGGCGTGGCGGCCTTCTCCTTCGAAGCGTCGGCCGGCGGGGCGGTCGCCGGCCAGACCGTACCGGTGGCCGTGACGGTGAAGCTGGCGCAGGGCGCGGCCGAGCTGCGCCTTGGCGGACAATGGACCGAGGCCGGGGCCGACAGCCGCTTCAACGGCAAGCTGGCAATCACCGCGGCGGACCTGCCGGCCCTGGCCCGGACGCTGTCCGCCGACCGGCTGGCGGCGGTACTGCCGGCCGGCTCCGGCAGCCTGGAGGCGGCCCTGGCCGCCACGCCGGTCCAGATGGAAGCCCGCGGCCTCACGCTGACCGCAAACGGATTGCAGGCAGGGGGCACCGCCAGCCTGACCCTTGCTGGCCCGCGTCAGCTCGATCTCGGCCTGGCCTTCAGCCGGCTGGACCTGGACCGCTGGCGCGCACCCGGCACGGCCGTCCCCCAACCGGCTTTGCCGGCCGTGCCATCCGCGGCTCCGGCGCCCGCCATTTCACCGGCAACCGCGCCGCCACCCCCGGCCGAACGGATTCCGGCCATGGTGCTTCCCGCGATTCCCCAGACATTGGCGGCCAACCTCGACCTGTCCGCCGATTTGCTGACTTATCGCGGCGCCATTCTGCGCGGGGCGCGCTTCAATGCGACGATGAGCAATGGCGAGATCGCCCTCAACCAGGCCGCCGTCACGCTGCCCGGCAACAGCGAGGTGAACCTGTTCGGCTCGCTGGCGGCGACGGGTGGGGAGCCTGGTTTCGAGGGGGCGTTCGAAGCGGCGACCGACGACCTGCGCAGTCTGTTGGCCTGGCTGAAGCTGGATGTCGCCGGGGTTCCCGCCGATCGTCTGCATGGCCTGCGGGCGTCCGGGCAGATCAGGCTTGCTCCGGCCGAGGTCGATATCACCAAAGCCAGGTTCCAACTGGATGCCAGCCGGATCGAGGCCACGGCCAATCTGCAGCTCGGCATCCGCCCGGCCTTGGCGGCCTCGTTCACCATCGACTCGCTCAACGCCGACGCCTATTGGCCGCAGGCCGCGGCGGCGGCGCCGGCAACGATGTCGCCGGCAGCGGAGGCGGCGGTGCCGACGGGTGCCCCCGTGGTGCAGAAGCCCAGCTGGTACCAGGGAGTCGACGCCAGTATTACCGGGCGGGTCGGCACGCTGGTGTGGCGCGGCCTGACGATCCAGGATTTGAACCTCGACGGAAGCTGGATCGACGGCTTGCTGACCGTGCACGACCTGTCCGCCGGCGATGCGGGCGGTGCGCAGCTGCGGCTATCGGGCGCGATCGCCGGGCTTTCGGCGGGTGGGGCGGCGCAACTGCAGGGCATGCACTATGATCTGCACAGCCAGCAGCCAGGACGTGTGCTACGGCTCCTTGGCGTCCCGGTACCGGCGGAAATCGACCGCCTCGGGCCGGCGGCCATGTCCGGTACCGTCGACGGCGGCCTCGATGCCGTGACGGTGGACACCCACAGCGAAGCCGCTGGCGGACTGGTCAATATCGCCGGCAAGATTGCCCAGCCTTTGGCCGGCCCGCGACTGGACCTTGCCGTGCAAGCCAGCCACGCCAGCCTGACCCAGATCATCCGGCTGTTTGCCCCGGACTATCGGCCTGCCGGCACGTTGGGTGCGGTTGCCCTGTCGACCCGGCTGGCCGGCGATCTGACCCAGGTGCGGCTCACCGATCTCCGCCTGAAGGCCGGTCCGGTCGCCGCCACCGGCGAGGCCCAGGTCGGATGGGGTGGACGGGTGAGGCTCGATGCCTCGCTGAACCTCGATGACCTGCCGATCGACGCCTTCCTGCCGAGCCGCCGCCAGGCCGGTGGAGCGCCCGCATTGCGCGACATGATCCGTACCGGCCTGCTGATACCCTCGCACGCGGTCCGGGCCATACGCGGCATACCTCTATCCGAGCCTCCGCCGGTGGCCGCAGCACCGCGGCCGCTGGTGCAGGTGGCCGCCATCCCTGACCAATGGTCGCGGGAACCGCTCGACCTGTCCTGGCTGAAGTCCTTGGACGCCGACCTCAAGATCGATGCGCGGGCCGTCACTTTCGGGACCACCCGGCTCGACGGCGTCGGCATCGGCCTGGACCTGAGCAACGGCATCGCCACCCTGCAGCGGCTGTCCGGCCAGCTCTATGGCGGAAAGCTGACCGGTTCGGGCAAAGTGGACGCCGATGGCGGCGCTTCGGTGCAGATGTCGCTGGATCATGCCGAAATGCGTGACGCCCTGCTGGGCATGGCCGATCTTGACATTGCCGATGGGGTAATGGACGGGGAAGCGACATTTGTCACCGCCGGCCATTCCTCCGCCGAGATGGTCGGGCGGCTGACCGGCGGCGGCAAGCTGGTCGTTCGGGATGGCACCTTGCGCGGCTTCGACCTGCAGGCGGCCGATCAGCATTTACAGAACGTCAACGGCCCCGCCGCGCTGCTGGCCGTGATGCAGGCCGGGCTGACCGGCGGCAAGACCCATTTCTCCAGCCTGGCCGGCAGTTTCCGCAGCGAGAACGGGGTGATCAGTTCGAACGACCTGCAACTGACCGCAGACGGCGGCGGGGCAAAAGCGGCCTTTCAGGTCAATCTGCCGACACGGACAATGGATGCCCATGCCGACTTCCATTTGGCCAGCGCGCCCGACGCACCGCCGTTGGTCATGCGCATGTCAGGGCCGCTCGCCTCGCCTCGCCGTTTCCTCGACATCAATCCGATCGAGACCTGGCTGGCCAAACGGGCGCCGGTGAAGGGCATGAAGCCGAAGGATCTGGTCAAGGGGTTGCTGGGAGGCCTGGTGCGCTAGTGGTCCGCCCCAGACGCTTGGTCCCCAAGCGCCTGGATCAGGCGGCCCACCAACCAATTGAATTGTGGTGAAAATTCGACGGCTGGTGGCGGTACCATCCGTCGGATTTTCACCACTAGCGCTAAGGCGCCGCCTGCTCCATCAGTTCGCGCAGCACGAACACCCTCAAGGCGCTCGACAGGTTGCCTTTGCGGGTGCCGTCGATGGTCGCCACCAGGCTGTTGAGCGAGACACCGCGGCGTTCGGCGATGAATTTCAGGGCGTCCCAGAATTCCACCTCCAGCGAAACGCTGGTGGCGTGTCCGGCGATTACCACCGACCGCTTGCGGATTTCTCCCGTCATTCGCCGGCCGGCCCGACCATCTCGGCGGGGCGCACCCACTGCGCGAACTGCTCTTCGCCGACCCAGCCCGAGGCCACCGCCGCCTCGCGCAGGCTCAGGTCCTCGGTATGGGCCTTGCGGGCGATGGCTGCCGCCTTGTCGTATCCGATGTGCGGGGCCAGCGCAGTGACCAGCATCAGCGAGTCCTCCACAAGCCGGGCGATGCGCTGCTCGTCGGCCTTTATGCCCTGGACGCAGTTGGCGGCGAAGCTGTCGCAGGCGTCGGCAAGCAACCGCACCGACTGCAGAAAGGATTCGATGATTACCGGTTTGCAGGCGTTGAGTTCCAGCTGCCCGCCGGCGCCGGCTACGGTCACGGTGACGTGATTGCCCATCACCCGGGCGCAGACCATGATCAACGCCTCGGCCTGTGTCGGATTGACCTTGCCCGGCATGATGGACGATCCGGGCTCGTTCTCCGGCAGTTGCAATTCGCCGATGCCCGAGCGTGGGCCCGATCCCAACAGGCGGATGTCGTTGGCGATTTTGGTCAGCGAAACCGCCAAGGTGTTGAGCGTCGCCGAGGCATCGACCAACATGTCATGCGCGGCGATGGCTGCGAACTTGTTGGCCGCGGGCAAAAAGGGCAGGCCGGTCAACTCGGCCAGTTCACGGCAGAAGGCGGTGTCGAAATCGTCTGGCGCATTCAGGCCCGTGCCTACCGCCGTGCCGCCCTGCGCCAGTCGGTAGAGGCCGGGCAGGGCCCTTTCCACCCGCTCGATGCCCATGCCGACCTGTGCCGTCCAGCCGGAAAATTCCTGGCCGAGGGTAAGCGGCACGGCGTCCTGCAAGTGAGTGCGGCCGATCTTGACCAGCCCGGCGAACTCCGCCGCCTTGTCGGCCAAGGCCTTGCCCAGCAGGCGCAGAGCCGGAATCAGGCGGGACTGCAGTTCGGCTACCGCCGCGATATGCATGGCGGTCGGAAAGCTGTCGTTGGACGACTGGCTCAGGTTGACGTGGTCGTTGGGGTGGACCGGGGCCTTCTTGCCCAGGGGTGCGCCGAGCATCTCGTTGGCCCGGTTGGCGATCACCTCGTTGACGTTCATGTTGGTCTGGGTGCCCGAGCCGGTCTGCCAGACCACCAGCGGAAAATGGGCGGCCAGGCTGCCGTCGATCACCTCCTCGGCCGCGGCGACTATGACCTCGGCCAACTGCGGCGTAAGCAGGCCCAGCGACCGGTTGGCCAATGCCGCCGCCTTTTTCTGCAGGCCGAAGGCGCGAATGAGCGGTATCGGCATGCGTTCGCTGCCGATGCGGAAATTTTCCAGGCTGCGCTGGGTCTGGGCACCCCAGTAACGATCGGCGGGAACCTCGACGGTGCCCAGGGCATCATTCTCCAAGCGATATTCGGTCATGGTCGCCTCCGCCCTGAATCTGGTGTGCAGGAGGACCGTGCGAAATATCCCATCCTGTTATCCTGAGGCCAAAGGTCGAAGGATCTCATCGCTTGGGCGAGATCCTTCCTCCTTTTGGTCGTCAGGATGACGGTGGTGCGCGTCAATGGCTCAGGTCGGCGAAGAAGTCGTTGCCTTTGTCGTCGACGATGATGAAGGCGGGGAAGTCTTTCACCTCGATCTTCCAGATGGCCTCCATGCCCAGTTCCGGATATTCCAGCACCTCGACCTTCTTGATGTGGTGCTGGGCCAGGCCGGCGGCGGCGCCGCCGATGGAACCCAGGTAGAAGCCGCCATGCTTCTTGCAGGCCTCTGTCACCGTCTTGGCGCGGTTGCCCTTGGCCACCATCACCATGCTGCCGCCGTTGGCCTGGAACAGGTCGACGTACGAGTCCATGCGGCCGGCGGTGGTCGGGCCGAACGAGCCCGAGGGATAGCCCTCCGGCGTCTTGGCCGGGCCGGCGTAATAGACCGGATGGTCCTTGAAGTATTGCGGCAGGCCCTCGCCGCGGTCGAGCCGATCCTTCAGCTTGGCGTGCGCGATGTCGCGCGCCACGATCATCGGACCGGACAGCGCGACCCTGGTCCTGATGGGGTACTGGCCGAGGATCTGACGGATCTTGTCCATCGGCTGGTTCAGATCGATGCGCACTACGTCGCCGTAAAGCTTCGCGTGGTCGATCTCGGGCAGGTACTGGGCCGGATCGTTCTCCAGCGTTTCGATGAAGATGCCGTCCTTGGTGATCTTGCCTTTGACCTGCCGGTCGGCCGAGCATGAAACGCCGATGCCCACCGGGCAGGATGCGCCATGCCTCGGCAAGCGGATCACGCGGACATCATGGCAGAAATACTTGCCGCCGAACTGTGCGCCGATGCCCATGCCGCGGGTCAGTTCCAGCACCTTGGCTTCCATTTCAAGGTCACGGAAGGCATGGCCGTATTTGCCACCGCCGGTGGGCAGGTGGTCAAGATACTTGGCCGAGGCCAGCTTTACCGTCTTCAGGTTCATTTCGGCCGAGGTGCCGCCGATGACGATGGCCAGGTGATAGGGCGGGCAGGCCGCGGTTCCCAGCGTGCGGATCTGCGCATCGAGGAACTTGATCAGCGAGTCGGGGTTCAGCAGCGCCTTGGTCTGCTGGTAGAGATAGGTCTTGTTCGCCGACCCACCGCCCTTGGCCATGAACAGGAACTTGTAGGCGTCGCCGTCGGTGGCATAGATGTCGATCTGCGCCGGCAGGTTGTTGCCGGTGTTGACTTCTTCGTACATGTCCACCGGCGATACCTGGCTATAGCGCAGGTTCAGGTCGGTATAGGCGGAGGCGATGCCCTTCGACAGGGCGGCTTCGTCGCCGCCGCCGGTCCACACTTGCTGGCCCTTCTTGCCCATGACGATGGCGGTGCCGGTATCCTGGCACATGGGCAGCACCATGCCGGCGGCGATGTTGGCGTTCATCAGCAGGTCCAGCGCCACGAACTTGTCGTTGTCCGATGCCTCGGCGTCATCGAGGATCGAGCGCAATTGCTTGAGATGGGCCGGGCGCAGCAGATGCGAGACCTGGCGGAACGCCTCGCGCGAGAGCAGCGTCAGCGCCTCGGGGGCCACGGATAGCACCGGCTTGCCGGCGAAGCTGGAGGTTCCGACATGGTCGGAGGTGAGCTTGGTGTAAGGGGTGTCGTCGCCGGAGAGCGGAAAGATCTCGGCGAACAAAGCGGCGTCAGCGGTCATGGTCGGCCCCGTCTGTTTAACGGATTGGTTGCCTCTTTCCCGCACAAGGCGAAAGAGGCGGACGGGACGTAAGGAAGCTATTTTTTGCGGAAGGCGTCAAGCGCGATGACCTGGGCCCCGGCTTCCTCCGACTGCGGTCCTGGTTCCGCAGCGGCGCCCGATGAGGTCGT
Source organism: Pseudomonadota bacterium (assembly GCA_021793155.1). Taxonomy (GTDB): domain Bacteria; phylum Pseudomonadota; class Alphaproteobacteria; order Rhodospirillales; family Magnetospirillaceae; genus DUZF01. The sequence continues at coordinate 227,355 of JAJYTF010000003.1, read as the reverse complement.
CTCTTCGCCGGGATGTTCCTCCTCGGGTTCGCTGGGATGGTCCATTTCGACGCTGGTGTCAGCCTGGAATTGCAGGCCGAACTTGGCCGAAGGGTCGGCGAAGGCGGTCACCGCGGCGAACGGAATGTGCAGGCGCTGATGGACCCGGTTGAAGGACAAGGTGACTTCGAACCATTCCGGGGTTACTTCAAGGCCCCAGAACTGGTGCTGCAATACGATGGTCATCTCGTCGGGATAGCGGGCGAGGATGGCGTCGGCGACCTCGACACCAGGGTGGCGGGTCCGGAAGGTGATGTAGAAATGATGGTCGCCCGGCAGGCCGTCCTGGCTGGCGATCAGGGCCTCGCGCAGCACGCCGCGCAGGGCGTCTTCCACCATCTTGTCGTAACGCAACACCATTCTCGGCATTTGTCCGGCGGCCCTTCCTGCACCCGGTGACGTAAAGTGGGGGGCCTTCTGTTGCCCGGCGCCCCCCGGACCGCGCTTACCTAATTAGGCAGCGAGAGCAACGACGTTATCGTTGGCACTTGTGAGTTTGGTCCGGTAACGGCGGTACCATGCCGAGCACAAGCCATACCTTTACTACGCGCGTCGATCCTGTTTCGCCCCCTTCGAGTTCGCCGCTCGAGTGAAAGCGGCCTTGAATGGTGGAGGCGCCGGGTACCGCCCCCGGGTCCGCAACGCTTATTCCGTATGGTGTTTAGCGCCATAGCCGGTTTCCCGGCACACTCAATATAGAGCGGCCAAATCGATTCCGCCAGTGCACTGACACAGTCGTCCTGTGTCAGTGCTGGATCTAACGGAGTCCCTCGCCGGGCAGAGCCGGATGGCCCCGCCCGGCGAGGGGCAAGAACCAACACCAGAGCGACGGCGGCGACAGCGCCGGCAATCCGCGATAGGATGCGCTCCGCCATTTTTCGAGGACGACAGTGAAGCAGTATCTCGATCTGATGCGCCATGTGCGCGACCACGGCGTTTTCAAGCAGGACCGTACCGGCACCGGCACCTACAGCGTCTTCGGCTGGCAGATGCGGTTCGACCTGGCCGCCAGCTTTCCCGTGGTTACCACCAAGAAGCTGCACCTGCGCTCGATCATCCATGAGCTGCTGTGGTTCCTCAAGGGCGAGACCAACATCCGTTACCTGAAGGAGAACAAGGTCTCGATCTGGGACGAATGGGCCGACCCACAAGGCGAGCTGGGGCCGGTCTACGGCTATCAGTGGCGGTCCTGGCCCAAGCCCGACGGCGGGCATCTGGACCAGATCGCCGAACTGCTGGAGCAAATCCGCAGGAACCCCGATTCACGCCGGCTCATCGTCACCGCGTGGAATCCCGCCGACGTCGAGCGCATGGCCCTGCCGCCCTGCCACTGCCTGTTCCAGTTCTACGTCGCGGACGGGCGGCTGTCCTGCCAGCTTTATCAGCGGTCGGCCGACATCTTTCTCGGCGTGCCGTTCAACATAGCCTCCTATGCCCTGTTGACCCTGATGGTGGCGCAGGTCACCGGTCTCGAGCCCGGCGAATTCATCCACAGCTTCGGCGACGCCCATCTTTACGCCAACCACATCGAGCAGGCTGACCTGCAACTGGCGCGGCAGCCCCGACCGCTGCCGGCGATGCGGCTCAATCCGGCTGTGACCGATCTGTTCGCCTTCCGCTACGAGGATTTCACGCTGGAGGGCTACGATCCGCATCCGCATATCGCGGCCCCGGTGGCGGTATGATGGTGGTGGCGATATGACGCTGTCGCTGATCGTCGCCGCTGCCGCGAACGGGGTCATCGGCAAGGACAACACGCTGCCTTGGCATCTGCCCGAGGATCTGCGCTATTTCAAGCGGGTGACCATGGGCAAGCCTGTGGTGATGGGCCGCAAGACCTACCAATCCATCGGCAAGCCGCTGCCCGGCCGCCCCAACATCGTGCTGACGCGGGATGGGGAATTTGCCGCCGAGGGCGTGCATGTCACCCGTTCCCTCGAGCAGGCCCTGGACCTGGGGCGAAACCTCGCCGCCGGCGGCGAGGTAATGGTGATCGGCGGTGCCGATCTGTTCAACGCGGCCCTGCCGTTCGCCGATCGGCTCTACCTGACCGAGGTGCATCGGGCTTACGAGGGAGATGTGCGTTTCCCGCTGCCCGATCCGGCAGTCTGGCGGGAAGTCAGCCGCGAGGATCACCAGGGCGATCCGAACTACAGCTTCGTCGTTTTCGAGAAAGGCTGAACCGCGGCTTCCGCAGATGAACGCCGACCTGCGCCCATCTGCGTAATCTGCGGATACTATTACTGCATGACGATTTTCGGGCCCTTCTTGGCGCCCTGCAGGGTCTGCACCTTGTCCCACACCTTGGCGGCGATGGCCTTGTAGGCCTGGGCGAGGGGGCCGTCGGGCTGGGTCGCGACGATCGGGCGTCCTTCGTCCGAGGTGGTGCGGATGTCGATGTCGAGCGGCAGTTCGCCAAGGAAGTCGGCGGACAGCTTGGTCGCTTCCTGGCGGGCGCCGCCATGGCCGAAAATATGCGCCTCGTGCCCGCAGTTCGGGCAGTGGTAGTAGCTCATGTTCTCGATGATGCCCAGCACTGGCACGTTGACCTGGCGGAACATGTTGAGGCCCTTGCGCGCGTCGAGCAGGGCGATATCCTGCGGCGTCGAAACGATGACGGCGCCGGAGAGCGGAACCCGCTGGGTCATGGTCAACTGGGTGTCGCCGGTGCCCGGCGGCATGTCGACCACCAGTACGTCGAGCGCGCCCCAGTTGACGTCGCGCAGCAACTGTTCGAGGGCGCCCATGACCATCGGGCCACGCCAGACCAGCGGTGCGTCCTCGGGAACCAGGAAACCGATGGACATGACCTTGAGGCCGTAGGCCTCGATGGGATCCATCTTCTTGCTGTCGGCCGAAGTCGGCTGCACGCCCGAGACGCCCAGCATGCGAGGCTGTGAGGGACCGAAGACGTCGGCGTCGAACATGCCCACGCTGAGGCCCAGGCTTTTCAACGCGAGCGCCAGGTTGACCGCCGTCGTCGACTTGCCGACGCCGCCTTTGCCCGAAGCCACCGCGATGATCGCCTTGACCTCGGGCAGCAGGGGCTCTTCCTGCCCGTGTCCATGCCCATGCCCATGCCCGTGTCCATGCCCGTGGGCCTGGCCCCCGCGGCCCTGGGCTGCCTGCTGCGGCGCCTGCCGTTCGGCCGTCAGCACCGCCGAGACGGTGAGCACGCCGGGAACATCATGAACCACCTGCTCGGCCACCTTGCGCATCGGTTCCAGATGGGGGCCGCGCTCCGGATCGACCTCGATGGCGAATGCCACATGGCCGTTCTTGACAACCACGCCGGAGACCATGCCGAGGCTCACGATGTCCTTCCCGCGGTCGGGATCGATGACCTGTTCGAGTGCGTGAAGGATCGTCTTTTCAGTAACCTCTGACATTCTTGAACTCTCCGTCGGTTGCCCTATATCCATAAAACTTTTGTATTAAGGCCCCGCGCTGCGCTGTCCCATCGGGCGGCGTGCGTTGCACGTTGGGGCCGTCTGTCATATAAGGCGCAATGCCTCCGTTGCAAAGTTCGGCCGCGGCGGAGGGGGGGCGGCGATACCATGCCGCGCGACACCGCGATCTTACGAGGATCTGACTATGGCATGGAATGCGCAAGGTGGAGGTGGCGGCGGTCCCTGGGGCGGCGGCCAGGGGCCTTGGGGGCGCGGCCCCGGCGGGGGCGGTGCGCCGCCGGACCTGGAAGAGATCCTGCGCAAAAGCCAAGAGAAATTCCGCCAGTACATGCCGGGCGGCGTCGGCGGCGGGCGCGGCATTGTCCTGGTGGTGTTGGCCGGCCTTGTGTTGTGGGGGTTGACCGGCTTCTACAAGGTCAACCCGGACGAACTGGGCGTGGTCTTGCGCTTTGGGCGTTTCGTCGGTTTCACCCAGCCCGGCCTCAACTATCATCTGCCCAGCCCGATCGAAACCGTACTCACCCCGGCGGTGACCAGGATCAACCGCATCGAGCTCGGTTATCGATCGACCGGCGACAACCGCCGGATCGCCGCGCGCAGCGACACCGCCGATGAAAGTCTGATGCTGACCGGGGACGAGAACATCGTGGACATCAATTTCTCGGTGTTCTGGAAGATCGGCGACAAGCCGGACGATGCCGAGAAGTACCTGTTCAACATCCGCGATCCGGAGGGCACGGTGAAGGTGGTCGCCGAATCGGCGATGCGCGAGATCATCGGCCAGCTGCCTATCCGCGCGCCCCTGTTCGAGAACCGCCAGGCCATCGGCGACCGCACGCGGGCCCGCATGCAGGAACTGCTCGACGCCTACGGCTCGGGGATCGCGGTGACACAGGTGCAGCTGCTGAAAGCGGACCCGCCGGCCGAAGTGATCGATGCCTTCAACGACGTGCAGCGGGCCAAGGCCGACCAGGAGCGCCTGCGCAACGAGGCCGAGGCCTATCGCAACGACATCATTCCGCGGGCTCGGGGCGAATCCGAGCGCATCGTGCAGGAAGCCCAGGCCTATCGTGAACAGGTCACCGATCTGGCCGAGGGCGAGGCCAAGCGCTTCACCTCGGTCTACCAGACATACAAGCTGGCGCCCGACGTGACGGCGCGGCGCATGTACATCGAAACCGTCGAGGACGTCTTGAAGAACGCCCAGAAGGTGATCGTCGATCCGCAGGCCAAGGGAGTCGTGCCCTATCTGCCGCTGCCCGAATTGGGCAAGGCGAAGCCCGCCGCGGTACCGCAACCCCCCGCCCAGGGAGGCAGCCGATGAAGCGCGTCAGCCTTGCGGGCGCCGGCATCGCCATCCTGGTGGTCCTGGTCCTGCTGTCGTCATCGTTCTTCATCGTGCGGCAAGGCGAGCAGGCATTGGTCCTGCGCTTCGGTGCCGTCGCCTATCCCGACTCGCCCGTCAAGGGGCCGGGTCTGCACGTCAAAAAGCCGTTCATCGAAGACGTGGTGCGCTATGACGCCCGCCTGCTCGACCTCGACCCACCGGCCGAAGAAATGATCCTGGCCGACCAGAAGCGGGTCCTGGTCGACACCTACACCCGTTTCCGCATCGCCAATCCGCTGTTGTTCTATCAGGCCGTTCGAACCGAGGACGGGGCCCGGGCGCGGCTGCGCGAGATCGTCAACAACTCGGTGCGCCGGGTGCTGGGCAACGTCATGCTGCCCAGCCTGCTCTCGGCCGAGCGCGAGCAGATCATGCATGAGATCCAGCAACAGGTGAGCCCCGCGGCAAAGCCGCTGGGGGTCGCGGTGGTCGACGTGCGGATCCGCCGGGCCGACCTGCCGCCGGAGACCAGTCAGGCAATTTTCCGGCGCATGGAGTCGGAGCGCCAGCGCGAGGCGGCGGAAGCGCGCGCCCAGGGAGCAGAGCGGGCTCAGCAGGTCCGCGCGGGCGCCGAGCGCGAACGCACGATCATTCTGGCCGAGGCGCAACGCCAGGCGCAGATCCTGCGGGGCCAGGGCGAGAGCGAGGCGAATCGCCTCTATGCCGACGCCTTTTCCGCGGACCCGCAATTCTTCGCCTTCTATCGTTCGCTGAACGCCTATCGCCAGTCCCTTGGGGACAGCAGTACCACCTATGTGCTGAGCCCGGATTCGGATTTCTTCCGTTTCTTCACCACCGCACCAGGGCATCATTGACGGCCGTGCCGACGCGGCTGCGCCTTTGCTTGACCGCGTGGGGGGCCAAAACTAAATCGTAGGCACTTGCCGTGTCTTTTTGCCCTGAAGGAGGCAATTCGGTGATCATCAGAAGACCCGCCCGAGCACAGGCTCGCCTTGTCACGGGTTCGAACGTCCTGTTGTTGCAGTGGCTGCTTGCCGGACTGGTGGCCGTGACGGTGATGGCCATGGCCATGACGGCGCGCGCCGCTCCGGTCCCGGACAGCTTCGCGGATCTTGCCGAACGCCTTCTTCCCGCCGTGGTCAACATCTCCACCACGCAAACCCTGAAGAACCCCGAGCGTGCGCCGGACATGCCGCAATTCCCGCCGGGCTCTCCGTTCGAGGAATTCTTCAAGGATTTCATGGAGAGGCATGGCGCGCCCGACGCCGCGCCGCGGCGCGCCACAGCGCTGGGTTCCGGTTTCATCATTGATCCGTCGGGGCTGGTGGTGACCAACAACCATGTGATCGCCGATGCCGACCAGATCACCGTCGTGCTGCACGACGAGCAGGCCTACAAGGCCGACATCGTCGGCCGCGACAGCAAGGCCGACCTTGCCCTGCTGCGCATCCACGCACCGAACAAGCTGCCCTTCGTCACGTTCGGCAATTCCGACGAGATGCGGGTCGGCGACTGGGTGATCGCCATCGGCAACCCCTACGGGCTGGGCGGCACAGTGACCGCCGGCATCGTTTCGGCCCGCTCGCGCGATATATCGGCCGGGCCCTATGACGACTTCCTGCAGACCGACGCCGCCATCAACAAGGGCAATTCGGGCGGGCCGCTGTTCAACATGAAGGGCGAGGTGATCGGCATCAACACCGCCATCTTCTCGCAGACCGGCGGGTCCATCGGCATCGGCTTCTCGATCCCGTCGAACATGGCCAAGCCGGTAGTCGCCGACCTGCAGAAATACGGCAAGACGCGGCGCGGTTGGCTGGGCGTGCGCATCCAGTCAGTGACCGACGAGATCGCCGAGAACCTTGGCCTCAAGGACCAGCGCGGCGCGCTGGTGGCCAGCGTCAGTCCCGGCGGCCCGGCGGCCAAGGCCGGGTTGAAGTCGGGCGACGTGATCACCCGGTTCGACGGCAAGGATGTCACCGACATGCGGCATCTGCCGCGTATGGTGGCCGAAACGCCGATCAACAAGGAGGTCGATGTCACCTTCTGGCGGGATGGCAAGAAGATGCAGGCCAAGGCGGTGGTCGGCGAACTGGTGGACGACAGCGATACCGAACAGGCCAAGGCCACCGAGAAACCAGAGCCGAAGCAGGACTCCGGTCAGACGACCGTCGGTTCGCTGGGCCTGTCGGTGGCCACCATCTCGCCGGCCACCCGCGAACGCTTCGACCTGGCGCCCGACGCCAAGGGCGTGGTGGTCACGCAGGTCAATCCCGCCGGGGTCGCGGCGGAAAAGGGCGTGCGGCCGGGCGACGTGATCGTCGAGGTATCGCAGGAACCGGTGAAGTCGCCGGCCGATCTGGTCGGCAAGATCGACGCTGCCCGCAAGGCCGGCCGCCGGTCAGTGCTGGTGATGCTGCAGCGCGAGGGCGACGTCCAGTTCGTGCCGCTGCACATCGACGGCGGCAGCAAGAAGGAAAGCGAGCGGTAGGCGCCCCCGCGAGATCCCTCGCTTTCGCTCGGGATGCCCTCGTCATCCCGAGCCGGAGGCGAAGGATCTCGTTGTTGCGATGCGCGGTTACTGGACGAACTGATCCTCGCGATAGCCCTGGGCGAACAGCAGGGCGGACAGGTCGCCATGGTCGATGCGCACGCGGGCCTCGGCGGCAACCACCGGCTTGGCGTGGAAGGCGACTCCCAGCCCGGCCGCCTTGATCATCTCGAGATCGTTGGCTCCGTCGCCGACCGCCAGGGTCAGGGAAAGCGGAAGCTGGCGCTCGCCGGCGATGCCCACCAGGGTCTGCAGCTTGGTGTTGCGGTCGAGGATCGGGTCGAGCACCCGGCCGGTCAGGCGACCGTCGGCGATCTCCAGCTGATTGGCCAGGTCGCGGTCGAAGCCGCAATGCTGGCGGACCCGTTCGGTGAAAAAGCGGAAGCCGCCCGAGACCAGCACGGCGAAGGCCCCGTGGGCCTTCATCGTGGCGACCAGGGTGCGGGCGCCGGGGGTATAGGCGACCCGATCATAGGTCTTCTCCAGGGTCTCCACCGGCAGGCCTCGCAGCAGGCCGACGCGCTCGCGGAGCGCGGCGCGAAAATCGATTTCGCCGTTCATCGCGCGCGCCGTGATGGCGGCGATATGGTCCTTGAGCCCGGCGAAGTCGGCCAGCTCGTCCAGCGTCTCGCCGGTCACCATGGTGCTGTCCATGTCGGCCACCAGCAGCATCTTGCGGCGGTTGGACGCTTCCTGCGCGACCACGTCGACGGGCTGCCCGTCAAGGGCCTTCCGCGCCGCGGCGTCGGCCTGACCGGGGGCCAGCAGGCCGAACGGGATGTCGGCGGCACGTCCCTTGGCCAGCCATTGCGGCGAAAGGGTGTCGGCGCCCAAGGCCTGGAGAGCGGACCGCAGGCGCGACAGCATGCTATCGTCGACGCTGTCGGTGGGGCCGATGACGGTGAGAATGTGTTCCATGATGGGCTGTTCTAAGACCCGGAAGGGGCTATTGGCAAGATGAAGAAGGCGGTGGTGGTGGCGGGGCCGACGGCGTCCGGGAAGTCGGCTTTGGCCCTGGCCCTGGCGGAGCGCTTCGACGGTGTGGTGATCAACGCCGATTCGATGCAGGTTTACCGCACCTTGCGGGTGCTGACGGCCCGGCCCGGCCCGGCAGAAGAGGCGCGCGCCCCGCACCGCCTTTACGGGATCCTCGGGCCCGATGAACTGTGTTCGGCCGGTCGCTGGCGCGCACTTGCCCAGGCCGCCTGCGACGAAGCCTGGGCGGCTGGAAGGCTGCCGGTGGTGACAGGCGGCACGGGGCTTTATATCCGGGCTTTGGTCGATGGCCTGTCGCCGGTACCCGAGGTTCCGGACGACGTGCGGACAGCCACCCGCAGGCACTTCGCCGCCCTTGGCAACGTTGCCTTCCATGCCGAGCTGGCGCGGCGCGACCCGGCGATGGCGGCGCGTCTCGACCCGGGCAACAGTCAAAGGCTGATGCGCGCCTGGGAAGTGCTGGAGGCGACCGGGCGGTCGCTGGCCGACTGGCAGGCGGAGCCACCGGCCGACCGGCTCGATGCCCGGGTCTTCACCGTCGCGGTGATGCCGCCGCGCGACGCCCTTTACGCCTCCTGCGACCAGCGGTTCCTAGCCATGCTGGACGGCGGCGCCCTCGACGAGGTCCGGGCGCTGATGGCGTTGAACCTGGACCCGTCCCTACCCGCCATGAAGGCGCTGGGGGTCGCCGAACTGATCGCCCTTGCCCAGGGCCGGCTGGCGCGAAACGAGGCGGTGGCCGCGGCGCAGCAGGCGACGCGGCGTTATGCCAAGCGGCAGTTGACCTGGTTCCGTCACCAGCTTGATATTCGGTGCCACCTTGATGCGCAATTTTCGGAAAGTTTTTGCGATAGAATCTTTGCGAATATTCATGGGTTTCTGTTGACCGAGGGCTGACGAGAGTCTAATTTTCGTCCTTCGCGGCGCTTTCGGCGCAAGTGGTGGGTCGGGCTGTCCGCGTGTTGCGACGAATGGCGAAAGGGCGGAGGAATGGTTGAGGAGACGATGACCGGAGCGGAAATGGTCCTCAAGGCGCTGGTCGACCAGGGCGTAGAGGTAATTTTCGGGTATCCGGGCGGCGCCGTACTCCCGCTCTATGACGAGCTGTTCAAACAGAACCGGCTGCGCCATGTGCTGGTCCGGCATGAGCAGGCGGCGGTGCATGCGGCCGAAGGTTATGCCCGTTCCACTGGGAAAGTCGGCGTGGTGCTGGTCACCTCGGGCCCTGGCGCGACCAATGCGGTGACCGGCCTGCTGGACGCCATGTGCGATTCGGTGCCGCTGGTCTGCCTGACCGGCCAGGTGCCAACCCATTTGATCGGCAACGACGCCTTCCAGGAAGCCGATACCACCGGCATCACCCGGCCCTGCACCAAGCACAACTATCTGGTCAAGGACACCAACCAGGTGGCCCGCGTGATGCACGAGGCGTTCTACGTGGCGCGCACCGGCCGACCCGGCCCGGTAGTCATCGACCTGCCCAAGGACGTTCTGGTGGGTAAGGGAACTTACGCCGGCCCGGCCAAGGTCAAGCACAAGACCTACCGTCCGCAGGTCAAGGGCGACGCCAAGGCGATCGAGGACGCCGTCAAGCTGATGGCGGGGGCCAAGCGGCCGATCTTCTACATCGGCGGCGGCGTGGTCAATTCGGGCCTGGCGGCAAGCCAGCTGTTGACCCAATTCGTCCATACCACCGGTTTTCCCTGCACCCAGACCCTGATGGGGCTGGGCGGCTTTCCGGGCTCGGATCCGCAGTCGCTGGGCATGGTCGGCATGCATGGTACCTATGAAGCCAACATGGCGATGCACGGCTGCGACGTGATGATCTGCATCGGCGCTCGCTTCGACGACCGGGTGACCGGGCGCATCAACGCCTTCGCGCCCCATTCCAAGAAGATCCACGTCGACATCGATCCCAGTTCGATCAACAAGAACGTGGCGGTGGACGTGGCCATCGTCGGCGACGTGGCCCATGTCGTCGAGGACATGATCAAGCTGTGGAAGGCCAAGCAGTTCCGGGCCGACGACCGGGCGCTGAAGGCGTGGTGGGGGCAGATCGACAAGTGGCGGGCCCGCGATTGCCTGCGCTACGGCGCCAGCGACAAGGTGATCAAGCCGCAATACGCCATCCAGCGGCTCTACGAGATGACCCGCTCGCGCGATACCTACATCACCACCGAGGTCGGCCAGCACCAGATGTGGGCGGCCCAGTTCATCAAGTTCGAGGAGCCCGGGCGGTGGATGACCTCGGGCGGGCTGGGCACCATGGGCTACGGCCTGCCCGCGGCCATGGGGGTGCAGATCGCCCATCCCGATTCACTGGTTGTCGACATTGCCGGCGAAGCATCGATCCAGATGAACATCCAGGAGATGTCGACGCTGGCCCAGTATCGTTTGCCGGTGAAGGTGTTCATTCTCAACAACCAGTACATGGGCATGGTTCGCCAATGGCAGGAGCTGCTGCACGGCGGCCGCTATTCGGAAAGCTATTCGGCGGCGCTGCCCGATTTCGTCAAGCTGGCCGAAGCCTACGGTGCCGTGGGCCTCAAGGCCGAGAAGATGGACGAACTGGACGGGGTGATCGAGCAGATGATCGCCGTGGATCGGCCGGTGATCGTCGATTGCCGGGTCGACCCGGCCGAGAACTGCTTCCCGATGATCCCGTCGGGGGCCGCCCATAACGAGATGCTGCTGGGGCCGGAGGACGAGGCGGAGAAGCCCATTTCCGAAGACGGCATGGTCCTGGTCTGAGCCAAGGGGAATTCCAAAGTGATCATGCAGACGGAAGAAATTCGCCGCCATACCATCTCGATCCTGGTGGACAACGAGGCGGGCGTTCTGGCGCGGGTGATCGGCCTGTTTTCGGGCCGCGGCTACAATATCGAAAGCCTGACGGTGGCCGAGGTCGACCCGCGCGAGCAGCTGTCGCGCATCACCATCGTCACCTCGGGCACCCTGATGATCATCGAGCAGATCAAGGCCCAGCTTCGGCGCCTGGTGCCGGTGCACAAGGTCTCGGACCTGACCATCGAGGGGCCGTCGGTGTCCCGCGAACTGGCGCTGGTGAAAGTGACGGGGACCGGCGAAAAGCGGGTGGAATCCCTGCGCATAGCCGACATCTTCCGCGCCCGGGTGGTGGATTCGACCAACGAATCCTTCGTCTTCGAGATCGTCGGCGCCACCGACAAGCTGGACGCCTTCGTCCGCCTGATGGAGCCGCTGGGGTTGATGGACGTGTCGCGCACCGGCGTCGTCGCCATTGCGCGCGGCCCCAATCCGATTTAACAAGGGCGTTTTCCTGGCGCCCGCCGGGCGCCCCTCACCCCGGCCCTCTCCCGCTTGCGGGAGAAGGGGATGAACGCGTGACAGCCCCTCTCCCGCTAGCGGGGGAGGGAGGGCTCCGCGCCAGCGGGAGGGTGAGGGAGCCGGCAAAGCCGGCCTGGGGATTGCGAGAACCGAAAGGAAGTATCGATGCGCGTCTATTACGATCGGGATGCCGACGTCAATCTGGTGAAGTCCAAGAAGGTCGCCGTCGTCGGCTACGGCAGCCAGGGCCACGCCCATGTCCTGAACCTCCGCGATTCGGGGGTCAAGGAGGTGGCGGTGGCGCTGCGTCCCGGTTCTGCCTCCATCAAGAAGGCCGAAGCCGAGGGTCTCAAGGTCCTGAGCCCGGCCGAGGCGGCCAAGTGGGCGGACATCCTGATGATCCTGACCCCGGACGAACTGCAGGCCGAACTCTATGTCAATGATCTGAAGGACAACCTGAAGCAGGGCGCGGCCCTGGCCTTCGCCCACGGCCTCAACATCCATTTCAAGCTGATCGAGCCGCGCCCCGACCTCGATGTGTTCATGATCGCGCCGAAAGGGCCCGGCCACACGGTTCGCGGTGAATACCTGAAGGGTGGCGGCGTGCCCTGCCTGGTGGCGGTGGCGCAGAATGCTTCCGGCAACGGCCTCGAACTCGCGCTGTCCTATGCCTCGGCCATCGGCGGCGGACGCTCGGGCATCATCGAGACGACCTTCCGAGAGGAATGCGAGACCGACCTGTTCGGCGAGCAGGTGGTCCTGTGCGGCGGCCTGACCCAGCTGATCCAGAAGGGTTTCGAGACCCTCGTGGAAGCCGGCTACGCGCCCGAGATGGCATATTTCGAATGCCTGCACGAGGTGAAGCTGATCGTCGATCTGATCTACGAGGGCGGCATCGCCAACATGCGCTATTCCATCTCCAACACGGCCGAGTACGGCGACTATGTCAGTGGCCCGAGGATCGTCACCGACGAGAGCAAGGCCGAGATGAAGAAGGTGCTGGCCGACATCCAGTCGGGCCGGTTCGTTCGCGACTGGATGCTGGAATGCAAAGCCGGCCAGCCGTCCTTCAAGGCCACCCGGCGCATCCAGGGCGAGCACGCGATCGAGGCGGTGGGCGAAAAGCTGCGCGCCATGATGCCGTGGATCGCCAAGAACAAGCTGGTCGATAAGAGCCGCAACTGACGGCTGTCGTCAGGCAGCACTCAACCGGAGTGGAGCAAGGAATCTTGTCCGTCGGACAAGATCCTTCCTCCCCGCGGTGGAAAGGTATGACGAGATGGGGGATGCCGCCGCATCCCCTTTTTCGTTGGCGCATGGGCTTATGCCTTTCCGCTAGAAAGGCGGTGTTGACAATCGATTTTGCTTGGCGATCTACTGCCCCAATGGGGTACCCGGGTCATATCCGGTGTATCTCCATCGGCGCCTTTGCCGGCCCTTGCCGAATATGCAAGGGCGGGGGCGGGGCGTTCAGCGGGGATTAACCCGCAGCCTCTAAGGTCTCGTTTCCGAGGTCCCGTGGATGACAAAGTGCATGGACCAGAACCGCATCATCATATTCGACACCACGCTCCGCGACGGCGAACAATCTCCCGGCGCCTCGATGAATCTCGAGGAGAAGCTGAGGGTGGCCGCGGTCCTCGAGGAAATGGGTGTCGATGTCATCGAGGCGGGGTTCCCCATCGCCTCGAACGGCGACTTCGAGGCGGTCAACCAGATTGCCCGGACGGTGGGAAAGTCGACGGTCTGCGGGCTGGCGCGGGCCACCAGGGCCGATATCGAGCGTTGCGCCGAAGCCGTCGAGCCAGCCCCGAAAAAGCGCATCCACACCTTCATCTCGACGTCGCCGCTGCACATGAAATACAAGCTGCAGATGGCGCCCGAGCGGGTGCTCGAGGCGGTGACCGAGAGCGTCACCTTGGCCCGCAACCTGGTGGACGACGTGGAATGGTCGGCCGAGGATGGCTCGCGCACCGAGCACGACTTCCTGTGCCGCTGCGTCGAGGCGGCCATCGCCGCCGGGGCCCGCACCATCAACATTCCCGATACGGTCGGCTACGCCCTACCTGACGAATATGCGGCGCTGATCGCCATGCTGATCAACCGTGTGCCCAACATCGACCAGGCAATCCTTTCGGTGCATTGCCACAACGATCTGGGCCTGGCCGTGGGCAACTCGCTGGCCGCGGTGGGGGCCGGGGCGCGCCAGGTGGAATGCACCATCAACGGCCTGGGGGAACGCGCCGGCAACGCCGCCCTGGAAGAAATCGTCATGGCCTTGCGCACCAGGGCCGACCGCCTGCCCTACCAGACCGGGGTCAAGACCGAACTGATTACCAGGGCCTCACGCCTGGTTTCCGGCATCACCGGCATCACCGTCCAGCCGAACAAGGCGATCGTCGGCAAGAACGCCTTCGCCCACGAATCCGGCATCCATCAGGACGGCATGCTGAAGCATGCCCAGACGTACGAGATCATGACGCCCGAATCGGTCGGCCTGACCCGCTCGACCCTGGTGCTCGGCAAGCATTCGGGCCGGGCCGCCTTCAAGGCCAAGCTGAAGGATTTGGGCTATGCGCTGGGCGACAACGCCGTCGAAGATGCGTTCCGTCGCTTCAAGGATCTGGCCGACCGCAAGAAGGACGTGTTCGACGAGGACGTGGTTGCCCTGGTGGATGACCAGGCCGACAGCGCAAGGCGCATCCGCTTCCTGTCGCTGGAGGTCCTGTGTGGCTCGAAGCGGGCGCCGGCGGCCGAGTTGGAGCTGGAAATCGACGGTACGCCAAACAAGGTGACAGCCACCGGCGATGGGCCGGTCGACGCCACGTTCCATGCCATTCGCCAATTGTTCCCGCACGACGCCAATCTGCAGCTTTTCCAGGTTCATGCCGTAACCCAGGGCACCGACGCGCAAGCGGAAGTGACGGTGCGGCTCGAGGAAAGCGGCAAGACGGTGACCGGCCAAGGGGCCGATACGGATACCCTGGTCGCCGCGGCGCGGGCCTATGTCAACGCACTGAACAAATTGTTGGTGAAACGGGAAAAAACCGCTCCGGAAGCCCTGACGGCCTGATATAAATGCGCCGCAGCGCACCAGAGCACGGGAGATACGATGCCGGAGGTCGCCCTCCGGCATTGTCGCAACGCAAACGCACGTTATTGAGTGAGGCAGAATGTTTTCCAGAGTGACGGGGTGGATGTCTGCGGACATGGCGATCGATCTGGGGACCGCCAACACATTGGTCTATGTGAAGGGCCGTGGGATCGTCCTTAACGAACCGTCGGTGGTCGCCATCGCCGAAGAGAAGGGCAAGAAAAAGGTTCTTGCCGTTGGTGACGAAGCCAAAATGATGCTGGGGCGTACCCCGGGCTATATCCAGGCAATCCGTCCTTTGCGCGACGGCGTCATCGCCGATTTCGAAGTTGCCGAGGAAATGATCAAGCATTTCATCCGTAAGGTGCACAACCGGCGGAGCTTCGCCAGCCCCTTGGTGATCGTCTGTGTTCCTTCGGGTTCCACTGCAGTGGAACGCCGAGCCATTCAGGAATCGGCCGAGAGCGCCGGGGCGCGCCGGGTGTTTCTGATCGAGGAGCCGATGGCGGCGGCGATCGGCGCCGGGCTGCCGGTGACCGAGCCGACCGGATCGATGGTCGTCGACATCGGCGGCGGCACCACCGAGGTGGCGGTCTTGAGCTTGGGCGGCATCGTCTATTCCCGTAGCGTGCGGGTGGGTGGCGACAAGATGGACGAGGCGATCATCGCCTATATCCGGCGCAACCATAACCTGCTGGTGGGCGAGGGGTCGGCCGAACGGATCAAGAAGGAAATCGGTTCCGCCTGCCCGCCCGAGGATGGCGAGGGGCGCACCATGGAAATAAAGGGACGCGACCTGATGAACGGCGTTCCGAAGGAACTGATCATCTCCGAGCGGCAGATCGCCGAGTCGCTGGCCGAGCCGGTGGGTGCGATCATCGAAGCGGTGAAGGTGGCCTTGGAACACACGGCGCCGGAACTGGCCGCCGATATCGTTGACAAGGGCATCGTGCTGACCGGCGGCGGCGCCTTGCTGTCCAATCTGGATTTCGTCCTGCGCCACGCCACCGGCCTGCCGGTGTCAATCGCCGATGATCCGCTGTCCTGCGTGGCCCTGGGCACCGGGCGGGCGCTGGAAGAAATGCCGAAGTTGAAGAATGTATTAACCAGCATGTATTAGTATCTTTGGACGGATGTCGGCCGCACTTTCGGAGAGGTGAGCGGTGAAGCAGCATTCAGGAACGCTGGGGCGACTGGCGACGCTGAAGTTGCTCGCCCAGCGCTTCGCTTTCCTCTCGCTGGTCATGGCCTCCTTCGCCCTGATGTTGCTGGGCAAGGCCGACACCATCCTGGTCGAGCGCCTGCGGGTGGCGGTCAGCGACACGGTGGCTCCGCTGCTCGACGTGATGTCGCGCCCGGCCGGGGCCATCGCCGAAGTCGTCGGCGCGGTCCACGACCTGGCCTCGCTCAGGGCCGAGAACGTCCGCCTCAAGGACGAGAACGCCAAGCTGATGCATTGGCAGATGGTGGCTCGGCAGCTGGACAACGAGAACCGGGCCCTGCGGGAACAGCTCAACTTCATTCCCGACCCCGATCCATCCTTCATCACCACACGGGTGATCGGCGATACCGGGGGCGCATTCGTCCATTCCATGCTGATCAATTCGGGAACTCGCGACGGCGTGCGCAAGGGTCAGGCGGTGATCGCCGGCGAGGTGCTGGTTGGCCGTATTGCCGAGGTCGGACAGCGTTCCGCGCGGGTGTTGCTGCTGACCGACATCAACAGTCATATTCCGGTGGTGCTGGAAGGATCGCGCGCCAAGGCCATTCTGACCGGCGATAATTCCGACCGGCCGCGGCTAAGTTATCTGTCGCCCAACACCAATGCCTCGCCCGGGGATCGCGTGGTCACTTCGGGGCATGGCGGCGCCTTCCCGCCGGGCATGCCGATCGGCGTGATTTCCTCGGTGCAGGACGGGGTGGTGCGGGTCGAGCCGCTTGTCCACCGCTACCAGTTGGAATATGTAACTGTGGTCGATTACGGCCTGCCCGGCATCCTGCCCTCCGAGGCTCCGGCCGCTGAGGGACGCGATCGGTGAAAGGCTCCGTCTTGCAGCGGCTGGACCAGTTGGTCCGCCAGCTGCTGCCTGTCGGCTTGACCTTGTTGCTGGTGCTGCTGGACGCCACACCGACCCGGTTGCCCGGGTTTGCCGCGGTGGCCCCGCTGCTGCCGCTGATCAGCGTCTATTATTGGGCGATCTACCGGCCCGATCTACTGCCGTCGTCGGTGGCCTTCGGACTCGGCCTGATCAATGACGTGATCATCGGTACGCCGCTTGGGGTCTCGTCGTTGGTGTATCTGCTGGTGCAGGGCATGACCGCTTCACAGCGCCGCTTCTTCCACGGCAAGTCCTTTCTCGTCGCCTGGTGGGCGTTCGGGTTGGTGGCCATGGCGGCCCTGACGCTGCAATGGATCCTGGTCAGCATCATCTTCGGCCATGCTCTGGAGCCGAAAGCGGTGGTGGTCGAGTTCGTCATGACCGTGTCCTTCTATCCCCTGCTCAGCTGGCTGTTCGTCCGGACCCAGCTGGCCCTGATGCGCCAGGGGTAGCCGATGAACCGGGACAATGACCGAGGCAAGATCATCGGCCGGCGCGCCGCCCTGCTGGGCGGCGGCAAGCTGATGCTGCTGTCGGCGCTGGTCGGGCGGATGTACTACCTGCAGGTGCTAGAGGCGGACAAATACGCCGTCCTGGCCGATGAGAACCGTATCAACCTGCGCCTGCTGCCGCCGCCGCGCGGCCGCATCCTGGACCGCAACGGCGTACCCATGGCGGTCAACCAGCAGAACTACCGGGTCCTCGTCGTTTCCGAGCAGACCGAAGACCTGGATGATACCCTGGATGCACTTTCCAACATCATTCCGATCAACGACCACGACCGGGCCCGCATCGTCCGCGAGGCCAAGCGCCATCGCAGCTATGTGCCGGTCACCGTGCGCGAGAACCTGAGCTGGGAGGACGTGGCGCGCATCGAAATCAATACGCCGGACCTTCCCGGAGTGATGATCGATGTCGGGCAAAGCCGCAACTACCCGCTGGAGGGGCTGGGTGCCCATCTGCTGGGTTACGTCTCGGCGGTGTCGGAAGCCGACCTGCAGAATTCCTCGGACCCACTCCTGGAACTGCCGGGGTTCCGCATCGGCAAGGCCGGCATCGAACGGGTCTACGACCTGGCGCTGCGAGGCAAGGGCGGCACCAGCCAGGTCGAGGTCAATGCGGTGGGCCGCACCATCCGCGAGCTGAAGCGCGACGAGGGCGAACCTGGCCTCGACCTGGCCTTGACCATCGACCTCGAGCTGCAGCAGTTCGCCGCCCAGCGCCTGGGATCGGAAAGCGCCGCGGCGGTGGTGATCGACATCCATACCGGCGACGTGCTGGTCATGGCCTCAACCCCCAGTTTCGATCCCAATGCCTTCAATCGCGGCCTGTCTTCCGACGAGTGGAAAGACCTGATCACCAATCCCCGCTCGCCGCTGACCAACAAGGCTATCGCCGGGCAGTATCCGCCCGGCTCGACGTTCAAGCTGATGACCGCCATGGCGGCCCTGGAAAGCGGCGCGATCACGCCCGACCAGCGGGTGTTCTGCCCCGGCCAGATGAACCTCGGCAACATCACCTTGCATTGCTGGAAGAAAGGTGGCCACGGATCGGTCGACCTGGTCAGCGGCATCCAGCATTCCTGCGACGTCTATTTCTACGAGATCGCGCGGCGCGCCGGCTGGGAGCGCATCGCCGAAATGGCCAGGCGTTTCGGCCTGGGGACATCGCTCGACCTGGACCTGCCCGGCGAGCGCGCGGGCATCATCCCCGACAAGGCGTGGAAGCGGGCCACCCTAGGGCAGCCCTGGTATCCGGGCGAGACGCCGATCAACGCCATCGGCCAGGGTTATGTGCTGGCGACGCCGCTGCAGCTGGCCGTGATGGCGGCGCGGCTGGCCAATGGCGGCTACGCGGTGACCCCTCATATGGCGCGGGACAGGATCGAAGGCATCCATGCCGTCTCCCGCCTATCGCCTGACTGGCCGGAGATCGGCGTGTCCAGCCATAACCTGATGCAGGTCCGCCGCGGCATGTACGAGGTCTGCAATGAGCCGGGAGGCACCGCCTATTCGGCCCGCATCAAGGACGAAGCGATGGCCATGTCGGGCAAGACCGGCTCGTCGCAGGTCAAGCATATTACCGCGCGGGAGCGCGATGCCGGGCTGAAGAAGCAGGAAGAGCTGCCGTGGAAGGACCGCGACCATGCGTTGTTCGTCTGCTACGCGCCGGAATCCGAACCGCGCTATGCCTGTTGCGTGGTTGTCGAGCACGGTGCCCATGGCGGATCCGCTGCCGCCCCGGTCGCCCGCGACATCCTGATCGAGGTGCAGAAGCGCTATTTGCAGCACACCGCCTCGACGCCTGCCGGCCAGCCGGAAAACGGCTCCAGCCCGGTGCCCGCTCGCGCCAACTTCGAACTCCATGGCCACGACCATGGCGACCATGACCACGGCGATCACGACCATGGGGACCACGGATGATCGGCTCGCGCCCTCAGTTCTCCTTCAGCCGCTCCGAGATGACCCTCAAGGAGAAACTTTGGCATGTGAGCTGGTCGTTCGTACTGCTGGTCACCCTCGTCTGTTCCATCGGCTTCCTGACCCTTTATTCGGCGGCCAATGGCAATATCGATCCCTGGGCGTCGCGCCAGATGATGCGCTTCCTGGTGGGCATGGCGGTGATGCTGGCGGTGGCGATGGTCGATGTCCGGGCCTGGATGCGCTGGTCCTACACGCTTTACGTGGTGGCGCTGGTCTTGCTGATGGCGGTGGAGATTCGCGGTTCGGTGGGCATGGGGGCGCAGCGTTGGATCGACCTTGGCTTCATTCAGCTGCAGCCCTCGGAAATCATGAAGATCACCCTGGTGCTGGCCCTGGCCCGCTATTTCCACGGCGCCAGCTATCAGGACGTGGGCCGGCCGTTGTTCCTGGTGCCGCCGCTGATCATGGTGCTGGCGCCGGTGGGTTTCGTGCTGAAGCAGCCGGATCTCGGCACCGCCATGATGCTGACCCTGGCCAGCGGCGCCATGTTTTTCCTGGCCGGGGTGCGGCTGTGGAAGTTCGCCGTCATCATCGGTGCCGGCGGTGCGGCGGTGCCGGTGGCTTGGCAGTTCATGCGCGAATATCAGCGGCAGCGCATCATCACCTTCCTCAACCCCGAGAACGATCCGCTGGGGGCCGGGTACCATATCCTGCAGTCGAAGATTGCCCTGGGCTCGGGTGGCCTGTTCGGCAAGGGGTTCATGCTGGGCACGCAAAGTCACTTGAACTTCCTGCCGGAAAAGCAGACCGACTTCATCTTCACCATGCTGGCCGAGGAATGGGGCATGGTGGGCGGCGTGGTGCTGGTGGGGCTCTACACGCTGATCCTGGTCTACGGCTATGCCATGAGCCTGCGCAGCCGCAGCCAATTCGGCCGCTTGGCCGGCCTTGGCCTGACCACCACCTTCTTCCTTTATGTGTTCATCAACACCGCCATGGTGATGGGCCTGGTGCCGGTGGTCGGTGTGCCGCTGCCCCTGATTTCCTACGGCGGCACCGCCATGCTGACCCTGCTATTCGGATTCGGCCTGATCATGAGCATCTACATCCACCGCGACGTCCATATCGGCCGACGCGGCGCCACCGACGAGGTGTGAGGGGGGCCGCAGCCGCCCCGGCAAAAAAGCATTCGACAAACCGGCGGTGCTTTGCTAAAAAGCCGGCCTCCCGCAGCGGGCGCGTAGCTCAGTTGGTAGAGCAGCTGACTCTTAATCAGCGGGTCCACGGTTCGAGTCCGTGCGCGCCCACCAAATTTTCGATGCAGCGCATCGACTTGCGAAGGCCCGGCCGCGTGACCGGGCCTTTCGCTTTCGGTGATCCCCGGAACCTGTGCGTTTTCGCTTCCGGCGGCGCCGATCATCCAGCCTGAGAGGCAGTGCCGTCATGAAGTGCTTTTCCCCCGACCATCCCCTCACCCGGGCGCTCGCCGAGCGGGGCTACGCCGACCTCACCGCGGTCCAATCCGCCGTGTTGGCCGAAGGCGCCGAGGGGCGCGACCTGCTTGTCTCGGCTCGGACCGGATCGGGCAAGACGGTGGCCTACGGGCTGGCCATGGCCGACAGCCTTCTCGCCGACGCCCTGGCGCTGGCGCCGGCCGGCCGACCGCTGGCCCTGGTCATTGCTCCGACCCGCGAGCTGGCGCTGCAGGTACGGGCCGAACTGTCCTGGCTCTATGCTCCGGCGGGCAGTCAGGTGGTGTCCTGCGTCGGCGGCATGGATCCGCGGGCCGAGGCGCGTCGGCTGGCCCAAGGCGCCCATATCGTCGTCGGCACCCCCGGCCGGCTGCGCGACCATCTGGAGCGCGGCACCCTCGATCCCTCCTGCCTGCGCGCCGTGGTGCTGGATGAAGCGGATGAGATGCTCGATATGGGCTTCCGCGAGGATCTGGAATTCCTCCTCGATGCGACGCCCGCTGAGCGTCGGACGTTGCTGTTCTCGGCGACCCTGCCGAAAGAAATTGTCGCGCTGGCCAGGCGTTACCAGCGCGACGCCTGCCGGATCGCGGTCGAGGCGGGATCGCGCGGGCATGCCGATATCGAACACAAGGTGGTGCGGATCGTCCCCACCGAGACCGAGCATGCGGTGGTCAACCTGTTGCGCTTCTACGACTCGCCGACCGCCATGGTCTTCTGCGGCACCCGCGAATCGGTCGGCCATTTGCAGGCCAGCCTGCAGGAGCGCGGCTTCGGCGTCGTCGCCTTGTCCGGCGAGCTGAGCCAGGCCGAGCGCAATCGCGCCTTGCAGGCGCTACGCGACGGCCGTGCCCGGGTCTGCGTGGCCACCGATGTGGCGGCGCGCGGCATCGACCTGCCCAGCCTCGACCTGGTGATCCATGCCGAGCTGCCGCGCACCGCCGAGACCCTGCAGCACCGCAGCGGCCGGACCGGGCGCGCTGGGCGTAAAGGAGTCAGCGTCCTGCTGGTGCCGTTGTCGCGGCGGCGCCGGGCCGAGCAACTGCTCCAGGCCGCCGGGGTCGAGGGCCGTTGGGACCGGGTTCCGACCGCCGAGGACATCCGCGCCCTCGACCAGCAGCGCCTGCTTGCCGCCCCAATCCTTTCCGAGGAGCCTGGCGAGGAAGATCTGGCCATGGCACAGGCACTGCTGCAGTCCAGGTCGCCCGAGGCGATTGCCGCCGCCCTGGTTCGTCTGTACCGCGCCCAGCTTCCCGCCGCCGAGGAAGTGTTCGAACCCGGCCCCGAGGCGCCGACGCGGCAACGCCGCGAAGCCCGCCCCCCCCGCGGCGAGCGTCCGCAGCGTGCGCAGCGGCCGACCGTGTGGTTCCGGCTGAACATCGGCCGGCTGAAGAACGGCGACCCGCGCTGGCTGCTGCCCCTGATCTGCCGCCAGGGCCACATCAGCAAGCCGGACATCGGCGAGATCTGCATCCTGGAGCGCGAAACCCGGTTCGAGGTGGATGCCGCCGTCGCCGACCGGTTCCTCACAGCGATCCGCCAGATCGCACATCCGGAGGGGCGCATCGAGCCGCTGGGCGGCGCGCCCGCCAACGGTGCCGGTCACCCCACGGCCAAGACGTTTCGGAGTCATTCGGAGAAACCGGATCGCAAGCCGAAGAAGGGGAAGCCAGCCCGGCGTGCCGAGGCCGGTTCGGGACACCGCCGGAAGGCCGGGTAGCGGGATAACGGTCCACGTTCGCAATCATTGCGCTGGCTTCTGCGGCCTCTCAATGGGAGCCGGTGTCGTCCGGTAGGGTTCGCTTTTCTCGATACAGCTCGGAGTCGGCCTGCCTCAGCCACTGACGCGGATGCTCATTGGAAAACGCCGGCCTTTCCACAGCGCGCTGATGGCGTCCTTTTGGCGTAATAGCTCTGGTCGCCCTCGCGCAGCACGAAAGTGGCTCCACCGGCCCCCGTCCGCTCACGGTCAGGCCGTCGCACAATCGGCATTCCTCCAGCCAGGTCGTCGGGCCAGCGACAGTTCCTGAACGCCCTCGACCAGATGTTCCATTGCCGGAACGGACAAGCAATGTGCCGTAGGAACCAATGGAATGGCGAGCCCACACTTGCCCGAAAGTTATTGTCCTGGCGTCAGCGGCCGCTGGTTGCAACCTGCAGCACACTTCACGCGGCGCTCATTTCCCCGAGGAACGACGCGACCTCCACACGGATTTGCTCCGAGCGGCTGGAGACATCGTTGGCGGCCTGCAGCACCTGCGTTGCAGCCGTGCCCGTATGGTCCGCTCCCTCGGAGACAGTGGCGATGCTTTGGTTGACGTCAAAGACCCCTCTGGCAGCCTCCTGAACATTGCGGCTGATTTCGGACGTCGCCGCGCCCTGTTGTTCCACTGCTGATGCGATCGTTGTCGAAATCCCGCTGATCTGGCGAATTGTCGTTCCAACGTGGCGGATGGCTCCCACGGCGCCCTCGGTGGCGTCGCGAATTTCGTTGATCTGCCGACCAATGTCGTCGGTCGCGCGCATGGTTTGATTGGCCAAGGCCTTGACTTCATTGGCGACCACGGCAAACCCTTTGCCGGCATCGCCGGCTCGGGCCGCTTCGATGGTCGCATTCAGCGCCAGGAGATTGGTCTGGCTGGCAATGTCCTCGATCAGCGAGACAACCAAGCCGATACGGTCCGCGGCCTGGGCGAGACCGGCAACGATACTGTCCGTTCGTTCGGATTCCTGCACGGCGTCCGCCGAGACCCGTGCAGCCTGCGTAACCTGCCGGGTAATTTCCCCAACCGATGCGGCCAGTTCTTCGACTGCCGAAGCAACTGTCTGGATATTCGTGCTCGTCTGCTCCGATGCGGCCGCGACCGTCGTCGACCGCGCCATCGTGTCCCCCGCCACCCGGCTCATTTCGTCGGCGGTGGCAACCAATTCTGTCGATGATGAGGCGAGCGTGCTGACGAACTGCGCCATCTTTCGGTTGAAAGATTCGGTTAGGCGGGTCCGGCGGCGGACGACCTGTTCGTGAAAGGCTGCCCTTGCCGCCTGTTCGGCATGGACCGCATCGTTGGCGAGCAGGGCGGAACGAAAGATCATCACTATCCGGGCCATCTCACCAATCTCATCGCCGCGGTCGGCCCCTGCAACCGCGGCATTCTTATCGCCGGCGGCGATTTCGGAAATGGACGTTGCCAGAGATCCGAACGGCTGTGTCAGGCTGCGAACGACGAGCCAGGCTCCGATCATGCTGAAGGCAAGCAGCACGCCCATTATCGTTCCCATCGCCAGAAGGTCCCGCTGCGCCCGTATACGGGTGTTGCGGGCCTGAGACCGCAGATCCTGGGCTATTATGTCTTCGATTGCCTTCAGCGCCTCGATGCGATCCGATGCGGCGTGGAACCAAGCCTGTGGATCGATCCTGCCGCCAGGCATCTCTGGAACGGTGGCCTGGCGAAGACGTTCATACTCGGCGACCGCCTGACTCCCAAGCCTGCTCGCAAAAGCCTGGCGTTCATTGGCATCGGCGAATGTCAAAAAGATGTCGAAGAAACTTGCCTGGCTACCGGCGCGTTCCGTAAAGCGCTTGAAGCGCCATCCGGCAAACGATTCTTTGAAACCGGCAGCTCCGATGGCCCGCTCCTGGCCCGCCTGTTCCTTGCCTTTGGCCAGCGCGAGAAAGGCCGTCAGGCGATTTGTGACGCGCGCATCGCCGGTGCTGCGTGCGGCGTCGCCCAAATTGTCGAGCAGCTTTGCGATGATGGCCGAGTAACCGTCGATGATATCTGCGGTCTTCGCGCTTTTTGCGGTCGCGGCGGCGCGCAGCCGGTTGAGATCCTCCACGGCCAGCGTCAATGCAGCACCCCCGGTCCTGGCCGCGGCTTCGCGAAACTGATCGACAGCCTGGCGCTGCTGCTCGAGGTCAGTGGCCGCCTGTTGGTCGCCGGACAGGTCGAGGGAAGTCAGGCCGCGTTCCAACTGAAGTCCGTGTACCAGGTTATCGACTTTGGCGGCATAAGCCGCCAATGCCTCCACCTTTTCCATTTCCGTGACCACGAGGACCTTGGTCGCAATCAGAATTCCGGTGGCAACGATCGCCAGGGCGATCGGCACAAGCGCAACCGCAAGGATCCGCGTTCGGAACTTGAAACGGGCCAGGACCGCATCGACGCATTCCAGTGCTCGCCGGTTGGCGCGTTTCCCGCTGATCCCCATGGACTGATAGATGGGCCGCATTTGCAGGTCCCAGCCAACGACGTGTTCGAAGAAGAAACGTCGCAGATAGTCGACGACGGCCTCGACAGCCGGGCCAGACGAATCACTGGCCGACATCCGCGAGAGAAGTTCGGTGAGACGGATCTTTGCCTTGCTGTGCTCTTCGCGGTGGCCGGCAAGGTCAGCGCATTCGGCTTTGCGCATCACCTCTTCTTCGCGTGCGCAGTGTGCTTCGAAATGCGCGACCAGTCGTTCCGCCAACGGCGGCACTTCGGACCGCCGTCCAGGCTCCAGGCAGGTCGCCATGGCATTAATGATGTCGGCGAGTTCACGATGGTCGGCATCGATCAGATCGACGCCAACTTCATAATGAGATGTCCATTGGATAAGCATGGCATCACCCCTTGGCGCCAGCGTAAAACGTGTGTTGCGTGTGCCATCTTCTAACATGCGACGGTGTGCGCAGCCTTGTGCTTGATCAAGTGATAATATATGGATTGGTTATTGATGTTGATCCCGCCCCAAGTCGAGCAGGCTTGTCCGCCAGATCGCACCTCCGGAGAGGCGCATCGAGCCGCTGGGTGGCGCGTCTGTCGCCCTGACCCGCGGCGCCTTGCCCGGGGGCGTGGGGACCGCGTAAGGCGCTCTTTACACCAAGAACAATGATGATTCCGCAAGGCCGAGGATTCCTAGGGAAATGCGCCGATGGCATGCCGGTTGCGCAACGCCGTTGAGGGTACGTCCATTCAATAGAGAACCTCGAAATGAACCCGGTTTTCAGACTGTTTCGGTTCATCCTCGTCGCAGAGGCGCTCGCCATAGGCATGACCGATGGTGCACTGGCCGATACGATAATTTCGACAATGTCTTGGCTTATCCGCAAGGACCCGGCGCACGGACGGCCGCCCGATCGCACCGGCGCCGGTTCGGGTCTTTGTGGATGAGCCACGATCGAGGAATCGCTCCCGAGAGGCCGGGGCAACCGCTATGTGGATTTATCGAGCGGGACGGATGTGGCGAGGGTCACCGACGAGGCTGGTCGTCGGGTCGCGGCCGGTCGTCGGGTCGAACCGGCGGCGGATTGGGCTTCGCTGAACGCCATTTTGACTTGGATGCCCGTGGTGGTTCGGCCCTGACGGCGACCGACGAACGCAATCCCCGGTTGCCGGTCAAGGGTGATCCGGCCAAGATACACCGCCTTCGGGGTCGGACGACGCTGGGTTGCGCTCATGAGCTGTCGATCCTCGGCGTCGGGGGACTGGGCTGATGACGGGGCAGGCAGCCGCGTTCGAACCATTCGATGATCGTCATGTGCCCGCCACAGCAGGGACAGGGCGGCAGGGTCGAGTTGTCTTCATGAACGACGCCGTCCTCATCGACGAACTCGCGGGCGGGTTTCAGCGCGGGCGGCGGCACGTTCAGCAGTTCGCGGGCACGGGCCAGATTCTTGGCCTTGCTGCCGCTGGCAAGCCAGCCGTAATGACGGATGCGATGAAATCCGTCCGGCAGGACATGCAGCAGGAAGCGGCGGATGAACTCGTCCGGGGTGACGGTCATCATCTTCATCGTGACCTTGCCGTCCTTGCGGTGCTTGTACCGGAAGCGCACGGCGTCCTCATCGATGCTGACGATGCGGCTGTTACTGATGGCGATGCGGTGGGTGTAGCGGGCGAGGTATTTCAGGACCTCTTCCGGCCCGGCGAAGGGCGGCTTGGCGTAGACGTTCCAGTTGATCTGGCGCAGCGGCGCCAGGAAGCGGCGGAAGGCGTCGGGATCGGCCAAGCCCGCCATCTCGCCCTGGAACCGCAGCTCTTTATGCGCCGCCCGCAGCCTTTCCAGGAACAGGCGGCGGAACAGCGAGCCCAGCACCTTGACCGGCAGGAAGAAACGCGGCTTGCAGCCGACCCAGCGCTGCCCGTCCAGGGAGATGCCGCCGCCCGGCACGATCATATGGATATGCGGATGGAAGGTCATTGCCCTGCCCCAGCTATGCAGGACGGCGGTGAGGCCGAGTTTGGCCCCCAGCCATTTGGGATCGGCACCGAGGATCAGCACCGTCTTCGCTGCCGTCTTGAACAGGGTGTCGCCGGCCACCGCCTTGTTGTGGAAGACGATGGGGTTCAACTGCTCGGGGATGGTGAAGACCAGATGGAAGTAGGGCACCGGCAGCAGTTCGGCCTCGCGCTCGGCCAGCCATTCCTTCGCCGCCGCGGCCTGGCATTTCGGGCAATGGCGGTTGCCGCAGGAATTGTAGCTGATGCGGGTGAAGCGGCAGGAATCGCAGCGATCGACATGACCGCCGAGCGCCGCCGTCCGGCATTTCTCGATCGCCGCCATGACCTTGATCTGGCCGAGGCTCAGATGCCCGTCATGGGTACGTCGATAGTCCGGCCCGAAGCGGCGGAAGATCTCCGCCACCTCGCAGGGAGGCCGTGACATGGCAAGGCAGAGATCAGGCGGGCGGTTTGCCCGGTTCCTGCCGACCACCGTCACGATAGCGGCGGAAATTCTGGGGCTTCGGCTTCGCCGGAAGTTCGGTGCCGAGATCAGCCCCGCTGGCCTTCAATGTCCGCCCAGGCCCAGTCGTGGGACCGGGCTCCCCGACGATGCGGTCGAACGGACTCACCAGGTCGCCGATGCTTTTAATGGCGAGGCGAGCGTAATGGCTGGTCGATTCGATCGGTGTGTGACCCAGCAAGATCTGGATGTGGCGGATGTCCATCCGCGCTTCCAGCAGGTGCGTGGCGAAGCAATGGCGCAGCGTGTGAGGCGAGACGTTCTTGGTAATTCCGGCGCGCCTGGCCGCCTTCTTCACCGCCCAGCGCACGACATTGACCGACAAGGGCTGGTCATCGACGGTGGGGCTGGGGAACAGCCAGCGCTTCGGCTTGCCGGCATCGACATACCATTGCCGCAGCATCGGCAGGACCTGGGGCGACAGGATGGTGTAGCGGTCTTTGCGGCCCTTGCCCTGCTCGACGCGGATCACCATGCGCGAGCTGTCGATGTCGGCGACCTTGAGGTTGACCAACTCGGAGATGCGCAGCCCGGCGGAATAGCACAACGTCAGCATGACCCGATATTTGAAGTTCGGGGCATGGCCGAGCAGCCGGGCGACCTCCTCGGTGCTCAGCACCACCGGCAACTGGTCGGGACGGCGGATGTATTTGGCCTCGCCCAGCATCGGCTCGTTCGGTTGGGTGACGGTGTAGAAGAACCGAATCCCGGCGATGGTCTGGTTGATGGCGTGGACCGAAAGGCGGCTGCGGGCCAGTTCGAGTCGGAAGAGGCGCATATCGTCGGTGGTCGCCTGGTCGGGCGGGCAGTGGATGAACTCGGCGAAGCGCTTGACGCCGTTGACATAGGCCACGACGGTCTTGGGCGAAAGCCGGCGGGTGGTGATGTCGTCGATCAGGCGCTGCCGCAAGGGGCTGATGGGCTGTGTGCTCATTGGGGACTCCTGTCCTGGGGGTTGAGACTTCGAAGACCTCTATTCTCAGGACAGGAGCGTTCCCGGCGCTACCACGGCGTTATCGGAGAGACAAAAACTCTCCTTGCCGCTGTCGTCAGCATTCTTTTCCTGACTGGAACGCTAGGGATATTCGCCATGCCGATCACCTCAGCCAAAGCGAGCGAAAATGAAGGCTCATTCGGCAACGAAGTCCGCACGATCGAATTTCCGAACGATGTCCACACCCTCGCCTGGAGCCACAACGGGCGCTACCTGGCCGTGTCCAACACGGCCGGCAACAGGGTGTGGCTCTACGATCTGGATAAGAATGAGATCCGGTGGACCGTCAAGAAGGGTGGGGGTATCCACCAGGGACTGGCGTTCTCGGCGGGCGATCGGTTCGTCGTCACCGCGCCGATCAATGGTGCCGGCGGGCAGCGGTGGGAAGCCACCATCGGTTTGGTCGATGTCGAAACCGGCGAGGCTCACAATCTGGTCGAGCCTTTGCCGATGACGGCCGAAGGCAAGGTCGCGGATATCAACGATGCGATGGGCCTCGCCGCGTCCGCCGACGGCAAGGCGGTGGTCGCGCTAATCGGCAACCGCGGACGCATCTATGTCTACGACACCACGACTTGGCAGATCAGGCACCACATCGGCCCGATCCTGACTGAACATCGTGGATCGACCCTTGGCGGTGGCCCCTTGGCTATCGATCCGGGCCGCGACCTTGTCGTCTATGCCGATCACCGAGGCGCAGCAGAGCATGGCGTCGTCGATACCTGGCGGCTGTTGACCAATACGCGTTTGAACAGCTTCCCGGCTTATGAGGTCGGGATGCGCCGTATGATTCTCGATCCGCTGACCGGCACGCTGTTCACCGGCAGCAATGCGGACATCATCGGTGTTCCTGACCCGACGCAACCCGGTCATATGCTTGAAAAGCAGGACGATCCTCTAACCGCCGTGCGCGCCTGGAACCCTATGACCGGCGAACGCGTGCAGACCTATGAGGGGCCGGGGATGGGGGTCGCGGCTCTGAGTCTCAGTCCAAACGGTCGCTACCTCGCAGCCACCAAAGGGGGTGGGCTGATCCCCGCCTATCTGATCGCCTGGGACGCCAAGACCGGTGCCAGGCTGGCAGTGCGAGATTTCGGCAAGGACCACTGGGTCTTTGCCTTGGCATTCAGTCCCGACGGCCAGCGCTTGGCCTACGGTCTGGACGACGAAATCTACATCCTTGAACTCGATCCCGACCTGTTTCGCTGAAAGGCCTGACAATGACTTCCCTCACGCCACTCGACAAGCTGACCGCCGCGGTTCTGGCGGACGAGGTCTACCACAGCGCCAGCGAGACGACGACTCCGCCACCGGGATGGGTCCAGATATCAACGAAGTACGACAGCGACACCGGCTATTACGGCGAAGCCTGGGGAAAGACGGTGGATGCTAACGGCAATCCTTTGCCCGCCGGACAGTACGCCGAGATCATGCAGGTGAATCGCGGGACGGTGATGTCGGCGCCGGCGGCGGACACGCCGCTGATCGGGGGAACCTTCGCCAACGACCGGACCGACACGGTCGAGGCCGACGCCGAGATCGTCGTGAGCAACGACGTTACCGGGCATTACATGCCGGCCTACGCAGATCGGGCGGTAGATTATTTCGACAATCTTCAGCAACAATTCCCAGGCGTGCCGGTGGTGGAAACGGGGCAGTCGCTGGGCGGCTTCACCTCGGACGCCGTCGCTGCCTGGGGCCAAGCGCATGGTGCGCCTGACGTGACCGCTTTCACCTTCAACGCTCTGCCCCTGACGGATGGTATGGCGAGCACCTGGATTGGTGATGGCTATCAGGGCGTCACGGCCGGCAGCATCACCAACAACTATGTCGGCAACGAACAGTTGACCCAGAATGTCTTCGTCGGGACGGCGATCGGCGACAACAATATGCTGCCGGACCTTCCTGTCGATGGACCAGCGGTCTTCAACGCCCTGACGATCCACTCCGCAGGGGCGGCCGTGGCGCAGACCTATGCCAGCCTTTACGGCAGTGGCGGGGCGGACGCCACCGCGGCATTGCAGTGGCTCGGAGCGCGATACCCGGACCTGAGCATGGCGCCCGAGCCGATCAAGGCTCTGCTGCAAGGCTCTACGGTCGAGGACAGTACCGCAGCAGGAGCAATTGCCGTCAGCCCAACAGACGGAGTTCCTGCGGACTGGGGACAAGTAACATCTACCATTGATGGAGGAAATATAACAGTCATAACGCCGCCAACCGGCAGCCCGTTCGCCATCATTACTTCTTCCGCGTCAGCGGATTCCTCGAATGTCTCAATGGTATGGCGCCTTCGACGAAATCCCGCCGGGAGAACCCAACGCGACTATCTTTGGCCAAACGGTCACGGCGCCGGGCGGAACCAATCTATTCAAGAACATTACTTTCAACCTTGATGTGGTCGGTGGCCTCCTGACAGTCACGGAATATGTCTAGGCGTGGGACCAAACGGCTGGCCACGCCATAGGATCCGCGCTCTATACCTCGGCAGCGTTAACCCTGGACGATATCGGGGGCTATCGGGCCGTGAGTATCAATCCAAATATTGCCGTAACTGCTGGCAATGAATATATTGCTTTCTTATTTGCCGACAGTGGCTTCTACCTAACCCATTGATTTTGCGCCCGTCAACGAAGGGCGAAACCTGCAAAACCGGTTGTTGACGGCAAAAGTGCGAGCCTGTAACTCTTAAGCCAGCGGGTCCGAGGTTCTAGCCCTTGTGCGCCCACGGATTTTCGAAGACACGGAAACGTCTTGGAATAGGCCCGGTCAGCGACTGGGCCTTTTGGTTTTTTGGTGCCCGGGGGCGGCGAAAACGAGGTTGATGATGGACAGTGACGTGAAATGCCCGAACTGCGGCTCCGAGCATGCCTATCAGGACGGCAGCCTGTGGGTCTGCCCGGAATGCGCCCATGAATGGAGCTCGGAGGCTGCGGGCGCGGGGGATGCGGACGGCGACAGCCTGGTCCGGGATGCCAATGGCAACCCGCTCGCCGACGGCGACAGTGTGACCGTCATCAAGGACCTGAAGGTCAAGGGCTCGTCCCTGGTGGTCAAAGGCGGCACCAAGGTGAAAAACATCCGCTTGGTGGATGCGACGGATGGCCACAACATCGCCTGCAAGATCGATGGCATCGGCGCCATGAATTTGAAGTCGGAGTTCGTGAAGAAAGCCTAGATCGTGATGGGATTACATTGAATCACGATCTTGAGTTGGGGCGAGGCTTAGGCTTTGAAAAGCCGTAACTTTTTCAGCCAGAGCGAATCGCCCCTTTCACCTCAGCCCCTCGCCCGCTTGCGGGCGAACGGCCCACTCGATGCTGGCCCAGCGAGGGGCCGCGCCAATGACGGCGCGGTGATCGGTTCTGATCACCGCAGCCTGACATG
Organism: Pseudomonadota bacterium; assembly: GCA_021793155.1. Classification (GTDB taxonomy): domain Bacteria; phylum Pseudomonadota; class Alphaproteobacteria; order Rhodospirillales; family Magnetospirillaceae; genus DUZF01. The sequence continues at coordinate 195,513 of JAJYTF010000003.1, read as the reverse complement.
AGCCGTAGCCTTAAAAACGACAAATTCCAAAATTATTAGAGCCCGATAGTGATACGGCACTGAAGGGGAACGTCTATGCATGACTTCCAAAAATCACTCCTTATCATGATTGCCACCGTCTCTTTGTTCGCTTCGGCAAGCAGCGTGGTTTCCGCCGCCGAAGGCGTGGCCTCCGCGCGGCCGGATTCACTTTCAGCGCCAGCAAAGCCGCTCCGCGAAGGCGGTTTGGATGCCCGGATCCGCGACCTGCACGACAAGCTTCACATTACGGACAGTCAATCCAAGGATTGGGATGCCATTGCGCAGACCATGCGGGAAAACACCGAGGCCATGCGCAAAGTAATCATCGAGCGGCACGCGAAGGCAGATACTCTTAACGCTATCGATGACCTGAACCTTTATCGCAGGGCTGCGGAAGTCCATCTGGAAAACGTCACGCGCCTCTCTGCAGCGTTCACAAATCTTTATAACACCATGTCGGACGAGCAGAAAAAGATCGCGGACGAGGTTTTTCGCCGCCCTCGCTCCTATGCGGAGGGCCATCCCGCCGGCATGCCATCAGTCACCGCGCGTTGACGCTCCCCATCCTGGCGCCTGAGGAGGTCGAAATGAAAAAGCTCATGCGCACCACTGTTGCCCTGATGACGGCAATGCTGCTGGCTGCCTGCGCGGGAATGGACGGCGGGGACTTCGGCATGTCGGGCGACGACGGTTCGCCGTTCGCTTCCCCCTTCGGCTTCGATGACGGATTCCCGGGGATGATGTTCGGGTCGGATAACGGCCTCTATGACGGAGGATTTCCCGACTCCAACTGGGGCTGGCGAGGGATGGGCGGCTACGACCCCCTGCCGCTTCCGCCGTGACCGGCCACGGCGATCGCGGCGACGATCATGCTGTGGTAGCCGCCGCCATCATGCCGTCCCACCTTCCGGTTGGATGGAAATCCGGCTAACCTGTCCTCGAGCGGGGCCGAATGTCGCTTGTCCGGGAGCGATCGGCGACGACGCCGAACGGCAAGTCGTGGTCCATCGCCCTGCGCCCGCAGGAAACGGACGGACGTAAGGACGGTGAACCGGTTGCCGGCTGAACGGCACCCAAGGAGGTCGCAATGCTTCGACAACGCGTTTTGGGCCGCGGGTTGACGGTGCCGGCACTGGGCCTGGGCTGCATGGGCATGTCCGAATTCTACGGCGCCTCGGACGAGGCGGAATCGATCGCCGTCATCCACCGCGCCATCGACCTCGGCCTGATGCTGGACACCGCCGACATGTATGGGGTGGGGCGTAACGAGGAACTGGTGGGCCGGGCCATCCGCGGCCGGCGCGACAAGATCGCCCTGGCCACCAAATTCGGCAATTTGCGCGGTTCCAATGGCGAGTTCCTGGGCGTCGACGGCCGCCCGGACTATGTCCGCCGGGCCTGCGAAGCCAGCCTCAAGCGCCTGGGGGTCGAGGTCATCGACCTTTATTACCAGCATCGCGTCGACCCTAAGACGCCCATCGAAGAAACGGTTGGCGCCATGGCCGAACTGGTGCGGCAGGGCAAGGTGCGCTACCTGGGCTTGTCCGAGGCGGCGCCCCAGACGCTGAGGCGGGCCCAGGCGGTCCATCCCATCGCCGCCTTGCAGACCGAATACTCGCTGTGGAGCCGCGATGCGGAGGCCGAGATCCTGCCCGCCTGCCGCGAACTCGGGGTAGGCTTCGTCGCCTACAGTCCCTTGGGGCGAGGCTTCCTGACCGGGCGCTTCCGTCGTCCCGAAGACCTGCCGGAGGGCGACTGGCGGCGCAATCATCCCCGTTTTTCCGGCGACAACTTCCAGCGCAACCTGGCCCTGGCCGACGCCGTTCGAGACCTGGCTGCCGACAAGGGATGCACGGCGGCCGCTCTGGCCCTGGCCTGGGTATCTGCCCAGGGCCCGCATATCGTCGCCATTCCCGGCACCAAGCACCGCCGCTATTTCGAAGAGAACCTGGCGGCGGCCGAGCTGTCGTTGTCGGAAGCCGATCTACGTCGGCTGGATGCGGCCTTTCCCCCGGGGGCCACTGCCGGCGAACGCTATCCGCCGCTCGGCATGAAGGCGATCAACCTGTGAGACGCCGGTCACGCGCGCCTTGTCGCCCTTAATTCGTCTTCGCACCTCATTGAAGGAGCCCGCAATGCCCCCCGCCGAAACCGATCTGTTCGCACCGGTTCGCCTTGGCCCCTATCAACTGGGCAACCGCATCGTCATGGCGCCGCTGACCCGCAGCCGGGCCGGCGAAGGCGACGTGCCGCGGCCGATGACGGCCGAGTATTATGCCCAACGGGCCAGCGCCGGCCTGATCATCAGCGAAGCCTCGCAGATCAGTCCCGAGGGCAAGGGCTACGCCTGGACCCCCGGCATCTATTCGCCCGGGCAGATCGCCGGCTGGCAGACGGTGACGCGGGCCGTCCACGCCAAAGGCGGCCACATCTTCCTGCAGCTTTGGCACGTCGGGCGGATCTCGCATCCCGATCTGCAGCCGGGCGGCGCCTTGCCGGTGGCGCCTTCGGCGGTGCGTCCCGATGTCGAGGCTTTCACCGAGCACGGCATGAAGCCCGCGGTCACGCCGCGCGCCCTGGAAATCGGTGAGCTGCCGCGCATCGTCGCCGATTACCGCCGAGCCACCGAAAATGCCCTGGCGGCGGGTTTCGACGGGGTCGAGGTACATGCCGCCAACGGGTATCTGCTGGAGCAGTTCCTGAAGGACGGGGCCAACCGGCGCACCGACGCCTATGGCGGGGCGATCGAAAACCGCGTGCGTTTTCCGCTCGAGGTGGTGGCCGCGGTCTGTGCGGTGGCCGGGCCGGAACGGGTGGGCATCCGCATCTCGCCGGTCAACAACCGCAACGACCTGGTGGACAGCAATCCCGAGCCCGTTTACGCCTTGCTGGTCGATCGGTTGAACGCCCTGGGCATCGCATACATTCACGTCGTCGAGGGCATCACCGGACAAACGCGCGAGGTTGCCGGGGGGTTTGACCTCGGCAGGCTGCGCCGGAGCTTTCACGGTCTCTACATGGCCAACAACTGCTATACGCGCGAGCTTGCGCTGGCCGCCAGGCGGGACAACACCGCCGACCTGATCGCCTTTGGCCGGCCGTTCATCTCGAATCCCGATCTGGTCGAGCGGCTCAGGCGCGGCGCTCCACTGACCCCGCTCGACACGGCCACCCTGTACGGCGGTGGCGAAAAGGGATACCTCGACTATCCCTCGCTCGAACCCGCCTGATCCTCCGACGCCCTGAGCCGGGCCTATTTCAGCCCGAAATAGGCCCGGCTCAGGGCGTCGTCCTCGTGCATGGCGGCCACCGAGCCTTCAAAGCCGATGCGGCCGCCATCCAGGGTGTAGACACGGTCGGCCAGCTTGAGGAAATTGACATTCTGCTCGGCGATCAGCAGCGACACTCCCTGAGTGCCCAACTGGCCCAACACCTGGATCACCTCCCTCACCAGGCGCGGTGACAGTCCGGCGGACGGTTCGTCCATGACCAGTAGTCTGGGCTGGCTGGCCAGCGCCTTGGCGATCCCAAGCATCTTGCGCTGGCCGCCCGACAGGCTTCCGGCCAGGGTGTCGCGCCGTTCGGCGATGGCCGGGAAGAGGGCGTAGAGTTCGCTCATGCGCGCTTTCAATCGCGCCGAGGCGATGAACTGCCCGCCGATGCGGATGTTCTCGTCGACGGTCATGCCTGGAAAGCACCCGATCTCCGACATGTAGGCAATACCGGCACGCACCCGGTGATCGGTGCGCAGGGGGGTGACGTCGCGCCCGGCGAAACGCACCTCGCCCTGCCAGGCTGGGATCAGTCCCATGATCACCTTCAGCAGGGTGGTCTTGCCGGCGCCGTTGGGCCCCAGGAGGACCACCGTCTCGCCGTCGCCCACCGTCAACCCGGCGCCCCAGAGCACCTGGACGCGGCCATACCCGGCTTCCAGGCCGGCAGCGTGCAGCAGCTCAGTCGTCATGGTCGGTCCCCAGGAACACATCGACCACCTGCCGGTCGCGCACGGCCTCGGCCAGCACGCCCTCGAAGATCTCGCGGCCGGCATTGAGCACGATGACCCGGTCGGTGACCTGGTCGATGAAGCCCATCAAATGCTCGACCACCAGCAGGCCCATGCCGCCGCGGGCCAGTTCGCGAAGCCTCTGCGCCACACTATCCAGCTCACCGGGGTTGAGTCCGGCGGCCAATTCGTCGACGCACAGCAGCCTGGGACCGGTGGCCAGGGCGCGGGCCAGGTCGAGCATCTTCTGCTGGATGCTGTTGAGCGCGGCGGCCGGCTTGCCGCCATGGCCGTCCAGCCCGACCGAGGCGAGCAGCGCGTCGATATCCACCGCTCCGCCGTCCGGCCGGCCATAGGCGACGGCCACCTCGACATTCTGCCGGACGGTCAGCGGCAAGAACGGCTTGGGGACCTGGAAGGTGCGGTTGATGCCGAGATGGACCAGACGGTGCGAGGGCAGGCCGCCCACTTCCCTGCCGCGATAGGTGATGCTGCCGGCCTGAGGCTTGTACAGTCCGGTGATGACATTGATGCAGGTGGTCTTGCCCGAGCCGTTGGGCCCGACCAGGCCCAGGATCTCGCCCGGCATGACGTGGAAATTCAGGCCGTCGAGGACGACGAACCCGCCGAATGATTTGACCAGCCCGGCGACCTGCAGAAGGGGTTCAGGGGACATCGATCCCCCAGCGCTTGAACAGCGAGACGATGCCGTTGGGCAGGAACAGTACCAGGACCATGATCAGCACGCCGTAGATCAGCTGAAAATACTGGGGCGCCGAGATGCCGATGCCGTTGTAGATGCCATACAGGATCACCACGCCGAGGATCGGCCCGGTGATCGTGGCGATGCCGCCGAACAGGGCGAAGACGATGGCAAAGATGCTGAATTCCGGGCTGAACACCGTTTCCGGGTAGAACACCGAGACGTACCAGGCGAACACCCCGCCGATCGATCCGGCGGCAACGGCCGACAGCAGCCAGGCGAGGGTCCGTCCCCGGACCACGTCGATCCCGGCCATGCCGGCGGTCACCGGATCCTCGCGGATCGCCTGCAGGGCCAGGCCGAAGCGCGAATGGCGCAGGAAGACCATCACCCCCAGGGTAGCCGCCAGGATGGCGACGGCCACACCATAGCTGAGATTGGGGCTGAACACTCCCGAGAGGGAGATGCCGTAGGGGCCCTTGGTGATGTCGGTCAGGTTGGGGTTGGAGATGATCTGGAACATGGCCTGCGAGGCGGCCAGGTTGGCGATGGCGAAATAGGCGCCGGACAGACGCAGCAGCGGCGTCAGCAGCAGGCCCAGCAGCACGGCGGCGGCGGCGGCGCAGGCCAGCGCCGGCAGCGGCGCCAGGTGCAGATGCATCACCGCCAGTGAAAACCCATAGGCGCCGGCGCCGAAGAACCCGACATAGCCGAACGGCAGATAGCCGGTGAAGCCGTAAATGATGTTGACCCCCTGGGCCAGGGTGAGGAACACCACGAAATTGAACAGCAGCAACTGGTTCGCGTAGACCAGGGGCAGCAGCGCCGCGGCGGCGACCACCGCCGCCACCGTCACGAGGGCGCTACGCATGGCGCAGCGTCCGGCCCAAAAGGCCGGTGGGGCGGATCAGCAGGATGCCGATCAGCAGCAGATAGGGCAGCAGATTTGCCCAGGAACTGAAATAGCTTTGCATGACCATCAGCGCGATGCCGTAGACGATGCCGCCCAGCACCGTGCCCAGGGGATTCCCCAGCGACCCGATGACGATCACGGCGAAGGAGGTGATGTTGATATCGGCGCCCATGGCGGGCCGCACGCTGCCCAGCATGAAGGGGGCGAACACCCCGGCGACGGCGGCCAGGCCCAGGCCGATGCCGAAGGCGATCGCGGAAACCCGGTGCACATCGATGCCGGTGGCCAGCGCCTCCTCACGATGCACCATGACGGCCCGCGTCGTCGTGCCAAGCCGCGTGCGGTAGAGATAGAGCGTGACCAGCGCCACCGTGACGGCGCTGACGGCGCCGCTGACCACCCAGGCGGTCGGATAGCTTTGGCCGAGGATGTGCATCGGTCCATTGCCCAGCACCCGCCCGGGAATGGACCGCTCGCTGGTGCCGAAGGCGATGGTGGCCAGGGCCACCACCACCTGTGCCATGCCGAAGAAAAAGATGATCGACAGCATCTCGGGATCCCTGGCCCGCAGCAGACGCGGCACGAACAGGAAATACAGCGGCCAGCCGATGGCGACGGCCGCCGCGAAGACGATGGGCGCGGCGACAAGGGGATGCAGGCCGAGCAGGCTGAACAGCCAGAAGGCGGCGAATGCGCCCAGCATCAGCACATCGCCATGCGCCAGGTTGACGATGCGCATGACGCCGAAGACCAGATTGAGCCCCATGCCGACCAGGCTGAAATAAAGCCCAAAGATGACGCCGGCCAGCAGCGAATAGGCCAGCATCAGGGCGCCGGATAGACGGGTTTGCCGGTGGCCAGTTCGGGCGGGTAGACGGTGACGAAGCGCAGATGCCCGTGCTCGTCCAGTTCGATCTGGCCCAGGGGCTGGGTCTCGCCGATCTGCGCGCCGGTCGCCTCGTCCAGTTCGAAGGTGCCGTCGATCGTCTTGAGTTTGCCCGACAGCCCGACGATGGCCTTGCGCAGGGCCAGTTGATCCAGGCTGTCGGTGGCGGCCAGGGCCTTTTCCAGCACCAGCCCGGTGGTGTAGCCGGCCACCGAGTTGAAGCCGAACTCCACCTTCCCGTCGGGGAAGCGGGCATCCCAGGCGGCGCGGAATTCGCTGAGCGACAGGCCGAATTCCGGCTTGTAGGCCATCACCGAGGACGGCAGATAGGTGAATACGTGCTCGAGGCCCTTGGCCCCGACGTTCTTCTCGACGGCTTCGGTTTCCAGCCCCGGATAGATGGTGAACAGCCATTTGAACCGGGTGCCGCTGTCCTGCAGGTTGCGCAGGAAGGCGATGTCGTTGTTGACGTAGCCCAGCGCCACCACCGCGTCGGGATCGGTCGCCGCGATGGTGTTGATGGTCACCGTGTAGCTGGTGGTGTTGGTCGGTACACCGTTGTCGTAGACCAGCTCGACGGCTCCGTTGGTGGCCTTGATGGCATCGCGCAGGGCGGCCGCCTGGGTGCCGTTGAAATCGTTGGTGGCATACAGCAGCGCTACCCGCTTGATGCCCAGCTTTGGGCCCTCGCGGGTCAGGAAGGCGGTCACGTGCTTCGGCCAGACGCTCGACATGGGCAGCGAGGTCAGCACGATATAGGGGTTGTCCTTGCTGAAGAAGGTGGCGCCCGAGCCGGTCTGGTCGATCAGCAGCATGTGGTGGTCGCGGGCGATCGGCACCGCCACCGAGGTCAGCACCGAGCCGAAATCTGCCGCCAGGATGTCCACCTTGTCCTGGGTGATCAGCTGGTTGTACAACGTCGCCGCGGTCGCCGTGTTGCTCTGGTCGTCATAGGCAACCAGCTGGACGGGGATTTTCCTGTTGAAAGGTTTGACGAAGACCCCGCCCTCGGCGTTCTTCTGATCGACCCAGATTTTGAGGCCGGAATACTGGGCCATGGAAACACCGGCATAGTTGCCGGAAGAGGCGTACAGCGTACCGATTTTTATTTCACTCGGCACCTCGGCAGCGCTGGCCAGACCGGAAAAACACATAAGAACGGCGCACAATGCGCCAAGACTTTTCCTCAGCATCGTGCCTCTCCCCCGGCTGCCGTCTCAATGTCAGTGGCGGCCTTTTTCTCAAGTGAGACGGGCGGAAACATCGGCGCGATTCACCGCCGCCGCTCCTGCCGTCTTTGTTGAAGAGAAGCTTGGTACGAGCTCTATCGCCGGTCAAGTCCCGTCACTGCGACACCCCCAGGCGGTACGCCGCATGGCAGGCGACGCAGCGGTCCAGTTGCCCGGTCAGCCTGGCGGTCAGCGCGGGTGCCGGTTCGCCGTGCTCCGCCGCGGCCGCCAGTTCGTCGAAGCCCCGGTGCAGCGGCAGGGCGAGGCCCTTGAAGTCCAGCGGCAGCTTGGCCATCAGGGCCGGCGCCGCGTCGTGTGCGGCCGCCATGCCCACGGTGCGAGCCGCTGCCGCCACCTTGGCCTTGTCGTCGCGAATGATGCCGTCTTCGATGTCGCGGACGGCGACCAGCAGGCTTCTCATCTCGTCGAGCACGAACTCCCGCTCGCCGGGTTGCACCAGGACCGTGGTGCGGCCATCGGGGCTGGGCACGGTGTTGCCGCGGATGAAGACGATGGCCGCCGCAGCGAGCGTCAGGACCCACAGGGCAATGGCGGCAAGGGCCAGTCGGTTCCTCATCTTCCGCCAATCCCCGGGCAGACGCCCTGCCCCGACTGGTGATCTGACGGATCGAAGGCATTCTCGGTCATGGCGACTCTCCGCTGTAGTACCGCCTACGGAAATAAACCCGCAGGCCGGCGGGCGGCTTTGAGCCTGGTCAAGCGGCGCTGCCTCCGCATTCCGAAACCCGCTCCGCGCGCCGACCGTCGGCCCTTTTTCATCGGACCTGCCGGCCGGAGTCCGGGCGAACGACTTTATCGCGCAGGATGCGTTCCACCGGCGGAAAGGCGCGTTGTGCCGCCAATGGCACCGGCAACCAGTCGGGGTGAGTGGCGGTGAACCAGTCGAAGGGCCTCGCCCCGGGGCCGCCTGGCCGCCCCACCACGATGCGTCCGACCATGCCGGCCATTTCGTGTGGCCGGCAAAAATAGTCGTATACCCCCTCGACGGTCAGCGTCGTGGCGAAGCTGTGCCCCGGCAGCAGATAGCCTGAATCCCACGGTATGGCGGCCTCGGGGATGCGCAAGGAATGGCGGCCGTTGGCCGGGTGGTAGGCGGTGGTCGTGTGGGTGTTGGCCTGCTCGGCGCCATTGCGCCAGACGACCGTCGTTGCCGGTGGCAGCCACAGGCCGACCGGGTTGAACCACACCGCCGAGCCGTCCGGCGTGCTCATCATGCGGATGGTGACGCCGGCCGTCACCGCGCGGCTGGGTAGAGCCAGGCCGGCGGCGACAGCGAGAGTTCCCGCAACGAACGAGCGACGCCCCAGCATCATTTCAGGCTGGCCGCTTCCGATACCGGCACGTGCCACAAGATGATGTGGTAATGCGGCTTCTCGACGCCCGGGTGCCCGGGATTGAACACCAGATCGACATGGTCGACCGGATGGCCCGAGGTCTTGAGGTCGGTGAACGGCTTGTGGGCGTCGAGGTCGTCCAGCGGCACCATGTAGATCGTGCTGACCAGTTTTCCGGACCGGTCATAGGCCAGGAAGGGACCGGCCGGCAGGGTCTTGGGGGCGACGTAGAGGGTCCCGATGCCGGGCAGGAAGTTGGGCAGCGCCACCAGTTTCGAGACCGCCTGGTAGGGGGCGGGGGGTGGAGCCTTGCCGACGTCGGCGGCCAGCGCCGGCAGCGACACGGCGGAAAAAAGAGCCAGGGCAAACAAGGAGGGGGAACGCATGGCGATACTCCTTCTCGGAAGGGTCAAAGCGTAAGCCGCTTCAAAACCGCGGCGACGATCCGGTCGCAGCGCTCGCCGTCGAAAGCAAAGACCTCGGGCATGGCTTCGCGCACCGCCTCGCCGAGGCTGCGGCGCAGCAACGCGCGGGCCCGATGGAATCGTGTTTTCACAGTATCTTCCGGGATGCCCAAGGTGTCGGCGGTTTCGTGCACCGACAACTGCTCGACGGCGCGCAGGACGAAAACGCTGCGGAAATTGGGGGACAGTTCGTCGATGGCGCGCTCCAGCAACCGGCGCGTCTCGGCGCGGGCGGCCACCTCCTCGGGGTCGGCGTCCAGGACTGAGGGCCGGTGCTGCTGCATGGCATCGTTGAGCTCCGTTTCGGCAATGTCGGCGAGGCTGGCCGTATCGCGTCGCCGCCGCAGCCGGTCCCGAGCCTCGTTGAGGGCGATGGCGGTTAGCCAGGTCTCCACGCGGCTCTGGCCGGCAAAGCCGCCCAGCGCGGCGAAGGCGTGAATGTAGGTGTCCTGGAGAGCGTCCTCGGCTTCGGCGTCATTGCCGAGAACGGCGCGCACCAGCCGGAACAGCCGCCGGTTGTATCGGCGCATCAACGCCTCGCAGGCGGCGGCATCACGATTACGGGCCAAGGTGATCAGGGCGTCTTCGGTAAGCCTAGCGAGCATGTCCGGGCTCCTTCACCCACCATTCCGATTAGATGGGCCGGACGACGTAAAGGTTCCCAAGAAACGATCGCGGCAGGTCTCGTTCGCGGCGCCCCTCTGTCTCCAGCCGGCCCCGGTACCGCTCCGGTGCATCGTGGAACCAAGTGAAACCGCTCGGACATATGGGTGAAATAGGTGCGTGCCAATCTCTCACAATGGGTTCGGCGGCACCTCGGTCCGCCTTGTCAGGAGAAACCGGATGGGTGAGCCGGCAAACGCGTTGCGGGACGGCGACGGGGCGGATATCGAGCGCCGGCATCGGTTTCTCGGCTTGTGGGGCGTGCTGTTCATGGCGGTGGGTGCCGCCGTGCTGATCATCGCGGCGGCGTCCTTCGGGTGACCGCAGGCATGCGGGCGACTACCAATATCCCAGGTATTGCAACCCGTGCTAACATCAGACTCCCCCTTTCCAGGGGCAGGCGATCATGAGCAGCATGGTAAAGCGCACTGTCGGCGTGCTGGTCGCTGCCGCAGCCGCCTATTGGGTGACTCTTCCGCCGGAGAGACTTGTCCTGGGCCAGGACTGCCGTCCGGCTGAAATGCAGGCACAGCTCAGCGCATTCGTTTACCGGAAGTCGTTCTGGGCTGATCAGCAGACGGCGATCGACCAGGCCCTCCGCGCCCAAGTGGCTTTAAGGGCGGAAAATGAACGGCAGCGCATTCGATCGGCGGGGGAGCGAAGTGACATCGAGCAGAAGATGACGCGCCTGTCCGACCGGGAGGAGGGCGGCGATGAGCAGGCCGCAATGCTGGCGCAACGGGAACAGATCGCGAGAATCGCCTGGCTTACCCGCTGTCGGCAGGTCATCGGCCAGACCTCAGGGCGGTAGGGCGCTTCGGGGCCACTGCAGGAGAGGGGCATGTTCGAAGGATTCGTCCACCGGCGCATCGATCTCCGCAAGGTTTCCATCAATACCGTTCTGGGCGGCGCGGGCCCGCCGGTCCTGCTGCTGCACGGCTATCCGCAGAACCTTGCCCTCTGGGCAAAGGTGGCGCCGCGGCTGGCCGAGAGATTCACCGTCGTCTGCGCGGATCTCCGCGGCTATGGTGATTCGTCGAAACCCCATTGTTCGGCCGACTGTTCCAACTATTCATTTCGCGCCATGGCGGCGGACCAGGTCGCGGTGATGCGGGCTCTGGGGTTCGAACGATTTCACGTGGTCGGGCACGACCGCGGCGGCCGAACAGGCCACCGCATGGCGCTGGACTGGCCCGATCGGGTGTCCTCGCTGGCGGTCCTCGATATCGTGCCGACCTATCACATGTTCATGGAGACCAGCCGACATGTCGCCGCCGCCTACTGGCACTGGTACTTCCTCGCTTTGCCGGAACCCTTTCCCGAACGGCTGATCGGCGCTGATCCGGATTATTTCTACGAGACCTGCCTGGTCGGGTGGGGCGGTGCCCGTCTTGAGGATTTCGACGCCACCATGCTGGCCGAATACCGTCGCTGCTGGCGCGACCCTGAGATGATCCACGGCTCCTGCTCCGATTACCGGGCGGCCGCCACCGTCGACCTGCGGCACGACACGGCGAGCCTTGATCGCAAGCTGGAATGCCCGACCCTGGCCCTGTGGGGCGCCGACGGGGTCATGGCCAGGCATTTCGATATCGCCCGCACCTGGCGGGAGCGGTGCAGCAGGCTGCGGACCGAGTCGGTGCCCGGCGGCCATTTCTTCATCGACCAATCGCCTGCGGCGACGGCCGCGCTGTTGACCGACTTCCTCGCTGGCGTCAGCTGAACCCGACTACCGGATGCGGGACGTAAGCTGCTTCCAGTGACTTACGCTCCTCGGCGGAAAGCTCGATCGAGAGGGCGGCCACCGCGTCCTCAAGATGCCGCAGGTTCGACGCGCCGACGATCGGCGCGCTCACCGCCGCATGGCCCAGCACCCAGGCCAGCGCCACTTGGCTCATCGGGGCTCCCTGGCGACGGGCGATCTCCTCCACCTGGTCGACCATCCGGCGGTCGGCTTCGGCGGTGGTGTCGTACAGCGTCTTGCCGAAGGCGTCGGTTTCCAGCCGTGCCGTGCTCATGCCCCAGGGCCGCGCCAGGCGACCGCGGGCCAGCGGGCTCCAGGGCAGTACGCCGATCCCCTCCGCCCGGCATAAGGGCAGCATTTCACGCTCTTCCTCGCGGTTGAGCAGGTTGAGGTGGTTTTGCATGCTGACGAAGCGCGTCCAGCCGTGCCGTTCGGCGGTGTACAGCATCCGGGCGAACTGCCAGGCAAACATGGAGGAGGCGCCGATATAGCGGGCCTTGCCCATCTTGACCACGTCGTGCATCGCCTCGATGGTCTCCTCGATGGGCGTAGTCGGGTCGAAGCGGTGGATCTGGTAGAGATCCACGTAGTCGGTGCCAAGGCGGCGCAGGCTGTTGTCGATTTCGGCCAGGATGACCCGTCGCGACAGGCCCTGGCCATTGGGGCCTGGGCGCATCCGCCCGTGCACCTTGGTGGCGATCACCACATCGTCGCGCGAGGCGAAATCCTTCAGCGCCCGGCCGACGATCTCTTCGCTGGTGCCGTCGGAATAGACGTTGGCGGTATCGAAGAAATTGATGCCCAGTTCCAGCGCCCGCTTGATGATCGGGCGGCTCTTCTCCTCGTCCAGAGTCCAGGGATGGTTGCCCCGGCCCGGAATGCCGAACGTCATGCAGCCCAGGCAGAGCTGCGACACTTCGAGGCCGGTGCGGCCGAGTTTGACGTATCTCATCGCCGGCCTCCGATCGGACCGACCTCGATCGCCCCGTCTTCCGCCGTGGACAGTTCGATGGCCGTCCAGTCCAGCTTGGCGCGGCCTTTCGCCAGCGCCCCGAGCAGGCGGGCATGCAGCAGGTCGGCGATGGGCATGGGCAGTTCGGCTTTTTCCGCCACGTCGCGCACCAGGCGCACATCCTTCATCCCCAGCTCCAGTTTGAAGCCGGCCGGCTCAAAAGCGCGCTTCGCCAGGATGAGGCTGTAATTCTGGTAGACCGGGCAGGAAAAGACCGTCTGACCGAGGAACGTCGCCAGCTCCGTCCGGTCCACGCCGTTCTTTTCGGCCAGGCCCAGGGCCTCGGACAGGCCTTCGATGGCCGACATGATCAGGAAGTTCCCGGCCAGCTTCACCACGTTGGCGGCACCAGGGTCCTCGCCGAAGTCGTGAATTCCCTGTCCCAGCGCTTCGAGGAAAGGCTTGGCCCGTTGCTTGGCCTCGGCCGGGCCGGCCTGGCAGACCCACAGCTTCCTGGCAGCCGCGGCCTCGGGCCGGCCGAACACCGGGGCCGCCAGGAACATGCTGCCGCGTGCCGCATGCTGGCGCGCCAACCGGCGGGAGGTCTCGGGCGACACGGTGCTCATCGAGACATGCAGGCCGTCCTTGCCCAGGCGCCCGGCGAAGCCGTCTTCGCCCAAGGTGATCGCCTCCAGGGCGGCATCGTTGGCCAGCATGGTGATGATCACCCCGCCCGGGGTGACGGCAGCGGCCGGTGTATCGGCGACTTTCGCCCCTTCCGCCGCCAGCGCGTCGGATCGGGAACGGGTGCGGTTGTAGACGGTGACCGCATGACCCGCCTGCAGCAGGTTGCGCGCCATCGGGGTTCCCATGGCCCCCAGTCCGATGAACGTCGTCGAAGACTGATCCATTGTGAGGCGATCCTCCGAAAAGATGGGCGAGGCCGGTCAGGTCAGCGCCGTGCACGTTGCCAGACTTGGTCCAATTCGCGCCGTGGTCAAGGTCGCCGCAGCGTCAACCGGCATCCTGGTGCAGTGACTCAATCAAAAGGTTCCCTGGACTCGGTTCACCATAGTCCCTCGCCGGGCGGGGCCATCCGGCCCCGCCCGGCGAGGCGCAAAAACCAAGGTTGGCGCCCTTGTACAAAGGGACTATCGCACTTCTCGGCGGGGCTGCTTAACCTGCGGTTCTCGCGCCCCTCGTGTCCGCTGCCGACGTAACAATTCATTGCATTAAGGAAAGAGCATCGGCTCGGCCGTTCCGCATTGATGGAGGTAGCTATGAGCACCGCCGTCCAGGAGATTGCCGCCAACAAATGCTTCGGCGGCTGGCATAAGCGCATCCGCCACCGGTCCGCAGTGCTGAACTGCGAAATGGTATTCGCCGTCTACCTGCCGCCGCAGGCCGGCCCGGCCACACCGGTCCCGGTCCTCTATTGGCTGTCCGGCCTGACCTGCACCGACGAGAACTTCATGCAGAAGGCCGGCGCCCAACGGATGGCGGCGGAACTAGGGCTGGCCATCGTCGCTCCCGATACCAGCCCTCGCGGCGACGACGTGCCGGGCGATCCCGATGGAAACTGGGACTTCGGCAAGGGGGCGGGATTCTATGTAAACGCCACGCAGGAACCCTGGGTCCGCCACTATCGCATGTACGACTATGTGGTTGACGAATTGCCCGCTCTGGTCGAAGCCGGCTTTCCGGTCACTGCCCGGCGCTCGGTGGCCGGCCATTCCATGGGCGGGCACGGCGCTCTGGTCTGCGCCCTGCGCAACCCCGGTCGCTACCGTTCGGTTTCCGCATTTTCGCCGATCAGCAACCCGATGGCCTGCCCCTGGGGCGAAAAAGCCCTCGGCCGCTACCTGGGCCCCGATCGCGAGGCGTGGCGCGCCTGGGATGCCAGCGTCCTGCTCGGCCAGGCGAGCGAGCGCCTGCCGCTGCTGATCGATCAGGGCGGCGCCGATTCCTTCCTCGAGACCCAACTGAAACCCCAGGCGTTGGTTCAGGCGGCACAAGCGGTCAACCACCCGATCGACCTGCGCATGCGAGAGGGCTACGACCACAGCTATTTCTTCATCGCCAGCTTCATCGACGAACATCTGCGCCACCACGCCCGGATGCTGGCCGACCCTGCTGGATGAGAAGTCCGTCGCTCCTGCAGCCCGTGGCCCTTGCATACAGTACGCAATCGCGGGAAATGGCGAAAAACTGAAGCTCTGCGGTTGTGTCCGCCCAAGAAGCTGACTAAAAATTAATCATGACTCGGAGGTGTGGTTAATATGTGGGCATATGCCGCCGGGACAGGGAGGCGGCCAACTGCCCTGAGTCGGGGTATTCCAACGTGTGGGCGGAATGGCATGCAAGTTGCTCAACGTGAAGGGTCGATCTCATGCTCTTTGCGAGGACCTTCGCGCTATGCCCAAGAATTCCTCCGGTCTGTTCCGTTGGCTGGCCGCATTTCCCCTGGCCGTTCTTGTCGCCGCCCAGATCGTCGCCGCCGCACCGGCTTCGGCCGAGACGGTGGCCCGCTACGGCATCTCCATGGCCGACATTCCGCTGACCACCGGCCAGCCCGACCGTGGCGCCGGCGCGTACCAGTTCACCGGCCACACGCTCTACGATCCCCTGGTCGCCTGGGAGGCCAATGTCAGCGACCGTCCCGGCAAACTGGTGCCCGGCCTGGCCGTTGATTGGAAGCCCGAAGCCAAGGATCCGACCAGGTGGGTCTTCACCCTGCGCAAAGGGGTGAAGTTCCATGACGGCTCGGCCTTCAATGCCGATGCGGTGATCTGGAACCTGGCCAAGGTGCTGGACGACAAGTCTCCGCAGTTCGATCCCAAGCAAAGCGCTCAGGTGCGGCCGCGCATCCCCTCTGTCGCCGCCTATCGGAAGATCGACGACTTCACCGTCGAGATCACCACCAAGGAACCCAATTCCCTGTTTCCCTACGAGCTGCCCTGGTTTCTGATCTCAAGCCCGGCCCAGTTCGACGCCATGGGCCGCGACTGGGATAAGGTGGCGAGCCATCCCTCGGGCACCGGTCCCTTCAAGCTGGATAAGCTGGTGCCGCGCGAACGGGCCGAGCTGGTGCGCAATCCCGACTACTGGGATCCCAAGCGCCGACCGCAGACCGACCGCATCATCCTGTTGCCCATTCCTGATGCGCTGACCCGCACCAACGCGCTGTTGAACGGGCAGGTCGACATCATCGAGGCGCCGGCGCCGGACACCGTGCCGCAACTGGAGAAGAGCGGCTTCCGCATCGTCAAGAATATCACCCCGCACGTCTGGCCCTATCATTTCAGTCTGCTGCCCGGCTCGCCCTGGCAGGACATCCGCGTGCGCAAGGCGGCCAATCTTGCCATCGACCGTAACGCCATCGTCGCCCTGCTGAACGGTCTGGCCATCCCGGCCAAGGGTCAGCTCGATCCCTCCAGCCCGTGGTTCGGCAAGCCCGGCTTCGACATCAAATACGATCCCGAGGAGGCCAAGCGGCTGATGAAGGATGCCGGCTACTCCAAGGACAAGCCGCTGAAGGCCAAGGTCATCATCGCCCAGGGCGGAACCGGCCAAATGCTGTCGCTGCCGATGAACGAATTCGTCCAGCAGAGCCTGGCAGAGATCGGCATCGACATCGAATTCGAAGTGGTCGAACTAGAGAATCTGTATCTGCACTGGCGATCCGGCGCCAATGCCGGGATAAACAAGGACAAGGGCATCACCGCCATCAACCTGGCCTATGTGACCGCCGACCCGTTCTATGCGCTGGTGCGCTTCATGGACAGTCACTACGTGGCGCCCAACGGCGTCAACTGGGGCTGGTACAAGGACGACGCGGTGGACGCCATCCTGGCCAGGAACAAGACCACCTTCGACACCCGGCAGCAGGATCAGAACCTGGCCAGGATCCACGAATACATGGTCGACAACGCCCTCATGCTGTGGGTGGTGCATGACGTGAATCCCCATGCCCTGTCGTCGAAGGTCAAAGGTTTCGTCCAGGCCCAGCACTGGTTCCAGGACCTGACCACCATCCGCGTCGAGTGATCACCTTTTAATCTCGGACGACTGACATGTTCGGCTATCTGCTGAAGCGCCTGGCCTATACGGTCCCCGTCACCTTCGCCGTCACCGTGGTGTGCTTCCTGCTGGTCCACATT
This sequence comes from Pseudomonadota bacterium, assembly GCA_021793155.1. Taxonomy (GTDB): domain Bacteria; phylum Pseudomonadota; class Alphaproteobacteria; order Rhodospirillales; family Magnetospirillaceae; genus DUZF01. Next base: position 178,420 of record JAJYTF010000003.1, on the reverse strand, counting down.
GCGCCAGGCGATCCGTTGAACGCGGTCGCCCCGGCCGATGCGCCGGCCGAGGTGGTCGAGGCGCTGAAGGCCGCCTACGGCTTCGACCGGCCGCTGCCCGTGCAGTATGCCAAATGGCTCGGCCGGGCGGTAAACGGCGATCTCGGCCGGTCGGTGGCCAGCGGCCGACCGGTGTCCGGCGAGGTGTTGTCGGCGGTCGGCAACACCCTGCTGCTGGCCGTCGTCGGGGGGGCGGCGGGGTTCCTCGGCGGCACTCTGCTGGGCTGCCTGGCCGGCTATTTCCACAAGACGCGGATCGACCGCCTGGCCTCGGCCCTCTCGGTGGCTGGGGTCAGCGTCCCCCATTACTGGCTGGGCCTGCTGCTCACCATCATCTTTTCCGCCCAGCTCAACTGGCTGCCGGCCATGGGCGCCGGGCCGGGAGGATCGCGCGACTGGGCCTGGGACCTGGCCCATACGCGGCATCTGGTGCTGCCGGCCATCACCTTGTCGGTGATTCCCATGGGCATCATCACCCGCACCATTCGCGCCCTGGTGGCCGAACTGCTGTCGCAGGAATTCGTCCATGCGCTGCGGGCCAAGGGTCTGCGCCACGGCCAAGTGTTCGCCCATGTGGTGAAGAACGCGGCGCCCACCGCGCTGGCGGTGATGGGGCTGCAACTGGGCTATCTGATCGGTGGCTCGATCCTGGTTGAAACGGTGTTCGCCTGGCCGGGTACCGGCTTTCTGCTCAACACAGCCATCTTCCAGCGCGACCTGCCGCTGCTGCAGGGCACCATCCTGGTGCTGTGCCTGGTCTTCGTCGCCCTGAACCTGCTGGTCGATTTGATCCAGCCGATCATCGATCCTCGCATGCGGAGGAATTGAACAAATGTCCGTCACCGGCCTCGCCACGTCCTCTCCTGCGCCGCTGGCCGCTTCGGCCGTCCGCTCGCACGGCTACTGGTCCGGAGTAGGACGGCGCATTCTGCGCGACCCCGTCACCGTGGGCTGCGGGGCGATACTGTTGCTGATCGCCGCCGCCGCGGTGCTGGCCCCGTGGATCCTGCCGGCCGATCCCTACAGGACCAGCATGCTGCACCGCCTTGCGCCCTTGGGCAGCGCCGGCCACCTGCTGGGCGCCGACGAACTGGGCCGCGACATGGTGGCCCGCCTGGTCTATGGCGGTCGCCTGTCCTTGATGCTGGGGACGCTACCGGTGGCCCTCGCCTTCGTCATCGGCGGCGCGATCGGCGTCCTGGCCGGCTTCGCCGGCGGCTGGCTGAACATGGTGATCATGCGCAGCCTGGACGTCTTCTACGCCTTTCCGTCGGTGCTGCTGGCCGTCGCCATCTCGGGCGCGCTGGGTTCGGGAATGAGCAACAGCATCATCGCGCTGACAGTGGTGTTCGTGCCGCAGATCAGCCGTGTCGCCGAGAGCGTCACCACCCAGGTGCGCGGCCTCGATTACGTCGAGGCGGCGCGCATGAGCGGCGCGTCCGCCTTCACCATCATTCGCGCCCATGTGCTGGGCAACGTCATGGGACCGATCTTCGTCTATGCCACCGGCCTGGTCAGCGTCAGCATGATCCTCGGCTCCGGCTTGTCGTTCCTCGGCCTGGGCGTCAAGCCGCCAGAACCGGAATGGGGCCTGATGCTGACCACATTGCGTTCGGCCATCTATGTCAATCCGCTGGTGGCGGCGCTGCCGGGCGCAATGATCTTCGTCACCTCGATGTGCTTCAACCTGATGGCCGACGGCATCCGTTCGGCCATGGACATGAAGGCGTGAACATGAGCCTCGTCCTCCACAAACCCGCCGCCGACCGGGGCGGCCCGGCGCAGCCGCTGCTGATCGTCGGCGGACTGCGCAAGCATTTCCCCATTCGCGGCGGCCTGCTGGGCCGCAACCGCGGCGCCGTCCATGCCGTCGATGGAGTGGGCTTCCAGGTCGGCAAGGGCGAGATCCTGGGCGTGGTCGGCGAGTCCGGCTGCGGCAAGTCCACCATGGCCCGCCTGCTCGCCCGCCTGATCGAGCCCGACGGCGGCGAGGTGATTTTCGACGGCGACGGGGTGGGGGCCGCCGACGGTATCAGCATCAGGGACTTGCGCCGCGACCTGCAGCTGGTGTTCCAGGATTCCTTCGCCTCGCTGAACCCGCGCATGACCATCGAGGACAGCGTTGCCTTCGGCCCGCGCATCCAGGGGCTGTCCGCCGCCGAGGCGATGCGCGTCGCCCACGACATGCTGGGCAGGGTGGGGTTGGAGCCCTCGCGCTTCGGCGGCCGCTACCCGCACGAGCTGTCCGGCGGCCAACGCCAGCGGGTCAACATCGCCCGCACCCTGGCCACCCGTCCGCGCCTGGTGATCCTGGACGAGGCGGTCTCGGCGCTGGACAAGTCGGTACAGGCCCAGGTGCTGAACCTGCTGCTCGACCTCAAGGCGGAACTGAACCTCACCTACATCTTCATCTCGCACGACCTGAACGTCGTTCAGTATATCAGCGACCGGGTGCTGGTGATGTATCTCGGTCAGGTGGTCGAGATCGGTCCGGTCGATTCCCTGTACCGCGACGCCCGTCATCCCTATACCCGCGCCCTGCTGTCGGCGGTGCCCTCGGTGGATCCGGAACGGCGGACCCGGCATTCGCCGCTGACCGGAGACCCCCCCAGTCCCGTCAATCCGCCGCCCGGCTGCCGCTTCCGCCAGCGCTGCCCCCATGCGCGGGCGGTCTGTGCCGCGGCTCTACCGGAGCCGGTGGAGATTGCGCCCGGCCATCGGGCGGCCTGTTTCATGGCCGATCCGGCGTCAGGCTACGACTCGTCGCCGACGGAGGGTGGCCGATGACGTCCTTCGTCTCCGTCGAGAATCTTTCCGTCCGCTTCCACGCCGCCAAGCCGGTGCATGCGGTCAACGGCGTCAGCTTCGACCTTGCCGAGGGCGAAGTGCTGGGCCTGCTGGGCGAATCCGGGTCGGGGAAAAGCGTCACCCTGCGCGCGCTGATGCGCCTGCATCCGGACAAGGTGACCCGCTACGGCGGGGCCGTCCGGGTCGATGGGCAGGACGTCCTCGGCATGGCTCCCGCGGCGCTGGAATCCTTTCGCGGCAAGACCTGCGCCATGGTGTTCCAGGATCCCATCCTGGCCTTCGATCCGGTTTACAGCCTGGGCCGGCAGATCACGGAGACGATCCTGCGCCACGAGCCGGTCGACCAAGCCACCGCGCGCGCCCGGGCACTGGAGCTGCTGGAGCGGGTCCAGGTGCCCTCGGCGCGGCGCCGCTACGATGCCTATCCGCATGAGGTATCGGGCGGCATGCGGCAACGCGCCATGATCGCCCTGGCGCTGGCCTGCCGGCCCAAGCTGCTGCTGGCCGACGAACCGACCACCGCCCTTGACGCCACGGTGCAGATCCAGGTTCTTCTTCTGTTGCGCGAGTTGCAGAAGGAAATGGGCATGTCGGTGATCTTCGTCACCCACGACATCGGCGTCGCGACGGAAATCTCGGACCGGCTGGCAGTGATGTATGGCGGGCGGATCGTCGAACAGGGACCGCTGGCCGAGGTGATGCGCGACCCACGCCACCCCTATACGCGGGGGCTCCTTGCGTCGACCGTGACCGGCGGTATGCGCGGCCGCCGGCTGGAGGCCATTCCCGGAATGCCGCCGGATCTGACCTTGCTGCCCCCAGGTTGCGCCTTCGCCCCCCGCTGCGGCCTCGCCGGCGATGACTGCCGGGCGGCGGTCCCGCCGCTGGCCGCGACCGGCCGCCGGCAGATCGCCTGCATCCGAGCGGAGGCTCCATGCGCGCCGGCCTGAGCCTCGGGGAGGCGCTGCCGGCCACCCGCCCCCTGCGCCGTACCACCATGGCGCACGAGATCCGCGAGCGGCTGGCCGATGAGATCCTGTTCGGCCACCTTGCGCCCGGTCTCCGCCTTGACGAGCAGAGCCTGGCCGATCGCTATGGGGTGTCGCGCACGCCGGTGCGCGAGGCCCTGAAGCAATTGGTCGTCACGGGGCTGGCGGAAACCTTGCCGCGCAAGGGTGTGGTGGTGGCCATAGTGACTCCCGAACGGCTGGCCCTGATGTTCGAGGCGATGGCTGAGCTGGAAGCGTCCTGCGCACGCTACGCCGCGGCGGAGATGGACCTCGACGAACGTCAGCAGCTGGTGGACCTGCACCAGATGTCGGTGGCGGCGGTGGAGGCGCGCGACGCCGACCGCTATGCCCGCCTCAATCTGGAATTCCACGCCGTCGTGCTGCGCGGCTGTCACAACGTCTTCCTGTCCGAGCCGGCCTTCACCCTGCGCACCCGCGCCGTCCCCTTCCGCCGGGCGCAGTTCCACAACGACGCCGAGAGGCTGGATCATTCGTTTCAGGAACATCTGTCGATCCTGCAAGCCATTCTGGCGCGCGACGGTGAAGGCGCCCGTGCCGCCATGCGGCGCCACCTGGCCGCTGCTTCCGAGGCCTCGGCGCAACTGCTGCGGCGCGAGGCGTGATCGATGACGGCGAAGGGTCTCCTGCCGATGTTCGGCTTTTCATTCCTTTCCACAACCGAGGCTCTTCCATGCTGAATACCGTCCGTTCCCGCCGCGGCATGGTGAGCGCGCCGCATCATCTTGCCTCGCAGGCTGGAGCCCAGGTGCTGCGCGACGGCGGCAATGCGGTGGAGGCCTGCGTCGCCATGGCGGCCACCCTGGCCGTAGTCTATCCGCATATGACCGGCATTGGCGGCGACGGCTTCTGGCTGATCGCCGAGCCGGGGCGCGATCCTGTGGCGGTGGATGCCTGCGGCGGGGCCGGTTCGGCGGTCGATCTCGCCTTCTACCGGGCCAAGGGGCTGTCGGCGGTGCCGTGGCGCGGGCCGCTGGCCGCCAACACGGTCGCCGGGACCATCTCGGGCTGGGCCATGGGCTTGCAGGTCGCCGCGGCCTGGGGCCGGCCGCTGCCGCTGGCCCGCCTGCTGGAGGAGGCAGTCCACCACGCCGAGCATGGCGTCGCGGTGACCGCCAGTCAGGCCGAGCTGACCGCATCCAAGCAGACGGAATTGTCGGTGGCGCCGGGTTTCGTCGACAGCTTCCTGCCGGGCGGCGCTCCTCCGGCTGAAGGGCAGATATTACGTTTTCCGGCGCTCGGCCGGACGCTCCGCCGCCTGGCGGAGAACGGCTTGGACGATTTTTACCGCGGCGCCCTTGCCGCGGCGATCGCCGCCGACCTGCAGCGCGTCGGCGCGCCGGTGCGGCGGAGCGACCTGGAAGGTCACCAGGCGCAGCGCCGCATTCCCCTGTCGGTGGCGATCCGTGCCGGGCGGCTGTTCAATTTTCCGCCGCCGACGCAAGGTTTGGCCTCGCTGATCATCCTGGCGCTGTTCGACCGCCTGGGTATTGCCGAGGCCGAAGGCTTCGACCACATCCACGGGTTGGTGGAAGCGACCAAGCAGGCCTTCCTGGTGCGCGACCGGGTGGTCGGCGACCCCGCCTTCATGATCGAGCCGGCCGAGGCCTGGCTTGCGGCCGACCGCCTGGACGCCATGGCCGCCCGTATCGACCGCCGCCATGCGCTACCCTGGCCGCAGCCGCCCTCGGCTGGCGACACCGTATGGATGGGCGCCATCGATGGGCAGGGGTGCGCCGCCAGTTTCATCCAGAGCATCTATTTCGAATTCGGTTCGGGCGTCGTGCTGCCGGAAACCGGCATCCTCTGGCAGAACCGCGGCGCCAGCTTCCGCCTGGCCGAGGCCGGCTGGAATGCGCTGGTGCCGGGGCGGAAGCCGTTCCACACGCTCAACCCGGCCATGGCCCGCCTGGCCGACGGCCGCAGCATGGTCTACGGGACCATGGGCGGCGAGGGGCAACCGCAGACCCAGGCCGCCGTCTTCTCGCGTTACGCCATGTTCGGCCAGGGCCTGCAGGCTGCCGTCTCCGCTCCGCGCTGGCTGCTCGGTCGCACCTGGGGCGAGGACAGCGTCACCTTGAAGCTGGAAAGCCGAGTGGCACCCGGGGTGGCCGACCGCCTGGGCGCGGCCGGGCACGCGGTGGAACTGGTGGCGCCGTTCACCAGCATGATGGGCCATGCGGGAGCCGTGGTGCGGCGGCCGGACGGCTGGTTCGAAGGCGCCGCCGATCCGCGCAGCGACGGAGCCGCCGCTGGCTATTGAACCGTCGGGCGGGCAGGGAGGCTCAGTTGTACCGGCACTCGGCAGCCGCTACCGGCCGAGGCGCGCCCTCTTCGTCCACCGCGACGAAGGTGAACTGTGCCTCGGTTACCTTGAGCCGCTCGCCATGGCCCTGGCGGCGGACCCACACCTCGACGTCGAGCGCAATGGACGTGTTGCCGACATTCACCACGTCGGTGTAGCAGCAGACCGTATCGCCGACATTGACCGGTTGCAGGAAGCTGATATTGGACACGGCGGCGGTGACCACCTGGCATGAGGCACAGGTTGCCGCGGTCATTTTTCCCGCCGCGTCCATCATCGACATGATCCAGCCGCCGAAAATATGACCCATCGGGTTGGTGTCAGCCGGCATCGCCATCACCCGGATCGCCAATTCGCCGCGTGGTTCGGCGCAATGTTGATCAGGCTGTCCTCTGGACATCCGCTGCATCGATAAACACCTCCGCTTACCATCGAGATGACTTGGGAAACGCCCCACGCCCCGCCGGGGAGAGGGGGGTATCCGCCCATCAATGTTGCGACGCAGCAAGAGACATCAACCCCCTGAAGCCGAGAATTCTCAGTCTCAGGGGGGGAAATTGGGCTTGACTTGGCTCGGCCTGATGGTTGAAATAAGTGAGTAAGTGCACACTTACTTAGTCAATCGGGCATGAGTCATGCGCAAGCCGGCGTCGGAACGCAAGGATGAGATGGTGGCCGCCACGCTGCGTTTGATGGCCGAGGTGGGGCCAGACCGGGTCAGCACCGACGCCGTGGCCAGGGCGGTGGGGGTAACCCAGGCCGCGTTGTTCCGCCATTTCCCACGCAAGGCCGATCTGTGGATGGCGGTTTTGGCGTGGCTGACCGGGCAAACCGCCGAGGGGCGCTGGCCGGCGGCAGTGGCCGGGCCGGGGGCGGCGCTCGGGCGGTTGCGCGCCCTGGTGCGGGCGCAGCTCGACTTGATCGCCACGACACCTGCCATTCCAGCCCTGTTGTTCTCGCGCGAGCTGCATGCGGGCAACGAGGCCTTGCGCCAGGGATTGGCCGGGCTGATGAGCCAGTTTCACGCCCATTTGGCCGAGCTTCTGGCCGAAGCCCGCGCCGCCGGTGAAGTCGGTGCCGAGGCCGACCCGCGCCGCGTTGCCGCGATGATCACCAGCCTGATCCCGGGAACGGCGATGCGCTGGTCGCTGGCCGGGCACAGTTTCGATCTGGTGGCGGCAGGTGTCGATGCGGTGGAAGTGGTGCTCGCCGGCCTGACCGGCGGCGAGGCGCGGCGGAGGGAGGGGCGATGATGGCGGATCAGTATCGTTCGGTGGCCGTGGCGGCCCTGACCGCCCTGCTGTCCGGCTGTGCCGTCGGCCCGGACTTCGTTCGGCCTGGGGCCCCTGTCGGCACGGCCTATACCGCGGCGAAGCCGAAACTCGCCCCGCCCGGAGGCGAGCCGGCGCAACGCCTGGTGGAGGCCGGTATCATTCCGGCAGCCTGGTGGCAGGCCTTCGGCTCGCCGCCGCTGGACGCCGTGGTGCGCCAGGCCCTGGCGGAAAATCCATCCATCGCCGCGGCCAAGGCCACGCTGGCCCAGATGCAGCAGGCGGTCCTCCAGGCGCAGGGCGCCTACTATCCGCAGCTGGATTTTGCCGCCTCGGCGGAACGCCAGCGCGGCCCCGGTTTTGCTCTCGGCCTTTTGCAGGGCCGCCAGTTGCCGGTGTTCAACCTCTATTCGGTTGGCCCGACGGCAAGCTTTTCGCCCGATGTCTTCGGCCTGACGGCGCGGCGTGTCGAGCAGCAGGAGGCGCTGGCCGAGTTGCAGGCCTACCAGCTGGCCGCCGCTCATCTCGCTATCGCCGGCAATGTGGTGACCCAGGCTCTGACCATCGCCTCAGTACGGAGGCAAATGGCGGCGCTGCAGGAAATCCTCGGTCAGGACGAGCGAAACCTGACGCTGGTGCGGCAGAAATTCGAGGTCGGCAGGGCGCCCCGCAGCGATCTGCTGACCGCCGAGACGCAAGCGGCCAACGACCGCGCCCTGCTGCCGCCGCTCGGGCAGCAGCTGGCTGTGGCTGAGGACGCCCTGGCCGTACTGGTCGGCAAGTCTCCGGCGGAATGGGTCCCGCCGGCTTTCGATCTGGCCGACTTCACCCTGCCGGCCGAACTGCCGGTCAGCCTGCCTTCGGCGCTGGCACGCCAGCGCCCCGACATCCTGGCGGCGGAAGCCCAGCTTCATGCCAGCAGCGCCGCCATCGGGGTGGCCACCGCCCAGATGTATCCGAACTTTCCCCTGTCCGCCTCGCTCAACACCGCGGCGCTGTCCGCCACCTCGCTGTTCGACCAGTCGAGCCTGGTCTGGACGCTGGCCGGCGGCCTGACCGCGCCGATTTTCCACGGCGGCGCGCTTGCGGCGCAGAAGCAGGGCGCGATCGATGGCTTCCAGGCCTCGCTGGCCACCTACCGGCAGACCGTCCTGCAGGCTTTCGGCCAAGTCGCCGACATTCTCCGGGCACTCGGCCACGATGCCGAACTGGCCGAGGCCGAACGCCGCGCCCTCGATGCGGCCACCACGGCGCTCGACCTGCAGCGTCTCAGCTACGGGGCCGGCCGAGCCGATGCCCTGCGCCTGATCGACGCCGAACGCAGCGCCCACCAGGCGCGCATCGGCTATGCCCGGGCCCAGGCGCAGCGCTACCTGGACAGCGCCCAACTGGTGGTGGCCATGGGCGGTGGCTGGTGGCACGACCCGACCTTCGGCAGCGCTGCGGTGCCGGCCGATCCCATTCCATCTGCAGAGGCACAGCCGTGACCCGGTTTTCCCTGTTGCGCCGTCGGCGGCCGTTGCTGGCCGCCGGCGGCGTCCTGGTCCTCGGTGCGGGCCTGTTGTTGTGGTCGGCCGCATTCCGGCCGCTGGCCGTTTCCGTTGCGCCCCCCGCCGCCGATCTGCCGGAGCAGGTATTCGGTCTTGGCACCGTCGGGGCGCGGATCCAGTCCAACCTGGGGTTCAAACTGCCGGGTGTGCTGGTCGAGCTGACGGCCGACCAGGGCGACCGGGTGAAGGCAGGGCAAGTGCTGGCGCGGCTCGATGCCCGCGACGTCGAGGCGCAGCTGGCGGTGACGCGGGCCGGCATCGCCCAGGCCCGTGCCAATATCGACAAGGCCAAGGCCGACCTTGCCAGCGCCACTGCCAACCTGGCCAACGCCACCGCCATCGCTGGGCGGAGCGACAGGCTGGTCAAGGCAGGTGTCGTGTCCGAGGAACAAACCGGGACCGACCGCATTGCCCAGCGGGTCGCCACCGCCAACCTGGCCGTGGCGGCGAGCCAGGTGGCGGTGGCCGAGGCGGGGCTGCGCTCGGCCCAGGCGCAGGAGGCAGCCCAATTGGCCACGCTCAGCTATTACGCGCTGACCGCGCCCTATGACGGCTGGATCATCTCGCGCAACCTGGAACTCGGCAGCATGCCAAATCCGGGGCAGCCGGTGTTCACCCTGGTGGCCGCCGACACCGTTTGGGTGCTGGCCTATGTGGATGAGCGGCTGGCCGGTCGCCTTGCCGTCGGGCAGCCTGCCGCCATCACCCTGCGCTCCGCCCCGGGGCGGGCGCTGCCCGGGCATGTGGCGCGCATCGAGATCGGCAGCGACCCGGTGAATGAAGAACGCCTGGTGGACGTGGCCTTCGACCAACCACCGGCTGATATCCATCTGGCCGAGCAGGCGGAAGTGGTGGTCACCACCGGCGTTCTGCCGCGCGTCGTCGCGGTGCCGGAAACCGCGGTTGCCGAGTTGCAGCAGGGGCGCGGCAGCGTCTGGACCGTCGAGGAAGGCCGCCTGGCCCGCCGCAGGGTCAGGCTCGGTCAGCAACTGCTGGACGGCCGCCTGCCGATCGTCGAGGGCCTGCCGACCGGCGCCGCCGCAGTCACCGCGCCGGTGCGCGGCATGCGGCCGGGCCGTGCCGCGCGGGCTATCGGGGCGTCCGCATCATGAACCTGGCGCTGCACGACATTCGCCACAACGCCTTTCGCTTCGCCCTGACCGGCGTTGGTCTGGGCCTGCTGCTGGGAATCGTCGTCGCCATGGCCGGCATCTACGAGGGGGCTCTCGACGATGCGTTGCGGCTGCCGAGGGCCTCGGCCCCCGATCTATGGGTGGTGCAGCCGCGCACCAAGGGGCCGTTCGCCGAGCCGTCGCGCGTCCCACGTGATACCCGCGACCTGGTACGGCGCATCCCCGGCGTTGCGGCGACCGGCGCCGTGACCTTCGAAAGCGTCCAGACCGTCGTCCGAGGCAAGCCGCTCAGGTTGTACGTCCAGGGCTACGAGCCGGATCATCTGGGCGGCCCCGAGGGACTGGCCGCCGGCCACGGCATCACCGAAAGCCACTACCAGATCGTTGCCGATGCCTCCTCCGGGTTGGCCCTCGGCGAACGCGTCGCCCTGGGACCCTATGGCGACCTTTACACGGTCGTCGGCCTGGCCAAGGGGATGGTCAATTCGGCTGGCGATCCGGTCGCCTGGGTCACCCTGCTCGATGCGCAGAGCCTGCAGTTCCCGGTGCCTCCACCTTTGCAGCGGCGGGAGAAGGCGGCAGGGCGGATACCCTTGCCTACGGCCGACATCAACGCCGTGCTGGTCCGCATTCAGCCGGGTGCCGAGGCCACCACCGTCGCCGCAGAGATCGAACGCTGGAAACATCTTTCGGCGGTGCCCCAAAGCCTGGAGGAAAGCTACCTCACCGAATTCGTCATCCAGAAGATGCAGCGCCAGCTTGGGATGTTCATGGTCATCCTGATCGTCGTCTCGGCGGTGATCATCGCGCTCATCATCTACACGCTGACCATGGACAAGCTGCGCTCGATCGCCACTCTCAAACTGGTGGGCGCGCCGGACCGCACCATCGTCGCGCTGGTGGTGCAACAGGCGCTGATCATCGGAGTCGGCGGCTTCTGGCTGGGCGTCGGCCTGACCGTCGCTACCGGGGACTATTTCCCGCGCCGCGTGCTGGTGCTGCCCGAGGATGTGGCGATTCTGTTCGTCATCATCCTCGCCGTCTGCCTGCTTGCTTCCATCCTGGCGGTACGCACGGCGGTGAAGGTGGATCCGGCGAAGGCGCTGATGGGGTGACCGCCATATCCGATCCGCTGGTCGAACTGCGTTCCGTCTCGAAACATTTCGGCGAGGGGGCGACTCGCGTCGACGCGCTCGTCGAGGTGAGCATTTCCGTGCTCCCCGGCGAGGTGGCCGGTCTGCTCGGCCCCAGCGGCTCCGGCAAGAGCACCCTGCTCAACGTCATCGGCTGCATCGCCGAACCGACCAGCGGCTGGATGCGGCTGGACGGCGAAATCGTCTATGACAAACGCTGGCTGCGCCGCGACCTGCGCCGCCTGCGGCTGGAAAAGATCGGCTTCATCTTCCAGACGCCGAACCTTCTGCCGTTTCTCAACAGCGCCGAGAACGTGGCCGCGGTGATGGAATTGCGGGGCATGGCGCCGCGGGCGGCGGCCAAGCGGGCGAAGGAATTGCTCGCTTATCTGGACGTCGGCCATCGGCGGCAGGCATTGCCCAGCATGCTGTCGGGAGGCGAGGCGCAGCGGGTGGCCATCGCCCGCGCCCTGGCCAATGCCCCGCGTATCATCCTTGCGGATGAACCGACCGCCGCCCTCGACTCACAGCGTGCCGGAGTGGTGATGGACCTGCTGCGCCGTGTCGCTGTCGACCAGAAGGCGGCCATCCTTGTTGTCACCCATGACAACAAGATCTTCGACCGCTTCGACCGCATCTTCCATCTGCGGGATGGACGGCTGGTGCAGCCGGCGGACGCACCGACAGAGCGTGACGTTAACGCAGGTTAAGAGCTGGCGACGCATGCTATGGCAGAATTCCTGCGGCACGTTGCGAAGCTCAACCAACGGAGACGCTCATGACGACGAGGAAAGTCTTGCGTTGCGGGACAGTCTTTCCCGGATGCAACTTCGTCTCGCACGGAGAGACCGATGCGGAGGTTTTGGCGAAGATCGCGGAACACGCCAAAAACGCGCACGAAATGGCCCATATTTCCAGCGCGCTGCGCACCAGGATGATGGCGCAGATGGAGTCGGAAGGCGGGGAGAAGGGGAAACACTGAGTTCAGTCAGGTCACCGATCGGAGGATGCGACACCATGCCTGAGAACCAGCCCATGCCGGTGAAGAAGGAAGCGGGCGCACCGGCCGAAGTGATCCGCAGCCCATTCGTCAGCCTGCGTCACGAGATCGATCGGGTGTTCGACGATTTCATGTCGTGGTCGTTGTTCCGCGGCAATTTGCCGGGCCGCCAGGGCGGCCGGTTCGCTTTTCGTCGCCTGCGGGAAGCGGCGGCGGACGTGATTGAGCGGGACAACGAATACAAGATCGACATCGATGTGCCCGGTGTCGGCAAGGACGACATCGAGGTCGCCTTGTCCGAGGGTAGCCTGACCGTCCGCTGCAACCTGGCCGAGGAGACCAAGGACGAGGGTATCGGCTTTGCCCGCTACGAGCGGCGGCACGAGTCGTTTTCCCGCGTCTTCGAACTGCCGGCCGGCGTCGATGTCGACAAGATCGCCGCCGACCTGCAAAACGGGGTGCTCAGTATCACCTTGCCGAAAAGCCCCGAGGCGCAGCAGAAAATCCGGCAGATCGAGATCACGCCGCACTGAGGTGGCGCTGAAAGCCTGGCGGATGGAGCCCGTGCCGAGAACCCTCACGTTCCCTTGGGATGACAAGAAATTCCATGCCTTGTCATCCCGAGAAGCGGACGGAGGAGGAATTTCGTCGGAAGGTCTTCCGTATGGATTTTGTCACTTGAGCGTTTTCCGCTTCGGACCGAGGGGGAAGTCGCTTTAATGAATTGAGAGCGGCGGCCGTTCCTCACTACCGGCCCAGGGGCAGGTATCGGCATCGATCCCGGCGATCTCGAACAAACGGTGCGGGGCCAGGATATGGAACAGGCCGTTGCCGTAGTCGATCACCCCGCGTTGTCGCAGTACCCCCAGGGTGCGGTTGACGTGGACGGGGGTAAGGCCCAGGGCGTCGGCAAGATGGGTCTGCGTTACCGGAATCCTCAGGATTTCCCCCGCCGTCTGCGGGGCACGCCGCCTTATGCGGTAGAACAGCTCCAGCAACAAGGTGGCGACCCGTTCGAGCGCCGTCTTGCGGCCAAGGGCGGTCAAGCGTTCATACGCCTGCGATTCTTCGCTGGCGACGATGCGGACCAGTTCGAATGCCAATTCCGGCCGGTGGCGGGCCAGATCGAGCAGGCGATGGCGCGGGATGGCGCAGAGCGATACCCGGCTCAGCGCCTGGGCGCCGAAGAACGATGCCCTGCCGCTGGGGCGCAGCCCGATGAAATCGCCCGGCAGGCCGAACTGCAGGATCTGCCGCCGGCCATCCTCCAGCAGTTCGTAAAGAAACACCCATCCGTCGAGGATGTTGAAGACGTCCCCACAACGCTCGCCCTGCGAAAACAGATCCTGGCCGGCCGGCACGGCACGGCCAACGATGCCGATGGAGGACATATCGGCATTGGACAGGGTCCGGCAGACGCCGCATCCGCGCATTGGACAGCCGTGGCATCCATAGGTAATGAGGGACGCTGCCTGGTGCATGGGTCGCCCTCCGTCGCGAGCATTCCGGTTTCGACTGACGCGCGGTGTCGGTTGAGGAGTCTCCCACGGCTGGACCGTCAGGCTCGCTACTATTCCGGAGGGGTGCCGCTTCGAAGCGGTCTGCACCTCATTGGCGAACGGTTTCGGAGCCGGCGTCCCAGGCACCTCATCTTGTTCCGACGGGCCTCTAATCTGAGTTAGTGCCGGACCGCCGCCGCGGTCCAACAATCGAGGGACGGGCCGGAATGGAGCCGACCGATGCCAAGTGGCCTTCTCAGCACCGATCTTTACCAACTTTCGATGATGCAGGCCTATCTGCGCGAAGGGATGACCGACACCGCGGTGTTCGAGTTCTTCGTACGCAAGCTGCCCAAGGCGCGCAATTTCCTGGTCGCCGCCGGGCTCGAGCAATGCCTGAATTACCTGGAGACGCTGGCCGTGGTGCCGGCCGAGTTGGAATGGCTGCGGACGACCAAGCGGTTCGACGACAGCGTGCTCGATTACCTTGCCGGGCTGCGGTTCACTGGCGATGTGGACGCGATGGCCGAAGGCACGGTGTTTTTTCCCGACGAGCCGATCCTGCGGGTCATGGCTCCGTTGCCGGTGGCCCAACTGGTGGAAACCCGCGTCATCAACATCCTGCATTTCCAGACACTGATCGCTTCGAAGGCAGCGAGGATCCGCCTGGCTGCCGGCGACCGGCTGCTGGTGGACTTCGGCTATCGGCGGGCGCATGGCGCCGATGCGGGCCTGCTGGCGGCGCGAGCATCCTTTATCGCCGGCTTCGATGGGACAGCGACGGTGGCGGCGGGCATGGCCTTCGGCATCCCGCTGTACGGCACCATGGCCCATTCGTTCATCCAGGCCCACGGCTCGGAGGAAGAGGCCTTTCTGTCCTTCGCCCGAGCCAGGCCGGACCGTCTCGTGCTGCTGCTCGATACATACGACACCGAACGAGCCGCCATGACTGCGGTGGACGTCGCCCGCATGCTGGCGGCCGAGGGGATCGCCTTGCACGGCATCCGTATCGACAGCGGTGATCTGGGCGCCCATGCTCATGCCGTCCGCGCCATTCTCGACGCCCATGGGCTGAACGGGGTCACCATATTCGCCAGCGGCGGCCTCGACGAGACCGAGATCGCCCGCTTGCTGGCGGGGAAGGCGCCGATCGATGGTTTCGGCGTCGGAACCAGCCTCACCACCTCGTCCGACGCCCCGGCACTGGACTGTGCCTACAAGCTTCAGGAGTATGCCGGCGTGGCGCGGCGCAAGACATCGGAAGGCAAGGCCACTTGGCCAGGCCGCAAGCAGGTCTTCCGTCGCTGCGACAGGGGCCTCTTCGCCACCGATGATCTGGGCCTGGTGGGAGAACCTTTACCCGGGCATCCTTTGCTCGAGCCGGCGATGCAGGCCGGCAGGCGGGTGGGCGCTTCTCCGCCTCTCGAAGCGATCCGCGACTATGCTCGCGGCCAGCTGGCCCAACTGCCGGTGCCGTTGCGGGGTCTTGACGGTTCGGTTCACTATCCCGTGCAGCCGTCGCCGGAACTGCGCCGGCTGGCCGCCGAGGTGGACCGGCGCATCGCCGGCGCTGCCGTGGTAATGCGGCCGGCCGCCCGATGGGAGCATTTTTCCCATGATGCCGATGTCGGTATCCGTGGGGTCGGGCCGACCCTGGAGGCGGCGCTCGAGCAGGTGGCACTGGCCTTGACCGCGGTGGTGACCGATCCGGCAGGCGTGGGCCATTCCCAGGAGGCCGCTTTCTCCTGCAGCGGCGCCGGCCCCGATCAACTGCTCTACGAATGGCTCAACGCCGTCATCTTCGAGATGGCGGTGAACCGGCGCCTGTTCTCCCGCTTCGCGGTCGTCGTCGATGGGAACCGGCTGACGGCGCGCGCCTGGGGCGAGGCGGTCGATCCGGTCCGCCACGAGCCGGCCGCCGAGCCCAAGGGAGCGACCTACACGGAACTGTCGGTGCACAGCGAAGCTGGCCAATGGATCGCCCAGTGCGTGGTTGATGTGTGAGGCCGAACCATGGATCTGAGCCGGCTGCAAGAGATCGGGGGCTCGGCGTGGCGCCTGCCGCGGCAAGGGCGCATGCGGGTTGATGGGATCATCTACGGTGACCGCGCTCTGGTCGCCGCGATGGATGAGAAGGTCGGCGAGCAGGTGGCCAATGTCGCCGCGTTGCCGGGCATCGTCGGCGCTTCCTACGCCATGCCCGACGCCCATTGGGGCTATGGCTTTCCCATCGGCGGCGTCGCTGCCTTCGATCCCGAGGCGGGCGGGGTGATCTCCGCCGGCGGCGTCGGTTTCGATATCTCCTGCGGCGTGCGGACTATGCTGACGGGGCTGACCCGGCCCGAGGTGCAAGCGCGGCAGGCCGAGTTGGCCGAACGGCTGTTCCGCGATATTCCGGCCGGCATGGGGCAGCGCGGCCGGCTCAGCTTCAGCGAGCATGATCTGGACGCGATCCTCGAAGGGGGCGCCGCATGGGCCGTCGGGCGCGGCTTCGGCCTGCCCGAGGACCTGCCGCTGATCGAGGAACAGGGGCGGGCGGCCGGAGCAGCACCCGACCATGTGTCCGCCAAAGCGAAAACCCGCCAGCGGGGCGAGATGGGCACCCTCGGCTCGGGCAATCATTACCTCGAAGTGCAGGAAGTCGCCGAGGTGTTTGCCGCCGGCGCGGCGAGTGCCTATGGATTAGCGGTGGGCGAGGTGGTGGTGACCGTCCATTGCGGGTCGCGCGGGCTCGGTCATCAGGTGGGAACCGATTACCTTGGCGAGATGGTCGCCTGGGCGGAGGCCCACGGGCTGGAGCTGCCGGATCGCGAGTTGGCCTGCGCCCCCATCCGGTCCGAACTGGGGGGCCGATACCTGGGCGCCATGCGGGCCGCCACCAACTGCGCCCTGGCCAACCGGCAGATCATCGGCCATTTCGTTCGCGGCGTGTTCGCCGAGCTGTTTCCCGCCGCCCATGTGGTTCTGCTATACGATGTCTCGCACAATACCTGTAAGGTCGAGGAGCATCCGGTCGAAGGCAGGCGGGCGCAACTGTTCGTCCACCGCAAGGGGGCGACACGGGCGCTGGGGCCGTGGGATCCCAGCCTGCCGGAACCCTATCGGCCGGTCGGCCAGCCGGTGCTGATCGGCGGCAGCATGGGGACTGAGTCCTATATTCTCGCGGGGTGTGCCAGTGGCGAGCAACGGTCGTTCTCGTCCGCCTGCCATGGTGCCGGCCGCAGCATGAGCCGCCACGCCGCCCTCAGGCAATGGCGGGGGAGAACCATCGTCGACGCCCTGGCCGAACGCGGCATCGTCATCCGCAGTCCCTCGATGCGCGGCGTTGCCGAGGAGGCCCCGGCCGCCTACAAGGACGTGCGCGCCGTGGTGGATGCCGCCGAGCGGGCCGGATTGGCCCGCAAGGTGGCGCGGCTGGTGCCCTTCATCTGTATCAAGGGGTAGCCTTTTCATCGTCGTTCTGGGCCGGCAGGACCATGAACTTGGCGTTGCCGTGGCGGTTGACCAGGAGCAGGACATCCCCTTGCTCGGCCGCCGAGCGGAGTTTTTCGGCGGCCTCGGCGGGGTTGGTCACCACTTGGCGGTCGATGGAGGCGATCACGTCGCCAGGCGCCAAACCGATGGCCGCCGCCGGGCTCTTGGTTTGGATGCCGCCGATGGCCACGCCCTGCACCGTCGCCGTCAGCTCAAGTTCGCGGCGAAGATCCGGCGTCAGGCTGGCGAACCAGATTCCCCGCACCGTCGGCACGTCCGCCGCATCGCCGCCCGGCTGCTGCTGGGCCGCCTGTTGGTCCTTTGTCGGCGTCTGGCCGACGATCACTTCGACGTCTTGAGCGGCGCCGTTACGGTCGAGCTTCATGCGAAGCCTGTCTCCGACCTTGGCGGTGACGACGAGGATGGACACGTCGTGTGACACTTGGACCGGGTGGCCGTCGGCCTCCTTGATCACGTCGCCCGGTTCGATGCCCGCCTTGGCCGCCGGGCTGTCCGGCGCCACTTCGTTGATCAGCAGGCCCTGCGGCTTATCCGGGTCCATGTGCAACACTCGGGCGATTTCCGGCGAGATCGGCTGCACGCCGATGCCGAGATAGCCGTGACGGGCATGGCCGGTCTCGCGCAACCGCTGCACGATCACCTTGGCGATGCCCGAGGGAATGGCGAACCCGATGCCGACGCTGCCGCCGCTCGGCGAATAGATTGCGGTATTGATGCCGACCACCCGGCCGGTTCGGTCGAAGGTCGGTCCCCCCGAATTGCCGCGATTGATCGGCGCGTCGATCTGCAGGAAATCGTCAAAGGGGCCCTGCTGCAGGTCGCGGCCCATGGCCGAGACGATGCCCGCGGTCACCGTGCCGCCCAGGCCGAAGGGGTTTCCGACGGTCATCACCCAGTCGCCGGCCTCCACCTTGCCGCTGTCGCCCCATTCGACGAACGGCAGCTTGCGCTTGACCGAGACCTTCAGCAAGGCGATGTCGATCTTCCGGTCGGTGCCGACCACCTCGGCCAAATGCCGCGAGTTGTCCTGGAAGACCACGGTGATCTTGGTCGCCTTCGCCACCACATGGTAGTTCGTGACGATGTAGCCCGCCGGATCGATGATGAAGGCGGAGCCGAGGGACATGATCTTGCCGTTGACGGCCGCTTTTACACCCGGCGGCAGGGGGGGGGTGCCCGATGGGAGGCCCCGCCGGCCGAAATAGCGGCGCAGGAAATCGTAGAATGGCGACTCCGCGGGGTTTTCCTGCCCGTCGGCTCCATCGTCCGACTGCCCGTCATCGGTCGACACGGCATCCGCCGGGATTTCCGCCGCGACGTTGACCACCGCCGGCAACACGCGCTTGATCAACGGTGACCAACTGGGCAAGGCAACGATGGGCTCCGGCGTGCCGCCTGCTGTCGCCGGAGCGGACAGGACCAGACAGGCGGCCAGGGCGAATGCCGTTTCGCGCAACCTTCGACCAATTCCCATGCCGACCGCCATTCGATCTCCTTCGTTGAGTGATGGACGAAAAATATAGCCTGAACGGGTATTTTTGCCATCGATCGCCTACTTACTAGGCAAGCTGCCGTTGTTAGTTTCCCCTTGTCCAGTAAAAATTCCCAGTTCGACGTTTGCTGCGGATTGTGCTTTGGCGCAGGGCCTGATGTTGGCGACCCACAGCACCCTTTTCCGGCGCCGGTGCGGGTTCGATGCGGCCTTCCGGCGGCAAAGGCCGGCCGGTGGCGCCGATGGTGGCTTGCGGCCAAGCCCGGTGCAGGCGGTCGGCAAGGCCGGCCAGCCGGCCTTCCTCGAAGCAGCGGCCCAGCAGGGTGATGCCGAAGGGCAGGCCGTCGGAGCGGAAGCCGGCCGGCAGGGCGACGGCTGACAGGTCCATCAGGTTGGTGAAGTTGGTATAGGCGCCGAGATTGGTGTTGAGCCCCACCGGATCCTCGAGCACCTGCGCGATCGTGTAGATGGTGCCGGCCGTGGGCAGCATCATCAGCTCCATCTTTGCCCATTCGGCCAGCGCGGCGCGGGTCAGTTCCGCCAGCCGATAGCCGCCCTTGAAGGCCTCGACGGCCGACAGCTCGGCGGCGCCCAGAATGATGCCGCGCACCACCGGATGGATGGCATCGGGCTTGGCGGCGGCGAAGGCCTCGATGGCGGCCAAGCGCTCGGCCACCCAGGGGCCGGCGTAAAGCAGGCGCGCGGCCTCGGTGAACGGCGTGAAGTTGAAGGCCGTCGCCACGCCGCCCAGCTCTTCCAGCCGGGCGATTGCCTCGGCGTATAGCCGGGCCGTCTCGTCGTCGCCGAAGAAATCGAGGGGCTGGTCGGGCACGCCGAAGCGGAAGCCGGCGGGAAGCGCGCGAGGCAGGAAGGCGGCGGCCGGTGCAGGACGGGAAAACGGATCCTCGGGGTCATAGGCCGCTGCCGCTTGCAGTACCGCCAGGGCGTCGCCACAGCTGCCGGCGAGAATCGATACACAGTCCTGGCTACGGCAGGCCGGCAGCACACCGCGGGCACTGATCACCCCCTTGCTCGGCTTCAGCCCAACGATGTTGTTGAATGCCGCCGGCACACGCCCCGAGCCGGCGGTGTCGGTGCCCAGCGCGAAGCTGACCAGTCCGGACGCCACGGCCACGGCCGAGCCCGAACTGGAGCCGCCGGAGATGTGCTCGGCGCTCAAGGCCGAGGATACGATGCCGTAAGGCGAGCGAGTTCCTACCAGGCCGGTGGCGAACTGGTCCATGTTGGTCTTGCCGACCAGGATGGCACCGGCCGCTTCCAGACGTTCGACAACGGTTGCCGAGCGGGTAGGGGTGTAGGCGAAATCCGGGCAGGCGGCGGTGGTGGGCAGGCCGGCCACGTCCATGTTGTCCTTGACGGCGAAAGGGATGCCGAACAATGGAAGGTTTTCGCCCGCCGCGCGGCGCCGTCTCTGCTCGGCCATCTTGGCGTGGGCCCGTTCGGGCGGCACCAGGGTGATCCAGACTGGCGCCACCCCGGTCTTGGCGATGCGCGCGAAAACTTGATCGAGCACGGCGTCCGGGCTCGCCTTACCCGACGCGTAGGCCGCCGCCAGACCGGCGATATCAAGGAATAGAGTCATTTCACGCGGCCTCCTGCCGTCCGTCGTCCAGCATTGCCACCACCGTTCCACCAGCCCTCGATCTCCGCGGCGCCGGGCAGGCGAGATAAAAATAATCCCGAAATTGTATATGACATTGATATGCTCTACCTCAAATGGGGTGTTTTAGCGGCAAGCCTGATGGGATGTGTCAACCGAGGACTGCGGCATGAAGGGAATCGGTCTTGCGTTCCCGTGGCTCCTTAAAGCCCGTAGGCGGACCCTGCTTTCCGCCGTTTTCCTGATTCTGGCGGTTCTATTGCCGATGGCCGGCGAGGCCGGGGAACCTGCGTCGCCGCTGGCCGATGAGCCACTGCAGCCCCTGGCCCGGCCGGCTGCACTGAATCCGGGCATCGTGGCGCTCGGCCGGCGCCTGTTCCATGATCCGATCCTGTCGGCCGACGATTCCATCAGCTGCGCCACCTGCCACAATCTGTCCACCGGCGGTGCTGGCCGTCGAGCCCATGCGACCGGAATCAACGGCGCCGTCGGCCCGGTCAAGGCGCCGACAGTCTACAACAGCGGGTTCAATTTCGCCCAATTCTGGGACGGCCGGGCCTCGTCGCTGGAGGCGCAGGTCGGCGGCCCGCTGACCAACGCCACCGAGATGGGTGCCAACTGGCCAGAGGTGTTGGGCAAGCTGGGAGCGGATCCGAGCTACGTCCGGGCCTTCCAGGCGGCGTTCGGCACCGGTCCCACCGAGGAAGCGGTCCGCGAGGCCATCGCCACCTTCGAGCGGTCGCTGGTCACCGTCGGCTCACGGTTCGACCGCTATCTCGGCGGCGAGGCCACCGCATTGACCGAGTGCGAGCGCGAGGGTTACCGCCTGTTCAAAGCCTATGGCTGCGCCTCGTGCCATCAGGGGGCCAATGTGGGCGGCAACATGTTCGAGAAATTCGGGTTCATGGGCAACCCGTTCACCGACCACGGCCATCCGGAAGCCGTCGACCTCGGCCGTTACAACTTGACCCAGCGCGACTCCGACCGCTTCGTCTTCAAGGTGCCGAGTTTGCGTCTGGCCGCGGTGAATCCTCCCTATTTCCACAACGGCAGCGCGGCCGACCTTCCCGAGGCCATACGGGTCATGGGCCATTATCAGCTCGGGCGCGAAATTCCCGAGCGGGACGTAAATGCCATCGCCGCTTTTCTCGGCAGCCTGGTCGGCGTCATGGAGGGGCCGTGACTCCTCGCCGCGCCCGCAGCCTGGGCCGGATCCTGGCCGCAACGATCGGCATCCTGCTGTTGGTGGTGGCGGCGCTGGGTGCCATGAGCATGGACATCGCCGGCGCCCATGGCGAGGCGGTCGAGGCACTGGCCGAATTGAGCGCGGCCGAAGCGCGGCTGAACGACGAGGTGCTGCGGGTGGTCTCGCTGCGCCGGCAACATTACGATTCGATCGTCGAGACGGTGCGGGAGGTCGAGGCGCACCGTCAGCACCTGCTGGCGCTGCTGGATGCACCAGCCTATGGTGACAAGCCGGCCATCGCGCGCGCTGCGACCCGCTATTCCGAAGAATTGGCCGAGAAGATCGACATCGTTGAGCAGGTGAAAGGCGGAGCGGCCTTTCTGCGCAATGAGGTCGCTTATATTCCCTTTGCCGTATCGGAATTCGCCCTATATGGCGATCCGGCCGCGGCGGTCCGCCTGCTCGACCTGTCGCAAGCGCTGATGGCGCTGAGGTCCCGGCTCTCGGCCGAACGCCGGAGCCAGATCGAAGCTGCCATTGCGCGGGTCTCGTCGCTGACCGCCATCCCCGAGGCCGTGTCGCTGCTGCCCCATTTCAGGGCCTATCTCGGTGAGATGGACCATCTGGACCTGGTGCTGGGGCGATATCTGGCCATCGACACCCAGGGCATGCTGGCCGAGCTGCGCGCCCGTCTGCTCGAACAACAGGCGGCCGACGAACGCAGCACCACGCTGATCACCCGGATGCTGGGGGTGTTCTCGGCCCTGCTGGTCGGCGGCCTGGGCGCCGGCGCTGTGCTGCTGGTCCGCACCCGGGCGGGCGCTGCGGTCGAGCGTCGCCGCATCGAGCGGCTGAAAGCCGAACGCGACCAGCGGCGCCGCATGGCCGAAGCATTGGCCGAAAAGGTCGGGCAATTGGAGCGGACCCGCGGGCAACTGGTGCACAGCGAGAAGATGGCGTCACTGGGACGGATGGTTGCCGGCTTCGCCCATGAAGTGAACATGCCGATCGGCCTGGCGGTGGCGGCGGCTTCCCCGATCCCCGAAGCGCTGGCCCACATCCACGACATGGTGAGGGGCGAAGCGGTCGACGAAGAAGCGCTGAACAGCCGGCTGCGGACCATTGACGAAGCTGTCGGGCTGATGCTGACCAACCTGCGGCGAGCGGCGCAGCTGATGCGGTCGTTCACGCGTACTTCGGCGGACCAAAGTTCCGATTGCCGTCGCCGCTACCCGGTCGCCGAGACGGTGAACGACGTTCTGCAGAGCCTGGACCATCTGTTCAAGCGGACCCTGATCGACATCGCCGTCGATTGCCCGCGCGACCTTGCCGCCTATGGTTCGGCCGGCGCCCTGGGCCAGGTTCTGGCCAATCTGCTGATGAATTCCTATCTGCACGGCTTTGATGAAGGGCGCAGCGCCGGCAGCATCCAAATCGTCGCCCGCGCCGAGCCGCCCGGGCAATTGCATCTGGAATATTCCGATAATGGCCGGGGCATGTCGGCCGAGGTGGCCGAGCGGATTTTTGAGCCGTTTTTCACCACGCGCCGGCCGCAGGGCGGCAGCGGACTCGGCCTTTACATCGTCTACTACCTGGTGACCGCCAGCCTGGGGGGATCGATCACCTGCCGCAGCGCTGCCGGCCAGGGCTGCAGCTTCACCATCCAATTTCCGGAGCGCCTCGAGGGCCCGGCCCAACAACGGCAAGAACCCGAAGGCATGCCGACCTGACGCTTGCCCGCCAGCAGGGGTGTCGGAAAGGGGTTCAATCCCCAGCTGGTCTCCAAGACCCGGAAGCCGCTCAAGAGCGGAGCCTGTGGCGATGTTGTGGAAGATGGTGCGGAAACCGCAGGGGAGAAGACAAAGGAATAACCGACCCCCAAAGAGGTAGCCATCCTCATTAATGGATAGGGGCGCCTCTCTCTTCTTACTCAGGCCGAGTCCCTCGGTGTAAGTTGCGCCGCAGCAATCAAGGCGCTGCCCGCCGGGCAGCCTGACCAATACGACCGAAGACACATCACGCCATGCCGCCGGGCCAATCCGGGCGGTACGGGGATCCTCGTGCCTCGGCCGAAGCGGTCATGCGGACATGACCTGTCGATTCCGCATGGGGCCGAAGAGGCGCACCAACGACAACCGAAGAGGTTCGCATATCCATGCTTGCTGGGAAGAAGGGTTTGGTCGTCGGCATTGCCAACGACAAAAGCATCGCTTTCGGCTGCGCCATGGCGTTTGCCGCCGCCGGCGCCGAGTTGGCCGTCACATACCTCAATGAAAAAGCCGACCGCCATGTGCGGCCGCTTGCCGACAAAGTGGGCTCATCGCTCGTCCTGCCCCTTGACGTCACCAAGGAAGGCGAGATGGAGCGGGTCTTCGACTCGCTCGGTGACCATTGGGGCAGCCTTGACTTCCTGATGCATTCGATCGCCTTCGCGCCGCGCGACGACCTGCACGGCGAAGTGCTCAATTCCTCGGCCGCCGGCTTCGCCTTGGCCATGGACGTCTCGTGCCACTCATTCGTCCGCATGGCCCATCATGGCGCCAAGCTGATGCGCAATGGCGGGGCCATGCTGACGGTCAGCTATTACGGCGCGGAAAAGTATATCGCCAGCTATGGGATCATGGGGCCGGTCAAGGCGGCCCTCGAATCCACGGTGCGTTACCTGGCGGCGGAACTGGGGCCGAAGAACATTTCAGTCAACGCCATTTCTCCCGGTCCCATTCCGACGCGAGCCGCATCGGGAATCGACCATTTCGACGTCTTGCTTGCCGATGCAGCCGGCCGGGCTCCGGAACACCGCCTGGCGACCATCGACGAAGTGGGCGCTGCGGCGGCGTTCCTCGCCTCGCCTGCGGCCCGCTCGATCACCGGGACCACCCTGCATGTGGATGCGGGATTCCATGTGGTCGGCTCCGCGGTGACCCACCCCACCTTCGTCGCTGCTGCAGCGGAGTAACGCCGATGAGCACACATGGTCTCGAATTCCTACTGCATCCGCGCTCGGTGGCCCTGATCGGCGCATCGGATCGGCCCGGCTCGGTTGGGCAGGTGGTGATGCGCAACCTGATCGACGGCGGATTCTCCGGCCCGATCCTGCCGGTCAATCCCAAGGCGACGGCGGTGCGCGGCGTGCTGGCCTATCCGGGCGTCGCCAGCCTGCCGACCACTCCCGACCTGGCGGTGATCTGCGTGCCGCCGCCGGCGGTCCCCGGTATCATGCGCGAGCTTGCCGCCCGCAAGGTGCCGGCGGCGGTGGTGCTGACCGCCGGGCTCGGCCTGCAGCACAACTCCGACGGCCGAACCCTGCACGACGAGGTTCTGGATATTGCCCGGTCGGGGCGGATCCGTCTGCTTGGCCCCAACTGCGTCGGCCTGCTGGTGCCGCCGATCGGCCTCAACGCCAGCTTCGCCCCCCGGTCGGCCTTGCCCGGCAATATCGCCTTCGTGTCGCAGTCGGGGGCGCTGTGCACCGCGGTGATCGACTGGGCCGGATCGCAAGGTATCGGCTTCTCCCATTTCATTTCCATGGGTGACGCGGCGGAAGTCGATTTCGGCGACGTCATCGACTATCTGGGCACCGATCCCGGCACCCGCGCCATCCTGCTCTATGTCGAGAGCATCGCCGACGCCCGGAAGTTCATTTCGGCGTCGCGCGCCGCCTCGCGCAACAAGCCGATCCTGGCGATCAAGTCGGGCCGCAGCGAAACCGGCGCAAAGGCCGCGGCTTCCCACACAGGCGCACTGGCCGGCGCCGACCATGTCTACGATGCCGCCCTGTCGCGGGCTGGTATCCTGCGCGTCCACAGCTTCGAAGAGATTTTCGAGGCAGTGGCCACCCTGGCCCGCTCGGGCGATCGGTTCCGCCACGCGCGCGGCGAGCGCCTGGCGATCCTGACCAACGGTGGCGGCATCGGCGTCCTGGCGGTGGATGCCCTGTCGGAAGAGGGCGGCCACCTGGCCGGATTGTCGGCCGAGACGCGGGCCCGCCTCGATGCCTTCCTGCCGGCCACCTGGTCGCACGGTAATCCGGTCGACATCATCGGCGACGCACCGGCCGAGCGCTACACCAAGGCCCTGGACGTGCTGCTCGATGCGCCGGAGGTGGATGCGGTTCTGGTCATGCATTGCCCCGTGGCGGTGGTGGCAGCCGACGAGGTGGCCAAGGCCGTTTCGGCCGGTGTGGCGGCCAAGGGCGGTGGCAAGCCCGTGGCCGCATGCTGGGTAGGTGCCGACGCTGTACTGGGGGCCAGGCGGATTCTCGCCGATAGCGGCATTCCTTCCTATGACACGCCGGAGCAGGCGGTGCGCGGCTATATGCATCTGGTCAAATTCCGCCGCAATCAGGAACTGCTGCTGGAGACCCCGTCCTCGCTGGGCGTCGCCTTTCGGCCCGACGTGGAAACGGCGCGGGGCGTCATCTCCCGCGCCCTGGCCGCCGGGGTCGAAATGCTCGACGAGCACGACGCCAAGGCGGTGTTCACCGCATATGGCATTCAGGTCGCCGCCACACGCATCGGCACCACGCCTGAAGACTGCGCGGCGCTGGCGGCGGAAATCGGCTTCCCGGTGGTGCTCAAGATCCTGTCCGACGATATCACCCACAAGTCGGATGCCGGCGGCGTCGTCCTCGACCTGGACAGTCCCGGGGCGGTGCGCGAGGCGGCGACTACCATGCTCCACCGCATCGGCCTGGCCTTTCCGGAGGCGCGGATCCGCGGTTTCACCGTGCAGCGGATGATCAAGCGGAGCGCCGCCCACGAATTGATCGTCGGCGTCGGGGCCGACGGCGTGTTCGGGCCGGTGATGTTGTTCGGCCAGGGTGGCACGGCAGTCGAGGTGATCAAGGACCGGGCGGTGGCCTTGCCGCCGCTGAACATGCATCTGGCCAGGGAACTGATCGGGCGCACGCGGATCGATCGCCTGCTGGCCGGCTACCGCGATCGGCCCGCGGCCGACCGCGACGCCATCGCCGTCGCCCTGTGCCGGGTCTCGCAACTGGTCACAGACATTCCCGAGGTCTGCGAACTGGACATCAATCCGCTGCTGGCCGATGCCCACGGCGTCGTCGCCCTGGACGGCCGCATCCGGGTGAAGGCGGTGGTGGGCAAGGCGCGCAACCGCCTGGCTATCCGCCCCTATCCGAAGGAACTGGAGGAAACGGCAACGCTCAAGGACGGACGGGCGGTGCTGCTGCGGCCGATCCGCCCCGAAGACGAACCGGCCCACCACGCTTTCCATGCCCGTCTCGACGCCGACGACATCCGGATGCGCCATTTCGGCCTGGTCAAGGAGATCCCACACGGCCAGATGGCCCGACTGACGCAGATCGACTACGACCGCGAGATGGCGTTTGTCGCCGTGGACGGTGGGGAAACGCTGGGCGTCGTCCGGGTAGTCCTCGACCCGAATGCCGAGCGGGCGGAGTTTGCCATCATCATTCGGTCCGATCTCAAGGGCCTCGGCCTGGGGCGGGCCTTGTTCGCCAAGGTGGTCGACTACTGCGGCCGGCGTGGCGTGCACAAGATCGTCGGCCAGGCCTTGCGCGAGAACACGCGGATGATCGAGCTGGCGGCCGATTTCGGCTTCGCCGTGACGCATGCCGAGGGCGGCATCGTCGAGATGGTCAAATGGCTGGAGTGTGGCGAAAGCTTCGGCGAAGCGGCGGAATAGGTCGTTGTCATTCTGAGCAGAGCGAAGGATCTCGTTACCCCCGACGAGATCCTTCCTCCTTTCGGTCGTCAGGATGACGAGGCGGCCCGCTCTGCCGCTCGCCGCACCAGGGCCTCTCCAAATGGAAGAAGCATCAGGTGCTTGACCAGGAAGTCGCCGATCCGCCGGAAAGCCGACGTCCTGGGTGGCTCCGCCTCCGGCGCCAGCTCGCCCTCCAGCACCATTACCGGGACCTCGCCCACGCCTTCGCAGGATTCCACACGGCGCACCGCGGCGAGCCCCTGGTCCGGGTTCAACCGGCTCCAGGCGGGCTCGGTCAGCATCAGATAACGCGGCGCCTCCAGCGAATTCTTCAGCAGGCGATGGGCGATCACCAGGTCGATCCCCGCCAGCTCGTCGAAACGCTCCAGCCGATAGCGCAGCACCCGGCCGTAATGGCCGATGACCTTCAGATCGAGGCGATTGATGCCGGCGCAGGCCTCGCATGGGCAGGTATTGTCCGCCATGAGTTCGGCGCGCCGCCGATAGAAGGCGGCGGGAAAGGCAAAGAGGGAACGGCGCACGCTGACCTCGTTCGCCGCCGAAACCCCGGTCGGTGCGACGAACAGGACCGCGTCGCCTTCCAGTTTCTCGACCCGCACCGGACCCTCGGCCTTGCGCATCACCGCGGCGAGCAGCTCCGAGACGATGTAATTGGCATGGCGTAGCGTCAGCGTGTTCTCGCGCAGGAAGCGCGTATAGCCGCTGATATCGGCAAGAAGAATGTGGGCGTCGGTCTCGATCGGTGTGCTCATGCGCTCACAGAGATCCTACGGGAACCATCCGGAGAGCGCTACATGCTCCGCAGCATAGCCGGGGCTTGATTCGTCGAGCCGGCCTGCGCATTTGCTCAGCGCAAGCAAGGTGGTAAGCATGCCCAAATCGCGGCGGCGATGGATCCGACGGCATTCCCTGGTGGTGCGGATCACCCACTGGGTCAATCTTTTGTGCCTGACCGTCCTGCTGATGAGCGGCCTGCAGATATTCAACGCCCATCCGGCGCTGTATTGGGGGCAGGCGACGGACTTCGATCATCCCTGGCTTGAACTCGGGGCCGTGGAACCGGACGGCGGACGGGTGGTCGGCGTCACCACGGTCTTCGGCCATCCGTTCCTCACCACGGGCATACTCGGAGTGTCGAGGGGCTCCGGCCAACTGCAAGTCCGCGGCTTCCCCGCCTTGGGCGACCTTGCCGGGCCCGCAATGGCTGGCCCTTGGGCGCCGCTGGCATTTCTTCTTCGCCTGGCTGCTGGTGCTCAACGGGCTGGTCTATCTTGGCTGGGGATTGGCGAGCGGCCATTTCTTCCACAATCTGCGGCCGAGCAGCGAGCAGTTCCGCCATTTCGGGCGCAGCGTCGTCGATCATCTCATGTTCCGCTTTCCCAAAGGGGCAGAAGCCGAGCACTACAATGTGCTGCAGAAGCTGGTCTATCTGGTGGTGATCTTCGGGCTGCTGCCGGTGATCGTGCTGGCGGGGCTGACCATGTCACCGCGGCTCGACGCCGCCTTTCCCGTTCTCGTCAACCTGTTCGACGGCCGGCAGTCGGCGCGCAGCGTTCATTTCCTGATGGCCGCCGCCTTGCTCGGCTTCGTCGCCATCCACGTTTTCATGGTGGTGGTTTCGGGCCTGTGGAACAACATCCGCTCGATGGTCACCGGCCGCTATGCCATCGACGAGCCGGGGAGCAGCAATGAGCCTTGACCGCCGGAACCTTCTGCAAAGAGGGCTGGGATTCGCCGCCACCCTGTGGCTCGGCGGTTGCGACCAGTTGTCGGCGGAACCCTGGCTGCAGCAGGTTCTCGGCAGTGCCGAAAAGGTCAATTCCTGGCTGCAGCGCCGGCTGGCCGGGCCAGGCAGCCTGGCCCGCGAATACACCGAAGCCGACATTTCGCGCCAATTCAAGGCCAATGGCAGCACCGA
This sequence comes from Pseudomonadota bacterium, assembly GCA_021793155.1. Taxonomy (GTDB): domain Bacteria; phylum Pseudomonadota; class Alphaproteobacteria; order Rhodospirillales; family Magnetospirillaceae; genus DUZF01. The sequence goes on along the minus strand of JAJYTF010000003.1, from coordinate 149,230 downwards.
CCCGGACGATCCGGCGTACCGCGCGATGGCGGCCAACGGCTTCGCCGATTGGCGGCTTCGCATTCATGGCCTGATCGAGCGACCCATGGAATTCTCGCTGGCGGAGCTTCGGGCCATGCCCGCGCGCACGCAGATCACGCGCCACGATTGTGTCGAGGGCTGGAGCTGCATTGGCAAGTGGACGGGAGTGCCGTTGGCCGCACTGCTCGATCAGGTCGCGCCTGGGCCACGGGCCCGCTTCGCCGTGTTCCATTGCGCCGACCGCCTGGAACAGTGGGACGATAATTATTACGAGAGCATCGACCTCGGCGAGGCCCGCCATCCGCAGACCATCCTGGCCTATGAAATGAATGGCCGTCCCTTGCCGGTCCCGCACGGCGCTCCCTTGCGCCTCAGGGTCGAGCGCCAGCTCGGCTACAAGATGGCCAAATACGTCATGGCGATCGAACTGGTGGACAGCGTCGCCCATATCGGCGGTGGCCGCGGCGGCTATTGGGAAGACCGCGGCTACGAATGGTATGCGGGGATTTAGCAAATGTGACGCAGGTTGCGGTCACCGGCCAGGCGTGCGGATGCGCCCGCCCGGCAAGGGCAAATGCAAGGAGGCCGCGCGCGTCGTGGCAGCTGTTACGCTTTGCCCTGGTCGAGGAAATCGTCGACCAGCGTCGTCAGGTCCGAGGACAGGCCGATCATCGTCTGGCTGACGTCGGACAGTTCCGAGACGGACCGGGCGGCATGGCTGCTCGCTTGCATGATCTCGCGCAGGGCGATGACCACCTGGTCGGCCGCCGTCTTCTGCTGCTGGGTCGACAGCGATATCTGCTGCGCGGCACTCGCGGTGTTCCGGGCGGCTCCGACCAGTTCGCCCAGGCGCTCGGCGGTCGCCGTAGTTGCCGCCATGCCTTCGGCGATGCCCCGATTGCCCTTCTCGGAATTCAGTACCAGGCGGCTGATGGAATCCTGGATTTCCTGGACCTTGCTTTCGATCTCGCCGGTCGAGTCGGTGACGCTGTCGGCCAGCCGGCGGATCTCGGCGGCGACGACGCCGAAGCGCTTGCCCGCTTCCCCGGCACTGGCGGCTTCGAGGGCGGCGTTGAAGGCGATCAGCTTGGTCCGGTCGGCGATGGCGTTGATCATCGACATGATCTTGCCGATCTCCTTCGATGTTCTGCCGAGGTTGAGAATCTCTTGCAGGCTGGTCTCGCTGTCCTGATGGATCCGATCCATCTTTCCGGTCAGCAGGTTCATCGCCGCCATGCCGTTTTCGCTGTTCGCCAAAGTGACGTTGGCAATGTCCGCAACGGCGGTGGAATGCTCGGATATCTGGCTGGACGAGGCTGACAGTTCCTCCATGGTGGCGGTGATTTCGGCGACTGAGGCCGAGAGTTCGTTCGAGGTGACCGACAGATTCTCGACCGAGGAAGAAATCGTCCCCGCGCCACCATGGACGGCTTTCGCTGCTTGGTCGATGAATGTGGTTGCCCCCTCGACCGCCGAATCCATATAGGCGGCCGAGGCCAGGTCCAGCTCGAACATGACGATCCTGGTCAGCGCCTGGACGGCCTTGGCGAGCGTTTCCGGCTTGCGGCGATAGGTGGGCAGAATCGCCTGGATCAGGTTGTCGAGAAGAGTGGTGTAGAAGACGAAGTACCAGCGGAAATTCAGGCCTTGCTTCTGGCGCCGCCGGAAGATCTCGATGCCGTGGGACAGTTGCTCATCGGAGAATGTGGCCGGAAACATATCGTCCAGCCAATGATGCCGTTGCGAGTTTTTGGCATCCTCGATCTTCATCCCGGCATAGGCCTTGGCGGCATCCGGATACTGCAGCATCTGGCGGAAGGCGGCCTCGACCACGGAGTCGATGTTCTGGGCGACGATCGGTTTAATCTGTCGCAGAATGGCTCTGGTGGCGTCGTCAATCCGCAAGGCTTCCAGCCGCCGGGAGCAATCAATGTCTACGCGCATGGCATTTCCTCGCGAAGCGAAGCACTTCGTAAGGATAATGATCCCAATCCATCGTGTCACGTCGGGAACTTATGTCGGGAATTTCTGTCGACCGCAGTCGACGCGAGCAGGAGAGAATGTCCCGTATCGTGGCCGGCACAAGCGCGGGTGCCGGCCTGTCGCGCCGTCAGGTCAGGGCAGGTCGATTTCGCCCGAAGGGAAACTCTCGCCGGTGGCCGCGTCGACTTCGCACAGACGCACCGGGTAGCCCCACAGCGCCCGGATATGCTGAAGGGTCTTGCCGGCGGACGAGCGGTCAAGGCGCTGCCCCTCATGGACGCGGTGTTCCAGCGTCAGCCGCCGGTCGCCCAGAAGGTCGACCTCGACCACCTGGATTTCCGGGTCGAGGCGAGCGGATTCGAATTCTTCGGCCAGGGCCCCGCGGACGTCCCGGTAGCCTTGCTCGTCGTGGATGGCGGTGACCTCGAAATAGGGCTCGCCCGAGGCATCACGCAAACGCAGCATGCGGAAGTCGCGGATCACCTTGGGGCCAAGGAACTGCAGGAGGAAGCTTTCATCCCGGTAATCGGCCCACATTTCCTTGAGCGTTCCCATGGGGTCGCCGTTTCCGGCAAAATCGGGGAACCACTTGATGTCTTCCTCGGTCGGTTCGACGCAGACCCGCTCGATGTCGCGCATGACGGCGAATCCCAGGGCATAGGGGTTTATGCCGCCGTACCGTTTATCCGTAAAGTCCGGCTGTTGCACGACAGAGGTGTGGGAGTGCAGGAATTCGAGAAACGCCCCATCGTCAATCAGGCTTTTTTCATGTAATCGTGTCATGATCTTATAATGAACGAAGGTAGCGCAGCCCTCGTTCATTACTTTTGTCTGTCTCTGAGGATAGAAGTACTGGGATAAAACACGGACAATGCGCAGTATTTCACGCTCCCAGCCGTGGAGAACCGGTGAATTTTTTTCCAGAAAATAGAGAAGGTTCTCCTCCGGCAGCTCGATCGCCCGCGCCCTCTCCTCGTCGACCGCCAATTGGGCAGTTCCGCCCAGTTCGCTTTCCATGTCGAGGCCAGGCACGGTGGTCCACAGAGGGTTCCAGGTGGTCTCGGCGTAATGACGCCGTTCCTTTTCGCGGGCCAGTTCCTCGGCAAGGCTGCGTTTCTGGCGGCGGGTATAGCGGTTGACGCCTTGGGTTTGCAGCGCGTGCCCCGCGTCGAGGACGCGCTCGACCGCGTCGATGCCGTAGCGGTCTTCGCAATTGGCGACGAAGTCGCGGGCGAATGCCAGATAGTCCAGAATGCCCGCGGCGTCGGTCCACTGGCGGAACAGGTGGTTATTCTTGAAGAAGTGATTGTGGCCATATGCCGCGTGGGCCAGTACCAGAGCCTGCATCGTCATGGAGTTCTCTTCCATCACGTAGCAGATGCACGGATCGGAATTGATCACGATCTCATAGGCCAGCCCTTGGTAGCCCTTGCGGTACAGGACCTCGTCGCGCGCGAACCGTTTGCCGAACGACCAGTGGCGGTAAAGGATCGGCAGGCCGATCGATGCATAGGCGTCGAGCATCTGTTCGGCGGTGATCACCTCGATTTGAATAGGGTAGGTTTCCAGCCCCATTTCCCCCAGGGCAATTTTCTCGATCGCGTCGTGAACCCGCTTCAGCTTGTCGAAATTCCATTCCGGACCTTGGTAGAGAAAGGGCAATGGCAAAGCTCCTAGCTGACCGCGTCGCGCGAGAACAGTTCGTGGAAAACGCCGAAGATCTGGCCGGCGGCGGTGGCGCGGCGCAAAGCCAGCGGCGTGCCCGGCCGCTGCAGCTCCTGGTAGGTTCGCCACAACTCACTGGTGGTGCTGCGCCCTTCCCAGACGTCGGCAGGCGGATCGTCGACTTCAAGATAGGCAAAATACTGGCAGGCCTGCAGAAGCTTGCGGGTCATCGCATCGATCACGCGGCCGCGGTCCGATGTCAGGTTGTCGCCGTCCGAGGCCTGGGCGATGTAGATGTTCCAGGCGTCGACCGGATAGCGCTCGTCGATGACGTCGATGGCCACCTGCAAGGCGCTCGATACCACCGTTCCACCGGTTTCGCGGGAATGGAAGAAGGTGTCTTCGTCAACCTCTTGCGCCTCATGGGTATGCCGGATGAAGACGATGTCGACCGCCTTGTAGCGGCGGTCGAGGAACAGATAGAGCAGCATGAAGAACCGCTTGGCCAAGTCCTTCATATGCTCGTTCATCGAGCCTGACACATCCATCAGGCAGAACATGACGGCCTGCGCGATGGGCACGGGCCGCTGCTCGAAGCGCCGGTAGCGGACGTCGACCGGGTCGATCCACGGGATCAGGCGCAAACGGCGACGGAAGGCCTCGATCTTCTGGGCCAGCATGGCGGCCGCGACGATGTCCCCGGCCGCCTCGGCCTCGGCCAGACTTGTTTCCAGTTCTGCCAGATCTTCCTGCCGGGGGCGGCGCAAGGCCAGCCGCCGGGCCAGGCCGTTGCGCATGGTGCGCAGCACGTCCAGCGCCTGCGGCGCGCCCGAGACCGTATACCCGGCCCGCGCCGGCACCGTCGCTGTCGACTCCTTCAGACGGCGTTTGACCATGTCAGGCAGTTCAAGATCGTCGAAAAAGATGTCGAGGAATTCCTTGCGGCTCAAGCTGAAGGTGAAATCGTCCTCGCCGCTGCCGGAGTCGGCCGCCTCGTGGCCGCCCCCACCGCCGGACGGCGGTTTCGGGATGCGGTCGCCCTTGATGAATTTCTGGTTCCCCGGCAGTACGAATTCACGGTTGCCGTCGGCGCCCTTGCGGAACGAGGGCTCGCCGATGCCGTGCACCGGAACGGGCACGGCCTTGTCGGCATCGACTTCGGAGATGCGCCGGCCGGCGATCGACTGCGCTACGGCTTCGCGGACCTGGGCCTTGACCCGCCGCAGCAGCCGCTGGCGGTTCGGCAGGCTCTTGCCCTTGGGGTTCAGACGCCGGTCGATGATGTTCATGGGCCAAGGCCTCGAGTCTGTTACAGCCAGCCGTCAACCCGCCTTGTTGACGCGCATGTACCATTCCACCAGCCGGCGGACCTGCCGCTCGGTGTAGCCGCGCGAGACCATCCGATCGACGAAATCGTGGTGCTTGCGGTCGGTTTCGCTATCCTGCTTGGAGGCAAAGCTGATCACCGGCAGCAAATCCTCCACTTGGCTGAACATCCGCTTTTCGATGACGCTTCTGATCTTTTCATAGGAGGTCCAAGCCGGGGTGCGTCCGCCGTGCGCGGCGCGCGAGCGCAGCACGAACTTCACTACTTCGTTGCGGAAATCGCGCGGGTTGGCGATCCCGGCCGGCTTCTCGATCTTCGACAGTTCCTGGTCCAGCAGGCCGCGGTTCATCAACTGTCCGGTGTCGGGGTCCTTGAAGTCCTGGTCCTCGATCCAGGCATCGGCATAGGCGATGTAGCGTTCGAAGAGGTTTTGGCCATAGTCGGAGTAGGATTCCAGATAGGCCTTTTGGATCTCGTTGCCGATGAATTCCGCATAGCGCGGCGCCAGCGTGGCCTTGATGTAGTCCAGCAGCTTCTTCTCCGTCTCCTGGGGAAACTGCTCACGCTGGACGGCTTGTTCCAGGACATACATCAAATGCACCGGGTCGGCTGCCACTTCATGGCTGTCATAGTTGAACGTCTGCGACAAAACCTTGAAGGCGAAGCGCGTCGACAGGCCGTTCATCCCTTCGTCGATTCCCGCCGCATCCCGATATTCCTGGATGCTTCGCGCCTTGGGGTCGGTCTCCTTCAGGCTTTCGCCGTCATAGGTTCGCATCTTGCTGAACAGATTGGAGTTCTCGTGCTCCTTGAGGCGCGACAGCACGGCAAACTGCGCCAGCATTTCCAGGGTTCCCGGTGAGCACGGTGCGTGGGCCAGGTCGCTGCCCCGCAGCAGCTTGTCATAAATCTTCGTTTCCTCGGACACCCGCAGGCAGTAGGGGACCTTGATCACGCAGATGCGGTCGATGAAGGCTTCGTTGTTTCGGTTGTTCTTGAATCCCTGCCATTCGGCTTCATTGGAGTGTGCGAGGATGATGCCTTGGAACGGCAGTGCGCCGATATTCTCGGTGCCGACATAGTTGCCCTCCTGCGTCGCCGTCAGCAGCGGGTGCAGCATCTTGATGGGTGCCTTGAACATCTCGACGAATTCGAGGATGCCCTGGTTCGACCGGTTCAGTCCGCCCGAGAAGCTGTAGGCGTCGGCATCGTTCTGGCTGAACGCTTCGAGCTTGCGGATGTCGACCTTGCCCACCAGGCTCGAGATGTCCTGGTTGTTCTCGTCGCCGGGCTCGGTCTTGGAGACCGCGATCTGGCGCAGGCGCGAGGGCATCAGCCGCACGACACGGAACCGCGAGATGTCGCCGCCGAACTCGTCCAGGCGCTTGACCGCCCAAGGCGAGGCGATACCGGTCAGCCGCCGGTGGGGAATGCCGTAGTTCCGTTCGATCTGCTCGCCCATCGTGTCCGGGTCGAAAAGGCCCAGTGGGCTCTCGAAGATCGGGCTGATTTGTTCCCCGGCCTTCAGAACGTAGATGGGAAATGCCTCCATCAACATCTTCAGGCGCTCGGCCAGGGAGGATTTGCCGCCGCCGACGGGCCCAAGCAGGTAAAGGATCTGCTTTCGTTCCTCAAGCCCTTGGGCCGCGTGGCGGAAAAAGCCGACGATGCGCTCGATCGTCTCTTCCATCCCGTAGAATTCGGCGAAGGCCGGATAAACCTTGATGGTCCGGTTGAGGAAGATGCGGGAAAGCCTGGCGTCCTTCGACGTATCGACGAGTTCGGGTTCGCCGATGGCGGCCAACATCCGCTCATGCGCCCCGGCATAAGCCATTGGGTCGGCGCGGCAGAGCTCGAGGTAACTGCTGAGAGACATCTCGGTCTCCCGACGGGATTCGTAGCGGGTGGCGAACGCTTTGAACAGCTCTGCGCTCATGCGGGTCTCCGAATAAACCTGGGGCGGCCTGGCCTACTGCCGGCAGTCAAGAGAGGTGAGCATGCCGAGGCCGCGCGACTACAGGATGCGACCTTCTGGTGAAGATTGCGTTGATCCTTCTGTCTCGTTCACCGTTTGCGCCCAACAGGACCCCGCAATAAGAGAAATCGGATGGGTTAGAGCGGCACAAATCCTGGCGGGGCCGTGGCCGGCATCGGCTGCCCTCAGGCCTCGGCGAGCCGACACAGATTGATTTGTTTGCGCGAGGGGCTCCGTTCAATAAGCGAATGGGGCAGGAGAACAAAAAAAGAAATTTTACGGCTAGTATTCCATGGTCATTAAGTAATCGATGGGGCGGCCGTTTGGGGGCCCCCGGCAGGCGTAGTGGTAAAGAAAGCGGTTCCGCCGGGCTGCCGCTCGTTGTAAGAAGGGGCGCCCTTTGGTTAGCGCGTTCGATGATCCAGGATAGTTCACCCCCTTCCTCTGTCGCCACCGATCGGGAGCCGCCGCTGGTCGCGGTGGTGGTTCCGGTCAAGAACGAAGCCGACAACATTCTGCCGCTGGTGGCCGAAATCGCCGCGGCTTTGGACGGCCGCCGGCCGTTCGAGATCATCTTTGTCGATGACGGCAGCGACGACACGACGCCGGGCCGCCTGTCGGAAGCCAAGCTGCGCTTCCCCGAACTGCGGATGGTCCGACACCGCACCAGCTGCGGCCAAAGCCAAGCGGTGGCCACCGGCGTCAAGGCGGCGCGCGCACCCGTCATCGCTACCCTGGACGGTGACGGACAGAACGACCCGGCGGACATCCCCCTGCTGCTCGACCGGTTGCTGGCCGAGCCTCCGGCCGGGCGAGACCGGCTGATGGTCGCCGGCCATCGGCAGAAACGGCAGGACAACGCTTTGCGCCGGCTTTCGTCGAGGGTGGCCAACGGCATCCGCGCCCGGCTGCTGAACGACGACACGCCGGACAGCGGCTGCGGCCTGAAGGTGTTCAGCCGCGAGGCTTTCCTCGACATGCCGCGGTTCAACCACATGCACCGCTTCCTTCCCGCCTTGATGATCCGGCGCGGCGGCAGGGTGGTTTCCGTGCGGGTCAATCATCGGCCCCGCCAGCGCGGCCTGTCCAAGTACGGCCTGTGGAACCGCCTGTGGGTGGGCATCGTTGACCTGCTGGGCGTCATGTGGCTGCAGCGGCGCGCAAGCGTGCCGATCATTGAGCAGTGGGATTGAATGGCCTCTCTCCGTCATCCTGACGACCGGAGGGCGGATGGATCTCATCGCAGCGAAGAGATCCCTCGTCGCGCTCGAGATGACATTCGCGTGGGCGGCATGAAACCGCGGATGCTGCTCAAGGGACTGTTTCTCATGCTTACCCTGGCGGCATTCGGCTGGCTGCTGGAAACTTCGCCCTTAGGCAATCTGCTCGATACCCACTGGATCGACCAGCAAGTGCGCGGCCAAGGCCTAGCCGGCGAGGGGGTTTTCCTGCTGGTGGGGGCGGCGGCGATGGCGGGCGGTCTGCCACGCCAGGCGGTGTGCTTCCTGGGTGGCTACGCCTTCGGCCTGCTGTGGGGAGTGCTGCTGGCCTCGCTGGCTTCCGTGGGCGGCTGTATCCTGGCATTCTTCTATGCGCGCCTGCTCGGCCGCGAACTGGTGATGCACAAGTTCGCCGCCCGCGTCGGCCGCGTCGACGCCTTCCTGCGTGACAATCCCTTCACCATGACGGTCCTGATCCGCTTTCTTCCGGTGGGCAGCAATCTGCTGACCAACCTGGTGGCGGGAGTCTCGTCGGTTCGTCCGGGGCCGTTCTTCATCGGCTCGCTGGTCGGCTATGCCCCGCAGACCATCGTTTTCGTGCTGCTCGGCAGCGGCATCCACGTGGACCCCGTGCTGCGGATCTCGGTAAGCGTCGCCCTGTTCGTGCTGTCCTCGGCGCTGGGAGTCTATTTATATAAGCGTCTGCGGCAAGGCCATACGCTGGGTGCCGACATCGATGCCGTCGTCGACGAGGTTGATCCCGGTCAGTGAACGATGCCGATGCCCGCCGCAATACGAAGCTCGGCCGGGGTGAGCAGCGAGGCGCTGCATACCTTGACCGAATGCAGCCTGCCATCCAGCCGCCCCTCCCAGAAGGTGAGGAAGCGCTTCAGCATAGGAAGGTCGGGAATCAGGTCCAATTCCTGCCAGACATAGGTTTGCAGCAGGGACGGATGATCCGGCATATGGTAAAGAATCTCCGCCGTGGTCAGGCGCCAGCCGCGCAATTGCCGCTCAAGATTCATTGTCAGGGTCTCCCCAAGACAGCGTTGCCTCGATTCAGGATAATCTGACCAAGGTGCTTCGTTTCAAGCTTTTTCTCTTTATAAAACAAAATGTTAGCAGCGCTCCCCGGCGGCTGCTGCCAGGTCTTCGGCCGATTCGGCCTTGACAGAACCTTTGGCTCCCCCTAGATCGTTGGCACTCACCGAGCAGGAGTGCTAACAACGCTTCTGCCGAAAAAGGGCATTCTTTGCCAGCTAACGGATTTTTCAAACGGAGGTTGTGAATGAAGTTCAGACCGCTCCATGACCGCGTCGTGGTCAAGCGTCTCGAGCAGGAAGAAAAGACCGCGGGCGGCATCATCATTCCGGATACCGCCAAGGAAAAGCCCATGCAGGGCGAGGTTGTCGCGGTCGGGCCGGGGGCGCGTGGCGAAGATGGCAAAATCATCGCCCTGGACGTCAAGAAGGGTGATCGCGTGTTGTTCGGCAAGTGGTCCGGAACCGAAGTCAAGATCGACGGTGAAGATCTGTTGATCATGAAAGAATCCGACATTATGGGCGTGATTGCCTGAGCAAGGGATTGTTGAACCATGGCTGCTAAGGAAGTTAAATTCGCCACCGATGCCCGCGCACGCCTGCTGCGCGGTGTCGACATTCTGGCTGATGCCGTGAAGGTGACTCTGGGCCCCAAAGGCCGCAACGTCGTCATCGAAAAGTCGTTCGGCGCCCCGCGCATCACCAAGGACGGCGTGACCGTCGCCAAGGAGATCGAGCTTTCCGACAAGTTCGAGAATCTGGGCGCCCAACTGGTCCGCGAGGTGGCCTCGAAGACCGCCGATCTGGCCGGTGACGGCACGACGACCGCCACCGTGCTGGCCCAGGCCATCGTCCGCGAAGGCGCCAAGGCGGTTGCCGCTGGCCTTAACCCGATGGACCTGAAGCGCGGCATCGACCTGGCGGTCACCGCCGTCGTCGCCGACCTGAAGAAGCGTTCGAAGAAGGTTTCGACCAATGCCGAGATCGCCCAGGTGGGCACGATTTCGGCCAATGGCGAGATCGAGATCGGCGAGATGATCGCCAAAGCCATGGAAAAGGTCGGCAACGAGGGTGTGATCACCGTCGAGGAGGCCAAGGGCCTCGACACCGAGCTGGAAGTGGTCGAGGGCATGCAGTTCGACCGTGGCTACACCTCGCCCTATTTCATCACCAATGCCGACAAGATGACGGTGGAGTTGGACAGCCCCTACATCCTGCTTCACGAGAAGAAGCTGTCGGGCCTGCAGCCGCTGCTTCCCGTTCTCGAAGCGGTGGTGCAGTCGGGCCATCCGCTGCTGATCATCGCCGAGGACGTCGAGGGCGAGGCCCTGGCCACCCTGGTGGTCAACAAGCTGCGCGGCGGCCTGAAGGTCGCGGCGGTGAAGGCACCGGGCTTCGGCGACCGTCGCAAGGCCATGCTCGAGGACATCGCGATCCTGACCGGCGGCCAGGTCATCTCGGAAGACCTGGGCATCAAGCTCGAGAGTGTCACCCTTGAGATGCTGGGTACCGCCAAGCGTGTGTCCATCACCAAGGAAGACACCACCGTCGTCGACGGTGCGGGCAAGAAGAAGGACATCGAGGCCCGCATTAAGCAGATCAAGGCGCAGATCGAGGAGACCACCTCGGACTACGACCGTGAGAAGCTGCAGGAACGCCTGGCCAAGCTGGCCGGCGGCGTTGCGGTGATCAAGGTCGGTGGCGGCACCGAGGTCGAGGTGAAGGAGCGCAAGGATCGCGTCGACGACGCCCTGCACGCCACCCGCGCCGCGGTCGAGGAAGGCATCATCGCCGGCGGTGGTGTTGCCCTGCTCTACGCCATCCGCTGCCTCGAGTCCGTCAAGGCGGGCAACGACGACCAGAAGGTCGGTATCGACATCGTGCGTCGCGCCCTGCAGTCGCCAGTGCGGCAGATCGCCGAAAACTCCGGCGCCGACGGCGCCGTGGTGGCCGGCAAGCTGGCCGAAAGCAAGGATACCAACTACGGCTTCGATGCGCAGAAGCTGGAATACACCGACCTGATCAAGGCCGGCATCGTCGACCCGACCAAGGTGGTGCGCACCGCGCTGCAGGATGCCGCTTCGGTGTCCGGCCTGCTCATCACCACCGAGGCGCTGATCGCCGAAAAGCCTGAGAAGAAGGCTCCGGCTGCGGCTCCCGGCGGCATGGGCGGCATGGGTGATATGGACTTCTAAGTCCTTTCTCACCAATAGGTGGGGCGGAGGCCGCGTCGAAAGGCGCGGCCTCAACCTTTTTGGGTGATACGTCAGCCATAGGCAAATCGGGAGAGTGCAATCGTCACGGGACTGGCCTATATCCTGCGCTCAAGGCGGTCTCATTTGAATTATGCCAAGTACCACGAGACGGTTGCCGTGATCGGGCAGGGTGGTGTTGTATCCCGCGCCTTTTCTTCCGACCGGGGCTGGGGCCCCCGCATATGTCATAACCATTAGGCATAGGGCGATTATTACCGCCGAAGTCTTTTATCGTGTCTGGAACGGAGGCAGTATGGCTTCGGGTGGCTGCCAATCATGCAGCAAGTAGGAGGTTTTGTGCGCGAGGTCGAAATCGTGGATGCCCGTACCCCTTCTGAGCACTTTGTGCGAGCGCAGGCGGGTTCAGCTGCCGACGAGGCTGCCCTCGTCACGGTTATCGAGGACGAGGCCATCGTGCTCGTCGGCTATCAGATGCTTTTCGAGAGCTGGGGCTACGCGGTGATTGCTGCCGGATCGGCCGAAGAGGCGCTCGAGGTTCTGCGCAGGAGTGGCCGCGCACCCGATGTGATCATTGCCGACTACCGCCTGAAAGACGGGCAGACCGGCGTGGCGGCCATACGTTCCATCCAAGGGGAATTCGGTCAGGCCATCCCGGCCATCCTGGTGACCGGGGATACCGGCGCAGAGCGGCTGCGCGAGGCCGCGGCCAGCGGGTTACCCATTCTTCATAAGCCGGTGAACGGCGGTCAGCTTCGCGACCTGCTGCTGCGCTGTCTGGCGGCGGGTAAGGCTGTTTGAGGTTAACGGTGTTCAGCTTGCCGGCTGCAGGAAGTGTAGGCTGAATAATCTTTCAGCATCGCACCAGACGGCGATCGGGCGGAAGCCGGCTCGCCGAGCCAGTGCCTGAAACTCTTCCATGGAATATTTGTGCGAGTCTTCCGCATGGATCGATTCGCCACAGCCGAATCGATAGGCGCGTCCGGCAACGTGGACCACTTGCCGGCGCCGGCTCACGATGTGCAGTTCCATCCTGCCACGCCCGGCATTGTAGAGGGCGCTGTGGGCGAAGTTGCGAAGGTCGAGGTCTCCGTCGAGTTCGCGATTGATCCGTTCGACCAGATTCAGAATGAACGCTGAGGTGACGCCACGCGCGTCGTTATATGCCGCGTACAGGCGTTCATGAGCCTTCTTGGTGTCGACGCCGATCAGCATTGCCCCGTCCCGCCCCAGTTGGTGGCGGACCCTGGCCAGAAAGCGGATGGCCTGTTCGGGCGGCATGTTGCCGATGGTCGAGCCGGGAAAGAAGCCGAGCACCGGGCCATCACCAGGGGGAAGGTCGAACGGTCGCATGAAGTCGGCATGGATCGGCAGTACGGCCAAGCCGGGGCGCTCCCTGCTCAGTTCGGACGCATAGTTGGCCAGCGCTTCACGGCAAATGTCGATGGGCAGATAGGCCCGTGGGCGGGTCGTTTCCAGCAGATACCGTGCCTTGGCGGGGGTGCAGCCGCCGAATTCCACCAGCCGCGGGCGACGGCGTTCGAGCAGCATCGCCACCTCGGACGAATGGCGGGCCAGCAAGGCGCATTCGGTCCTCGTCGGGTAGTATTCATCGAGCCCGCAGATTTCGTCGAACAGCTCGGCGCCGCGCCGGTCATAGAGGAAACGACAGGGAATGCGCCGGGGGCGGCGGGCCAGACCTCGCAACACGGCAGACCGGAACTTGTCGCTCATCGGTCGTCCGCAAGGCGGATGCCGGTGAATTGCCAGCGAGCCGAGGGTGGGAAGAAGTTGCGATAGCTGGCCCGCACATGTCCCCGGGGCGTAACGCAGGAGCCACCCCGCAACACCATCTGGTTGACCATGAACTTGCCGTTGTACTCTCCAAGGGCCCCGGCCGTCGGCCGATAGCCGGGATAGGGCGCATAGGCGCTTGCCGTCCATTCCCACAGATCGCCGAAAAGCTGAAGCGGTGCGTTGCCGCACGGCTTGTCCGCTGTCGGGCGCAACAGGCCGGTGGAGAGATCGTTGCCCGTGTGCGGGTCGGCTGTCGCTGCGGCCGTCTCCCATTCAGCCTCCGTGGGAAGACGCCGCCCGGCCCAGCGGGCGAAGGCATCAGCTTCGTAGTAGCTGACATGGGCGACGGGGGCCGCCGGATCGACCGGCTGAAGTCCGGACAAGGTCATGGAGAACGGCTTGCCGTCACGCCAGCGCCAGTAGAGCGGGGCGGCCCAACCTTCCGATTGAACCGTGGCCCACCCGTCCGACAGCCAGAGTTCCGCCCGCCGGTAGCCGTCATCCTGGATGAAATCCAGGTATTCGGCGTTGGTCGACAGGCGCGAGGCCAGGCGCCAGGGGACCAGTTGGACCGTATGACGCGGCATTTCGTTGTCGAAGGCGAAACCCTCTCCGCCATGGCCGATGGCATGGGCGCCGCCGGCATAGGCGAACCATTTCAGCGGTGCCGCCGGGTGGTGCCGGGCCGGGCGAAGCGGCTGATAGACGGGATCGAGCGGATTGAACGAAAAAAGATGCAAAAGGTCACTCAGAATCAATTCCTGATGCTGCTCCTCGTGGGCGATGCCCAGGGCCAGCACCGGCACCAGTTCGGCCCACTGCGCCGAACCGGCCGTTTCGACCAGGTCGAGGACCGCGGCGGTAACCCGGGCCCGCCAGGTCATCACCTCAGGCAACGCCGGCCGCGTCAGCAGGCCTCGCTGTGGGCGGGAATAGGGGCGCCCGATGCTCTGATAATAGGAATTGTAGAGCCGTGCCCAATCGGGCGCGGGAAGGGCGAGCGGCAGGAAGGTGGAAAAGAACCAAGTCGTGTGGGCGAGATGCCATTTGGTCGGACTGGCGTCAGCCATGGACTGTCCACCCATGTCTTCGGCGCTCAATGGTTCGGCGAGCGACTCGCTGCGCTGGCGGGTCTGGAGGAACCGGTCAGTCGCTACGGAACGACGATCGGGGAAGAAGTGCGGGGCTGCATGGCTCATCGTGGGGTCTCGCGGCCAGAGGGGGCGCCGATCCGCGCGAGAAAAGGATCGGCCGAACTTGGGGGAAGCGGGCGGACTTCGAGTTCGCGGCAGATATCGAGCAGTTGCTCGACCCGATGCGCGCAGCTGTGCCGGGCCAGGATCGTCCGCCGCGCATGGCTGCTGATTTCCGCCCGCAATGCCCGGTCGTTCACCAGTGCGCGCAGGTGCCGACGCATCTCGGCCCCGTCCCGAGCCAGCAGGAAGTCGCGGCCGGCGGTGAACATGCTATCGCAGTCCAGCCACGGCGACGACACCAGCGGCACCCCGCAGGCCATCGCCTCGAACAGGCGGATGGAGGGAAGGCCTGGCAGCAGTCGGGTGCGGGCCCGGCTGGGGACGTGGATCGTGCACAGGAACCGCCCAAGGATCGAAGGCACTTGATCATGATGGGCCCAGCCGCCGAATCTGATCCCGGCGTCATTCAACTGAGCCACCGCGGCAGCGGGCAGCGGCGGCCCGTAGACGCGCGCCCGCAAGCCTAGCAGCTTGACGGGTTCCAGCAGAAACTGCCGCAATTCGACGCCTCTGCTCTGGTCGCCCCAGGCGCCGAAGAACACCACGTCCCCTTCGATCTCGCCGGGATCGGGGCGAAACCGCCGGATATCGGCTGCATCGGGCCAGATCCAGGCGCGGTCGGTAACCCCTGAGCCGAGGCAGATGTCGGCAATGACGCGGCTGCCGGCAAGCACGCCGTCGAACCCAGACAGGTCGAAACCGCGCGGGTCGAGCCCTTGCAAGGCGCCATGCCGCAACAACAGGCGATAACCACCGTGCCGCCGCCGGTGGTGGCCAATCTGCTTGATCCGTTGGGCGGTCAATCCGTCGTGGACGATGACCAGGTCGGCTCCGTCGCAGGTCTCCTCGAGCGGCGCATCCGGACCCGCCAGGCGCACACCATGTCCGCGGCGGCGCAATTCTGCCGTGACGCCCTCGAGAAAATGGGCGGCACCCGGCGTGGTCATGCGGGCGAAGCAGGCGACGGTCAGCGTTCCTGGCCGGCCTCCGGTCGGACCGTCGTCACGTGTCGCATGCTCCATGCCCGGCCTCTGTACCGCCACCACGTGAGAAAAATATTGGCATGACTTGCGTCGTATGAAGGCCCGCGTGTGGCTAGTCCCGATTTTCCACATCCACAATTCAATCCGGTGGTGGGCCGATTCGCCTGACTCTCGGGAACCAGGCCTCAGGATCGAACCGCTGGGCGTGAGAAATACGGGCTAGGCCCTTCTGCCCTGGAATCTCGACCGTTGGTCCGATTGTTCGGAGCCCGGCCGCCCGGCTTAATTGCCCTCCAACGACCGATCTTCCGGAAAGGACCTGCAAGCGATGACGAAGCCGGTGGTGTTTCCTGAATTGATCCTGGCCGTGGCCTGCCTGGTGGCGCTCGCCATTCGGCTGGCACCCGCCGTTTCCTAGGGCCGTTTGCGCCCAGGCGCACCTGCGTCAAGGTCTTTTCAGGCTTAAAAAGCTCAAGCGCCGCTCTGGCTCAGCAGTGTGATCCGATGCAATCGCTTCACGCTGTAATGCCGCCCGTGCTGGAACAGCGCCAGCCCGCCGTCTGTTGAAGGTTCGTGGCGTGGTGCTGCAAAGTATCAGGGAGCCGCGGTATGAACGTCTTTGATCTGCTCCGGCAAGATCATGAAAGAGTGCGCCGGATCTTTTCCGAACTGGCGAAGACGCAGGGGGGGCAAAAGCTGGCTCGCCAGGAACTCTTCTACGAGTTGAAGCGGGAACTGCTTGCCCACAGCCACGCCGAAGAAAAGGCATTCTATCCTAAGCTGGTAGACAAGCCGCCAACCCACGACATCATCGAAGGGGGAATCAACGAGCATCGCCAGGTCGAGACGCTGCTGAACCGGATCGAGGCGATGCCCGTCGAGACCGAGGAGTGGATGAGCGCGGTGACCGATCTCGACCAGATGTTCGAGCACCATATCCACGAGGAGGAGGCGGAAGTCTTCCCGAAGGCGCGACAGCTGCTGCCAAACGATCAGTTCGATCCGCTCGGCGAGCAGGTCAAAGAGGTCGAGGACGAGGAGAAACGACGGACCGCCCATTGAAGTGGGCCGTTCCAAGCGCTCCTTGGCGCGCGGTGCAGATCAAGCGGGCCGCCCGCCGCAACAGGCGAGGGAGAACGCCACGGCAGGGGTGGATTTCGCGCCCCAGCGGGATACCCCTTGAGCCCATCTTCAGTTCCCTCCCGGCAGGACACACCTCTCGACATATCCGACGGGTCCAGGACTGGACTATCCACAGTACAGATCACGAATGTCCGCTTCGACGAAAGTCCACAATGCTCCCGATATGAAGGTGGTGGAGATGACGGAATTCGCCTACATGGTGTCAGAACATATTCCTAACCTGCGCCGCTATGCTCGAGTATTGGTCCGCGATGCTGTCCACGCAGAAGATCTCGTGCAGGACTGTCTGGAGAGGGCGATCTCGCGAGAGCATTTATGGCAGCAGGGGACCAATCTTCGCGCCTGGCTTTTCACCATCCTGCACAATCTCTACATCAACCAGTATCTTCGTCACGGCGGTTCTGCCACCGTCGTGCCGTTGATGGAGGAGCATTCACTCGTTTCCTGCCCCGCCCGTCAGTTCCACAGCATGACCTTGAAGGATCTGGCGCGGGCTTTTGACGATCTGCCGGAGCAGGAGCAGCAGGTGGTTTTGCTGGTCGGACTGGAAGGAATGCAATACGAGGACGCTGCCCAGACTCTCGGCGTTCCCATGGGCACCGTCAAATCGCGTCTGTCGCGGGCACGCCGCCGGCTGCGGCGGCTTATGGATGGCGACGTCCGCCTGCCGCGCCATGGAGCGCCGCGTGGCGAACATCCCGCCGAGGGAGGGTTGCCCGAACGCGGCCCGCGTGAGCGGCAACGAAAACGCGCGGTCGGTCCGCGAGGCGCGCCGCTGCCGCCGCTCCTCGATCTTCCAACCGAGTGACGCCTTAAGCGGGTGCGCGGCCATCCTGCCCGCAGCGCTCCGATGTCACCACAATTCAATGAACTGGTGGACCGCCTTAGTTTTTGCCCCTCGCCGGATGGCCCCACCCGGCGAGAGACTATGGCAAATCTAGTCCAGTGAACCTTTTGATTGAGTCACTGCACTAGTGGTCCGCCCCAGACGCTTGGTCCCCAAGCGCCTGGATCAGGCGGCCCACCAACCAATTGAATTGTGGTGAAAATTCGACGGCTGGTGGCGGTACCATCCGTCGGATTTTCATCACTAGCGCCCCACCGAAGCGGTGTCGGTGTTGGTCAGTCCCAGTTGCGATGCCGCCACGACGGCACGGGTGCGGTTGTTGACGTTGAGCGCCTTGAGGATGGCCGTGACATGGAGTTTGACGGTTCCCTCGGCCAGTTGCAGCACGCGGGCGATCTCCTTGTTCGACTTGCCCTGCCCCAGAAGCGTCAGAACTTCCCGCTGCCGGGGAGTCAGGAACGAGGCCGCACTGTCTTGCGCATTGCCGCCGGCGCTGTCGGGATAGCCGTGCTCGGCCCCCTGGTCGAGGAGAGCCGGTGGCAGGTAAACCCCGCCGGACAGCACCAATTTAAGGGCGCTCAGCATGACCCTGCTGCTCGACGTCTTGGGGATGAACCCGGCTGCGCCCAAGTTGACTGCCTGCAGAACGTGACGGCGGTCGTCGGAGGCTGACAGGACGATGATGGGAACGTCGCTCGGCAGCTTCTGGCGCAGCGCCTGCAGCCCTTCCCCCCATGGCATGCCGGGCATCCCCAGGTCCAGGAGAACGATGCTGATGGCGGGCTCGGCCTCTGCCAGGGCGAGGGCTTGCGGATAATCGCTGGCCTCGACCACGGCAACGCCGGCGTCGAGTTGGGTTAGCACATGGCGCAACCCGTCGCGGAACAACTCATGGTCGTCGGCGATCAAGATTTTCATGATCTTTTCCCCAGCTTCCACGGTGCCCCATCCTTTCGTCAATTCGGCCATTTCAACCTCACCAGAGGAGGATATCGTGTCCCCCGTATGAACGCGAACCGGTTTTTGTATAGCCGAAAATATGCGACTTGGAATGGAATGCAATATGCTCTTGGCGCGGCCGGCCAGACTGAACAAACGTCATATGACGATACTATATACTTTGGTTGGATGCGGCCGACAGACCTGCTTATCCCTGACATTTACTCTCTTGGTAGGCATATCGTCTTGGTGGGATCTTTGTCCTACCGCCAAGCACCTTCGGATCGTCCGAGCCATGCCCGGAATGGCGGCCGCCGCATAGGCCATCAGGTTGAATCGGAAACCGGCTGCACCGCTTCGGCCAGGGGCACGACTACGGCGAACACCGAACCTTTGCCGGGGATCGAGTGCAGGTCGATCTGATGGCCGAGCAGGTCGGCCAGCCGGTCGACGATGGCCAGCCCCAGGCCGCTGCCCTGCCGGGGCCCGCGCAGCGCGTCATTCAACTGATGGAATTCGCGGAAAATCTCTCGCTGCTCGGCGGGCGCTATGCCAGGACCGCTGTCCCACACCTCTACCCTGAGGCTGTCCCCGCGGCGTCGGCATCCCACGACCACTCCGCCCCGGCCAGTGTAACGGACCGCGTTGGAGACCAGGTTGCGCAGGATCCGTTCCAGCAGCATGGGGTCGCTCACCACTATGTGGCTGGTAGGGACGAAGCGCATGGCCAGGCCCTTGTCCTCGGCAACCGGTTCGAATTCGGCCGCCAGTCGGGCGAATAGCCGCTGCAGGGGAAAACTGGTCGATCGGGTTTCGACCGCTCCGGCATCGAAGCGAGAGATGTCGAGAATGGTTTCGAGAAGATGTTCGAGTGCTGCGAGGGAGGCTTGAATCCGATCGACGATCTGTCGCAGGTCGTCTTCCAGGGGTTTGTGCGCCAGCGCCGCGACGAACAGGCCAAGGGCCTGCAGCGGCTGGCGCAAATCGTGGCTGGCGGCGGCCAGGAACCTGGTCTTGCTCTCGTCGGCGAGAATTGCGGTCTCGCAGGTTTTGCGCAGGATCTCCATGGCCTGACGCCGGGCGTCGGCGGCCCGCAGCCTGTTTTCGGCCGCCCGGCTGACATCGGCGGCAACGCCGCGGTAGCCGAGGAATTTTCCCGCCTGGTCGACCATCGGCCGCCCGCTCAACCGAAGATGGCGCGGGCCTTCGCCAATGCCGTCGAGACGGCATCGAACCGCCTCGAACGGTCGGCGGGCGGCCATTTCCGTTTCGCAACGGAGCCAACCGTCGCCGGCCGCGGCGAACGGTTCGACCAGTTCCGCCCAGGAGCGGCCGAGGATCGGGCGGGTGGTCAGGTCGGCCAGGCTGCCCGGCAGCGTCGAGACGTAGGTCAGACGTCCGTCAGCGTCGGTCTCCCACATCCATTGGCCGCAGATCTCGGCCAGGTCGGCGACCCGCCGCTCGGCTTCGGCCGGGGCGCAGACCTGTGATGTTCCGTTCGGATCGGCGACGACGATAAGCTCGCTGCTCAAAGAATCGTTCCTAATGGATGAATTTCCGGCCGATGACTATATCGAAAATACACAGATTTCATCAGGCTATGAACCGCCTTGTCGATGCTCCGCGGCGCTTGGTCCCGCAATCGCGTGAAAGTGATTGCCCTCTGGCGCCGGGCCATCCACCGCGGAGGGGGCGCCGCGCGTAAAGATCGCTTGCATTTTTCGCGCCGAATCGCGAAAACCCCGCCATGACTCTCATTTCCGACGCCGTCTCCCGGCGGCGCACATTCGCCATCATCTCTCACCCCGACGCCGGCAAGACCACGCTGACCGAAAAGCTGCTGCTGTTCGGCGGCGCGATTCAGATGGCCGGTGCGGTTCGTGCCCGCGGCGAGCAGCGCCGTGCGCGCTCCGACTGGATGGCCATCGAACGCGAACGCGGCATCTCGGTGACCGCGTCGGTCATGTCGTTCGAGCATGGCGGCCTGTCGTTCAACCTTCTCGATACGCCTGGCCATGAGGACTTCAGCGAAGACACCTACCGCACCTTGACGGCGGTGGACTCGGCCGTGATGGTGCTCGACGCCGCCAAGGGTATCGAAACACAAACGCGAAAATTATTCGAGGTTTGTCGTCTTCGGGATGTGCCGATCATCACATTCGTCAACAAAGTCGACCGTGAGGGGCGTGAGCCTTTCGACCTTTTGGACGAGATCGAAAAGACGCTGGCCCTCGACGTCACGCCGGTCACCTGGCCGATCGGCATGGGGCGCGACCTGAAAGGGGTGTACGACCTGACCGCCGACCAGGTGCTGCTGTTCGAGCAGGCACGCGGCGACCATCTGCCAGAAGGCATCGATATGCCGCTCGACGATCCCAGGCTGGACGGTCTGGTCGGAGCCGAGGCGGCGGCCCGATTGCGGGAAGAGGTGGAACTGGTGCGCGGCGCCTGCCCACCGTTCGACCTCGAATCCTATCGCGCCGGCCATTTGAGCCCGGTGTTCTTCGGTTCGGCGTTGCGCAATTTCGGCGTCCGTGAACTGCTGAACGGTATCGGCCGCATGGCGCCCTCGCCCAGGACTCAACCGGCCGAACCTCGCCAGGTCGATCCCCTGGAAGAGAAAGTCAGCGGTTTCGTGTTCAAGGTCCAGGCTAACATGGACCCCAACCATCGCGATCGAATCGCCTTTTTCCGGCTGTGTTCCGGGCGGTTCCGGCGTGGCATGAAGCTTAAGCATGTGCGTTCCGGGAAAATGATGGCCGTGGTCAATCCCGTCTTCTTCCTGGCGCGCGACCGCGAATTGGCCGAAGAGGCGTTCCCCGGCGACATCCTGGGCATTCCCAATCACGGCGCATTGCGCATCGGCGATACCCTCTCGGAAGGTGAGGACCTGCGCTTCACCGGCATTCCCAGCTTCGCCCCGGAAGTGCTGCGCCGAATCCGCCTGGACGATCCGATGAAGGCCAAGCAGCTGAGGAAGGCATTGGAGGACCTGGCGGAAGAAGGTGTGAGCCAGTTGTTCAAACCGCTCAGTGGAGCCGCCTGGATCGTCGGCGTGGTCGGTCAATTACAGTTCGAGGTCCTGGCCAACCGCATCGAGAGCGAATACAACCTCAAGGCCGGCTTCGAGGAGGCACCGTTCGAGACGGCCCGCTGGATCGGCAGCGAGGACAAGCTGCTGGTCAAGAAGTTCGTCGACGCCAATCCTTCGGCCATCGCCGAGGACCGTGACGGTGGGCTGGTCTTTCTCGCCCGCAATGCCTGGACGCTGGGGCGCGCCCAGCAGGACTTTCCCGATCTGCGCTTCTCGGCGACCCGCGAACAACATTAGCCCGTTGCGGGATTGCCTGATCCGCCCCGCCCGACCACATCTGCGGCACGGGCATGGAAAGGAAGCATGATGGCAACGAGGATTCGCGGCAAGAGCGGCGGGGAGCCGGACGCCCAGCCCAAGCAGGCCGGGCCGGCTCCCGACGAGGATGTGGACATCAGTTCGGCCGACAGCTTTCCGGCCAGCGATCCACCGGCCTTCACGGCGGTAACCCGGACCGGACAACCGCACCAGAATCAGGAGACGCATCCGGACCAGCCCCCAGGGAAATTGCCCTAACAGGGCGCGGAAATACACCTCTCGGGAATACCATGCTTCGAGGCGCCATCGGCGGCGTCTCGATGCTTCCGCCCCTCACGGAGATGAATTTGGCGAAGGCGCTTGATCTCGGCGAGGCTTTGCGCCTTGCCTTCGGACATCTCGAGCGGGGGCGGCCGGCAGAGGCGCGGCGGCTGGCCCGCCAATTGGAACACCAACGCCCGGGCTTGCCCGGGCTTGCGTATCTCCTGGGTCTGATCGCCCTGGCGGAAGGCGAGGGGCGCAAGGCCGCTCAGCACTTGGCCAAAGCCCTGCAGCAGACGCCCGACGCGTCGCCGCCCCTTCTCGCTATGGCCCGGGCGCAAGCCAATCAGGGGCGCGATCCGGAGGCCGAAGGATATTATCGCCGCCTGGTGGCCGTCGCCCCGGATTCGGCGGAAGCCATGGGAGAATTGGCCGAATTGCTGCTGCGCGCGGGGCGGGCCAGCGAAGCGGTTGCTCCGCTGCGCCACGCCACCGTCTTGCGCCCTCGCTGGGCCGCGGCGCTGAACAATCTGGGTGTTGCCGAGCGGACCATCGGCCGCTCTCAGGCGGCGGCACTGGCTTTCGCCCGGGCCGTCGACGCGCAGCCGGGCCTGGCCAAGGCCCATGCCAACCTGGCGGCGACGCTGCGTCGCCTTGGCCGCCCGGACGAGGCCGCCGCCTCCGCCCTCCGCGCCGTCGTCATGCAACCAGCCGAGGCCGTCCACTGGTTCGAACTGGCCGAGGCGCTGGGCGGCTGCGGCGAAGCCGGGCCGGCCGACGCCTATGCGCGGGCTCTTCGCCTGGATCCCGCTGACGGGCTGGGCGCATCACTCGCTTTGGCGCGGCTGGGGGCGGCGCCGGTACCGGCGCGCGCTCCTGACGCCTTTGTCCGGACCCTGTTCGACCAATATGCCGAGCGCTTCGACCAGGACCTCGTGGAGCGGCTCGGTTACGCGGGGCCGGCCGTTCTGGCCGACAGTGTTCGCCGGATTGCCGGAGAAGGTCCTCTGGACATTATCGACATCGGTTGTGGCACCGGCTTGGCCGGTGTCGCCTTGCTGCCGTTGGCCCGTCGACTGGACGGAGTCGACATCAGCGGTCACATGGCGGCTCGGGCCTCGGCGCGCGGCGTATACGATAACGTGACGGTGGGCGAACTGACCGAGACCCTGCTCCAGCGGCCGCGCGGCTACGACCTGGTGAGTGCTGCCGACGTGCTGATCTATCTGGGAGACCTGGCGCCCATCTTCGCCGCCGTCGCAATGGCCTTGCGTCCCGGCGGGTGTTTCGCGGCCACCGTCGAGGCGGTTGCGGGAGAAGGCTACTGCGTGCAGGCTTCCGGCCGCTTCGCCCATTCGGCGGCCTATCTGTACGCCGTCGCCGGACAGGCCGGGCTGACGCTCGTGCTGATGGAGGAGCAGCCGGTCCGCCGCGAGCACGGCGAGGCGGTTCCCGGGTTCGTATTCGTTGCCCGCAAGCCCGCCGGTTAGAGCAAATTCCGCTTCGTTCTGAAGCCGAATTTGCGGGATGCTCACGCATCCTGCGTGCACCTGGGACAATTGCTGGCAACGCCGGCAAGGCGGCGTTTGCGCCTGCCGCGGGCGGAGGCGCAGGCATGGTGTCAGAGCGTTCAGAGCGAAGCGGACAACGCTTTGATTCATCGACTACCATGACGGTCTTGGCAGGCGCATAGTTGAGCCATGCCGGAGGATGCGGCTCGCCGCCGATCAAACAGCTATCACCGCCAAATCGACCTCATCGCCGAGATGAGCCACGAATTCACAACCTCGCGGGATCTCGGCCAAGCCCTCCAGCGCGGTCTGAAGCGTGTCACCGCTTTTGTCGAGGCCGAGGCGGCAAGTCTGTTCCTCATCGAAGAGCAGACCGGCGAATTGGTCTGCCGCGCCTGTGTCGGACCTGTGGACATCACCGGCCTGCGGTTGCCGGCCGGCCACGGGGTGGTCGGGCGGGTGGTCCGGCAGAATGCCGTCGCCATCGTCAAGGACGCCCGCAACGATCCCGATTTCGGTGCCCTGGTCGACCGGCACAGCGGCCTGACAACGCGCTCGATCCTCTGTGCCCCCCTGTCGGTGCGCGACCAAAGGCTGGGCGCCATCGAGCTGATCAACAAGGCCGGGAACGGTTTCTTCCGTCCGCGCGACCGTCAATTGCTGCGCGCCCTGGGCGCCTCGGCGGCGTTGGCCATCAGCAATGCGCGGTTGACCAGGGCGATGGTCGATCAGGAACGCGTGCGGCGCGAGCTGGAACTGGCCGCCGAGATCCAGCGCAGCATGCTGCCCGGCCGCATGCCCGACAACTTCCCGGTGAGCGGCCTCAATCGGCCGGCCCACGAAGTCTCCGGTGACTTTTTCGACATCCTGAAGCTGGCGGACGGCCGGATCGCCTTCGCCGTAGGCGACGTCTCGGGCAAGGGGATCAACGCTTCGCTGGTGATGGTCAAAGCCACCAGCCTGTTCCGTTGCCTGGCCAAGACCCATCGCCGGCCGGGCTTGCTGCTCGGCGCCATCAACCGGGAGCTATGCGAGGCGGCGGCCCCCGGCGGCATGTTCGTCACCATGGCGACCGGTCTGCTGGATCCCAGGACCGGCGTCGTGCTGTTGGCCAATGCCGGGCACGAGCCGTCGATCCTGCACCGCGACGGCGTGTTCACCGCCTTTCCGGCCGATGCGCCGCCCTTGGCCATCGATCGCGACCTGGTTGCGAAGACGATGCCGGAGCGACGGATCGAATTGGCCGGTGGAGCACTCTACCTGTTCACCGATGGCTTGCCCGAGACCCGCGGCGACGCGGGCATGGTCGGGGCGGAAGGCGTCTGTCGACTGATCTCCCGGTTCGCCTCGCTTCCGGCCGACCGACGGTTGCATTCCATCATCGACGAATTGGCGCCGGCGGGCGTTTCGCCGCGCGACGACCTGACCCTTCTGGTCGCCGAGGACCTTCGCCCTAAGCCGATCCTGGCCGAACAATTCGAGGTCTGCCCGGAATGTCTTTGCGGGGCGCGACACAAGGTCGAGGCGGCGGCCCTGGCTGCCGGCTGTTCCAAGGAGCTGGCGAAAGACGTCGTGCTGGCGGTCGGCGAAGCCTGCCAGAACATCTTCCGCCATGCCTACGGGGGCAAAGGGGAGGTAATCATGGAATTGCGCCATTACGGCGACTGGCTGGAAGTGCAATTGATGGATTTTGCAGCACCGATGGATGTCGGCAAGATCAAGCCGCGGTCCCTCGATGAACTGCGCCCGGGCGGTCTGGGCACCCATTTCATCCGTGCGGTGATGGATCAGGTATCCTATCTTCCGTTGCCCGACGGAACCGGCAACCTGTTGACCATGCGTAAGGCCATCCGATGAGCGTAATTCTTGACGTGCGCGATATGGACGGCACCGTCGTTGTGGCCTTGCAGGGCGAGATCGATCTGCAGAACAGCCCCGAACTGCGAAAGGAGCTGCTGGCATCGCTGGCCAGCCGGCACGATGTCGTCGTCGACCTGGCCAGGGTGGACTATATCGACAGTTCCGGGGTTGCCAGCTTGATCGAAGGACTGCAGGCGGCCCGGCGTTCCAGCCTGAAATTCAGCCTAGCCGCGGCCAGCGCGGCAGTCATGCGGGTGCTCAAGCTGGCACGCCTGGACGAAGTATTCGCCATCCACGCCTCGGTGGATGAGGCGACGAAAGGGCATTGAGGCAATGACCGCGTTCAGCCGGCTGGTGGAGAAGGTGGGGCGGGGCACCCTGCAAGGCCTCGATGAGGTCGGCTTCGCTGCCGTCCTGTTGGCCGAATGCCTGTACTGGCTGGCGGCCGGGCGGCGCAAACGCCAACCTGTGCGGGTGGCGGCGGTGTTCCAGCAGGCCCGCGAGATCGGCGTCAACGCCCTGCCCATCCTCTCTGTTCTCACCTTCACCATCGGGGTCATGCTGGCCATCCAGGGCATCTACACCTTGAAGACGTTCGGCGCGGAATCGCGGGTCGCCACCGGCATCGCCCTGTCGGTGGTCCGCGAGTTCTCCTCGCTGATTACCGGAGTGCTGGTGGCCGGCCGCTCCGGGTCGGCCCTGGCCGCCCGCCTGGGCACGATGAAGATCAACCAGGAAATCGATGCCCTGACGGTGATGGGCATCGAACCGGTACGCTATCTGGTGGCGCCGCCGCTGGTGGCCATGGTGGTGATGGTGCCGGCGCTCACCATGTGGGCGCATCTGGTGGCGCTGTTCGGCGCCGGGCTTTACGTCACCGGCCAGCTTCAGATCAGTTTCGGCGCCTATGTCTCGCAGGTTGTCGAGGCGCTGCGGCTGGCCGACCTCGGCCATGGCCTGGCCAAAAGCGGCATTTTCGCCGTGCTGATTACCCTGGTCGGCGTCGTCAACGGCGCCCTGGTGAGCGGCGGGGCCGAAGGGGTGGGGCGGATGACCACGCGCTCGGTGGTCCACGCCATATCAGCCATCGTCATCACCGACATGATCTTCGCTTTCGCGGTGACTCGATGAACACCGAGGCGCCGATCATCGAGGTCGAGGGAGTGGTCGCCCATTACGGCCAGCGCGAGGTGCTGAAAGGCATCGATCTTGCCGTCGACGATGGCGAGATCATGGTGATCATGGGCGGTTCCGGCTCAGGCAAGAGCACACTGCTGAACCACCTGCTCGGGCTGTTGCGGCCCAGCCGCGGCACGGTCCGGCTGCTTGGCCGCGACATCAATCGCCTGCCGGCCATGGAGTTGCTCGAACTTCGTCGGCGCATGGGCGTCGCCTTCCAGAGCGGAGCGCTGTTCAGCTCGCTGACGGTGGCCGAGAACATCTTGCTGCCGCTGCGCGAGCATACCGACCTCGACGAGCACACGATGGCGATCATCGCCCGCCTGAAGCTGGAGGTCGTGAGTTTGTCCGGCTTCGGCGACCTGATGCCGGCGGAGCTGTCCGGTGGCATGGTCAAACGCGCCGCCTTGGCCCGGGCCATCGTCATGGACCCCAAATTGTTGTTCTGCGACGAGCCGACGGCCGGGCTCGACCCGGTGGTCTCGTCCTCCATCGACCAACTGATTCTGCGCCTGCGTGACGCCCTGGGGATGACCATCGTGGTGGTCACCCACGACCTGGACAGCGCGTTTCGCATCGCCGATCGCATCTGCGTGTTGGAAGAGGGGCGGGTGATCGCCATCGGCAGCAAGGACGAGATCAGAAGCAGCGGCAGCGAGCGGGTGCAAAACCTGCTGAACCGTCGCAGTAAGGAAGTTACACTCGACCCCGACGCCTATTTGCGCCGGCTGTTCGGCGAAGGATAGCAATGCGCGACAGTCGAACCAATTACGTGCTGGTGGGCGCGTTCGTCCTGGCCATGGTGGTGGCGTTGGTGCTGTCCATCGCCTTCATCTCGGGGCGCACCGGCGCAACCGAC
Organism: Pseudomonadota bacterium; assembly: GCA_021793155.1. Taxonomy (GTDB): domain Bacteria; phylum Pseudomonadota; class Alphaproteobacteria; order Rhodospirillales; family Magnetospirillaceae; genus DUZF01. Next base: position 121,799 of record JAJYTF010000003.1, on the reverse strand, counting down.
GCCTATCACGCCGTCTATGACAATGTGGCCGGGCTGAAATATGGCACCAAGGTGTATTTCGAAGGCTACGCCATCGGCCAGGTCCAGGACATCCAGCCCCAGCGCGATGGCGGTGGCAAGGTGATCTTCGACATCGAACTGGCGGTCCGCCACGGCTGGCAAATCCCCGAGGACAGCGTCGCCCGCATTGCCGCCTCCGGGTTGCTGGCCGCGGTGGCCATCGACATCAAGGGCGGCTCCAGCCCGATCCTGTTGAAGCCCGGATCGCAAATCCGAAGCCAGCCGGGGGGAAATCTGTTTGCCGCGATGGCCGACATTGCATCCGAGGTGACGGCATTGAGCCAATCCGGTCTGCGGCCGCTGGTGGAGGCGCTGAATCGTACCGTCAGTTCGTTCGGCCCGGTGATCGAGAAGCGGGCTCCGCAACTGCTGGACAACCTGGTGGCGCTGTCCGCCGACCTGGCCGAGAAGACGCCGCGCATTTCATCCAATGTCGAGCAGATGACCAACGGCCTGAATCGCGTCTTCAGCGACGCCAACACCCGCAAGATCGACGACGCCATCGACAATGCCGACCGCACCGCCGCCAGCCTGGCCGAGCTGACCGCCAGCCTGCATTCGAGCAAGGCCAAGGTTGACGAGGTGCTGGGCATTCTCGACAAGACGGTGGCCGGCAACAGCGACAACATCAACCGCAGCCTTGCCGACTTGCGCTACACTATGCGGGCCGTGGCCAGCAATATCGATTCGGTCACTGACAATCTGGAGGGCACGGCGCACAACATGAACGAGTTCAGCCGCGAAATCCGGCAGAATCCCAGTCTGCTGCTGGGTGGAGCGCGGCCGGCGCAGGACATGGGACCGAAATGACGCCGGTCGGGTTGACGCGATCCCTGGTCGCGCTGGGGATGACGGCGCTGCTCCTGCTGCCCGGAGCCTGCACCACCCCCATTCCGGCCGACAGCTTCTACCGGTTGCAGGTTTCGGCACCGCTCACCCTCCCGCGGCCGGCGCTGCCTGGCACGGTCGAGGTGCGTCGCTTCGGCACGGCCGGGCTGACCGGCGACCGCGCTCTGCTCTACAGCTACCGCGACAAGCCGGACCAGGTCCTTCGCTATGGCTACCGGTTCTGGACCGAACCGCCGCCGGTGCTGTTGCAGGACCAACTGGTCGCCGTGCTCCGCCGAGCCCTTGCCGCTCCCCTTGTGGTGACTCCCGGGCTCCGCGTTTCGCCCGACTTCGTGATCGATGGCCGTCTGCGCCGCTTCGAGCAGCTTGCCGGAACCTCGCCGGCGGTGATAGTGGAGATGGAAATCGGCGTTCTGCGCGTGCACGACAACCAACTGCTGATGCTCAAGGACTTCCGGGTGGAAATGCCATCCGCCAGCGAGCAAGCGGCCGATGCTGTGGCTGCCTACCAGGCGGCATTGCGCGAACTGTTCGCCCAGTTCATCGAGGATCTGTCCAGAGTTTCCGTGAATCCATGAGCCGTAGACCCCGCCAGGGAAAACCTCGCGCCAAGCGCGGCGTGCCGCTGCCGCATAATCTCGAAGTGGACATCGGCGCCATCGGTGGGCGCGGCGACGGCATCGCCAGCCACCAGGGCGAGCCGGTGTTCGTTCCCTACACGGTTCCTGGCGACAAGGTTCTGGTGCGGGTCGACGGCCGCCGCGGCGACGGCCTGCTGGGCTGGCCGCTGCAGGTTCTGGTCGGCGGACCGAGCCGCGTGGAACCGCCCTGCCGGCATTTCGGCCGCTGCGGCGGATGCTCCCTGCAGCAACTGGATGATGCCGCCTATGCTGCCTGGAAGCGCGACCTTCTGGTCGAGGCCTTGGGGCGTGCCGGATTCGATGCCCGGCTGGTCGCACCTCTTCTGCGCATTTCCCCCGGTAGCCGTCGCCGCGCCACCTTCGCCTTCGCCCGCCGCCGCGGGCGTTTGGCCGTTGGTTTCAATGCCCGGGGTAGCCACGAGGTGGTCGATCTCGGGCAATGCCTGCTGCTGGCGCCGCCGCTCCTCGATGTGCTTCCCGCCTTGCGTGAGCTGCTTGCGGCCTTGATCGAGGACGGGCGCGAGGGCGACGTCGTGGCCACCCTGACCGAGACCGGTCTCGACCTGTTGGTGGAGGCTGAGGCGAGGCTCGACCTGTTCGACCGCGAAAGACTGGCCGCCTTTGCCGAGCATTACAACCTGGCGCGCTTGTCCTGGCGCAGGCCGGGCGGCGGAGAGATCGAACCGGTGGCCCATCGGCGACCGGCGTTGGTGCGGTTCGCCGGCGTCGGCGTCGAATTGCCGCCGGGGGCTTTTCTGCAGCCCAGCCAAGAAGGGGAGCGAGCCCTGGCCTCGCTGGTTCTCGACGCGGCGGGGAGCTTAAGCCCGGTGGCCGACCTTTATGCCGGCTGCGGCAGTTTCACCTTTCCCCTGACGGGAAAGGCGGCGGTGCATGCGGTGGAAGGCGAGGCGTCCGCCTTGCGCGCCCTGGCCGCCGCGGCCGCCAGCGCACAGGCGCGGGTGACCACGGAAAACCGGGATCTGGCCCGGCGGCCGCTTTTGCCCGAGGAAGTGAAGCGCTTCCGGGCGGTGGTCTTCGATCCGCCGCGTGTCGGCGCCGCGGCGCAGGCCGAAATCCTGGCCCAGGCCGGCCCGCCGCTGGTGGTGGCGGTCTCATGCAATCCCGCCACCCTGGCCCGTGACGCGCGGATCCTCGCCCAAGGCGGTTATCGCCTGCGCCGGGCCACTCCGGTCGACCAATTCCCCTGGTCGGCTCATCTGGAGGCGGTGGCGGTATTCGAGCGGTAGGCCTACGCCGCCTTGGCCCGTTCGGCAGCCATTTCGAGGACCGCCTTGACCAGGTTGCCCGCTCCGTCGGCAATCTGCGAAATGCTGGCGTCCAGCATGTAGCATGGCGTCGTGGCGACGCGGGCCGCGCGGTCGACCACCACTTCGCCATGGCTGGCCGTGTGGTGCTTGGCGCCCATCTCCTGGATCGCCGAGGCTGTGCCGGCATCGTTGCCGATGGTCAGCTCCACATTGCCCAGCACCTTGGCGACGACCGCCGGCGCGATGCACAGCGCGCCAATGGGCTTGCCCTCGGCATGCATGGTGCGGATCGCCTTGGCCACCGACGGTTCGACGACACAGTCGGCGCCGTCCACGGCGAAGCTGCTCAGATTCTTCGCCGCGCCGAAACCGCCTGGAAAAATCACGGCGTCAAAATCCGCGGCGGCGAAGCCGGCCAGGTCGCGGATCTTGCCGCGGGCGATGCGCGCCGCCTCGACCAGCACATTGCGGGTCTCACCGGTTTCCTTGCCGGTGATGTGGTCGATCACGTCGCGCTGGGGCATGTTGGGGGCGAAGCACTGATAGGCCGCGCCCTGGCGGTCGATGGCCAGCAGGGTCAGCACCGCTTCGTGGATTTCCGCACCGTCATTGACCCCGCATCCGGACAGCACGACGGCGATTTTCGGCATCTTGTTCATTTCCCCACTCCTTCGCAGCGATGAACCAGGCAAGCGTAAAATCGGCGGTGGTGCGGTGCAATAGGATCTTCGGCGTTGTTCCCTCTTCGGCCGCATACAGCTATGATTTTCCGGATTCCCCATAGTTCGAGAGGGCAAGCATGAGTCGTCGGGCCGCCTATGACCGGCTGGAAAGGCTGTTCGCGCGTCTGTCACATGTCGAGCAGGCGCTGGGCATGCTGCATTGGGACATGGCGACCATGATGCCACCGGGCGGTGCGGCCAGCCGCGCCGAGCAATTGGCCACCTTGAAGGCGCTGCATCATGAGATGCTGACCGGCCGCGAGGTCCGCGACTTGATCGAGGCTGCCGAGGGCGAGGATCTGGATCCCTGGCAACGGGCCAATCTGCGCGAGATTCGGCGTGACTGGCTGCATGCATCGGCCGTCCCGGCGCGGCTGGTGGAAGATCTCTCGCGAGCCTGTTCGGCGTCGGAAATGATCTGGCGGAAGGCTCGTGCCGAGGCCGATTTCGCCGCGGTCGCCGGGCCGCTGGCCGAGGTTCTGCGGCTGACCCGAGAGGTTGCGGCGATCAAGAGCCAGGCCCTCGGCATCGCTCCTTACGATGCCCTATTGGACCAGTACGAACCGGGCGGGCGGGCCGCCGCCATCGATGCCATATTCGACGACCTGGGCGCCTTCCTGCCCGGTTTTCTGCAAAAGGTGCTGGAGCGCCAAACACCGGCGCCGGCCGGCCCGCGTGGCCCATTCCCGGTCGAGCGCCAGAAGGCCCTGGGCCTGCGGATGATGGAGGTTCTGGGCTTCGAGTTCGAGCATGGCCGGCTGGATGTCAGCCAGCATCCGTTTTGCGGCGGCACGCCCGACGACCTCAGGATTACCACCCGCTACGACGAGCAGGATTTCATGTCGAGCCTGATGGGTGTCCTGCATGAGACCGGGCACGCCCTTTACGAGCGTGGTTTGCCCGCCGCCTGGCGGCATCAGCCGGTGGGTCGGGCGCGTGGCATGAGCCTGCATGAGAGCCAGAGCCTGCTGATGGAGATGCAGGCCTGCCGATCCCGCGAGTTCCTGTCCTTCGCCGCTCCGGTCATGGCCGAGACGTTCGAGACGGGCGGTGGGGCCGGCTGGGATGCCGAGATCCTTTACGCCGCCAATGTGCGGGTCGATCCCGGCTACATCCGCATCGAAGCCGACGAGGTGACCTACCCGGCCCATGTCATCCTTCGCTATCGCCTGGAAAAAGCACTGGTCGCCGGCGACCTGCAGGTGGCGGACATCCCCGCGGCGTGGAACGGGCAGTTGCGGGAGCTGCTGGGACTGGTGCCGCCGGACGACCGGCAGGGTTGCCTTCAGGACATCCACTGGTTCGACGGGGCCATCGGCTATTTCCCCACCTATACGCTGGGGGCCATGACCGCGGCTCAACTGTTCGATGCCGCCGCGAGGGCGGTGCCGGAAATGGGCGCCGCCATTGCGGCGGGCGACTTCCGCCCGCTGTTGTCCTGGTTGCGCGCCGAGGTGCATGGGCGGGCCTCGTCGCTTACCATCGACGAACTGCTGACCCATGCCACCGGCCGACCTCTGGACGCCGCCGTGTTCAAGGACCATTTGCGACGGCGCTACCTGTCGTGAAATCGGAAAACCCTGTGGGTGCTTGTACGGCTCCCCCTGCATCGTTAATGTGTGCGGTCGCCTTTCGGGGCGACAAGTTGGAGCAAGAGCATTGAGCTATCACAGCACCCGGGGACAGGCGCCTGTCCTGGTATTCGACGACGTGCTTCTGGCCGGTTTGGCCCGCGACGGCGGGCTCTACCTGCCCCAGTCGTGGCCGGCCATGTCGGCAGCCGATCTGCGGGGCCTGGCGGGTTTGCCCTATGCCGAAGTTGCGGTGCGGGTGATGCGGCCCTTTCTTGACGGCACCATCGCCGAGGATGATTTCGCGCAGCTGGTGCACGACACCTACGGCTGCTTCGACCATGCGGCGGTGGCGCCGTTGAAGCAGCTTGGGCGCAATGACTGGCTGCTCGAATTGTTCCACGGGCCGACCCTGGCCTTCAAGGATTATGCCCTGCAGCTCCTGGGCCGCCTGTTCGATCATGTGCTGAGCCGAAAGGGCAGGCGGGTCACCATCGTCGGCGCAACTTCGGGGGATACCGGGTCGGCCGCCATCGAGGCCTGCCGCGACCGCGAGGCGGTGGATATCGTCATCCTCCATCCGCATGGCCGCACTTCCGAAGTGCAGCGCCGGCAGATGACCACGGTGGCCTCGGCCAACGTCCACAATATCGCCCTCGAAGGCACGTTCGACGACTGCCAGGACATGGTCAAGGCCATGTTCAACGACCAGGCGTTCCGCGACGAACTGAACCTGTCGGCGGTCAACTCGATCAACTGGGCCCGTATCATGGCCCAGATCGTTTACTACGTTGCCGCCGCCACGGCATTGGGCGCCCCCGGGCGCGAGATCGCCTTTGCCGTGCCGACCGGCAATTTCGGCAATGTCTATGCGGCCTTCGCCGCCCGGCGTCTAGGCTTGCCGATCAGCCAGCTGGTGGTGGGGTCCAACACCAACGATATCCTTACCCGCTTTTTCGAAACCGGCGAAATGGCCATCGGGCAGGTGGTGCCGACTCTGAGCCCAAGCATGGACATCCAGGTTTCCAGCAATTTCGAGCGGTATCTGTTCGACCTGTTCGGCGAGGACGCCGGTGAAGTGAGGGCACGCATGGGAGCATTCCGCCAGAGCGGCCGGTTTTCCATCGACGCGGGGCGCATGGCTGGTGTTCGCGCCCTGTTCGACGGTTACCGGCTGGATGACGCAGGCACGCGGCAGGTGATCCGGCGCTTGTACGAGGAGACGGGAGAACTGGCGGATCCGCACTCGGCCATCGGCATCGCCGCCGGCCGCGCCTGCCGGCGCGACGCCGCGACGCCCATGGTGGCCCTGGCCACCGCCCATCCCGCCAAATTCCCGGCGGCCGTCGAGTCCGCCACCGGGGTGCGTCCGGGCCTGCCGCCGCGTCTTGCCGATCTATTCGATCGGCCCGAGCGCTATGACGTCTTGCCCAACGATCTGGAGGCGGTGAAGGCCTATGTGCGGCGTGCGGCACGGGTGTCGGCATGAGCAAGGGCGACAGCATCCGCATCAGCCGACTGGACAACGGCCTGACGGTGATGACCGACCCCATGCCCTCGGTCGAAACCGCTTCGCTGGGCGTGTGGGTGAACGCCGGCACGCGCCACGAGACAGCCGACATCAACGGCGTCTCCCACCTGCTGGAACACATGGCGTTCAAGGGCACCGAGCGGCGATCGGCCCGCGGCATAGCCGAGGAGATCGAGGCTGTGGGCGGTCATCTGAACGCCTATACCTCGCGCGAGCACACGGCCTATTACGCTAAGGTGCTGAAGGAGGATGTGGGCCTGGCGCTCGACATCATCGCCGACATCCTCCAGCATTCCACGTTGGATGCCGAGGAACTGGCGCGTGAACAGGCGGTAGTGGTCCAGGAGATCAACCAGTCCATCGACACGCCGGACGATATCGTCTTCGACTATTTCCAGGCGACCGCCTATCCCGCCCAGGCCGTCGGCCGGCCGGTGCTGGGCACCGCCGAACTGGTGCGCGCCATGTCGCGGCAGACGGTGGCGGACTACATGCGGGCGAATTACGGCGGCAACAGGATGATCCTGGCGGCGGCCGGAAATATCCGGCACGAGGCCGTCGTCGACCTGGCCCAGCGGCATTTCACTGCCCTGCCGCCATCCCGTCCGGCCCCGGACGAGCGGGCCCGCTACCGAGGGGGTGATTTCCGCGAAGAGCGCGACCTCGAGCAAGTTCACATCGTTCTCGGCTTCGACGGTATTTCTTACGACGACCCGGACTTCTATGCGGTGTCGGTACTCTCGACGCTGCTGGGCGGCGGCATGTCGTCGCGCCTGTTCCAGGAGGTGCGGGAGAAACGCGGGCTGGTCTATTCCATCTACTCTTTCGCCTCGTCCTACAACGATGGTGGGGTTTTCGCCATCTATGCCGGCACCGGCGCCGACGAGGTGGCCGAGGTCATCCCGCTGCTCTGCGACGAGGTGATGAAGGTGACGGCGTCCGTGCAGCCGGAAGAGATCCTGCGCGCCTGCGCCCAGCTCAAGGCTAGTATTCTGATGTCGCAGGAAAGCACCAGCTCGCGCTGCGAGCAGCTGGCCCGCCAGATGCTGGCCTATGGCCGGCCGGTCGCGGTGGAGGAGGTGGTGGCGAAGATCGAGGAGGTCGATGCCGAAGCGGTGGTGAGGGCGGCGAAGCGCCTGTTCGTCACGGCACCAACCTTTGCCGCGATTGGTCCGCTGGCCAAGGTCGAGGACTTCGACAAGGTGAAAAGCCGCCTGGGTTAGCGGGCCGCCAGACGGCGCACCTGCACCGCGATGGTTCAGTCGCCGGCACTGGAAACGCCGCGGAAGCCAATGGCCACCACATAGGTCTCGGCCGATTCTGCGCGGCTGGCAGGCGGCTTGGCATGGCGGACGGTGGCGAAGCGCTTCTTCAGCAGGTCGAGCAATTCCCGCTCGGTGCCACCCTTGAATACTTTGGCGACGAACGCACCGCCCGGCGCAAGGACCTGCAGGGCGAAGTCCAGGGCCACCTCGCAAAGATGGATGATGCGCAGGTGATCGGTGGCCGGATGCCCGGTGGTCGGCGCCGCCATGTCCGAGAGCACCACGTCGGCGGGGCCGCCCAGGGCATCCTTCAACATTTGCGGTGCGGTCTCATCAAGGAAGTCGCGGGTCAGCGCCACGGCGCCCGGCACAGGTTCCCATTCCAGGATGTCGATGCCCACGACCTTGCCGCCGCGCGGGTCGAGGGCCTTGACCCGGTCCACCGCGACCTGGGTCCAACCGCCGGGCGCAGCGCCGAGGTCGACCACCCGGCTGCCAGGGCGGAGGATGTGGAAGCGGTCGTCCAGCTGCATCAGCTTGAACGCGGCGCGGGAGCGGAAACCCCGGCGTTTGGCCTCGGCCACATAGGGATCGTTGAGCTGGCGCTGCAGCCAGCGGGTCGAGGAGGCCGTACGCTGGCGGGCCGTGCGTACCCGTTCGTTCAACATTCGCCCGCCAGACCCCTGTCCGCCGGATCGCGGTGCCTTTCGCGTCGTCATTCCCCGTATGCCCCGTCGGCGTGCATCATCGACAGCAGGACACCCTCGCGCACTCCGCGATCGGCAACCCGCAGCCGGCCGGCCGGCCACACCCGGCAGATAGCTTCGAGGATGGCGCAACCCGCCACTACCAGATCGGCGCGTTCCCGGCCGATGCAAGGATGTGCCGCCCGTTGTTCGGCGGTGGCGCTCAGCAGTCGGCGGCTGACCGTGGCGACCGCGTTGAAATCCATCAGTAACCCGTCTACCGCGGGCCGGCTGTAGCGGGCCAGGTTCAGATGCACCCCCGCAAGGGTGGTGACCGTGCCAGAGGTGCCGAGCATCTGCACCTCGGCCGCAGCAGCCAGCCGACCCAGTGATCCATCACGGTCGAAATCGTGTAGCGCACCGATCAGTTGGTCCACCGTCGCGGCATAGCCGCAAGGTTCGTGAATGGCCGGGCCGCATTCTTCGGCCAGGGTGACGACGCCGAAGGGCAGCGACAGAAACGCCTCGATCTCCGGCATTCCCGTGTCCGGACAGACCCGCACGCGGATCAATTCGGTGCTGCCGCCACCGATGTCGAACACTAGCCCGCAGGGCGGATTGCGATCAAGCAGCGCGGCGCATCCGGCCAGTGCCAGGCGGGCTTCTTCCTCGGCCGAGATGATCTCCAGGGAAAGGCCGGTCTCAGCCTCGATACGGGTCAGGAAGGCGGCGCAGTTGCTGGCCCGCCGGCAAGCTTCCGTGGCGACCGCGCGGACGTGCTGAACGCCGCGCTGAGCGAGCCGTTGGGCGCAGTACCGCAGGGCAGCCACGGTGCGGGTCATGGCCGGTTCGGACAGGGCACCCGAATCGGCCAGCCCCTCGCCCAGGCGGGTTATGCGCGAGAATGCGTCGATGACGCGAAAGCCGTCGAAGGCGGGCGTGGCCAGCAGCAGGCGACAGTTGTTGGTGCCGAGATCGAGGGCGCCGTACACCGGCAAGGTCGAAGTCTGGCAACTGCACGTCGGTCGACCATGGTTCAAGCGATCGCCGCCGACGACCTCTTCCAGCACGCTCATCCCTCCGTCTCGCTCCCGTAGGAGAGATCGTAGCGGGGAATGGGGTACTCTGAAAGTACGAATCGCCCCGAGGGCTGCCTCTTATGTGGTATTGCGGATGGCAGAGTTTTGTATGGCGCCGGCGATTGCGGGCTGGAAATGTCCAAAGCGATGTGCTAGAAGACCGGCCTTCCTGCTGGAGCGGCCCTGAGTTCCGCTCCTCTGCTGGGGGATCGTCTAGCGGTAGGACAGCGGACTCTGACTCCGCCAGCCTAGGTTCGAATCCTAGTCCCCCAGCCAAACTTCCCAATTGTCGGATACGACAACGATCGGTCGTCGCGGCGGTTGCCGTGCCCCAACCCTTTGTTAGGCTGAGGCCGACAACCTGGTGCTACCTGACGCCGTGCAGCCCCCAGTAATCGAAGCTCATCTTGCCGTCGCTCATTTTCTCGTTCTTGACGGCGTATAGCTTATTACCCCATACGAAAAACGCCATATCGCTGTCCATTTTTTCGGCGTGTTTCATCATCATTTCGGCTTTGTGTTTATCGATAGGCATTGTCGACGTTTTACCGTCTGGGCTGATCATCATCATCATCCCATTCTTCATTTCGTCGGCCAGCGAGGGTGACGAAAGGGCGCATCCGATCGCGAGTATCCCGAAACCAGCGAGTTTAAGGCGAGACATGTTTCTCTCCAGAAACTTGAAAGGGCGGGGCTGATTTGGCCTTGCCGCGGCCCGAATGCAACCGGCCGAAGCGACTCTACACCTTACGCCCCACCTTCTCGCCGGCACTGCTCCAACTTCGCAAGCTATGTCGAAAAGTATCGCAGGGACATATGGCGCCACCTTTTTGGCGATAAGGCAAATGTCAAACCATGGAGTTATGTTTAAATATTTGCAGGCAACTCAACGTTTTATGACCTGTTGCGGTGCGCACGACAGAATTCCGTGGCCATTTTGTGGCGATGATCAACTGTCCTGATCTTTGCTCTTGCCCTATCGAGCGGCATCCGTATTGTGCACGTCGCGGAACAAGAGAGGCGTTTTGACCCGACGGGGTCGTGACACTGCAACCAAATGCGCTGGTGAGTCGCCGCCGTCGGCCGCCGGCACAAGGCAGGGCCGTGTCCTCGTCGAACAGCCGAACAGTTCGTATAACCTCGACACTGCGAGAATGACATGGCCCTAACGATCGGAATAGCAAGAGAAACGTACGCGGGCGAAAAGCGCGTCGCGACGGTTCCCGAGGTGGTCGAGAAGCTGATCAAGCTCGGCTTCTCAGTATCAGTCGAAAGTGGCGCTGGCGACGGCGCCAATTTTTTTGACGAAGCCTACACGGCCGCCGGCGCCAAGATCGTCGGCAGCGCCGCTGAAATCTGGTCCGGCTCCGACATCGTCTTCAGGGTGCGTGCGCCGAGTCCGGACGAAGTGGCGCAGATGAAAGAAGGAACGACGCTGATCAGCTTCATCTGGCCCGCCCAGAACCCCGAACTGATGCAGCAGCTTGCCGCTCGGAAAGTCACGGTCCTGGCGATGGATTCATTGCCGCGCCTGCTGTCCCGCGCCCAGAAGATGGATGCGCTGACCTCCATGGCCGGCATCACCGGCTATCGCGCCGTCATCGAGGCCGCGAACCAGTTCGGCCGCTTCTTCAACGGCCAGGTGACCGCCGCCGGCAAGATCCCGCCCGCCAAGGTCTTCGTCGCCGGCGCCGGCGTGGCCGGTCTGGCCGCCCTGGGGACCGCCGTGGGCCTGGGCGCCATCGTGCGCGCCAACGACACCCGTCCCGAGGTGGCCGACCAGGTCAAGTCCATGGGCGCCGAGTTCGTCAAGGTGGACTACGAAGAAGAGGGCTCGGGCGGCGGTGGTTACGCCAAGGTCATGAGCGAAGGCTTCCAGGCCGCCCAGCGCGAGATGTACGCCCAGCAGGCCAAGGATGTGGACATCATCATCACCACCGCCTTGATCCCCGGCAAGCCCGCGCCCCGGCTAATCACCGCCGACATGGTGCGGTCGATGAAGCCGGGCAGCGTCATCATCGACCTGGCCGCCGAACAGGGCGGCAACTGCGAACTGACCGAGCCCAACAAGGTGGTGGTCAAGCACGGCGTCACCATCGTCGGCTATACCGATTTCCCCTCGCGGCTGGCTAAGCAGTCCTCGACGCTCTACGCCACCAACCTGCTGCGTCTCACCGAGGAACTGTGCAAGACCAAGGACGGCATCATCGACGTCAATATGGAAGACGATGCCATCCGCGGCCTCACCGTCATCAAGGAAGGTGAGGTCACCTGGCCGCCGCCTCCCCTGAAGCTGCCCGCCCCGCCTGCCGCCAAGCCTGCTGCCGCCCCGCAGCCGGAGAAGAAGTCCTCGGGGCACGGTCATGGCGCGGGTGCGCCGATGGCGGGCAAGACATTGGCCATCGTCTTCGGCCTTGGCGCCCTCCTGTTCCTGCTGATCGGATCGGCGGCTCCGCCGGCCTTCCTCGGCCATTTCACCGTGTTCGTGCTGGCCTGCTTCGTCGGCTACATGGTGGTGTGGAACGTCACCCCGGCGCTTCATACGCCGTTGATGAGCGTTACCAACGCCATCTCAAGCATCATCGCCATCGGTGCCCTGGTACAGATCGCCCCGCCGCTGGCCGAGGGCGTCGAGCGGCCCGGCTTCTGGATCGGCCTGCTGGCGTTCGTCGGCCTGATGCTGACGGCCGTCAACATGTTCGGCGGTTTCGCCGTGACCCGCCGCATGCTGGCGATGTTCCGCAAGTAAGGAGACCGAACAATGTCTGCAAGTCTCGCAACTGTCTCCTACATCGGAGCCACCATCCTTTTCATCCTCAGCCTCGGCGGCCTGTCCAACCCGGAGACCTCGCGGCGCGGTAACGTCTACGGCATCGTCGGCATGACCATCGCCGTGCTGGCGACGGTGTTCGGCCCCCGGGTGACCATGGGCGGCCTGCCCCTGATCATCGGCGCCATGGCCATCGGCGGCAGCGTCGGCCTGTACGCCGCGAAAAAGGTACAGATGACCCAGATGCCCGAACTGGTCGCGCTGATGCACAGCCTGGTCGGTTTCGCCGCGTGTGTCGTCGGCTTCGCCAGCTATATCGACACCTCCATCGTGTTCACCGGCGCCGAAAAGACCATTCACGAGGCGGAGATCTATATCGGCATTCTGATCGGCGCGGTGACCTTCTCCGGTTCGGTGATCGCATTCGGCAAGCTGTCGGGCAAGATCAATGGCAAGCCGGTGCTGCTGCCGGCCCGCCACTGGATCAATCTGGCCGGCCTGCTGATCGTCATCTATTTCGGCCATGTCTTCCTCAACGCCGAGACGGCGGGCGGCGGCACCTTCCCGCTGATCGTCATGACCCTCATCTCGCTGGCCTTCGGCGTGCACATGGTGATGGCCATCGGCGGTGCCGACATGCCGGTGGTGGTATCGATGCTGAACAGCTATTCCGGCTGGGCCGCTGCGGCCACCGGCTTCATGCTGTCGAACGATCTGCTGATCGTTACCGGGGCGCTGGTCGGCTCCTCGGGCGCCATCCTGTCCTACATCATGTGCCGGGCGATGAACCGCAACTTCGTCAGCGTCATCGCGGGCGGCTTCGGCACCGGCGGCGGCCAGGTGGCCAAAAGTGATGGTGCGCAGCCGGCAGGTGAGGTGGTGCCGGTCAGTGCCGTCGAGACCGCTGAGCTGCTGCGCGAGGCCAAGAACGTCATCATCATTCCGGGCTATGGCATGGCAGTCGCCCAGGCGCAGCACACCGTCTACGAGATCACCAAGTTCCTGCGCGAGAAGGGCGTCAACGTGCGCTTCGGCATCCATCCGGTGGCCGGACGCATGCCCGGCCACATGAACGTGCTGCTCGCCGAGGCCAAAGTGCCCTACGACATCGTGATGGAGATGGACGAGATCAACGACGACTTCCCTGCCACCGACGTCGCCATGGTCATCGGCGCCAATGACATCGTCAACCCGGCGGCCCAGGAAGATCCGAACAGCCCCATCGCCGGCATGCCGGTGCTGGAGGTGTGGAAGGCCAAGACCTCGATCGTTATGAAGCGATCCATGGCCTCGGGCTATGCCGGCGTCGACAACCCGCTGTTCTACAAGGACAACAATCGCATGCTGTTCGGCGACGCCAAGAAGATGCTCGACGAGGTGCTGGTGGCGCTGCACGCCTGATTACTGCGGCGCAAGGGAAGCGAAGTACCGTCTAGTGGTCCGCCCCAGACGCTTGGTCCCCAAGCGCCTGGATCAGGCGGCCCACCAACCAATTGAATTGTGGTGAAAATTCGACGGCTGGTGGCGGTACCATCCGTCGGATTTTCACCACTAGGCGCCTGGAGATCTGCTGGCGATCTCGGGGGGTTGGCGGATCCCTACGAAGGCGAACCCCGTCATTGCGAGCCGTGTGCGATGCAATGACGGGGCGCAATTCAACCACGCGGCGCCGCCCGCGTTGGCTTCCATGATGACGATGTGCTAGCCTGCGTTCAGGGCGTATTTCATTGCCCGTGATGAGCGCCATGGTAGCGATTTGCATGGATAAGATCGGCCGCCGAGCCAGAGCTCGAAGCAAGGCGACCGCAAGATGGCGGCGTTTGGGCCCCTGGCTTGCGCTGCTGGCTCTTCTGCTCAATCTGCTGACGCCCATGCCGGCCTCCGCGGTGCTGCCGACGTCGGATGATGGCCTGTTCACCCGGATCTGCTCGGCCCACCAGGCGGTCGACCTCCAATCCTCTCAGCGCGACAGCGGTGGTTCGGCCGGATGCGGCCATTGTCCGCTGTGCCAGATCCACGTCGCCCTTCGGCTTCCGCCTCCGTCGGCGTTCCGCCACTTCGCGTCGATGGTGGCGGTGGAGACGTTGATGCCGGCCGATGCCACGGCTCCCGGCCTGCCCGGGGCAGTAGCCCCGCCAGCCCCCGAGGCCCTCCTTTCCCGCGGTGAACTGCGTGCCCCGGCCAACGGGTCGCGGGACGACGCCATCAGACTTGGACGTGGGAAGATTTCATGAGCAACTCGACCAAGGGCAGCGGCACAAGCGATGAGGCACCGTTGGGTTCGCTGCTGCTGGGCACCGGACTGACGCTGGCCTCGCTGGTTCTGGTGCCGGCCTTGTCCCAGGCGATGGGCCTGGGCCCCAGCCTGACCAGCGCCGTCCGCATCGTCTTGATGAAGGCGGCGGCGCGGGTGTGACCGCCTGACTGGCAGGCGTGAAGGGACGTGGCGATGTCTACGTTGCGTGTTAGGCCTTCGACCGTCTTGTTCGCCATCCTGGCCGTGGGCGGCGTCGCCTTCGGCACCACCTGCGTCGAGGCGTGTCTGGGGCCGGGGCGGGCTGCGGTCCGTCTGGCCCGGACCGCGCGGCTGGCCGAAAGATTGCAGCTGACCGATCTCTGCCTGTTCACCGAGGCCCGCTACACCCGTCACGCCAGCCAGGCTGACAGGCATGCGGCCTTCCAGGACCATCCTGCCGCCCTCGAGCATTTTCCCTCGGGCTCTCTGATGCCGCCGTCGGGCGCCGCGAACCGGGCGTCGCCGTGATGGCCGGGCTCGAACGGCAGCGCCAACTGCTCGACTTCGCCCTGTCCTCGCTGGCCCGGCGGCCGATGAAAAATCTCGCCTCGTTGACGGTCTATACGGCGGTGGTGTTCCTGCTGTCCTCGGTGATGCTGATGAGCCATGCCATCCGCCGCGAAGCGGCTGCGCTGCTGGCTGGCGCGCCGGAACTGGTGGTGCAGCGGCTGGTCGCCGGGCGCCACGATCTCATCCCCACCGACCGCCTGGCGACTATTCGCGCCGTCCGCGGCGTTGCCGCGGCCGGGGGGCGGCTGTGGGGGTATCTGTTCGATCCCGCGGTGGCGGCCAACTATACTTTCCTGGTGCCGCCCGACAGGTCGATTGCCGCCGGTACCGCCATCATCGGAAGCAGCGTAGCCGCAGTGCGGGGCGTCGGTCCCGGCGACGTGATGAGCTTCCGAGGCTATGACGGCCGGCCGGTGGCATTCACCGTGACCAGCACGATCGCCGCCGAATCCGCCCTGGTCGCCGCCGACCTGTTCCTGGTCTCGGAAGGCGACTTCCGCCGCCTCTTCGGCATACCGGCCGACCGCTTCACCGACATCGTCGTCACCATCCGCAATCCCCGGGAAGTGCGGACAGTGGCAGAGAAGATCGACGCCGCCCTGCCCGACGCGCGCATCATCCTGCGCGACGAAATGCGGCGCACCTACGAGTCGGTATTCGACTGGCGCGAGGGCATGGTGCTGGTGCTGCTGGTCGGCGCTATCCTCGCTTTCGCCATCTTCTCGTGGGAAAAGGCGTCGGGCCTGTCCGCCGACGAGCGTCGGGAAATCGGCATTCTGAAGGCTGTCGGCTGGGAAACAGCCGACGTCATCGGCGTCAAGATGCTGGAAGGGCTGGTGATGTCGCTCACCGCCTTCCTGGCCGGGTACGGCCTTGCCTTCCTGCACGTCTTTCATTTCGGCGCGCGGCTGTTCGAGCCGGTGCTCAAGGGCTGGTCGGTGCTCTATCCCGAATTTCCCCTGGCCCCGTCCGTCGATGAAATTCAGATGGCGTCACTGTTCTTCTTTACCGTGTTCCCCTACACCCTGGCGACGATCGTACCCATCTGGCGCGCTGCCGTCGTCGACCCCGATATGGTCATGCGGTGAGGGGCGGCATGATCCATCTGTCCGATGTCAGGAAGGTCTTCAACCAGGGGCGCCCCAATGAGGTCTGGGCGCTCAACGGTATCAACCTGACGCTGCGGCAGGGGGGCGCCACCGTTTTCCGAGGGCCCAGCGGTTCGGGCAAGACGACCCTGCTGACCCTGGTCGGCTGCCTGGCCCGCCCCAGCTCGGGCCGGGTGCGGCTGAAGGATCGCGACATCTCGGGCCTGCCTGAACGCTTCTTGACGGAAATCAGGCGCTCCACTTTCGGCTTCGTCTTCCAGAACTTCAACCTGCTGAGCGGCCTCTCGGCGATCCAGAACGTAATGATTCCCGCCTATCCCCGGGGGCTGCCTCACAAGGCCTTGCGCCGCCGGGCGATGGCGCTGCTCGACATGCTGGACATGGGCGATAAGGCCGAGGCGGAAACCCGCTGGCTGTCGGGCGGCGAGGCGCAGCGCATCGCCATCGCCCGCGCCTTGATCAATGACCCGGAAGTGGTTATCGCCGACGAGCCGACGGCCAATCTGGACAGCGGCCTGTCCGCCCAGTTCCTGGCCATCGCCGGGCGGCTGAAGCGGGACGGCAAGACCTTGCTGGTCACCAGCCATGACCCGTTCGTCTGCGAGGCCGCGCTGGTCGACCGGGTTGTCACCCTGCACGACGGCCGCATCGTGGAGGCCGGCTGATGCTGTTCCATCCGGTGATCATCGCTTTGCTGCTGTCGTCGCTGACCTCCACCGCCATGGTTGGCGCCTCGGTGCCCTTTGCCGTCCGCTTGTTGCGCCGATGGGACCTGGCCAGCGGCTCCGAGGCGCAGCTGTTGCTGGAACGGCGCACTTATCTGGTGTCGACGCTGGTTCAGTTGGTATTGCTGGCCCAACTGGCTTCGCTGGTCCTGTTCGTGTTCAATGCCGACCGCATGGCTTCGCTGTTCACCGGCGCGATGTGCGCCGTCGGCACGCTAGAGGCCGACCGCTTCGGCTTCCCGGCACTTTACGCGAACATCGCGCTGTTTTTCCTGGCCGCCGCCTGGCTGACGCTGGACCATGTGGACAACCGGGGCTGGGACTACCCGTTGATCCGCGTCAAATATGCGGCCCTGCTGACGCTGGCGCCGGTACTGGCCCTGGCCTCGCTGGCCGAGTTGGCCTATTTTCTGGGCCTGCGCGCCGACGTCATCACGTCCTGCTGCAGCACCCTGTTCAGTGGTGGCGGCATCACGGTGGCGGGCAATTCCCTTGCCGCATTGCCTCATGGCCTGGCGCTGGTGCTGCTCTGCCTGACCTTGCTGGCGGTCTTTGCCCTGGGGCTGCGGTTCCTCGTCGGCGGGCGGGGCGGCACGGCTTATGGCGCCGCCTCGGCCGCGGCATTTCCCGTGGCGCTGGCCGCGGTGGTTTCCACCTTGTCGGTCTATGTCTACGAGTTGCCCAACCATCATTGCCCGTTCTGCCTGCTCAAGGCCGAGTACGGCCATGTCGGCTACGCACTCTATATCCCGCTGTTCGCCGCCACCGCCTGCGGTATCGGCGCCGGCATCGCCCAGCGCTGTGCCGACCGGGCCAGCCTAGCCGAGGCGGCACAGCGGACCGCTCGGTGTCTGGCCGGCTGGTCGCTGGCCGGTTTCGCCGCATTCGCCATCGTCGCCGTCTGTCTGGTGGCACGGTCCCACCTGATCCTGTTCGGGCCGTCGGCGTGGCGGCCGCTAGCAGAGTTCGTCGTCGGAGGCGGCCGATGATCCGCATGGCGGCGCTGCTGCTGCCTCTTTGCCTGGCATTGGCGGGCTGCGACGACGGACCGGCGAAGCCGGTGCGAACCGGTGACCCCATGCCGCCGTTCACCGCGACATCCGTCGACGGCCGGGAATTCACCTTTCCGACCTCTGCCGCCGGCAAGGTGCTGGTGGTGCGCTTCTGGGCAAGCTGGTGCGCCTTCTGCCGGGGCGAAATGGCGGCGATTGAGCCGGTATGGCAATCAGCCCGCGACAGGGGGTTGCTGGTGGTGGCGGTCAACGCCGGGCAGGAGCCCGACGTAGTTGCCAAATTCGCCTCCAGTTTGGGGATCACCTATCCGGTGCTGCTCGATCCGGGTTCCAGGATTGCCCGTGCCTACGGGGTGACCGGATTGCCGACCACGGTGTTCGTCGACCGCCGGGGGATGGTGCGGGGCCGAATTCTCGGCGAGACCGACGCGGCGACATTCCGCCGCATGGCGGAGGATCTGCTGTGACACTGGTTGCGCCAACCCAGGTCTGTGACCTCTGCGGTCTTCCCGACCCGCCCGAGGGACATCGTCTGGCGATCGGCACCAGCGAACTCGTTTTCTGCTGCGAGGGCTGTCGCAACATCTGGACCATGTTGAACGGCGGCGAAGGTGACGGGGCCGCCGAGCCGACATCCGCCGGCGAAGCCGGCAAGCGAAGGAGGACACCATGACCGACATGAAGGCCGTTTGCGAACATCCGGCGACCGCTGGATTGGGGATGGAAGTCGGAAAGGGGGCGACCATGGCCATTGGTTACGCCGCGGGGCGCGGTGCGCTGGGCCGCCTGCTGGGGAGTCCGCTGCTGCTGTTCGCCGCCGGCGTGGCGGTGGGCTATCTCGGCTTCAGGTATCGCCGGGAAATCGTCGGAGCGCTAACCCGGGGCACCGAAGCGGGCCGCGATCTCATGCTCAACGCCAAGGAGAGCCTGGCCGACCTGGTCGAGGAAACGCGTGAGGAAGAAGTGGTCGTCGCCAAGGCGGCGGAACCCGGTCCCACACCGGCAGCGTGATCACGTCTGCGGAAGGAGGGCCAGGATGACGGTCCGGCGCAGGAAGAAGGTTCAGGAAGAGGAAAAGCCGATGCGGGACTGGAGGCCGGTGTGGCGGGCCGTGATCCTGCGGCACCGTGCGCCCGGCCATCTGCGGTTCGATCTGCCGCCGCCGCTGCGGACGGCTGTGGCAGCCGAAACGCTGGAGGCCGGACTCCGCGCCATCGACGGCGTCTACCGCGCCACCGTCATTCCGCGGGTGGGCAAGCTGTCCATTCGCTATGTCGAGGCGGTATGCGGCACCGGCATCGTCGCCGCCCGGCTGGCGGCGCTGGTCGGCGAGGTGATGGAAACGGCAGAAGGGCAAGCGGCCGCGGCGCCACCGGCCCAGACCGGCGACCGGTCGCCGGCGTCGTTCGATGCCAAGGAGTGGACCATTCATTTTCTCAACGATCTGGTGGCCTTCTACCTGATCCGCATTCACTGGGGCCGGATCACCCGGCAATGGCTGCCCAATCCCTGGTCCTACCGCTACGAGTGGCTGACCATGGCCTATCTGACATTCCTGCTGGTCCGCTACCGCAAGACATCAGCGGCGAGGAGCCGGCCATGACCGGCGACCGGACCAATATCCGCGTCGCTCACCAGTTGCGCCACCGCCTGCGGGTCATCGCGCCGGCGATCCGCCACGACAAGGAACGCTGCTGCCTGCTGGAGATCCTGTTGCGCAAGCATGAGGCGATCCTCGATCTGCGTGTGGTGCCGGGAATCGCATCGGTTGCCGTCAGGTTCGATCCCATCCGGATGCCGGCCGAACGGCTGCTCGACCTGCTCGACAGGGTGGTGGGCAATCTCGGGCGGATGCCTCTCCAGGCACCGGCGACGGCGGTGGACGACGGCAGGCCTGAGCGGGAGATCAGCCTGGCAGTGGAAGGCATGACCTGCGCCTCCTGCGCCGCGCTGATCCAGCTGGCGCTCAGCCGCGACCCGCGCCTGCGCGACGTCTCGGTCAATTTCGCGGCCGGGACCGCCACCGTGGCCGGCCGCTGCGATCGGCCCGAGGTTGAGGCGATGATCGGCCGCCTCGGCTATGGCGCCCACCCCATGGATAGTCTGGCCCAGCGCCGGTTGGTGATCGAGGGTGAACGCCGGCGGCTGGAGAACGCACGGAAACGCGCCCTGCTCGCGGGCGCCTTGACTCTGCCGGCGATGGTCATCGGCGTGGCGATGCCGCGCTCGCCGCTCTGGCGGCTGGCCGAACTGGCCCTGGCCACACCGGTGGTGCTGGGCGCCGGCCGGCCGTTCTTCGAGCGTGCGGTCAGGCTGGCCAAGCGGCGCACCGCCAATATGGACACGCTGATCGCCATCGGTGCTGGCGCCGCCTACGGCCATTCCGTGGTCTCGCTGTTGGCCGGGCGGCAGCATCTGTATTTCGAGGCGGCTGCCGGCATCGTGTCCTTCGTCCTCCTTGGCCGCTGGCTCGAAGAGCGGGCCAAAGGCAAGGCGGGCGACGCGGTGCGCCACTTGCTCGATCTGCAGCCGGCCACGGCCGCGGTCCTGCGCGACGGCAGCGAGGTGGTAGTGCCGGTCGATGACGTGGCGGTCGGCGAACTGGTGGTCGTGCGCCCGGGCGAACGCATCCCGGTGGACGGCGAGGTGGCCGAGGGGCATTCCGCCGTCGACGAATCGATGCTGACCGGGGAAAGCATGCCCGTCCGCAAGCGACTCGGACAAGTGGTGACCGGCGGCTGCATCAACGGGGTTGGGGTGCTCCGCCTTCGCGTCACCGCGACCGGCGCCGATACCGTCCTGGCCGGGATTGTCCGGATGGTCGACCGCGCCCAGGCGGCGAGGCTGCCGGTGCAGCGGATGGCTGACCAGGTATCGGCGGTGTTCGTGCCGGGGGTGGTCACCCTCGCCGGGGGTACCTTTCTGTCCTGGCTGCTCGGCGGCGGCACGCTGTCCCAGGCGCTCGACAGCGCTGTCGCGGTGCTGTTGATCGCCTGTCCCTGCGCCCTTGGCCTGGCCACGCCGACGGCTATCATGGCGGCGACCGGCCGGGCGGCGCGGCACGGCATCTATATTCGTGATGGCGAAGCGCTGGAGGCTGCAGCCGGCCTGACCACGCTGGTGTTCGACAAGACGGGGACAGTGACCGAAGGGCGTCCGGTGGTCACCGACTTTGCCATCCTGTCGGGCCAGCCGAAAGAGGACAGGCTGCTGGCGCTGATCGCCGGAGCCGAACTGGGGTCGGAGCATCCCTTGGGCCGGGCCATCGTCGACTGGACCCGGGCGCGGGGGCTCGATCCGGTGGCGGTTACCGGCTTCGAAGCGATCTCCGGCGGCGGCGTCCGCGCCAGACGGGGCCGCAGGACGGTTCTTGTCGGCAGCCCGTCCTTCCTTGCCGACAATGGCATCGACGCCGCCGCCGGTTCCAGGGTGATCGAGGAGTGGTCGTCGCGCGGGCGAACCCCGGTATTGGCGGCGGTCGACGGGACGGTAGCGGCCTTCGGCATCACGGACCGGCCGCGCCAGGGAGCTGCGGAAGCCATTCAACTGTTGCACAGCCTTGGACTGCGCACTGTCATGGTGACCGGTGATGCCGAAGCCACGGCCCGGGTGGTGGCGGCCGAACTGGGGATTCCTTCGGTCATCGCCGGCGCTTCGCCGGCCCGCAAACAGGAAATCGTTGCAGAGCTGGCGGGCCGGGGTGAGTCCGTCGGCATGGTCGGCGACGGCATCAACGATGCTCCGGCGCTGGCAGCGGCACGGGTCGGCTTTGCCGTCGGCGGCGGTACCGACATCGCCATCGAGGCGGCCAAGGTCACCCTGGCCGGCGGCGACATCGCCAAGGTGGCGGAGATGATCCGTTTGTCCCGCAAGACCATGCGAATCGTCCGCCAGAACCTGGTGTGGGCTCTGGGCTACAATACCATTGCCATTCCCGGCGCGGCGGTAGGCCGGCTCAATCCGCTGGCCGCCTCGCTGGCCATGGCGCTGTCCTCGGTGTCGGTGGTCACCAATTCCCTGCGCCTGCAGAAGGACCGCTGAATGACTGCTCCCCTTGACCTGTCTCTGGCCTTTATCGCGGGGCTGTTGGGCAGCGGCCATTGCGTCGGCATGTGCGGCAGCCTGGTATCGGCGTTCTTCGTGCGGATGGGTGAGCGGGGGCGCGGATTCCTACCGATGGCCTGCTACCATGCCGGGCGCATCGGGATCTACGGGATTATCGGCGTGGTCGCCGCCAGCCTTGGCGTCGCCCTGGTTTCCACCGGCATCGTCGGCAAAGCGCAAGCCGTCCTGCAGATCCTGGCCGGCGCATTGGTACTGGTGCTGGCCCTCGACCTCGTCGGTTGGCTGCCGGTGCGCCTGCCGGCGGTGGGCCTGCCGCCCGTGCTCGCCGGGCGGATTTTCGCGGATGCCGGCCGGAGGGGTGCCGCGGGCGGCGCGCTGCTGGGCGGTGTGGTCAACGGGCTGATGCCTTGCGCCATGACCCTGTCGATGGCGGTCAAAGCAACCTCGGCAGCGACGCCCCTGGAAGGCGCGCTTCTGATGCTGTCGTTCGGCATGGGGACTCTGCCCGCAATGACCTTGGTCGGAACGCTGTTCAGCCGGTTGGGGGCGCCGGCGCGCGGCTGGCTGCTCAGAGGTGCGGCGGGGGTCGTCGCAGCCCTGGGGGGCGTCACCCTGGTCGAGGGGCTGCGGTTCTTCGCCGTGATGCGGAACCTGCCCAACTGGTGAAGCCGGAGGAGAGGAGGAGGAACATGTTGCGTCGTCATTTTCTGTTGGTCGTGCCCGTGGCCCTGGTCGCCGCGCACAGCCGTCCGTCCGCCGCGGCCGAGGGCGACGGGACACCGCTCCAGTTCGTGCCGAAGACACCGAAGGATGCGGCTCCCCTGGCTGATGAATTGACCAAATATCCCCGCTGCCCGTATTGCGGCATGGATCGCGAGATCCATCATTTCAGCCGCCACCTGATCCATTATTCCGACGATCTCGCTGATGCTACTTGTTCGCTGCACTGCGCGGCGCTGTCGCTGGCGCTCAACCTGGACCGTGTGCCGAAAGCCATCTATGCGCCCGACAACGGGGCGGCCGGCGAGGTCAAGCCGCTGACCGATGCGGAACAGGTCACCTACGTGATCGGCGGCGGCCACAAGCCGGTGATGACCGGCACCGCCAAGACCTCTTTCGGCTCGCGGGCGGCGGCCGAAGCGGCCCGCGGCGATGGCGAACTGGCCGACTTCGACCGGGCGCTGATGCTGACCTATATGGGCATGGCCGAGGACACCGCGATGATCCGCCGCCGCCGCGAGGAGAAGCGGCGCGAATCGGCGGCTCCCCGGCCGGCCGACTGAGCCGGGGCGGGCAGATGCGCCGACTGTTTCATCTTCTTGCCGTGTTGCTGTCGTTATGTTCGCCAGCCGGGGCGGACGAGGTGGCGGTCCCGCCGCCGCCGGCCGACGCGGTGTGTCCGGTTTGCGGCATGTTCGTTGCCAAATATCCGGAATGGACAGCGACAGTAGTGTACAAGGACGGGCACAGCCAGTATTTCGATGGAGCCAAAGACCTGTTCAAATTCCTCTTTGCGATGCCCCGCTACGCTCCCGGGCACAGCTTTGCCGAGGTCTCGGCAATGGCGGTCACCGACTATTACGACGTCCGGCCGCTCGACGCCCGCGCCGCGTTCTACGTGATCGGCTCGGATGTGCTCGCGCCGATGGGGCATGACCTGGTACCCCTGGCCACGCGGGCGGAAGCCGATGACTTCGTCAAGGATCACAAGGGGCGGGCGGTTCTGACCTTCGAACAGGTGACGCCCGAAGTGATCCGTGACCTGGATGGGAACGGACGACGGTGACGGCTGGAGCCCTGCATCGCGCCGCCGCCGCCCCGCTGGCCGCCGTGGCCGTCGAGCCGTCGGCTCTTTGGCCGGCATTGACCCGGGCTTTGGGGGATGGTGCGGCCGCCTCGGCCCTGGCCGAAGGGCGGGTCAACCTGATCGCACCGGTGGCCGTTCTGTTGGATCCGGCGCAGGCGGGCCCGGTCACCGCCGCGGTCTCCGCCATCCACCGCGCCCTGTCGCACCCGGCGGTCCGGTGTGCCGCCCTGGCCCTGGCCCGGGCAAGGGGTCTGGCCGGTCTCAAGGTCCATCCCGGTATTCTCGGCTTCGACTTCCACCTGACCGCCGACGGTCCCCGGCTGATCGAAATCAACACCAACCCGGGGGGGCTGCTGATCGCCGCCGCCCATGCGCGCGCTGTTCGGGCCTGTCGCCCGGAATTGTGCGGCCTGCCGACCGGCGATCTTCCCCTCGACCACCTGGAACAGCAGGTGGGGCAGGTTTTCGCCGCCGCCGATCCCAAGGCGACCGCCATCGCCATCGTCGACGACGCGCCGGCCGGCCAGCATCTTTATCCCGAGTTCCTGCTCTACCGCAGGCTTTTCCAGGCGCTCGGCAGGGCCGCGTGGATTCTGGATCCGCGCGAACTGTCGTTCGTCGGGGGCAGCCTGCGCTGCTGCGGCGACGCCATCGCCCTGGTCTACAACCGCCTTACTGATTTCATGCTGACCGCGCCGGAGCATGCGGCGCTGGCGGCCGCCTGGAGGGCCGGCGCGGTCCGGCTGATTCCCGACCCGCCCGCCCACGCCGTATACAGCGACAAGCGGCTGTTGTCCCTGCTGTGCGATTTCGAGGCGCTGCGGGCGCTGGGCCTGCCCGAGGCGGACGCCGCATCGGTTGCCCAGGCGGTGCCGCGCACTGCCATCGCTTCCACTGAAACCTGGGGAGAGCTTTGGGAACGCCGGCGCAATCTGTTCTTCAAGCCGGTGAAGGGCTATGCCGGCAAGGCCGCCTATCGTGGTGACAAGATCAGCCGCACGACCTGGGAAAGCCTGCATGCCGAGGACTACGTCGTTCAGGACTTCACGCCGGCGCCGAGGTTGCGGCTGCCGTGCGGCGGTGGACTGAAAGCCGACCTGCGTGCTTTTGCGCGAGATGGCCGAGTAGTGCTGCTCGCTGCCCGCCTCTACGAAGGGCAGATCACCAATTTTCGTACGCCGGGGGGTGGCTTCGCCCCGGTATTCATCGATTCTCGCCCGCCTGCCGGCTAAGGCCTGTCGCCATCCGATTACGGCGAGGGAGCGGAGCGCACAGCCGCAGCGTATCAACCAAGATTTCATCCCCGCGAGGCCCGGAACCAGGCATCATCGACCGCCGGCAGGTTCCATCGAGGGGAGTAGGCGATCGTGAGCAATTCCCATCCCATCGGTTCCGGCGCCCTGCGTCGGCTTGTCCTGGCAGGCTTTGCCGTTTTCGGGCTCGCCTTGCCGGGGCGCGGGGAAGAGATCGTGGGACAGGATCTTCCCACCGGGCAGCGGATAACGCCCGAAGCGGCGCCGGGGGCAGTGTTCCAGCACCTCGATCCGCAGCTTCGAGATCACCCCGGCTTTGAAACCGGCCAAGCCGTCACCGCGGTGACGAGTCCCGACGGGCGAACGCTGCTGGTGCTCACCAGCGGTTACAACCTGTTGTTCGACGAGGCCGGAAAGAAGATCGCCGCGGCATCGAACGAATACGTCTTTGTTTTCGACATTGCCGCCGGCGCGCCGCGGCAGCGTCAGGCGTTGCCGGTGCCGGACACCGACGGCGGCATCGCCTTCGCTCCGGACGGAATGCGTTTCTATGTGGGCGGCGGCGTTGACGACAACCTGCATGTGTTCGGCCTGCACGGCGATGCCTGGGCGGAAGAGGGTGCTCCAATCGCCCTGGGCCACGGAGCCGGCAACGGCATCAGGCAGCCGCCCAGCGCAGCCGGTCTGGCGGTCACCGCCGACGGTCGCAAAGTGGTGATTGCCGACCGCTACAACGATGCAGTCACCGTCGTCGATCCAGCGGCACGGCGGGTTCTGGGCGAACTGGACCTGCGCCCGGGCAGGACGGACGGATCCCGCCACGGGGTGGCCGGCGGAGAATACCCCGATTGGGTCGCCGTCAAAGGCAACGACACCGCCTATGTCTCGAGCCAACGCGACCGGCAGGTGGTCGTCATCGACATTGCCGGGGACCTGAAGATCGAAGGGCGGATCGGTATCGCCGGGACACCCAATCGGATGCTGCTGAACGCCGATCGGAGCCTGTTGTTCGTTGCCGCCGACAACGGCGACACGGTATCGGTGATCGACACGGCGACGAGACGCCTGCGGGAAACGATGCCCGTCGGCGCCCCGTCGGGGGAGCAGGCCGGGCCGCAGCGACTGACCGGCGCCGCGCCGAACGACTTGGCGCTGTCCTCGGACGGTCGGATGCTTTATGTCACCGAAGGCGGCATAAACGCGCTGGCGGTCGTTCCGCTGACGGGGCAGGGGCCGCACCGCGCGGCATGGTGGATTCCGACCGGCTGGTATCCGCATTCGGTTGCGGTCGGCGACGGCGGCCGGATGCTTTACGTGGTCAACGGCCGCAGCGATCCCGGCCCCAACCCCGGCGGCTGCAGCCACAACCATCATGATCCGGCACGCTTCGCCGCCTGCCAGGCGGCCAATCGCTATATCTTGCAGATCTCCAAGGCCGGACTGCTGTCGTTCCCGCTGCCGCGAACTCTCGAATTGCGCCGGCTGACCGGCGTGGTCGCGGCGAACAACCACTTGGCGGAGCGCCTGCGGGTCCATGATCGGCAGGTGATGCAGGCGCTGCGCCGGCGAATCCGCCATGTCATTTATGTGATCAAGGAAAACCGGACCTACGACCAGGTGCTGGGCGATCTCGGGCGCGGCAACGGCGACCCCCGTCTTGCCCTGTTCGGCGCGGCGATCACGCCCAACCAGCACGCATTGGCCCGCGACTTCGTTACCCTCGACAACTTCTTCGATGCCGGCGAGGTCAGCGGCAACGGCTGGCCGTGGAGCACCGAAGCACGCGAAACCGACGTCGGGGTGAAATCCATACCGCTCAATTACGCCAGGCGCGGCGCGCCCTACGACGTAGAAGGAACCAACCGCAACATCAATGTGGGTCTGCCGACCCTCGCCTTGCGCCGGCAGGCCGATCCGGCGACGCCGGACGACCCGGACCTGCTGCCGGGCACCGCCGATGTGGCGGCCGCCGACGGCCCGGATGCCGAGGCCGGGCGGGGTCATCTGTGGGACGCGGCGCTGCGGGCCGGCCTCACCGTGCGCAACTACGGCTTTTATTGCGACCTTGCCCGCTATGCGCCGGCCCATCCCCAGGCGATTCCGCTGGATCGCGACCCCTTCCGCAGCCGCACCGCGGTGGCATTCCCGGCCGATCCGGCCCTGATCGGCCGTACCGATCCCTATTTCCGCGGCTTCGACATGCGATTTCCCGACTTTTACCGCGAACGCGAATGGGAGAGGGAGTTCGCCGGTTTCATCCGAGGCCACAACCTGCCCAACCTGATGCTGGTCCGGCTGATGACCGACCATCTGGGCGCTTTCGGCCAGGCCATCGACCGCGTGAACACGCCCGAGGCGCAAGCCGCCGATAACGACTACGCCCTCGGCCGCCTGGTCGAGGCAGTGGCACGAAGCCCGTATCGCGATTCGACCCTCATCTTCGTGCTGGAAGACGATGCCCAGGACGGTCCCGACCATGTGGACGCCCACCGCAGCACCGCCTTCGTCGCCGGTCCGTATCTGCGCCAAGGGGCGGTGGTATCCGCTCGCTACTCGACGGTGAACATGATTCGGACCATCGAAGAGGTGCTGGGCCTCGGCTCCTTGAACCTCAACGACGCCCATCAACCTCCGATGACCGAGGCGTTCGACCTGGCGCACAAGGCCTGGAGGTTCTCCGCAGCGCCTTCGGCCGCGCTCGGGGCGACGGCCTTGCCGTTGCCGCAACGCAAGGCCGGGCGGCTGGCTGGGGAAACATTCGCCTTCGCCCATGACGCCGCCTATTGGGCAGCGAGGACGGCGGGTTACGACTGGTCGGCCGAGGACCGCATCGACGGTGCGGCATTCAACCGCGTCCTATGGGAAGGCCTGGCCGCCGGTCGGCCTTATCCCGCCGCCGAGCGTTGACGAAATCACCGGGAGAAAGGCTTGCGGGGGGTGTTGTCGGGGATCATATGATGAAACGCGAATGTATTCTTCGGCGGTTCTTCCGGATGGTGGAGAAAGCCCCATGCAGCCCCAGGTAACCACGTTCTTCGATCCCGTCACCTCCACGGCGACCCATGTGGTGGAAGATCCGCCGACACGGCGCTGCGCGGTGATCGACCCGGTGCTCGACTACGATTCGGCGGCAGGCCGGACCTCTCACCGCTCTGCCGACAAAGTCATCGCCCATGTACGGAGCCGCGAACTGTCGGTCGAGTGGATCCTGGAAACCCATGTTCATGCCGATCACCTGAGTGCCGCACCCTATCTCAAACAGGTTCTCGGCGGGCGGACCGCCATCGGTGATTGGGTGACGCTGGTGCAGAAGACCTTCGGACGGCTGTTCAATGCCGAAGCCGGCTTCACCGCAGACGGCCGCCAATTCGACCATCTGATGTACGACGGCGAGGTATTCGCCGTTGGCGGCATTTCCGCCGTCGCCATGCATACGCCCGGCCATACCCCCGCCTGCATGACCTATCTTGTGGGCGATGCGGTCTTCGTCGGGGATACCCTTTTCATGCCCGACTATGGCACGGCGCGCTGCGACTTTCCCGGCGGCGACGCGCGGACGCTGTACCGGTCGATCCGGCGGATTCTGTCCTTGCCGGGCGACACCCGGATGTTCCTTTGCCATGACTACAAGGCGCCCGGCCGTGACGAGCACCGCTGGGAGACGACCGTCGCCGAGCAACGCCGCAGCAACATCCATATCCGAGACGGAATCGGCGAGGACCAGTTCGTCGCCATGCGGGAGGGCCGGGATGCCGGTTTGGCCACTCCGGCGCTGCTCCTGCCCTCGGTGCAGGTGAACATGCGGGCCGGCGACCTGCCGCCGCCCGAAGCCAACGGGACGCGCTACCTGAAGATTCCACTGGACGCGATCTGAGGGTTCAGCCACCGCCTCGAATGAACCTGCCATCCAGAACGAAGTGAGGGATCCCAGGAGGCGGCGCGATCCATCCTCCTTTCGGTCGTCAGGATGACAGGCGGGTCGGACGCTGCGCCTGCCAGACCACCTTCAAGGTGGTGAACAGGAACACTTCCTTCAGTTGGTCGTGCGTCATCACGCCCGCCATTTCGCTGCGGGCAAAATGCTGCAGCTCGGACGGAACGGCCTCGGATGACAGCAGGTCGGATAGCAGCTCCTTGCGGATCAGTGGCGGATAGCGAAGGATTTCTTTGAGCAGGGCGGCCTTGACGACGATTGGCAGGTTGTCGCTGGCGAACATGCGGTCGATGCACATGGCATAGATGCCGAAATCCAGCTTGCCGGCGACGGTTCTGGTGAAGTCGAGGAATTCGTCGAGGAACGCCCGCTCGGATATGCGTCGGTCGACCAGCAGGCGGATGATGTCAAGGAACGCCCTGTATCGCTGGCGGGCCGGACCGATGGTGCCGCCCAGTTCACGGACCAGGTCGTTTATCAGGGCTTCGCGGAAGCGGGCGGCGATCAGGGCCTCGGCCGATTCACGGACCGAATCATCGAATGCGGTTTCCTCGATCAACTGGAACAGCCGCTCGTATTTGTCCCTTTCCGCCCGATCCCCCCGGCTGGCGGCGACCCCCAAAGGAATGATGGCGGCCCGGGCCACTTGGCCGTCGCGGGCGATGATGGCGGCCATCGAGATGGCCGCCAGGTCGGCGATCTTGCCGTCCAGCAAGTCGTCGGTGATCACCAGGCGTTCGCCCGGCGCCAGACTCAAATTGGCGTTCATTGCGCCGCATTCCATGAAATGGCGCGCCAAGTCCGGCGTTCCCGGCAGTTTTGCGGCTGTCCCGAGATCCAATGGCTGGTTCATCCCATCATTCAGGCATAGCCGGGACTCTGCTGCAAGAGGAATGCTGGAGGGGCGAGCCGGCGAACTTCGAATGCCCGACTCGAAGAGTTGAATATCCCCGCCCTCTGATCTTGTTCGGTCGCGGCCTTCGGCTTGGCGCGCCGATTGCTTGCCATGGACCAAGGGATGAGCCGGCATCCGGTGCGGTCGGCGCCGGTCGCCGAAGGTGAGGTCGCGCTATGGATACTGTTCGAATTTGCTGGCAGGCGGTGCCCGGCGGGCGGCCTGAGTGCACTGCGCCGATGACGCGGGATACCGCGGAATTTCGGCTTCGCGACCAGAGGGCCCTGTGTCCCGCGATCCGCTACTGGATCGACGAGCTCGGCGATACCTTGGCGTCCGACGATGCAGAAAGCCGTTGATCATGTGTCTGCTGTTGGAGCCCGGCAAGATTTTCTCATCGGCAAGGTCTGCCGCGTCATTTTTCACGAAGGTTGCCTCAAGATGACCGACCTGGCGAAAATCGTCCTGCCTGCCGACCTGTTGCGGCAAATGCGGGACCTGTTGCAGCAGATCAGCGTCGAGGCGGCGCGCCTCAATGCCCCCGAGGTGATCTTCCATTGTCGGAAGTCCGACAAGATCGTCGCCGCCTTGCTGAAGCGGGAAACCATGTAGGTTTAGAGGGATGAGCTGCCGTTGAGGCGGCGGCCAATCGCGCAGACGCGCGCGCCCGCCGAGGGGCAAAACCCAAAAACCTAAACCGTGACGCAGATCTTCTGCCTCACGGTCTAGGCGGTACCGGCGGGATAGAGATATTCCGTAAAGGCCGCCTCGGCTTCCAGCTTGGCCTCGTCGAAATAGAGTACCACGAATTCGGGACCGATGGTTGCCTGAACCTGCCGGGCGAAGGCCAGGCCTTCCGCGGCCAGCTGCCTCAACCTTTCGGTCCGTTGCGGCGCCGCCATATCCGTTATCAGCGCCGCCAGGTCCCGCGACCAGTGGCCCAGCCGCCCGGCCAATTCGGGTGGGATGCCCAGTTCCTCGGCGCTGATGGCCCCGCCGGCCGCCCGCCAGATTCCCGGGCTGCGGGATTTCGCCATGACGACGATGACGTTGGGCTGATATTCCGGCGGCAGATAGGGATCGAGTTCCGGGTCCGACGTCATCGGGTGTGCCTATCCTAGAGGTCTCCGCGTCCATTATGGCCGCGCGAAGGACGGGTGCAACGGCCTCGCCATTGGGCCCGGCAATTCTTGCCGATCCGTGCCCGCTCATTTCCGCCGATTCCTTGCGCCGTCGGCGTTGGTACGGGACCTGCATAGGTGGGAACGGGAATCTCTCTCGTCAAACCCAAGGAGATGGGCCATGGCTCACAGCATGTCGACCAAGGGCGCCCGACCTGTCACCGCCGATGACTTCGTCGGCTTTTACGCTGCCCGTCGCCGCGCAGAAGCCGGCACCTTGGGCGGTTCGCAGCAGCAGTCGCAGGTGGACCAGTTGATTACCGATCTCATGGACATCATCGTCAGGGCTGCCGCGGCGGCGTCCGGCAAGACGGCGGGGCCGGCGCCGGTCGACGACGCCACCGCCGAACTGGTCGCCTTGTCAATGATGCAGGCGCTGCTGGAAAGGGAAGTCTGCTCAAGCTTCTGAGCAGAGCCCAAGGGTTCTTCGATGCGGACCAATTCAGCAGAGGCGACCGGCATGGGTAGCAGCAGGATGCAGAAGCAGATGGATCGCGGCAATCGTCCGGGCGCCGCCTGGCCACCCGATGACGGCAGGTTCGGCGCGCTGTTCGCCTGTTCGCCGATCGGCATGGTCCGCTGTGACATGGAGGGCCGGTGCCTGGAGGCCAACGACGCCCTGCTGGCCATGCTCGGCTATTCGGCCGAGGAATTGGCCACCCTCGATATCGCAGATCTGACTCCCCGGGTCTACGCCGATGAGGACAGCCGGCATCTCGACGCCCTGCGGGCCAGCGGCCGCTTTGGGCCCTATGAAAAGGAGCTGCGCCGCCGCGACGGCCGGCGGGTGCCGGTGCGGATGCATGGCACGCGTGTCGTCGGCGAGGATGGCAGATCCTATTGCTGGGTTACCGTCGAAGACATCTCCGAACGCAAATCGGCGGATACTGACAGCCTGCTGGCCACCAGCGTGTTCCATAGCGGCCGCCTGCTTGAAGCCTTTGCCGAGATTTCCGAAATTTACCGGAAGGCCGAGCATATCCGTTACCAGGCCTATCACGATACTTTGACCGGGCTGCCCAACCGGGCTCTGATGGAGGATCGGCTGGGTCATGCGCTGGAAGTGGCGCGCCGTGAGAATTCGTCCGTCGCCTTGATGTTCGTCGACCTTGACCGGTTCAAGGCGGTCAACGACCGGTTCGGCCACGAAATGGGCGACCTGCTGCTGATCGAGGTGGCCGAACGGCTGCAAGGCTGCCTGCGGCGCAGCGATACCATCGCGCGCCTGGGCGGCGACGAATTCGTCGTCATCCTGTCGGACTTCTCGGCACCGGGCGAGGTGGCCGAGGTGGCGGAAAAGATCGTCACCTGCCTTGGGCTTCCGATGGCCCTGGGTGGCCACAAGGTCGAGATTGGCGCCAGCATCGGCATCGCGGTCTTTCCGCAGGACGGCGAGAATCTGGTCACCCTGATGCGGGGCGCCGATACGGCGATGTACCGGGCAAAGAACGTCGGCCGGAGCACCTTCCGGTTCTTCGACAGCCGGATCGATGGCCAGGTGAATG
Source organism: Pseudomonadota bacterium (assembly GCA_021793155.1). Taxonomy (GTDB): domain Bacteria; phylum Pseudomonadota; class Alphaproteobacteria; order Rhodospirillales; family Magnetospirillaceae; genus DUZF01. Next base: position 89,064 of record JAJYTF010000003.1, on the reverse strand, counting down.
AACATCTGCGGCTGGAAGCCGAATTGTGGCGGGCTCTGGAACGAAGCGAATTTGAGCTTTTCTACCAGCCGCAGATCGACCTGTGGACCGGCGCCGTGGTGGGGGCCGAGGCGCTGCTGCGCTGGCACAGCCCCGAACGCGGCCTCGTCGCGCCGGAACTGATCCTGCCGCTGGCCGAAAAGACCGGTCAGATCCACGGGATCGGCGACTGGGTCGTGGACCAGGCCTGTCGGCAGGTCGCCCTGTGGCGAGACAGCGGTAAGGCGCATTTTCGGTTGGCGGTCAATGTCTCCTGCCGCCAGTTCCTGGCCGAAGCCTTCATCGACCGGATCGCCGCTTCGGTCGAGCGGTACGGTCTCGAGCCGTCGTTCCTGGAAATCGAGGTGACGGAAAATACGGTGATGTCCGATCCCGCCATGGCCATGAGCCGGCTTGCACGGTTACGCCAAATGGGTGTCACCGTGGCGATCGACGATTTCGGCCGTGGCCATACCAACCTGGCTCATCTGAAGCACTTGCCGTTGGACCGGCTAAAAATCGACCGCTCCTTCATCCAGAACGTCGACGGCCAGCCCGACAAGGCGGCTGTCGTCGCCGCCATCGTCGGTGTGGCCGAGGCCTTGGGCTTTTCCATCGTTGCGGAGGGAGTGGAGACTGAGGGCGAGGAGCGGCATCTGCAAGCCCTGGGCTGTCAGGTTGGGCAAGGTTTCCGTTATGGGGCGGCGATGGCCGCGCCCATCTTCGAAGGATGGCTGCGCGACAGCGCCAAGGTGGTGCTGATCCGCCCCGAGGTGGCACTGGCGGGCATCAGGCCGGCGTCCGCCGCCGAGTAAGGCTGACCTTCGCCGTAGCCTGCGAACGACGCGAGGCTTCGCTCGTTTACTAGTGGCGAGAAGCCGACGGGTGGCGCTGTCACCATCCGTCGGCTTCTCGCCACAATTCAATTAGTTGGTGGGCCGCCTGATCCAGACCCCCGGGAACCAAGCGTCTGGGGCGGACCACTAAGAGGTAGTTTCCCGGGGCAACAAACCTTCCCCTTGATCGAGCGGGTCGATGAAAGCGCGCGACATCATGACGGCCAGCGTCGTTTCGGTGGACCCCGACCGGCCATCAGGCGACATCGCCAAGCTGCTGCTCGAACATGGCATCGGGGCGGTCCCGGTGGTCGATAGCCGGGGGAACCTGGTGGGCATAGTGAGCGAGAAGGATCTGCTTGCCGGCGAGGAAGCGAAGCCGGCCTGTGCGGTGATGACGGGCTCGGTTGTCACGGTCCCCGGCGAGGCGGACTTGCGCACCATCGCCGGACTGTTCGCCAGGCACGAGATCGGCCATCTGCCGGTGATCGAAAACGGACGCATGGTGGGTATTGTCAGCCGGACTGATCTGGCGCGCGTGGTCGCCAGTTACGAATGCCGGCCACCCCGAACCGACGCATTGTCGCTGTTGTCGCGGGCGGTGGCCAGTCTCGAAGACCGCTTTGTCAGGGGGCAAACCGAAGAGCGCCGGGCCGAAGAGCGGCAAGCCGAGGCAGGGTCGCCCGTGCCGCCGCCGAGCGCCGCCAATTTCCGCCATCTGGTCGAGGAATCCGAGGAGAGCGCCCTGCGCCAGCGTCAGGAAGACGCGCGTATCGCTGCCGAACGCCAGCGGCAGGAGGTCGCCAGGCTGGCCGAGCGCCGGCTGGCGGAGGAGCGTTGGCACGAGATGCTGGAGGGCGCGCGTCGTGCCGCGGAACGCGGCGAAACCGAATTCCTGCTGATCACCTTTCCCAACGGGCTGTGTACGGACGGCGGGCGTGCCGTCAACGCGCCTGAAGCGGATTGGCCTCAGACCTTGCGGGGCGAACCCGCCGATGCCTACCGCCGCTGGGAGGTTGAACTGAAACCTCAGGGCTTTCGCCTGTCCGCCCGGGTTGTCGACTTTCCCGGCGGATTGCCCGGCGACATCGGCCTGTTCCTGGTTTGGGGGCGGTGACTCAAGGTAGAGTCCGGCCTCGACCGATTATCGCAATTCGGCGCGAAATACCGTAATATCTTTGCGATGCCGGAATGGGCGGCAGCAGGATGGCGGAGCCGAAGTGACCAATCCTGCCGTCAATTCATCCATGGTGGTGGTCGATGCGCAGCAGGCCAATCTGCGGCGCACCGCCCATATCCTCGCCCAACTGGCCAGCGGCTGGAAGGTGCCGAATCCCACGCACGACATGGGAAGCGCGGCGGCCGGCACCCAGTTCAATACCAGCGCGACCATTTACGACCAGGTGTCGGCCAGTTCGTCAGAGGGGTCGACCATTCTTGGCAGTGCCGACAGCGCGCTCGCCCAGATTGTGACGGTGTTACAGCGGATGGCCTCTTTCGCCCAGCAGGCGACCTCGGCCACGCTGACGGCGGCGGATCGGAATGATCTGGCCAACCAGTTCACCCAATTGCAGGCTCAGCTCAGCAGCATCGTCAACGGCACAACCTATTCCGGCCAGTCCTTGCTGCAGGGCAGCTTCACCGTCAACAGCACCTTTCCCATCGGCGGCGGTACCGGTGTCGCGACCTCGGTCGCCATACCCAGCGTGTCGGCCGGCAGCCTGCTGGCCGGAACATCCCTGGCTTCAGTGACCAGCGCCCAGTCGGCGGTGACGCAGATCAACACCGCATACATAAGTGTCACCGGGCAGCAAACCCAGGTTCAAGCCTACCAATCGCAGTTCGATTTCCTCGGCCAATTGGCGGCTGCCGGATCCAATAGCGCCACGGCGGCGGCCGCGACGTTGCTTGACGTTGACGTGGCGGCGGCGAAGGCCAGGCTGGCCGCCCAGCAGGTGATCAATGACGCCGCCTTGTCCGCGGAAGGGCAGGCGGGCCGGCTGACCGGGCAGCTTCTGAAGCTGATTCAATATACCGGCAGTTCACCCTCGACGAGCACCGGCGCGACCGCGACCACTCCGTCGTCTACCGACAGCCAAGCGACAGGCTCGACGCAAACCTAGTGGTCCGATCCTGGCGCCTGGATCCCAAGCATCAGGTGAAGCGGCCCGTCAAATGATTGAATTATAGTGGGAATCTGACGCGTGGTGTGGACGCCACCTGCCAGATTTCCACCACTAGTGCCGGTCGCCGGCAAGGGAAGGAGTGACCATGGACGAGGACCTGCGAAGCAAGGCGATGACCTTCGTCGAGGATCTCCGCAAACATCTTGTTGAGATGCACCGGCTGTCGGCTGCCAGCCACCAGCGTGCCGGCGTCCTGACCCAGTCCCTGCTTCCGGGGGCGATGGAGCAGGCCTGCGGATGGGAGCATTTCGCCGAGGAAGCGCTGAAGCTGGCCTATGAGTTCGCCAAGCACGGCATGGACCTGGGGGCGGCCTTCGCCACGCGCGGCATGGAGTTGGGCTACGAGTTCGCCTCAAAGGGCGAGGAAGTCGGGCCCATGGCCAACCGCATCCTGTTCATGGCTGTGCAGATCGGGGTCATGGCCGACCGCATCGGCGAAATGGCCGACCGCATTCTGTTCATGGCCGATAAGATCGGGGAATTCGGTGACCGGATCGTCTATGTCTCGCAACTGATCATCTACACCGAGCAGATGATCATCAATGAAAGCGTGCTGATCGCGCGGGTCATCTCGATGCTGACCGAGCAGATCCTCGCCTTCATCGCCTTGGCTGACGGCAACAACGAGTTCCTTGCTGGCCGCACCGAACATTTCAAGGCTGACCGCAGCCTCGAACTGATCTACGAGAATATGAATCTGATGCTGAAGAACATGCACGAGTATTCGCTGCGCGTTATCGACAAGCAAAGCGCCGACCGGCAGAACGAACTGAAGGTGCGAGAGTTGCAGATACGGCTGCGCGAGGCGACGATGAGTGCCAACGCCTGCTATTGCCCAGGCTTCTATGCCGGCACATCGATAGAAAGCTAGACCGAATTTTGCGGCATTTATGCCGCAATTTCGGCCGAGTCGAGGAGGATTTCCTTGAACCGGACCAGCAGCTCCTGGTCCAGCCGATGCTGCATTTCGGTGGCCATGGTTTCCAGGGCCACATGGGCGGCGGCGGTCCGCTTGTAGGGGCGGCGATCGGTCAACGCGCAGAACACGTCGATGATTGCCGCCATTCGTGCCAGTTGGTTGAGGGCGGGCGCGGCCAGGCCGCAAGGATAGCCGGATCCGTCCAGCCTTTCGTGATGTGCGCCGACGATGGTCGAGACGCCTTTCGGAATGGGGGTGCTGGCCGCCAACAGCTTCTGCGACGTGGTCACATGGTTGCGCATCACCTTCGTTTCGCCGGGGCTGAGGGCGCCTTCCTTGTTCAACAGGGCGCGGGGGATCGTCATCTTGCCGATGTCGTGGAGCATGCCGCCGCTGGCGATCACCACCTGCTGTTCCTTCGGTAGCCCGATGGCCTTCCCGAACAGGGACATGAAGGCCGAAAAACGCAGCGAATGGACATAGGTGAAATTGTCGTGGTCCTTGATCTGGTGCAGCAGGGAGCCGAGCTCGTCGTTGTTCACCGCCTCCACGATGGCGTCACAGGAATCGGAAACCGTGCCATAGGGAAGGGGGTTGCCGTTGGCAATATCGTCCGCGATGCCGTTGAAGGCGCTGAGTGTTCCTTGCAGGGCTTTCCGTTGTGTCGGTGGAAGGTCCTGCCACGAGTGTTCCACGCGGCCATTGAGCTGTTTGGATATGGCGTTGATCAATGCACTGCGATGGTACGGTTTGACCAAGTAATCCTTGATCCCCAGGTCGCGGATGGTATCGAGGGTGCGAAAATCCTCGTTGTCGATGATGAAGATGACGGGGGCTGTCGACAGGAATTTCTCTCTCCGCAGCTCCCTTATGAAGTGAGCACCGTTGCCGGCACCCACCCGCTGCCCGACAAGGATCAATTTGGGTGGGGAGAGAAGCATGCCGGACATGGCGTTGGCCGGATTCGCGTAAGCGTGGACCGTATAGAACGACAACAGCGCCTCCGCCACCATGTCCCGGTGGCGGCTGTTGGTATCGACGATTGCGACCAGGTGCTTCGTATCCATCCCTTTGGGTGTCACCAGAAGCTGTATGAAAACCAATTTGGTAAAAGATGTTACATTTTCCAGTCGTGAATTGTATTCGCTGTTAATGTGGTAAAGATGTTTATATCCGGAGCCAGCGATTGTGGGATAATGTTCGCCGTTGTTTGGCGAGCGTGGATTGATGCTATTCAAATCCCGGTTGTCTCGCAAATAAAAAGATGTAAATACTTTTAAGGTGACAACGCATTCGCCGCCCGCGAGAGCATCGTGCCACCTGCTCAGTGGATGGGGCGCTATACTTGCCCGTCGGCGTTCGCCGCGTGGGGCGAAATTGCCCATATGACGCCACTTCAAGTGGAAAATCTCAGGTATCAGGCAGCTCCCCGACCGCCTTCAGAAATCTCTCGGCTTGGGTGATCAGAACGGGGAGCAAAGCGAGACCAGGTTCGTCTCCGGAGTAATCGGCCAGGAGCCTTTCATGCTCGACCCGGTTAAGCAATTTCCCCAGATCGGCCGGGAAGGCGCCGGTCTTGACGAAGGTGGCGCCAAATCGCGAGATCAACCCGGAATGCGTCTTTGGAATTTTGATGGCCCGGTGGTCGAGTGCCGCCGAGGCTGCGTGAAACAGTGCGTAATTACAGCCTGTTGACCGCCCCGTTCGTATCCCTGTGTTCCTGCAACAGCTTGCAGGAGCGCAGGCACTGCTCGGCCTGTGCCATATGCCCTGTGCGCTCAAGTGTTTGCTGTCGATCCGGTCTAAAGTCCTCTTGGGCAAGGCGCGTGGTGCCCGCGATTTCCCAAGTCGATCTCGGTAGGATAGTGCGCAATTTGCGGAGGCATTCGATGCCATGGTCGGAGAAGGCCATGACGCCGTCATCACCCTGGAGGCGAGTGTGCCAAATCCTGCCAAAGATGGCGGCTGGGCGTTCGGCTGTAGGGCTCAAGGCTTGATTTCATTGGAGGGGGAACGGCCCCTTACGGGCCTCCACGACATCAGATCTTGACCAATAGCTAGGCGTCTCGTTTCCACGGCTCGCCGGGTAGCAGCGCTATCAGGCCAGAGGAAACCTCGTCCATCGCCTTGTCCATGTCCCATTCATAGCCGGGCGCCAGCATCGGGCCAATGTCGGCGGCAAATTGCGGTATGGTCAGCTTGGCCGCCAGATTGCGTTCGAACAAGGCGCGGGTAATGAGAGCGTCTTCCTTCTCCATATAGCCGAGGAAGGCCTCGACAATGCGTGCCGGATTGACGCCCGGCGTTTTCAACGCGATCGCCAAGTCGAACAGATCGCGGCCTTTCCGCCGTTGGTAGAGCGCCCGCAGCTTGGTTCCCAACAGTTCGTCGACTTGGAAGGTGGCGATTTCCGCCGAGCCGGTGAACCAGCGCGACGACACCGCAAACGGAACGGATGTGCGGCCGAACAAGGTGAAGTGCTCGCGCGAATTGATCTCGACTTTGAGGCGCAGCCGCACAGGCGGCATGTCCTCAGAGTCGAACCGGTAGTTCAGGGTCACTCGCCCCTCTGTCTGCTTCCATTGTGATTTGCCGAGCCATGGATCGAGGGTGGCCCGCAGCGCATCCATGACCGGTCCGATCGGCTCGGCGCTCACCTGCACGAGGTCGATGTCTTCCGAATACCGGGCCGCTGGCTTGATGAAGAGTTTGTAGAGCGCAGTGCCGCCTCGGAACGCCAATGAGGACCGCAGGAGGGGATTCGAGAAAATTTCCGCAAGCGCGCGGCTGATGACCAGATCCTGTTCGACCTGGAAGTCCTGAACCCATGGCGCGTGCGCGCGCCACGCGGTGATGTGGTCGCGCGGTATCACGTGTCCGCCTCCACTTCGGTGTTGATATCGAGCCGCCAATCTTTATTCCGCAGCGCGTTCGCATGCGAAGCGCTGGGCAGAAGCGGTGTCATGTCCTTCGCCGTCTTTTGCACATAGGCTTTGAGGGGCTCGGCGATCGGCGCGGCACCGACGAGTTCGAGGAGGTATCCAAGACGCTGCGCCCAGGAGATGGGCGCAGTTTTCGCTGCTGCTACAAGCCGCTCTGGATCGATCTGTTCGGCCAATTCGGCAAGGATGGTGGCAACCTGGTCAAGGCCACCGGCATGTCGTTGGTAGCCGACCAGATCGATGGCCGTTGCCTCGACCGTCGATAGGCGAAGCGTTCCGCGCGGCGTGTTGACGCTTGTGACGGGAACGGCGGCAATCCGCTTTCGCGCGATGAAGGCGACACGGATTGCGCCGCAGATGATCGGCCGTCGGTTCTTGGCGACGACGACCTGGAACTCCTGCGGTCGTTGGTGAGCGGCGCCGTGGTACTGTGCCGCGGAAAGGAGGCCGGCATAGTAAGCGACCCCTTGCTGTTCCATGAGCGCCGGAATGAATTGATCCGCCGGCAGGCAGCCGAGTTGCCGATATTCGGGGGGGACGATGACGTAGAAGCCGCGCGCCGGACTCGCCACCAGCCTCTGCTTGGCCAAGCGCAGCAGAGCAAGCTTCGTGGCCGCCGGCGATACGCCGAGGGTCTGGCGCATTTCCGTGGGCGTGAAGTGATACTGGCCACGAGCGGCCAAGTCGGTGATGTAGCTCAAAGCCTTCGACAAAGGCGTCTCCGAAATCAGACGCATAAGGTATCACATTGTGATACTTTGTGAACGCGGTTTCCGGAGGTTGTCATTTGATTCTCGGACATGTCATCGTCGGCCACACCCCGAATTTGGCTGCTTTGGGCGATCTCTGGCGGATCGCCGCCTCATGAGGCTCAGCGGTTCTCAGGGGCTCACCCCTTTCCAGCGATCCCGTTCCTCCTTGTCCCGGCACACCCGCTTCCACACCCGACGCACGGCGTTGCCTGTCGGCGGCGCGCCCCTGGCCCCTAGGATCCCGTCCTCGGTCATGATCACCGCGATGGTCTCCCAGGTGGGCTGCCATTCGGTCAATAGGCGGGTCACTTCGGCGTGGTTGTCCCACAGCCAGCAGTACACCGCTTCCCTTGAGTTGTGAGGGTAATCACTTAGCCAGGCGAAGAAGGCCTGTTCGGCCTTGGTCGTCTTCGTCGGCTTGCTCCACTCCTCGATGACGGCGGCGAGGGTCCGCGATTTTGGATGTTTCATGCGGACAGCATCCAGAGGTTCGGCGCGAACGGGAAACTGTCGCTATCGGCGGTCGCATTCACGTCCCTCTCCACGGAACCTGCATCCACGTCTGGCCGACCAAACATCTACCCTGGGGCAGTTGTTCGTCCGCGGTCGGCCCGTAATCCGTCCACGCTCGGTCAACGTTTCGTCCACGCTCGGTCAGCCTGGCGGCCATGCTCGGCCTACAAATCGTCCACAGAAACGGGTTTCCATACACCAATGCACCCTTCGTGCGGAGGGCCCTTTTTTGCCCTGCTTTTCGGGCTTGATTTTGACCGGATCCGCTCATCCGAGACCGAAAATGGGCTGGTCGGAGGTGATGGCGCGCCTATGGCCGGCGACATCGCACCACTCCACCCACGGCTGTCAGACGCCATACGACCACCAAAGGGAAATCCCGTTCGCGCCGATCTACGCGACGTCTTGCTCGGTTCGCGACAGCCGAAGGGACTTCTCTGCCAAGGGATCGAAGGCAATCAGGAAAAGCGCCATCACATTGGCACCTGCGGCGCCGGGCGCCGCCGGACCAGTGAAAGGATCGATGCCCGATGCCGCCGGGCTGTCCGTCGACCGGACGACGCCCTACCTTGTCCGGGTGCCGGAAGCGGCGCGCATCACCGGATTGCCCGCATCGCTGATTCGGAAGTCCTTCATGAAGGCGGACAAGCGGCCGAAGAACATCCCGGACCCGCCGCCCCACCTGTATATCGGCTCGGCGGTCTATATCATCGCCGACCGTTTACCTGAGTGGATTCGCGGTCTCGCTGGACAGGGAATGTCCCCACTGGTGACCAAGAAGCGCGGACGTCCGACGGTCGCCGAACGAATCGCCCGTCGTGCTGCCAATGCATGACGTCGTCGTTAGAGTGTGATGCATAAAATCTGCATCACGCTCTAACTTGTTTTGTTAGCCCTCGCCGGGCGCACGCATCCGCGTGCTTGGCCGCGGCCTCAATGGCCGCCTAAAGCATCGTGCGTCAGATTTGACGCACGATGCTTTAGCGTCTGGTGCAGATGATCGCCTGCCTTACCCTCGGCGCGAATTCAGCTTTCCGCCGGGTAACCGTGCGCCCAACCGATCGGCCCGCAGGTGGGTGTACCGCGCCAGCATCGCCGGGGTCAGGTGGCCGCTGATCGCCATGATCTCGTTTTCGCGCAAATCGGTCAGCTCGAAGAGGCGCGAAACGCCTTCGTGGCGAAGATCATGCCAGCGCAAGTCGGGAAATCCCTGGTCCGCAATTATGTCGCGGAAGGCGTGGATGATCCCTCGGCCGGTCTCCACCGGAAGCACCGGTTCCGCGCCGCCCCCCGCCGTCGCGCCCTTCGGCTTCAGTGATTTGAAGGCGGACAGTGCCCGCGGGGACAACGGCACCCGGCGCGGCCGATCGTTCTTGGTCTTGAGCAGATCGACGTGGGGATACTCGCTGGTCAGCTTCACCCGATCCCAGGTCAGACCGGCGAGTTCGCTCTGGCGCATGCAGGTCTCGATTGAAATGATGATCGCCGCTTTCAGCCACGGCCGTGACGATTTCTCGGCCGCTTTGAGCAATCGCTTCTCCTCGTCGCCGGCCAGCCGCCGGTCGCGGCCATCTGGCTTTCCCGGGCGAACGCCTGGCTTCACCGGATTTTCGAGTGGAACCCGATGGGCGCGGGCCCAAACCTGAAACACCTTCGACAGAGCATTCAGGCGATGGATGACCGTCTGCGCCCCACACTCGGCGGCAGGACCGCAGATGTCGCCGTCCTCGGCGTTGTCTTCGTCAAGAACCTCGCGCCGCCATTCGATGAGATCCCAGTCATGGATCGACACGAGCGACCAGGCGGCGAACTTGCTGTCCTTCCAGTGGCGGATCTTGGACGCAACGTTCTTCGCATCGGGGTTGTTGCCGACATGCTTGCCGTCGAGCATCCAGTCGCAGGCGTCGGCGAGCGAGGTGCTGCGGGCGCGCTTCAGATCGACCAGCTCTTCGCCGGTGACCTTGCCTTCCGTGACGCGCTGCCATTCCTGGGCGTCGCTCAGCTTCTCGAACGTCTTGGTTTGATAGACGCCATTGCGTCGCACCTGGACGCGGAATTGGTTCGGTCCGCGGACCTGGATTCCTTCCGGCATGGCATCACCTCCGGCATGTCCTCGTGCCAACGAGTGTGCCAAATCGTGCCAAAAAATGCCAGATCGATGAAGGAGAGGGGGCTAAGTGCTTAATTTTATTGGAGCGGGTGAAGGGAATCGAACCCTCGTCGTAAGCTTGGGAAGCTTCTGCTCTACCATTGAGCTACACCCGCGCCGGGGAGGAAATTTTATAGGGTTTGCCGCGATCCGACGCAAGCCCCTTGCCGGGTGTCCGGCCAGGAAATCGGCAGATCAGAAGAACAGGAACCGCAGATGGGCAGCGTAGACATTTTCCACCTGGTTCTTCCATGTGGCCACCGGGCCCAGCGTGCCGGTCACCGTTTCGTTGCCCAGGTAGTCGCGATCGTACTCCGCCGATAGGACCAGGCGGTTGGGGATCAGGTGATAGCCGGGCGCAACGAAAAAAGTGACGGCCGGGTCGAACGAGCCGGTATAAGCCAGTTGCTCGGCCGGGTTGCGGACCTTGAGGTCCGTATTGCCCGTCACCCCGGCTCCGGCGTCGATCACGAAGCGGTCGATCGGGCGGATCTGCCCGCGCAGGCCGAAGTCGTAGCGCCAGTTGGCGCCCAGCGTGGTCGTCGAATTGTCGGTCGGCACCGATCGGTTCTGGTCACCGTAATAGGTCGCCGCGCCGTAGGCCTGAAGGGTCAGCGATCGCATTTCCCGGCTGACAGCGATCTGGATGCCGCCGGCCTGGCCGCCGCTCGCCGTGGTGCCGCCATTGGACAGTGTGGCCTCCCGGGCGGTGAAGGCATCCGGCGAATAGCTCACCGATATGTCGAGGTCGACCGGGGAGTAACCCTGCTCGATCGCCCGGTAGGTCGCGCCGACAATCGGATTGTTGAAACCGCGGGCGTAATAGCTCTCGGCCCCGCCCACGAACGGGAGGCTGTCCTTGAGCCGGCTTTCCTGGAAGTCCAGCGTCGCATTCAGCGACAGACGGTCGGAGATCCCATAACTCAGCTCCTGGCCGACGATGGTGTCCCTGATCCAGGCATGGGGAAACACGCCGATCCCCGGGACGATCCTGTCCTCCGAAAGCTCGCGGTATCCATACGAGGTTTCCCCGTATACCTGTCCGGTCAGCGGCAGAAAAGCCGGATCAGAGAGATATCGGGTGGTGTCGGGTGTCAGGTCGAAGGCATGGGCCGAGGCAGGAACACCCAGGCACAATGCCAACCACAAGCCTTTGCGCGCCATTGCCCGGCCACTTTCCTTTGTGAAGCCCGCCGATCGCAGCGGACTGCCGACGATCGGCGAAACAGTGGCGCGCCTATTGATGCGTGTAAAGTCATAGGCCGGTATCGCTTTCGCGCGTATGGCCAAGCGAAATCCGTCCAGTGCCATGAGCCATTCAACTGGTTCACAGCACTAGACTTTTCAGTTATGTCGGACGGTTCCGCGCCCACTGATGGTCAAGCACCGTTCGGGCGATGGGCGCCGGCTCGGCCGGCTGAGCCAGTGCACCAGGTCAGCCGACGATGTGGTAGCCACCGTCGACGAACAGTGTGGTGCCGGTGATGGTCTTCGCCCCGTTCCCGGCCAGGAAGGCGGCTACAGCCCCGCAATCCTCGATACCAACCAGCTGATGTTCGGGCGCCCGCTCGGCGGCCTTTTCCAGCAGCTCGTCGAACCGGTCGATGCCCGAGGCGGCGCGGGTGCGCAATGGACCGGGCGAAATCGCGTTGACCCGGATGCCTTTCGGGCCCAGTTCCGAGGCAAGGTATTTGACGCTCATTTCCAGTGCCGCCTTGACTGGCCCCATCATGTTATAGTGCTCCACCACCTTGCGACCGCCGTAATAGGACACCGTCATCAGGCTGCCGCCGTCGGGCATCAGCGGTTCGGCCAGTTTGGCCATGCGGATGAACGAATGGCAGGAAACGTCCATGGCCATGGCGAACCCGGCGGAGGAGCAGTCGACGGTCCGGCCGTGCAGATCATCCTTCGGCGCGAAGGCGATGGAGTGCAGGAGGAAGTCCAGCTTGCCCCACCGTTGGGTGATGGTTTGGAACATGGCTTCCATCTGGCCTTCGATCCGCACGTCGCAGGGTACGATGATCTCCGCCCCCAGATGCTCGGCCAACGGCCTGACGAATTTTTCCGATTTCTCGTTCAGATAGGTGATGGCCAGGTCCGCGCCTTGCGTTCGCAAGGCGGCGGCGCAGCCATAAGCGATGCTCTGGTCGTTGGCGATTCCCACCACCAACCCCTTTTTCCCCTTCAACGAGAACATGTCATTCATGGTTTGGACTCACTGCAGCGGGTTGTGCAATGCACCATTAGACCGGTTTCAGAGTCTCGGCAAGTGGCTGGCGGGGAATGCCATCCTCTATCACAACGGACAGGTTCTTGACGCTGCCGCCAAGGGACGCTATCTCTGCCCATACGTGGTGATTTGGTCGACCGGCTTGCGGCCACGTAAAACAATCGGCTAAAAGGGTCAAGTGCGCTTATCTCGAGCCCTGGCCTTAACCGGTCGGGGTTTTTTTGTGCCTGCGGACGGAGATGATTGATGAGCGACGATAACCCCGAACAATGGCGTCTTGCCACCCGCCTGGTGCGCGGCGGCTTGGCCCGCACTTCCTTCTGCGAGACCAGCGAGGCGCTGTTCCTCAATTCCGGCTATGTCTACGATTCCGCCGAGGAATCCGAGGAAAGTTTCGACGGCACGCGTCAGCGCTTCGTCTATTCGCGCTTTCGCAACCCCACCGTATCCATGTTCGAAGACCGTCTGGCCCTGGTCGAGGGCGCCGAAGCATGCCGCGGCACGGCCAGCGGCATGGCGGCCGTCCATGCCGCCCTGGTCTCGCAGCTGCGCACCGGCGACCGCGTAGTGGCGGCCCGCGCGCTGTTCGGTTCCTGCAGTTGGATCATCGGTGACCTGCTGCCGCGCTTTGGCATCGAGGTGGCCTTTGTCGATGGTACCGACCTCGACCAGTGGCGCGCCGCGCTGGCCAAGCCGACCCGTTGTGTCTTCATCGAAACTCCGTCAAATCCGACCCTGGAGCTGATCGACATCGCCGCGGTGGCAGAACTGACCCACGCCGCCGGTGGCCGGCTGGTGGTGGACAATGTCTTTGCCACACCGCTCCTGCAGAAGCCGCTGGCTCTGGGCGCCGACGTGGTGGTCTATTCGGCGACCAAGCATATCGACGGCCAGGGGCGCTGCCTGGGGGGCGCCGTGCTGGGCAGCGCCACTTTCATCGCCGACGTCCTGGGCCCCTATCTTCGCCATACCGGTCCTTCGCTGTCGCCGTTCAATGCCTGGGTGCTCCTCAAAGGTTTGGAAACGCTGGAGTTGCGCGTCAGCCGCCATGTGCAGAACGCCGAACGGGTGGCGTCCTTCCTGGAAACCCACGACCAGATCGCGCGCGTGCTGTACCCAGGCCTGCCCAGTCACCCCCAGCATGCCCTGGCGGCACGGCAGATGGCCGGCGGCGGCTCGATCATCGCCTTCGAGCCGAAAGGCGGCAAGGAGCGGGCCTACCGCCTGCTCAACGCCCTGTCGCTGATCGACATTTCGAACAATCTCGGCGACGCAAAAAGCCTTATCACCCATCCCTGGACGACGACCCATCAAAGCCGCAGCGCTGAAGAAAAACACGGCATGGGCATCACCGAGGGGCTGCTTCGCCTGTCGGTCGGCCTTGAAGATGCCCAGGATCTCGTCGACGATCTCTCGCAGGCGCTCAGCGCTTGATCGCGGGAGCCGGAGCGTCTATTTCGGGTAGCCTCGGTTTCGGCGCCACGGCCCACCCTGGGAGGATCGCGATGAAGTTTTCAAGCTTGCTGGCCGGCATTGCCTTGCCGGTCGCCATGGCGGCCTGCGCCGAGGCACCGGGGTCCGTCCTGGATCTCGACGAACTGGAACACACCAAGCCGACCGGATCGCCGTTCACCCAGGCCTTGTCCCACGAATACGCCGCCTTCGCCCGAGCCCAAGCGGGCCAGCAGGAATGGGCGGCTCAGCAACATTTCGCGAAGAAGGGCCTGGAGGCGGCCCACGGCATCGCCGTGCCGCCCGAAGACCTGGCCGCGTGGAATATCGGCGACAAACAGGCGGCCGAGGATCTGGCTGTGTCGCGGAGCCGCCTGGCCGGCGTGCTGGAATCCCACGCGCCCACCCGGGCACCGGCATTGACCGCGACCGCCCAGGTCAAGTTCGATTGCTGGCTTGCGGAGCTGAGCGAACCGCGCGGGGATGCCGGCGATGCCTGCCACAAGGATTTCAGGGCCGCCATGGCTGCCCTCGAAGCCTTGGGTCATTCCGCCGCCCAGCCGGGGCCGCCGGCGGGTGGGCCGTCACCTCGCCCCTGAAGGCATCGGTTAAGCCTTTGTGAGGGAATTGTCGCTTTTATTTCGACTGGCCGAGGCCGAGCCTGCCAGGCCATCGTGGCGGAAGCGGTAGGATACCACTTCTGCACATAAGTCGACTTTCCGAAAAGTGGTAAACTCCTGCCGGGTGCCCCGGCGCTTGCGGGGGAAGCGGCGCCTCGACGCCTCCGGCTTGGCCGGCGTCGAGCATTGGACAAACAACCGAGTGAGATTAGGATGAATATGAAAGGGAGCGAGGCGGAGGCTGGCCGGAAATTGCAGGATACGACCATGTATTCGCAAACCACCCGTTCCATTACTGTCATCGTAAAGCCGATCTATCTTGAGGACCAATCCTCGCCGGGCGATAATCATTTCGTCTGGGCCTATCGCATCCGCATTGAAAACAACGGCGATGAAACCGTGCAGCTCTTGCGTCGTCATTGGAAGATCACCGATGCGATCGGGCGGATCCAGGAAGTCCAGGGCGCAGGCGTCGTCGGAGAACAGCCGGTGCTGCATCCCGGCGACTACTACGAATACACCAGCGGAACGCCACTCAACACGCCGTCGGGTATCATGGTCGGCAGCTATCAGATGGAAACCGAGGAAGGCGAGCGCTTCGAAATTGCCGTTCCAGCCTTCTCCCTCGACAGCCCGCACCAGATGATGCGCCTCAACTGAGCGGTGATTGAGTCGCCTTCCTCCATGCACTCGTAGCTGGGCAGCCTTGCAAAGGATCATGGCTGTCGCTACATCGGCAGAGGTAGACTGCCGGTGTCACGCTGGCGGATGACGGAGGAAGCCCTTAGTGACCGAACACACATCCATCACCTTGCCGAAGGGCACCGCCAGCCGGCATTCGGAAAAGCCTTCGCGGGCCGAAGCCGAGGAGGCGGTGCGCACCCTGATCCGCTGGGCGGGCGACGACCCGACGCGCGAGGGGCTGCTCGAAACGCCCAATCGCGTAGTGCGCGCCTACGAGGAGTTCTTCGCCGGCTATGGCGAGGATCCCGAGGAAATTCTGCTTCGTACCTTCGAAGAGACCGAAGGCTACGATGAAATGGTGGTGCTGCGCGACATTCGGCTCGAGAGCCATTGCGAACACCACATGGTGCCGATCATTGGCAAGGCGCATGTCGCTTACCTGCCGGGCAATCGGGTGATCGGCATCTCCAAGCTGGCGAGGGTGGTCGAGACCTATGCGCGCCGCCTGCAGATCCAGGAGAAGCTGACGGCGCAGATCGCCAATGCCATCCAGGACGTGCTGCAGCCCAGGGGTGTCGCCGTGGTGATCGAGGCGGCCCACCAATGCATGACCACCCGTGGCGTCAGGAAGCCGGGGGTGACCATGGTGACCAGCCGGATGCTGGGCGCGTTCCGCACGGATCCGGCGACACGTCGGGAATTCATGGCGCTGATCGGCAATCCGACGAGCAATTTGTCGAATATATAGGGGGCCTCAACGGCCCGGTCGTGGGCTTCGCACATTCCATCGCTCATGGACGCCGCCGGTTCCCGACCGGAACGAGACGAAGCCTCGCGACTGGCGCGTTGAGCGCACCGCAGCGAGCATCGCAGGGCGCGGGCCGAGGACAGCCAAGCCGCGCGGATGCGGGGGGCGGCCGGCGCCTGAGAGGCCAAGACCAAATCAAACCCCAG
This sequence comes from Pseudomonadota bacterium, assembly GCA_021793155.1. GTDB lineage: Bacteria > Pseudomonadota > Alphaproteobacteria > Rhodospirillales > Magnetospirillaceae > DUZF01. Next base: position 72,806 of record JAJYTF010000003.1, on the reverse strand, counting down.
CGCCAAGCCCAACCCCAAACCCTCTGGACATCCCTTTCGTCCCGGCCAATAGTCCTTTGGCCCAATGTTGCGCATCCCCATGGCTTTTCGAGGATGGGGACGGCGGGCCGCGCGATCCGAGGGGAAATCGTTGTTGGTCGACATTCGTCCGGTCCTGTTCATCAACGGCATCCTGCTGCTGATCCTGGCCGCCGCCATGGGCGTGCCGCTGCTGGTGGACCTGGCGACCGAGCATCGCGAGTGGCAGGCCTTCGCCTTGCCGCTGATGATCACCGGGTTCATCGGCTTGGCCCTGATCTTCACCAATCAGGGTGATGGAACGCCGTTGTTGCGCACGCGCCAGGCGTTTCTATTGACCGGCAGCAGCTGGCTGGCGGTCGCCATCTTTTCGGCCTTGCCGTTTCAGGCCTCGGATCTGCCGCTCAGTTGGACGGACTGCTATTTCGAGACCATTTCGGGAATCACCACCACCGGCGCGACGGTGCTGACGGGCCTGGACCTGCTGCCTCACGCCATTCTGATGTGGCGAGCTCTGCTGCAATGGCTGGGTGGCGCGGGGGTGATTCTTACGGCCGTGGTGCTCCTGCCCGTGCTGCGCATCGGCGGCATGCAGATGTTCCACATGGCCAATGTGGACGAGGGTGAGCGTGCGACGCCGCGGCTGCCGCAAATGGCGTGGAAGATGCTGGGCGTCTACGCTCTGTTCAGCGCCCTGCTGGCGGGGGGCCTCTGCCTGGCCGGCATGACGCCGCTGGAGGCGGTATGCCACGCCATGTCGTCGCTCGCCACCGGCGGTTTCTCCACTTCGGACCAGTCTCTCGGCCATTTCAGCCATGCGGCGCGGTGGCTGTGCATGCTGGGCATGATTGCCGGCGGCGCCACGTTTTCCCAGTATGTCGCGCCTTGGCGCCGCGGCCACTGGACTATCCTCGGCGACAGCCAGCTCCGCTGGTATCTGCTGACCATCGCCGTGTTCGCCATGCTGGTCACCTTCTGGAACTGGGCGGTCGGTGACATGGAGGCCCGCGAGGCCTTTTTCGCGTCGGCGTTCAACGTGGTGTCGGTGCTGACCACCAGTGGGTTTCATGCCGGCCAGTATGACAGCTGGGGCGGATTCGCCCAGGTGGCCTTTTTCGTCATGATGTTCATCGGGGGCTGCACCGGATCGACGGCGGGGGGCATCAAGATATTTCGTTACCAGTTGCTGTTCGCCGTCAGTGGCGTCCATATCCGCCGGCTGCTGCATCCGCACGGTGTGTTTCCTGTGTTGTTCAACCGCTTCCGCGTCTCCGACCCGGTGGTGCGCTCGATTCTCGGTTTCGTCCTGCTTTATTTCGTCTGCTTCGCGGTTCTGGTGGTGGCCTTGACACTGAGCGGTCTCGATACCTTGACCAGCTTCTCGGGCGCAGCCGCCAGCCTGGGCAACATCGGCCCCGGGCTGGGCCCGCTGATCGGCCCGGGCGGCAGCTACCAGGCCTTGCCCGACTTTGCCAAATGGCTTTTGACCTTCGGCATGCTGCTCGGGCGTCTCGAACTGGTGCCGCTCCTCATCCTGTTCACTCCTGCGTTCTGGCGGGAGTAGGCCCGATGTTCGAACTTTGCCGCCCCGTCTTGCTGGTTACCGGTGGGTTGCTGTCGGTGGTGGCTTTGGCCATGTGCCTGCCAGCAGCGGTCGATGTCGTCCATGGCGAAGAGGAATGGCTGGTTTTCGCCGCCTCAGCCGCCGTCACTTTCTTTTTCGGCCAGCTGCTGATGACGGCGAACCGCGGAGCGCGGGCAGCCCAGTTCTCGGTGCGGCAGATCTTCCTGCTGACCTTGGTCGGCTGGGTGGTTGTCAGCTGTGCCGCGGCTATGCCATTCACCTTCGGCCTGCACCTGTCGGCCACCGACGCCCTGTTCGAGGCGGTCAGCGGCGTCACGACGACCAACGCCACCGTGTTGCGCGGGCTCGATGCCGCGCCGCCCGGCATCCTGCTGTGGCGCGCCTTGCTGCAGTGGTTGGGCGGCATGGGCTTCCTGGTGATGGCGGTGGCGGTGCTGCCCGCGCTGAATATCGGCGGCATGCAGATCTTTCGCCTGGAGACCAGCCGCGCCGACGAGCATCTGACGCCCCGGCTGGCGCGCCTCGCGGCAGGTCTGCTGGCCATTTACGCCGGCCTCACACTGCTGCTCACCTTGTTGTTGTGGGCGGCGGGATTGAGCCGCTTTCCCGCCCTTCTGCAAGCCATGTCGACCATCTCATGCGGAGGTTTCTCAACCTCGGACGGCTCCATCGGTCATTGGCACGACCCGGCCGTCGACTGGGTGGTCCTGCTGGGTATGGTTCTGGGCGGCGCCCCCTTTGGCATTTATTTCCAGGTTCTGCAGCGCCGCTGGCGGCTGGCGCTGCAGAACACGCAGTTGCGATGGTACCTGACGATCATGGCGGCGGCGGCACTGGCGATGTCGGGGTGGATCATCGTCGAGACGAACGTCAAACCACTGCCGGCACTGCGGCACGGCATCTTCACCGCGGCCAGCGTGATGACCGGGACCGGCTTCGCCACCCTCGATTGGGGGCAATGGGCGGGGTTTCCCACCGCCGTCCTGTTCCTCCTGGGTCTGATCGGCGGCTGTGCCGGCTCGACCGCCGGTGGGCTCAAAGTGTTCCGGCTGCAGATCCTTTACGCGACGGCGCGCCTGCAATTGACGCGGCTGCTGAGGCCCCATGCCGTCCTGGTGACGCAATATGAACGGCGGCCCGTGCCCGACGTGGTCGCCGAATCGGTGCTCGGCTTCCTGTTCGTCTACACCCTGTCCTTCGCCCTGCTGTCCATGGCGCTGGGCCTGGTCGGTCTGGACTTCCTCTCGTCGATCTCGGCTGCGGCGTCAGCGCTGGCCAATCTCGGCCCGGGCCTGACACCGTCGGTCGGGCCCATGGCCGGTTACGCCACGGTGCCAGATGCGGCGAAATGGCTGCTCGCCGCAGCCATGATTTTCGGCCGCCTGGAAATGTTCGTCGTGCTGGCGGTCTTTTCCCCGTCGTTCTGGAAGCCCTGAAAAAAGGTTGGTCACCACAGAGGCACGAAGAATCCATATATAGAGGCACGAAGAATCCATATATGTCTAGAGAATCCGACAATAGTTATTGTCTGTTCTCTTCGTGCCTCGATCGTAAATATTTCCTTCCTGCTTACTGCGCTCCCAGCCAGGGCCCGAAGGTATTGCGGATGTTCGGATCGATGTCGCTGTTGAAGCCCTTCATCAGGTCGACCACCATGTCGTAGAGCATCTTGTCGCGCTGGTCCAAGGTCATGCCCTCGGGCTCGGTACGGTTGCGCTCGATCTTGGCCGACACCTCGGATGTGACGAACTGGTGCTCATCCAAAATCTGCAGGGCGACGTCGATGGCCATGTCAACCCGGGCCACCTGCTGCTTCTCGAAGACGCTTTTCACGCCCTGATCCGTCTTCAGCGGTGTCTCGGTGGCGGAAGCCTTGCGGATCACCACCCGCAGGACGCCGCTGCGCCCCACCGGTTTCAGGCGGTCCTGGACCCAGCGCTTGATGGCGTTCTCGGGCGATACCGGCATATCGTATTCGATATGGGGCGGTTCAGCCGGAGCCTGATACTGGGATACGACCTCGACGCGGCCAACGTTGAGCTGGAACGGCGGCTGATCGCGGAACGTGATCTCGGGGAGGTGCTGCCTTGGCGGATTGACGCCGGAACAGGCGGCGAGAGTCAGCCCAAGACCGAAAACGAGGGCAAGTCGGCGCGTAATCATGGTGGCAGTCTCGCTGGTAGGTAGACGGCGGGATGTTCGCGCGCGATTGTGGCATCCCCGTGGTGGCGGTCAAGAACCGTAAAGCCGTCCAAGGTCCCCATCGGTGAAAACATACCGTGTTTTGCAGAACTCGCAGACCACCACGACCGCGCCGCTCTCGTCCTTCATCGACTCGATTTCGGTGCGGGGAAACGAGCGCAGGGTGCCAGCCACCCGCTCGGCTGAGCAGCGGCAGCGGGCGTGCAAGCCACGGACCTCGTGGGTCTGCAGGCCTTCGGCGTGATAAAGGCGATATAGCAGGCGTTCGGCCGGCAAGCGGGGATCGAACAATTCCCCCGGCGTGGCGCTTTCCAGCAGGACCGCCGCCCGGTTCCAGGCCTCGGCGGCTTCCTCGGCGGTGTAGATGGGGCTGAACGGGCCGGTCGGCATCCTCTGGATCATCACTGCGGCGGCCTGCCAGCCGACTCCGTCGGCCGGCGGTCGGAGGGCCAGCTTGAAGGCGGTGTCGATCTGCTCGGACTGGCGGAAATATTGCCGGACGCATTGGTCCAGGGTGTCACCGGCCAATTCGACGATCCCCTGATAACGGTCGGTTTCGGGGCCCTGGTCGACGGTGAAGGCAAGAAAGCCCGACCCCAGATATCGCGGAACCGGCTGGCCCTCGGCGGCCTCGGCCTGGGTCAGTCGCTCGGCATCGAACCGGGCGTAGCCCCGCAGATTGCCCGTGCTGGTGACGTCGGCGACCACCAGGGAGATCGGACCGTCGGTCTGCAATTGCAGGGTGAAGACCCCGTCGAACTTGAGGGCCCCGGCCAGTGCGGCCGCGAGCGCCAAGGTCTCGGCCAGACGGGCCGCCACCGGCAAGGGATAGGCATGCCCTTCGAGGATGGCGTTCAGTGCGGGGCCAAGACGTACCACGCGCCCGCGAATGGCGCCGGCATCGATCAGGAATGGAAGAAGAAAATCGCTTCCGGATGAACTCACAACAGGCACCAGGTGAGGATGCCTTTCTGCACATGCAAGCGGTTTTCCGCCTCGTCCCATACCAATGACTGGGGTCCGTCGATCACCGGGTCGGTGACCTCCTCGCCGCGATGGGCCGGCAGGCAGTGCATGAAGACGGCATCCGGCTTGGCCAGTGCCATCAGTCCTTCGTTGATCTGGTAGGGCGCCAGCAAGGAGTGCCGGTTCTTGTCCTGGCAGCCCATGGACAGCCAAGTGTCGGTCAACACGCAGTCGGCGCCCGTGACCGCCAATACAGGATCAGTCCCTAATTCGATGATTGCACCCTTGCCGCGCGCCCAGGAGACTGCCTCGTCGGAGGGCATCAGGCTGCCCGGGCAGGCCAGGCGCATGGTGAAATCGAATTGGGCCGCGGCCTGGATCCAGCTGTTGGCCACGTTGTTGCCGTCGCCACACCAGGTGACGGTCTTGCCGGCCAGAGGTCCGCGATGCTCCTCATAGGTCATCACGTCGGCCATCACCTGGCAGGGGTGGGAGGTGTCGGTCAGGCCGTTGATTACCGGCACCGTCGCATAGGTCGACAATTCCTCGAGTTTCCGCGGGTCGTTGGTGCGGATCATGATGGCGTCGACATAACGGGACAGCACGCGGGCGGTATCGGCGATGGTTTCGCCGCGCCCCAACTGGGTGTCGTGATGGGTGAGCACGATGACATCGCCGCCCAACTGGCGCATACCGGCCTCGAACGAGACACGGGTGCGAGTCGAGGGCTTCTCAAAGATCATCGCCAGTACGCGGCCTTCGAGCGGGCGGCGGCCGAATTCCGTTTCTCCCTGCTTGAAGGCCTTGCCCAAATCGATGATTCGCCGAAGAACAGTCGAATCGAATCGGTTCAGGTCCAGGAAGTGCCGCGGCGCCGTCATTTTCAGGCCGCCAACTGAGCGAGGCTGCGGTCGAGGACCTCGACGGCTTCAGCGATGTGGGTCGGCTCGACGATCAAGGGCGGCACCAGGCGGACCGTGTTGTCCCCGGCGGCGACCAGCAACAGGCCGCCATCCATCGCCGCCTTGACCAGATCGGCGTTCGGCATCCGGCATTTCAGGCCCAGCATCAGGCCGGCACCCCGCCGCTCTGCAATCTTGGCCGGGTGGCGGTCGACCAGTTTGCCCAGTTCGTCCCACAAAAGCTTGCCCATCTGCCGGACATGCTCAAGGAAGCCGTCGGCCAGCAGCAGGTCGAGCACCGCGTCGACCACCGCCATGGCCAGCGGGTTGCCGCCGAAGGTGCTGCCGTGCGTTCCCGCCGTCATGCCCGAAGCGGCTTTGGCGGTGGCCAGGATGGCGCCCACCGGAAAGCCGCCGCCGAGACCCTTGGCAGTCCCCATGACGTCGGGGGTGATGCCGGCCCATTCATAGGCGAACAGCTTGCCGGTACGGCCGTTGCCGGTCTGCACTTCGTCGAAGCCGAGCAGAAGCCCGAACTCGTCGGCGACGGTGCGCAATCCCCGAAGATAGTCCATGGAGGCCGGGCGGATGCCGCCTTCGCCCTGGATCGGTTCGACCAGGATGCCGGCGGTGGCCGGTCCGACGGCGTTGCGCAGCTCGTTGAGATTGCCGAAGGCGACGCGGTCGAAGCCCTCCATCATCGGGTCGAAGCCCTTGAGATGCTTCGCCTGCCCACCGGCGGCCAGCGTCGCCAGGGTGCGGCCGTGGAAGGCGCCCTCGGCGACGATGATGCGGTTGCGCTGCGGATTGCCGGCGGCATGGTGATACTTGCGCATCACCTTGATCACGCCCTCCATCGCCTCGGCACCGGAATTACAGAAGAAAACCGTGTCGGCGAAGCTGTTTTCGATCAGCCGCCGCGCCACCTTTTCCTGCCCGGCCACACGATAAAGGTTCGAGCAATGCCAAAGCTTTTCAGCCTGAGCCTTCAGAGCGCCCACCAGATGCGGATGGGCGTGGCCAAGGGAGTTGACCGCCACGCCGGCACCGAAATCCAGGTATCGTCGGCCGTCCGTCGCGTACAGATACACCCCTTCGCCCCGTTCGAAGACGATGTCGGCGCGCGCATAGGTTGGCATGACGGCAGGGATCACGAAATTCCTCTCCTGAACGCAAGCGATGGGCGGCCAAAATGGGCACCGCGCTCATGGAAAGCGGCAGAATATCTGCCCCTTTTTGAGAAAAGTCAACGTCGACGGATTTAGTCCGCATGCGGGCTCACTGCTCAAGCCTTAAGCTTGTACCCGGTCTTGAACATGCGATAGGCAAGGAAGGCGAGGCCGAGATTGACCAGCCCGACCACTGCCGCGCCCGAGGCCAGGCCGCCATCGGCATGGTCGATGAAGCCGTAGCGAAAGCCGTCGATCATGTAGAAGAAAGGGTTGGCCTGGGCCAATAGCCGAAAGGTCTCGGGCAGCCGCTCGATAGAATAAAAGGTGCCGGAGAGGAAGGATAGCGGCGTCACGATAAAATTGGTCACCGCCGCCATGTGGTCGAACTTGTCGGCCCAGATGCCGCCGATCATTCCCAGCAGCGACAGCATCAGCGAACCCATGACGGCGTGGTACAGCGCCATCGCCGGGTGGGCTACGGTAAGGTGGACGAACGCCGCCATCACGGCGGTGACCACCAACCCCACCACCAGGCCACGGGCGACGCCACCCAGGGCGAAGGCCAGGGTCTGTTCCAGCGGCGACAAGGGCGGCATCAGCACGTCGACGATGTTGCCCTGCACCTTGGATATGATCAGCGAGGACGACGTATTGGCGAACGCGTTCTGGGTGATGGCCATCATGATCAGGCCGGGAGCCAGGAATTCGGCGAAGGGCAGGCCGCCCACCTGCACCGAGCTGCGGCCGATGGCCAGGACGAAGATGGCGAGGAACAGCAGCGTGGTCACCACGGGCGCCACGATGGTCTGGAAATAGACCTTGAGGAAGCGGCGCACCTCCTTCGCCGTCAGAGTCCACAGGCCGAGCCAGTTGACCGAGCCGAGGCGGCGCGGGTCGGGGAGGGGGGCGGTGTTCGGCATGTCGTTGCCGGTGAGGGGGGGGCGGTTCATGGCGGCAGGAATTTGCACATTCCAAGGATGCGAAGCAAGGGGCACGGCGCATCCGGTGGCGCAGCAATTCCGAAATGAAGCGGCGCGGCGAAGGGCAAAATCAGGCCTTTGGCTCGTCAGTGAAATGGCGCAGCCGGTGGAAAAGAACCGGAAACCAGGGCATTCTCGATTCCGTGAGTGAGCGGCCAGAGGCCGAACCCGGCCTCCTTGAAACCTGGAAAGGATCGACATGAGCAAGTTGCGCCCCCCGCGGCGCGTCTCTGCGGCCGGCCTGGAAGCGGCAGCGCTGTTCTATCTCGAGCGGTTCGCGTCCTCGGCCGAAAACCTGCGGCGTGTGCTGATGCGAAGGGTCGAACGGGCGGCGCGCCACTGGGGCGACGACCCGGCCGAGGGGGCCGCTCTGGTCGACCGTCTGGTCGCCCGTTACCAGGCGTCGGGTCTGCTCGACGACCGGATTTATGCCGAGGCAAGGAGCCGCAGCCTGTTCCGCCGGGGCAGTTCGGCCAGGGTCATTCGCCAGCACCTGTCTGCACGCGGCGTCGCCACCGAAGTGGTCGAGGCGGCTGTGGCGGGGTTGCGGGCCGAATCCGATGGCGACGAGGACCCCGACCTGGCCGCCGCCCACGCCTATGCACGCCGCCGCCGGCTGGGACCCTACCGTCCGCCCGAGATGCGGGCCGATCAGCGCAGCCGCGATATTGCCTGCCTGGGCCGCGCCGGCTTTTCTTTCGATGTCGCCCGGGCCGTGGTGGATGGCGAGGGACGGTGATTCAAGGCAATCGCTTTGCTTTGCTTCCGTCGCCGCTTCGGCTACTACTAGTGCCCTGAACCATTCGAATGGTTCAGGGCATTCGATCTATCATAGCCCCTCGCCGGGCGGGACCTCCGGCCCCTTGGCCGCCGCCTCAATGGCGGCCGGTAAGCGACAGAGCCCATTGAGGGCGCGGCCAAGGGGTCGGATGGTCCCGCCCGGCGAGGGGCAACACCAATGCTAGTGCCCTGACGCATACGGACTCATCAGTTTGCGTCAGGGCACTAGCGCTCCCCGGCACCCATTGGATCAGAACATGGCCAGTACTACGTCCCTGGAGACGCTTCGCCAAGAAATCGACCGCATCGACGATTCCATCCACGACCTGCTGATGCGGCGCGCCTCGGTCGTCGAGCAGGTTGGGGCGCTCAAGGGCCAATCCAACCTTCCGCAATTGTCGCCGGGCCGCGAGGCGGAAATCCTGCGCCGTCTGGTGGCCCGCCATCAAGGGCGCTTTCCCAAGACCTCGCTGGTGCGCCTGTGGCGTGAGCTGATCGCCGGCATGGTGGCCGTGCAGGGCCCGCTCGTCGTGGCGGTCTACATGCCCGAGCGCGGCACCGGCTATCTGGAACTGGCCCGCGACCATTATGGCGCCTACACCCAGACTGCGGCGCTCCGATCCTGTGGCCAGGTGGTGCATGCGGTGGCAGAAGGCAGCGCCGGGGTCGGCATCGTGCCGATGCCTGACCGCGAAGACGTCGAGGCCTGGTGGATCAGCCTAATGGGCGATAGCGCCGTGCTACCCAGGATCGTCGCGCGCCTGCCGTTCGCCGGCCCCGGACCAGGGCGTGGCGACGGCGTCGAGGCCCTGGCCATCGCCCGGGCGGCCCCGCAGGCGACCGGCTACGACCGCACCTGGCTGGCGTTGGAGACCACTCCCGACATCAGTCGCGCCCGCCTGCGCTCGGTCCTGGGCGCGGCGGGAATCGAGCCGACTCTTCTCGCCGCCACCCAGCGGGCCGACGACAACTGGCTGCACCTCACCGAAATCTCGGGCCATCTGAGCAGCGACGACCGGCGCATCGCCCGGCTGATCGAACGCAAGGAACCGGTGTTGCGGGCGGTGGTGCTGGGCGGCTACGCCGTACCGTTCGGTCCCGAAGACTTGAGTGAATGACGGCCGCCATGGTTTCTCCCACACCCCGTCCCGGCATCCTGGACATCAGCCCCTATGTCGGCGGTGCCTCCAAGGTGGCCGGCGTAAGCCGCGTGATCAAGCTGTCGTCCAACGAAGGCGCCCTTGGGCCCAGCCCCAAGGCGGTGGCCGCGCTGCGGGCCATGGCGTCCAACATGCACCGCTATCCCGACGGCCATGCCGTCGGCCTTCGCCACGCGCTGGCCGGGCGTTACGGGCTGGATGCCGAGCGGATCGTTTGCGGCGCCGGCTCCGACGAACTGCTGCAACTCCTGGTCCGCGCCTATGCCGGGCCCGGCGACGAGGTGCTGTACAGCCGCCACGGCTTCCTCATTTACCCGATTGCCGCCAAGGCTTGTGGAGCGACGCCGGTGGTCGCCGAGGAAAATGACCTGGTCGCCTCGGTGGACAACCTGCTGGCCGCGGTGACGCCGCACACGCGCATGGTTTTCCTGGCCAACCCGAACAATCCCACCGGCACCTATCTGCCGACCGAGGAAATGGCGCGGCTGCGCCGCGGTTTGCCGGACGACGTGCTTCTGGTGATCGACGCGGCCTATGCCGAATTCGTCGGCCGCAACGACTATGATCCGGGGGTGCCGCTGGTCGAGGGCCACGACAATGTGGTGATGACCCGCACCTTCTCGAAAATCTATGCCATGGGCGGCATGCGCCTCGGCTGGGCCTATTGCCCGGCGGCGGTGGCCGACGTGCTCAACCGCATCCGCGGGCCGTTCAACGTGTCGTCGGCGGCGCTTGTTGCCGGGCAGGCCGCGGTGGAAGACGCCGATTTCATCGAATTGTCCCGCCGCCACAACGACTATTGGCGGGCTTGGCTGTCCGGCGAACTGATCAATCTCGGCTTCCATGTGGTGCCCAGCGTGGCCAATTTCGTGCTAGTGCGCTTTCCCGATGAGCGCGGGCGCGACGCTGCGGCGGCCGACGCCTTCCTGCGCTCGAAAGGAGTGATCGTGCGGGCGATGAATTCCTATGGGCTGCCCGACAGCCTACGTATCACCATCGGCCGCGACGAGGAAATGCAAGCCGTGGTCGCCGCCTTGACGGAATTCGCGGGAGCGTGACGGTCATGTTGTTCGACAAGGTTGCCATCCTCGGCATTGGCCATATCGGCTCGTCCCTGGCGCGGGTGATCCGGCGCGATGGTCTGGCCGGCCGATTGGTCGCCTTCGACGCCAGCGGGGCGCACCGGGACAAGGCGATCGAACTGGGGATCGTCGATGCCGCCACCGGCGATATGGGCGAGGCGGTGGGCGGTGCCGACCTGGTCATCCTGGCGACGCCCGTCGGCAGCTTCGCTGACCTGGCCGCGGCGATGGCGCCGCATCTTGCCGCCGGTGCCATCGTCACCGATGTGGGCTCGGTCAAGATGGCGGTGATCCGCGACGTCGGCCCCTATCTGCCGGCGTCGGTGCATTTCGTTCCCGGCCACCCCATCGCCGGCACCGAGTTCTCGGGGCCGACTTCGGGCTTTGCCGAACTGTTCCAGGGCCGCTGGTGCATCCTGACGCCTCCTTCGGGGACCGATCCCGAGGCCGTCGCCAAGGTGGTTCGCCTATGGGAGTCGGCCGGCAGCATGATCGAGATGATGGATGCCGGGCATCATGACCGGGTGCTGGCCATTACTTCGCACCTGCCGCATCTGATCGCCTATACCATCGTCGGCACGGCCACCGATCTCGAGACATCGCTGCAGCAGGAGGTGGTGAAGTTCTCGGCCTCGGGCTTCCGCGACTTCACGCGCATCGCCGCGTCCGATCCGGTGATGTGGCGCGACATCTTCCTCAACAACCGGGAAGCAGTCCTCGACGTCCTGCAGCGTTTCACCGAAGACCTGACGGCGCTGCAGCGGGCCATCCGCTGGGGCGAGGGCGAGAAGCTCCAGGAGCTGTTCACCCGTACCCGCGCCATCCGTCGGTCGATCATCGACGCCCGGCAGGCTTAGTGGTGAGAATCTGACGGATGATGCCGTCACCACCCGTCAGGTTCTTTCTGACGGCCTACGGGCAAGAGCCGATGCAGAAAATCTATGTCATGCTCCGCCGCCATTGCGGCGGCGGCCAAGCGCGCGGATGCGCCACCCGGCGAGGGCAAAGATAGCTTCGACCGTGATGCGGATTTTCTGCGTTACGGTCTAGTGGTGAAAATCCGACGGATGGTACCGCCACCAGCCGTCGAATTTTCACCACAATTCAATTGGTTGGTGGGCCGCCTGATCCAGGCGCTTGGGGACCAAGCGTCTGGGGCGGACCACTAGCTCTGATTGGCACCATCCGCCTTTGCGGCGGCGGCGACAATGATGTCGCCGAACTCCCGCAGGAAGACCGAGCCCTTCACCGTGCGCTGGATCAGCACGCTGCGGCGGTCGGCGTCGTCCACCTTGCGGCGGATCAGGCCGTATTCGCTAAGGCGGTCGAGCGCCCGGGTCACGGCCGGCTTCGATACGTTGAGAGCCACGGCAAGCCCGCGCACGGTGTGCGGTGGCGGCGACAGATACACTGTCAGCAACAATGCCATCTGACGCGCCGAAAGGTCGGGCGCCTCGCGTCGGACGCTCTCGACGATTGCACCGCGCCAAAGGTCGAGAGCCTGTACTGCCTTGAGGTCGACGCCCATTTTATCCTGGGTTGCCCGATTTGTCCTGGGTCGGAACTGTATCGTTCCGTGGACGAAATTAGCCGAGGCCGGGGGCCGCGGCAATGTCTAAGCGCTTGTTCGGAAGCAACTGCGTCATTTCCGAACAAGGCCTATGCTTGATGTCCTTGCGGCCGGGCCCATCGCTCGGCGATCACCCGGTAGAGGGCGCGCAGCGCCATGGCCTCGCCGCCTTCCGGCCGGCCGGGACGGGACGCCGGGCTCCAGCCGAAAACGTCCAGATGAGCCCAGCAGGTCGACGGCGAAACGAATTCCTGCAGGAACAGGGCGGCGAGGATGGCGCCGGCATGGGGGCTGTCGGAAGCGTTGGTCAGATCGGCCACCTTGCTGTCGAGCATGCGGCGGTAGGGTTTCCACAGGGGCAGCCTCCAGACGGGGTCGCTCTCGGCGGCGGCGGCGGCGGCGATTTCGGCCGCCAGCCCGTCGTCCGGAGTGAACAGGGCCGGCAGATCGGGCCCAAGGGCGGTTCTGGCCGCTCCGGTCAGGGTGGCGAGATCGAGCAGCAGGGCCGGCTTCTCCCGGTCCGCCTCGGCCAGGGCGTCGGCCAGCACCAGGCGGCCTTCGGCATCGGTATTGCCCACCTCGACGCTCAAGCCCTTGCGTGTGCGCAGCACGTCGAGAGGGCGGAAAGCGTTGCCGGCGACCGCGTTGTCGACTGCCGGAATCAGAACTCGCAAGCGGACCGGCAGGCCGGCATCCATGATCATCCAGGCCAGGCCAAGGACCATGGCGGCACCGCCCATGTCCTTTTTCATCAGCTTCATATTGGCCGAACTCTTGAGGTCAAGCCCGCCCGAATCGAAGCACACGCCCTTGCCTACCAGGGTAACCCTGGGCGCCGTCTCGTCGCCCCAACGCAGGTCGATCAGCCGCGGCGGCCGAGTCGAGGCGCGGCCGACGGCATGGATGGTGGGATAGTTTTCCTGCAGCAGCGCTTCGCCGACGATGGTGCGAAGCCGCCCGCCCTTGCGTTCGGCGATTCCTGCGGCGGCGGCGGCCAGTTCCTCGGGGCCCAGATCCGCCGCCGGGGTGTTGATCAGGTCACGCACCAGGACGATGGCGTCGACCGTGCGGGCCACCTGCGGCCGGTCGGCGTCGGCCGGCCAGGACAGCACCGGCCAGTCGCGGCCGTTGCGGCCGCGGTAGCGGGTGAACTGGTAGCAGCCCAGCTCCCACCCCATGGCGGCCCAATCGGCGGTGCGGGAGTCCAGCTCCGTGTCGATCCGATAAAAACCCTTGGTCAGCTTGGCCGGCAACTGGGCCCAGCACCACGGGTCGGCGTCGTCCATGCCGAACAGGATTCGGTCGGGCCTGCCCTTGGCGTTCGGCAGCACGCAGATGCTGCCCGCCTCGGCGGCAAAGCCGTTCATCTCCACCCAGCTTTTTTGTACCGGGTTCTGGCCGGCAAGCCATTCCTTGAAACGGTCGCGCCGCACCGGCGTAATCGCCACCGCTGCCTCGCCCTCGTCTCCGGTCAGGTGTTCAAGCACGACGTCCTCCGCAATGCTCTTCGTTCTTGCCCCTCGCCGGGCGGGGCCTTCCGGCCCCGCCCGGCGAGGGGCCATGATAGACCTAGCATGGCCAAACACTTCCCACATGGAAAGAGGGATGGCTATCATGTCTGCCGGTCCTTCTCGGGAGAGCGACATGTCCAAACCGGTCCTGGTCATCGGCAGCAAGCGCTATTCGTCCTGGTCGCTGCGGCCCTGGCTGGCACTCAAGCAGTCGGGCATCGCCTTCGACGAGGTGCTGATCCGCCTGCGTCAGCCCGACACCAAGGCCAATATCCTGGCCCATTCTCCCAGCGGCAAGGTGCCCTTGCTGAAGTCGGGAGACCTTCTGGTCTGGGACTCACTGGCCATTTGCGAGTATGTCGCCGAATTGGCCTGTGTCATTCCCCTGTGGCCGGAGAACCGCGGGGCACGGGCCGTGGCTCGATCAGTCAGTGCTGAAATGCATTCAGGATTCATCGCTTTGCGCCAGCATCTGCCGATGGACGTTGCCACCACCATCGCCCTGCCGGAGATTGCGGCCGAGGCCCAGGCCGACATTGCCCGCGTGCAGGCCATCTGGACCGACTGCCGGGCCAGCTACGGCGCCGGCGGGCCGTTCCTGTTCGGCCGCTGGTCCAATGCCGACGCCATGTTCGCCCCGGTGGTCACCCGCTTTTACACCTACGGAGTTCACCTGGCCCCGGTCTCCGCCGCTTATGCGGAAGCCGTATACAACCTGCCGGCCATGCAGGAATGGATCGAGGCGGCCAAGGCGGCAGATCCGGTGTAGCTGCGAAGGCTCAGGGGGTACCTCCGACGGCCGAAATTAGCGGGGCAGGGCTTGCGTGACGGGCCGATTGTGGTATGATCCGGCGCCTGCTCGTTCCTTCCGTCCAGCGCTCTTTCCGATGAGCGTACCGCCAATGCCGCAACGGCCGGCGAAGGCGTGTGTTCGGACCCCGGCAAGACCTTGAGTGACGCCATCTTGTATCCGTTTTTGCTACCGTTTCTTCAGACTGAAGACGGTGATCGTAGATGATCATCGGATCCGCCCTGGGGGCCTTCGTCGCCCTGGGTTTCCTCGCCATCCTGTTCAACGGGCGGCACTGGATCCATTCGCTGACCTACGGGGCCTGTGCGGCGCTCTGCGTCATCCTGGCCGGCGATGGTCTGTGGCACATGGTCATGGGTGGGCATGAGGCCGCGCCGGCAATCGTCCTGCCCATCGGCATCCCCTGGCTGAAGGCCCATTTCCGGCTGGACAGCCTCTCGACCTTCTTCCTGATGGCAATCAACTCGCCGGCGGCACTGGCCAGCCTGTTCGGCATCGCCTATGGCGGTCACGTGCCGGAGGCAAGACGCGTCACGCCGCTGTTTCCACTGTTCCTGTTCGCCATGAACGGTGTTCTGCTGGCCGACGATGCATTCGTCTTCCTGGTCTCCTGGGAATTCATGTCGCTGTCTTCGTGGCTGCTCGTGCTGTCCGACCACACCAACGCCGAAGCGCGGCGAGCGGGACTGGTCTATCTGGTGATGGCGGTGTTCGGCACGTTCTGCCTGCTGGCGGCCTTTGGCCTGCTGGCCGGCCATGCCGGTGCCTATGGTTTTGCGGCCATGCGGACCGCTCATCTGGGACCGTGGGCCGGCGGCCTGGTGGTGGCGCTGGCTTTGCTGGGCGCCGGGTCGAAGGCCGGCATGGTGCCCCTGCATGCTTGGCTGCCGCTGGCTCATCCGGCGGCCCCCAGCCATGTGTCGGCCCTGATGTCCGGCGTCATGACCAAGGTGGCGATCTACGGGCTGATCCGCATCCTGTTCGACCTGAGGAGCGATGTCGGCTGGGGTTGGGGCTTCTTCATCATGGTGATGGGCGCCCTGACCGCCGTTCTGGGCGTGCTCTACGCCCTGTTCCAGCGCGATCTCAAGACGCTGCTTGCCTATTCGACGGTCGAGAACGTCGGGATCATCCTGATCGCCCTGGGCTTGGCTGTGGCATTTCGCGACCATGGCGCGGCGACCCTGTCGGCCGTCGCCTTGCTGGCGGCGCTCTACCACGTGATCAACCACTCATTGTTCAAGACGCTGCTGTTCCTCGGTTCGGGCGCCATCCTGACGGCCACCGGCGAACGGCGTCTCGACCGGCTGGGCGGCCTGTTGAACCGCATGCCGGTGACCGGCCTGACCTTCCTCGTCGGTGCCGCCGCCATCTCGGCCCTGCCGCCGCTCAACGGCTTCGTCTCCGAGTGGCTGATCTTCCAGAGCCTGTTCCACGCTCCGACCATTCCGCATTGGGCCATGCGGTTCGGCGTGCCGGTCGTCGGTGTCGCCATGGCGCTGGCCGCCGCCTTCGCCGGCACCTGTTTCGTCCGCGCCTTCGGCATCGTCTTTCTCGGCCGGCCCCGCTCTCCGGAAGCGCGGCACGCCGCCGAGGTACCGTTCGTCATGCAGGCGGCGATGGCCATTCCGGCGGTCGCCTGCCTGTGCCTGGGCGTGTTCCCGGTGATGGCCACCAGCGGTATCGCCACCGTAGTCGAGCCCCTGGCCAAGGTGCAGCTTCCCACCGCGCTCCTGGGCTGGCCCTGGCTGTCGCCGATCAGCCCGACGGACGGCTCCTATTCGGCCACCATGCTGTTGCTCACCTTCATCGGCCTGATGCTGACCACGGTGATCGCCCTGCGCCTGTTCGGCACTCGCCGGGTGCGGCCGGCGCCAGCCTGGGACTGCGGCCATCAGGAAGACATCGTCAATGCCCAGTACTCCGCGGACAGCTTCTCACAGCCGCTGCGGCGGGTTTTCGGCAGCGTCGTGTTCAACGCCCAGGAGCGGGTGGACATGCCGACCCCCGGCGACCTGCGACCGGCACGCTTCGAACTGCGCATGACCGACCCCATCTGGGACGGCCTCTACATGGGTATCCTGCGGGTGGTCAACGCCATCGCCGACCGGGTCAACCGGCTGCAGTTCCTGACCGTCCGCCGCTATCTGTTCCTGATGTTCACCACCCTGGTCGTCCTCCTCCTCATCGTTGCGATACGCCAACAATGACCGCCCTCCTTCTCGGGATCATCCACACCTGGCTGGTCGTTGGCCTTGCGCCGATGGTCACCGGCATAGTCCGTCTCACCAAGGCGCGGCTGCAAGGCCGCCGCGGCGCCTCGGTGCTGCAGCCCTATCGGGACCTGTGGCGTCTGCTGCACAAGGAAACGGTGATCGCCGAGTCGGCGACCTGGCTGTTCCGCATCACGCCCTACCTGGTGTTCGTCTGCGTGGCGCTGGCCGGTACCATCATGCCGACCTACACCACGAACATGCTGATGACTCCGGCGGCCGACCTGATCGCCCTGGTCGCCCTGCTGGCGACGGCGCGCTTCTTCACCGCGCTGGCCGGTCTTGACGTTGGCACCGCCTTCGGCGGGTTGGGCGCAAGCCGCGAGATGTTCATCGCCTCGATCGCGGAACCCGGCATCCTCACCGTCATCTTCAGTCTGTCGCTGCTGGCTCACACCACGGCCCCGGCCAATATCGCCGCCTTCGTCCTTTCGGGCCATGTGGGGCTCGAGGTGTCGGCCGGCCTGGCGCTGGGCGTCCTGGTGATGATCGCCATCGCCGAGAACGGCCGCATCCCCATCGACAATCCGGCGACGCACCTCGAACTGACCATGGTGCACGAGGCGATGGTGCTGGAATATTCCGGCCGGCACCTGGCCCTGCTCGAGGCGGCCGGGATGATCCGCCTGCAACTTTTCATGTCGATCATCAGCTGCCTGTTCTTTCCCTGGGGCATGGCCACGGTGTCGAGCGGCGCCGGCGGTCTGGTCCTCGGACTGGCGGCCTGGCTGGCGAAGGTCGGCGCGATGTCGGTGGCGCTGGGCGTGTTCGAGACCTCCATCGCCAAGATGCGGGTTTTCCGCGTCGCCGATTATCTGGGCGGCGCCCTCCTGCTCGCCCTGCTGGCGACCATTTTTCTCTATGTGTCCGAGGCGGTGTGATGCTGACGGCCGGGTTCGAATACCACACAGCCCATCTGATCGGCGCCGTGGTGCTGATGATGGGGTTTACCCTGCTGTACCAAAGGCGCATGTCGGCGGTCATCCGCGCCTATTCCTGGCAGGCCACGGCCTTGGCCCTGGCCGCGGCGTGGCAGGGGTTCGTCCAGCATGCGCCGCATCTCTACGCCACGGCGGCGATCGCCCTGCTGTTCAAGGGTGTGGCGGTGCCGCTCACCCTGAGTTGGCTGGTCAAGCGCCTGGGCATTCACCGGACGGTGGAAACGGCGCTGGGCATCGGCCCCACCATGATCGCGGGTGTCGGGCTGGTGGCGCTGTCCATCGTCCTGGTGCTGCCCGTGACCTCGGGTGCCGGTGCGATCACCCGTGAAAGCCTGGCCATCGCCATGTCGGTGGTGTTGCTGGGCCTGCTGATGATGATCACCCGGCGCAACGCGGTGACCCAGGTGGTCGGTTTCATGGCCCTGGAGAACGGCCTTATTCTGGCTGCCGTCGGCGCCAAGGGCATGCCGCTGGTGGTCGAGATCAGCATCGCCTTCTCGGTACTGGTGGCGATGACCCTGTTCGGCATCTTCTTCTTCCGCATCCGCGAGCGGTTCGACACCCTGGACCTGGCCTATCTCGAGACCTTCCGGGGGGAGCGCCAGTAATGCCGCTATCCTCGCTCCCGTCGCTTGACCTGCATAATCCGGTGCTATGGGTCCTGAGTATTCCGCTGATCGGCAGCGGGATACTGGCCCTGGTGCCGCGCTGGCGCGCCGCCGCGGTGCTGAACGTGGTGATCTCGGCCGGCACTGTTGGCAGTTCGCTGTTCCTGTTCGTCCGGCGGCCTGATGAGAACCAGCTGTTCTTCATTGACGACTTCAACATCTACCTGGTGGTGCTGACGGCCTTCGTCGGCTTCACGACCGCCCTGTTCTCCTCGGCCTATATCGGCCGCGAGAGCAAGGCTCGACGCCTGTCGCCCAAGCATCTGCGGTTCTATCACGCGATGTATCAGGCGTTCCTGTTCACCATGCTGCTGGCGTTGACGGCCAACAACATCGGTGTGCTGTGGGTGGCGGTCGAGGCGGCCACCCTGACCACGGTGCTGATGGTCAGCCTGTTCCGCACGCGCGAAGCCATCGAGGCGGCGTGGAAATACTTCATCCTGTGCAGTGTCGGCATCGGCCTGGCCCTGTTCGGCACGGTGCTGGTGTATCTGGCCGCCCAGCCGGTGATGGGCGACGGCATGCCGGCCATGGCCTGGACCCAGATGATCCAGCGTGCCGACGCGTTCCAGCCCGAGCTGATCAGTCTGGCTTTCGTCTTTCTGCTGGTGGGCTACGGCACCAAGGTCGGCCTGGCGCCCCTGCATGCCTGGCTGCCCGACGCCCATGCGGAAGGTCCGACGCCCATTTCGGCCGTCCTCTCCGGCCTGCTGCTCAATGTCGCCCTTTACGCCCTCTTGCGCTTCAAGATGCTGGTGGCGGCCAACGGCCATGCCCTGCAGCCGGGGCCGCTGATGATCGGCATGGGCTGTACTTCGATCTTCGTCGCCGCTTTCATGCTGTACCGCCGCGGGGACATCAAGCGCCTGTTCGCCTATAGCTCGGTCGAACATATGGGCATCATTACCTTCGCCTTCGGCATGGGCGGCGGGCTGGCCAACTTTGCCGGCCTGCTGCACATGACCATGCACAGCCTGGTGAAATCGGCCATCTTCTTCGCCGTCGGCCTGATTTCGCAAAGCGCAGGAACCAAGCGCATCGCCGATATCCGGGGCCTGACGGTCAGCCAGCCGTTCCTCGGCTGGGCCTTCGTCGTCGCCGTTCTGGCCATCGCCGGCCTGCCGCCGCTCGGCATCTTCATGAGCGAGTTCCTGGTGATCAGCTCGACCTTTGCCAGCAACCCGCTGCTCGGCATCCCGGTGATCCTGGGACTGGCCATCACCTTCGGGGCGCTGGTGCTGCGTTTGCAGGGCATGGCTTTCGGTGAGCCCAGCGTGCTGTCCGGCTATGGCGAGTCGGTGCGCTTGAGCCGGCTCGCGCGGACTGCCGGCATGTTGCCCCTGATTTCCCATCTGGCCCTCGCCCTGATCGCCGGCATCTATCTGCCGGGACCGCTGGTGGCGTGGTTCCAGGCGGTGGCGAAGTTGCTCGGATAGCGGACGATGCTCGGCAATCTCACTTTGATGGAATACCTGACCGGCAGCCGCGAGGTGCCGAACCACCGGCCATGGCCGCGCTATCTGCTGGATGAGCGTGGCTGGGTCGCCATGATCCACCAGTTGGCCGTGGCTGAATGGGCCTTGCTCGGCCTATGGGGCGATGCCAGCGAGGTGCATCTGGCGCTGCGCGACGAAGAGGCTGGTGCCGTGGCTGTGGCCTCTCTGCACTGCCCCGAGCGCCGTTTTCCTTCATTGTCGGAGGTCCGGCCGGCGGCCATCCGTCTGGAGCGCGCCATCCGCGACCTTTACGGGCTGATTCCGGTCGATTTGGCGGACGGACGACCCTGGCTCGATCACGGCCGCTGGCCGGTCACCATGCCGCTGGCCCTGAGCCGCGGCCCGGCGGCCCAGCATCCCGTCGACTACCGCTTCCTGCCGGTTGAGGGTGACAGCCTGCATCAAGTCCCGGTCGGGCCGGTGCATGCGGGCGTCATCGAACCCGGACATTTCCGCTTTACCTGCGCGGGCGAGACCGTCGTGCGGCTGGAGCAGCGCATGGGCTACACCCATAAGGGCGTCGAAGCGCTGATGGCTGGCAAGACCATCGGCGAAGCGGCCCGCTTGGCCGCACGGTTGTCAGGGGACAGCACGGTGGCCTATTCCGTCGCCTTCGCCCGGGCGGTCGAAGCCGCTACCGCCACCGAGGCGCCGCCCCGTGCCCATTGGCTACGCGCCCTGATGGCCGAATTGGAACGCCTGGCCAACCACCTGGCCGATATCGGCGGCATCTGCAACGATGCGGCGTTCGGTTTCATGCTGGCGCGCTGCATGACCTTGCGCGAGCGCGTGCTGAAGGCCAACGAGGCCTGCTTCGGCCACCGCCTGATGATGGACAAGGTGGTGCCGGGTGGCACCGTCGCCGATCTCACTCGCGAGGGGGCAAGCATCCTCCGCAACCTGGTCGGCGAGTTGCGCAAGCCGTTCGACAGCCTGGTCGACGCCTATGACGACCTGCCCAGCCTGCAGGACCGTACCGTCGGTACCGGAATAGTACACGGTTCGCTGGCGCACCGGTTCGGAGCCGGAGGTTTCGTCGGCCGCGCCTCGTCGCAGGCCGGCGACGCCCGCAAGGATCCCGGCTATCCACCCTATGACGAACTGGATTTCGAGGTGCCGGTGCTGGCTTCCGGCGACGTCAACGCCCGGGTCTGGGTGCGGGTCGAGGAGGTGCGCCAGAGCCTGAGGCTGATCGAGCAGATCCTCCAGAACATGCCGGGCGGGCCGCTGAGCAGGCCGATCCCCACCCGTCCGGGCGAAGGGATGGCCCTGGTCGAAGGGTTCCGCGGCGAAATCCTGATGTGGGTACGAGTCTCCGAGGTGGGGCGGGTGGTCCGCTGCCATCCGCGCGACCCTTCGTGGTTCCAGTGGCCGTTGCTGGAAGCCGCCATCGAGGGCAACATCATCGCCGACTTCCCCTTGTGCAATAAATCGTTCAACTGCTCGTATTCAGGAGTCGATCTCTGACATGTCCCTGATGCGCCTGATCGCTACCGAATTATTGCGCGGCCCGCGGACCATCGACGGACCGGGGCCCGACCCGCTGGGCATCGAGCAGCTGGGTCTGCGTCTGGGCGAGCGGGCCCAGGCCAGGCTGGGGCGCAGCCTGTGCATCCGCGAGGTCGACGCCGGCTCGTGCAATGGCTGCGAATTGGAAGTCAATGCGGTCAACGGCCCCGTCTACGATCTCGAGCGCTTCGGCATCCGCTTCGTCGCCAGCCCGCGCCATGCCGATGTGCTGCTGGTCACCGGCCCGGTCACCATCAACATGGCGGTGGCATTGCAACGCACTTACAACGCCGCGCCCAACCCGAAATGGGTGGTGGCGATGGGCGACTGCGCCGTCGACGGCGGCTGCTTCGCCGGCAGCTACGCGGTGAAGGACGGCGTCCACAACGTCGTGCCGGTGGACCTCACCATCCCTGGCTGCCCGCCGACCCCGGAAAAACTGCTGGGCGGCCTGCTGGCCCTGTTGGAGACGGTGGCGACGGGAGCCTAGTGGTTCGCCCCAGACGCTTGGTCCCCAAGCGCCTGGATCAGGCGGCCCACCAACCAATTGAATTGTGGTGAAAATTCGACGGCTGGTGGCGGTACCATCCGTCGGATTTTCACCACTAGAGAGCCGTGTAATCGCATCACGATCCAGTTTCTTTTCCGGAAAGCAGACAGACGCCGATGCCGCCACCTGTGATCTTGGGTTTTGCCCTCGCCGGGCGCGCGCTCACCCCCTCACCAGCCACCTCACCTCGGTTCCTCCGGTCGCCCCCAGTCTTTCCGCCAGGCCGGGCAGCAGTTCGGCCAGCGCCTCATCCAGCTTCCATGGCGGGTTGAGGATGGCGAGGCCGCTGCCGTTCAGCCGTTCGGCAGTTTCGGCGGGAAAGCGGAACAGATGGGCGACGAGGCAGGGATGGCCAAGGTTTGCCACCTCGCTGAGAAAGCGCTCCACTGGATCTTGCGCCTTGATCGGATACCAGATCCCGTAGATTCCGGTGGGCCAGCGACGGCAAGCCTCCTCCGCCCCCTTGACGATGCGGTGGAACTCATCCTTGGCCTCGAAGGGCGGATCGATGAGCACCAGGCCGCGCCGTTCCTTGGGTGGCAGCAGCGCTTTCAGCGCCGTGTAGGCATCCTGAAGATGCACGCCGACCTGGCGGTCGCCAGCGAATTCCCGTTTCAGCGTCCGGGCGTCCTCGGGGTGCAGTTCCACCAACGCCAGCCGGTCCTGCGGCCGCAGCAGGAAGCGGGCGATGCGCGGCGAACCGGGATAGAAGCGTAAGTCCGGCCAGCCGGGGTTGATCGCGGCGATGGCGGCGAGGTAGTCGGCGAGCAGCGGCGGAGGCGGACCGGCTTCCAGCAGCCGCCCGATTCCCTCGTGGTATTCGCCGGTCTTGGTGGCCTCGGGCCCGGCCAGGTCGTAGCGCCCGATCCCGGCATGGATGTCGAGGACGCAGAACGGCGCGTCCTTCTTTTTCAGGTGGGCCAGCACCAGGGTCAGCAGGGCGTGCTTGACCACATCGGCAAAATTTCCGGCATGGAAGGCGTGGCGATAATTCATGGCGGGACAAAGGGTATCGCTCCCCGCCTGCCGATGTCGAGGTTGACGCCTGCCCACGGGCGAGGGTAAATCTCTGCCTGAGATCAAAGGGAGAACATGATGGTCCTGGCCGACCGCAGCTCCGCACCCTTCCGTCCCGTTGCGGCATGAAGGAGGCCGGCTCATGCCCATGATTCTCTACGCCAACCTGGCCCTGACCGTCCTCACCGTCCTCGGCGTCGCCCTGCTGTTTCTGCGCCAAGGCAATCGCGACGGCCAGGCCCATCTCCTCGACTCGCTGGACCGGTTGGACCGGCGCATGCGCCAGGACCTGGCCGCCAACCGCGAAGAAGCCGCGGCGGCGGCCAAGGCTTTGCGCGAAGAGGTGGCGGCTGGCCTGAAAGGATTGTCGGATCTGCAGAAGGGCACCCTCGACGGTTTCTCCGGGCAAATAGGGCGGCTCACCCAGTCGCTGGAACAGCGCTTGGAAGCTTTCGCTCGGCAGATCGCCGAACTGACCAAGGCCAACGAGCAGCGCCAGGAGGCCTTGCGCCAGACCGTCGAGCAGCGGCTGGCCAAGCTGCAGGAGGATAACGCGGCGAAGCTCGAGCAGATGCGTCATACTGTCGATGAGAAGCTGCAGGGCACGCTGGAAAAGCGCCTTGGTGAATCGTTCAAGCTGGTGTCCGAGCGGCTCGAACTGGTGCACAAGGGCCTGGGCGAGATGCAGACGCTGGCCAACGGCGTCGGCGATCTCAAGAAAGTGCTGAGCAATGTGAAGACCCGCGGCATCTGGGGCGAGGTGCAACTGGGCAATCTGCTGGAGCAGGTGCTGACCCCGGACCAGTACCTGGCCAACGCGGTGTGCCGCGAAGGCTCGGCCGACCGGGTGGAATACGTCATCCGCCTGCCCGGCAAAGGAGAAGGCGAGGGTGAGGTCTGGCTGCCCATCGACGCCAAATTTCCCCGTGAAGACTACGAACGACTGCTGGAAGCGGCCGAGCGCGCCGACGCCGAGGCGGTGGAGGCGGCGTCGCGGGCGTTGGAGACCAGGATCAAAACCTTCGCCAAGGATGTCTGCGCGAAATACATCCATCCGCCGCGCACCACCGATTTCGCCATCCTGTTCCTGCCCACCGAAGGCCTTTACGCCGAGGTGCTGCGCCGTCCGGGGTTGACCGACCAACTGCAGCGCGATCACCGGGTGAACCTGTGCGGGCCGACCACCCTGGGGGCTTTGCTGAACAGCCTTCAGATGGGCTTCCGGACCCTGGCCATCCAGAAGCGCTCCAGCGAGGTGTGGGAGATCCTGGGCGCGGTGAAGACCGAGTTCGGCAAATACGGCGACGCGCTGGATAAGGTGCAGAAGAAGCTGGTCGAAGCCTCCAACACCATCCAGGACATCTCGGTGCGCAAGCGCGCCATCGACCGCAAGCTGCGCAACGTGGTCGAACTGCCGAATTCCGCCTCGCAGGTGTTGCTCGAACTGACCGGCCCCGAGGGGGAATAGGGCGGGTACGGCGTCTTGACCGGTTTCCTGCCCGACCTGGGGGCCGCCCGCCAGCAGGCGCATGCCGCGGCGCCGATGCATGTCGATCCGGTCGACCTGGAATAGACAACTTTCGGCAAGCTGCCGCGCGCAGACGGTGGTCAAGTGCGCTTTGCCGGTGACTTGGCCTGTCCAATTGGGGATACCTCGAAGGTCAAAGAGGTTTGATCCCCGTGCGGTTTCCCCTGTTCGCCCTGCTGGTCGGCAATACCCTGCTGGTTCTTGGCACCGGTCTGCAATCGGTGCTGCTGCCGGTGCGCGCCCGTATCGAGGGCTATACCGACCCGATGATGGGGCTGCTCGGCGCCGCCTACTACCTGGGGTTCGTCCTGGGCTGCCTGGCGGCGCCGATCCTCGTTCGCCGGGTCGGGCACAGCCGCGCCTTTTCCGTCCTGGCGGTGGTGGCTGCGCAGACCTTTCCCTGGCACGCTGCGCTGCTGCAATGGCCGGCCTGGATCGTCTTGCGCATCGTCGCGGGCCTTTGCATTGCCGGCCTGTCCATGGTGGTCGAAAGCTGGATCAACGAGGCCAGCGCCAACGCCAATCGCGGGCGTATGCTGGCCACCTATCTGGTCCTTACCGCCTGCGCCACCATGGGCGGCCAAACCATGCTGCGGCTATCCGATCCCGCCGCGGCCACCGGTTTCCTGCTGGTGGCGTTGTGCATCGGCCTGTCGATGGTGCCGCTGGCCGTCAGCACGGCTCCGGCGCCGCGGCCGCTGACCGAAGTCCGGCTGGACCTGCGCCGATTGTATCGGACATCGCCGGCGGCGGTGATCGGCTGTTTGTCGGTTGGCTTGGCCAATGGGGCATTCTGGTCGCTGGCGCCGGCAGTCTTGCAGTCGCATGGTGGGGCACCGGACCGCGTGGCGGTATTCATGAGCGTCGCCGTGGCCGGCGGGGCGTCGGCGCAATGGCCGGTCGGCCGGCTGTCCGACCGGCTCGATCGCCGCTGGGCGATCCTGGCGGCATGCGGCGGAGCCTTCCTTGCTGCCGTGGCGCTGGGCTTGCTGCGCCACCGGTCCTGGCCGGCCGAACTGGCTCTGGCCGCGGCCTTCGGCGCCGCATCCTTTCCTCTTTACGCCCTTTGCGTGGCTCACGCCAATGACCACGCGGCGTCGGGAGAATTCGTTCAAACCAGCGGCGGCCTGTTGGCGAGCTTCGGCATTGGAGCGGTGATCGGTCCCCCGCTTGCGTCCTTGGTCATGTCGGCGGCCGATGGCGGTCTGTTCCTGTTCATCGCTGTCGTGCATCTGGGATTGGCCGCCTTCGTCACCCATCGCATGGCCATGCGCGGGCCTAAAGGATCTCCAGCACCTTCTCCGGAGGGCGGCCAAGCCGAGCCTGGCCTTTCGCCAGGACGATGGGCCGCTCGATGACGATGGGATTGGTCACCATGGCGGCGATCAGGCGATCTTCCGGCAGGCTGGGGTCGATGCCAGCCTCGGCCGCCTCCTTTTTGCGCAACAGGTCCTTCGCCGGCAGCCCCAGCAAGGCGAGGATCCGCTTCAACTCCTCGGTGCTGGGCGGCGTTTTCAGATATTCGACGATAGTGGGGGTGATGCCTTTCGCCTCGATCAGCTTCACGGTTTCACGCGACTTGCCACATCTGGGGTTGTGATAGATGGTAACCGACATTTTCCTTTGTTCCTTGCGTTGGCCCGGATCTGCGCTTTATCTGGGAGGAGTCCCCGGGCGCGCCCGTTCACTACCCAATCGGTTTGCCATGTTTCGCCGTCTGTTGGCCATCCTCCTGTTGAGTTGCACCTTGTCCCTTGCCTTCGGCGGTAGTTCCGGTGCCGCCGAACCGGCGGCTCCGGCCGACAAGCCGGCGCCCAGCAAAGCCGAGGTCCAGCGGCTGATCAACACCATCCAAGATCCCACCTTGCGCGAGCAGCTGGTGGGCCAACTGCGGCTGCTGGTCGCCGCCAATAAGGCGGACGATGACAATGATGAGCAGGGCCTTTTGCCGCTGATTTCCGAGAAAATGCAGGAACTCAGCGACGAACTGCTGGCCACCGACTTTGCCGTTCCCGACCTGAGCCGTGTGGTGGCCTGGGCCAACGCGCAGGTCAGCGACGACAACTTGCGCTCGCAGTGGATCCAGATGCTGGCCAAGCTGGCGGCGATCCTCGGCGGCGGCGTCGTCGCCGAGCGCCTGCTGCGTCGGGCCTTGAGATCACCGCGCCAACTGCTTGAAGCGCACGGGTCGGAGAACCGGTGGCTGCGCATACCGTTCGCCGTGGGTCGCTGGCTCATTGATCTGGCGCCCGTCGGCCTGTTCTCGGCCACCGCATCGGGCCTGATGACGCTGCCCATCCTCAAGCTCACCGGCAACGCATCCTTGGCGGCGGTGCTGCTGGCGACGGGCTACGCTTTCGTCCGCGGCGCACTGGTCCTGGCCCTGGCGCTGTTCATGCCCAAGGCTCGTGCCATCCGGGTGCTGCCCCTCGACGACGAAACCTCGACCTACCTGTTCATCTGGGCGCGCCGGCTGACCTATGCCGGCGTCGGCGGCTATTTCGCCATTCAGGCACTGAAGCTTCTCGGCCTGCCCAGGTCGGGCTATCACTTCTCCATCAAGGTGCTGGGCCTGGTGGTGACGACCATGCTGATCATCCTGGTGCTGCAGAACCGCCAGGCGGTCGGCACATGGGTCCGCAGCCGGGGAGAGGACGACGGCCTGCCGCGCAAGGTGAAGGGCCTGCGCAATCGCCTGGCCGACGCCTGGCACATCCTGGCGGTCCTCTACATCGTCGCGTCCTTCATCATCTGGGCGCTGCAGGTCAAGGGTGGCTTCGAGTTCATCATTCAAGCTTCGTTGCTTACCGTGGTCATCCTGGTCCTCGCCCAACTGCTGTCCGGTTTCCTGGCCAAGCTGGTGACACGGGCTTTCTCCATCAGCGAGGAACTGCGCGGGCAGTTTCCGGCGCTCGAGGCGCGAGCCAACCGCTATCTGGTCATCATGCACAATGTGGTGCGCGGCCTGGTCACCCTACTCACTCTTCTGGGGCTGGCCCAGGCCTGGGGTGCGAACACCGTCGCCTGGATGAGTTCGGAGCTGGGCCGGCAGTTGATCTCCAGCAGCGTTTCCATCACCGCCGTGCTGGTTGGTGCACTGATCCTGTGGGAACTGGTCAGCTCGTCGATCGAGCGCTATCTGTCGCAGACCGACGCCGATGGAAACGCCGTCGAACGCAGTGCGCGGGCCCGCACTCTTCTGCCGCTGCTTCGCAATGCACTCATGGTCGTCCTGGTGGTGTTCGTCACCCTGATCGTCCTGAGCGAGCTGGGCGTCAACATCGCGCCACTGCTGGCCGGTGCCGGAGTGGTCGGCGTGGCTATCGGCTTCGGCTCACAGAAGCTTGTCCAGGACGTCATCACTGGGGCCTTCATCCTGTTCGAAGACACCATCGCCATCGGGGATGCGGTCAAGATCGGCGACTACTCCGGCACCGTCGAGGGCATGACCATCCGGACCATGCGGCTTCGGGATCTCAACGGCCAGGTCCATACCCTGCCATTCAGCAACGTCAACACCGTGACCAATATGAGCCGGGATTTCGCCTACCACGTATTCGACATCGGGGTTTCCTATCGCGAGGACGTGGATGAAGTCATGGGGGTGATCAAGCAGTTGGGCGAAGAGATGCAGCGCGACCCGGCGATCGGGACCGGCATCATCCACGCCATCGAGGTGTTCGGCCTGGACCGCTTCGACGATTCCTCGGTGATCATCCGCGGCCGGCTGAAAACGCCGCCGGACAGACAATGGTCCGCCGGGCGGGAGTTCAACCGGCGACTCAAGCGGCGGTTCGACGAATTGGGCATCGAGCTGGCCTTTCCCACCCGGACCATTTTCTTCGGCGAGGACAAGAAGGGCGCCGCGCCGCCTGTGCGGCTCAAGATCGAACATAGCGAAACAGGCAAGCCGGCACCGCACGGGGTGGTGGCGCCGTTCGGCGGCGATGCGGTCGAATACCCGATCGGCGAGGATGCGAAGACGTAGCGTCGGTCAGTCGGTCGACGTCAGAGTCCAGGGGGCCGCCTGGCCGATCAGCCGGGCGTACTCGTCGGCAGGAAGCGGGCGGCTGAAATAGAACCCCTGGCACTCGTCGCACTGGTGCTCGTTCATGAAGCGGAGCTGTTCCGAGGTTTCGACGCCTTCCACGTTCACCTTGGCGCCGATGCCGTGGCCAAGGTTGATGATCGCCTTGACGATGGCAGAATTCTCCGGATAGCGGCCGAGGTCGGCGACGAAGCTGCGATCTATCTTCAGCGTATCGACGGGGAAATGCTTGAGGTAGTTGAGCGAGGAATAGCCTGTCCCGAAGTCGTCGATGGCGATGGCCAGACCCAGGTCGTGCAGCGCCCGCAGGACGTCGACGGAATAACCGAAATTGGACATGGCGATAGTCTCGGTGATCTCGACCTGCAGCAGGCGGGGATCGGCGCCGGTCTGGGCGATGACACTCTTGATGGTGTCCAAGAGGTCGGGATGGCGGAACTGGGCCGGGGACAGATTGATGGAGACCCGCAAGGGCGGCAGGCCAGCCGCCTTCCACGCCTGGATCTGCATGCAGGCACGGTGCAGTACCCAGCGGCCCAGGCGGAAGATCAACTCGCTGCGTTCGGCGATGGGAATGAAGGCGGCGGGCGGGATAGAGCCTTTTAGCGGATGGTGCCAGCGGATCAGCGCCTCGGCGCCGGTGATCTCGCCGCTACGCAGGTCGATCAACGGCTGGTAATAGAGGCTCAACTGGTCGGTGCCCAAGGCATGGCGCAGGTCCTGTTCGATGGACTTGCGCTGCTGCACTTCCTCGTCCATGGCCGCGACGTAGAAATGGTAGCGGGCGCGCCCGTCGCTCTTCGACCGGTAGAGCGCAAGGTCGGCGTTCTTCAGCAAGGTTTCGAACGCTTCGCCGTCGTCGGGAAAGATGGTGATGCCGAGGCTGGCGCTTGCCATCACCTCGTTTTCATCGAGGCTGAAGGGTTCTGAAATGCTGCGCAGAATACCTTCGGCAACGGTGCTCGCGCCGTCGGCCGATGTCAGGTTGGTCAGCAGAACGGCGAATTCGTCGCCGCCCAGGCGGGCGACGGTGTCGGTTTCGCGCACGCAGTGCTGGAGCCTTCTTGCCACCGCTCGCAGCAGCAGGTCCCCCACATGATGGCCCAGCGTGTCGTTGGTCTCCTTGAACTTGTCGAGGTCCAGGAGGATCAGCGCCAGCATTCCGTTGCCACGCCGAGCCTGGGCCAGCGCGGCACGCAGGCGTTCCTGGAACAGGATGCGGTTGGGAAGGTCGGTCAGGCTGTCGTGATGCGCAAGGTGTTGGATGCGCGCCGCCGCCGTCTTCCGCTCGGTGATGTCGCGGCCGACCACCACCAGCCCCTTGCGGCTGCCGTCGGGGTTGAACAATGGGGTCTTGCAGACGTCGAAGACCTTGACGTTGCCGTCGGACAGGGGAATCACATGTTCATAGGCGATGGGCCGGCCTTCCTGCCACGCCTGCTCGTCGGTTTCCTGGCTGAACGTCGCGGCGCTGACGTCGACCTGCGAATACTCGGCCAGTTCTTCCGCCGTGTGGCCCGCATAGTCGACTTCGGAAAGGCCGAAGAGGTCGAGGAAGAACTGATTGGCCACCAGCCAACGGCATTCGCCGTCCTTGAAACAGACCACGTCCTGCATGGCGTTGATCAGGGTGGTCAGCAATTCCTTCTGGAGCAGAAGCTCGTTGGCCTGCTGGCGCAGGGCCCGCTCGCGCAGTTCGGCGTTGGTCGTGTCGGAGATCTGCATCAGGCAATGCCGACCGGCGTCCGAGACGATCGGTTTGACGATGAAGACCTGCTTGATCGCATCGCGCCGGTCGGTGCCGGGGACGCGCTTGAACAACGGCAGCAGGCGCTTGTTGAGCGAGGAGGATAGAACCGACGACATACCCAACCGGATGGCGTCGTCCACCGCCTGGGCCAGCCGGGTCGGCATGGCGGCGCCGAACAGGTCGTCCAGCCGACAGCCGACCGCGGTTTCGGCCGGAATATCGGCGGCCCGGGTCATCCAGTTGTTCCACAGCAGGACCTGATGGTTTTCGTCGATCAGCACCAAGCCGATCTCGCTGGCGTCGAAGACAGCCGAAAGAAGTGTTTCGGCGGGCGTCCGGGGCTGTCTTGGTTCCTCAGCTGGGGCCAATTGCGCCGTTCCCGTTCGTCCTGGTCTCAGCCACCGATCGCCTGGAGCACATAGTCCTCGACATGCTGCCCGAACGCCTGCGCCGAGGCGATGTCCATGACACAGGCCAGGTATCCTCGAACGTCTCGCTGCGCCAGGGCAAACTCCACATGGACGAACATGACCGTGTCGAGGGACCGGCCCTCCTTGTCTGCCTCGCCGTCGAGATTCAGGATAGCATCACCGCCGGCCTCCAAATACACCGGCAACGAGCTGTCGATGGGGCGGCGGAACAGATTGGCGATACTGCCCAGGCAGGCGTTGAGCAGTACATTGCCGACCTCTACCAAGGCTTCCCGTTCCAGTTCCGTCATGGCTTCGAGCGGCGCCGTATTGCGCAGCATGAGACGGACCAATTCGAGGCTGCGGCTTTCCGGGAAGATCAGCAGGATGTCGCCGGCGACCGGGCCGGCGAAACATTGCTTGACCGCAACGGTCGGCGCCCCGCCGGTTTCCGCGTGCAGGCGCCGGGCGGCCTCGGAGCGGCTGATGAAATCCAGGCAGGGGACGGAAAGGCGGACCTCCTCGTCGTCCACCATCTGGTTGAGGGCTGCTGCGGCGCGACCGATGGCAATGTTCAACACTTCAGTGATGGCATCGCGCTGCAGTTCACTGAAGCCTAGCACCCAGGCACCCCTTGGCTGAGAAAACCCTCGATCTTTTCGTCTGTGATCGGCTTGCCGATGAACTCGACGCCGGTGGCGCGGGCCTTTTCCCGGATGGTATCCTGGATGTTGGCGGTCAGCAGGGTGATGCGGGCGCCGGGGTGCGAGGCCTTGAGCCTTGTCGCGGTGGTCACCCCGTCCATGCCCGGCATGTTGACGTCGATCAGCATGAAATCGATGGAAACGCCTTGGCAAAGGGCGATCGCTTCCTCGCCGGACGACGCTTCGAGGACCTGCCAGTCGGGGTGGTGGCGCAGGATCACCGAACGGCACATCATCCGTGAAACGCGGCTGTCATCCACCAGAAGAACCGTACCCACCGCCATGCCGAGCCATCCACCCTAAGCCGAATGAAGGACTTTCCACAGTGGACCGCCCCCTTTACTCCTGTATGCTTGACTAGGTAAATGCCGGCAAGCATAAAGTCTGCCTCGCTTCCGCAAAGGGCTTCGCCAAGATGATCAGCCATCATGCCGCTCTGGTTTACGCCATGGTCCTGGTGTCGGCGGCGGATCAGGAGATGTCCGACGCCGAACTGCGCGCCATCGGTGAGATCGTCGGATTTCTCCCGGTTTTCCGCGACTATGATCCTCAGTTGCTGCCCAAGACGGCAGCAGCCTGTGCCGAAATGCTGGATCTGGACGATGGGTTGGAACGGGCGTTCGACCTGATCAAGTCGGCATTACCCACCCGCCTGCGCGAGACCGCCTATGCGCTGGCCTGCGACGTGGCCGTCGCCGACGGCGAGATGAATCAGGAAAAGCTGCGGGTGCTGGAAATGATCCGCCATCGCCTGGAGGTCGACCGGCTGATCGCGGCGGCCATCGAACGCGGCGCCACCGCACGGTTCCGCACCGTCTGACTGCTGTCTAACCGGTCACTTCGTCCACCAGCAGCAGCAGGCGCGCCAGGGACGCATCGCCCAGGCCCAGGATATCGAGGTGGCGAACGGTGTTGGCCAGATAGTCGCGGCTTGAGCCGCACCTGCCGCGCCCTTGCCGGATCATGGCGGCGGCTTCCTCGGAGCTCAGCGCGCCGGCATACTGGTGATGGTCGCGACGGGCGATGAAGACATAGCTGGTGACGCGGCGTCCGTCGTCCAGGGTGAGCGGCACATACCGCGCGTCGTAGACGCCCGTGATCAGTTCGCGCTCGTCGAGCGTCCGGCGGACCGTTTGGGCCTGGTCCGCGGCAATCCGGAAGGCCAGCCCCCGGCAGGAGCCGCCGCGGTCCAGGCCGAGCACCAGACCGGGCTGTTCCGGCCGGCCCCGATAGTGGATCGAGCGGATGCACATGCAACGATGCCAGCCATACAATCGGCCAGGCACGCCTTCGACATAGGGAAAATCGGGGCGCCAGATCAGAGACCCGTAGGCGAACACCCAGAAGTTCCCGTCCGATCCTCGGTCCATCGCTCGCTCGGTGCGCAGGGGCAGGTTATAACGGTAACAGTTTCACATCCTGCCAGAGCAGCCATGAACCGGGCCAGACTACTCCTTCTCGTTCTGCCGGCGAGTATCATAATTATTCTGGCCGGCGGATATTCCGCTTGGTGGTACCAGCTCGCCGCGGCTTGGCGGGACGGACTGGCCGCCTGGGCCGGCGAGATGAATGCGGCGGGATGGAGGGTTGGTACCGGTCGCGTCGCGGTCAGCGGCTATCCCGGCACATTGCACCTGGTCTTGCCGGAGCCTTCGCTGGCCGATGCCTCGGGGGATTCCTGGCAGGGCCCTCCCATGACCGTCGTCGTCTCGCCGTTCGCCCCCACCAGGCCGCATCTTTCGGCGCCCGGACGCCATCGGATCGCCCTGGCGGGCGGCGCTCCGGCCGATCTGGTGGCGGCAGCGGCGGCAGCGGACCTGCGGCTGGATGGCCGCCGCATCGCTGCGCTGTCGCTGGACTTGTCCGGCGTCGCCGCCGGCCCCACCCATCTGGGCCATCTTGCCGGTTCGCTGCGCCGCCTGGTCTTCGATCCGGCCCCTCGCTCAACGCCGACCGTTGCTTTGGTGGTCAGCGTGGATGACCTGGATCTGCCCGATGACCGGCGACTGGTGCTGGGGCACCACCTGTCCTCGGCGCAAATGCAGCTCCGGCTGATGGGCAGCCTGCCGTCTTTACCGCTGCGGCCGGCCTTGACCGCCTGGCGCGATGACGGTGGCACGCTGGAAATCGATGCCCTGTCGCTGCGCTGGCCGCCGGTCGGCCTGGTCGCCACGGGAACCCTGGCTCTGGATGCCGACATGCAGCCGATGCTGGCCAGCACCTGCACCATACGCGGGCTGTTCGACGCAATCGACGCCTTGACCAAGGCGGGGAGCGTCCCGCCAAAGGACGCCGGCCTCGCCAAGATGGTGCTGGCGCTGCTGTCGAAGCCGGCTGCGGACGGCGGGAAGGAATGGACCCTGCCGGTGACGGTGCAGAGCCGCACCGTCTATCTCGGTCCGGCGGCCCTGATGAAGGTGCCGGCCGTCACATGGTGAAGTCGTTTCGGTAATGGAATGGCAGTAACGGCCCCCGTAGTTGGGGTGGCGCGCGACGCTCTCGCACGCTGCCCCTCTCCCCGGTCTGAATGCCCACGCGGGGAGAGGGTGAAGCTTGGCGGTTCAGGCGGCGCGAATGCCGTCGAGGAATCGGCGGACGGCGTGGTTGAGGGCCTCGGTCTGGCTGTTCACTTCGGCCGCTTCGTCCAGCACCATCTGCGCGGCCTCGCCGGCTTCTGAGGCGGCGGCCGCGACATCGGTGACGGTCTGGCTGACCGTCGACGTGCCTTCCGCCGCCTGCTGGGTATTGCGGCTGATCTCCTGAGTGGCGGCGCCCTGCTGCTCCACCGCCGAAGCGATGGTGGAGACGATCTCGCTGATTTCGGTGATGGTCTCGGCGATGCCGTGGATGGCCGCTACCGCCTCGTTGGTGGCGGACTGGACGGCGGTCACCTGCTGGGCAATCTCGCCGGTGGCGCGCCCTGTCTGGCTCGCCAGGTTCTTCACCTCGCCCGCCACCACGGCGAAGCCCTTGCCGGCCTCCCCGGCGCGCGCGGCCTCGATCGTGGCATTCAAGGCCAGCAGGTTGGTCTGGCTGGCGATATCGTTGATCAGGCCAACCACCTCGCCGATCTTTTGGGCCGCTTCGGCCAGGCCGCGAACCATGACATCGGTGCGCCGCGCCGCCTCGACGGCGTTCCTCGAAGTGGTTGCCGACTGGTTGATTTGACGGCCGATCTCGCCGATGGACGAATGCAGTTCTTCGGTCGCCGCCGCCACCGTTTCCACATTGGTCGAGGCCTCCTCCGAGGCCGATGCCATCAGCTGGGATTGGCGGGACGCGGTGGCGGCGACGGCGGCCATGCGTTCGGCGGTGCCGTGCATCTGGCGCACCGCCGAGGCGACGCCGGCCACCACCTCGGTCACGGTCCGTTCGAATTCGTCCGCCAGGCCCAGCATCATCTGTCGCCGCTCGGTCTCCGCGCGCGCTGCCGTCGCCTTCTGTTCCTCGGTGAGGCGCCGCACCTCGATGGCGTTTTGCTTGAACACCTGCACTGCCTGCTGCATCTCGCCGATCTCGGCGCCCTGGTCATGGGCGACGGATACCGACAGGTCGCCCGCGGCAAGACGGCGCATTTCGTCGGTCAGGGTGCGGATCGGCCGCGAGATGGCCCGGCCGATGACCAGGCTGGTCCCTCCCATCAGCAGCAGCACCAACAGGCCGAGTTCGCTCTGCCTGATGATCTCGTCACGTACAACCGCCTGGACGTCGTCGATATAGATGCCGGTGCCGACCACCCAGTTCCATGGGGCAAAGGCCTTGACGTAGGAGAGCTTCGGTTCCGGCGCGCGGGAGCCGGGCTTGGGGAAGGCGTATTCGACGGTGCCTTCGCCTTTGTCCGTTGCCACCTTCACCATTTCGCGGACGAAAAACTTGCCGTTGCCGTCCGGCAGGTTGGTCTGGTCGGCGCCCTTCATCTCAGGGTGGGCGCCGTTCATCACCGAGTGGTTGCTCGTGTCGATGATGAACAGGTACTCGTTGCCGGAATAGCGTACGGCAGCCAGAGTGGTTGCCGCCGCCTCCTGGGCTGCTTCCTTCGTCATTACTCCTTTTTCGGCCAGGCCGGCGTAGTAGGCGATGATGGCGTGGGCGCCTTCGACGACGCTCCGCACCTTGTCGAGGCGTGCCGCAAAGGTGGTTTCCCGCACCTGCCGGAGATGGTTGGCGATGCCGAACGCCAGGCTGGCGAAGGCCACGACGGCGATCAGCGCCAGGCGGGCGCCGATGGGCATTGTTCGCAAACTAAATTTCATGGACGGCAACTCCCAAAGTTCTCTTTTTAGGCGATAGTCCTTTGGCATCGCTTGCGCCACCGCTGGCCTGTGGTCGTTATAAGAACTTATTAAATTGCATAGGCCAACAATACTGGTCAACCTGAAATAATGTGTGCAATTGTATGCATAAACCGTGGAATGTATCTTGATAAGATTGAGAGACTGTGGTGCGTTACAGTGCTACAAGTTAATAAGAAAAAAACGGTACCGAAATACCTGTTTATAGAAAAGGGCAATAGTCACTACAGCGCGACGGAAAACCATTTACCGCAACCCTCGCGGGGAAGCGCCGGAACATAGGCTCGGTGCGGCAAGGGGGCGGCGGCTGGGAGGGACTCTATTTGGTCCAGTGATGATTCTACTGTGCGGCGGTGACTTCGAGATCGAAGGCAGCGGCCATCAGGGCCCGGGTATAGGCCGATTGTGGGTTCGAGAAGATGCGCTCGGCCGGGCCGGCTTCCATCACCTTTCCGTCCTTCATCACCACCAACTGGTCGGCCAGGGCGCGGACCACCCGCAGATCGTGGCTGATGAACAGATAGGCCAGGCGATGGCGAGTCTGCAGGTCGCGCAGCAGGTCGACGATCTGCGCCTGCACCGAGACGTCCAGTGCCGAGGTGGGCTCGTCGAGGACGATGAAGCGGGGCTTCAGCACCAGGGCGCGGGCGATCGAGATGCGTTGCCGTTGGCCCCCGGAGAATTCATGGGGATAGCGGTCCTGGGTGGCGGGATCGAGGCCGACCTCCTCCAGCGCTTGCGCGATCAGGGCGCGGCGCTCTTCCCGGCTGCCGCCCAGGCGGTGAACCTCGAGCCCCTCGCCGACGATCTGGCCGACCGACAGCCGTGGGCTGAGCGAGCCGTAGGGATCCTGGAACACCATCTGCATTTCGCGGCGCAAGGGCCGCAATTGTCCGTGCGACAAACCCTGCAGCGGACGGCCGAGGAAGGCGACCGGCCCCTCGCTGTTGGTCAGACGCAGCAGAGCCAGGCCCAGGGTGGTCTTACCCGAGCCGGACTCGCCGACCACGCCGACCGTCTGGCCCTCGCGCACCGACAAGTCGACGCCATCCACCGCCTTGATATGGCCGACGACGCGGGGGATGACGCCGCGCTTGATCGGAAACCAGACCTTGAGGCCCTGGCAGGCCATCAATTCGGGCGCGTCGGCGGCCGGCCGGTTGGGCTGACCCTTCGGCTCGGCTGCCAGCAGGCGCTGGGTGTAGGGGTGTCGCGGCGCATCGAATACCGTGGCGGCGTCGCCCTGCTCGACCACTTCGCCGCCCTGCATGACGCAAACTCTCTCGGCCATCTTGCGGACGATGCCGAGATCGTGGGTGATCAGCAGCAAGGCCATGCCGAACCGCTTCTGCAGATCCTTGAGCAGGGTCAGGATCTGGGCCTGGATGGTCACGTCCAGGGCGGTCGTCGGCTCGTCGGCGATCAGGATGTCGGGCTCGTTGGCCAGGGCCATGGCGATCATCACCCGCTGGCGCTGGCCGCCCGACAGTTCGTGCGGCAAAGCAGACAGGCGGTTGGCCGCCTCGGGCAGCCCGACCAGGCGCAGCAGTTCGATCACCCGGGCGCGCGCCGCCTCGCCGGTCATTCCCCGATGAACCTCGAGCACTTCGCCGACCTGCCTGCCGATGGGGTGCAGCGGATTGAGGCTGGTCATCGGTTCCTGGAACACCATGGCCACCCGGTCGCCGCGGACCGAGCGCAGGATCCGGTCGCTGGCGCCAACCAGCTCCTGGCCGTCCAGGATGATACTGCCGGCCGGATGATGGGCCCGCGGATAGGGCAGCAGTTGGAGGACGGACAGCGCGGTGACCGACTTGCCAGAACCCGATTCGCCGACCAGGGCAAGAGTCTGTCCGCGATCGAGATCGAACGACACGCCTTTGACCGCCGCCACCGCCGAATCGCCGCGGCCGAAGGTGACGCGAAGGTCGCGGACAGAGAGGAGGTGAGTCATGTGGCGGTTCGCGATCCGGAGCGCACAGCGCGACTTGCCCGTGGAGGAAAGCCAAGCCGGCGGATGCCGGCGCCCGGCGTCTGAGGGGCTTGTTTCATAAGTTCGTCTTCCTTGGATCGAACGCGTCGCGCACCGCTTCCCCGACGAATACCAGCAGCGACAGGGTGAGCGCCAGGACGACGAAGCCGGTGATGCCCAGCCAGGGGGCCTGGAGGTTCTCCTTGCCCTGGCGCAGAAGGTCGCCCAGCGAAGCCGAGCCGGGGGGAAGGCCCAGGCCCAGGAAGTCGAGGGAAGTCAGCGAGACGATGGAGCCGTTCAGGATGAACGGCATGAAGGTCAGCATGGCCACCATGGCGTTGGGCAGCACGTGGCGGAACATGATGCGGGAGTCGGGCATGCCCAAGGCGCGGGCGGCGCGGACGTAATCGAAATTGCGGGCCCGCAGGAACTCGGCCCGCACCACGCCGACCAGGCTGGTCCAGGAGAACAGCACCAGGATGCCGAGCAACGTCCAGAAGCCGGGGGTGAGGATGCTGGCGGTGATGATCAGGATGAACAGTTGCGGCAGGCCGCCCCAGATTTCCATGAAGCGCTGAAACAACAGGTCGGTCTTGCCACCGAAATAGCCCTGGACAGCGCCCGCCGCGACGCCGATCACCGAACTGACCACCGTCAGGGCCAAGCCGAACAACACGGAGATGCGCAAGCCGTAGATCAGGCGCGCCGCCACGTCGCGGCCCTGGTCGTCGGTGCCCAGGATGTTGTCGGCCGAGGGCGGAGCAGGGGCGGGGACCGGCAGGTTGAGGTTGACCGTACGGTAGTCGTAGCGGATCGGCGGCCACAGCATCCCGCCATGTTCGTCAATCAGTTTCGCCAGATAGGGATCGCGGTAGTCGGCCGCCGTCAGGAAATCGCCACCGAAGGTGGTTTCCGGATAATCCTTGAATACCGGGAAAAAAAGATGGCCGTCATAGTCCACCAGCAGCGGCCGGTCATTGGCCCAGAATTCGGCGAACAGGCTCAACAGGAACAGCAGCAGGAACAGCCACAGAGACCAGAAGCCCCGGCGGTTGGCGCGAAAGGCGGCCAGGCGGCGTCGGGTTAGCGGGGAAAACGAGATCGGGCCCATCAGCGGGCCTCGAAGTCGATGCGCGGATCGACCAGGTGGTAGGTCAGGTCGCTCACCAGATTGAGCACAAGGCCGATCAGTCCGAAGGCGTACAGGGTGCCGAACATCACCGGATAATCCCGGTTGACCACCGCCTCGAAGCCCAACAGGCCGATACCGTCGAGGGAAAAGATGATCTCCACCAGCAGTGCGCCGGTGAACAGGATTCCCACCAGGGCCGAGGGGAAGCCGGCGATCACCAGCAGCATGGCATTGCGGAAGACGTGACGGTAAAGCACCCGCCCCTCCGACAGGCCCTTGGCCCGCGCGGTGATGACGTACTGCTTGTTGATCTCTTCGAGGAAGCTGTTCTTCGACAACATGGTCAGGCCGGCGAAGCCGCCGATCACCAGGGCCGAGACCGGCAGCGCCAGGTGCCAGAAGTAATCGAGAATTTTCTGCCACCAGGGAAAGCTCTCCCAGCCGACGCTGGTCAGCCCGCGCAACGGGAAGACAGACAGGAAGGTGCCGCCGGCGAACAACACCACCAGCAGGATGGCGAACAGGAAGCCAGGCACGGCATAGCCGACGATCACCGCCCAACTGGTGGCCACGTCGAAGGCCGAACCGTCCTTCACCGCCTTGGTGATCCCCAGTGGGATGGACACGAGATAGATGATCAGCGTGCTCCACAGCCCCAAAGAAATGGAAACCGGCATCTTCTCCAGCACCAGATGAACCACGCTCTCGTCACGGTAGAAGCTCTTGCCGAAATCGAAGCGCAGATAGTCGCCCATCATCTTGATGAAGCGCTCCAGCGGTGGTTTGTCGAAGCCGAACTGCTTCTCGATCTCCTTGACGAAGGCCGGGTCCAGGCCTTGCGCGCCGCGATACTTGCCGGCTCCTTCGCCGGCTGCGCGCCCCATGGTTTCCTGAGAGCCGGCCCCGGAGATGCGCGCCGTCGCCTCGACCGATTGCCCTTGCACCTTGGCCAGCATCTGCTCGACCGGGCCGCCCGGCGCCAGTTGGGCGAAGGCGAAGTTCACCACCATGATGCCGAACAGGGTCAGCGGAATAAGCAGCAGGCGGCGGATGATGTAACTAACCATGGGGACTTAGCGGAACTTGTCATGCGGGGGCGCCCCCGAAGTCCCTCGCCCGCTGGCGGGAGAGGGGCTCGGGAGCGGACTTCTCGGCGCCATTTCTGTCCGTGTTGCCGATGCCTTTTCCATCATCCGTTCTAGCGTTTTTCCGCCTTCTTCGGCGCTGGAACCTTTCCGGCCTTGGTCGGGTCAACCCACCAGGCCATCATCTGGTAGCCCTGCTGCGGAACTGTTTCGGGCATGCCGAATTTGTCCCAATAGGCCACCCGGTCATAGCTGATATGCCAGTGAGGGATGACGTAGTACCCCCCCAGCAGCACACGGTCCAGGGCATGGACCCGGGTGACCAGGCTCGGGCGGTCCGGCGCCGCCACCACTGTCTCGATCAGGTCGTCGACGGCCTTGCTCTTGATGCCGACGACGTTGCGGCTGCCCTGCATGTCAGCGGCGGCCGAGCCCCAGAACTCCCGTTGCTCGTTGCCGGGCGACAGGCTTTCGCCCCAGACGTCGACGATCATGTCGAAGTCGAAGGAATCGACCCGGTTTTTATACTGGGCGGTGTCCACCGTGCGGACATTGGCCTGGATGCCCAGTCGTTGCAGGTTCTGGGCGAAGGGCAGGCTGATGCGTTCCCATACCGGCTGGTCCAGCAGGATCTCGAAGGTGAAAGGTTGGCCGGTCTTGCCGTTGACCAGTTTGCCATCCTTAACCACCCATCCGGCCTCCTTCAACAGGCCGGCGGCGATGCGCAGGTTGTTGCGCAATCCGTCCGTTCCCTTGACCTCGGGCGGCTCATATTCGGCGGTGAACACTTCAGGCGGGATTTCGT
Source organism: Pseudomonadota bacterium (assembly GCA_021793155.1). Lineage (GTDB taxonomy): Bacteria > Pseudomonadota > Alphaproteobacteria > Rhodospirillales > Magnetospirillaceae > DUZF01. The sequence continues at coordinate 31,887 of JAJYTF010000003.1, read as the reverse complement.
CCTTCAGCGGATCCAGCAGCTTTCGTTCTTCGGCCGAGGGAAGGCCCGACGAGGCCAGGTCCGAGTTGGAGAAATAACTTTTGGTCCGCACATATTGGCCGTAAAAAAGGTTCTTGTTGGTCCATTCGAAGTCGAATGCATAGGCCAAGGCCCGGCGGACGCGCGGATCCTGGAACAGCGGCCGGCGGATGTTGTAGGCGTAGCCCTGCATGCCGGTGGGGCGCTGGTTGGAGAACTGGCGAAGCTTGACCTGTCCTTCCGTCACCGCCGGGAAGTCGTAACCGGTGGCCCATTTCTTCGATTCGTTCTCCGGGCGGATATCGTATTCGCCGGCCTTGAAGGCTTCCAGCGCCACCGTCGAATCGCGGTAATAGTCGGTGCGGATGCGGTCGAAATTGTAGAGGCCTTTGTTGACCGGCAGGTCCTTGCCCCAATAGTTCTCGACCCGCTTCATGACGATGTAGCGGCCGGGCTCGAAGCTTTCCACCCGATAGGGTCCGCTGCCCAGTGGCGGTTCCAAGGTGGTCTCGTCGAAAGCGCGGTTCTGCCAGTATTTTTTCGAGAGAATCGGCATCTGCCCGACGATCAGCGGCAGTTCGCGGTTCTCGCCTTTGGCGAAGACGAAGCGAACCTTGCGGTCGGCCAGTTTCTCGGCCTTGACGACGCTGGCGTAGTAGGCGCGGAAGAAGGGGGCGCCCTTGCTCTTCAGGATGTCGAAAGAGAACAGCACATCGTCGGCGGTGATCGGGCTTCCGTCGTGGAACCGCGCTTCCTTGCGCAAGTTGAATACGACCCAGCTTCGGTCATCGGGAACCTCGACGGTTTCGGCGATGAGACCGTATTCGCTGAACGGTTCGTCTGCCGAGGGAACCAGCAGCGTCTCGAACGGCATGGCGGCGGGGCCGGCGGGCTGCCCCTTGACAATGTAAGGGTTGAGGCTGTCGAAGGTGCCCAACGCCTCGAGCCGTACTTCGCCTCCCTTCGGGGCATTGGCATTGACGTAGTCGAAATGGGAGAAGCCAGCGGGGTATTTGGGCTGTCCGTACATGGCCAAGCCGTGGGTCGGCACCGTATCGGCAGCGTAGGCCGCCGCGGCCGGGCCGGCAAGGAGCAGGCCGATCACGGCGGCGACAAACTTGCGCATTCAGCCTCCAGCAGGGGTCGAGTTGAGAACGGAAAGAGCGGCAGCATGGAGGCGGGCGTCGCCGGCGGCGACGGCATGCCCGTCCGAGCCGAGGCCGAGCGGCCGGCCTTGCCAGTCGGTGAGCAACCCGCCGGCCCCTTCGATCACAGCGACCAGCGGCAGATAGTCATAGGGCTGCAGCGACGCCTCGACCACCAGGTCGACGAAGCCGGCGGCGAGCAGGCCATAGGCATAGCAGTCGGCGCCGTAGCGCGGCAGCTTGACCTGGGATCGCAAGGCCTCCCAGACCACCGTGTCACGGCCGACGAACATTTCCGGTGCGGTGGCGTAGAGGGCGGCAAGGCGCAATTCAGGGCAGTCGCGGACATGGATCGGTCGCCCGTTGAGCGTCGTCTGCCGCCCGGCCACCCCCAGCCAACGCTCCCCGAGGATCGGCTGGTCGATGACGCCGAGTACCGGGCGCCCGTGGTGGAGAAGGGCGATCAGCGTGCCGAACGAAGGTTTGCCGGTGATGAAGGCCTTGGTGCCGTCCACCGGGTCGAGGACCCAGACCCATTCGGCGTCGGTGTTCTCGGGGCCGTATTCCTCGCCCAGGATGCCATGGTGGCGGTCGGCCTGGTTGATCAGCCGGCGCATCACCGCTTCGGCTTCGCGGTCGGCGATGGTCACCGGGCTCGCGTCGGCCTTGTCCTGGACCGCCACGGGAGTACGGAAATAGCGGCGGGTCACTGCGCCGGCCGCATCAGCCAGGCGCAGTGCCAGATCAACCTGAGCCTGGGGGCAGGGATCGCTACTGTGGGTCGCTGTCATCGGGGGATATTGCACCGGGACCCGGGGGAATTCTAGCTCTCGTTCAACGCCTCACTTGGGGAACTGCGGCGCATTCGGGCTGATGGATTTCAGATAGGCGATCACGTCGGCGCGTTCGTTCGCATCGGGCAGGCCGGGGAAGGTCATCTTGGTGCCGGGAGCCGCCGCAGCAGGCTTGGTCAGGAACTTGTCGAGATCCGCATAGGTCCAGGTGCCACCCATGGATTTCAGCGCATCCGAATAGGTGAAGCCGGGGAACGAGGCTTTCGGCCGGCCGACCACGCCGTAAAGGTTGGGGCCGACTTTGATGCCGCCGCCTTGGTTCAAGGTATGGCAGGTCTGGCATTTCTTCGCCACGGCCTGGCCCTTTTCCAGGCTGGCGGCGGCCAGCCGCTGGGGCAGGGGTTCCTCCGGCGCGGCCTGCGCCTTCTGCTCGGCTTCGCCCGCGGTCCCGCCGCCGGCCGGTTCGCCGGCCTTCATCTGGAATCCGCCTTCGGCCGCGGCAATCGTCGGCGGTGCTACCGAGGTCTTCTTCGGCATCAGCCCGTTGACCAGGAGATTGAGCCCCACCACCAGGATCAGGGCAAACAGGATCCCCCCGGCAATCTTCTGAAGAGTTATGGCCATGGCGCCTCCTCGTGGTCGCAGCGATCGTCGCGGGCGAAGGGGGTTTCCACCGCCGCCCCTGCCGATATATGGTTACGGCCGTCACCGTTCATAGATCCCGCCGGCTGCCGCTTCTCATGCTGAACCCCGTCGTCATCATTCCCGCGCGCCTGCATGCCCACCGCCTGCCGGGCAAGCCGCTGGCCGATATCCATGGCGAGCCGATGATCGTCCATGTGTGGCGGCGCGCCGTCGCCGCCGCTGTCGGACCGGTGGTGGTGGCCTGTGCCGAACAGATGATCGCCGATGCAGTGACCAAGGCGGGTGGCAACGCCATCCTGACTCGTCCCGACCACCCCTCGGGGGCCGACCGGGTGTTCGAGGCGCTGGAAAAATTCGATCCCGAAGGCAATTTCGACGCCGTGATCAATCTGCACGGCGACTTGCCGGCCATTGCGCCGGCGGCCATCCGCGCCGTCGTTGGACCGCTCGAGGACGCGGCGGTCGACATCGCCACTGCCATGGTCGAACTGACGGACGAGGCCAACCGGCATAACCCCAACGTGGTCAAGGTGGTGGTCGCCCTCGCCGAACGGCGCCGGGTCGGCCGGGCCCTGTACTTCAGCCGGTCGACCGTCCCGGCGGGGGATGGGCCACTCTATCACCATATCGCCGTTTTCGCCTATCGCCGGTCGTCGTTGGCCCGCGTCGTTGCCTTGCCGCAAGGCGTGCTGGAGAAGCGCGAGCGCCTGGAAGTTCTGCGGGCGCTGGAAAACGGCATGCGTGTGGACGCCACGCTGGTCGACACCCTTCCCCTGGGCGTCGACACGCCGGCTGACCTTGAACGGGCCCGCCAGATCCTGGCCCGGCTGCATTAACTTCGAATCAGGCTCGCATCACCATGGCGGAAATCGCAAATCCCGACCGCACCATCGCCTTCCAGGGAGAGCCTGGCGCCTATTCGCACCTGGCCTGCACCATCGCCTATCCCGAGATGGCGCCGTTGCCTTGCCCGTCGTTCGAAGATGCTTTCGCCGCCGTCGTGGACGGCAAGGCGCGCCTGGCGATGATTCCCATCGAGAACTCGGTGGCCGGGCGGGTGGCCGACATTCACTACCTGATGCCGGCGTCCCGCCTGCACATCATCGGCGAGTTCTTCGCCCGGGTGAACCATCACCTGCTGGCGGTGAAGGGGACACGCATCGAGGACATCAGGGCCGTGCGCAGCCATGTCCATGCCCTGGGCCAATGCCGCAATTTCCTCAGGATCCACGGCCTGAAGCCGGTGGTTGCGGCGGACACGGCCGGCTCCGCCGCCGAGGTGGCCGCCCGGGGGGACAAGACGGTGGCCGCAATCGCCTCGGAACTGGCCGGCCGGATCTATGGCCTGGAGTCACTGGCGGCCAATATCGAGGACGCCGAGCACAACACCACGCGCTTCCTGGTCATGTCGCGCCAGGCGGTCAACCCCGATCCCCGCCACGGGCCTTGCGTCACCACCTTCATCTTCCGCGTGCGCAACGTGCCGGCGGCGCTTTACAAAGCGCTGGGGGGGTTTGCCACCAACGGCGTCAACATGACCAAGCTGGAGAGCTACCAGATCGGCGGCGGTTTCTCCGCTACCCAGTTCTATGCCGACATCGAAGGTCATCCGGAAGAAGCCAATGTCCGCCTGGCCATGGAGGAATTGGATTTCTTTTCGCGCGAGGTGCGCATCCTCGGCGTCTATCCGGCCCATCCCTACCGCTACAAGGCGCAACTGACGGCGGATTGAGCGCCTGGTCCGGCGCCTCGCCCTTGCGCCACCGGCCGTAACAAATATATCATTTCGTCATTCAGCGAAATAATAGTAGCGTCTGTCCATGCTTGAGACATTCGAGACTGTCGCCCGAGCGGTGGCCGATCCCAGCCGGGTGCGTATCCTGAAACTGCTGCAGGGTGGTGAGTTGTGCGTCTGTCAGATCACGACGGTGCTCGGCTTGGCTCCTGCCACCGTGTCGAAGCATCTGGCGGCTCTGAAGGCGGCCGGTTTGCTGCAGCAGCGCCGGGATGGCAAATGGGTTTACTACCGCTTGGCGGAGAGGGAGCTCAACCCCTACGCGCCACGGTTTCTCGCCCTGCTCGCCACGTCGCTCGACGGCGATCCGACCATCGCCGAGGACTGCCGAATGCTGGCCAAGGTCAACGCCGTGCCGCTGCCCGTCCTCTGCGACCAGGGGCGCGCCGCCCTGTCTCCGGATGTTCAGGCCGGTGAAGCGACGACCTGCTATGGGGGGGCACCGTGAGCGAGAAAAGCTACAACGTGCTGTTTCTGTGCACCGGCAATTCGGCGCGCAGCATCATGGCCGAGTGCATCCTCAATCGTGAGGTCGGCGGCCGGTTTCGGGCCTATAGCGCGGGCAGCCATCCCCGCGGGTTCATCGAGCCGGCCGTGCTCGACCTGCTGACAAAATCCAACTACCCGACCAAGGACCTGCGATCGAAGTCGTGGGACGAGTTCGCCCAGGTGGGCGCTCCGCCGCTCGATTTCGTCTTCACCGTCTGCGACAACGCCGTCGGCGAGGTCTGTCCCAGTTGGCCGGGCCAACCGATGACCGCCCATTGGGGCGTGCCCGATCCTGCCGCCTTTGAAGGGGCGCCGGTGGAGAAGGCCCTGTTCTGCGCCGATGTCATGCGGATGCTTTACAACCGCATCAGCATCTTCAGCAATCTGCGCATCGAGGCGCTGGATCGCCTGTCGCTGCAGAAACGCCTCGACGAAATCGGAAAGACCCCCAGGGAATAGGAATACGCGACTATCATGGCCAAAAAGCCCGTCAACGTTCTCGTTCTGTGTACCGGCAACAGCGCCCGCAGCGTGCTGGCCGAAGTGCTGATCAACGATCTCGGCGCCGGCCGGTGGAAGGCCTACAGCGCCGGCAGCCATCCCACTGGCAAGGTCAATCCGCTGACCCTCGAAGTGCTGAAGGAAAAGGGGCATGCGGTCGAGGGGCTGCGCTCGAAATCCTGGGACGAGTTCGTCCGCCCGGACGCCCCGTGCATGGATCTGGTCATTACCGTCTGCGACAACGCCGCCGGCGAGGTCTGCCCCGTCTGGCCGGGGCATCCGGCAAAGATTCACATGGGCTTTCCCGATCCTGCTGCCGCCCATGGAAGCGAGCAGGAACGGCTGGCGGTGTTCCGGCAAGTGTACGCTATGGTCGAGGCCTGGATCCGCCGGCTGATCGAGTTTGGACCCCAGCGGGCGGGAGAATTGTGATGTCGGCGCAGTGCGAAGTCACAGCCAAGGCCGCTGCCAGGGCGCCCATGGGCCCGTTCGAGCGCTACCTGTCGCTGTGGGTGGCGCTGTGCATTGCCGCGGGCGTGGCGCTGGGTCATTTCCTGCCGGCGCCGTTCCATGCGGTCGGCCGCATGGAACTGGCCAAGGTCAACCTGCCGGTGGCCGTACTGATCTGGCTGATGATCATTCCCATGCTGCTGAAGATCGATTTCGGCGCCCTGCACCAGGTAAAGGAGCACTGGAAGGGCATCGGCGTCACCTTGTTCATCAACTGGGCGGTCAAGCCGTTCTCCATGGCGGCGCTCGGCTGGCTGTTCGTCGGCACGCTGTTCCGCTCATGGCTGCCGGCCGGCCAGATCGACAGCTATATCGCCGGCCTCATCCTTCTGGCTGCCGCACCTTGCACCGCCATGGTGTTCGTCTGGTCCAATCTTTCGGACGGCGAGCCGCACTTCACCCTGTCGCAGGTGGCGCTGAACGACCTGATCATGGTCTTCGCCTTCGCCCCCATCGTCGGCCTGCTGCTTGGCCTGTCCTCGATCACCGTGCCCTGGGATACCTTGCTGCTGTCCGTGGCGCTGTACATCGTGGTGCCGGTCATTCTGTCCCAGCTTTGGCGGCGGGCGCTGCTGGCGCAGGGGCCGCGGGCTCTGGCCAACACTCTGGCGTGGTTGGGGCCCGTATCGCTGGGGGCGCTTCTGGCCACTCTGGTCCTGCTGTTCGGCTTTCAGGGCGAACAGATCCTTACCCAACCGATGGTCATCCTGCTGTTGGCGGTGCCGATCACCATTCAGGTCTATTTCAACTCGGGCTTGGCCTATCTACTGAATAAGAAGCTGGGCGTTGCCCATTGTGTCGCCGGTCCGTCGGCGTTGATCGGCGCCAGCAATTTCTTCGAACTGGCGGTCGCCGCCGCCATCAGCCTGTTCGGTTTCCAATCCGGGGCGGCGCTGGCTACCGTGGTGGGCGTGCTGATCGAGGTGCCGGTGATGTTGTCGGTGGTGCGGATCGTCAACGCGTCGAAGGGCTGGTACGAACGAAAAGCGTGAATTCGGAGGCAGCGGCATGGAAAAGTCCGACGTCAAAGACCTTGTTCGCCACCGCTATGGAACGATCGCCCGGGACGGCGGCAATTCCGGTTGCTGCGCGCCCGCGTCGCCCTGCTGCGGATCGGGCGAGGCCCCGCCGGCCGAGCAGATGTCACGCCGCATGGGCTATAGCGATGCCGAAATTGCCGCCGCTCCGAGCGGGGCCAACCTCGGCCTCGGTTGTGGCAACCCGCAGGGCATTGCCGGCCTGAAGCCCGGAGAAACAGTCGTCGATCTGGGCAGCGGGGCGGGCTTCGATTGCTTCCTTGCAGCGCGGCAGGTCGGACCGCAAGGTCGGGTCATCGGTGTCGACATGACCCATGAAATGTTGGGCAAGGCTCGCGGGAACGTGGCCAAGATGGGGGCCGCGAACATTGAGTTCCGGCTTGGCGAAATCGAGCATCTTCCCGTCGCCGACAATACGGTGGACGTCGTCATCTCGAACTGCGTGGTCAATTTGTCTCCGGACAAGCCTCAGGTCTTTCGCGAGGCCTTCCGTGTGCTGAAGCGGGGTGGGCGGATTGCCATCTCCGATGTGGTAAACGTCGTGCCGCTTCCCGACAGGCTTGCCGCCGACCGTGAACTTCTCTGTGGCTGCGTCACCGGCGCGGCGTCGTCCGGCGACATCGAACGCTGGCTGAGTGACGCAGGTTTCATCGACGTCCGGGTCGAGATCAACCCCGAGAGCCGGGAGTTCATCAAGGACTGGGCCCCGGGCAGCGGTATCGAGAGTTTCGTTCTGTCGGCGATGATTACCGGACTGAAGCCTTGAGGCTTCGCTACCCCTTCACACCATAGCGGGCCAGGAACATATCTACCGCCACCTTGGCGATCATCTGGATGCTGTATTTGCTGGGTGGCAGCAGAAGCAGAGCGCGGGTGTGCAGATCGCATTTCAGCATGGCGAGAAACAGGTCGCCGGCAATCGGAATTTCCTGATCCGGCACGGCCAGCAGGCCGCGGCGGGTCAGATCCATCAGCAGATGGTCGATCAGCCGGTGGGCGCGCACAGGTCCCGCGGCGTAGAACGCCTCACCCACCTCCGGAAGCCGTGGTGATTCCCCCAGCACCACGCGATGGATGGCCAAAGCCTCGGGGGCCAGCAGCAGGCCAAGGAAATGTTCGGCCAGGTGCGTGAGCGCCTGCCGCGCGTCGGTGTAATCCTCAGGTACGCCGATATTGGCGAATGTCTCTTCGCAGCGGCCGCTGATCACCGCTTCGAACAGGCTCCGCTTGTTTTCGAAATGGGCATAGATGGTCGCCTTCGACACATTTGCGCGCGCCGCCACCGCATCCATGCTGGCCGCCGCATAGCCCGCCTCGAGAAAGACCTGCCGAGCCGCGACCAGGATGCATTCGGCTTTGGTCAGTGGCGCGTCGCCCATGCAGGCGACATTTTTTTTCGGTCTGGCCATGCTTGACCTCTCGGTTACGGATAGCTATAAACTAAACCGTACAGTTCAATTATGCAACCCTGTCGGCAGCGTGGATAATGCCATGAAAAAGCGCGCGTTACTCGCACTTATAGGCACCGGGATGATGGTCGGTGCAGCCTTCGTCTCCTACCGGTGGATGAACGAGTGGCGCTGGCAGGAACGCACCGACGACGCCTATCTGCACAGCGACATGACGCCGATCAGCCCCCAGGTCGGAGGGTATATCGCGGCGGTCGAAGTCGGCGACAACCAGCTGGTGCGCAAGGGCACGGTGCTGGTGCGCATCGATGACCGCGACTATCGCGCCAGGGCCGAAGAGGCCCAGGCCGCCGTGGCGGCGCGCGAGGCGGCGCTGGACAATCTGGAGGCGCGCACGGCTCTGCAAAAGGCGTCGATCATCGCCGCCGAGGCACAGATCGCCGGCGCGTCGGCCGAAAAGCGGCTTTCGCAAGCGGATTTGCGGCGGGCCGAAGCCATGTTGCAGGGCGGTGCCGTCAGCCGGCAGCGCCTCGATACCAGCGAGGCGGACGCCACCAAGGCCGATGCCGGGCTGCGCGCCGCCGAAGCCAATGCCGACGCGGCGCGGCGACAACTGGCGGTGTTGGAGAGCGAGCGCCGCATGGCGCAGGCGCAACTGGACCAGGCCCGTGCCCAACTGGCCGAAGCGCGCCTGGACCTGGAACACACGGTGGTCACCGCGCCGGTCGATGGGATGGTGGGCGACCGCTCGGCCCAAATGGGCGAATTCGTCCGGCCGGGATCGCCGCTGATGGTGGTCGTGCCGGTGGATGACGTCTGGGTCGAGGCCAATTTCAAGGAAACCCAGGTCGACCGCATGCAGACCGGCCAGGCCGTGAGCATCACGGTAGACTCGTTTCCCGGCCAGACGCTGAGCGGCCATGTCGACAGTCTGGCGCCGGCCAGCGGCGCGAAATTCAGCCTGCTGCCGCCGGACAACGCGACCGGCAACTTCACTAAGGTGGTCCAGCGGATCCCGGTGAAGATCGTCATCAATGCGGGAAATCCGCTTGCCGGCCGGCTCCGCCCCGGGATGAGTGCGGTGGTGGCCGTGGAAACCCGCCCGGACCACGAAGACAGGTCGACGGTTGCCGGCCCCCGGGTGGCGCGAGCTCCGTAGCATGACCGCTCTCAACCGACTCGATCGTTTTCGGCCGAACGTCCGGCGGGGCGCCAGCGCCGGGCCGGCCGAGATCCAGCCGGAGACGCCCGTTCAAGACCTCCCTCCACGTCCCGTCGAATGGGTCGTTTCGGTCCGCGACTGGATCGGCTTCATGGCGATGGTGGTGGGCATGTTCATGGCCATCCTCGACATCCAGATCGTCGCCAGTTCGCTGGCCGAGATCCAGGCCGGCATCAGCGCCAGCCAGGACGAGATCAGCTGGGTGCAGACCGCCTATCTGATCGCCGAGGTGATCATGATCCCGTTGTCGGGCTGGCTGGCCCGGGTCATGTCCACGCGTTGGCTGTTCCTTGCCTCGGCGACCACGTTCACTCTGATGAGCGTGGCCTGCGCCTTCGCCTGGGACACCAATTCGATGATCGCCTTCCGGGCGCTGCAAGGATTCCTGGGCGGCGCCATGATTCCCACGGCCTTCGCCACCAGCTTCATCCTGTTCCCGCCGGCCAGGCGGGCGCAGATTTCCGTGCTGATGGGGCTCACCGCCACGCTTGCGCCGACCATCGGGCCGACGGTGGGCGGCTGGCTGACCCAGGCCTTCAGCTGGCATTGGCTGTTCCTGGTCAATGTGCTGCCGGGCATCGTGGTGGCGATCCTGGTGCTGGTCTTCGTCCGCATCGACAAACCCCGGCCGGAAATGTTGAAGGGGTTCGACCTGCCGGGCATTCTGTTCGTCGCGCTGTTCCTCGGCTGTCTCGAATATGTACTGGAGGAAGGCCCGATCAACGACTGGTTCGAGGACGAAGCCATCCGGACGGCGGCAATCGCCTCGGCGCTGGGCTTCGTGCTGATGCTGTGGCGCGAGCTGACCGTCCGCAACCCGGTGGTCGACCTCTACGCCTTCAAGGACCGCAATTTCCTGTTCGGCTGCATCTTCAGCTTCATCATCGGCGTCGGACTCTATGGTTCGGTCTACGTGGTTCCCCTCTATCTGGGGCGGGTAAAACAGTATGACTCGCTCGAGATCGGCATCGTCATGATGGTGACCGGCCTGTTCCAGTTCGCCTCGGCTCCGATCGCCGGTGCTCTGTCGAAAAGGCTGGACCTGCGCCTGATGCTGGCCATGGGCCTGGGGCTGTTCGGTGGCGGACTGTACCTGAACAGCGGCCTGACCTCCGACTGGGGCTATTGGGATCTGTTCCTGCCCCAGGCGGTCCGCGGCCTGTCGCTGATGCTCTGCTTCGTGCCGATCAACCAGCTGGCTTTGGGGCTGCTGCCGCCCGACGAGGTGCAGAACGCCAGCGGCCTCTACAACCTCATGCGCAACCTGGGCGGTGCCATCGGGCTTGCCACCATCAACACACTGATCATCGACCGGTCCAAGCTGCACCAGTTGCGCCTGGCCGAGATGATTACCGACGCCAGGCTGGCGGCCGTCCAGCAGCTTGACGCGATTACCCGGCATTTCGAGCCGGCCTTCGGCGAAGCCGCGGGAAAGGCAGCGCTCAAGCTGGTGGCGTCGCGCCTGCAGACCCAGGCGATGGTGCTGACCTTCGGCGATGTGCTGCTGCTGATGGCGTCGACCTTCGGTATCGCCCTGATGCTGATCCCCCTCCTGCACAAGGTCGGCACCGCCGGGGGTGATTCCGCAGCGGGCCATTAAGATCGATTGTCTGTTTCCGGCTTGCCTTTTTCGCCCGGGGGCCTGATATACTCGCCTCGGGAGACTGGCGGTGGACGGGCTCGTCGCCAACCCGGTCAGGTCCGGAAGGAAGCAGCCGTAACGATTTTCGGTCCGGGTCGTCGACCAGTCTCCCACCTTCCTGAAACGGGCCAATGACCGACGCTCCAGCCGCAACCCCTTATCGCGTGCTCGCCCGCAAGTACCGGCCGGCCGATTTTACCGGCCTGATCGGGCAGGAAGCGCTGGTTCGCACCCTCACCAATGCCATCCAGACCGGGCGGCTGGCCCATGCCTTCGTCCTGACCGGCGTGCGCGGGGTGGGCAAGACGACCACCGCCCGCATCATCGCCCGGGCGCTCAACTGCGTCGGGGCCGACGGCAAGGGCGGACCGACCACCGATCCCTGCGGGGTTTGCGAGCATTGCCGGGCCATCGCCGAGGATCGCCACGTCGATGTGCTGGAGATGGACGCCGCCTCGCGCACCGGCGTCAACGACATCCGTGAACTGATCGACGGGGTGCGTTACCGCCCCACCTCGGCGCGTTTCAAGATCTACATCATCGACGAAGTCCATATGCTGTCGACGGCCGCCTTCAACGCGCTGCTGAAGACCCTGGAAGAACCGCCCGAGCATGTGAAATTCATCTTCGCCACCACGGAAATCCGCAAGATACCGGTGACCGTTTTGTCGCGCTGCCAGCGTTTCGACCTGCGCCGCGTCGACATGGAGGTGCTGGAAAAGCATTTCTCGACCATTGCCGAGAAGGAAGGGGCGGAAATCGAACCGGGAGCGCTGGCGCTCATCTGCCGGGCGGCGGACGGTTCGGTGCGCGACGGCCTGTCGCTTCTCGACCAGGCCATTGCCCACGGCGCCGGCCGGGTCGGCGAGGACCAGGTGCGCGATATGTTGGGCCTGGCCGATCGGGCGCGTGTTTTCGACCTGTTCGATGCGGTGATGATGGGTGATATCGTGGCCGCCCTGGACCAGATGGCCGATCAGTATGCGCAAGGGGCCGATCCTGTGGTGGTGCTGCAGGACATGCTGGATCTGACCCATTGGCTGACCCGGCTCAAGCTGGCGCCCGAATCGGCGGCCGGTCCCGGCGCCTCGGAGACCGAGCGGGTGCGGGGCGGCGAAATGGCCAAGGGCCTGTCCATGGCCGCCTTGACCCGGACCTGGCAAATGCTGCTCAAGGGACTGGGCGAGACGCGTTCCGCGCCTTCGCCGCTGCAGGCGGCCGAGATGGTTCTGGTCCGCCTGGCCTATGCCGCGGAACTGCCGACTCCGGCGGAAGCGCTCGAAGCGCTGCGTGGCCAGCCGACGCCGCCCGGTGGCGGTGGCGGTGGCCTACCGGCCGGCGGATCAGGCGGCGGACACGCCCAGATGCCGGCTGCCCAGATCCCCGCCGCAGTGACGGTCAACGGCACTTCCGGCGGTGGCGCTCAGCCGGCGATGCGTCTGGTCCCTCAGCCGACTCAGGCGATCGCCCCCGGCTTGCCTGGAACTTTCGAGGAAGTGGTCGCGCTGTTCACCGAGAAGCGCGAAGCGGTGCTGGCGGCGGCGCTCTCCAGCGCCGTCCATCTGGTCCACTACGAACCGGGACGCATCGAATTCCGGCCCGAGCCGACGGCCCCGGGCGATCTGGCGACGCGGATGTCCCGCCTGCTGGGCGAATGGACCGGGCGCCCCTGGCTGGTCGGGCTGTCGCGCCAAGCGGGGGCACCGACCCTGCGCGAGCAGTCCCTCGAGCGAGAAATCAAGCGCAAGCAGGATGCCGCCAGCCATCCGCTGGTGCAGGCGGTGCTTGCCGCCTTCCCCGGTGCCACCATCGAGGCGGTGCGTGACCTGATCGACGCCGGGGGCGGGGCCGAGGCGGCCGATGCCTTGCTGGCTGAACCTGAACCCGCAAGCGGAGAGGACGAATGAAGAATCTCGGTAACCTGATGAAGCAAGCCCAGCAGATGCAGAGCAAGATGGCTGAAATGCAGGCCAAGCTGGGCGAACTAGAGGTTGGCGGCGCGGCGGGCGGCGGCATGGTGCAGGTGACCGTCAACGGCAAGGGCGAGATGCGGCGCATCAAGATCGATCCTTCGCTGTGTTCGGCCGACGAGGTCGAAGTGCTGGAGGACCTTATCGTCGCCGCTTTCAACGACGCCAAGGGCAAGATCGAGGGCCTGATGCAGGAGGAAATGCAGAAGATCACCGGCGGCCTCAATCTTCCCGCCGGCCTGAAGCTGCCGTTCTGAGCCGATGACGTATTTCCCGTCATCGCGGGCCGCAGGCGAAGCAATCCAGGGAGGGATGTCAGGGCTACCGGATTGCGCCCCGGTCACCGGTGGACCGGTGTCATCCAGCAGGATCGACCCTTTGCCCGGTGTGCTACTCGCGATGACGGTGTGGGCCTGACACCGCATGGCCGGCGCCGAAATCGAACGGCTGATTCAGCTTCTCTCGCGCCTGCCCGGTTTGGGGCCACGTTCGGCGCGGCGGGCGGCCCTGCATTTGCTGAAACGCCGCGAGGCGCTGCTCGACCCGCTGGCCGAAGCCCTGGTCGACGCCGCCGCCAAGGTCCGGACCTGCTCGGTCTGCGGGAATTTCGACAGTAGCGATCCTTGCGCCGTCTGCGCCGACCCGGGGCGCGACCGCACGGTGATCTGCGTGGTTGAGGATGTCTCCGGCCTGTGGGCGATGGAGCGCTCGGGCGTCTATCGCGGCCGCTATCACGTCCTGGGCGGCGTGCTCTCTGCGCTGGACGGCGTCGGGCCGGACGACCTCAATGTGGAGCGTCTGGTGGCGCGCGCCCGCTCGGCCGAGGTCACCGAAGTCATCCTGGCCACCGGCGTTACCGTGGATGGCCAGACCACGGCCCATTACGTCGCCGACCGCCTGGCCGAGTGCGGCGTATCGGTGTCCGGCCTTGCCCAGGGCGTGCCCATGGGCGGCGAACTGGATTTCCTCGACGACGGAACGATCGGTGCGGCGCTCAGGGCGAGACGGCCGGTTTAACCTTTCGCTCCCTGGTGGCGCGATCCCAGAGACCTATGTCTTAATCATCATGTCGCTAGGATGGATGCGATGAGACGCCTGTTCGCTTCCCTGTCCCTGGTGCTGCTGCTGGGCGCGTGCCAGCAGACGATGGATGCCGACGTCACCCGGTTCCATACCATGCCGGCCAATTTCGCCGGGCAAAGCTTCACCATTCTTCCTGAGCAGCAGCAGGTCGGCAGCCTGGAGTTCCAGCATTACGCGGAACTGGTTGCCGCGGCGCTGCAATCCTATGGCCTGCGGCCGGTTGCCCATGAGGGGCCGCAGGCCGATCTGGTGGTGCAGATACGCTATGCCAGTATCGGCAGCCACACCGACTATGTCTATGATCCCGGCCCATACTGGGGAGGCGGCTGGGGTTGGGGCGGCTGGGGTCCGGGCTGGGGCGGCTACTATGACGGGGCCGTGTCCAGCTATACCCTCTACTCGCAGATGCTGGACGTCGGGATATTCGAGGGTGCGGATTGGCGGTCCGGCAAGCGCCAGATGGTATTCGAAGGTCGTGCCGTCGGCCAAAGCGAAATCCGCAGCCTGAACGTCGCGATGCCTTACCTGGTCCAGGCGCTGTTCCAGAACTTCCCGGGCAACAGCGGCCAGACGGTGCGGGTGTCGATCCCCATCAAGGGGTCCTGATCCTTGACGCGAGGCGGCACTCGGCATATGTCAGCGTGCACAAATACGCACTGCTGCACGCGGACTGAACGATGGCTCGACTTCCCATTCTTGTCGCCCCCGATCCACGGCTGAAGGTCAAGGCCCGGCCGGTCGAGAAGGTGGACGAGCCGTTGCGCCGGCTGATGGACGACATGCTGGAGACCATGTATGCGGCCCCGGGCATAGGTTTGGCGGCGCCGCAGGTGGGTGTCGACAAGCGTGTGCTGGTGATCGACATCGCCAAGGACGGGGACCCCAAGACGCCGTTGCGCATGGCCAATCCCCAGCTGTTGTGGGTGTCGGACGACGACGCCGTCTATGAGGAAGGCTGTCTTTCGGTCCCCGAACAATATGCCGACGTGACCCGCCCGGCGCGCATTCGGGTACGTTTTCTCGACCACCAGAACGAGATCCGCGAGCTGGATGCGGATGGCCTGTTGGCGACGGTGGTCCAGCATGAGATGGATCACCTGGACGGCATCCTGTTCATCGACCATTTGTCCAATCTCAAGCGCAACATGATCCTGCGCAAATTGTCGAAATCGCGCAAACCGCTGGTGGGCGCTTGACTTTCCGCCTTACATTCATGGGGACGCCCGACTTCTCGGTCCCCATTCTGGCGGCACTGATCGACGCGGGGCACGAGGTGGCGGCGGTCTACAGCCAACCTCCTCGCCCGGCGGGCCGCGGCCACCACGAACGGCCGTCGCCGGTCCACAGCTTCGCCGCCGCCAGGGGCCTGACGATACGGACGCCGAAATCGTTGCGCAGCGTCGAGGCACAGGCGGAGTTCGCGGCGCTCGGCGCCGATCTGGCGGTGGTGGCGGCCTATGGCCTGATCCTGCCCAAGCCGATCCTGGATGCCCCGCGGCGGGGCTGCATCAACGTCCATGCTTCGCTGTTGCCGCGCTGGCGCGGCGCCGCCCCGATCCAGCGGTCGATCCTGGCCGGCGACGAGCGGACCGGCGTCACCATCATGCAGATGGATGAAGGCCTCGACACCGGGGACATGCTGCTGACCGAAGCAGTGCCGATCACGCCATCGACCGACGCGGCAAGCCTGCACGACGCCTTGGCGGCTCTCGGGGCGCGGTTGATCGTCCAGGCTTTGTCGCAGCTGGAAGCCGGAACCCTTGCCGCCACGCCCCAGCCGGCTAAGGGCGTGACCTATGCGGCCAAGCTGGGCAAGGACGAGGGCCGCCTGGACTGGCGGCGGCCAGCGCGGGACCTGGAACGGGCGGTGCGGGCCTTCGCCCCCTGGCCGGGCGCCTGGTTCGAGCAGGCCGGCGAGCGGTTCAAGGTATTGGCGGCGGAACTGGGCGAAGGCGAAGGAGCTCCCGGGACGGTCCTGGATGACAGTCTGACCGTGGCCTGCGGCGAAGGGGCGTTGCGTCTGCTGAAGGTCCAGCGAGCCGGCAAGGGGCCGGTGGAGGCGGCAGCCTTTCTGCGCGGCTATGCATTACCTCCAGGCGCTCTTCTGCCGCCATGCCCCGCTTCAAGCTGACTCTCGAATACGACGGCACGGGGCTGGTCGGCTGGCAGCGGCAGGACAACGGTCCTTCGATACAGGCTCTGCTTGAAGCCGCCGCCTTTCGCCTGTCCGGCCAGCCGGTCGAGGTGGTCGCCGCTGGCCGCACCGATGCCGGCGTGCATGCCACCGGGCAGGTCGCGCATCTCGACCTAGAGCGCCAGCTGGGCACCGACGCGGTACGCGACGGACTCAATTACTGGCTGAGGGGCGACGAGGGCTGGTCGGCGGTGGCGGTCCTGGCTGCGGAACCGGTTTCCGATGATTTTCACGCCCGGTTTTCGGCCACGGGCCGGCGCTACCTCTATCGCATCCTCAACCGGCGGCCACCAGCGGTCCTGGAGCGCAATCACGTCTGGTGGGTGGCGCGCCCTCTCGACGCGGCGGCAATGCACGAAGCGGCGCAGCTCCTCCTGGGTCATCACGATTTCTCGACCTTCCGCGCCGCTGAATGCCAAGCTGCCTCTCCGGCCAAGACGCTGGATCGCCTTGATGTCCAACGCTTCGGCGACGAAATCCAGGTGATCGCCGCCGCCCGTTCCTTCCTGCACCACCAGGTCCGCAACATGGTGGGAAGCCTCAAACTGGTGGGCGAAGGCAAGTGGCGGCCAGCCGATATGCGCCGCGCCCTTGACGCCCGCGACCGGCGGAACGGCGGGCCGACGGCTCCCGCAGGCGGTCTTTACCTGACCGAAGTCGTGTATTGATCCCGGCGCCGCTGCTCCTGCGGGCAATCGCCTTCGGACAATTGCACTCGTTCTCCCGCGGTGTGCTGGTCTTGGCGGCAGGGTCGGCGTAAACTGGTATTTCGAGTAGGGCAAAGAAGGAGGATTCCATGGCCTCCAATACCACTTGGGTCGTGGTTGCCGATGGGGCACGGGCCCATTTCTATGCCAGCGATGGCGTCAGCCTGACTCCGGCTCTCGACCATGACATCGCCGTTCCCACCCGGTCCGCCGCACGTGACGCCCAGTCCGACCGACCGGGCCGGAGTTTTGACAGCGCCGGCCAGGGGCGCCATGCAATGGAGCCGCCGACCGAATGGAAGACCCAGGAGAAGCGCGTGCTGGCCCACGCCGTCGCCGACGAGCTCAGCGAGGCGGCGATGAAGCATTCCTTCGATCGGCTGGTGGTGGTCGCGCCGCCCGAAATGCTGGGCGAACTGCGCCAGGCCTTCGATAAGACGGTGGGCCAAATGGTGGTGGCTGAGATCGGCAAGGATTTGACCCATATGCCGATCCATCAGCTGCCGCAGCATCTGGGGCCGACGCTGAAACAATAGCGCTACAGCAGCGAGTTGGTTACGCCGTCAATCAGAAGGCCGAGCAGGAAATCGATGATCACCAACGCTCCCGCGGTGGTTCCCTCGATTTCCAGGCCGTGGCGGGCGATGAACCAGCCATAGGCGAAAAGTGCGGCGTGGGTGGCGAGCCAGACCAGGGCGATGAGGTCGGCCGGTGCTTGGCTGCCGATCAGCACAAGCAGCGGCAGCCAGGCGGCCGCCTCCACCAGCTGGAACCAGTTGTAGGCGACCATATATCGGAAATAGTTATGCTGCCGGTCGAGGAAGCGGCTTATCCGCACCATCAACAGCGGATAAGCCAGCCAGCCTACGGCATAGGCGATGCTTTGCAGCGCCGCATAGCGCAGTGGAGCGGCCGGATGCGCCGCAGCCATTTGTTCGGCCTGCAGCAACGCCCAGACGGGCAGGGCCAGGGCGGCCGCCCAGAACGATTTCCAGAAACCGTCCAGGCTGGCGTCGAAGTGATGAAAGCCATCGGTCTCGAAGCGCGTGAGGCGGAGAAGCCCCTTGAGCGCCGCGGCCAGTTCTCCGCGAGTCAGCATGGACTGGCCGGGCTGTGCCGCAGCACGTGGTGATAGATGCGGGTCAGGGCCTCGAGGTCGGCCAGGGCGACCCTCTCGTCGGCTTTATGCATGGTCTGTCCGACCAGGCCGAACTCGGCGACCGGGCAGGCATCCTTGATGAAGCGGGCGTCCGAGGTGCCGCCCGAAGTGCTGAGTTCCGGGGTCAGGCCGGTGACCTCGCGCACGGCATTGCAGATCGCCTCGCTGAGTTGGCACGGCGGCGTGAGGAAGCTCTCGCCCGAGACCTCGATCTCCAGTTCATAGGCGCCGCCGCTGATGGCATCGAACTTGCGGCGCAGCCAGTTCTCCAGGCTTCGCCCGCTATGGCGGTCGTTGAAGCGGATGTTGAACGCGGCCCGCGCCTCGCCGGGGATGACGTTGGTCGCGCCGTTGCCGACGTCGATGCTGGTCAGCGCCACGGTGGAGGGCTGGAAATGCTCGCTGCCGTCGTCGAGCGGCTCCTTGATCGCCGACTGCAGCATGTCGAGCAGCCGCGGCAGCGGGTTGTCGGCCAAGTGCGGATAGGCGGTATGACCTTGCGCGCCAAGCACGCGCAGCCGTCCGTTCAAGCTGCCCCGCCGGCCGATCTTGATCGCTTCGCCGAGGCGCCTGGGATTGGTTGGTTCGCCAACCAGGCAGGCATCCAGGCGTTCGCCCCGGGCCTTCAGCCAGTCAAGGACGCGAACGGTGCCGTCCAGCGCCCGCCCTTCCTCGTCGCCGGTGATCAGCAGGCTGATGGACCCGCCGGGGCCTTCTGCGGAGAGAAGGCGGGCGACGGCGGCGACGAAGCCGGCGATGGCACCCTTCATGTCGGTGGCGCCGCGGCCGAACAAATGGTCGCCGATGACCTCGCCGCCGAACGGTGCCACCGTCCAGCCGGTTCCCACCGGCACCACGTCGGTATGGCCGGCGAAACAGAAGTTCTCCCCGTTGCCGCCCAGCCGCGCATAAAGGTTCTCGATGCGCGGCCGGCCGGCATCTTCGCCGAAGGGCAGCCGAGTGCAAGCGAAGCCGAGCGCCGCCAGGGCCTGTTCCAATACCGCCAGCGCCCCTTCGTCGGCAGGAGTGACGCTGGGGCGGCGAATCAGTGCCTGGGCCAGTGGAAGGGGGTCGGTGTAATCGGTCACGTCACTCGCGCAACAGTTCGTTGATGGACACCTTGGCCCGGGTCTTCTCATCCACCCGTTTTACGATCACCGCGCAATAGAGGCTGGGACCTGGCGTGCCGTCCGGCAGCGGCTTGCCGGGCAGGCTTCCCGAGACCACTACTGAAAAGGCGGGCACCCGGCCGACGAACACTTCGCCGGTGGCCCGGTCGATGATTTTGGTCGAGGCGCCCAGGTAAACGCCCATGGAGAGGACCGATCCGGTCTCGACGACGACGCCCTCCACTACCTCGGAACGGGCGCCGATGAAACAGTTGTCTTCGATGATGACCGGCCCCGCTTGCAGCGGTTCCAGCACGCCGCCGATGCCGACCCCGCCCGACAGATGCACGTTCTTGCCGATCTGCGCACAAGAGCCGACGGTGACCCAGGTGTCGACCATGGTGCCCTCGTCGACATAGGCGCCCAGATTGACGAAAGACGGCATCAGCACGACTCCCGGCGCCACATAGGCCGAGCGGCGCACAATGCTGCCGGGGACGGCGCGGAAGCCCGCGGCCTTGAAGCGCGCCGCGTCCCAGCCTTCGAACTTGCTGGGCACCTTGTCGTACCAGGTCGCCCCGTCCGGGCCGTTATGCATCAACTGGTTCTCGTTCAGGCGGAAGGACAGCAGCACGGCCTTCTTCGCCCATTGGTTCACCCGCCAGCCGTCATGAGCCTTTTCGGCGACCCGGATCTCTCCGGCGTCCAGGGCGGCCAGCACCGCCTCGACGTCGTCACGCAAGGGGCCGGTCGTGCCCGGGTTCACCGCCGAGCGGCTTTCCCAAGCTTCCTCGACGCGGGCGATGATCTGTGGATCGAACATGTAATGCCTTCGGTCTCTTTGCGTTTCAGCGTCATCCTGGGGCCAAAGGCCGAAGGACCAGGATGACGGCTTTCCCGAACCATAGCGGGCGAAGGATGGGAGTCAAGGAAACCGCGCTTGGCGGGCCGCGATGACACCCTCCAGCCATCCGGCCAGATCGTCGGTCACATGGTGGACATGGGACAGATCCTCTGGCAGCTCGGCCGCCCAATGCACATGCCCGGCGTCACGCACCCAAACCGTGGTCATGCCGGCGGCGGCGGCCGGCGCCAGGTTGCGGGGCAGGTCCTCGAACATGGCGGCAGCCCTGGCGTCGACGGCATGGCGCAGGGTGAGGCGGGCATAGCTTTCGACATTGGGCTTGGGGATGTAGTCGGCTGCCCGGATGTCGAAAATGGCGTCGAAATGGCGGCTCAAACCCAACTGTTCCAGCACGTTCACGGCATGTCGTTCGGAGCCGTTGGTGAATACGATCTTGCGCCCGTCGAGGTCGAGCAGCGCCGCATCGAGCCGGGGATCCGCCCGCAGCACGGTGCAGTCGATATCGTGGACATAGGCCAGGAATTCGGCCGGCTCCAGTTGATGCACCAGCATCAGCCCCCTGAGCGTGGTTCCGTATTCGCGGTAGTAGCGCTTCTGCAGCGCGAAGGCCTCGTCCAGGCTCAAATGCAGGGTCTCGGCGATGAACTGGCGCATGCGCCGGTCGATCTGGGGAAACAGGCTACAAGAGGCCGGGTAAAGCGTGTTGTCGAGATCGAAAATCCACGATTCAACGTGATCGAGGCGTGGCGGCGAAATGGCCGTCGGCGGCGTGGGGGGCGCGGTTTCCATACGGTGACCAGATACGCGGTTTCCGGGTTGCCCTGCAAGAGTGCGATCGCCCCGGTGAACATTCCGGTCTGCCGCCGAAGCTGGTTTTCCGGCATTTCCTGTGCGGTTAGCCATGCTTCCTGTTAGGATACCTGAGGATCATATCGGAAGACCTGAGGCGGGAGACCGGTTTTCCCTCTATAGGCCAGGATCGCTATGCCGATGATGAAGAGGCTGCTCGGGGCAGTCGGGTTGCGCAACGGAAATCAGGCTTCCGCGGTCACGCTGTCCGACGTGGCCTTGCCCAGCTTGCCGATGCCCGCCCTGATCCTTTCCTCCGATGGGCGGCTGCTGTCCGCCAATGCCGCCGCCCGGCCGCTGGTGGAAGCCTTGCGGCGGGACCATCTGCCCGGTCTGGCCGCGTCGGTAGCCCGCACACTGGGATCGGGGCAATCGCAAATGGACGTGGTCATGCTGCCTGGCCCGGGCGGTCCGACGGTCTACGACCTCAGCGTGTTGCCGACGGACGATGGGGCAGCGCTGGTCCTGGCCAAGGATGTCACCCTGGAGAACAACCTGCGTGCCACATTGGTGGAGTCCCGGCAGCGCTACAAGGATCTGGTGGAAATATCGACCGATTTCGCCTGGGAGACCGGCCCCGACGGTGCCTTCGTCTTCGTGTCGCCGCGGGGCGCCCTCGGCCACGGCGCCGACCAGCTGGTGGGTCATCCGCCGGGCGAATTCATCGTCGACCAGCCGGGGGTCGATGGCCTGATACCGTTCCGTTCGGACAAGCCGGTCGAGGATGCGGAGGTATGGATGCGCCGGGCGGACGGCGGCGTAGCCTGCGTGTTTATCTCATCTTCGCCGCTTCTTGATGCCCAAGGCCGCCGGCGGGGGACCCGCGGCATTTGCCGGGACGTCACCAAGGAGCGGGAACGGGACGCCGCTTTGGCCCGGGCCAACAATCGCGAACGCCTTCTTGCCTACATCGTGCGGACCATCCGCGACGTGGTGGACCCGGCCGACATACTGAACATCGCCGCCGAGGCCATCACGCGGGCGCTGGGCGGTGTCGGCTGCCAGATATTCCGGCACGGCCAGGATGGTTTCGCGCTGGCCGCCAAATTCGGCCAGTCGGGCGACGCGGCTCCGGTGCTGGCAGGCCTTGCGGTGGCCGAGATCTTCGATTCGGTGATCGGAGGCTATCGGGCGGGCGCCCTCGTCACCCGCCATCATGGCGCGGTCAACGGCCTTGTGGTGATCTGGCGCGATGCGGAGGCAGCGCCCTGGGCCGAGGACGAACAGCTCCTCTTGGCCGATCTCGGCAACCAGATCGGCATCGCCAACGAGCAAATCCTGAACCACGAACGCATCCTGACGCTTTCGCGTACCGACGCCTTGACCGGCCTTTTCAATCGGCGCGCCTTCTTCGAGGAACTGTCGCGGCGATTTTCCCGGCTGTCACGGGAACACAAGCCGGCAGCCCTGATCTATGTCGATCTCGACAATTTCAAGTTGGTCAACGACGTCCACGGCCACAAGCGGGGCGACGAGGCGCTGATGGCGGTACGCGACATCCTGCTGCAGCACTCCCGGCCCAGCGATCTCATCGCCCGCCTGGGGGGCGACGAGTTCGCCCTTTGGCTGGAAGGGGCCGATGAACAGACGGCGATCAACCGGTGCGAGGCGATCATCGTCGCGGCCCGTGCGCTGGGGGCGTTCTCCGGCGCACCGCATTCTCCACTGACCATGTCACTCGGCGTCGCCGTCCATGCGCCGGATCGCCCCGAAACCCTGAATGATATGCTGCTGCGCGCCGACGAGGCGATGTACGCGGTGAAGCGCGAGGGCAAATGCGACTACCATCTGGCTCCGCCGCTTTGCGCGTTGCCCTTTGAGGCGGCTCGCCCATGAGCCGCCTGCTTTCCAGGTTGCGCGGCGCCATGGGCGGCAGGCCCGACCGGCAGCGGGATACCGGCATCAGCTATGAGACATCGCGGGAGCTGGCGCAAAGCCCGGACCCGGAGCAGCGCCGGCAACTGGCCCGGCGTGACGACGTCAGGCCCGAAATCCTCTATTTTCTTGCGGCCGATCCGGTGTCCGAAGTGCGCCGTGAAATTGCCGCCAATCCGGCCTCGCCGGTGCAGGCCGATTGGCGCCTTGCCTCGGATGCCGACGCATCCGTGCGCGGCGATCTGGCCCGCAAGATCGCCCGTCTGGCGCCGGACCTGTCAGCCGATGAACAGGACCGCCTGCGCCGCATGACCTATGAGACCTTGGTGCTGCTGGCCCGCGACCAGATCGCCCGGGTGCGCCAGATTCTGGCCGAAGCGCTGAAAGACGTGGCCAAGGCGCCGCCCGAGGTGATCCGGCAGTTCGCGCACGACAGCGAAATCGCGGTTTCAGGCCCGATCCTTGAATGTTCTCCCGTGCTGTCGGACGAGGACCTTCTGGAAATCATCCAAAGCACTCCGGTCGCTGGTGCGCTGTCGGCGATCTGCCGTCGCAATACGGTGGGCGAAGCTGTGGCCGACGCCATCGCGCACACCGACGACATCGACGCCATTGCCGTGCTGCTGGCCAATCCCAGCGCGCAGATTCGGGAAGAGACGCTGGACATGCTGCTCGACCGCGCACCCGAACACGAGGCTTGGCACGCCCCAATGGTCCGTCGTCCGCAATTGTCGGCTCGGGCGGCCATCCGTTTGGCCCGGTTCGTTGCCGACTCTCTGCTCGAGGTGCTTGACCGGCGCAGCGATTTCGACGAGGCGACCAAGCAGGCCGTCGCCGCGGTGGTGCGCCGGCGCGTCGAAGAACGCGGATCGGACATGGCCGCCTTCCGAGCCGAAGCCGAGCTTCCGTCCGCCGAGCCGGCCGGCGAAACGCCCTGGCAGGCCGCCGCGCGCATGCACCAGTCGGGTCACCTGTCGGAAAACATCATTGCCAGCGCGTTGTCGGCTGGCGACCTGGATTTTGTCGTCAACGCCCTGGCGGTACGCGCCGAGGTATCGGTCGAACGGGTCCGCAAGATCATCTCGACCCAGAGCGCGAAAGGGATGACGGCCTTGGCCTGGCAGGCCGGCTTGACGCCCGCCATGTCCGTCGGCCTGCAGACCCAGCTGTCGCGGATTGCGCCCCCGGATGTGCTGCATCCGCGTGCGGGAACCAGGACCTTTCCGTTGGATGCGGCGGAAATGGTCTGGCAGATGGAGTTCTTCGCCTCGATGGTTGGCGACCGGACGCCAGCCAAATCTTCTCCGCCGTCCTGAGCCTGAGCCTAGGCATCCCTCCGGATCAGGGTGCCGGCGCCGTGCGGGGTGAACAATTCCAGCAGCATGGCATGCGGCACCCGGCCGTCGAGGATGACGGCGGCCTCTACGCCGCGGTCGACAGCCTCCAGGCAGGTTTCCACCTTGGGGATCATCCCGCCTTTGATGGTGCCGTCGGCAATCAGCCGGCGGGCCTGGGCGGCGGTCATGTCGGGGATCAGGTTGCCCTGCTTGTCGAGCACCCCGGCGACGTCGGTAAGGAACAGCAGACGCGAGGCGCCGGCCGCTCCGGCGATGGCGCCGGCGGCGGTGTCGGCGTTGATGTTGTATGTCTCGCCCGAGGCGCCGACGCCGGTCGGCGCGATTACCGGGATGATGTCCGACTGCTCGAAGAAATTCAGGACATGGGGGTTGATTTCCGCCGGCTCGCCGACGAAGCCGAGATCCAACATCCGCTCGATGTTGGAATCGGGGTCGCGCTGGGTGCGGCGCAACTTGCGCGCGCGGATCAGCTGCCCGTCCTTGCCCGACAAGCCGACGGCAAAGCCGCCAGCCTGGTTGATCGCCGTGACGATCTGCTTGTTGATCGAGCCGGCCAGGACCATCTCGACGATGTCGACGGTGGCCTGGTCGGTGACTCTCAGGCCGTCGACGAACTCGCTCTTGATTTTCAGACGGTCGAGCATCTGGCCGATCTGCGGGCCGCCGCCATGGACCACGACCGGATTGATGCCGACTTGGCGCAGCAGCACCACGTCGCGGGCGAACAGCTGCGCCAGGCCTTCGTCTCCCATGGCATGCCCGCCATATTTGATGACGAAGGTTTCGCCGGCATGCTGGCGGAAGAAGGGCAAGGCCTCGGAAAGCGTCCGGGCCTTCTCGAGCCAAGTGGCGCGCTCGTCTTCGCGGGTCGGGTCGGCGGGCATGGCGGTCTCCTTAAGCTTTGGCGGCAGGAAGGGCGAGGGCGGCAAGGGTGGCGCGGAGTTCGGCCAAGCCTGCCCCGGATTCCGAACTGGTCGACATGATCTCGGGATGGGCGGCCGGCCGGCGGGCGATTTCGGTGGCAACCACGTCACGCAGCGTCCCAAGGGCGCCTGCTTTGATCTTGTCGGTTTTAGTCAGGACGATCTGGTAGGTGACGGCAGCCTGGTCGAGCATGGCCATCACCTCGCGGTCGCTGTCCTTGAGGCCATGCCGGGAATCGACCAGCACGCAGGCGCGCCGCAGCACGGCGCGGCCTTTGAGGTAGGCGTTGACCAAGCGGGTCCATTGGGCGACCTGATCTTTCGGCGCCTGGGCGAAGCCATAGCCCGGCAGATCGACCAGCATCAACCGGCCGCTCAAGTCGAAGAAGTTGATCTGCTGCGTCCGACCCGGGGTGTTGGACGCCCGCGCCAGCCCGTTTCGCCCCGTCAATCCATTGATCAGGCTGGACTTGCCCACATTGGACCGGCCGGCGAAGGCGACTTCGGGGAGATTGGCAGCCGGCAGGCGGTCGAGCGTCGCCGTTCCGGCGACGAACCGGCATTCCTGCGCGAACAGCAGGCGGCCCGCTTCGATGCGGGCCGTCTCGTCTGGTTCCTCGCTCAGGCCTTGGCCGAGCGTTTCATGATCAGCCATTGCTGCAAGATCGACAGAAGGTTGCTCCATGCCCAGTAGATGACCAGGCCGGCTGGGAATTTCGCCAGCATGAAGGTGAAGATCACCGGCAGGAAGGTGAACATCTTTGCCTGCATCGGATCGGTCGGCTGGGGGTTCAGCTTCTGCTGCAGGTACATCGTGATGCCCATCAGCAAAGGCCAGGCGCCGATATGCAGGAACAGCGGCGGATCCCAGGGGATCAGGCCGAACAGGTTGAACACCGTGGTCGGATCGGGGGCGGACAGGTCCTTGATCCAGCCGAAGAACGGTGCCTGGCGCATCTCGATGGTGACATAGAGCACCTTGTAGAGGGCGAAGAACACCGGAATCTGGATCAGGATAGGCAGGCAGCCCGACACCGGATTGGCCTTCTCGCGCTTGTAGAGGGCCATGAGTTCCTGGTTGAGCCGCGCCTTGTCGTCGCCGAACCGCTCCTGCAGTTTCTGCACCTCGGGCTGCAGCCTCTTCATCTTGCTCATGGCCTTGTAGGACTTGTTGGCGATCGGGAAGAACGCCCCCTTGATGACCACGGTGAAGATAAGAATAGCGATTCCGAAATTCGCCACGTGGGAATGGATGAAACGCAGGAAATAGAAGAATGGCTTGGTGAGGAAATAGAACCAGCCGAAGTCGATCGCCAGGTCGAACCGCGGAATGTTGTATTTGGCGCTATAGGCATCCAATTTGGACAGTTCCTTGGCGCCCGCGAAGAAATGGCTCGACGTTTCGATGGTCTTACCCGGGTCGACAGCCATAGCCTGGCCCAGCCAGTCGGTCTGGTAATGGTCCGTATTGTCGACCGGATGCCAGCTCATGCGGGCCTGGATGGGCATCGACTGGTCGGGAACCAGGGCGGTGAGCCAGTATTTGTCGGTGAAACCGATCCAGCCCCCGGTGCTCTTTTCCTGGATGGTGTGATCGTCCTCGTGCAGCGTCTTGTACTTGGTTTCCTTCAGCGTACCGTCGAGCACGCCCAGCGGGCCCTCATGCAGGATATAGGTGCTTTGCGTCGCCGGCGTGCCCCACCGCGCCACCAGTCCGTAGGGGAAGAGGGTGACCGGCGTGCCGCCGGTGTTCTCCACCTTCTGGGTGATGGTGAACATATAGTTGTCGTCCACCGCATAGGTGCGGGAGAAGCGCAGGCCCTGGCCGTTGTCCCAGGTCAGGGTCACCGGATGGTCCGGCGTCAATTCGCCGCCGCCGGCGGTCCACCGGCTGTCCGGGGCGGGGACCGGCAGTTTGGCTTCGCCCGGCACCCAGCCGAACTCGGCGTAATAGGCTCCCGGTCCGGTGGCCGGCGACAACAAGGTGATGTCGGGACTCTTGGCGTTTGGCGTTTCGTGGTAGCGGACCAGCGCCAGATCGTCCAGTCGGCCTCCCAGAAGCGAGATCGAACCGTGCAGCGAAGGCGTGTTGATGGTCACCCGCGGGGTGGCGGCGATGGCTTCGGCGCGGGCCTCTGCCGATGAGACGGTCGGGGTCGGCGCGCCGCCCGGCGCCTGTGGCGCCGACGGAGCCGGGCCCGTTGCGCCCGGCGTCGTTGCGCTGGGGGCGGTGGCGTTCGGAGCCTGGGCGGTATGCTGCGGGCCGGGAGAGGTCGGCGGATGGCTCGGCATGAGGAACTGCCAGCCAAGCAGGATGACGGCGGTCAGGACGATCGCCAGAATGAAATTGCGTTGCTCGTTCATGACTTTCTTTCCGGTAGAGCCGGATTCATCGGGTCGAGGCAGCAATGGCCACCCCGGTGGCTATGAGGGGATCTGGGGGCGGGTACCGGATCATATCCGGAGCCGCCCCAGGGATGGCAGCGGGCCAGCCGCCTGACGGTCAGCCAGCTGCCCTTGATCGCCCCGTGCTTTTCCAGTGCTTCCATGCCATAGGCGGAGCAGCTGGGCAGGAACCGACAGCTGTTGGCCGGCAAGATCGGCGATATGAACAGTTGATAGCCGCGCACCAAGCCGCGGAGCAGGCTGCTGGCCGGAGTCATGGTACCTCTCGTCCGATTTCCCGACGCTCAGAATTCTTGCCGCCACCGCCGTCGCGGTATGCGCCCACACGTTTTAACGCTGTCCGCAAATCCTGCAACAACAGACCGAACGGCCGGCGCAAGGTTTCTTGACGCGCGATCAGGACAAAGTCGTTCCCGGCCGCTGCCTCCTCGGGCAGAACCTGGGCCGCAGCGGCGCGCAGCCGACGCCGGGTGCGATTGCGGGCTACGGCGTTGCCCACTTTCTTGCTGGCGGTGAAGCCGACTCGCAGCGAGGATTCCTGAACGAAACCGCCGCCCAGGGCGGACGGCGGTGATTCGGGGGTCGGCGCGGCCTGCAGGATCAAGCCAGGCGCAGCCCATTTGCGGCGAGCGGCGGCGACGCGAAGAAAATCGGATCGCCGCAACAAGCGCCCGACCGCGACGCCCATTGGCGTCAGGCAGACAGGCGCTTGCGGCCCTTGGCGCGGCGTTCCGACAGCACGCGGCGGCCGCCAACGGTGGCCATGCGGGCGCGGAAGCCGTGGCGACGGGCGCGGACGAGCTTGCTGGGTTGATAAGTGCGCTTCACGGGTCGAACTCCGACTGGGCTCAAGAAAATGAAGCTACGCTGTATAAGGAGTTGTGGCGGGCGAGTCAATCCAGCTGCAGCAGCAGCGCCTTCAGATAAGCGCTTTCGGGGAGAAAAGGGTGGATCGGATGGTCGGCGGCGGCGCCGGCCGAGCGCAGAATGCGCCCCGAACGGCCGGCGGTGGACAGACCATGCCGTACTTCCTCGGCGAAGGCGTCCAGGTTCATGTGATGCGAGCACGAGGCGACGAGCAGGAAGCCTCCCGCTTCGACCAGGCCGGCGGCCAGCCGGGTCATCTTGCGGTACCCCTTGGCTCCGGCCGCCAGGTCCTTCTTCGATTTGACGAAAGCCGGCGGATCGGCGACCACCACGCCGAATCGTTGGCTGGCGGCGGCCAGTCGCTCCATCTCGGCGAAGGCATCGGCGCGTGCCGTTTCGAT
Source organism: Pseudomonadota bacterium (assembly GCA_021793155.1). GTDB lineage: Bacteria > Pseudomonadota > Alphaproteobacteria > Rhodospirillales > Magnetospirillaceae > DUZF01. The sequence continues at coordinate 2,914 of JAJYTF010000003.1, read as the reverse complement.
CTCGACGCCGTTCAGGCCTGCGGACCGGGCCGCGAGGGCCAGCGATGCCTCGGAACGGTCCACCGCCACTACGCGCCGAGCGCCGGCGCGCGCCGCCTGCACGGCGAAGCCGCCGGCATATGCATAGAAGTCGACGACGCTGCGGCCGGCGGCGAGGGCAGCCACCGCGGCGCGGTTGTCGCGCTGGTCGTAGAACCATCCGGTTTTTTGACCGGTGGCAAGATCGGCGAGGAACCGCGCGCCGTTCTCCTCCAGTTCGACCGGGCCGGCGAGGTCGCCTTTGGCCACCCGGTCATAAAGTTCCAGCCCCTCCAGCTTGCGCACCGGACTGTCGTTCTTCAACACCACGGCGACCGGCGCCAGCACTTGGTCGATGGCGCCGAGGATCAAGGGCAACAGTTGCTCCATTCCGGCGCTGTTGACCTGGATCGTGACCACCTCGCCATATCGGTCGACCACCAGGCCCGGAAGGCCGTCGGCTTCGGCGTGGACCAGCCGGTAGAACGGGCGCGGGTAGAGCAATTGGCGTAGCGCCAGGGCGCGGTTCAGTCGGTTGGCAAGGAAGTCCTGGTCGATGGTGGTATCGGCGGTGCGGGCCAGCAGGCGAAAGCTGATCAGCGAATGCGGGTTGAAGGTTCCCACGCCCAGTTGTTCGCCGCCCGCATCGACGATGGTGGCCAGGCAGCCGGGAGGCAGCGCCTTGGACGCCTGGTCCATGACGATCTCGTTGGAGTATGCCCAGGGGTGGCCGCTGCGCAGCCGCCGTGAGCGCCCGGCCTGAAAATGGATCTGGGGGCGCCGGGACGGGATATCAGTTATGAGGTTCATGGCCGGGAGTGTACAGTCCTCTATCCGGCGAGCAAGGCCCAAGGGCGAGATGTGAAACACAGGTTGTAATGTCTGCTTCCAAAAAAACCATACCAGATTTGGGAGAAAAGCGGTTTGCTTTGATTCAGATCAATGGCCCCGGTGGATGGAAGCGTCATATTGCCGCCTTGCTCGGAACCATCGGTGGGGGGGCCAACCGGCCCTACGTTCCAGGGTGGGCCTGCGGTAGCGGCGGAGAGAGGGGGTCTCTCCCCGACGGCAGCCAGCGAAGGGGTTCCGTCCGGACATCATTATTTGTGGTCGATACAGGAGTTCGGCATGACCCAAGCGACCGTGGCGCTCAGCGCCAAAGACGCGACGCCCTATTTCGACGAGGTCATCCAGAAGTTCGTCATCGCAGCGACATTCTGGGGAGTCGTCGGTTTTTTGGTTGGCGACTTCATCGCCTGGCAGTTGACTTTTCCCGCTCTGAACCTCGGTCTCGAATGGACGAGCTTCGGGCGCGTCCGGCCGGTCCACACCTCGGCCGTCATCTTCGCCTTCGGCGGCAATGTCCTGTTCGCCACCTCTCTGTTCGTGGTGCAGCGGACCTGCCGCGCCTCGCTGTTCGGCGGTGCGGCGCTTGGCAACTTCATCTTCTGGGGCTGGCAGCTGATCATCGTGGTTGCCGCGTCCGGCTATGTCATGGGCATCACCCAGGGCAAGGAATATGCCGAACCCGAATGGTACTCCGACCTGATGATCACGGTGGTCTGGGTGGCCTATCTGGTGGCGTTTGTCGGCACGCTTTATAAGCGTAAGGAACAGCACATCTACGTCGCCAACTGGTTCTTCCTGGCGATGATCATCACCATCGCCATGCTGCACCTGGGCAATAACCTGGCCGTTCCGACCGCCATCTTTGGCGGCACCTGGTGGAAGTCCTACGAGATCTATTCGGGCGTCCAGGACGCCATGACCCAGTGGTGGTACGGCCACAACGCGGTGGGCTTCTTCCTGACCGCCGGGTTCCTCGGCATCATGTATTATTTCGTGCCGAAGCGGGCCGAGCGGCCGGTCTATTCCTACCGCCTGTCGATCGTGCATTTCTGGGCGCTGATCTTCCTTTACATCTGGGCCGGCCCGCACCACCTGCACTACACCGCCCTGCCCGACTGGGCGCAGACCCTGGGCATGACCTTCTCGGTGATGCTGTGGATGCCCTCCTGGGGCGGCATGATCAACGGCCTGATGACCCTGTCGGGCGCCTGGGACAAGCTGCGCACCGACCCGGTGATCCGCTTCCTGGTGACCTCGGTGGCCTTCTACGGCATGTCGACCTTCGAAGGGCCGATGATGTCGATCAAGGCGGTCAACTCGCTCTCCCACTACACCGACTGGGGTATCGGCCACGTCCATTCGGGCGCCCTCGGCTGGGTCGCCTTCGTCAGCTTCGGCGCCCTCTACTACCTGGTGCCGGTGCTGTGGCAGCGCAAACAGCTCTATTCGATGCGCCTGGTCAGCTACCATTTCTGGACCGCCACCATCGGCGTGGTGCTCTACATCACCGCCATGTGGATTTCCGGCATCATGCAGGGCCTGATGTGGCGGGCCTATGACAGCAACGGCTTCCTGCAGTACTCGTTCGTCGAGACGGTGGCCGCCATGCATCCCTATTACATCATCCGCGCCACCGGCGGCGTCCTGTTCGTTCTGGGCGCCCTGATCATGGCTTACAACTTCTATCGCACCATCAAGGGCGACGTGCGGACCGAAGTGCCGTACGGCACCCCCGTCACGGCCGCGGCTCGGGGCTGAGGAGAGCGACCCATGTCCATTCTGAAGCATCACGCCAAGTTTGAGACCAACGTCATTCTCCTGATGGTGGGGATTCTGGTGACGGTGGTCATCGGCGGCATCGTCGAGATCGTGCCGCTGTTCACGATCTCCAACACCATCGAGAAGGTGGACGGCATCCGGCCCTATTCGCCACTCGAGCAATTGGGCCGCGACATCTATGTCCGCGAAGGCTGCTATCTGTGCCACAGCCAGATGATCCGCCCGTTCCGCGACGAGGTGGAGCGCTATGGCCATTACAGCCTGGCGG
>JAJYTF010000058.1 GCA_021793155.1 Pseudomonadota bacterium | reverse complement strand
CGACGATGCCCGCCCGGCGTATGATCGGCGGCAATCTTGCCGCAAGCCTCCCAGCGTCGCAGGGTCGGAACCGACACCCCCAGCGCCGCCGCAGCCTCGCCTATGCCAACAAATCTATCCATAATGGACAGATTTACATAGGTTCAATCATATTTCAAGCGGACTGTTAAAACCCCCCGGAAGATTCGTCCCCGGACATATCCGTTCCCGGGCGGTAACATCCGCGATCACCATCGGGCACCATTTCTTGCGGGCTTGGTCTTCAGTCAGCAGCATGGTCAGCCCCCCACCGGCAGCGCCGCGACCTGGCCGTCCTCCACCCAGAACGACTGGCCGACATAGCCGGCGCCCTTGGCCTTGTCGGAGGCGAGATCGGGGGCGTCATCCGGATGATCCATGTGGCAGGTGATCAGCGCCGGCATCTCGGCCTGGTTGCACATCTTGATCAGGCCGAGAATGTGGCGTCGGTCGGTGGCCGCCTCGATGTCGATCACCACCGCGTCGGAGCCGTCGCGCTTGGCGATGGCCAGTTGCAGCAGCGCCCGCACCCTGACCCGCCCCTCGGAATCCGACAGGTCGCGGAAGGGCCGGCCGCCGACGGTGAGGCTGGCGTCGGCCGCGTCGATCCGCACCGGCGGCAGCCCCAGGGTGACCGCCAGGGTGTCAAGGTCGGCGTTGAAGTCGTCGATACTGGCCGCCAGGACGGCGGCGCGCACCCCGGCGTCGCCCAGCGCGGCCTGGATGTGCAGGTTCTGCAACGCCATGACGTGGATGGCGTGGGCGTCCTGGACCGCCTTGACCATGGCATGGGCGGCCTCGGCCTGCGTGAGCGCAGCCTGGGCGGCGGTGACCACCTCGGGCGCCGCTCCCTCAACCGCCGGGCCCATCTGCGCCAGTTCGGCCTGGGCCTCCTCGCCGGCCTTGACCGCTGCTGCCGCTTCCGCCTGCTGGCGCAGCAACTGCGCCAGGTTGTCCTTGATCCGCTGTCCCGCGCCGTCCAGTGACGCCGCCTTGAGCCGCGCCGCCTTCAGGTCCTTGTCCGACAGCTTCGGCCCCGGCACCGTGAGGATGTAGACCAGGGTGCCGCCGCCGTGACCGCGCTCCGGCACCACCGCCACCTCCTTGGCGCAATGGGGGCAACTGGCGCGGTGCAACACCTCGGGGTCGACGAAGGAATCGCGGTCCTTCTGATGGGCTGCCAGTTCCTTCTGCGCCTGGTCGAGGGCGGCGCCGACGTGGAGCGCCTGCTCCTGCGCTGCCACTCCCGCCGCCACCGCCTGTTCCAGCCGGGCGCGACGGTCCTGCACCACCGCGGCGGTGCCGATGGCGGCGTCCAGCGCCGCCCGTGCCGCCGTGACCTTGTCGGCGAAGACAGCCAGCGGCTGGTTGTCCCAGCGCGCGTCCCAAGCTTCGGGGCGCCAGTCGGCGCCTTTGACCGAACCCCACTTGCCGCCGGTGACGATCTTGTACTGGTTCTGGAAATCGATGCCGCGGGTCCGCGCCCGCTCGACCGCGTTGACCCAGCCGTCCTTCTCCACCGTCTCCCAGATCTTGCGGGCCAAGTCCTCGCCCACGGCCGGCGGTGCGACCCCGTCACGGGTCTGGCGCAGCCACGCCCACAGATCGTTCCATGTCACCTCGGCCTTCAGCACCTCGCGCAGGGTGGCGAAGCGCTCCTTGGCATCCATCGCCACCAGCGAGGTGTCGCGCAGCCCCACCGCCATCGCCGAAGCCGAGAGCGGCCGTCCGGAGGCCTTGACCTCGCAGGCCGGCCAGCGGATCTGCACCGAGCCGTTGCCACCGGCCAAGGTGACCGAGCCGGACTCGGCCCCGTCATGCACCAGATCCTTGGCCGCCTTCTTGGTGCGCGCCTTCTGCTCAGCGTCGCCGCGGGCCGGAAGCGGGTCGGCGGTCAGCGCGGCGCGGGCCGCCTCGGCGGTGGAGGACTTGCCCTGTCCGTTTCTCCCACAGACGAGAGTGACGCCGGCACCCAGCGGCAGGTCGACGGTGGTGATGCGCCTGTAGTTTCGGATGCTGAGATCGGCCATGATCGTGTTCCCCTTCGGACTCTGGTGACAGCGGGGCGCCGCGACAGCACCCCGCCACGCAGTTCATCTCAGGACTGCCTACCAGTCCCAATCCTTCTTCTTGCCGGCGGCGGCCGGCTCGACCGGTGCCGCGGGCTGCTGTTGAGCCGGCTTGGTCTGGTGCTGCGCTTCGGTCTGCTGCGACAGCGCCGCCTCCTTGGATTCGTAGTGCTGCCGCACCTGGGCGGCGAGAGAAGCCGGAAGCCGGTCCATCGCTCGCTCGTTGAGGGAGGACGCCCGGTTGAGGGGGTCAAGGTCACCGCACAGGTCGTAGACCGCGCACAGCGCCGCCGCCACCATGGCCAATTCCTTGGCATTGGTGCCGAAGCGCGCCCGCTCCTGACCGTTGGGGTTGAACACCACCACCTGGGGCGCCCGATCCGGATGATGCTGCTCCTGCTGCGCCTCAACGCCGTGCTCGTCCTCGGCCGGCGGCGGCTCGGGCGGAAGATCCGGCTCTGGCTCGGACCCGCGCTCCACCGGGTGCGCCGACTTGGTGGCAGCCGGCTTGCCCTTGGTCTTATGCTGCTGATTGTGCTGCTGCACCTGCTGGTGCACCGCCTTCAAATTCTCGGTGGTCAGGCCAGAGACATTCTCCTCGGTATGATCTGTCGCCACCGTCTCGGACGGTGCGACCTCTCCTTCGACCCCCGATCCGTCCCGGTGCGGACCTTCCGGACGCTGCTCGTCGGCCTCACCCTCGAACCACTTGCGCGCCGCCGCCATCGCCATGGGACTCGGCGCCGTCGGGGTGATGTCGATGGTCTCGATCACCTCGTCCTGGGTCGGCAGGCCCATCAGCAGTTCCGGCGCGTAGAGGCGGCCGAACATCGACGAGGCGCGGTAGCGCAGCATCACCTCGGGCATGGTCAGCCACTTGGACCCGTTCTTGGCCAGCCAGCCCTCGGCCTCGGCCATGTGGATCGACACCTCGGGACCGTCGAGGCGGGTGCCGCTGGCCTTCTCGATCACCCAGGCCCGGCAGGTGCGGTCCTGCACCGTCGCCGTCACCTTGCGGGTGACCTTCTGGCGGTTCTCCCACTTGGTGGTCTCGAATTCGATCTGGCGTTCCGGTCCGGCCTCGGACAGGTCGAAACGCAGCGGCGAAAACCTGCCACAGGAATTGATGGCGGCGATGACAAACTGCGCCGACCACGACGGTCGCCCCTCGATGGGGAAGAGGTTCTGCATCACCATCAGCGGGTCGGCGCCCAGGCGGTTGGCCATGTTGAGGGCGATGATGCAGTTGGAGATGGCGTTGGGGTTCTCGCGCTGCTCGCCGTCCGGCTCCCACTTCTTGACCGGCACCGAAGCGCGGTAGGCCTCCGGAACCATGGTCGAGGACGACAGCATCTTGGCCACCCGGTAGGTGAACTCGAAACTGCCGAGGGTGGAGAAGCCGATGGCGGTGTCCGGCTCGGGCCGCAGGGCCGGAACCTTGGTCTCCTTGGCCGGCTCGGGCCGCGGCTGGGCGATGGGGGGACGATGGTCGGTCATCGGTTAAGTCTCCACTTCATCAGGAACACCCGCGGTTTTAATGCCCAGCATCGCTGCGATCTTAATGAACAATTTGACGTTGACGACGTACTGGAGCGCGTAGCCGTTACGCTTGACCGCCTCCAGGGCCACGGCCTCGGTCTGGTCCTTGACGTACTGGAGCGCGCGGCCGTCTTGCTTGACCGCCTCCAGGGCCACGGCCTCGGTCTGGTCCTTGACGTACCGGAGCGCGTAGCCGTCTTGCTTGACCGCCTCCAGGGCCACGGTGGCTGACAGAATTCCTCGGAAAGATATCCTCATTTCTTGGTTCTCCTGAATGCCTGCTCGCCCACATGACGGGGAGAGTAGGCGCGGTTGCGGTCATACTCTTCGGCCACGGCCAGCCAGCCGCGGCGCTCGGCCTTCTCCACCAGGTGGATGATGGCGGAACGGGTCATCTCCCAGCGGAACGGTCCGCCGGTGGCGCCGCCGCCGATCTTGGCCAGCACCGCTTGGCTGAAGCCGTGGTAGGCGGCGAGCACCCGGGCGGTGTCGGCCGGGGACAGCGTCTCGCCGTCAAGCGGCACCTCGAAGGCGTCGGCAAGGATCGCCACAGCCAATTGCGCCGCCCCCGATCCGGGATAGCCGACGTCGAAGCGGCCGTCGTCGCTTTCATTGGCGAGGTCACGGCGCGGATCGATGGAGACCCCTGAGAAGCACCCTCCGCCGATGTCACGCATCGCCAGGGCGGTCACCGTCCCGTTTTTGTGGCACTCCACGACGTAGCTGTGGGTGCGGTCGAACGGCATCAGGGTTTCTCCTTGCCAACGAGTTTGTACGCCTCGACGGGAATGACACGATGTTCCAGTCCGGCCCGCTCCGCCGCGAAGCGAGCTGCGAATTCGGAATTCTTCCGATTGAGCCGTTCGGCAAGCAGTTCTTCGGCCAGAGCGCGAATGAGCCGCTCACCGTTTTCCCCGATGTTCGGATGAGTGGCGAGCCAGGACAGCGCCTCCTCGATGATATCCATCGACATCAGTCCACCCTCTCGGCCGCGATACGCTCCAGGACTTCCTCCTGGCGCTCGGTGAGGCGGCCGGCCAGCGCGTCGCCCTCGCGGGCGTGGCGCTCGACCAGACCGCCGAGGAAGGACGCCTCCCAGGCGGTGAGGCCGTGGGCGTCCGGCAGCTTGACCAGCAGCCACGACAGGCGCGCGGGCGTCATCACCACGCCTCCTGGCTGGAGGTGGTGAGGGATTCTTGGCGGGGGCTTCCACCCGCCTGCCCGTCCGTTCCCCCGGTTTCCCCAGCGGGCGCGGCGTTGTTCGAGGAGGGCGGCGCCATGGTGCGGTGGAACTCGTCCAGGGCGAAGAACACCGTCTTGACCGCCAGGACGTCGTACATGGCGTTGTGGGCGCCCTGGAAGTCCTTGCCGGTGGCCCAGCGGTAGGCCTCCTTGAGGTTGGGCGACTTGTAGGCTTCGGCGAAGCGCGCGGTCCGCTTCATCGCCTCGGTCGGCGGCAGGCGCAGGATCGGCCGGGTGGCGTTCATGGTGCAGAACGACTTGGTCGCGTCCTTGAACGCGTCGGCCTCGGCGACCCGGCCGGCCCGCTTCAACTCGATGCGGACCATGCGGTTGTCGAAGGTGATGTTGTGGGCCACCGCGACGGTGGCCTTGGCCCACAGGGCGAGGAAAGCGATCATGGCAACGGAGATCGGAACACCGCCGGCCTTGAGCTTGTCGTCGTAGTGTCCGGTGAGGTTGCACACCTCCTCCGACAGCACCAGACCCTCGTGATAGATCAGGGTGTCGAGGCTGGACAGCTTGGCGCCCTTCCAGTCGCAAAGCAGCGCCGTCAACTGGATGATGCGCGGCTGGCCGGGATGATCGCTCGGCTCCTTGAACAGAGGGAGCCCGCTGGTCTCTGTGTCGAACAGCAAGATCACGTCGTCGGGCTTGAGGGGGAAGGGGTTCACGGGCTTTTCCTCTTCTTCTGCTGCGGCTTCGAAGACACCGGCACCGGGCGGGCGTCGCGCGCGCTGAACACCACGATGGAGCGGACCTTGATCCCGGCCACGCCGAGCAGGCAGTCCATGGTCTTGTGCTGGGCCTGGCTGAGGAACCCCTGCTCGCGGTAGACCCGCATCAGGTCGTCCAGCCAGCGGCGGTCGCTGGCCTTGAAGGACTTCGAGTCCAGCATGGATTTGATGGTGGTCGCCTGCAACGGCGTCAGCCCGGAGGTGTCCATAGTCAGAACTCCGTCACCGGCGACGACGCCGGCCGATCTTTCTTCACGGGCCCATGGTCCCTGAACCTCTGGTAGGCCAGGGCCAGCATGACCGGCCCGCTCGCCCCCGTCTTGCGCATCGCCGTCTGCACCAGATAAGAAACGCCCTGGTGGGTCATTGCCATCGTGGCCGCGATCTGGCGGCGGCTCCGACCGTCGGACAACCCCTCGATGACCTGGATCTCCTTGGCGCTGAGGCGAAGGAAGACGTTGACCGGCATGCCCAGCACCTGCATCGCATCCTCGATGGTCTCCACCCCCAGACGGCGCCGGATGTTGAGCAGATGGCACCTGACGCTGCGGGGCGCCATGCCCATGGCGGCGGCTGCCTGCGCGATGGTGCACGATGCCAGTCTGGCGATCAGATCCCGCTGGATACGGGTCAGGCGGTCAGGCATCAAGACGCTCCCCGGTGTTGTCGGCAGGTTGGAGTCCCGTGGAGTGGACACCATTTGGATGAACAGAGCGAGGACATGCTGTTTGCTTCGACGACCAAGGGATCGCCGGTCTCGCACAGGGCGATGAGGTCGCGGCGGATGCGGGCCAGCGCCATCTCCGCCACCCGCTCGGCCAGGGCGACGGGATAGTAGACCTCGTCGGGCGCCGGCTGCGGGTCCTTGAGCCGCACCCGCGGAATGAAGGTCTGGCGCAGCCACTCCACCTCGTGCCCGTGCGGGCGGTAGACCAGGGAGTAGGTGCCAAGCTGGGCCATGGCCGAACGCTGCACCGCCCCGGTCTTGAGGTCGTCGATCCCGCCCGGCTCCAAACACACCACGTCGGCCTGGCCGGAGACGAAGAATCCGTCGTCCATCGCCGCCTCGACCCGGGTCTCCACCGCCACCGGCGTGATCTTCGGCGCGACGTGGGCGCGGTAGCAGCCGACCATGCGGATCACCTGCTGCTCGGCGGTGTTGAGGTTGGGGGTGGCGTCGTCGGCCATGTAGCCGTTCTCGGCCTCGACGCGCAGGGCCGCCACCGCCTCGGCGACCGCCTGCTCCGGGTCGCCCAGGTCGCCGCCCGCCAGCTTGGCGGTCATCATCACCCTGGCCCCGGCATGGGTGCCGGTGCCGACGGCGGCGGCGATGGAGTGCGTCAGCGGGTTGAGCTTCAGCCCGAGGCGACGGAATAGGTCCGGGTAGCCCTTGGCGAGTCCCCGCAGGTTGCAGTCCGGATAGGAACTGGTCATCGACGGCCGGATCTTGAGTCCGTGCCACAGGAGATTTTCCATCTGCTCGCTTCCACACGAAGCCTTCATCGGCCATTCGGCGCCCTACTAAGCCGGGTCATTTGAGCGCGGCGGCGTTCAAAGCCGCGGCCCGAATGGATGAACGATCATAGCGACCGGCTTGATTTGTGCAAGAAGAAAAACTAACATCGCCCCACACGACCGACGAGACGGACCAACACGGGTGGACTCCTGCGCAGGGAAATTGACGGGACCGGGCGATGCCGCCATGATGATGGCGAAAGCGACGGCCTTTCCTCGCTCTTGCAGCAGGGGTGTCCACACCACCGGCTCGTCGGCCTTCTGAGGGGCGCCGCCTTCCTTCCCGGGAGGGCGGCGCTTTTCGTTTTCACCACCCACGAGGACGCCATGGCCAGAAAAAAAGCCGATCCGGTCTCGCTCAAGCCGCTGAGCGAGGACGACATCAAGACCCTGCGCAGCGGGGTCGAGGACATCGAGAAGTTCAAGACCCGCGCCGACCAGGCCAACGCCGACGCCCGCGCCGCCGCCGACCGCCTGGCCGAGAAGCTGGCGCCGCTGGGCTACGAGAAGGAGGACATCGCCGCCCTGATCGGGCGGCGCAAGAAGGACCGTGCCCGGGTCACCGCCAAGGACATCCGGGTGCGCAAGCTGGAGGTCGCGCTCGGCATGACCACCGCCGACATATTCGACGACGCGGCCACCACGCTCCAGGCTGCCACCACCGCCGACGAGGCGACCCGCGCCTCGCTCGAAGCCGGCAACGCCGCCGCCAAGCTCGACAGGCCCAAGGCCACCAAGGGCGCCGACAAGCCCAAGGCGGTCGCCCCGGTGCCGACCACGCCCACCGTCAACGACGACGCCGAGAAGATCA
>JAJYTF010000037.1 GCA_021793155.1 Pseudomonadota bacterium | reverse complement strand
CTAGTGGTGAAAATCCGACGGATGGTACCGCCACCAGCCGTCGAATTTTCACCACAATTCAATTGGTTGGTGGGCCGCCTGATCCAGGCGCTTGGGGACCAAGCGTCTGGGGCGGACCACTAGTGCAGTGACTGAATGAAACGGTTCACTGGACCAGGCTTGCCATAACCCCTCGCCGGGCGGGGCGATCCGGCGAGGGCAAATCTAGTGGTCCGATCCTGACGCTTGATTCCCAAGCGTCAGGTGAATCGGCCCACCAACTGATTGGATTGTGGGGAGAATCTGCATCACGATCTAGAAATCCGGTAACGCGGACAGGCGCCAGACGCCCAGGGATTTCGCCGTCTCCCCCTCGGCAAGAATGAAGTCTGGCGGCGGCAGACCATAGGGCGGCGCGCTGAGGTCGATGGGCTGCCAGCCGCCCAGGTCCACCGGCTGATTTCCTACGCCCGGATGGGTGGTGGCGATCAGCAGACGGCTGCCGCTTTCCTTGAAGCGCCGCAAGGCCGCCTTCACCCCGTGCTCCGGCAAGTGCGTCAGCACGTCGCGGCAAAGGATGGCGTCACAACAGGGAAGATCGTCGACCGTCGCGTCGAGATTGGCGAAGAAGTGGCCTCGGCGCTTACCGTAGCGGGCGCGCAACTGCTCCAGCAATTCATCGACCACGTCCAACCCCAGATAGAGTTGCAGGCCGGGAGTGATGAGCTGCATCCAGTTCATTTCGCCGCAGCCGACATCGGCCAGCGAGCGGATGTCCAACTCGGTGAACAGTTCGCCCAGCCGGCGCCGCACCGCGTCGGTGGCGGCCAAGGCCGATCCGGGCCCGCTCCGCGTCTCGGCCGAGCCCCAGCTGTTGTCGCGCCAGATCCGGCCGAAAACCTCGGCGTTGCGCGCACGCTTGGCTTCGGGCGCAGCGGCGCCCTCGATCTCCTGGGTGGTCCTGCCATGGATCAGCCGGCGGACGAAGTCGACGCCGCTGAACTCCTGGTAATCGGCCAGGCTGCGGCGGGATCCCAGGCCAAAGACATCGATGTCCAGGACCACCTCGGGATCGTGGCTCGTCTCCACGCCCAGCAGGTGGCGGACGCGGCTCAGCGATCGGCGGTCCAGCTCCCACCAGCCGCGGCAGTCCTTCCAGTGGCGCGGCCGTCCCGGATGGTTGCTGTAGTCGTGGTATGCCAGAACGTCGTTGGGCGTAAAAATGTCCCAGCCTTGGGTCCACAAGCGCGCCGCCAGGGTGATCTCCTCGCCATGGAAATAGAGGTAGGGATCGTACGGCACCTCGCGATTGATCCGGCTGTCGGCGAACAGGAAGCCGGCGGCGCAGAACGGATTAGCCGCCGGAATCGCTGGCGCATCGGCCGGCGCGATGCCGCTCGAATTCAGTTTCAGGATGCCGTCGCGATCGAAACCCGAGGGTTCGATGACGGAAACCACATGGGAGTCGATATGGTCGGGTGGCGTAAAGGCCGAGGGATAGCTGGAAAGGACGGGCCGCTCGGAAGGACAGAGGGCGAGCATGGAGAGGGCCCGCTCATCCCACGCCTCGACGAATCGCATGTGAGAGTCGATCTGCAGGGTATACTCCTCGCCCTGCCACAGCGACTGGACCTGATTGCGTGCCCAGCAGGCGCCCCGACTGGCCCGCGCGTCCACTTCGATGACGCGGCATTGCTCGGGACGGGTGCGGAAGATGAAACAGTCCAGGTCCTCCTCGGGGATGAATTGCCAGCAGATCCCGACGGCGATCCTTTCGGGATGGGCCGCTTTGGCGAAGAGATCCTTGACTGTCCATTGGCAGTCGCGGTCGCGATACGAGGCGATATTGACGAAAATGCGCGGAAGCAGGAAGGAAGTGCTCACGTCGTTCCGCCGCCGGCCCTGGTTTATGACGGTTGCATTATAGATCGGTCGAACAGGGGGGTTCAACCGCAGGCCACGAAATAGGCCTACCCCATCTTCAATTGGGCTTACCCCGAAAGTTATGATAAGAATTTTATTAATCCTCGCCTGCCGTGGGGGCGCGAGGAAGCTTGTTCACAGCCGGGGCGAACATGCGGGGGTTCGGGCCGAGGTTGGGCTATTTCCTTGGGGTGGCCGGGACTGTTGGAATCCTTGTCGCGCCCTTGTCGGCCGCCGGCGCCGGAACAGACGGCGACACCGTCGAACTGGCACTGGACAACCCGGCCGCCGTACAGCAGTTCCTTGCCCCCTTGCAGCCTGGGCGGGACCGCCCGCTGCCCGACGCGGGGCCCCCGCCCAATCTCGATTTCACCATCCAGGCGCCGCGCCGTTCGCCGGTACCGCGGGCGGTGGAAGAACTGGTTTTCGACGTCAGGGACATCAAGGTCGACGGTGTCACCACCTATTCCCCCGACGAGATCCGCCCGCTCGTCCAGCCGGTGATCGGCGGAAAGGCACATCTTTCCGACCTGCTGGCGGCGGCCGAGCGGATCGAGGCGAAGTACCACGCCGACGGATACATCCTGACCCGCGCCTTCGTGCCCACGCAAAGCGTCAGTGACGGAGTGTTCCGGATCAGCGTGATCGAGGGCTATGTCGCCGCGGTGTCGGTCAATGGCGGCGACGACTCCGCCCAGGCCCGCGTCCAGCAGCTGCTGGCGCCGGTCCTGGCCTCGCGTCCGCTCAGGTTGCCGGTCATCGAGACGGCATTGCTGACGGCCAATCAGATCCCCGGTGCCGCCGTGTCCGGCCTGCTACGGCCGTCGGCCTCGGAACCCGGGGCTTCGGACCTGGTGGTGACGGTAAAGACGGCGCCCTGGGCGGCCTCGCTGTCCACCGACAACCGTGGCGCCGAGTCCACCGGCAAATGGACCTATGCGGCGGACCTGGCGGTGCGCTCGCCCTGGGCGGACGGCGGTCAGTTGCTGGTCAATGCGTCCACCGCCACCGACCCCAACCAGCGGCGGGCGCTGCAGGCCAAATATGTCGTCCCGGTGGGCGGCGACGGCATGCTGTTCACCATGTCCGGCCTCACTTCCCATGGCGAGCCGGTGGCATCGCTTGCGTCCACACCACTGAAGATCATCAGCGACAGCGTCGCCGTCGGCCCGCATCTGTCCTATCCGCTTCTGCTGACGCGCCAGGAGAAGCTGTCGGTCGACGGCGGCATCACCTATCAGTCGGCCAATGTCGGAATGCTGGACGCGCCCTACAGCCATGACGAGTGGCGGGTGGCCGACGTCGCTTTGACCTACCAGAACGCCGGGCTGCTGGACGGCGTGTCCACCGCCATGCTGGACCTGGCCCAGGGCCTGCCGATATTCGGCGCCTCGCCGTCGGGCAGCTTGACCATATCGCGACCGGGCGGCCGGACCGATTTCACCAAGCTCACCTCTACCGTCAGCCATGTCCGGTCCATCGACGGACCGCTCAGCCTGTCGGTGTCGGGCATGGGCCAGTATGCCGACAGCACCCTGCTGACCGGTGAAGAGGTCAGCTTCGGCGGCACAGCGATCGGCCGCGGTTACGATCCGGCGGCGATCACCGGCGACCTTGGCGTCGGCGGCTCAGTCGAGCTGCGTTACGACCTCGACGCTGCCGACTTCTACGCCAATTCCGCCCAGCTCTATTCCTTCTACGACGTCGCCGCCGTGTGGGTGCACAGCGGCACGCTCAGCACCCCCAACCGCATCCAGTCGGCCGGCGCCGGAGTGCGCACCGTCGTGGTGAGCGCCGTCTCGCTGGGGCTGGAATTCGCCCATGCACTCGAGCCGGTGCCCGGAAGCGACGACGGCCACCGGTCGTCGCGGGTCTTCTTCAACGGATCGGTGAGGTTCTGACATGCCGATCATGCAGCATCCGACGAACCATCGGGCCTGGAGCTACCGGGCCGCCCTCTACGCCACCACCTGCATGGTCTCCGTCGCCTCGCCCGCCACCGTCGCCGTCGCCGGGCCATCCGGTGCCTCGGTGGTCGCCGGCCAGGCCAGCGTGCTCACCCCCAACGCCTTCGACACCATCGTCCAGCAGACCAGCGGCAGGGTCATCATCAATTGGGGCCAGCTGTCTCTCAGCCGGAACGAGACGCTGACCTTCCAGCAGCCCAACAGCAGCGCCATCGCCCTCAACCGGGTGATGGGCGGCAACCCCTCGTCGCTCAATGGCGCCATCGCCGCCAACGGCCAGGTGTGGATCGTCAACCCCAACGGCGTCCTGTTCGGTCCCGGCGCCCAGGTCAATGTGGGCGGCCTGATCGCCACCACCGCGGACATCCGCAACCAGGATTTCCTGGCCGGCAACTACCAGTTCGGCATCGCCTCGCCCAACCCCGCCGCCGCCGTCGTCAACCAGGGAACCATCCGCGCCGCCGCCGGCGGCTCGGTGGTGCTGGCCGGCGAATCGGTAACCAACAGCGGTCTGATCGAAGCGCAGCTGGGCACCGTCGAGCTGGGCGGTGTCAAGACCTTCGCCGTCGACTTCTACGGCGACAAGCTGCTCAGCTTCGCCGTCACCGGCGCCGCCGACCAGGCCCAGCCCGGTGCCCTGGTGACCAACAGCGGCGTCTTGAGCGCTGATGGCGGCAAAGTGGTGATGACCGCGCGAGCCGCCCGCAACATCGTCGACAATCTGATCAATACCACCGGTATCGTCGAGGCCAACAGCGTGTCGATCATGGACGGCACGGTCATCCTCGACGCCGGCGACGGCGGCGTGGCGGTGGGCGGCCAGGTCAGCGCCACCGGCCGCAACCCGGGAGAAACGGGCGGCAATGTGACGATGGCCGGCGGCAATATCCAGCTGTCGCCTGGCGCGGTGGTCGACGCTTCGGGATCGGCGGGCGGTGGCTCCATCGCCGTCGGCGGCTGGCAGAGCGCATCGGTCGGCATCGCCGCCGGCAGCCGGCTGAACGCCTCGGCCACCGCCCTGGGAAAGGGCGGCACGGTGTCGGTGATCGCCGCCGACACGACCGTCGCCGGGCAAATCGCCGCCCGCGGCGGCCCGCAAGGCGGGGACGGCGGATCAATCGAGACTTCAGGCCACCACACCCTCGCCATCGGCGGCGCCCTGATCGACACCGGCGCGCCATTGGGCCGCAGCGGCACCTGGCTGTTGGATCCCTACGACCTGAGCCTCGACGCTGCCGCCGCCAACGCCATCGACACGGCGCTGGCCACCACCAATGTCGCGCTGGTGACCACCGCCACCAGCGCCACCAGCGCGTTCGGCGGCACGGCAAATCCGGCCGGATTCGGCGACATCGTGGTCAACGCGCCGATCATCTGGAGCAGCGGCAACAGCCTGTCGCTGACCGCCTATCGCAGCATCTTCTTCAACGCCGGCCTTACCGCCACGGGCAGCGGCGCCGGACTGTCGATGACGGTGGGGAGCGGCGGCCTGGTCAACGTCAACACGCCGATGCTCATGGCGGGCAGCAATCAGACGCTTTCCGTCAGCGGCGGCATCAACCTGCAGGCCGGTGTCACCATGTCGGGCGCCAACGCGACCCTGACGGCGAGCGGCGGAGGTGTCTTCCAGTCGAGCTCCACCGCGGGCGTCAGCGTGACCGACGCCAGCTCGCACGTGACCATCGGCGGCACGTCCTACACGCTGGTCGAGACGTACAGCGATCTGACCACCGAACTGGCCGCCGGCACCGGCAGTTTCGCCCTTGGCCAGAGCATTGCGGCCAGCAGCGGCACCGCGGCGCCGATCACCAGTTTCTCGGGAACCCTCGAGGGGCTGGGGAACACCATTTCCGGGCTGACCATCGCCCTGCCCACAGGCACGGCCTCGGCCAGCTATGTCGGCCTGTTCGGCACCAACAGCGGAACGATCCAGAACCTTATCCTCAGCGGCGTTTCCGTTGTCGGCAACCAGTATGTCGGCGCCCTTGTCGGCTCCAATACCGGAACGGTGACCAACGTCATGGCCACCGGAACCGTCGGCGGGCAGGCCTATTCCGGTACCCTGGCGCAGCGCGTCGGCGGGCTGGTCGGCAACAATGCCGGCATGGTGCAGGGCAGCGGTTCGACGGCAACGGTCACCGGCGATGACGGCTCCAGCCGCGTCGGCGGCCTGGTCGGGTCCAATCGCGGAAGCATTTTCAATAGCAGCGCCGGCGGCAATGTTTCGGCTGGCAGCGGGGCGAGCGCCATCGGGGGGCTGGCCGGCGCCAACAGCGGCAGCATCGCTGGCAGCGGGGCCTCGGGCGGCACGGTCAGCGGCGGCAGCGCCTCGTTCTACATCGGCGGCCTGGTGGGGGCCAATGGCGGCACCGGCGCCGGCACCACGGCGACCGTTTCCAACAGCCTGGCGGCCGCGACCGTGACCGGCGCCTCTGGTGCCGACGATATCGGCGGTCTGGTCGGATTCAACAGCGGGGCCGCGACCGCGACGGGCGCCATCGGCATGATCACCGGCAGCGGGGCCTCGGGTTCGGTGACAGGTGTCGGCGCCACCGCCATCGGCGGCCTGGTGGGGCTCAACGGTGCGGGCAGCCAGATCCTCAACAGCGGGACGACCGCCTCGGTATCTCTCACCTCGGGCACGGCGGCGGGCAATGTCGGGGGGCTGGTCGGCTGGAACCAGGGTACGGTCAGCGGCGACTGGGCCGGCGGCATGGTCAGCGTCGGCGCCGGCACCGCTGCCGTCGCGGCCGGCGGCCTGGCCGGCCTCAACGATGCCGGCGGCACCGTCATCAACAGTTATTCCATTGCCGCGGTCTCGGACGTCGTCAGCGTCGCAGACAGCGTCGGCGGCCTGGTGGGGTCGAATTCCGGCGGCATCGCCACTACTTACGCCGCCGGCAGCATCACGGTCGGCCCCACCCCCGGCCCGGCCGCCGGCGGGCTGGTGGGCAGCAACAACAGCACCGGCACGATCGCCGGCAGTTTCTGGGATTCGTCGGCCACCGGGTTGGCGGTGGGAACAGGAAGCTCATCCAGTGGCACGGCCGCCCTCACCGACATCAACGCCACCTCCCCCTATTCCGCCGCCAACTATACCGGCTGGTCCTTTGCCGCCGTCGGCACCGGAACGGCACCGGGCACCGGAACCTGGTTCATGATCGACGGCGCCACCCGCCCGTTCCTGGTCAGTGAGTGGTCGACCATCATCGCCACCCCGCACCAGCTGCAGCTGGTCGACCTCGCCCTCGGCGCCGACTACACATTGGCAACGAAGATCGACCTGTCGACCGTGGACGCCATGTGGGTGGGCGGATTCGTGCCGATCGGCTTCTCCGGCGGAACCGCCACGCCATTCAACGGCGATTTCAACGGCCGGAACAACGCCATCAACGGGCTCACCATCAGTCAGTCTTCAGCCCCGCAGGTCGGCCTGTTCGGCATCAATGCCGGCAGCATCGAGAACCTCAGCCTGACCAACGTCAACGTCTCCGACGGTGCCGTCACCAGCAGCCAGGCCGTCGGCGGTCTCGCCGGCGTCAACAGCTCGGGACGGGTAACCAACGTGACCGTCTCCGGCACCGTCGGCGGAACCGTCGCCGGCAGTGTCATCGGCGGGCTGGTCGGCCTGAACGATACCGGCACGATCAGCGGCAGCCAATCTTCAGCCACCGTGACCGGCGGCAGCGGCGTCGCCGCGGTCGGCGGGCTGGTGGGCGCCAATGCCTGGGACGGCGACAATCCCGGCGGCACCATCCTCAACAGCTTCGCCAGCGGCGCGGTATCCGGCAGCGGCGGCAGCGAGGTCGGCGGGCTGGTCGGCCTGAACGGCTTCTACAATACCAGCACCAGCGCCATCACCGGGCTCGGCAGCATCGTCGGCAGCGGCGCCTCGGGCCCGGTCAGCCTGACCGGGGATCCGCTCAGCCCCAGCTTCGGTGATGTCGGCGGGCTGGTCGGCCGCAACTACGGCAGCGTCGCCAACGGCTCCGCCTCGGGCGGCATCAGCTATGTCGACAGCGGCATCGCCAGCGTGTCCCCAAACATCGGCGGATTGGTCGGGTACAACGCCGGCTCGGTAACCGCCAGCCAGGCCAGCGCTTCGATCACGGCCAACAGCAGCATCGACAATCCCAGCATCGGCGGACTGGCCGGAGGCAACAGCGGAACCATCGCCGCCAGCTGGGCGACAGGCATGGTGACCGGTGGATCCAGCGTCGGCGACATCGGCGGGCTGGCCGCCTACAACACCGGCCTGATCACCGCCTCATTCGCCAACGCCACGGTGACCGGCTATGTGGGGGGAACCAACGGCAGCGAGATCGGCGGGCTGGTCGGCAGCAACGGCCTGGGCGGAACCTCTGGTGCCATTCTCGGCAGCAACGCCTCGGGATTGCTGAACCTGACCGGGATCGGCGGCACATCCTCGTTCGGCGACGTCGGCGGGCTTGTCGGAGCGAACAGCGCAACCATCGCCCAAAGCTACTCCGCCACCCCCATCAATTACGGCGGAACCGCCGCCGACCCCGCGGCGGCACCGAATATCGGCGGGTTGGCCGGTACCAATGCCGGCCTGATCAGCGCCAGTTGGGCGATCGGCAGCGTCATCGCCAGCGGCGCCGACAGCCCGAGCCTCGGCGGCCTGGTCGGCGGCAATGTCTCGGCCGGCACCATCCTGGCCAGCTATGCCAGCGGCAATGTCGTCGGCGGCACCAACGCGCCGTCCCTCGGCGAACTGGCCGGCGTCAACGCCGGCCTGATCAGCGCCACCTACGCGATCGGTTCGGTCAGCGGTGGGGGAACCGCCGTCTCCAGTACCGGCAGCGGCACCTATATCGGCGGACTGGCCGGCCTCAATCAAGGGGGCGGCACCATCGCCGACAGCTATGCCGCGGGACCGGTCGCCGGCCTCGGCACCAACGCCGGCGGGTTCGTCGGCAAGAACTCTTCGGCAACCATTTCGGGCAGTTTCTGGGATCAAGATGCGACAGGCCAGACCGTCGGTATCGCATCGGGCAGCACCACCGGCGCCACCGCCTTGGGCGGCACCAGCGGGGCCTCGGCCTTCGCTGCCGGCAGTTACACCGGCTGGTCGCCGGTCACCGTCGGGACCGGCAATTCCCCACCGGCCGGCAGCGTCTGGTTCATGGTGGACGGCTACACCAGGCCATTCCTGACGGCCGAATGGTCGTCGACCATCACCAACGCCCACCAGCTGGAGCTGGTCAATGCCGCACTGGGCGGCAGCTACCAGCTCGCCCCGATGCTGAACCTGTCGGCCGTCGGTACCGGCGACCCCATGTGGACGACCGCCGGCTTCGCCCCGATCGGCAGCAGCAGCGCGCCGTTCACCGGAACCTTCGACGGCGCCCAGGCGATGGGCGGGACGGCGGTCATCAGCAACCTGATGATCACCCAGCCCGGAGGAAGCAACCTTGGCCTGTTCGGCGCCAACGCCGGGACCATCCGCAACCTCAGCCTGCCCACCGCCAGCGTGACCGGTGTGGGCGATATCGGCGGCTTGGCTGGCAGCAACTCGGGAACGGTGTCCTTCGTCACTGTCGGCGGCATCGTCGGCGGGTCCGGCTCGAACGTCGGAGGAATGATCGGATCCAACACCGGCCCGCTGATCGGCGCCTCCAGTTCGGCGACGGTCAGCGGTGCCAGCGGCAGCAGCGCCGTCGGCGGGCTGGTCGGGCTGAACACCGGCAGCGTCATCGGCGGCGTCGCCTCCGGCCTGGTGGGCGGCGAGGCAAGTCAGGTCGGCGGGCTGATTGGCCAGAACAGCGGTATCGTCTCCGGCGGCGCCTGGACACCCGTTGAAACGGGGACAGTTTCTGGCACCAGCTCGGTCGGCGGCCTGATCGGTGCCGACTACAACGGCACCGTTACTTCCGCCACTGTCGGCAATGCCTCCTCGCAGGTATCCGGCAGCAGCGCCGTGGGCGGACTGATCGGCTATGCGAACGGCACGACCATAGTCGCCGGATACGCCGCAGCGACGGTCAATGGCGGCAGCGGTGCCGCTCAGATCGGTGGCCTGGTCGGCCAGGCGGTCAACGACCTGATTTCCGGCAGCAGCGCGTCCGGCAGCGTCAGCGGAGGCAGCGGCGCTCAGGGCATCGGCGGGCTGGCAGGCAGTACCCATGGCGGGACGGTCGCCGGCAGCTACGCCACGGGCAGCGTCACCGGTGGCGACCTGGCGCAGGAATTGGGCGGCCTGATCGGCGAGATCGCGGGTTCGACGCAGGTCACCGCCAGCTACGCCGCGGGCAGCGTCACCGGCACCAGCGGGGTGTCCGCAATCGGCGGGCTGGTGGGCTGGAACGTCGGCGGCAGCGTCATCGCCTCTTATGCGACCGGAGCAGTCGGGGCGGGCGACTCGGCCGTCAATGTCGGCGGACTGGTCGGCGAGAACAATGGATTGGTCTCCTACGCCTATGCCACGGGCCCGGTCGTCGGCGGCAACAACGCCACCTCGGTCGGTGGATTGGTCGGGCTCAACATCGGTGCCGACAACGGCACGCTCAGCGGCAGCACGGTGATTTTCAATTCGACCCACGCCTCTATCGTCGGCAGCTATGCCACGGGCGCCGTTTCGGTGACCGGCACCGGCGGTAATGCCATCGGCGGACTGGTCGGAACCAACCAGGACGGCATTTCCAACAGCTACGCATGGGGCGGCGTGAACGGCGGCACCGGCGCCACCAATCTGGGCGGACTGGTCGGCGCCAACACGGTAAGCAGTTCGCGGCCGTGGACCATCGGCACGGTCACCGCCACCGCAACCACCGTCTTCGCCGGGGTGATCAATACCAGCTACGCCACCGGCACGGTCGGCGCCGGGACCGGCAGCGCGGCCGTCGGCGGACTGGCCGGCCTCAATTCCTCGACAGTCAGCCACAGCTATTGGGATACCACCAACTCGGGCCAGACCGTCGGCATCGGGTCGGGCACCACCACCGGGGCCACCGGCGTCGCCACCGCATCGTGGTCGACGCAAGGCCCCTCGGCCGATTCGGCATGGGACTTCACCAACATCTGGCAGGCCGGCAGCCCCTACCCGTCGCTCCGGCCGACCCCGGCACCGACGGCCGCCCCGACCCCGGCACCGACGGCCGCCCCGACCCCGGCACCGACGGCCGCCCCGACCCCGGCGCCGACAACACCAGCTCCGACGACACCAGCTCCGACGACCCCGGCTCCGACGACCCCGGCTCCGACCACGCCCGCCCCGACCACGCCCGCCCCGACCACGCCCGCCCCGACCACGCCTGCCCCGACCACGCCCGCTCCCACCACCGCTCCGCCGGTAACCTCGCTGTCGCCTACCCAGACCTTGCCGCCCGCCATCAACTCGGCCGTTACCACCGCCCTGCAGCAAGCCAATTTGACGACCACGGTGACGACGGCGACCGTCGGGGGCCTGACCGGGACCACCCTCGGCGGCCTGACCGGCACCGGCATCCTTTCACCGCCGCCCGCCGCGCCACCGGCCGCACCCTCGCCCGCCAGCCCGCCGGCCGGGCTGGCGGCGTCCAGTCTTCAATCGATGCTAAGCTCGGCCGGCCTGCCGCCGGTGCCGCAAGGCAACACCCCCTCTGCCGCCAACGCGCCGCAAACCGTGGAAGCAACCGACGGCGGCGGCGCCCTGTTCAGCGCGATCAGCCCGAACTCCGCCGTATCCGAGCCTCCGCCGACATCGGGCGGCGGTGGTTCGCCGAACGCCGGATCGTCGGGCGGAACCTCGGGGGGCGGCTCCCCAGGCAGCGGTTCTTCAGGCAGCGGCTCTTCGGGCGGATCGACGGGCGGCGGGCCCCCCGGCGGTGGATCGCACGGACCGGCCCCTGCCGGCGCCACCAGCGGAACCGCCGGCTCACCCCCAGGGCAGGGCCAGAATGCACCGCCGCCGGACAGCTCGGATCGTGCCCTGGCGGTCATCGCCCAGCCGCCGCCGGTCCAGCCGGCCAGCCATCCGACACCCCCGCCCCCCAATGTTCGCGCGCCGGTGGTTCCCGGCCTGGTTGATCAGGTGCAGACACCCTCGGTGCCGCCTTCGGGAGTGCCTGGCATCAGCCCCGACTTCTCGTCGTCAGGGAACTCTGGACGATGGTAGGCGCGGGGCTCCTGGGGCGGACCACCGCCCTTGCCTTGGCGCTGGCGGCGGTCCTGCCGCTGTCGGCGTTTCAGGCCGGAGCGGCGGTTCCGACTGGAGCGGCGGAACCGGCTTCCTCGATGACCGACCTGGCCGGCGAGACCTGCCGCCTCGGTCCACGCCCCGACATCGCGCCGGACCCCGATGCGCCGGCGCCGTCCTATGTCTATTGCGGCAAGGCGGAGCGGCCCAGCGGCACCGTCAGTGCCGTCGTCATGCCCCTGGCCCTCCCCGCTGCGCCGGCCGCCCGCCATGCCATCATCGAAAAGGCGGCAGACGCCGCCCCGGCGGGCCGCAATGCGGCGGCACGCATGAGTTGCCATACCGGAAAATGGACCGAAACCACCGACAAGCTCGACGTCCTGGTCAAGGCCTGCACCCTGTTCGACGGGAGTTGGCCGCAGATCCGGGTCATCGCCGGGGTCGGCCGCTACCTGGTCCAGGCCGACGGGCTGCCGGCCATGCTGCCGGCCCTCGAATCGGCCATTGCGCAAACCGCCGACTATCGGCCCGCCGGGGGGGCGGTCCCCTTTGGCGGCCCCGACACGGCGCGCGATCTGCTTGCCCTCGCCTTCGGCGCCAAGCCGGCGATGGTCGGCGGCGGCGACCTCGACCGTTTCGCCAGCCTGGCGGAAACGGCGCGGCTGCAGAATTCGCGCGAGGATTTTTCCGCCGCCGAGGATGCCTATCGCCAGGCCCTGTTGATCGAGGAGCGCGCGCTGGGCCGCGACGCTCCCGGCGTTGGCACCATCCTGATGGACCTGGCCCTCGAGGTCAGCAACCAGGGGCGAGGCGAAGAGGCCGCGGCCCTGTTCCGCCGTGCCGACCCGATCATCCAGAAGTCGCCCAATCCGGCCGATCAGGCGCGCTTCTTCACCTACATGGCCTATGACGCGGCAAACGGCGGCCGGTTCGGCGACGCGCTGAACTACGCCCGCGAAGCGACGTCGATCTGGCGCCAGCAGATCGCCGGCGACGCGCCGAGCTTCGACGACCTGGGCGGAGGCAACGAAGCCCGTTCCGCCAGGCGCGGCGAATTGGCCCACAGCCTGACCGCCCAGGCGGCCATGGCGCTCAGGGTCGACCAGCTGGCGGAAGCCGAGGCTTCCGCCAAGGAGGCGCTGGAGATCATCGGCGTTGAACCCGGCCTGCCGCCCTGGTGGCGGCCGGAACTGCTGAGCACCATGGGGCAGATCTACGCCCGCATGGAGCGGCTGGACGCCGCCGAGCAAAGCTTCCGCGGCGCGCTGATCTTCCAGCAGCGCATGTTCGGCGACACCGCTCCGACGGCGATGACCCTGTTGGCGCTGGGCGGCGTCTATTCGGCCGAGGGGTTCTTCGGGGACGCGGTGCGCGCTTACAAGGCGGCCATGGACATCCTGGCGAAGGACCACCTCGCCCGCTCGGGAATCCTGTTCGATCGGATCGCCCCCCTGCTCGCCGCCGCCAACGGGCTGGCCGAACGACACCCCGAGCAGCGGGCCGAATTGGACCGCATGATGTTCCGCGCCGTGCAGATGACGGCCGCGAGCGTAGCCGACCAGACCATCGCACAGGCCTCGATCCGGCTTGCCGCCGACAATCCGGCCATCGAGAAACTGGTCCGCGGCATGCAGGAGGCCGAGCGCAAGCGCGACGCCGCCCGCATCGAACTGGCCCAGCAGACCGCGTTGCCGGACGAGCAGCGCGGCTCGGACAAGGAAAACGCCCTGCTGGTGGAAATCAACCTGCAGAGCGGACTGAGGGACGCTTTCCTGCAGCAGATCCGCAGGGATTTCCCGGCCTATGCCTCGCTGTCGGACGCGGGAGCGGTGGAACTGGACCAGCTCCAGTCGCGGCTCGGGCCGAAAGAGGCCGTCGTCATGTTCGAGATCGGCCGCGAACGGGCCTATGCGGTGGTCGTCACCGGTGGGCGCTTCCTTACCCGCCCGCTCGACATCGACCAGGCACGGCTCGACGAGGCGGTGCGCGGCCTGCGCCGGGCCTTCACGGTGCGCAGCGACGGGCGGCTGGGCGAGTTCGATCTCCAGGACGCCTTCGACCTCTATCACGCCCTGTTTTCCCCCATCGCGGATGCGCTGGCCGGTACCGACCAGCTCATCGTCGTTCCCGGCGGAGCCCTGGCCAGCCTGCCGGTCGGCCTTCTGGTCACCCAGCCCCCCGCCGGCCGCGACTATCGGCAGGCGGCATGGCTGGTCCGCCGCTATGCCACCAGCCAGGTTCCGTCGGTACGCGCCCTGGTCGAACTGCGCGACCGCGCCGGCCGCCCGCATGCCGGCCAGCCCTTCCTCGGCATCGGCGATCCCACCTTCGCCGGCAGCCCGCAACCCAGCCGCGGGAAGTCCGGCCTGGAGGCGCTCGGCGCACAATGCCGCGACGGCGGCCCGATTCCGCCGCAACTGCTGAAGGCACTTCCGCCCCTGCCGGAAACCGCCGGCGAACTGCGCACGGTGGCTCGCGCCCTGGGCGCCGGTCCCGAATCGCTGATGCTCGGCGGCGAGGCGACGGAGGCGGCGCTGCGCCACCGCCGCCTCGATGATGTCCGCGTCCTTTATTTCGCCACCCATGGCTTGCTGCCCGGCGAGCTGTCCTGCCGGTCCGAGCCGGGCCTGGCGCTATCGCCACCCGCCGCCCCGGCCGCCTCGAAGGACGAGGACGGCCTGCTGGAGGCCAGCGAGATCGCCGGGCTGCGGCTCAACGCCGATCTGGTGGTGCTGTCGGCCTGTAATACCGCGCAAGGAACCGGCCAGTTGGGCGGCGAGGCGCTGTCGGGACTAGCCGATGCGTTCTTCTATGCCGGTGCCCGCACCCTGGTGGCCAGCCATTGGCAGGTCCCGTCGTCGGCGACGGCCAGCCTGATGATCGGCCTGTTCCAGCGGCTCGGCGCCGACCTGTCCGGCGGTATCGCCGAGTCGTTGCGCCGCTCCCAGCTGACGCTGATCGAGCAGGAGGCCACCGCCCACCCGTTCTTCTGGGCGGCATTCACCGTGATCGGCGACGGAAGCGGTGGGCCGGCAACCAGGACCGCCGACGGGCCGAAGACCGGCGGAAAACTGTAGAGAGGCAAGGATGAGACCGCTCATTGCTCTCGCCATCGGCACCGCCCTCTGGTCGTTGCTCACGCCCCTCGAAGCGACGGCCAGCGTCGACCTGGTGGTGGTCGAGGTACGTGGCGCCCACCTTTCACCCGGCGACACCGTCGACAGCGCCAAGCCGTTGTCGCTGAAGGATGGCCAGCTGGTGACCCTGATCTCGCCGGCCGGCAAGATCATCAAGCTGAGGGGGCCTTCGGACCAGCCGCCCGGCGGGGACGAAACCGGCGCCTCGACCGACGTCAACAGCGCGCTGGAAGCCCTGGTGACGCAGAAGATCGCGCGCAACGACAAGGCCGGTGTGGTCCGCGGCACCGGCACCGAGAACATCCCGCCCGAACCCTGGCTGCTGGACGTCACCCGGCCAGGCAATCGTTGTCTTCCTGCCGACAGCCCGATCATCTTCTGGCGCCCCGGCCACGCCACCGATGAAACCTTCGTCGTCGCCCCCTCGGATCGCAGCTGGCGGGCGACGGCCGACTGGCCGCAGACCACCGACCGGCTGACGCTTCCCCGCACCGTGCCGCTCCCCGCCCGCTCGTCCTATGTGGTCAAGCTGGGCAAGAAGGAAGTCATGGTCACCCTGATCAGCCTGCCGCTTTCCCTGACCAACGACGCCATGCGGGCCGCCTGGATGATGGAGGAGGGCTGCGATGCCCAGGCGGCCGCACTGCTGCATATGGCCATCGCGGCACCCCGGCCGAAAGCTCGGGTGGAGTGATGAAGCTTGGCCGCTGGTTCGCTCTGCTCTCGGTGGCGGTCTTGTCCGCCGGCGTGGCCACGGCCGCGGTGCAGCATCTGAACTTCTTCACCTTGGCCGAGCGGACCGTGGCCGACATCCGGGTGGCCATGATCAGCCCGCCCGAGCCGCAGGATCCGGATATCGTCATCGTCGCCATCACGGAAGAGACCCTGCGGCTGTTTCCCTACCGTTCGCCGGTGGATCGCCTGTTCCTCGCCAACCTTTTGCGCATGCTGGAAAAGCGCCAGCCGCGGGCAATCGCCGTCGACGTGCTGTTCGACCAGCCGACCGAACCGGATAAGGACGCCCTGATCAAGGAGACCATCGAGACCCTGTCGGTGCCGCTGTTCGTCTCCTACACCGATCAGAAGAACATCGTCGACGAGCGCCAGCTGAAGTTCCTCGACGCCTTCTTGCCCGACCGCGTGAAGGTCCACGCGGCGCTCAGCACCGATCCGGTCGACGGCGTGGTCCGCGAGATCTTCCCCGGCAGCAAGCGCCCCGACGGAACCTATATGATGGGCTTCGCCCGGGCCATCGCCGCCCATTTCGGCGTGACCACCCCCGACACGCCGCAGGAGGCGGTGTGGCACGGCAGCCCCGACGCCGAGACGCCCCCCTTCCGCATGTATCCCGCCCATCTGGTGCAGCATCTGCCGCCGGCCTGGTTCAAGAACAAGATCGTCCTGATCGGCGCCAGCCTGAGCCTGACCGACCGCTACCGGACACCGTTCGCCACGGTACGCGGAGCGGAAGGGGAGTTGCCGGGCGTGGTGATTCACGCCCACGCCCTGTCGCAACTCCTCAACCACCGCCGGTCACTGGGCCTCAGCCCCCCGGCGGAATGGTTGTTCGTCGCCTTCTTCGCCCTCCTCGGCACCGCCTTCGGCTGCCTGAACCGAGGGCTGATCCGCCACATGCTGATGTCTGGCCTGACCCTCGGCGCGCTCTGGCCGGCAGCCTTCTACCTGTTCCACGCTAAGGGCGTCATGCTGCCGCTGGTCGAGCCGTCCTTCGCCTTCCTGCTGGCCACCTGGGGAGCCGACGCCTTCACCGGACGCGAGGCCCGGCGGCAGAAGGAATTCATCAACTCGGCATTCTCGCGCTATCTGAACCCCCAACTGGTCAAGCAGCTGTCCAGCGATCCCAAGCGGCTGAGCCTGGGCGGCGAGACCCGCGAAATGACCCTGATGTTCTGCGACATCCGCGGCTTCACCACGATTTCCGAGATGTTCGACGCGCAAGGCCTGACCCGGCTGATCAACCGGTTCCTCACCCCGATGACCGACGTCATCCTGGAGCGGCAGGGAACCATCGACAAATACATGGGCGACTGCATCATGGCCTTTTGGAACGCGCCGCTGGAGGATCCCGGGCATGCCCGCCACGCCTGCCGGTCCGCCCTGGCCATGATCGAGCGCCTGGACCCGCTGAACGCGGAACTCCAGGCGGACGCCAAGGCGCAGGACCGGAGCCACATCCCCATAAGGATCGGCATCGGCCTGAACAGCGGTCCGGTGGTCGTCGGCAACATGGGGTCGAACCAGCGCTTCGACTATTCGGTCCTCGGCGACAACGTCAATCTGGCCTCGCGCCTGGAAGGGCAAAGTAAGACTTATGGCGTTACCATCGTGCTCGGCGAGAACACTTACCGGCAGGCTTCCAACTTCGCCTGCCTCGAACTGGATCTGATCAAGGTGAAAGGCAAGACGGAAGCGGCACGCATCTATGCCCTGCTGGGTGACGAAGCGCTGGCCGGAACCACCGACTTCAAGGAGCTTGCAGCCGAGCACGGCCTGCTCCTGGACGCCTATCGCGCCCAGGAATGGCCGGCCGCCCTCGACCGTATCGCCCGCTGCCGCGCCCTGGGCGACGCCTTCCACCTGCACGAGCTTTACGACCTTTACGAAGAGCGCATCGCCGCCTACCGGACGAGCCCTCCGCCGCCGGCCTGGGACGGCGTTCATGTGGCCTTGACCAAATAGAACTGCCGGAATCCATCGTGACGACCAACCACCCCTTCGCCGCCGTCGCCAAGGCGGTCCCCGCCTTCGGCGCCGCTTTGCGCCGCCACGACGCCGACGACCTGGCCGGTGCGCGCGCCGCCTATCTCGATCTCATCGACCAACCCGATCTGGCCGCCCTCTGCCTCCATCAATTGGGCCTGATCGCCGCGGCCAAAGGAGAACCGGCCCGGGCCGCCGCGTTGTTCCGCAGCGCCATCCGGCTCGACCCCGGACAGACGCTGGCCTATCACAACCTGCACTCCTCGCTCGACCGCATGGGCGACGCCGCCGGCGCCGTCGCCGCGCTGATCGACCTGGGCTGCGTCCTGCAGAATCAGGGCCAGCACGAGCGGGCGGTCCCGGTCTATACCCAGGCCCTGGCCCGCGATCCCTTGTGCTACGCCGCCTATGTCAATCTCGGCACCGGCCTGGCCTGGCTCGGCCAGCTTCCCGCCGCCACCCGTCATCTTCTCCAGGCGGCGGAATTGTATGGGCGGCTCGTGCCCGAGGTCGGCCTGTTCGGGCGGCGCCTCGCATCCAGGCTCGAAGGCAGGATCGAGGGCGTGGCCGGCGCGACCAGCTTGCCTCCCGGAAATCCCACCGGCGCCATCGAGAAGATCGAAGACGCGCTGACCACCTTGGGCAATGTCCTGCGCAAGCTGAACTGCGCCGAAGAGGCCCTGGCCTGCCACCGGCAATCGCTGTCGGTGGCCCCCGGCTTCGCACTCGGCCATTGGAACCTGTCCCTGGCCCTTCTTTCCGCCGGCAATTTTCTGGCCGGCTGGAAAGAATACGAATGGCGCTGGCAGTGGGATCGTTTCCCCGAGCCGCGCCGCATCCTGCCTGCCCCCCTGTGGCGCCGCGAGCCGCTGGAGGGCAAACGGATCCTGGTATGGGGCGAGCAAGGCTATGGCGACATCCTGCAGTTCGCTCCGTTGGTGCCGCGCCTGGCGGCACAGGGGGCCGAGGTGCTGTTCGAAGTGCCGACCCCGCTGGTCAGGTTGCTGCGCCAAAGCCTGGACGGCGTCCGGGTGATCGAGCGTCCGGCCAATCCCCATTCCCTGTCGGTCGACATGCCGCTCGATTTCGTCCTGCCGCAGATGAGCCTGCCGGAAAGGCTGGGGTTGACGCCCCAGGATCTCCCCCTGTCGGCGACGGCCCGTCTACACCCCCTTCCCGGCGACCAGCAGTCCTGGGCCAAGCGCCTTGCCGCGGAGACACGCCCGAAGGTCGGCCTGGTCTGGGCGGGCAGGCCGGAGCACGCGGAGGACGCCTTGCGCTCCATGCCGTTCACCCTGCTGCGGCCGCTGCTGGCCAACCGGCGAGTGGCTTGGCAATCCCTGCAGATCGGCCCGCGGGCGGCCGATCTGGCGCAAGCGGAGCCGGGCTCCATCGGCGACCTTGCGCCGCAGATCGGCGACTTCGCCGACACCGCGGCGGCGATCGCCAATCTCGATCTGGTGATCGCGGTGGACACGGCGACGGCCCACCTGGCCTGCGGAATGGGAAAACCCACCTGGCTGCTGCTGCCAAGGGTAAGCGACTGGCGATGGAGCGACGAGGTCGTGGCGGGCCGCTGGTATCCGTCATTGCGTATTTTCCGCCAGGCGGAAACAGGGGATTGGGCCCGGCTTGTCGACCAGGTCGAAGCCGCCCTTGCCGGCGTTGACTTCGGCCGCGCCGAATCGCTAGAAGGAACACAAGCTTGAGCGCGGAAATGCCTGTCCAATCTTCGCCGTTTCCGCGGGATCCGTTCGACTTGCCGGAGGGTTTTCCATGATCATCTACAGCGTGCAATGCAGCCACGGTCACGTATTCGACGAATGGTTCTCGAATTCGGCCGATTACGACGCCAAGGCGGCGGCGGGAGAAATCGCCTGCCCCGAATGCGGTGACCGCCAGGTCGGCAAGGCGATCATGGCGCCGCGGGTCGCCAAGTCCCAGGCCGCTGCTCCGGTCCCGGCTCCCAGTTGTTCGGCCGGCGGCGGATGCCAGGGCGGCGCCTGCGCCTTCGCCAACGATTTCTGAGGTATCTTCGGCGGGGGGCTGCAAGCGCCGCTGAAAGGTATTGACCAAACAGAACATTAGGGTGATTTTTGTCCTGTTCCTGGTCTGGACAGAAGCAATGGCGTTACCGCACCTCCCGCCCCCGATCGAGATCAATAATGAAACCAAGAAACGGGTCATCGATGGCCTGAAGAAGGTCATCGAGATTTTCCAGGCCAATGACCTGCTCGACAAGGCGGCCTCTTACCAGACCATTATCCACGAACCCGACGTCCTCTATAGTTTCATCCAGACCTACCGGGCCAATGCGAAGCTGGCCGAATCCGTGGTCGTCGGCAAGAACGGCAAGCCCGCGGCCGATGAGGATGCCCCGCTTGTTTGCGGTATCAGCCTGGCGCAGGTCCAGCAATTGCTGGTCAAGACCTGCGCCCGCTATTATTTCGAGCAGGACACCAAGGAAGAGGTCGGCGTCGTCACCGAGACGGTGACCAAGACCCGCTTTCTTTTCTTCAAGACCACCGAACAGGTGGAACGCAAGGTCGGCGGCGGATTCGACGAACGCAAGGTGCGCGAGCTGTCGCGCTACATGGCCTTCGACTGGCAGCTGCCACTGCTGCCCGCCTATGCCGAGCTGAATACCCCCCAGCTGATGGAGTTGGCCGAGAATTTCATCTGCCTGCAGAGCGCCGAAGGCATTCACCAGTTCGCCCAGTTCGACCAGTCCACCATCAAGAAGGTGAAGGGATTGGTCGGCGCCGATTTCCCGCTGATCCTCACCACCCGCCCGGCCGCCATCGGCGGCATTTCCGGGTGGAACAAGGACATGTACGACTTCTACCGCAAGCATCTGGGCGAGAAGGCGTTCGACTTCTTCGCGCGGGAGAAGGCGTTCTTCATGGTCTGCGCCGCGCTCGACAAACCGCTGGTGAGCGTCTACGGCGATGTCCTTTGCTACATCCATGCGGCCAATCTCGAAGAGATGCAGCGGCTCAACATCGACAAGGCCGACGTCCTGATCGGCGCGATGAAGTTCGCTTTCGGCGACAAGCTGCCGCGCATCCTCTCGCAGCAGAATTTCGCCAAGGACATATTGCGCAAGCTGGTGGAAAGCCTGCTGCACCTGACGCAGGAAAAAAGCCAATTGGCCATATCGGCGCAGCTGACCTGCAAGGCCATCGCGCCGCAGGTGATGGATTGGCTGACCAAACAGGGGTAGCCGACCGGCCTGCCCGGCTGCGCTTGATGGCGAGGTCCCGCTTCTCTATAAGGTTGGGGATTTCACCGTGCCGAAATTGACCGCCGTCGCAGGATCCAGTTCATGAAAACGGTATTCGTCACCGGTGGCGCCGGGTTTATCGGCTCGGCCGTCGTCCGCCAGTTCCTGGATGAGACCGACGTCCGCGTGGTCAATGTCGACAAACTGACCTACGCCGCGAACTTGGGTTCCATCCCGCAAGGCCGGGATCATCCGCGCCATGTCGTGGAGACCGTCGACATCTGCGACGGCGCCGAACTGCGGCGCCTGTTCCACAGCTATCAGCCCGACGCGGTGATGCATCTGGCCGCCGAATCCCACGTCGACCGCTCCATCGATGGCCCGGGCGAATTCATCAGCACCAACATCGTCGGCACCTACACCCTGTTGGAAAACGCCCTGGCCTATTGGCGGGAAGCCGGGAAGGATTTTCGTTTCCACCACGTTTCGACCGACGAGGTGTTCGGCACCCTGGGGCCGGAAGGCTATTTCACCGAGACCACGGCCTATGCGCCCAACTCTCCCTATTCGGCGTCGAAAGCCAGCGCCGACCATCTGGTGCGCGCCTGGCACGAGACCTATGGCCTTCCGGTGGTCGTGACCAACTGCTCGAATAATTACGGCCCCTACCATTTTCCGGAAAAGCTCATCCCCCTGGTGATAATCCGCGGCCTGGCGGAACAGAGCCTGCCGGTTTACGGCACCGGCTCAAACATCCGCGACTGGCTGTATGTGGAAGATCACGCCCGGGCCCTGCGCCTGGTCCTGGAGCACGGCGCAATCGGCGCGAGCTATAACATCGGCGGCGCCAACGAACGGACCAACCTGGCGGTGGTCGAGGCCATTTGCGACCTTCTGGACCAGCTTGTGCCGTCGCCCGCCGGCTCGCGGCGGCGCCTGATCACCTTTGTCGCCGACCGGCCCGGCCACGACCTGCGCTATGCCATCGACGCCGGCAAGATCCGGCGCGAGCTGGGATGGCGTCCGCAGGAAGACTTCGACAGCGGACTGGCCAAGACGGTCCGCTGGTACCTGGACAACCAGGCCTGGTGGCAGGCCATCCTCGACGGAGGATACCGGGCCGAGCGTTTGGGACTGGGCCAACAGCCCGACGCGGAGGCGCATCGATGAAGGGCATCATCCTTGCGGGCGGCTCGGGCACCCGCCTCTATCCGGTGACCCTGGCGGTGAGCAAGCAGTTGCTCCCCGTCTACGACAAACCCATGATCTACTATCCGCTCAGCACCCTGATGCTGGCCGGCATCCGCGAAGTGCTGGTGATCACCACGCCGCAGGACCAGGAAGCCTTCCGGCGCGTTCTGGGCGACGGCCGGCAATGGGGGATCGAGCTGTCCTACGCGGTGCAGCCGTCTCCCGACGGCTTGGCCCAGGCCTTCATCATCGGCCGGGGATTCATCGGGCGCGACAGCGTGGCGCTGGTCCTGGGCGACAACATCTTCTATGGCCACGGGCTGGCCGAGGCGGTGCACCAAGCGGCTGGGCTGGCGCGCGGCGCCCGCGTCTTCGCCTATGCCGTCCGCGATCCGGAACGCTATGGCGTGGTGGAACTGGATGCCGAAGGCACAGCGCTCTCCATCGAGGAAAAGCCGGCCAACCCGAAATCCCGTTGGGCCGTCACCGGTCTCTATTTCTATGACAACGACGTCGTCGACATCGCCCGCGAGGTCCGGCCCTCGGCCCGCGGCGAACTGGAGATCACCTCGGTCAACGCCGCCTATCTGGCCGCCGGCCGGCTTTCGGTCGAACGTCTGGGCCGCGGCTATTGCTGGTTCGATACCGGCACCCACGCCTCGCTGCTGCAGGCCGGCGAATTCGTCCGGGCCGTCGCCGACCGGCAGAACATGCAGATCGCCTGTCTGGAAGAGATCGCCTTCGCTCAAGGGTGGATTTCCGCCGAGGTGGTGCGCCGCACCGGCCATGAGCTGGCGAAGAACGCCTATGGCCAGTACCTGCTGAGCCTCGTCGGCGAACCCCACCCTTCGGCATAGCCTGAATCAATCGACTCGACAGCCACCCCTGGCATCCGTAATAGAACCCGTTATGTCCCAATTCCGGGTTCCGAGCATGCCGCGGCTGGATATCGTCATCGTCAACTGGAACTCTGGCCCGCTGTTGCGGCGCTGCATCGAGTCCGTCTTTGCCGGCGACCTCGGTTCCGTCCAGCTGGACCGGGTGGTCGTGGTCGACAACGCTTCCTCGGACGGGTCGGCTTCGGACCTGGCCGGCCCTCGTCCGCCGCTGACGATCATCCACAACCCGCAGAACCGTGGCTTCGCCGCCGCCTGCAATGCCGGGGCGGCGGGTTCGGCGGCCGATTTCCTGCTGTTCCTCAATCCCGATATGGAGCTGGACCGCGACAGCCTGGCCGGAGCCGTCGCCTTCATGGAACAGCAGCCCGAAGTTGCCGTTTCGACCATCCGCCTGCGCGGCACCGACGGCCGGACGCAACGTTGCTGCGCCCGCCTGCCCACCCCGGGGCGGATGCTGGCCCAGTCGGCGGGGCTCGACCGGCTGCTACCCGGCCTGTTCAAGCCGCATTTCCTGGTGGAATGGGATCACGCCGACACACGCGACGTGCCCCAGGTGATGGGCGCCTTCCTGCTGGTCCGCCGGCAGGTCTTCGAGCAGCTTGCCGGCTTCGACGAGCGCTTCTTCCTCTATTACGAGGATGTGGATTTCTGCTGCCGAGTCGCCCAGGCCGGGGGGCGGCTGGTGCATAACGCCGCGGTCGGCGCCCAGCATCTGGGCGGCGGCACGACACGCAGCATCAAGGCCCGCCGGCAGTTTCTCGGCGCGCGCAGCCGCATCCAATATGCGCACAAGCATTTCGGCTGGCCGGGAACCGCAGCCGCCGCCCTTGCCGGTCTGGCCGTCGAGCCCTGCGCGCGTTTCCTGCGCGGCGCCCTGTGCCGGTCTGCCGAGGAGATGGGCGACGCGCTGAAAGGCGCCGCCATGCTGTGGTCGGCGGTGCTGGGCAAGGCGAAAGAGACGGCGAGCGGGCGGGGCACCCGCCCCGGTCCACTTTCGGTTCTGGCCCTGACCCGCTATCCCCGCCTGGGGGCCAGCAGCCGCACCCGCTTCCTCGCCTATCTGCCGGCGCTGAAGGCCGCCGGCATCGAAGTGACCGTGTCGCCGTTCTTCAGCGAAGGCTACCTGCCCGATCTCTATGCCGGCCGGCCGCGCCGGAGGAAGGAGCTGCTGGCCTGCTATTGGCAGCGGCTGAAGGTCCTGGCCGGCGCCCGGAAATACGATCTGGTATGGATCGAGAAGGAGGCCCTGCCCTGGCTGCCGCTGGGGCTCGAACTGGTGTTCATGCTGGGCCGCCCTTACGTCGTCGATTTCGACGACGCCTGGTTCCTCCGCTATGCCGCGCATCGGGAACTCCCGATGCGGATCCTGCTGGGATCCAAGCTCGACGGCCTGGTGCGCCGGTCGAGTCTGGCCATCGTCGGCAACGACTTCCTCGACGGCTGGGCGCGCACCGCCGGCGCCAAGCGGTCGGTCGTGCTTCCCACCGCGGTATCCCTCGACGACTATCGGCCGAGCGGCCGCGAACCGGGCGGCCCCTTGCGCATCGGCTGGATCGGCACGCCCACCTCGGCGGCGGACTACCTCAGCCTCGTCGTCCCGGTGCTGGCCGAGGCGATCGCCGGCGGATGGGCGAAGTTGACGGTGGTCGGCGCCCGGACGCCCCAGTTGGAGGCCATCGGCGCCGAATTCCTGCCATGGAGCGAAGAGAACGAGGTCGACCATCTGAACCGGTTCGACGTCGGCATCATGCCGTTGACCGAGGACATGTGGAGCCTCGGCAAATGCGCCTATAAACTCATCCAGTACATGGCCGTCGGGCTGCCGGTGGTGGCCTCGCCGATCGGAATGAACCGCCGGGTCGTCCAGCAAGGCGTCAACGGGTTCCTCGCCACCACGCCGGCAGAATGGCTGGAAGCCCTGCGCCGGCTGGCCGATGATGCGGACCTGCGCCGCCGCATGGGCGAGGCCGGCCGGGCCATTGTCGAAAGGGATTATTCCCTCTCGGTCCTCGAACCCCGAATGGCAGACGCCCTGCGCGAGGCCGCCGGCGCGCTTCGCCAAGCCTTTCCCCTCCGCTCCCATACGTAAGTATAGTTTGCTGCCACTCGCAGAAGGCTAAACTCTGAATTGGGCAAGGCGTCTTCCACCCTTGCCCCGGGCCGGGGGCCGAAGGGATGGGCGCGTGACGGACGACTGGATCATCCAAACGCAGGACCTGACGAAGGAGTTCAAGGGCTTCTTTGCCGTGCGCGAGGTCGGCCTGAAGGTCAGACGCGGAACAATCCACGCGCTGATCGGCCCCAACGGAGCCGGCAAGACCACCTGTTTCAATCTCATCACCAAGTTCCTGCAGCCCAGCAAGGGGCGGATTCTTTACAACGGCCGCGACATTACCCGCGCCGACCCGGCCAGCGTGGCCCGTGCCGGCATGGTGCGCAGCTTCCAGATATCGGCCGTCTTTCCCCACATGACCGTTCTCGAGAACATCCGCGTCGCCTTGCAGCGGGGTCTCGGCACCTCGTTCCATTTCTGGCGTTCGGACCAGAGCCTCGACGTCCTCAACGGCCGCGCCCGGGAACTCGCGGCCGCCGTCGGCATCGCCGATTTCGTGGAAACCCCCGCGGTGGAACTCAGCTACGGTCGCAAACGGGCGCTGGAGATCGCCACCACCCTGGCCCTGGAACCGGAGATGCTTCTGCTCGACGAACCCATGGCCGGCATGGGCCGCGAGGATATCGACCGCATCGCCCGCCTGATCCGCGAGGTCGCCAAGGGCCGGACCGTACTGATGGTGGAACACAATCTGGCGGTTGTCGCCGACCTGTCGGACACCATCACCGTTCTGGCCCGCGGCCAGATCCTGGCCGAGGGCGACTACCATTCGGTGTCGCGCGACCCCCAGGTGATCGAGGCCTATATGGGAACCGCCCATGGCTGAGCCGCTTCTCAGCGTCCGCGATCTCCGTGCCTGGTATGGCGAGTCCCACATCCTGCACGGCATGGATTTCGAAGTGCGGCAAGGCGAGGTGGTGACTTTGCTTGGCCGCAATGGCGCCGGCAAGACGACGACGCTCAAGGCCGTCATGGGGATGGTCGGGCGCCGCAGCGGCTCGGTGACCTTCGAAGACACCGAGACCATCCGCCTGCCGTCCAACCGTATCGCCCGCCTGGGCATCGCCTATTGCCCCGAGGAACGGGGCATCTTCTCGAGCCTGACGGTCGCCGAAAACCTGGTGCTGCCGCCGGTTATCCGGCCCGGCGGCCTGAGCCTGGCCGAGGTGCACGAACTGTTTCCCCGCCTGGCGGAACGGGCCGACAGCCAGGGCACCAAACTGTCGGGGGGCGAGCAGCAGATGCTTGCCATCGCCCGCATCCTGCGCACCGGGGCGACACTGCTGCTGCTCGACGAGCCGACCGAGGGGCTGGCGCCGGTGATCGTGCAGCATATCGGCGCCATCCTGGGTCAACTGAAGGAACGGGGTTTCACCATCCTTCTGGTCGAACAGAATTTCCATTTCGCCGTCGGCGTTGCCGACCGCCACTACGTGGTGGAACATGGCCGGGTGGTGGACTGCGTACTCAACAGCCAGGCCAGCACGACCGCGCTGCAAGGATATCTGGGGGTGTGAAGGAGCCGGCACACCCCGTCATCCCCGCGCAGGCGGGGATCCAGCCGGCACCATGGATTCCCGCTTGCGCGGGAACGACAACAGGGAACGGGAGGAAGCGATGACGTTGAAATGGACACTCACTTTCGCCGCGGCGGCCCTTCTCGCCGCCGGCACGGCTCAGGCGCAGATCTCCGACAATGTGGTGAAGATCGGCGTGCTCAACGACCAGTCCGGCGCCTATTCCGACCTGGCCGGCCAGGGTTCGGTGGTGGCGGCGCAAATGGCCATCGACGACTTCGGCGGCAAGGTGCATGGCGCCCCGATCCAGCTGCTGTCGGCCGACCACCAGAACAAGCCCGATGTCGGCGCCAATATCGCCAACCGCTGGATCGACGTGGACCATGTGGACGCCATCGTCGACGTCCCCACCTCCTCGGTTGCCCTGGCCATCCAGGAAATCACCAAGAACAAGGACGTCGTCCACCTGAACTCGACCGCCGGCAGCTCGGACCTGACCGGCAAGGCCTGCTCGCCGACGATGGTGCACTGGACCTATGACACCTACGCCCAGGCCCATGGCACCGGCACGGCCCTGACCAAGCAGGGGGGCGACACCTGGTTCTTCATCACCGCCGACTACGCCTTCGGCCACGCCCTCGAACACGATACGGGCGAAGCGGTGAAAGAAGCCGGCGGCAAGGTGCTGGGATCGGTCAACGCCCCGTTCCCCAACACCGACTTTTCGTCGTTCCTGCTGCAGGCGCAGGGCTCGGGCGCCAAGGTCATCGGCCTGGCCAACGCCGGCACCGACACCATCAACGCCATCAAGCAGGCTCATGAATTCGGCATCACCCAGGGTGGACAGAAGCTGACCGGCCTCCTGACCTTCATCTCCGACGTCCACAGCCTGGGGCTGGAAACCGCGCAGGGCCTGGTCCTGACCGACGCCTGGTACTGGGACCACGACGACGCCTCGCGCGCCTGGGCCAAGCGCTGGTCGCAGAAGATGGGTGGCGGGCGCATGCCCACCAGCGTCCAGGCCGGCGTCTATTCGGCGGTGATGCACTACCTGAAGGCCATCGACAAGGCCGGTACGGACGAGGCGAAAAAGGTCGTCGAGACGATGAAGAGCATGCCGGTCAACGACATGTTCACCAAGAACGGCCATATCCGGGCCGACGGCCGCATGGTCCACGACATGTACCTGGTGCAGGTGAAGACTCCGGCCGAGAGCAAGTATCCGTGGGACTACTTCAAGATCCTGCGCACCATTCCGGGCGACGAGGCCTTCCGGCCGATGGACAAGGGCGGTTGCCCGCTGGTCCAGGCGTCCGCCGGGAAGTGATCCTGGCATGATGACCTTCCTCGGCATCCCCATCCAGGCCTTGATGGGCCAGCTCCTCCTGGGGCTGATCAACGGCGCCTCCTATGCCGTGCTCAGCCTGGGGCTGGCCCTGATCTTCGGCCTGCTGAACATCATCAACTTCGCCCATGGGGCGCAGTACATGATGGGGGCGTACATCGCCTGGATGCTGCTGGCCTATGCCGGCGTCAATTACTGGCTGGCCCTGGTCGTGGCGCCGCTGGCGGTGGGGCTGATCGGCGTGGTGATCGAACGGCTGCTGCTCCGCCGGCTCTACAAACTCGATAACCTCTACGGCCTGCTGCTGACCTTCGGCCTGGCCTTGATCATCGAGGGACTGTTCCGCCAGGCCTACGGCATCTCGGGGCAGGCCTACCAGGCCCCCCGCCTGCTGCAGGGCGGGATCAACCTGGGTTTCATGTTCCTGCCGCTCTACCGCGGCTGGGTCGTTCTGGTGGCCCTGGCCGCCTGCCTGGCCGTTTGGGCGGCTATCGAGAAGACCCGGCTCGGCGCCCTGCTGCGCGCCGCGACGGAAAATCCGGCACTGGTCCGGGCCTTCGGCGTCAATGTGCCGTTGCTGATCACCGGCACCTACGGCTTCGGCGCGGCTCTCGCCGGCTTCGCCGGCGTGCTGGCGGCGCCGCTCTATTCGGTCAACCCTCTGATGGGGTCGAACATCATCATCATCGTCTTCGCCGTGGTGGTCATCGGCGGCATGGGGTCGATCCTCGGCTCGGTGCTCACCGGTTTCGGGCTGGGGCTGATCGAGGGCCTGACCAAGGTCTTCTATCCCGAAGCCTCGGCGACGGTGATCTTCGTCATCATGGCCATTGTCCTGCTGATCAAGCCGGCCGGCCTGTTCGGGCGGAATGCTTGAGATGTTGCAGCGCCGTATATGGGGTACAGTGTTGGTAGCCGCGGCGTTGGCGGCGCCTTATGCCGTGTACCCCGTCTTCCTGATGAAGGCGCTGTGTTTCGGCCTGTTCGCCGTGGCGTTCAACCTGCTGCTCGGCTACACCGGCCTTCTGTCGTTCGGCCATGCCGCCTTCTTCGGCTTCGCCGCCTATGTCACCGGCCACGCCATGAAGGAATGGGGCGCCACCCCCGAACTGGGCATCCTGGCCGGCGTCGCCGTGGCCGCCGCGATGGGGTTGGTCTTCGGTGTCCTGGCCATCCGCCGGCTCGGCATCTATTTCGCCATGGTGACTCTTGCCCTGGCCCAGATGGTCTATTTCTTTTGTGTGCAAGCGCCCTTCACCCATGGCGAGGACGGCATCCAGGCCATACCGCGCGGCAAATTGTTCGGCCTGTTGCCGCTGGACGACATGTATGTCCTCTACTACGTGGTCCTGGCGGTCTTCGGCATCGGCGTGTGGATCGTCTGGCGCGCCATCCACTCCCCTTTCGGCCAGGTTCTCGCCGCCATCCGGGAAAACGAGCCGCGGGCAATTTCACTGGGCTACAGGACCGAGCGGTTCAAGCTGGCCGCCTTCGTCCTGTCGGCGACGCTGGCCGGCCTGGCCGGTTCGGTCAAGACCCTGGTCTTCCAGCTTGCGTCACTCACCGACGTGCAATGGCACACCTCGGGCGAGGTGGTTCTGATGACCCTGCTGGGCGGCATGGGGACCGCGCTGGGCCCGGTGGTGGGTGCCTTCGTCGTCACCACCATCGAAAACTACCTGGCCGATATCGGCGCATGGGTCACCATCATCCAGGGCGTCATCTTCGTCCTGGTGGTGACCTTGTTCCGCCGCGGCATCGTGGGCGAAGCCCTGGCTTTCATCGAAAGATCCAGGCGCCGGTAGAGCTCTGGTTTCAGTCCCTCGCCGGGCGGGGCCATCCGGCGAGGGACTGAAGCCAAATCTGGCGAACGGCCATGACCAACGCCATATGGATTGATGGAACGTTGGCATGGAGACCACCATGGGCAGAGCGGACTACCAGGAAGAAATGAGGCACCGGCTGCAGGATCTGGGCTTTTCCATCGCCCGCATCCGCCGCCGCCTGGGCGGGCCGGTCGATGACCGCACCAAGGTCGACCTGACTGGCCGGCTGGCCGGACTCGAAAGGCGACGTGAGCAACTGGAGCATCGCCTGGAAACCTTGGGCGACGAGCCCGACGGCGCTTGGTCGCGGCTGAAGAACCAGTTCGATCTGGAATGGTTCGACCTGATGCAGGATTTCGAGGACCGGGTGGGCCGGCTGCTGTAACCCTCTATTCCGAGGCAATGGCGCAGGAAGCCGGGGTCACCGCGCTTTCCCGCCATCCGCCTTCCGGCAGCGGGGTGAACAGCAACGGTATGGCGTTGGGCACCGGCCCCGCCGCGTCTCCGGCATTCAGATGGCGGCGCAACACTCTGCAGACGCCCGAATGGGCGACCACGAGAGTGGGCGACGAACTGGACAACATCGACATGGCGAGGAGGACCCGGCTCCTGAACTGTTCGGCCGTTTCCGCCGCCCGCGGCGTGGAATCCCGTACCAGTTCATGGTAGGGCCGGCCGGTCATCTCCCCCCAGTCCCGTTCCCGCAGACCTTCCGCCAGCATGACCGGCAGGCCAAGCCGGGTGGCGACGATTTCGCCGGTCTCGCGGGCCCGCGACAACGGGCTGCAAACCACCGAAGTGATTCCCAGAGTGCTGATCTGGGCGGCGGCCGTCCGTGCCTGGCGCCGCCCCTGGTCGTTCAGCGGGATGTCCAGCTGCCCCATCACCAGCCGGCGCAGGTTATGGTCGGTGACGCCATGGCGCAGGAAATAGAACGGGATCTGAGGAAAATTGACTGCCACGTGCGGGGGCTTTCAGGAAAAACCATCAACGCTTTTTTCATAGAAACGCCACAACCCCTCAACGAAGTCAATCAACCTTATTGCAGTCCCGGGGCATGCGCTGTTCTGCCAGGCACCAGATCGAACAGTTGTTGACCAGTTGAAAGTGCCCTGCTGCTGATGCACACTTGCCGGCACGAAGTACACGACGGGGCTTTATCTGCATGAGCGGCAATTCCGCCATCCTCGGCAAGTTCGTCGCAATGACCGACCTTGTGGCCGGAGGCTATGTTCCCCCCGACAACGCTTTGGCAGTCGGCCCCGACGGCATCGTCATGGCCGAAAACTCCGCCATCGCCTTTTGCGGCACCAATGGGAACATCACCTCGATCCTCTCCTTCGCGTCGTTCTATCCGGCCGCCCTCCAATATCTCGGTTCCGCCGACAGCCAGATCCTGACCGACCCGAGGGCCGTTTACGACGCCGCCAGCGGCCACTTCATCGTCACCGACGACGCCGTCAGCAACGACCCCAACAGCAAGGAGGTCGTCTCCTCCATTCTGGTCGCCGTGTCGAAGGATGCCAACCCGGCCGATGGCTGGACCTTCACCAGCATCCCGACCAGCACCTCGACGCCGGTCGACAGTTGGGGCGACCAGCCGGCGCTGGCCACCGATGGGACCAATGTGTTCTTCGGCACCAGCAATTTCTACAACTACAATTCGCCCAATTCCGGCTTTTACAACAGCGTTGCCGATGTCGTCAGCCTGAATGGCCTGGTCGCCGCCGCCAGCGTATCCGGCGGCACTCCGCCGGCGCACGTCTCTTCGACGCTTGCGCCGTCGCAGATCTTCCAGGTGGCAGCCGAAACCGGCAACGGCGCCTTTTACATCGCCAACGACGTCGACGCGCTCAGCGTCGTCTTCTACGCCGACGGAACGGGCTTCGGCCCGACCTCGACCGTCGCCCTGGGCAATATCGACCAGGGCCTGTCCAGCATGTCGGTGGCGCAGAAGGGCACCACCCAGCTGCTCGACGCCGGCGACGGCCGGGTCAACAGCGCCGTCACTGCCAACGGCTGTCTCTATGCCGTTTTCGATGTCACCCCGACCAGCGGCCCCGACGCCGGACAGCCGACGGTCCACTGGGTCAAGCTGAACGTCAGCGACCCCAACAATCCCGTCCTGGTCGCCCAGGGCGACATTTCCGGCAGCCAGTTCGCCAGCGGAACCGCCACCTTCAACGCATCGGTGGCGGTCGACGGCAACGGCGATCTGCTGATCAATTTCGTCGCCAGCGGCACCAACATGCTGCCGACCGATTATTACGTCGTGCACCATGCCGGCACCGCCGACGGGGTTTTCGACGCCCCGGTGGCCTATCAGTCGAGCGCCGGCGCCATGGACTACGGCACCGGCAGCACCCCCGGCCGGTGGGGCGATTACTCCAGCGCCGTCGCCGATTCGAGCAATGCCGGCGCCTTCTGGATCTCCAACGAATATGCCTTGGGTTCGGGCGCCGACTGGGGAACCACCGTCGCCCATGTGGTGGTCGGCGACGGCGTTACCGCCAGCCAGGCCAGCGCCGCCCAGGCCGCTTCGCCAATGGTGGTTTCGGACAGCGCCGGCAACGTGGCGGCCGACCTGAACAGCCTGGAATCCCTGGCCGCCGCCGGCAAGCTCGGCAGCATATTGCTGACCGATCCAGCCAGCCCCACCATCACCGTGACCGCCGCCCAGCTGGCCAGCGACGGCAAGGCGCTGGCGGCGATTTCCGGACCCTATGCCCTGTCGGTCGACGGCGTCAGCGCCGCCGCCGCCTTCGTCAGCCAGCAGAACGCCGACGGCCGCGGCGCCAACGGCATCGCCGTCGACTATGCGGGCGCTGCGCCGACCGGCGGCAACAGTGTCGTCGGCTGGCAGAATGCCGCCTTCACCGGCGGCGCCAACGCCCTGGTGCTGGACGACGGCCGAAGCCA
This sequence comes from Pseudomonadota bacterium, assembly GCA_021793155.1. Taxonomy (GTDB): domain Bacteria; phylum Pseudomonadota; class Alphaproteobacteria; order Rhodospirillales; family Magnetospirillaceae; genus DUZF01. Next base: position 7,121 of record JAJYTF010000037.1, on the reverse strand, counting down.
TTACGCCGTGCAGGTGGACGAAACGGGCAACCTGGCCATCGTCGACAACGACACCGGGCAAAGCATCTCGGTGACCGGCGACCGCTATGTGGTGTTCAACGGCGGCAGCGACGCGTCGCCGGGCGTCTACGACCAGATCATGTTCATCGAGACCGGCGCCGACGCCACGCTCGCCCGGCTGTACACCGCCGCCTTCGGCCGTGCCCCCGACCTGCCGGGTCTCGAATACTGGCAGCACCTGCAGGACACCGGCGCCCAGTCCACCGACAACATCGCCGTGGCCTTCGTCGACAGCCAGGAGTTCCAGGCGAGGTTCGGCGCCAACACCACCGATGTCCAGTTCCTGACGGCGCTTTACCAGAACGTCCTGGGCCGGGCTCCCGACGCCGGCGGCCTGGCTTATTGGGAAGGCAGCCTCAGCCAGCTGACGGCCACCGACGGCAGCCCGATGGCCCGCGCCCTGGTGTTGCTGGACTTCGCCAATTCCCAGGAATGCCTGAACGACGTGGGATCCTGGCTGGTGGACACCAGCAAGGGCGGTTATGCCGACCCCCAGCTGCTGCTGCCGGCCCAGACGGTGGTCAATCAGGCGGCGCAGGATCACTATCTCAACACCGCCCTCATCGACGGCACCGCCTTGGGTTCCGGCTCGGCCTCGGCCACAGGGTTCACGGTCGACGGCCCGGGCTCGTCCTATGGCGGGGCGGTCAGCCTGTCGGGTGCCGGAGGCGACACCCTGGTGCTGTCGCCGGTGTTCACCAATGCGGGGATTCGCGCGGGCTACAACAACATCGTCGCGGCAACGGCGACCGGCACGATCTGGATCGACAGCGGCACCGGCAACACCCTGTCCCTCGCTCCCGGCGGAGTCACCACGGTATATCTGAATGGCGGCAGCGGCACGCGGATCATCGGCTTCACGCCCGGCGCCGGCTCGACCCTCGGCGTCTTCGGCCAGACGACGACGCCGCTGCAGCTCCTCGACGGCAGCACCTATGCGATCAATGGCCGCAACCTGTCCTTCGCCACCACCGACTATGTGATCAATATCGGCAATATCGGCGGCGGCTCGGCTGCCGAGGTCGCCACCGCCGCCAACAAGGCCTATGCGGTCGCCGACACCAATGGCAGCGCTCTGTCGGGCACACCCGGCGAAAACCTGGTGTTCATGGGCCTGGACAACGGCGGAAACACCGAGTTCTGGACGTTCAAGAACGCCAACCCCAGCCAGTCGGCCGATCTCAACGGCAACCATCTGGTGGACGCCAACGAGGTCGGCCTGCTCGCCACCGTGGTCGGCGTGGCGCCGGCCAGCCTGAAGGTGACCGATCTGCAGGGCTGACGCTGGCGGAAAAATACCTTCCGCCCGCGCCATGGTTGACCGCTGCGCTTCGATTCGGAGACGCCGCCCTGATCGGCACGAGGAACGTCGTTTCTCAGGATGTCAAACCTCATCTGAGAGCCGCCGAAGGCGGCGTCTCGAAGCTGCGGCTTCGTCAGTTTTTCCGCAGCCTGTCAACGCCCCGCCACGATCTCGACGATGTCGCTCATGATGGCGGTCAGGTCGTAGTCCTTGGGCGTATAGATCCGGGCGCAGCCGGCCTTCAGCAGGAGCTTCTCGTCCTCGGGCGGGATGATGCCGCCGGCGACCACCGGCACGTCGCCCAGGCCGACTTTTCTCATCCGCTCCAGCACCTCGGTGACCAGCGGCACATGGCTGCCGGACAGGATCGACAGGCCGACCACATGGACGCCCTCCTCGAGCGCCGCGTTGACGATCTGCGCCGGAGTCAGGCGGATGCCCTCGTAGACCACCTCCATGCCGGCGTCGCGCGCCCGGACGGCGATCTGCTCGGCGCCGTTGGAATGCCCATCCAGGCCGGGCTTGCCAACCAGCATCTTGATGCGCCGGCCCAGTTTGCCGCTCACCTCTTCGACCCGTTCGCGCACCGCCTTCAGCCGGTCGCCCGAGTCGCGTCCGGCGACCCGCCCGACGCCGGTGGGAGCGCGATATTCGCCGTAGATTTCACGCAGGCTGCCGGCCCATTCGCCGCCGGTGACCCCGGCATGGGCGCAGGCGATCGAGGCCTCCATGACGTTGCGGCCTTCCTTGGCGGCGCTCTTCAGGCCGTCCAGCGCCGCCGAGACCGCCTTGCCGTCGCGCTGCGACCGCCAGGCCGCCAGACGCTCGATCTGCTCGGCCTCGGCCTTGGCGTCCACGGTCAGGATGGCACCGTCGCCGGTGGTCAGCGGGCTGGGCGCGCCCTCGGTGAAGCGGTTGACGCCGACCACCACCTGCTCGCCCGATTCGATGGCCGCCAGCCGCCGGCTGTTGGATTCCACCAGCTTCTGCTTCATATAGCTGGACTCGACGGCGGCCACGGCGCCACCCATCCCGTCGATACGGGCCAGTTCCTCCCGGGCCTCGGCTTGCAGTGCCGCGACCTTGGCGGCGATCTCGGCCGATCCGTCGAAGATGTCGCCGTACTCCAGGAGGTCGGTCTCATAGGCGACGATCTGCTGCAGGCGCAGTGACCATTGCTGGTCCCACGGCCGGGGCAGGCCCAGCGCCTCGTTCCAGGCGGGCAGCTGGACGGCGCGCGCCCGGGCATTTTTCGACAGCACCACCGCCAGCATCTCCAGCAGGATGCGATAGACGTTGTTCTCCGGCTGCTGTTCGGTCAGCCCCAGGGAATTCACCTGAACGCCGTAGCGGAAGCGGCGCATCTTCTCGTCGCTGATGCCATAGCGGTCGCGGCAGATTTCATCCCACAGCTCGGCGAAAGCCCGCATCTTGCAAAGTTCGGTGATGAAGCGGATGCCGGCGTTGAGGAAGAAGCTGATGCGGCCCACCACCTGGCCGAACTCGGCCGCCGGGACCTGCCCCGAGGCTTTGACCCGGTCGAGGACGGCGATGGCGGTGGCCAGGGCGAAGGCCAGTTCCTGCTCGGGCGAGGCTCCGGCCTCCTGCAGATGGTAGGAGCAGACGTTCATCGGATTCCACTTGGGAACCTCGCGGTAGGTGAAGGCGATGACGTCGGTGGTCAGCTTCAGCGACGGCTCGGGCGGGAAAATATAGGTACCGCGCGACAGATATTCCTTGATCACGTCGTTCTGCGTCGTCCCCGCCAGGGCGTTGCGCGCCGCGCCTTGCCGCTCGGCCGCCGCGATATAGAGCGACAGCAGCCAGGCGGCCGGCGCATTGATGGTCATCGAGGTATTCATCCTCTCCAGCGGGATCCCCTCGAACAATGCCGCCATGTCCCCCAAATGACAGATAGGGACACCCACTTTGCCGACCTCGCCCCGGGCCAGCGGATGGTCCGAATCGTAGCCGGTCTGGGTCGGCAGGTCGAAGGCCACCGACAGGCCGGTCTGCCCGCGGGCCAGGTTGGTGCGGAACAGGCGGTTGGTTTCGATGGCCGAGGAATGGCCCGAATAGGTCCGGAACAGCCAGGGCTTCTCGGAGGCGGGGGCTGCCTGGCGGGTTTCGGCGGCGGGCATGCGGGTCATAGGGAACTCCGGGTTACAAACGCTTAACAGTTTGAAAATCCACTAAACTGGCGCCAATTCGGCATTAAAGTTACGCCGGATTGTGAATTCACGAAACAAACTATCATTTTGTGCATTGCGAAGAAAGATGCAAAACGTTATGAGTTGATTGAACGAGGGTGCAGTGCGGCATGAAGCCTGCGCTCCCGGGAGCGGTGAACCATTCGGATGGTTCATGGCAGCAGGTTTATCGAAGGAGCCGAGGACAATGAGTGAAGCGGTGCAGGCGATCAATCTCCATCCTGCCCAGGCGGTCAAGGATCTCTATGAAATCGGCGAGATTCCCCCGCTTGGCCATGTGCCGGCCAAGATGTATGCCTGGGCCATCCGCAAGGAGCGCCACGGCCAACCTATTGCCGCAATGCAATGCGAAGTGGTCGACACCCCGGAAATCGACTCGCACGACGTGCTGGTCATGGTGATGGCCGCCGGAGTGAACTACAACGGCGTCTGGGCCGCCCTGGGCAAACCCATCTCGCCCTTCGACTACCACAAGGCGCCCTACCATATCGCCGGGTCGGACGCTTCCGGCATCGTCTGGAAGGTGGGCAGCAAGGTCAAGCGCTGGAAGGTCGGCGACGAGGTGGTTGTGCATTGCAACCAGACCGATGGCGACGACGAGGAATGCAACGGCGGCGATCCGATGAACTCGCCCAGCCAGCGTATCTGGGGCTACGAGACGCCGGACGGCTCGTTCGCCCAGTTCACCCGTGTCCAGGCGCAACAGGTGATGGCCCGCCCCAAGCACCTGACCTGGGAGGAATCGGGCTGCTACGTGCTGACGCTGGCGACCGCCTATCGCATGCTGTTCGGCCACCGCCCGCATATCCTGCGCCCCGGGCAGAATGTTCTGGTGTGGGGCGCCTCGGGCGGCCTGGGCTCGATGGCCATCCAGCTGATCGCCGTCTCCGGGGCGCATGCCATCGGCGTCATCTCGGACGAGGACAAGCGGGAATTCGTGATGAACCTGGGGGCCCGCGGGGTCATCAACCGCAAGAACTTCGACTGCTGGGGCCAACTGCCGGACGTCGACGGCGACCCCGCGGAATTCGCCAACTACATGAAGAAGGTCCGCGAGTTCGGCAAGGCCATCTGGGACATCACCGGCAAGGGCAACGACGTCGACTTCGTCTTCGAACATCCCGGCGAGGCCACCTTCCCGGTCTCCTGCAACGTGGTGAAGCGGGGCGGCATGGTGGTCTTCTGCGCCGGCACCACCGGCTACAACCTGACCTTCGACGCCCGCTTCGTGTGGATGCGCCAGAAGCGCATCCAGGGCAGCCATTTCGCCAATCTTCTGCAATCCGCCCAGTCCAACCAGCTGGTCATCGAGCGGCGCATCGACCCTTGCATGTCGGAAGTATTCCCCTGGGAAGAGATCCCGATGGCGCATATGAAGATGCTGAAGAACCAGCACAAGCCGGGGAACATGGCGGTCCTCGTCCAGGCCAAGAAACCCGGCCGGCGGACCCTGGAAGACTGCATCGAAGGATAAGTTCGCCAAGAAATGAACCGCCACGTCGCCAAGTCGCCAAGGAGTCCTTGGCGTTCTTGGCGACTTGGCGGTTAACAGCCTTTTTTGCCTACGGAGACTGTGAATGACCGCCGTTACCCTGCTTGCCGATCTGCTGCCCGCCTGCGCCGAAGCCGTCGACGCGGCGCGCGAGCTGCAGGATGCCGCCCGCCGTGGAGTGCTCGCCCTGGTGGCGCCGAACGGCAAGATCGACGCCGAACGGCTGGAGACCCATCAGTTCGCCGCCCATGGCTTCGCCTGGCTGTCCACCTATGTGGAAGCCCTGGCCCAGATGCTGGGCTGGGCCCAACGCCTGGATGCGGCGGGCAAGCTGGGCGAGTTGGAACAGCTGATCCTCCAGTCGGCCTTCGGCGAATACCTGAACCAGATCTTCGGCGGCATTCCCATGAGCCAGACGGAAATCGTCCGGCCGGCCGATTTCGGCGTCGACAGCGCAACCCAGCACAAGCTGGTGACCGCCCCCATCGGCCTGCTGCGCCGCGAAGGGAACAGCGAGGCGGCGCGCGCCCGCATCGCCGAGCTGATCAAGGACGGCCACCACTGGGGCGAGGCCGGGCTCGACGACGAGACCCTGGAGCTGGTGCGCGACCAGTTCCACCGCTTCGCCGAGGAGCAGGTGGTTCCCTTTGCCCATGAATGGCACCTGAAGGATGAACTGATCCCCATCTCGGTGGTCGACACCATGTCCGAGCTGGGCGTCTTCGGCCTGACCATCCCCGAGGAATACGGCGGGCTGGGCATGGGCAAGACCGCCATGTGCGTGGTGACCGAGGAACTGTCGCGCGGCTATATCGGCGTCGGCTCGCTGGGCACCCGTTCGGAGATCGCCGCCGAACTGATCCGCCTGGGCGGCACCGAAGAGCAGAAGCAGCACTACCTGCCGAAGATCGCCTCGGGCGAGATCCTGCCCACCGCCGTCTTCACCGAGCCCAACACCGGATCCGACCTGGGCTCGCTCAGGACCCGCGCGGTCAAGGACGGCGATACCTACAAGGTCACCGGCAACAAGACCTGGATCACCCATGCCTCGCGCTCGGACCTGATGACCCTTCTGGTGCGCAGCAACCCCGAAACCAAGGACTGGCGCGGCCTGTCCATGCTGCTGGCGGAAAAGCCGCGCGGCACCGAGGCCGATCCCTTCCCCGCCAAAGGCATGACCGGCGGCGAGATCAAGGTGCTGGGCTATCGCGGCATGAAGGAATACGAACTGGGCTTCGACGCCTTCGAAGTGCCGGCCGCCAACCTTCTGGGCGGCGAGGAAGGGCAAGGCTTCAAGCAGTTGATGGCGACCTTCGAATCGGCCCGGGTGCAGACCGCCGCCCGCGCCGTCGGCGTCGCCCAATGCGCGCTGGAGACCGGCATGCGTTATGCGCAGGAACGTGTCCAGTTCGGCAAACAGCTCTACGCCTTCCCGCGGGTGTTCGGCAAGATCGCCTGGATGGCGGTTGAGACGATGATCGCCCGCCAGATGACCTATTTCGCCGCCCGCGAGAAGGATAGCGACCGCCGCTGCGACATCGAGGCCGGCATGGCCAAGCTGCTGGCCGCCCGCGTCGCCTGGGCCAACGCCGACAACGCCCTGCAGATTCACGGCGGCAACGGCTATGCCGAGGAGTACCAGATCAGCCGAATCCTTTGCGACGCCCGCATCCTCAACATCTTCGAAGGCGCAGCGGAGATCCAGGCCCAGGTCGTGGCCCGCGGCCTGCTGAGCGGAAGGAACTGAAATCCCTCGCTGCGCTCGGGGTGACAAGAGTCCACCCGTCCTTGTCATCTAAGGATGCCTTTGCCGCATCGGGAAGGAACGAAGGATGGCCGAGAAACCGCCAAGTCGCCAAGTCGCCAAGGCGGCTTGAGCGCCGCAGGCATTTCTCCTCCCCCTCAAGACATGCGCCGGGAGACCGGAACCCCGCCTGCGGCGCTCCGAACCCCTTGGCGACTTGGCGACTTGGCGGTTTTCGCCGTCGCCGGCCGGAACCCCTTGACCTGAAGATGACCCTCGTTTCCGACAAGGATGCCTTTGCCGCATCGGGAA
>JAJYTF010000057.1 GCA_021793155.1 Pseudomonadota bacterium | reverse complement strand
ATGGTCGGACAAGCTGGGCGTGCCCCGTCTCTCCTGACCTCAACTCCTCGAACCGCCCGGTGCGGACCCGCATGCCGGGTGGTGTGGCAGGGGAGCGATCCGTCAGGATCGCCCCCTATGCCGATCCCCCCTTCGAGAGCAGGCTATTGCGTTCTCGCTCTATTCGCCCGGCTGGTCGTAGCCTTCGAGCGGTGGCGGCGTCACCTGGCCGCTTCGCGGGCGGGACAGGATCACCGCCTTTTCAAGATCGGCTTCGGTACACAGGCCGAGCGTAACCGGATTGCGCGGCTTGATGTTGGCGGCGTTCCAATGGCTGCGGTCGCGCACCTTGGTGATGGTGTCCTTGGTGGTGCCGATCAGCTTGCAGACATGGGCGTCGGACAGCTCGGGGTGATGTTTGAGCAGCCAGGCGATGGCATCCGGCTTGTCCTGGCGCTTCGACACCGGGGTGTAGCGGGCGCCCTTGGCTTTGGCATGGGCGAGTTCCGGCATGGTGGATAAACGCAGGCTGGCGCCGTCGCTCTTTTCACAACGTTCGATTTCCTCGCGCGTGAGCTGGCCATTGGCCACGGGGTCGAGGCCGACGATGCCGACGGCGACTTCACCATCGGCGATTGCCTGCACTTCCAGGGCGTGAATACCGCAGAAGTCGGCAATTTGTTCAAACGACAGCGTCGTATTTTCGACGAGCCAGACTGCTGTCGCCTTGGGCATGAGCGGCAAGGCCATGTGTCCTCCTTTCAGGTCACTCTTGACGTTTATTTTGACCTGGATCGGTCTTGCCGGGCGAAACCGGCGCGGGTAGGCATCGAACAATATATAGCCATGGGCCCCCGGTCCGGTCAAATGCGGTCGAGGGTCAGAATGATCTTCCCGATATGCGTGCTGCTCTCCATCAGGCGATGGGCATCGTCCGCCCGGTCCAGCGGGAAAGTGGCGAAGATAGCCGGCGCCATGCGACCTTGGTCGAGCAGGGGCCAGACCCGGGCCTTGAGATCGTCGGCGATGGCGGACTTGGCTGCGACCGGTTGAGGGCGCAGGGTCGAGCCGGTCAGCGTCAGGCGCTTCAGCATGACGGGAAGGAAATTGACATCGGCTTTCGGTCCGCTGAGGAAGGCGATGCTGACATGGCGGCCGTCGGCGGCCAGGCTCTTGATATTGCGCGGCAGATAGTCGCCGCCCACCATGTCCAGAATGACGTCGACGCCGCGCCCGCCGGTCTGTTCGGCGATGACCTGGACGAAGTCCTGGGTCTTGTAGTTGATTGCGCAGTCGGCGCCGAGATCGCGGCAAGCCCGGCATTTCTCGTCGCTGCCGGCGGTGGTGAATACCCGCGCGCCGAAGGCCTTGGCCAATTGGATGGCCGCGGTGCCGATGCCGCTGGTGCCGCCATGCACCAGGAAGCTTTCTCCGGCCTTGAGTCCTGCCCGCTGGAAGACGTTGTACCAGACGGTGAAGAATGTCTCCGGCAGGGCGGCGGCGCGTACGGCGTCGTAGCCGGCCGGATAGGGGAGGCACAGCTCGGCGGCGGCGGCACAATATTCGGCATAGCCACCGCCGGTCACCAGCGCGCAGACCGACTGGCCAACCGCCATGCCATTGACCGCCTGGCCCACCGCGGCCACCGTGCCCGCCACTTCGAGGCCGGGAATATCGGACGCGCCGGGCGGCGGCGGATACATTCCCTGGCGCTGGATGACGTCGGGCCGGTTGACCCCGGCAGCCGCGACCCTGATCAGCACCTCGCCGGGCCCGATGGTGGGCAAGGGGCGTTCTGCCGGGACCAGGGCCGCAGTCGGGCCGGGGTCGAGAATTTCAATACATTTCATACTGGCGGGAAGGGCCATGTTCCTCACTCTCTATGCCAATTGACGGTGCGAGTCTGGTACCTTGGACGCCGTCAGGCAAGGGAACAAGCCATGGATCCGGACGATCTCGAACCCCGCAAGAAAACAGTGGAGCCCAAGAACCTGGAACCCATGTCGGTCGAGGAGCTGCAAAGCTACATCGCCGAACTGGAAGCGGAAATTCGCCGTGCCCGCAGTGCCATCACCGGAAAGGAAGGTTGGCGGGCGGGGGCGGAGGCGCTGTTCCGGAAATAGGGCCTTCCAAAGGACAGGGGGCCTTTCGGCCCCCTGGGAATGCTTCACCGCTCAAGCGGCCTTGTTTTCGATCACTTTGCCCTGAGGGCCACCCGGGGTGTTGATGGCGATGCTGCGCGGCTTCATCGTCTCGGGCACTTCGCGCACGAGGTCGACGTGCAAGAGGCCGTTCACCAAGCTCGCGCCGGCGACCCGGATATGGTCGGCCAGTTCGAAGCGGCGCTCGAACGACCGTCCGGCAATGCCCCGGTGCAGGAACTGAACCGTCTCCTCGTCCTTGCGGGCGCGGCCGGTGATAGCCAGCGTATGATCGTGGGTGGTGATCTCGAGGTCGCTTTCGGAGAAACCGGCGACCGCCATGCTGATTCGGTAGTTGTCTTCGCCAAGTTTTTCGATGTTGTAGGGCGGATAGGAGACCGCCTGTTCATCGAGTCGCGATGCCGCATCCAGCATGCGGGCCAGATGATCGAAGCCAACGGTGGAACGGAAAAGCGGAGTGAGATCGAAAGTACGCATGACGACATTCTCCAATGAGCAATGTGCCAAAGGCGCCGGCAGTTCGGCGCCCGGCGGATTACGCAGCCCCGTATCGGCAACTGCGCGACATTGATTTAGTTGGCGCGGAGACACTGTCAAGTCACCCTGACTACTCTATTCGGGTTGCATATTTCTCCATTCGCGCCGACACTGGTCCGTTGAAAAGCATGCGTTCGGCCCACAACTAGGACTCGAAGGCGGCCTTCTTTTGACGGCCGAAGCCGTCGGAGGGAACAGGCTATGGCCGGCGAACCCGCAGTTTTCACCCGTACCTACGACGAAACCCTCAACATGATCGTTGAGGCGCGAAACTATATGACGCATGTCGAGCCGCGTGTGCGCACGTCGCTCAGCGGATCGCCGAATCTGCGTTTCAGCTGCGAAGCTTTGCGGGTGACATCGCGCCTTACCCAGGTCATGGCGTGGCTGATGTTTCAGCGCGCCGTGCAGGATGGGGAAATTTCCGCCGAAGAGGCCTGCCGGGAAGGAAACCGCTTGTCGGGGCAGGACGTCTGTCTGGATACGACCGGCGGCTCCGACGCGACGCTGCCTCCTGGTCTGCGCAGTCTGCTGGACCGCAGCTACCACCTTTACCAGCGGGTATCACGCCTGGAGAGGATGGTGCTGACGCGCGTCGACAAGCGCGTCATCAATTGATTCGGGGTGCGTCCGCGACGGGGCTTTCCTGGTCGGGCACAGCCGCCTGAGCCGGGCTGTCGGGCATCGCTTCCCACAGCACCTGGAACAGAGGCACCGGTTCCTTGAACCCCTTCAGTTCCTGCGCCCCTTTCTCGACGAAGGTGAGGCCTTTTCCGGCCGACAGTTCGCGCACCACGTTGGTGCACAGGATTTCGTCCGTGCCGCAGGCCGCACAGACACGGGCGGCGAGCTGCACCGTGGTGCCGAACAGGTCGTCTTCTTCTTCGATCGGTTCTCCGGAATTCATCCCGATGCGCACGTGCAGCTGCTGGTCGGCATGACCCTCGTTGTGGATAGCGATCGCTTGCTGAATGGCGATCGCCGCCTCGATGCCGTTGGCGGCGCTCTGGAATGACGCCATGATTCCGTCGCCGGTATGCTTGATTTCCTTGCCCGAGAACTCGGCCAGGGCGCCCCGCACGATGTTGTTGTGGCGCCGCACCACATATTGGGCCGCTTGGTCTCCACGGCTTTGGGTCATGTCCGTCGAACCCACCATGTCGGTGAAGAGGATCGTCATGATGCGCGGGCCGGCTTGCGTTGCTTGCTGCGGCTTGTTCCACAGCTCGAAGACCTTGGTGATATCGTCTTGTCCCGCTTCGCCGCCGGCGATCAGCGCCTCCATCGCACTGCGCCCGGCTTGCAGCATGGACAGGTAGCGCGGCTCCATCAGGTAGGCTTCGTATTTATCGGCGAACGCCTGGGCCGTCTCGGCCTTGGTCCCCATCAACGCGATGGTGTCGCGCAGAACGTCGCGCTTGTCCTTGCCCTCCAGTTGGTAGTGGTTGCCCAGCACGTCGACGGCTCCGGCAAGGATCAGATCGAGCCCGAACTTGTTGTAGGCGTCGAGAATCGGCCTGTTCTTCTTGATGATTCCCAGGATGCCGTTCAGGAAATGCATCATCACGGTGCGCGTGGTCTCCAGCGTCCGTGCGGGTTCGTCATGTTCCGGTTGCTCGACTACCGTTTCCTCTTCTTCGGCCTTCACCTGTTCGGGGTCGGGCAGGGGTTCGATCGGAGGCGTCTCCTCGATCGGCGGTAGGGGGGCGTCGTCGTCGTCCAGCCCCTCCCAGTCCAGCTCGTCGTCATCGCCGGGCTCCAGCTCTTCGCTGGCCGGCGGCGCGGGGTCAGGCGGAGGGGGCGGTTCCGGGACCGGCGGTTGGCGAACCACGATTTCCGCTTTCGGCCGGACCTTCTCCCGCGGGGCGCGGGGCTGGGCTTTGGCCTTGGCACGCCGGGAGGATCCGGCGCCGTCCTCATGCCACCCGATCATCGACATGGCCAGCGGCAGGGCGGTGGCGAGGAAGGTGACGACGAAAGTGGAAAACAGCACCAGGGAAATGGTGTTGGCGCCCAGCATCTTGGCGAAGGACGGCATCTTGGCGAAGAACAGGTTGAGCACACCGGTGGCGGTTCCGGCAATAGTCAGGGATCCGGCGACAATGATGATCAGTTTGGCGAGAATGCCGAACGACGGCTTGCGGGCCTTCGTCGCCGCCACCGGCATATCGGCAAATTCGGGTATCGGGAAATTCCCGTGGCGGCCGGGAGCCGGCACATGGCCGCCCGCGCGCACCGTCGGGGCTTGAACGGCCCGGTCGCGCAAGGCCTTGTCGCCCGGATAGACCAGCGCCTCCTCGGACATGTTGTTGCCCGGGTAATAGGTTTCGCGCACCACCTTGGCGGCTAGCCCAAGGGTTTGCTCGACATTCTTGGCCTCTTCGAGGGCGTCGTCCCGTTCATCACGGTTGAAGCGGGCATGCAAGGTCCAACGCTGTCCATCGAGGGTATAAACCTCATAGTGAACTATGGCCAGGCCCTGGGTGCTCATGGGTCAACCATTACCCGCGACAAACAGACAGCGCGCCGGTCCGAAAAAGACCTGGCGCGCTGTTAGACATACATCAAGCAACGGCTGAAGAACAGCGGAACGGCGGCCGGGGCAACCGGGCCGCCGGAACCTTCCTTTATTTCTTGATGCCGAAGTTGGCGAAGCGCTTGTTGAACTTGGCCAGCTGCCCGCCGGTATCCATCAGGCGATGCACGCCGGTCCATGCGGGATGCGACTTCGGATCGATGTCCAGGCGCAGCGAATCACCCGCTTTGCCATAGGTGGAGCGCGTCTTGAACTCGGTGCCATCGGTCATGATGACGGTGATCTCGTGGTAGTCGGGATGGATATCCTGCTTCATTGCCGTGCTCCAAAAACGGAAGGGGCGTATATAAACCACCGCCCGCCAGCTTGCAAGCCGTTGTTGACTGGAGTGGTTCCGGCCGTGGTTGGAAGGCCGGAACGGTTTCTCTAACGCTGGTCGAGCCGGATCTCGATGCGCCGGTTCCTGGCCAAGGCCGCCGGATCGTCGCCCTTGTCGACCGGCTGGAATTCGCCAAAGCCGGCGGCGGCCAGCCGATCCTGCGGGATGCCCTGGCTGGCCAGGAACTTGACGACCGAAACGGCCCGCGCGGTGGACAGCTCCCAATTCGATGGGAAGCGATCACTTTTGATCGGAATTTTGTCGGTGTGCCCGTCGACCCGCAGGACCCAGTTGATGTCGCCGGGAATCTGCTTGGTGATGTCGATCAGCGTGTGAGCCAGCTGGCTGAGCTGCACCTGACCGTTGGCGCCCAGTTCGGCCGATCCGCTGGCGAACAGCAGCTCGGACTGGAAGACGAACCGGTCGCCTTCGATGCGGATGCCGGGGTGGTCGCCAAGGACCTTGCGCAGGCGGCCGAAGAACTCGGAGCGGTAGCGGGCCAGTTCCTCGACCTTGCTGGCCAAGGCGGCGTTCAGCCGCTTGCCGAGGTCGGCGATCTGTACTTTCTGTTCGGCCGACAGGTTCTCGCTGGCGTCGAGGGCCGCGCTGATGCGCGCCAACTCCTGCCGCATGGCCTCCAGTTGCTGGTTGAGCAGGGCAGCCTGCGCCCGCGCCTCTTCCGACAGCTTGCGTTCCTGGGCCAACTGTCCTTGGGCTTCGCCGGCCTGGGCGCCCAGTTCGGCGACCTTCTTTTCCAGTTCGGCCTTCAGCGCCTTCAAAGCCTCGACATCGTTCTGCAGGAGCGCCACCTGCTGGTGATCGGCCGCGCTCTCGTTGACCTGCGCCTGCAGGCGATCGCGTTCGGCGGTCGAGGCCTGGAGTTGCTCGGTCAGCTTGCCGATATTGACCTTGAGTTCGGCATTGGAGCGCCGTTCCACATCCAGAAGGTCGGTCAGTTCGTTCAGTTGGCGGGACAGCTTGCTGATGGTCTGGTCGCGGCCCGACAGCACCTGGCCCAGGAAGAACTGGGTCAGCACGAAAGCCAGCAGCACGAAGATGATGACCAGCAGCAACGACGCCAGGGCGTCGACGAAGCCTGGCCAAATGTTGATACCGCCGTGGCGGCTGCGGTTGCGGGCAATCGGCAAGGAGCTAACTCTGGCTCAAGCGGCTGGCGGTAGCGGCGACGGTCGCGTCCTCTTCGGCGATGGCGGCGATGGTGCGGGCCAGCAGCTTGAATTCGCTTCGGATATCGCGGACCATTTCGTCGCGCCCACTGGCCATTTCCTCGACCATGCGGTTCAGTGCGATGTCAATGTTGCGGATGTGGTGACGGGTGGTCTCGTCGATTGCCGAACTGCTGGCTCCTTCCGCCAGCCGCGCCAGGATCGGCTTCATTTCCAGCTGATTTTCCGCCAACTTCAGCATCAGGCTTTGTTCGGTCTTCATCTGGTCGGCCAGGGTCGACAGGCGATCGGTCAATTGGCGCATGTTGGTGTTGGCCGAGATGCGGCTTTCCTCGCCGCGCGACATCACCCGCTGCAGGTTGTCGAGGCTGTCGGCGGTCTGTTCGAGCAGCGCCTGGATATAGGCGGGGATCGGCTGGTCCGTACCCTCGATCGAGCTGGCGCTGGAGGACAGCTTGGTCTGGGCCGACAGCCATTCCTCGAGGTCATTGTAGAACATGTTCTGTGCCTGCCCGGCCTGAAGGTCGAGGAAGCCAAGGACGAGGGAGCCGGAAAGGCCGATCAGCGAGGTGGAAAAGGCGGTCCCCATGCCGGCCAGAGGCGCATCGAGCCCCTGCTTCAAGCCCGAGAACGCGGCCTGAACATCATCGCTGGAAATGGTCAGGTTGCGGATGACGTCACCGATGGAGCCGACGGTCTGCGACAGGCCCCAAAAGGTGCCCAGCAGCCCGAGGAAAATCATCAGGCCGGTGAAATAGCGGGCGATTTCGCGCGACTCGTCCAGGCGGGCGGCCAAACCGTCGAGCAACGAACGGAGTGCCGCCGGGCTCAAGGCGAAGCGATCGCGCCGTTCCCCCAGCATGCTGGCCAGCGGCGCCAGCAGGCGCGGGCCAGCGGTCGAGCTGACGGCGCGTTCGCGTCCGGTGCGGTAATCGTCGAGCCACTGCGCGTCGTGTCCGAGCATCACCACTTGGCGGAAGTTCAGCCCAATGCCCACCAGCAGGATGCCGAGGATCAGACTGTTCAGGCCGACATTGTTCGCATAGGCATGCTCGAGCCCAGGAAACAAAACGACGACGACCACCAGCACGACAGCCAGAAAGGCTGCCATGCGAACAAGAAACCGGCGCGTCTGACTCATGCTGTCGATTCCAAATTACACGACGTCCCCGAAAACGTGGTGTTCAACTAAGTCATTTCTAAGGCGGCTGCAATCAGCGCTTCAGTACAACCACGTCCACCCGATCGGCTGGTCCTTCCGGCACCTTATTGCCCATGGCCCGAACTTCGATGCGGGTGCTGCGCACACCTTGATCAATGAGGAAAGATCGCACTGCCAGAGCCCGCGACAGCGACAGGCGCCGCGCCTTGCTGGCATGGTCTTCGTCGCCGCCGGCATAGGCCAGCAGCTGAATGTCGAGGCTGGCATCGGCGGTCAGCCGGCCGGCCAGAGTGATCAGCGAAGGGCGCGCCGCGTCCGGCAGACGGGCGCCGTCCTTCTCGAACAGGATGGCCGGCAGGCTGTCGCCGCCGACCGCGGCGGAGGATTCAATCGCCGCAGGATGGGCTGTTTCCTGAGTAACCGCCGACGCCGGCTCCTTGACCGGCAGGGGTGGGATGGCGGGCAGGTTGATGGCGGGGACGAGCGGCGTGGGGGCTGCCGGCGCGGTAGCCGCCGCCGGCATTGCCGGCATTGTCGATGTCGCCGGCATTGCCGGCATTGTCGATGTCGCCGGCATTGCCGGCATTGTCGATGTCGCCGGCATTGCCGGCATTGTCGATGTCGCCGGCAT
>JAJYTF010000056.1 GCA_021793155.1 Pseudomonadota bacterium | reverse complement strand
TCGGGCTGCTGCTTGTGGTGGTGCGCCACCTGCGCTATGCCATCGAGCCCAATTGGGTCGGCCCGCTGTGGAAGCTGATCATCCTGGCCCAGCCTCTGGGACTCTACGGCGGTCTGGTGATGATGGCCGGGACTGCGGGCTTCTGGGCCCGCCGCATGCTGGTGAAGGATATCCGGGAAGCCACCACCCTGTCCGACCACTACATGTTGGGCCTGTTTCTGCTGATTCCGCTGGCCGGCTACATCAACAACATCGTTCACACCGACGTGATCGCGGTCAAAGAGTTCTTCCTCGGCCTGGTGCGGCTGAAATGGAGCAATCTACCGACCGATTCGATGCTGCTGACCCATCTCTGGCTGGTCGCCGTGCTGATGGTCTCGCTGCCGTTCAGCCAGCTTCTGCATCTGGCCGGGGTGTTCGACAAGGCGCAGCAATTCGACGAGGGACGGAGGGGGAAAGCCCGCTTGGCCGTCGCCGGTGCATTGGCTGTGCTGATGTTGGTTCCGGCCGCCTTCGCCATCGGCCAGGTGGCGCAGGAGGGCTGGACCAAGCCGCAGCCCGATTTTGCCAGGCTGGCTCGCGTGCATAAGAACGACGACCCGACGGTGATGATCCGCAACCATCCCAACTTCCTCATGGATGTGCGGTCGATCGCGGTCTATCGGGGTGTCCGCGCCGACATCAACAAGATCGAGAAATGCGTGGACTGCCACGCCGTGAAAGGTGCCGACGGCGAACCGGTCGACATCGAGAACCCGAAGCATTTCTGCGTCGGCTGCCACTACCGGGCGGCGGTGTCGATCGACTGCTTCGAATGCCACAACTCCAAGCCGACCGGAAAGGACAAGGCGGCTTTGGACACGCCGACGAAATTCGCAGGCCTGGCGCCTCGTTCCAACCAAGGGAGTTCCGTGCGATGAGCGAGAGCTTCGAGGTCTCCCGCCGGGCGCTCCTCGGCGGGGCGGCCGCTTTCACCGCCGCCACCCTGGCCCCGGGGGTGGTTCTTTACGCCCGCTCGACCAGCGAGCCGGTGACCAATGCGGTGCGCTGGGGCATGCTGATCGACGTCAACCAATGCCAGGCCGGTTGCACCGCCTGCGTCGATGCCTGCAACACCGAGTTCGGCCTGATCAGCCACGGGCGGCCTGATACCGATCCGCAATGGATCCGCAAGGTGACCGTCAAGGATCGGGATACCGGGTACACCCAGTCGTTCCCGGTGATGTGCCAGCATTGCGCCCACCCGCCCTGTGTCGACGTCTGCCCGACGGGGGCATCGTTCCGCCGGGCCGACGGCATCGTCCTGATCAACCGGCACATCTGCGTCGGCTGCCGCTATTGCGAAATGGCCTGCCCCTACATGGCGCGCAATTTCGTTCACGAGGATGTCACCGACCAGAAGCCCTATGCCCCGCGCGGCAAGGGGACTTCCGAGGCCTGCACCATGTGCGTGCACCGCGTCGATGCGGGCCGCGTCCCGGCCTGTGTCGAAGCCTGCACCGCCGCTGGCCACGCCACCATGCTGTTCGGCGATCTCAACGATCCCAACAGCGAAATTTCCAAGCGGGTTGCAGCCGTCAAGACCTCGCAGATCCGGTCCGACTTGAGGACCGATCCCGGCGTGCGTTATCAGGGGCTTTGAGATCATGAGCACTCCCAACGTCACCTATCACACGATCGACGGCCGCAACGCCGGGACCTGGGCGGTCCTCATCATCTTCGCGGTGATGGCCGCCATCGGCTTCCTGGCCGCCATGTACATGGACCACAACGGCCACTGGGTCACCGGCATGACCAACCATGTGGTCTGGGGCCTGCCGATCGTCGTCGCCATCTTCCTCATCGTTTCGTCCACCGGTTGCCTGAACGTCGCCTCCATCGGCTCGGTGTTCGAGAAACAGCCGTACAAACCGTTCGGCCGGCTGGCCGGCATCACCGCCTTGGCGGTGCAGGCCGGCGGCTTGGCCATGCTGGTCCTGGACCTGGGTCGAAACGACCGGATCATTACCTTCGTCACTAACCTCAATCCCACCTCGATCTTCTCGCTGAACGTCTTTCTCTACAGCGGCTTCTTCATCTTCGTCATCTTCTACCTGTGGACGATGATGGACGGAAAGAAGATGGGTCACCTCTACCGGCCGGCGGCCCTTTGGGCCTTCATCTGGCGCCTCATCCTGACCACCGGCTCGGGGTCGATCTTCGGCTTCATGGTGTCGCGCAGCGCCTATCACTCGACGCTGGTGGCACCGCTGTTCATCGCACTATCCATGTCGTTCGGCCTGGCCATGTACGTTCTGGTCATGCTGTGGCTGAACGCCAGCACCGGCCGCAAATACCCTTCGCCGGAACTGCTGCGCAGGCTGCGCATCCTGCTGGGAATCCTGGTGGGGGTGTCGCTCTATTTCGTCGTCATCCACCACCTGACCAACTATTACACCGCCGAGCGCCGCGACGTGGAGAAGTTCCTGCTGTTCGGCGATAACGTCTATGTGCCGCTGCTGTGGGTGGGTTTCGGCCTGATCGGCAGCGTCATTCCCATGGCGTTGGTTCTGCTGCCGGCGAGGACCTTCGGCAGCGCCAAGATTTCGTTGGGGCTGGCCTCGGCCCTGGTGGTCTTCGGCGGCCATTGTTTCATGTACGCCTTCGTCGTCGGCGGCGAGGCCTTTCCGGTGGAGCTGTTCCCCGGAAAGATCGTATCGTCCTCATTCGGCGACGGGGCGATCGCCCATTACGCACCGAGCCTGCCGGAATGGCTGCTGGTCATCGGCGGCTACGGCGTGACGGGCCTGCTGATAACGGTAGTCATCTGGGCCTTGCCGATGCTGCCCAGCAGTTTTCCCAGCGAGGCTGACCAGAAGTTGCACTGAACGCAAATCCGACAGGGGGTTTTCGTCAATCGGTGCCGTAGCGGGGGGCCTTCGGGCTCCCCGCTTTCATTTTCTGCCCGGAACTGACCGCGTGTTCGGTCCTGTTCGGAAAACGGGGAAGAAAAAAGCTGTGGCCGCAAAGACATGGTCCTTCTCCCCCGGGGGAGAAGGGTTGGGATCAGCGGGTGCACATCGGTCCGCCCCATGCTGTGCGTCTTTCCCGCAAGAGGCGAGGCACGGACGAGAATCCTGATCTGGGCGGGGGTGTCCACCTTCGGCGGTCGCTTCGCTTCTTCCGAAACCTTTGGCTACGCGTCAACGATGGCGCGGACCCTCAATAGGCCGGCGTCTCGACGAGAGAGGCCTGAATATCGGCGATTGCTTCGCCCATTTACGACCGGGAGTTGCTGCTCCCTAATCTTTGCATCATGCCAAGTCCGCCGCCGAAAAGCTTGACGGCGTCACCCCGACGACGGTGGCAATCAGGGTCAACTCGGCAGCGGTGACGGCGTGGCTGTGGCTGACATCGGCGGTATTGGTCAGCGATCCGGCCGGGATGACGCCGTTGCTGACCCCGGCGGTGGAGCCCCAGAACCACACCAGGGTGTCGCCGGAGGCGTCCTGGGCGAGGAAGGTGACGTGCTCGCCGGCTGTATCGCCCACAGTGTAGGCCTTATTGATGGCGGTAGCCGCAGTGGCGGCGTCGGCTGCCGCGACAGTGCCAACATTGATCACGTAATTGGTGCTGCCGAAATGCAGATCGGCCCCATTGACGGGGTTTGTGCTGCTGCCGGTGAGGACCTGGATGCTCGGGGCGTTGGTGGTGTTGGCGACGTCAAGGCCTGAGCCCTTGCTGGGGGTGAAGCCGCTGACCAAGGTGTTGCTGCCGCCCAGCAGGTAGACCCGATCAGTGCCCTTGCCCATGATGAGGTTGTTGCCGCTGCCGTTTATGACGAGGATGTCGCTCCCGGCGCCGTCATAGATGGTGTTGCCGCTGCCGTTCTCGGTACTGGTGGCGAAGCTGATCAGCACGTTGGCTTTGCTCTCGCCGCCGGCCAGCTGGCCTTCCCAATAGGCCTGGCCTGGTGCGTCCGGAGCGCGGCCAAGGACATTCTCGTAAAGTGCGGTAAGAAAGGCGGAGGGCGACAATGAGGCAAGATAGGCGGCATTGCCGGCATAGGTGGACGGCGTGCCGCCCATGGCGCTGACGAACTCGTTGGAGGTCAGAAAGCCCTGGGCGATGCCCTGCAACGCAACGAATTGCCGGAGGCCAGCTGGCTGGTCCAGTAGTCGAGACCGACCAGATCGGGCTGGCGGTGGAAAGCTGCTTGGTACAGCTCGGCCAACTGGACATCAGTCGGGGTCTCGATAAAGTACATGTTGGAATAAACGCCCCCGCTCTGGGAACCGGCGCCGTTGAACAGCAGATAGGTCGCCCCGCTGATGGTCGCCGAGGCATCGTTGTTGGTGGTGTCGACCAAGGTCAGGGTGCCGCTGGGGTTGACCTGCACGGCATACTCACTGCGCGGGCCATTCAGCACCACGGCATTGTCGCCCGAAGCGAAGCTGGCATTCTGGAAGCCGATCACGCTGTTACCGCCGGAAGGCGCGGTGCCAGGGTAGTCCAGCAGGATGCCATTGGCGCCGCGCCCCGAGGCGTCTTGCTGCACGACAAAGGCTGCGGCCCCGGAGGACACGCCGGGCACGTTCAGCGTGTACGAGCCGGCGATTGCGTTGAGGGCGGGGGCATCCTGCGCCAGCTGGGTTGCCGTTACCGAAATTGTCGGCGTCCCGCCGTCGGTCAGGGTGATCGAGGAGAGTTTGCTCGCCGCCGCCAAACTCTCCAGGCCGTCGAGATTGGACGCCACGTCGGCGGCACTGTCCGCAACCGCTACCGGCGAAGCAAGATGCCCCGCACTGTAGGCTGAGACGGCCGCAGAGGCGAAATCGGCGACATTGTAGCCCAAATCTTTCAATACTGCTCCCACAGTCTGTTTTTCAGCATCTCGCCGGTAGCCCCCAGGGGGATGGTCTCCACGAAGACGTCGTGGTCCGAAATCCCCCATTTGGGACCCCGCCCTTCACGGGACGCAAGCAACTCGGCGCTGTAGACGTTAGCGGAACGCAGCGCGGTCCGCTCCTGCTCGCCGTGGGGCGGCTGAATTCAGCCTCCCCAAGCCGTCTATACCATGTTGATTTTTATATCATATTTGCATCTTTCCGGCACAAATGGCCCAGGCATCTGGGAAATCCGGCATTACATCACGCGCATGCCCGCCGGATACTCCGCCTGGGAAGCGATGTCGAGGTCAGGTCACGATTCCGGGGCATCGACGGCGTTGGCGCCGGCGCCGGCGCCGGCGGCGATTCTGTCGTCCTGCTCCGTCGATTCCAACTCTTCCAGTCCCTCTTCATGCCAGCCGGTGATCATCGTCGAGATTTTCGAGGTCAGATGGTCGCCGGTGGTGCCCAGATAGACGTGGACCAGCATGAACAGAAAGATCAGGAAGGCCACGAAGAAATGAACGAAAGCCACCGGCAGCAGGCCGTCGACGCCGAACCAGCGGTCCGGAGCCAAGGTCGGGTACAGGTAGGTCACTCCGGTGAGGATCAACAGCGGCATCAGAACATACATCACCCCCCAGTAAATCAACTGCTGCAGCGGGTTGAAGTTGTCATCCACGGTGGTGGGGAAGGGATGGGGGGCTCCGCGGAAGATATCGTACATGTAATAGCGGAACTGTACCCAACATCGCTTCATATACCCATGTGGCCGTGGAATGTATTGCCACCAGTTGCCTGAGACGATGTTTCCGATGAAGAAATAGACGTAGTTGAGGCATAGGCCGATGCCGGCGATGTTGTGCATCTCGCGGGCCAGGCTGAACTTGATAATTCCGGCACCCGGTTGGGCATAGTGGAGGCTGAGGCCCGAAATGATCAGGCAGAGGATCAGCAGCGCGTTGATCCAATGCCAGACGCGGATCCATAGGGCCAGAATGAAGATGCGGTAGGACATCACTTCCTCCCTTTGCGAAGCCGGCCTGCAACGACCCGAAGCAGCCCGTGAACGGCAAGGCCCGCCAGCAGCAGGGCGGTGATCACCCAGGTCGCTTTATCCAGCAGGGCGTTGCGCGTGGCGCCGACGACATAGGCTTCGCTCAGCACGGCGCCGTTCAGGAAGCCGGCCTCTTCGATCTGGCCCTGCGCGGCGAAATAGCGATAGAGGCGGGTGCGCAGGCTGGAGGTGGCGCTGTGGCACGCGACGCAGTCGCGCTCGGCCTTGTCCTTGCCGAGAATCAGGTGCGAGGTGCCGCTGCCATCGGTGGCCGGTGTGTGGCAGTCGATGCAGCGGACGCTTTTCCAATGCAGCTCGGGATTGGGCTGCCATTTGTGCACTTCCACCAGGTTGGGCCGGGCCCGCGTGGTGAACTGGGCGAAGCGTTGGTCGCTGTCATGGCAGTCGAGGCACATTCCGTTGTCCTGGGCGATCAATTTCTTTGCAGAACCAAGTTGTTTCGCCTTTTGCAACGTATGTGGGTTATGACACGACACGCAGCTGAAATTATGCGGGTGATTCTTGTAGTGCAACGTCTGCTGAAACTCGGCAAGTTTCTTACGGCCTGCAGATTTATGACACTCTGGGCACATCTTGATCTGGTATCGAGAGTTTGCCTCGTGCGGATACTTGACATAGCTCTCGCCGTGGCAGTCCTTGCAGGCCTCCTCGCCATGCACCGATTTTTCGAAACGCTCGGCGCTGATCAGATGATTGGCCAAGCCTTCGAGATGCATATCGGGGCGCGGCGGATTGGCGAGCCCCGCTTCGCTGTGGCAGGCCAGGCATTGGGCGTTGGAGTCCCTGTCCTGCTGTTCTTCACCATTGGCCGAGGTGGCGGAAGCCCCCTCGCCGGCCGGCGCCGAAGGACTCCATCCCAGAATGGCGATCAATATTGCCGCGATAGCGGCTGGCCTTGCGATTTTCATGGGCCCTCCCATTGCGCAAGATGCCGGGAATGCCTCGGGGCCGAGGCATCATGAATGGTATGCGGGGAAGTGCCGGCAAAAGGGCGCCTGACAGACCGTGTCCGGTACCGCAACGCCAGTCACTTCAGCCGGGGCTCGGCAATGTCATTCCGTGTGCCGAAGCGAGCGGATCGTCAATACCCATAAGATCTGTGTGGTATCCTAGCAGCCCCCTACCCGGAAGTCTAATACCACTGGCAAAAAATTTGATAATACCAGTTGTGTGAAGGATTTTAGATCATTTCGAATTGATAATAGGGCTTGTTCGAGCAGTCAAATCTCCATATAACTGCCTATCGACTGGTGCCGGTATTTGCCTTGTGGCCGGCTCCTCTTCTTGACATGTCCATCCATTTGCATGACTCCTGCGGCCACCGACCGTGGATTGTTGGATTTGCAGATGCAGGGATGGCGCTGCGGAGAGACACCACGATGAATAAGCTTATCGGAATTTCCTTGTTGGCCATCGGTTTGTCGCTGGCTTCGGGGGCCATGGCGGCCGACCCGGCAGCCTCCTGCGCCGGCTGTCATGGCACCGACGGCGTCAGCACCGATCCGAACGTCCCGACCATCGCCGGCATGTCGGCCGAATATCTGAAGGGCGCCTTGCAAAGCTACAAGAAGAAGGCTCGCCCGGCGGCCGAGGTGACCATCACCGCCGGCGACAAGAAGGGCACCAAGAGCGACATGTACAAGGCGATCGCCGATCTGAGCGATGCAGACATCGCCACGGTGGCCAACAGCTTCGCCGCCAAGAAATTCGTCCGCGCCAAGCAGAGCGCCGACGCCGCCCTGGCCGCCAAGGGTAAGGAAATCCACGACAAGCTGTGCGACAAGTGCCATACCGAAGGGGGCAGCGTCGCCGACGACGATGCCGGCATCCTGGCCGGCCAGTGGATGCCCTATCTGAAAGCTCAGTTGGCCGACTACAAGGCCGGCAAGCGGCCCGTTCCGACCAAGATGCAGCCCAAGCTCGACCAGGTCCAGCCGGGCGACATCGACGCGCTGGTCAATTATTACGGCAGCGAGAAATAGGCCGCTCGCCAAACATCGGCCATCCCGGACGGGCCATCGTCGCGAGGCGGTGGCCCTTTCTTTTTTTGCCGAGGCGCCGGAACGATGATCGGCTGCGCGATGTTCATCTTCCGGGGAAATGTGGAAGAAGGACATCGGCCATGAAACTGCTGCTGGTTGCCGCCGTCGCCCTGTCGGCCGGAATCTCTGCCGCCGTCGCCCAGGTTCCTGTTCCGCCCGCCGACACGGCTGGGCTGGGGCCTCTGCAGGCCATGCAGAAGGACTTGTTTTTCGCCGAGACGCTGAATCCGACCCTGGGCCATGCGCCACCCAACTATTATGCCGCGGCGCCGATTCCACTGTCCGGTCCCGGCCCCGAATGGACGCCGCCACCGGCCAACGCCATACCATGGCGGGACTGGCAGCAGGCGGTGCCGACCATCCCCGATTCAGCCGCCATTCCCAACGGGACGGCGCCTTAGCCTCAATCCCGTTCAGTTCAGGATGCGCCGTCATTGCGTCGCCTTCGGTTCGCAATGATCGTACTTGACTGAAGGGTATCGGGGCTGGTTCTTGTCTGGCTGCCAAGTCGACGGCAAGACGGCGATAAGCCCGCGCCGTGCCTGAACGTCGCGGTCAAGATGACCGTGGGCTGCCCTGGGCCGTGAAGCGGCAGACCCGCATCACGATGCAGGCAGCCTTTGCGCCCGCCGGGCCGCATGCGGACGCGCGCCAACGGCGCGAACCCCACCATCCAGTGACGTTGTCTCGCCCATGGCGCGAAAAGCGGTCATCGGCTGTGGCTGTAATGTCACATATCGCCGCAATTCTTTTGTGGCCTTATTAGAGCGTCGAGCTTGAATCCTGAATCGAAAAGGGATTCCCATCGGACTCGAAAAATGATTCAACCTCTTTGGAGGTGGATCATGGGCAAGGGACTTTCATCAGATCTTCGGGAACGGGTTTACGGC
>JAJYTF010000014.1 GCA_021793155.1 Pseudomonadota bacterium | reverse complement strand
TGCACTAGTGGTCCGCCCCAGACGCTTGGTCCCCAAGCGCCTGGATCAGGCGGCCCACCAACCAATTGAATTGTGGTGAAAATTCGACGGCTGGTGGCGGTACCATCCGTCGGATTTTCACCACTAGCCGAACAGATCTTTCAGCAGGGTGCCCAGCGGGCTGGTCATTTCCGGCGAGCGTTGCCCGCCGGCGGCCGGCGGCATCGGGGCGGAAATCTGGTCGGCGCTCTGCGATACGTCGGTATAGGCCACCTTGTCGGGCTCTGCCGCCTTTGCGATGGGGGCGGGGCCGACCTCCGCCGGGACGTAGGTCGGCGGCCATTGGCCGGTTTCGAACGGCCAGGGTGTGTCGGCTTTGGCCGCGGCAATCTTGGATGCCCCATGAAGATGATGATGATGGTGGTGGTGCGCCGAATCTTGGCCGGCCTGTTCGGTCGTGCGCTCCTCCAATTGGGCATACTGCCTCATTGGGCGTTCGATGGCGTGGTGGATGCGGTCGTAGACGGCGGCCACGCTGCGCGGCGACTTGTTATGGTCGTAGAACACCGAGCGGTTCTTGTGGGCGGCCTGAGGCAAGAGTTCGGCGGCCGGCTGGTTGGGATCCTCGGCCTTCGCCTTCAGCACCTTGGCTGCGCCGCCAGGGCCCAGGAAATGGGCCAGATAGAGTTCGGTGGAGTTGACCGGCCGGCCAAGCGCCTGCTCCAACCGGGCCTTGTTCTCCTTGGCGTACTCGCCGGCCATCAGCGAGGCCAGCTGCGGATCGCGCCTGAGATCCAGAATCTGCTGGCGCAGCTTGGGGTCGCTCACCGTATACTCGCCCCGGGCGGTACGATGGATATGCTCGGCGAACTGCGCGAGGCCGTGGGCGGCGCCGTGGGTCTTGACCTGTTGCAGCCAGGTGCCCTTGGTGAACTGGAACAGCCCGGCGGCTGACGATGCGCGCGAGCCGGCTTCCGATTCGAAGCTGCTTTCCTTGCCGGCCTGGGCCATCAGATAGCTGAAGCTGACACCGGTGCTCTCGCTGGCCGACTGGATCGTGGAGACGACGCGCGGCCTGATCGTCCGGCCGGCGATCTGGATGACCGTCGGGTCGTCGATGTCCTTCATGGGCAGCCTCCACTCACGGGTCCGCCAGGATATCGTACGGCAGGTTAACGAATGGCAAAGGGCATGGGTGACGACCAATGGTGGCGGGGCGGAGTTCTTTATCACGTCATTCCCCGCAGCTTTTGCGATTCCAACGGCGACGGCGTCGGTGACCTGGCCGGCATCGCCGGACGCCTGGACTATCTGGCGGAGCTGGGGGTCGACGGCCTATGGATCTCGCCCTTCTACCTGTCGCCGATGGAGGATTTCGGCTACGACGTGACCGACCATCGCGCAGTCGATCCGACGTTCGGCCGATTGGCGGATTTCGACGCCCTGCTGGCGAAGGCCCGCGAACTGGGCCTGAGGGTCCTGATCGATCTGGTGTGGAGCCACACCTCCAGCCGTCACCCCTGGTTCGACGCCAGCCGGCGGTCGGCGACCGGCCAGCATGCCGACTGGTATGTCTGGGCGGACGCCAAGGCCGATGGAACGCCGCCCAACAACTGGCTTTCGGTGTTCGGCGGCGGCGCCTGGAGCTGGGATCCGCTGCGTCGCCAGTACTACCTGCATCATTTCCTGCCCAGCCAGCCGGCGCTCAACCTCCGCCATCCCGAAGTGCTTGCCGAACTGGAGGCCATCGGCGAATTCTGGCTGCGGCGCGGGGTCGACGGGTTCCGCCTTGATGCGGTCGACTTCCTGATGCACGACGAGCGCTTGCGCGACAACCCTCCGCGTCCGCCGGCCGACGGAATCACGCCGCTCAAGCCCTTCGCCCTGCAGGAACATCGCCGGGACATGGCGCAGGTGGAAGCGCTGGTTGTCATGCGCCGTCTGCGGGCTCTGCTGGGGCGCTATCCCCGGACGGCCACCATTGCCGAACTGTCGAGCGAACCCGATCCCTTGCAGCGCGCCAATCTCTACACGGCGGGGAGCGATCGGCTGCACATGGCCTATACCCTGCGCCTGATGCGCCGCGGCTTTTCCGCCGGAATTCTGGCCCAGGCGATTGCCGAGGTGGAGGCACGGGTCACCGACGGCTGGCTATGCTGGGCCTTTTCCAACCACGACGTCGAGCGGGCGGCAAGCCGCTGGGGCGATGGCAGCCCAGCCTTCGCCCGGCTGCTGTTGGCCCTGCTGCTCAGCTTGCGCGGCAGCGCCAGCATCTACCAGGGCGAGGAACTGGGCCTGACCGAGGCTTCCCTGCCATTCGAGGCGCTTCGAGATCCCTACGGCAAGGCCTTCTGGCCGGCCTTCAAGGGGCGCGACGGCAGTCGCACGCCCATGCCGTGGCGGGCCGATAAACCCCATGCCGGGTTCACCACGGGCGAGCCCTGGCTGCCGGTGCCGGAGGAGCATTTGCCGCTGGCGGTGGATCGGCAGGAATCCGACCCCCAGTCGGTCTTACGGTTTTGTCGGCGGTTCCTGGCCTGGCGCAAAACGCAGCCGGCCTTGCTGCAGGGGGATCTGCACCTTTTGCCGGTGGAGGGCGAGGTGCTGGCGTTCGAACGGCGGCACGGCGAACAGCGGCTGCTCTGCCTGTTCAATTGCGCCGGTGCAGCGGCGAGCGTCGAGCTCGCCGCCGGGTTCAGGCCGGTCGAGGCGCATGGCTGCACGGCGACCGTGGTCGGCGGGCAGGTCCTTTTGCCCGCTTGGGGCGCTGCCTATTTGACCCGGTGATAGCCGAGGTCCTGCATGCAGCTGCTGACATAGGCGTCGAAGCGCCGGCGATCATCGGTGCGGTCGACCAGGGTCATCGGATTGCCGGTGCGCTCGTCGCCGGTATCGGCGAAAGAGCGTGCGCCGACGGCATCGTCGGCCTGACGGCGGCAAGCGGTCAGGTCGGCTCCCCAACGGGCTCTCGGCACATCCGCGTTGGTCCATACGGGATCGTCGGAGCAGGCGGCCAAAGTCAGCAACGTCAAGGAAAGTGCGGCAAGACGGTAAATCACCCGGTTGTCCTCCCGATGTTGTCGTTCCCACTGCCCGCTGGCATACTCCGCCGGCCCGGCTTGGGCAGTGCAGCATGGACGGCCGGGCGGCTATCGGACGCTATTGGATATAGAGCAGGAAAGGCAGCGAAATCCATGAACGGATTGCACGGCTACTATTTCGAGGATCTTTCGGTGGGCCTGACGGCGACCTATGGCAAGACCATTACCGAGGCCGATATCGTCCTGTTCGCCGGTGTGTCCGGCGATACCAACCCGGTGCATCTGAACGAGGAATTCGCCCAGCAGACCATGTTCAAGGGGCGCATCGCCCACGGCATGCTGTCGGTGGGGTTCATTTCCACGGTGTTCGGCACCAAGCTGCCCGGCCCAGGCTGCATCTACATTTCGCAGAACCTGCGGTTCAAGGGGCCGGTGAAGATCGGCGACACCGTGATTGCCAAGGTCGAACTGGTCGAGCTGATTCCGGAAAAGAAGCGGGCCAATTTCAAGACCGTCTGCACGGTGGGCAATTCCGTGGTGATCGACGGCGAGGCCACCATCATGGTGCCGTCGCGCGGCTGATGCCGTCATCGTCCTCCCGGCGGTGCGACCGGGAGGACGATCTCCTGCGGCAACAGTTGCGATTCCCAACATAATCGAATACCCCTTACCGTTCTCTGCGGTTTCCAGGATCTTTGCGCCCATGCGCATTTTTCGCCATTACGCCGAACTGCCGGCTGCCATTCGCGGCGGTGTGGTCGCGCTTGGCAATTTCGACGGCGTCCATCTGGGCCATCAGACGGTGATCGGCACCGCCCTGGCGGCCGCTCGCGAAAAGCGGGTGGCTTGCGGCGTGATGAGCTTCGAGCCGCATCCGCGCATGGTGTTCAATCCGTCGCTGCCGCCGTTCCGGCTGACCCCATTCCGCATCAAGACCCGGCTGATCGAGGCTCTGGGGGTCGATTACCTGCTGATGCAGCATTTCGACCTGGAGTTCGCCGCCCATTCGGCCGAGGATTTCATCGACGAGGTTCTGATCAAGGGCCTGGGCGTGGTCCATCTGGTGGTCGGCTACGATTACGCGTTCGGCCATGACCGCCGCGGTAATCCGGCGATGCTGAAGGACAGGGCCGCCCAAGGCGTCTTCGGCGTCACCTGCATCGGTCCGGTCACCGCCGAGGACGGCGCCGTCTATTCCTCCAGCCGCATCCGCGAGGCGCTGCAGAGCGGGCATCCGCACGAGGCGGCACGGCTTCTGGGTCGCGACTGGGAGATCGAGGGGCGGGTCGAGCATGGCGACGGGCGCGGCCATGCCGTCGGTTTTCCCACCGCCAATATCGAAATGGCCGACTATCTGCATCCGGCGCACGGCGTCTATGCCATCCGCGCCGGGGTCGACCGGGGCGGCGCCACCCAATGGCTGCCCGGCGTTGCCAATTTCGGCAGCCGCCCTACCTTCGGCAAGACGAACCAGTTGCTCGAGGTTCATCTGTTCGGCTTCGACGGAGACCTTTACGGTCGCCATCTGCGCGTCGCGCTGGTCGAGTTCCTTCGTCCCGAGCGCAAGTTTCCCGATATCAACGCCCTGAAAACCCAGATCGAAGAGGATTGCCAGGCCGCCCGGCGGCTGCTGGGAATCGCTGAGAAATAACCAGTCCTGTGTCCTTCCGCCCCGCCGTTCACGAAGAAGGCGCGGGTGCGATGGCAATGCACTGAAGAGCAAGATCATGCCCGTGGATTACAAATCGACCGTATTCCTGCCCAAGACCGACTTCCCGATGAAGGGCGGGCTGCCCGATCTCGAGCCGCGCCTGCTGGCCCGGTGGGTGGAGATGGATCTGTTCGCCCGGCTGCGCGAGCAGGGCAGGGACCGCGAGAAATTCGTCCTGCACGACGGCCCGCCTTATGCCAATGGCCATCTGCACATCGGTCATGCGCTCAACAAGATCCTGAAGGACGTGATCAACCGCTGCCAGCAGATGCTGGGTCTGGACGCCAACTACGTCCCCGGCTGGGATTGCCACGGCCTGCCCATCGAATGGAAGATCGAGGAGCGCTACCGCGAGGCCGGGCTCGACAAGGACGCGGTCGACCCGATCGAATTCCGCAAGGAATGCCGGCAATTCGCCGAGACCTGGATCAATGTCCAGCGCGAGGAATTCCAGCGCCTCGGCGTGCTCGGCGCCTGGGGTGATCCCTACACCACCATGGCCTATCGGGCCGAGGCGCAGATCGTCCGCGAACTGGGCAAGTTCGTAATGAACGGCGGCCTTTACAAGGGCGCCAAGCCGGTTCTGTGGTCGGTGGTGGAGAAGACCGCCCTGGCCGAGGCTGAGGTGGAATACCATGACCACAGCTCGGTGACCATCTGGGTGCGATTCCCCGTGTTGCAGGCCAGCCGGCCCGAACTGGAGGGCGCCTCGGTGGTCATCTGGACCACCACGCCCTGGACCATGCCCGGCAATCGCGCCGTCGCCTATGGCGCCGGGATGACCTACGGAGTCTTTCGAGTCGATACGGTGGCCGAGGGCAGCCTGGCGGTACCCGGCGAACGGCTGGTGCTGAACCGCGACTTGGCCCCGCAGGTGATGGCCGACGCCAAGGTGGCCGCCTACACCGAGCTGGCGAGCCTGGCCGGCGCCGACTTGGCCGGGACGGTGGCGCATCACCCGCTGAAGACCCATGCCGACGCCAAAGGTGGCTATGCCTTCCCGGTGCCGCTGCTGCCCGGCGAATTCGTCACCGCCGACACCGGCACCGGCTTCGTCCACATCGCGCCCGGCCATGGCGAGGACGACTGGCATCTTGGCAAGGCCCACGGCATCGCCGTGCCCGAGACCGTGCTGCCGGATGGCACCTACCACGCGGGCGTTCCCATCTTCGCCGGCCAGCCGGTGCTGGCCCAGGGCAAAGACGGCAAATACTATTCGCCGGTGGCCAAACCGATGGTCGAGGCGATGAAGAGCGTCGGCGGCCTGCTCCATTCCGGCAAGCTCGTCCACAGCTACCCCCATTCCTGGCGGTCCAAGGCTCCGCTGATTTTCCGCACCACACCGCAGTGGTTCATCAGCATGGAGACCAACGATCTCAGGGCCAAGGCCCTGGCCGCGATCGACGCCACCCGCTGGGTTCCGGCCCAGGGGCGCAACCGTATCTATTCGATGGTGGAAAGCCGCCCCGACTGGTGCGTGTCGCGCCAGCGCGCCTGGGGCGTGCCGATCACCGTCTTCGTCAACCGCACCACCGGCGAAGTCCTGCGCGACCAGGGGGTGATCGACCGCATCGCCGCCGCCGTCGAGGCGGAAGGGGCGGATGCCTGGTTCACCTCGAAGCCCGAGCGCTTCCTCGGCAACGGGTATGCGCCGGAGGACTGGGAGCCGGTGGTCGACATCCTTGACGTGTGGTTCGATTCCGGCTGCACCCACAGCTTCGTTCTCGAGCAGGGCCATTGGGACCTGACCTGGCCGGCCTCGCTTTATCTGGAAGGCTCGGACCAGCATCGCGGCTGGTTTCATTCCTCGCTGCTGGAAAGCTGCGGCACCCGCGACCGGGCGCCCTATGACGCGGTGGTGACCCACGGCTTCGTCCTCGACGAGGAAGGCCGCAAGATGTCCAAATCGTTGGGCAATGTGGTGTCGCCGCAGGAAGTGGTGGCCCAGTACGGCGCCGACATCCTGCGCCTGTGGGTGGTCGGTTCTGATTATTCGGAAGACCTGCGCATCGGACCGGAGATCATCAAGACCCAGGTCGACATCTACCGCCGGCTGCGCAACACGCTTCGCTACCTGCTCGGCGCCTTGGACGGCTTCACCGAGGCCGAAGGGTTGCCGGTGCACGAGATGCCGCAACTCGAACGTTGGGTGCTGCACCGACTGGTGGAATTGGACGGGGCGATGCGCCAGGCCTGCCGGGACTTCCAGTTTCACGGCCTGTTCACCGAGCTTCACAATTTCTGCACCGTCGACCTGTCGGCTTTCTATTTCGACATCCGCAAGGATTCGCTTTACTGCGATCATCCGTCCGATCCCCGCCGGCGGGCGGCACGCACCGTCATGGCGGTGTTGTTCACCTGCCTTTCGCGCTGGCTGGCGCCGTTCCTCTGCTTCACCGCCGAGGAGGCCTATCTGGCCCGTCACCCGGGCACCAAGGGCAGTGTCCATCTGGAACCGTTCCCCGAACTGCCCGCCGATTGGAGCGACGCGGAACTGGCCAGCCGGTGGCACGGCATCCGCGACCTTCGCCGGGTGGTAACGGGCGCGCTGGAGGTGGAGCGCGCTGCCAAGCGCATCGGTTCCAGCCTGCAGGCGGCGCCGGAGGTCAGCGTCACGGCGGACTACGCATCGCTGCTGGCCGGCCTCGACCTGGCCGAGATTGCCATCACCTCGGACATCATGGTGAGGGTGGGCGAAGTTTCGGACGGCGCCTTCACCCTGCCCGACGTGCCCGGGGTGGGTGTGGTCTTCCGCACGGCGGAAGGAGAAAAATGCCAGCGCTGCTGGAAGGTCTTGCCCGAGGTGGGCCAGCATGGCCATGAAGGCCTTTGCCCGCGCTGTGCCGATGCTGTCTCGAAGCTGAACCTCGGATGAGCCGGCGCCCTTGCCCTGCCGCTGCCGCGGCCCCCACGCTCTCCCGCCGGGCGGGAGAGGGGGGGAGTGAGGGGTGATGAAGTCCCGCTTGCGTATCGGTCTCGCCGTTGCGGTGCTGGCCGCTCTTGTCGACCAGCTGGCCAAATGGGCGATCGTCACCGTGGTGCGGCCGCAGGGCCATGTCGAGGTGCTGCCCATCCTGGATTTCGTGCTCACCTGGAACCGCGGCGTGAGCTTCGGCGTGGGCAACAACCAGGGGCCCTACAACGCCTTGTTGTTCACTTTGCTCTCGGCAGTCATCTGCGCAGTATTGATCACCTGGATGGCCAAGGCGGGCAGCCGGGTGGCGCTGCTCGGATTGGGCCTGGTCGTGGGCGGCGCGGTGGGCAATGCGGTCGATCGCCTGCATTACGGCGCAGTGGTCGATTTCCTTTACGTCCATGTCGGGAGGTTCGACTGGTGGCCCGCAATGAACCTTGCTGATTGGTCGATCAGCGTCGGTGCTGCACTTCTTGTCTTCGACTCCTTGTTTGGTAATCGCGATTCGCATAAGAATACGCCATGAACTCAGCACACCTCTCCGTGACCAAGGTTGGATGCGCCGCGATCGTCGCGCTTCTCGCCGCTTTGTCGCTGTCCGGCTGCAGTAGTGCCCGCAAGGCTTTGGGCTACGATAAGTCGCCGCCGGACGAATTCGCCGTCGTCGCACGCGCTCCGTTGTCGCAGCCGCCGGACTTCACCTTGCGCCCGCCGCAGCCGGGTGCGCCGCGGCCCCAGGAGGGGACGATGCGCGACCAGGCCAAGACGGCGTTGCTGGGGGCCAAGCCTGCCGCTACCCCGGCAGCGTTGACCGACCGGAGCCCCGGTGAGCAGTTCCTGTTGACCAAGGCCGGGGCTGATCATGTTGACGCCAATATCCGGCGCAGGGTGGACGAGGAGACTTCCTCGTTGATCGAGGCCGACAAGAGCTTCACCGACAAGATCCTGTTCTGGCGTGATAAGCCGCCACCCGGCGAGCCGCTGGATGCCGCGCAGGAAGCCAAGCGGCTGCAGCAGAACGCCGCCCTGGGCAAGCCGGCATCCGACGGCGACAGCCCGCAGATCGTCCGCGGCGGTGGCCACAAGGGAACGTTGTGGCACTATTTGCTGGACGACTGACCTCCGGCTGACCGGACGGCGCCGGGTCCAGGCGGCCCGGCGCTTGTCCGTCTCTCTCCCGCCCCTTATATCCCATCAGCGCAGCCGGGTCCTCGGGAGGATTAATGAAAAGGCGCCAAAAGTTTTTCGCCCTGGGCTTGCTGCTCGGGGTAT
This sequence comes from Pseudomonadota bacterium, assembly GCA_021793155.1. GTDB lineage: Bacteria > Pseudomonadota > Alphaproteobacteria > Rhodospirillales > Magnetospirillaceae > DUZF01. The sequence goes on along the minus strand of JAJYTF010000014.1, from coordinate 119,253 downwards.
CGCTTGGTTCCGTCGCCAAGGCCCCCGTCGCCGAGGCCCAGGTCTTCAATCCCGAAACCTTCACCCTGAAGAATGGGATGCAGGTGGTGGTCATTCCCAACCACCGGGTGCCGGTGATCAGCCATATGGTGTGGTACAAGGTGGGTTCCGGCGACGAGGTCGCCGGCAAGACCGGCCTCGCCCACATGGTGGAGCACATGATGTTCAAGGGCACCAGGACGGTGCCGGCGGGACAATTCTCGCGCATCGTGGCGACCAATGGCGGACGCGACAACGCCTTCACCACCACGGACTACACGGCCTTCTACCAGAACGTTGCGGCCGACAAGCTGGAAACGGTGATGAAGCTGGAGGCCGACCGCATGGCCAACCTCTCGCTCAAGGATTCGGACTTCCAGCCGGAGCGCCAGGTGGTTCTGGAAGAGCGGCGGATGCGTGTGGAAAACTCGCCGGATTCCCTGCTCGACGAGCAGATGGAAGCGGCGCTTTACCTTACCAGTTCCTATCACCATCCGGTCATCGGCTGGCGGACCGACATCGAGAACTACAAACTGAAGGACGTCGTCGATTTCCATCGGCTGTGGTACGCGCCCAACAACGCCATCCTGGTGGTGGCCGGCGACATCACGGCGGACCGGCTGAAACCGCTGGCTGAGAAATACTACGGCAGCATCCCGGCGCGGCCGGTGCCGGAGCGGCACCGCGCCGAGGAGCCGCCGCCGGTCGCCGCGCGGACCGTCGAATTGCGCGACCCCGATGTCCACGAGCCAAGTTGGAACCGCCTGTATCTGGCACCCAGCTATCACCAGGGTGAGGCCCGCTTCGCCTATCCGCTTCAGGTGCTGGCCGAAATTCTAGGCGACGGGGCGACCAGCCGGCTTTACAAAAGCCTGGTGGTCGACCAGAAGCTTGCGGCCTCGGCCTCGGCTTCCTACGACCCCGACGTTCTCGGCCGGACTTCGTTTTCCTTCGACGCCAGCCCGCGGCCGGGCGTGCCGATGGATCGGTTGCAGGCCGGCATCGTCGGCCAGATCCAGGCGATCACCACCTCGGGCGTGACGGCGGACGAAGTCGATCAGGCCAAGCACCGGCTGCAGGCGGCGGTCGCCTATGCCAAGGATTCCTACCATACCGGCGCGCGCGTCCTGGGGCAGTCATTGGCCACCGGCCAGACCGTGGCGGAAGAAGAGGCATGGCCGCAACGTATCGCGGCGGTGACCGCCGACCAGGTCAACGAGGCGGCGCGCCACGTGCTGCGCGACGAGCGATCGGTGACCGGCCTGCTGCTGCCGGCCAATCCCGGCGAAGGTACGGTGCAGCCGAACGTGCCCGAGCCGGCGAGCCGGCTGCCCGCCGGCATGTCGGGGAGGGAAATCCGATGAAGCGGAATCCGGACGGATCCCCTCTTCTGTCGTGGGAGAGGCTCGCCCATTTCCGCCTGCTGCTGGCGTTCTTGCTATGCCTGCTGCCTCTGCTGTCGGCCCGGGCAATGACCGTCGAGCGGGTGATCAGCCCCGCCGGCATCGAGGCCTGGCTGGTCGAGGACCACAGCAACCCGATCATCTCCATGCATTTCGCCTTCCGCGGCGGCACCGCCCTTGATCCCAGCGGAAAGGCCGGGCTGGCCGATATGGTCGGCAGCCTGCTCGACGAAGGGGCGGGGGACATGGATTCCCAGACCTTCCAGGGAAAGCTGGAAGATATGGCGATTTCGCTGGGCTACAGCGTGGGCAAGGATGCCTTTCACGGCCATCTGAAGACGGTGACCGCCAATCGCGACCAGGCATTCGACCTGTTGCGGCTGTCCCTGACCCAGCCGCGGTTCGATGCCGACGCGGTGGACCGTGTGCGCGGCCAGCTCCTGGCCGAATTGGCGCAGGAGCTGCAGGACCCCGACGCCATCGCCGGGCGTGCATTCGCCAAGCAGATGTATCCCGACCATCCCTACGGGGTGCCCTCCAACGGGTATCCCGAGACCGTCTCGGCGATCACGGTGGACGACCTGAAGGGCTGGGTGGCCAGCCATCTGGGCCGCGACCAGCTTTACGTGGCGGTGGTCGGCGATATCACCGCGGCGCAGCTCGGACAGCGTCTCGATCAAGTATTCGGTACCCTTCCGGCCAAGGCGGAACCGATTTCCGTTCCCGAAGTGGCTGCCGACGCCAAGGGTCAGGTCGAGGTCATCCGCCGGCCCATACCTCAGAGCGTGGTGGTGTTCGGCGAGCAGGGGATGAAGCGCGATGATCCCGATTGGTATGCCGCCTATGTGATGAACTACATCCTCGGCGGCGGCGGCTTTTCCTCGCGCCTGCTGACCGAGATCCGGGTGAAGCGCGGGTTGGCCTATGGCGCGTACAGCTATCTGGTGCCGCGCGATCACGCCGCGCTGATCGAAGGCGGGGTGGGCACGCGCAACGACCGGGTGGCGGAAAGCCTTTCCCTCGTCCGTCAGGAATGGAAGCGCATGGCGGACTCCGGGGTGACGGCCGAGGAACTGGCCAACGCCAAGACCTTCCTGAACGGCTCGTTCCCGCTGCAGATGGACAGCACCCAGTCCATCGCCGCGCTGCTGGTCACGATTCAGTTGGACCGGCTCGGCATCGATTACCTCGACCGCCGGCCCAAGCTGATCAGCGCGGTGACGCGGGACGACGTCAGGCGGGTCGCCAAGCGGTTGCTGGATTCCGAGCGGCTGGCCGCCGTCGTCGTGGGTGACCCCAAGGGGTTCTGACCCCTGCGGCGGTTGTGAGGATGTTGGCCCCCCCGCCGGTGCATGCTATGGTGCGCCGCCTGAGATTCAACTCTCGTCATTGGCGGGCTTGACCCGGCAATCCATGGACCGCCGGGTCGGGCCCGGGGGCGACGGAAAAGAAATGTCACTCGTCTTGCTGGCAAGCGGCGGAAAGGGCTGATCCGCATGGGTATGGTCAAGGCCCTGACCAGGAGCGAAGCCGTACGCAACGCGCTGTGCTGGCTTGGGGCCCAATATATCCGCCTGGTCTTCACCACCGGGCGCTGGCAGGTGGTGGGCGGTGACCTGCCGGCCGGCTTCTGGGATCAGGGCAAGCCGTTCATTCTGGCCTTTTGGCATGGCCGCATCCTGATGATGCCCTATTGCTGGCGGCGCGGCGTATCCATTCATATGCTGATCTCGCAGCACCGCGACGGGCAGATCATCGCACGGACGGTCAGCCATTTCGGCATCCGGACGGTCGCCGGATCCTCGTCGAAAGGTGGCTCGGCGGCGCTCAGGAACATGTTGAAGGCGCTGAAGGGCGGCCAATGCGTCGGCATCACGCCGGATGGGCCGCGCGGCCCGCGCATGCGGGCCTCGGACGGCATCGTGCAGGTCGCCCGCCTGTCCGGCGTGCCGATCCTTCCCTGCAGCTTCTCGGCCCGGCGACGGAGGATCATGGGCAGTTGGGACCGGTTCGTCCTGGCCTTGCCGTTCTCTCGCGGCGCGTTCGTCTGGGGCAAGCCCATCACGGTGCCGCCCGACGCCTCGGGCGAGGCTCTGGAGGTCGCCCGCCTGGCGGTGGAGTCGTCGCTCAACCACATCAGCGAGGAAGCCGACCGGCTGATGGGCTGCGCGCCCGTCGCGCCGGCGCCTCTCGCCGTCGAGGGCGCCGGCCGATGATCCTCGCCCTGTATCGCGGGCTGACGACGGTCGGCGCGCCGCTCATCAGCTGCTATCTCAATCGCCGCATGGCGCATGGCAAGGAGGATCCGCAGCGCCTCGCCGAGCGACGCGGACAGGCCAGCCGGCCGCGGCCGGCGGGGCAGGTCGTCTGGCTGCATGCCGCCAGCGTCGGCGAGTCGGTGTCCATGCTCCCGGTGGTCGAGCGCCTGCTGAGCCGCCCCGAGACCACCGTGCTGGTCACTACCGGCACCGTGACCTCGGCGGATGTCATGGGGGCGCGGCTGCCCGAGGGCGCCATCCACCAATATGTGCCGGTCGACCGCCTGCCTTGGGTGCGGCGCTTCCTCGATCATTGGCGTCCCGATCTGGCCCTGTGGACCGAATCGGAGTTCTGGCCGAACCTGATGATCGAGGCAGCGGATCGTGGCGTGCCGCTGATCCTGCTCAACGGACGGGTTTCCGATCGTTCCTTCGCCCGCTGGCGGCGCCAGCCCGGGTTCATCCGGCATCTGCTCTCGGGCTTCGTTCTTTGTCTCGGCCAGACGCCGACCGATGCCGAGCGGCTGCAATGCCTTGGCGCGAAGCGGGTCGCCTGCCGCGGCAACCTGAAATTCGCGGCGACGCCGCTGCCGGTGGATCAGGCCGAGCTGGAAAGCCTGTCCCGTTGCCTCGGGCAGCGCCCTCGCTGGCTGGCGGCCAGCACCCATGCCGGCGAGGAGGCGGCGGCCGGCCGGGTCCACCAGGCTTTTGCGGATCGCCATCCCGGCCTGCTCACCATCATCGTGCCGCGCCACGCCAACCGCGGCGAAGCCGTCGCCGCCGAACTGACCGCCGGCGGACTGGCCGTGGCGCGCCGCTCGGCGGGACAGGTCGTCGAAGCCGGGACCGAGGTGCTTCTGGCCGATACGATGGGCGAACTGGGGCTGTTCTACCGCCTTGCGCCTATCGTCTTCATGGGCAAGAGCCTGGTCGGGCAGGGCGGGCAGAACCCGCTGGAACCGGCCCGGCTCGGCGCTTCCGTCCTGTATGGCCGGCATATGGAAAACTTCGCCGACATGGCCCAGCGCATGGGGCGGGATGGGGCGGCCGAATGGGTCGAGGACGAGGCGGCCCTGGGCCTTGCGGTATCGCGGCGGTTGTCCGATCCGTCCCTGGTGGCGGATTTTGGCGCCCGCGCGCGGGCCTTCGCCTCGGCCGAAGACGGCGTTCTCGATGCCGTTTTCGCCGAACTGGAGCCGTGGCTCACGAGCCGCGGCCGGCATCCCGGGGAGGTCATCCATGCGGGCGCCTGAGTTCTGGATCAACGGCGGCCCTCTTTCCGTTGGCCTGGCACCGCTCGGCTGGCTGTGGGCCGCCGGTAGCGCCCTACGTGGAGCGCTCACCACGCCTTACCAGGCGCCGATACCCGTCGTCTGTATCGGCAATCTGGTGGCCGGCGGCGCCGGCAAGACGCCGGTCGCCAGATCGGTCGCCAGCCGCTTGCCGGGGGCTCATTTCCTTTCCCTCGGTTATGGCGGCAGCGAACAGGGGCCGCTATTGGTCAACCCGAACAAGCATCAGCCCGACCGGGTGGGCGATGAAGCGCTGTTGCTGGCCGAGGTAGCCCCCTGCTGGGTGGCCAAGGACCGCGCGGCTGGCGCGCGGGAGGCTGCCCGCCATGGGGCGGCTTGCCTGGTCATGGACGATGGATTTCAGAACCCCTCCCTGCACAAGGATGTCTCGCTGCTGGTGGTCGACGGCCATACCGGGTTCGGCGCGGGCCGCTGCATTCCCGCAGGTCCGCTGCGCGAGCCCGTTCCGCGAGGCTTGAGGCGGGCCACGGCGCTGGTGATTCTGGGTGAAGACCGCCGTAACCTCGCCCGCCTGGCGGGAGAGGTGCCGGTCCTTCGCGCCCGGCTGGAACCGGAAGCCGAGGCCTTGGGCCTGGCCGGGCAGAACGTCGTCGCCTTTGCCGGCATCGGCCGCCCGGCCAAATTCTTTCACAGCCTGGAAAAGCTGGGGGCCAATCTGGTAGAGGCCTACGCTTTTCCCGATCACTATCCATATCGTCCGGCCGAGATCACCGAGCTGCTGGCAACGGCCGAAAAGCACGCCGCGGCGCTGATCACCACGACCAAGGACTTCGTCCGCATCCCCGCCCATTTGCGCGACCAGGTCGCTGTCCTGCGGATCACCGTGACCTGGGACGACGAGGCGGAGCTGATGCGCGTGCTGGCCCCCGCGATCGGGGAACTGGCGCTGCCATGAAGCGGCGGGAATTGCCGCCCCGGCTGGAGGCTGTGGCCATCTGGCTGGTCTTCCACTTGTTCCGCCTGATGCCGCTGGATCTGGCCTCGGCGGTCGGCGGCTGGATCGGCCGCAGCATCGGCTATCGCCTGCCGCTGACCCGCCAGGCACGGCACAACCTGCAGCGGGTCTTTCCTGACATGCCGGCCGAGCGCCGCGAAGCCATCCTGCGAGCGATGTGGGACAATCTGGGGCGCACCGCCGCCGAATTTCCCCATCTGCCGGAATTCGGCTTCGGTCCCGGCCAGCGGGTCGAGGTCGAAGGACGGCAGTACATCGAACAACTGCGCGACGACGGCGGGCCGGGGTTGTTCTTCGGCGGCCATCTGGCCAACTGGGAACTGATGGGCCTGTGCGCGGTGCGCACCGATCTGCCGCTGCATCTGATCTATCGGGCGCCGAACAATCCTCGCCTCGAATGGGTGTACCGGTTCGGCCGGGACAATGACGGCGTGCAACTCATCCCCAAGGGAGCGGCGGGTGCCAGAACGGCGTTGCAGCTTCTCCGCCGCGGCGAGCACATCGGCATGCTGATCGACCAGAAGATGAACGATGGAATCGCCGTGCCATTTTTCGGCATCGAGGCGATGACCGCGCCCGCCCTGGCCACCTTTGCCCTGAAATACGACTGCCCGGTGGTCGCCGCCCATGTGGAACGGTTGTGTGGGGCACGGTTTCGCATGGTGCTCGACCCCCCCATCCGGTTCGACAACACAGGCAACCGCCATGCCGATATCCTGGCGGCGATGACCAAGGTCAACGCCCTGCTCGAAGGCTGGATTCGCCGGCGCCCCGAACAATGGCTATGGCTGCACCACCGCTGGCCGGACTAACCTTCACCAGGCGGTCATCGTGTACCAGGCCGGCTTGTCGCTGAGCAGCGTCAAATCAGTCCGTCCCAGCTCCACCCGTTTGTCCCAGCTGGCCAGGACCACGCCGGTGGTCACGTCGACCAGGCGGGCGTTGAGCAGCACGTATTGCGGGGTGGTGGCGTAGGACCCGGTGAGCGCGGCGCGCGCCTGTACGCGGCTGGCCACCTTGCGTGCATCGTCGGACAGGGTGAAGGGGCCGCCTTGGCCCAGGGCGATTTCCTCGCGCAGGCGCACTTCCACCACCTTGACGCCCCTCTGGACAAGGCGCGAGGCGATCTGCTCGGCGATGATCCGGCCGAAGGGACTGGATGAATCCACATGGCCGACCGGCGTGAACACGCCGTAGACGACTACGGCATCCCGGCCCAGGTCGATGCCGCTCAGCAGGGCGTCAGCCCCTTCGTAGCTGACCTTCACCAGGTCGTCGCCGGTCCTTCCGGCACAGGCGCTGCAAAGCAGCAGAAGCATGGCCGCCAAGAATTTGATGGTCCGATGTGCGGTCATTGTGTCACCCCCAGGACCGTACCGGCGTCCGACGGGGCCGTGTCCGGCCTGATCGGCAGGAATTGGTCGGCCGCCGTCAGATACACACCGTCGCGAGCGACCGAACAGAAGATGACGATACCGGTCTCCGTCTTGGCCATGACTTCGATGCCGCGCGGCCGGGAGGCTACGCCGACCGGAACGGTTCGGCAGTGGACTGCCATGACGCCGCCGACGTCGCCGGGTGGGTCCGCCCGATCCACCACGGAAATTCCCCGGCCGAGAAACTGTTGGACCAGCAGGTCGCGGAAATAATCCGGGGCGTCCCGCGTCTCGGCCGTTAGTGTGATCGTGCTGCCGCAGGGCAGCCGCTCCGACAGCGTCTTGGCGATCGCCGCGGACCCGCTGCGCCACTGTTCCAGATCCGGGTTGCTGCGCTCGGCCGCCGTACGCGGGTCTACCGGTACTTCGGCAGAGCAGGCCGCCAATAAGAGCACGAGCAAGGCGCTTGCAAAACGTGCCACGGCCGGCTCTCCGATCAATATTGCCGCTCCAGTCTGTCCGCGTCGGCCTGCCCCGACAACGAACCAGAGGTGTGAGGACCGGTAACTTTCGGAGAAGCCCGCCTCAGCCCGGCTTGCGCGGCTTTGCCCGCGCCGTGGGCTCCGCCTGCAGCGGATCGTCGGGCCAGTAATGCTTTGGGTATTGGCCCTTGAGATCGGCTTTCACCTGGCGGTAGGCATTTGCCCAGAAGCTGGCCAAGTCCTGGGTCACCTGCACCGGCCGGCGGGCCGGAGACAGCAGGTGCAGAGTCAATTTGACCCGCCCGCCAGCCACCCTGGGGGTGTCGGCCAGCCCGAACATTTCCTGCAGCCGGACGGCCAGGAAAGGCGTTTCCGCCGAGGCATAATCGATGGGAATGCGCGATCCCGACGGCACCACCACATGGGTTGGCGCCTCGGCGTCCAATACCTTCCTTTGCTCCCAGGGCAGCATCGCCTCCAGTGCAGGCGCCAGCTCGAGGCGGGCCAGATGGCTGCGCCGACTCATCCCCGGCAGCCACGGTGCCAGCCAATCCTCCAGCCCGGCCATCAGCGTCGAGTCCGACAGGTCGGGCCAGGCCCCGCCTTCGATCCGGCGCAGGAAGGCAATGCGGGCCCGCCAGGACTGAAGGGCATCGGTCCAGGGCAGACAAGCCGGGCCCAACTGGCGGATGCCCTCCAGCAAGGCCGCCAGTACGGCCTCGGCCGGCGGGTCGGGAAGGCGGGAGTCCTCCAGCACCAGGGCGCCGAGCTGCCGCCGGCGCCGGGCGGCCACCGCCTCCTCGCGCGGATCCCAGACGACGCAGTCGCTTCTGACGATCTGGTCGGCGAAATGCTCCTCGATTTCGGCGACGCCCAGGGGGGCGGCCAGGAAAATGCGGGCCTCGCGCTTGTCGCCGTCCAGTTCGGCGACGGCCAGAGCCGGATGGGTGGCCAGCGGTTCCGGCTCGGGAAAGAAGGCGCCGCGGCCGTTGCTCAACCGGTATTGCAGGCCGCCGCCGCCGCGGCTCATGGCGACGCGGTCGGGATAGGCGAAGGCCAGCAGCAGCCCGGTGCGCTCGGTGCTTCCCTGGCCTTCAGGCGCCTTACCCATGGGCAGGCGCAACAGGCGGCGCAACTGCCGCGCCGCCTCACGCGCCCGTGCCGCCGCGCCGCGGTCGATCCCGTCATTGCCGCGCCGCTCACGCAGCCCTTCGACCCGCAGGCGCAGGTCGGCATCCTTCTCGCCACGCAGAATGTCGCGGTCCGACAGCAGGGCGGCCAGTTCGCAGGCCAGGTCGCCGAGGCCGAGGGGCATGGCCTGCAAGACCATATGGGCGAGGCGGGGATGCAGGGGCAGTCCGGCCATTGCCCGCCCATGGCCGGTGATGCGGCGGCCTTCATCCAGGGCGCCAAGGCGCTGCAGCAGTTCGGTGGCCTGGGCATAGGCCGCAGTGGGCGGCGGGTCCAGCCAAGCCAGGGACTTTAATTCGGCGACCCCCCAGCGGGCCAGTTCCAGCGCCAGCGGCGCCAGATCGGCGGCGAGGATCTCCGGCGCGGTGAAGGTCGGAAGGGCGCGGTGTGCGGCTTCCGTCCACAAGCGATAGCACAGGCCTGGTGCCAGCCGGCCGGCGCGGCCGCGCCGCTGTTCGGCCGAGGCCTTTGACACCGGCAGGGTGACCAGGCGGGTCATGCCGCCGTTGGGATCGAAGCGCGGCACCCGCATCAGGCCGCCGTCCACCACCACGCGGATTCCTTCGATGGTCAGGCTGGTCTCGGCGATGGCGGTGGCCAGCACCAGCTTGCGCCGCGCACCATCCGGCCGCAGTGCCGCATCCTGCGCGTCTTGCGGCAGGTCCCCGTACAGCGGGGCGATGAGGATGCCCAGGTCATGTTCCTCGATCCGCGCCTGGACGCGCCGGATTTCCCCCTGGCCGGGCAGAAAGGCCAGCAGATCGCCCTCGGCCGTCTCGCTCAGCGCCCGGCGAATCAGCGCCGCCATGGCGTCCTCGAAGCGCCCGGTGAAAGGCTTGTCCAGCCAGCGAACGTCCACCGGATGGCTGCGTCCCTCGCTGGTGATGACAGGCGCGTCGTCCATCAGCCGGGCCACGGCCGCACCGTCCAGGGTCGCCGACATCACCAGGATGCGCAGGTCGTCGCGCAGGCCCGCCTGCGCTTCCAGGCAAAGGGCCAGGCCCAGATCGGCGTTGAGACTGCGCTCGTGGAATTCGTCGAACAGGATGGCGCCGACGCCTTCGAGCGCGGGGTCGTCCTGGATCATCCGCGTCAGAATGCCTTCGGTGACCACCTCGATGCGGGTCTTCGGGCCGACGCGGCTGTCGAGGCGAATGCGGTAGCCCACCGTTTCGCCCACCGCCTCGCCCAGCATCGCGGCCATGCGGCGGGCGGCGGCGCGGGCGGCCAGCCGGCGCGGCTCCAGCATGACGATCTTGCGGCCGGCCAGCCAGCCCCGGTCGAGCAGGGCCAGCGGCACGCGGGTGGTCTTGCCGGCCCCCGGCGGTGCCTGCAGAACGGCATTGGTGCGGGCGGCGAGGGCGTCGAGCAGAGCCGGAAGTACCGGCTCGATGGGCAGGTCGAGATGCTTCACGGCTCGGCGTAGCTGGCCCGGCAGTTGGGTGTTTCCCACACCACCATTTCGCTGAGCCGCGCCAGGCCGCCGCTGCGTTGCTCGACTCGCCGCTTCAGCAGGCCGAACCAATGGCGGCTGAGCCGTTCCGCGGTTGGATTGACATCCAGCACATAGAGCTTGGTGGCAAGGCGGGTGGCGGCCGTCAGGCAATAGCCCTGCGCCGCCACCGCGGCACGGATGGGCGCCAGCCACTCCGCGGCATCGGCGCCTTCCGGGCGGAACATGGCGAGCAGTTCAGTGTCCTCGACATGGGCCAGGAAGCCGTGGTCGCAGGGGGCGTCGATCACGGCCAGCATTTCCTCTTTGAGGAAACCGAAATCGAGCACCATGTCCGACTGCTCGCCACCAGCCTGAAGATGCCGGGCGACGCAGGTCGCCTCGACGGTGTAGCGATGGCCGTGCAGGTGGCGGCATTTCGAGCCGTGGGTCATGACCCGATGGCCGGCATCGATGGCGATCTGCCGCGTGACGGTGAAATTGGTCATTGGTTCTATATTTCGTCCCTCAGTCGCCGGGCGCGTGCTCCGCGCGCTTGGCTGCCTCCGCTAAAGCTCCGGCGCGCTCAACGCGCTAGTCACGAGGCTCTGCCTCGTTCCATTCGGATGTCCAACAGTCCGGCTCGTGGAAAGATTCCCAGTCACCTCAGGCCCACGACCTTATGCATTTGCAGGCCCAGGTGCCACTGCGGATTTGCCAGGCAGTAGGCGATGGCGGCACGGGTATTGGCCGCCTGGTCGGGGCCGTCCATCGGCTGCAGGAAGAAGTGGCGGAAGGCCAGGCTGGCGAAGGCCTCGGGCGGCGCCCCCGGCTGCGGGAACACCAGCTTCATTTCGTCGCCCGAGGTCAGCTCCAGCGGTGCGCCGGCTTTCGGGCTGACACACAGCCAGTCGATTCCCGCCGGGCGTGGCCGCGTGCCGTTGGTTTCGACGCCGATTTCAAAGCCCCGCCGATGGAACGCCTCGCACAGCGGGGCATCCAGTTGCAGCAGCGGCTCTCCACCCGTGCAGATCACGTAGGGCCGGCCCCCGGCCTCGGCCGGCCAGAGAGCCGATACCGCCCCGGCCAGATCGTCGGGCGCTGCGAATCGGCCGGCATCGGCGCCGACGAAGTCGGTGTCGCAGAACGAGCATGTCGCAGTGCCACGGTCGGCTTCCCGTCCCGTCCACAGGTTGCATCCGGCGAACCGGCAGAAGATGGCCGGGCGTCCGGTCCGGGCGCCTTCGCCCTGCAGGCTGTAGAAGATTTCCTTCACCGCGTATGTCATGCTTATCCTGGTTTTTGCGCTGGTTCTTGCCCCTCGCCGGGCGGGGCCTCCGGCCTCTTGGCCGCCGCCTCAATGGCGGCCGGTCGGCAGCAGCGCCCGGCGAGGGGCCATGATAAACCTGGCGCCCTGACAAATCTAAATGTGTCAGGGCGCTAGTCTGCTAATCCCGCGGCAAACCGATCGTCAACCGGAAACCACAGATCCATCAGGCCGCATACCTCCCATGCACGGTTTGCGCCTGGATCAACCCGGCCGAGACTTCGGTTCACGGTGCAGTATCCGAGAGGGAGGGCGGAAACCATGAGTGGGGTCGCTGGGATTCTCAGTTTCACCCGCGCTCGGGCGGACACCCGGCAGGTTGAGCGGATGCTGGAGCTGTTGGACCGCCGCGGCCCGGATGACCGGGGGGTGCGACGATCGGCCAACGGGCGGATGGCCCTTGGCGGCTGCCGTCCGCTGCGCCATGAAAGCGAGGCGCTGGCGGGGCTGCCGCTGACCAGCGAAAGCGAGGATGTGTGGGCGGTCCTCGACGGTGAGATTGGGAACCACCGTGCTCTCCGCCATTCCTTGCGTCTCGATGGTCATTATTTTCGCAGTGAAGCCGCCGGCGAGGTGGCGGTCCACGCTTACGAGCAATACGGGCTGTCATTCCTCGACCACCTGCACGGCAGCTTCGCGCTGGCCCTTTGGGACCTGCCGCGCCATCGCCTGGTTCTGGCGCGTGACCGGCTCGGCGAGCGGCCGCTTTACTGGACGCGCGGCGAAGGCATGCTGGCGTTCGCCAGCGAAGCGAAAGCGCTGCTCCAGGCGCTGCCGATGCCAAGGCGTCTGGCGCTGGAGCATCTACCGGAATTCCTGGCGCAGGGATTCATCCTTGCCCCCAACACCCTGCTTGAAGGCATCCATAAGCTGGGACCCGGCGAAGCCTTGGTGGTCGAACGCGCCAACCGGATGCAGTCGATATCATGGTGGGGGCCCTGCCGAGACGAGCGGCGTTCGGCCGCCGTGCGGGCGTTACCGCCCGAGCATCATGAAAACAACCTCCGCATCCTTTTGGACTCGGCCATCGCCGACCGTCTTGCGGCGGACCTGCCGATCGCAGCCATCCTCGACGGCGAACCGGAATCTCTTGCGATGGCGGCGTCGATGGCGCGGCTTCTGGGCCGCTCGGTGGATGCATTGGCCCTTGGCGAGGATGTCGCGAGTTCGGTCGCTGCGGTCGGCTCGTCGATTGGCCTGCGGGTGACGTCGGTGGCTCCCGGCGAGGCTCAGATGGCGGCGCGGCTGGGCGACTACCTGGGGGCGATCGACGAGCCGCTGGCCGAACCCACCTCGGCCGGCATCTGGTGGCTGGCCCGTGCCATGTCGAACAGCGGGCTGGCGATCGGGCTGGCCAGCTTCGGGGCGCCCACCGCTTTGCTGGGTAGTGAGCTGCTGGCCCGCCACCCGCCGGGCAGGCGCCGGTTGCTGGGAACTCTGCCGAGCCTCGGCCGGCGGCTGGGGCGTCGCTTGCTGCTTCCTTTGCTGGTTGTCGCCGGGAAGCGCGGTCGCGCCGATGCTTTTCGGTCGGGACTCGATGGCTCGACGCAGTTTCCCTGCGTCGAGCCGCTGTTTGCCGATCCGGCGGCGATATTGGGGCCGGAATTCAAATGGCTTGGCCGATCGCGGGTTTTGGCCGAGGGCGTCATGAGACTTTGGCGAATGATGCCGGCTTGGCTGGCCGCGGATGAACTGGCGGCCCTCGCGTTCGTCGAAGCGTTGAGCTCCGTGCCCGAACGGCAATTGATGGCGGTCGACCGCATGTCCATGGCTCATTCGGTCGAACTGCGTTTGCCGTTCCTCGACGATGCGCTGATCGACTACGCGCTCGCCGTTCCGAGCGCTGAGCGGGCCCCCGGCGGCCGGCCCAAGGACCTGCTGCTGCGGGCGTTGCGCGGCCTGTTGCCGGCAGGCCAATCCGCCGAGTTGGCCAGGCCACCGGGCGAACCGGCGGCAAGTCGGTGGTTCCGCGGTGGAATGGGTGAGGTCTTCGGCGATCTGGTCCGGCACGGCAGGGTGTTCAGCGCCGGCCTGTTCGACCCCGAGGCCTGTTTAACCATGTTGCGCGAGCATCGCGAGGGGCGGCGCGACCATCACCGCCGACTGTGGACACTATTGATTCTTGCCCAATGGGTGGATCTGCTGGGCCTGGAAATGCCGGTCGACCTTGGTGCCGAACCAGCCGATGCAATTCCGCTGTCACAATAGATCCCAGAGAAATTTCGGCACCCGGTATCGGCGCTTGTCCAGGACCACCCCCAACAGATTGGCGCCGCCGCCGATCAGGGCCTCGCGGGCCGCCCGGGCGGCGGCCACGCGAGTCTTGTCGGCCTCGACCACAAGAACCACGCCGTCGACGGTTGGAGCCACGGCCAGCCCGATGGGGTCTCCGAGCGGCGGGGAATCGATCAGCACCAGGTCATAGCTGTCTCGCAACTGCCGCCACAAGGCCCGCAGCTTCTGTGGCGCGAGGGACCCGCCATCGCTCATCGCCAGAAGGTTTCGGCAGGCATAGGGCTGATCCTCTTTGGAAGAGGCCGAGATCGACGGTTCGAAGGCCGGCATCGGCGGCAGCAGGCCGGCGACCGCCGGATGACCGCCGTCCGGCTTGGCGGCGACCAGCGGCGCGGCGCAGTCCATGACCAGCACCGACCGGCGCAACGCCATCGCCGACAGCCCCGCCAATCGCCGGACGATGCCACGGGCATTTTCGCCGGCACCGCAGCCGATCACCTGGATGACCTGCCGGGGGCGATCGGACAGACGGCTGTCGATCGCCTGAGCAAGGCGGAGGATGGGAGCGTCCTCGGTCAATTGCTGGACGCGAAGCGGCGGCGCGGCGGCCGGCAGGGTGGTTTGTGCGCTCTTCAGGGCGTCGTAGAGACGGCTCATCGGCTTTTCCGCAGGGCGGCCTCCTGTTCATCGGGTTTCTCGCCGGGCAAGGGCGGAAATGCAATCACCTGGCCGACGTAAAGCTGGTCGATGTCGGTGATGGTCGGGTTGGCGCGCTGCAGTTGGCCTAGCACGGTGGTGTCGGCTGTGCCATAGACGGCGAGCGACAATTTTGAAAGGGTGTCGCCCGGCTTGACCACCAGCGACCGCCGGTTGGCGTCACCGCCTGGCGACGAAGGCGGCGAAGGTGGCTTGGGCGGCGGAGCGGCGGCCGTCGTCTTGACCTCTTTCGGGTCGGCCGGCGGCGGAGGGGGCGGCGGCTGATCCGCCACCGCGGTGGCTTCCGCCGCGGAACCTTTGTCCGCAGGCTGCTCCTTGGGTGCCGCCTGCGCCTGGGCTTGCACTTGCGCCTGGGTCGGCGGGGGGGGCTGCTCAGCCGGCGGCAGGGCGGTGCGTTTGGGCAATGGCGCGACCAGGCGAACAAGATCGGACCCCAGGTCGGGCGCCTCGTCGGCCGGATCGTAGGCCGCGGCGGAATCTTCCTGATGTTCGACCGGCGGCGGTGCTGGCGGGGGGGCCACCTTCCTGGCGCTTGCCGTCGGCCGACTGGCCGGCTTGGCTGAAAGGTTCGGCGCTTGCGGTGCCTGGTTCTTTGTTTCGGCGGACGTGCTGTTCCTTTCCGTGGCGACGATCAGGTCGGCGATGGGGTCGTCGGCCGGGTGCCGTCCGCTCTCCGGACCGGCCAGCCAGAGACCGAAGCCGGCGATTGCCGCTGCGGCCATCCCCGCGCCGATGATCCAGCGGTGCGAGATGGCCGGCTGGTTGTGGTCAAAGGTGTCGCGGATGACTTCCCGCACCACTTTCGGCGGAATGGGGCGGATGCGGTAGCCGAACCCCGTAATCAGGGCGGCATCGCACAGGATGTTGATGATGCGGGGAATGCCCCGGGCTTCCTTGATGATCAGGCTCGTGGCCCGATCGGTGAACACGGCGCGGTCGTCGAGAGCGACGCGATTCAGCCGGTGGCGGACATAGGCCAGGCTATCGGCCTTTCCCAATGGCCCCAGCTTGGCGCGGACGACGATCCGGGTTTTCAGCTGGCGTAGCTGGGGGCGCGACAGCAGTTCCTCGAGCTCGGGCTGTCCCACCAGGACGATCTGAATCAATTTATCGGTCGAAGTTTCGAGATTGGACAGCATGCGCAGGTTTTCGATGGTCTCCACCGGCATGTTCTGCGCCTCGTCGACGAACAGCACGACGGTCTTCTTGGCCCGGTAGCAGGCAATCAGATGCTCGTGCAGGCGTTCGACCAGTTCCGGCACTTCGCCCTGGGTCGGCTGGCCGAGATCGCGCAGGATCGTGCGCATCAGGACGGCGAACGAGACCTTCGGATTGAACACGTAGACGAAGGTCAGCGCCTGATCTTCGACGCTGTTGAGGTAGGATCTCAGGATGGTGGTCTTGCCGACGCCGACTTCGCCGGTAATGCAGACGAAGCCCTTGCGCTTGGCGATCCCGTACACGATCGCCGCCAGGGCTTCCTTGTATTGCGGGGCAAGGAACAGAAACTCGGGATCCGGAGTGACGCGGAAGGGTTCGTCGGACAGGCGGTAGAACTCGCGATACATGTTCCGGCGCTCCGGCTTGGAAATCCACGCTATGTCTTGATCGGCAGGGCTGCGAGGACCGGCAGGCCGAGGCGACGCTCCACGTCGTTCGGCGTCTCGAAGGTCGAGGACAGGACCTGCGCCAGGACCGCCCCCCCGGTACCCAGCAGCAGTCCGATTGCGGCTGCCAGCCCGAAATAGAGTGGCGGATCGGGCCGAATCGGCCGGGGCGGCGCGGCCGGCCGTTCGATGATCGTCATGCCGGGGGCTCGGCCGGCATCGGCTGCCCGCTTGTTCCGTGCCTCGTCGACCTGGCGCATATTGGTTTCGGCATCGGCTACCGCCCGTTCGAGCCGCCTCAAGTCCTCGTTGCCGTTGTTGATCTCGCCCAACCGTTGATCTGCCTGGGCCAACTGGGTTTCGAGCACTGCGCGCCGCCCTTCGATGCCGCTCAACTGGGTTTCCGCGCTGACCAGCTGTTTGGACAGCTCGACATAGCTATCGCCGGCGGTCGGCTTGCTGTGGACTGGCGCAGCCGGCGCCATGTCGTTCAGAAATGTCTTCACCTGGGCGATCTCGCGGCGGACGGTCACCACGAACTGGCTGGTCTCGGTATATTTCGACAGCAGATCCTGTTCCTTGAGCTGAAGGTCGAGCAGGCGGGCCTTGGCCTCGTCGACAATCTTGGCATGGCTTGCGGACTGGTCGGGAGCCGGGTCGGGAGGGGGGGCGGGCGCCTCGATCTGGGCCCGCAGGCTGCGCATGCGTGCAGTCAACGCTGCCTGGGTATCGATGGTGTCCTTCAACTGGGCGTTCAGTTCGGCCCGCCGCTGGACCAGTTCCTGCCGTTGGTCGACCGCCCCATCCAGCTTATTGGCTTCTTTGTAGGCGTCGAGCCGCCGCTGCGCATCGTCCAGCACGCCTTTCAGGACCTCGGCCTGCTGATCCAGCGATCCCTTGCTGGCTTCAGCCAACAGTTGGGCGTTCTGCTCGGCCATCACGGCCAGGGTGGTGTTTAAAGCGTCGACGGCCAAAGCCGGCGTTCGGCCGTCATAGGTGATCCGGATGCTGTCCTCCCCCCGGTGGGTGGCCGCCAGGTCATGGCCGAGAGCTTCGGCCGCCGCCTCCGGATCCAGGCCAGGATACAGCTTGTCGGCGCCAAGGCGGGCGACCACCTGGCGATGCAACTCGTGACTGGCCAACAGGCCGATGCCGGTCGGCTCTCCGATATCCTGCGGTGTCGCCACCAGGGCCGAAGCACGCCAAGCCGGCGGCAGCAGGAACGAGGCGCCCCCGGCCGCCGCCAGCGCAACCAGCAGCAAAGCCCAGAAGACGGCGCGCTGACGGAACAGAGCCTGGACGATCGCCCGGAGAACCTGCATGCCATCGGCCTCCCAGTGGTGAGGTTCTGACGGATGGAGCCCTCATCACCCGTCGGATTGTCAGCACGATTCATATAGTTGGTGATCCGATCCTGACGCTCGGGAACCAGGCGTCAGGATCGGATCACCGGCGTCTAGAACGCGTAGCCGAAATAGAAGGGTATCGGCAGGTTCTTGGTGAAGTACTGATCGATGAAGACGTTCACGTTGGCGATGGCCGAACGCGGCACGTAGACGATGTCGTAGGGCCGCAACTGGATGTCCTGGCCGGTGCTGGGATCGTCAAGCGCGCCCGCAAGGTCGAGGGGTACCCCGACCGGCTTGCCATCGACACGGCGGATCAGGATGACGTCGTGGAGGTCGCCGGTGGTCTTGGCACCGCCGGCGACGGCGACGGCCTGCAGGATGGTGATGCCGCCGTTCAGGTCCACCGCTCCGGGGTGGGTCACTTCGCCGTCGACATAGGCCCGCTGCCCACCGAATCCGCGGATGATCACCGCGATCTCGGGCTGCTTCAATTCCTTCGAATATTCGTTGCGCAACAGGGTTTCCACTTCCTTCGGCGTGTGGCCGGCGACGGTCTGCTCACCGACCAGCTGAAGGGAAATGCGGCCATCGGGGCGCACCTGTTGCTGTTCATTGAGTTCCGGATTGTAGAAGAACCGGATATCCAAGGTATCGCCCGGTTGGATCATGTATTCCTGAGGTGCCGTCGCCTGCGGCAGAGAAGCCAGGGTCGCCGGATTCTTCAGGCTTGGTGTGGTGCTGCAGGCGGCAAAAGCCAAAGGCAGCATCAAAATGAACGGGCGCGTCCAGCCGGAAAGAAAGGGTCTATTGGCAGGCATTGGTACCCCGCAAACAAGAAAGTGATCCGATAATATTACCTCATTTTTATATTCTATTGCATCGTCGCAATAGCAGAATAGTGTGGGATATGGATTATATATGTTCGAATAAGTGGCAATTTAATAATATTAATGTCTACTTCATTCGGCTGGCACCTGCTGTCGACCGTTGCGACGGCATCAACTTGGCGTACCAGGCGCAAGTGGTAGAGACGATGGTGTCGAGATCGGACAGGCGCGGCCGCCAGCCCAGGACTTCGAAAGCCAGCCGAGGCTCGGCAACAAGCTGCGGCGGGTCTCCGGGGCGGCGGGGCATCGGGCGGACCGGAAGGGGGCGACGGGTGACCCGCTCGATGGCGCGGACAACCTCGCGCACGGAATGGCCGCGCCCGGTACCGAGGTTGCAGGCCAGGGAGTCGCCGCCGGCAAAAAGGTAGCGCAGGCCGGCCAAGTGGGCGTCGGCAAGATCGGTGACGTGCACATAGTCGCGCACCGCCGTGCCATCCGGAGTCGGGTAGTCCGTTCCGAAGATTCCAAGCGCTTCCCGCTGGCCCAGCGCGGTCTGGACGGCGATGGGAACGAGGTGCGTTTCCGGCTCGTGGGCTTCCCCGATTTCACCGTCGGGGTCTGCTCCGGCGGCGTTGAAATAGCGCAGCGCCAGGGACGAGACGCCGTGGACCTGGTCCCACCAGCGCAGCATCCTCTCGATCGCCAGCTTGGTCTCGCCATAAGGGTTGATCGGCCGCTGCGGGTGGTCTTCGCTGATGGGAATCACCTGCGGCAGGCCGTAACTGGCGCAGGTGGAGGACAGCACCAGCCGGCGGACGCCGCAGTCGGCCATGGCTTCAAGCAGGTTCAGAGTCCCGCCGACGTTGTTACGGAAATAGGGGGCGGGTTCGCGCATCGATTCGCCGACGTCGGACGACGCGGCGAAATGCATCACGGCTTCGATCCGATGACGCCTGATCACCCGGCGCAGCGCCTCCACGTCAGCCAGGTCACCGCGTTCGAACGGCCCCCAGCGTACCGCCACGCGATGGCCGGTCGACAGGTTGTCGAAGGTCACCGGCAGGAATCCGTCCGCGGCAAGTGCCTTGCAAGCGTGACTACCGACGTAGCCGGCGCCGCCTGTAACAAGAATCGCCGACATGATGCATGACCGTCCGCGATTGTTGATGAGCGGTCCGAGGCTAGCAGTAGGTCGGCTATTTCCTAAATTCTCTAACGACTTAGCCCGTTTTGTCGGCAAACCCGGTGGCTGGGCGGAAATGAGGTAGCTTTCTGCGCAAATGAGCATCGCGCCCTCTGAATAGCAAATGGCCCTTCACCCCATTGATCTTTTGAGGAAGGCCAGCACAATATCGCTCCCTCATTTCTCAAGCCTCAGGGTGCCTCCGTGTTTCCTCGTACCACCGCGTCCGCGCTCGCCTTCATGATGGCCATTTCCGCCCTGGCACCATCCACCATGGCCGCCTCGTGTTTCACGCCCGACGAGGTCAAGGCGGCGCATTTCCGGGCTCTCCAACAGGAATTCAACGTTGCGGCGCTGAACTGCCGAACGCTCGATCCGAATGATCCCGGCTTTTCGGCGCGCTACAACGACTTCGTCGGCCGGTTCGGCGGCAAGCTGCAGGACAATGCCCGGGCCTTGCAGGCCCATTTCCGCCGGGCGGGGGGAAATTTCGACGCCTGGATGACCAAGGTAGCCAACGATGCCGGACAGCGGGTCTTCGCCGAACCGGATTATTGTCAGCAGGCATGGGACCATCTGGACAAGGTTCTTGCCATGGCGCCGGACGAAGCTGAAGGCTTCGCCGCGACCACGGCTGCGGCCCATTCCTTCGCGCCGGCCTGCAGCGAGACGAAAGCCAAGCCGACCAAGAAGGCCCACCACGCCCGTCGCGCCCATCATTCCCACCACACGACCAGCAAGGCCGGTTCCAACGATCACGCAAGCTGATACCACCGCGTGAATATGGTACTATCCCCTCAACCTGAGTTGTGTTGTGTTGAGGGGATGGATCCATGGCGGTGAACAGTCCTGTGGGTGGTCGCCGGGGGAATGGCCGCCGGGCCGGTCTCGGCGCCTGCAAGTCGGTGACCATCACCTGCGTTTCGGAAACCGGGTGGCATGATACCGGCCGCCTTCTCGACGACATCGAGGCCGGCGGCGGGCCGGGCGGCGACCAGTGGCGGACGGAATGGGACGCCGGCAATAGCGCGGGGTCGTGCAGTCTGGTCGAAGTGGTGGCGCGCAACGGCCGGCGGCGGCGCTTCCTGGTCGATTGCGGGTGGAACGCTCAGTACATGGCGGAGCGTTTCCGAGCCTCCGGCGTCGATCGGATGCTGGCCTCCGGCGCCATCGATTTTCTGTATCTCAGCCACGAGCATTTCGACCACTTTTGGGGTGTAGAAGCGGTGTTGAGGCTGGCCCCGGCCATCAGGATCGTCGCCCCTGCCGGTTTTCGGCCGGAAGCCCTGCAGTTGCTCGGCGGAGGAAGCTTCCCGCGCTCGGGCGCCGGCAACGCGGTGCGCCACCAGGGAAGGCTGGACCTGCTGCCGGCCGGCCGGTTGCACCGACTGATGGCCGGCGTCGGTTCGGCGACCTTCGATCTATCCATCCTGATGGGGGTGCAGGGCGAGCAGTCGCTGTTCTTCTCTATCGAGGGCAAGGGCGTGCTCTGCGTCACGGGCTGCTGCCATCAGGGCGTTCTGTCCCTGGCGGATTATGCACGGCGGGAAGTGGCGTCAGACGGGCGGCTTTACGGCCTTTACGGCGGTCTGCACATCTCGCCGTTCGGACCACTGAAGGCCGAGGGAGAGGCGACGGTGCGCGGCATCGGTGAGTACGGCTTCGCCAAGATCGCCTGCAACCATTGCACCGGGCTGCCGGCCGTCGAGATGATGGCGGCCCTGGGCTACCCGCTGGTCGGCGGCAGCGGGCGCGAGGGTTCAAAGAGTGCTCTTTACCTCGGCAACGGGGATAGCGTCACCTTCGGGTAGAAATGCGAAAGGCGGCGCCCCTTTCGGGGAGCGCCGCCTCTCGGCTCGAACAGCCCTAGATCGACGTGTCAGTCGACGACGATTTGAACCCGACGGTTCTGCGGTTCCCGGACCCCGTCCTTGGTGGGCACCAGCAAATCGGTCTTGCCCTTGCCGACCACCGCGATTTCTTTTTCGGGAATGCCCAGTTTGACCAGCACCGCCTTGACCGCATTGGCCCGGCGGAGCGAGAGGGCCATGTTGTACTTCTCCGAGCCGACGGCGTCGGTATGGCCGGTCACGTGGATGGCGGTCGAGTGCGTGCTCTTCGCCGTGTTGGCTGCCTGCTCGATGATCCGGTTGGCTTCCGGGGTGATGTTCGACTTATTGAAGTCGAAGAACACCATGTAGTTCTTGGCGATCGGTGCGGCCTGAACATGCTTCGGGGCCGGAGCGGGGGCCGGAGCGGGGGCCGGAGCCGGCATCGGAGCCGGGGCGGCGGCGACCTGCGCCGGAGCGCCGAACTTGTAGGTGAATCCGACCAGGATGGTATGCGACTGATAAACGCCCCTGCCGTTGCCGGTTCCCCAGCTGGGGTCTTCCTGCAATTTGGCGTCGAGGGTCCGCAGGTAGTGATAGTCGGCCTTCAGCGACAATTGATCGTTGATCGCATAGGAAACGCCGGCAATTCCCTGATAGCCGAAGACGAATTCATCGTCGTTGGTATAGGTTGCGCCGTTGCCGCGGATCTTGATGGGCATCACGTCCACGCCGCCGATACCGGCGCCGATGAAGGGCGTGAAGGCCGTTCCCGTCGGCAGGTCGTAATAACCATTGGCCATGATGTCGAGGGCGTTGAGGTTACCCTGGCCGGGGAAAGCCCCCGCCGCGGTCTTCACCTTGTCGATGGTGTTGGCGCGCCAGCCGATTTCGCCTTCGAGGCGATACTGACCGAAGCCGTAGCCGAGCTGGCCCATGACGCCGTAGCCGGGATCCTGCGTGTCCGACCAAGTCTTGGAGCCATCCTTGAATTTAGTCTGCGGCACCAAATTGACGCCGACATCGCCACCGGTGTACCAACCGTTGGTTTCAGCTGAGGCCGCAGTAGCAACGCCGGCGATCAATCCGGCAGCCAAAATACCAGTAATAGTGCGCATGTTTCTTTTACCCTTCAGCGAAGAGGGATGCGATTTAGGGCTAGGCGATGATTTAGTCCAAGGATCGGCCCGACTCAACGTCGCGAATAGAGTATGCCCCCGGTCGGTGGGCCTTTTTTGGAAGGGCCGTTGCCAATATGCAACACATATGGCACCGGTCATGCCAGCATGGAATGGCAGGGCATTACATGATGGTGATTGACAGCCGACGGCGTGAGACGTTGTCGACTAACCGGCCGTTGTCTGCTTGCCGTTGCTTTCCTTGTGCGAGTCTTCCTCGCCGCCCCTCAGCTCTTCCGCCTGCTGTTTCAACCGAGCGAAAGCACGCACGCTCCACGGGATGCTGGCGCCGTAGAGGATGGCGACGATGGTGATGGTGGTCCACGGTTCGGTGACCAGGAAGGCCGCCAGCACTCCAACCAAAAGGAGCATCGGCAGAACATAATGGTGCGGCACCCGCAACCGCTTACCCGAAAAGGTGGGGACCTTGCTGACCATGAGGAAAGACACGCCGATCAGCGCCACCGCATTGACCGACGGGCGGGCGAAGAAGCCGTCGTGCTCGAACTGGAAACTCAGCATCATCGGCAGAAGCACAAGTCCGGCAGCGGCGGGCGCCGGCACGCCGGTGAAGAAATTGTATGCCCAGGGCGGCAGGTCCGGTTCGCCCAGCATGGTGTTGAAGCGGGCCAGGCGCAGCGCGCAGCATACGGAAAACAGCAGGACCAGGGCCCAGCCCAGACCGCCGGCTCCCTGCATGGTCCAGAAATAGAGCAGCATCGACGGTGCTACGCCGAAGCTGATGAAGTCCGACAGCGAGTCGAGTTCGGCGCCGAACTTGCTGGTCCCCTGCAATAGCCGGGCGATGCGGCCGTCCAACCCATCCAGCATGCCGGCCAGCAGGATCGACACCACTGCGGATTCCCACTTGCCGTGCAGGCCGAAGCGGATCGACGTCAAACCGGCGCACAGGGCCAGCATGGTCAGGATGTTGGGGATCAATTTGTTGAACGACAGGCCGCTGATGCGAGGGGGTCGGCGCGGGCGGAACATCAGCGGGTTTCTCCTTGGCGCGGCCCCTCGCCGCTGTCGATGTCGGCCAAAACCGTTTCCCCGGCCAACGCAGTCTGGCCGACGACAACCAGCGGATTGACCCCGGGCGGCAGATAGACGTCCACCCGGCTGCCGAAGCGGATCAGGCCGAACCGTTCGCCGACCAGCACTTCCTGGCCTTCGGTGACGTCGCAGCGAATCCGGCGTGCCACCAGGCCGGCAATCTGCACGAAAGCGATCTCGCGTCCACCGGCCAGACCAAGGCGGATCGCCATCCGTTCGTTGAACACGCTGGCTTTGTCGAGGGATGCGTTGAGGAACTTGCCGGGTGAATAGGCCCGCCGCAGGATGCGCCCGGGGGCGGGGAGTCGATTCACATGGACGTTGAAGACGCTCATGAAGATCGAGACGCGCGTGAGCGGCGCGTCGCCCATGTCCAGCTCGACCGGTGGCGGCGCCGCGACGATCATCTGCACGACGCCGTCAGCGGGGCTGACGATCAGGCCCGGCCGCGTCGGGGTGACCCTCTGGGGATCGCGGAAGAAGAACGCGCACCACAAGGTCAGCAACACGCCGAGCCATCCCAAAGGCGACCACAGCCAGAACAGAACCAAGGTGCCCGCTGCAAACAGGGAGATGAAACGCCAACCTTCGGGGTGGATCGGCATATACAGATATTTGAGCAAAGAGAATTCCTCTGTCTGCACGGCTCTCTCCTTAATCGACCTGCGTGCAGTGTAGCCTCTCGAAGCACACTCGATAAGGCGCCAATCGCGGTTTTTCCGTTAACCGGGTCATGTTAGCCTGCACGAAGTCTATCATGGCCCCTCGCCGGGCGGGAGCCGGGGGTTCCCGCCCGGCGAGGGGCAAAAAAACCAAGCCCTGGGACGGGGCGAGGATACGGCTCAGGATGCAGGACAAAAAACAGTTTAGCCTTATCATCGGTGATCGTCGCCTGCCCCTTGACATCCACGCGGTGGCCTTCGACGAGCCTGGGGGCGTGGCCGGTCTCGATCGACCGACCTTTACCTTCCGCTTCGCCTATCGCCACATTCCCATCACCGCACGCTTTTCCGACCATGACGACTGTGCCGCCATCGAGCTTCAAGGCGATGTCGGCCCCATGCCGTTTTCCGCTGAATCCTGGCTGGCGCGGGCCGAGCTGCAAACCGTGCTGGATGCCGCAAACGCCCATCTGGGAGAGGTATTTCGCCTTGTCGACGGTCGTATCCTGGTGGTCGGCTCGGTTCCCGTGGCCGATCCGGTGACGGCGGTCGGGCTGGTCACCGCCATCACCCATTTTCTCGTGCCTGTAAAGCCCTATCTTGAGACCATTGCCGTATTCCTGGCGCCGCCGGGCGAGGCAGCCGCCAGCGGCGAAGCCTTGCGGCCCGGCTGGCGGCGGATCGTGCCGGGGAAGCGGTAGCTAACGCTTGTCGGGAATGGCGAAGACCTGGCCGGGGTAGATCCGGTTGGGGTCGCGGATCTGGTCCTTGTTGGCCTGGTAGATGACAAGGTAGTCGTACCCGCTGCCATAAGCCTCGCGGGCGATGCGCCACAGGCAATTGCCCTGTTCCACCGTCACCTTGCCCCCGGCCGGTAGCGTGCCGATCGGGGTGAAGGTGATTTCGGCACGCGCCTTGACCTTGCCGTCCGGCCCGATCTCGTCGGCGCGCAGCGTGTGGTTTCCGGGGTGCAAGGCGGTCTTCGGCGACAGGTGCCAGCGGCCCTGGGCGTCCGCCTGGGTGCGGCCCAACGGGTGCTCGTCGAGATAGACCTGGACCTGCGCCTTTGGCGTGGCCGTGCCGGTGAGCGACAGGCGGTCGCGGCTGTCGTAGTGAGCACCGGCGATCGACACGGTGCCGCTTCCTTCCTTCGCTTCCGGGCCCTGCAGGATGTCGATGGAACCGTCCGGCCGGACCTTGACGGCCAACGAGGTTGCCGGTCCGTTGGTGCGGTCGGGCACCACGAGGACCACCGGGCTGTCGCTTTGCGAGGTGGATCCGTCGGGGTTCGAAGCGCGGAGCGATAGCTCGCGGCTTCCCGCCGGCAGAGGCTGGTCGGGAACGAAAACCCATTCGCCGCGGTTGTCGGCGATAACCCGGCCGATCTCCTTGCCGCCGTCGAGGATGACGACTTCCGCCCGGGGCATGGCCCGCCCGGCGATCACCGTCTCGCCCTGCGGATTGATGCGGACGATGTCGAAGCTGGGAGCCGTCGGCGCTTCAGCCGCGGGCGGGGCTTGGGTGGCCGTGGAGGTCGCAGGGGACGATGCCAGTTCGTCGTGTCGCCGGGTCCATACGCTCATGCTGATGGCTATGGCGATGACGACGAGGCCCGCAAGGGCGATGAAGAATGGCCGGGACAAGGCTCCTCGCTCGATATGCGGCAGCGTTCGCGAGAGGTACCCTAATACGGCTGTCGAGAGCGCGCAACCCGCCTCGTTCCCCGGACAGGCTGCGCAATAGCGCAGGGAGGCGGCGATCCGCCCGCATTCGCCCGACGGGGCGCACCATGATCCTCCGTAAAACTGTCAGAATCCCTTGGGAATTCCGATGCTATATGTTTGCGGCGGTCCGGCTGCCGGCCGCGGCGGCTTTCGATGGAGGGAAGGCATGACTTCGCTGCATTCGCTGTGTGTCTTCTGCGGCGCGTCGGTAGGGGCCGATCCCGGTCACCGCGAGGCGGCAAGCCGGCTTGGCCAGTTGATGGCCGACGCCGGGGTGTCGCTGGTCTTCGGTGGCGGGCATATCGGTATGATGGGGGTCTTGGCGGATGCGGTCCTGCGTGGCGGAGGCAGGGTGCTCGGCGTGATTCCCGAGCATTTGGTGCGGGTCGAGATGCCGCAGCGGGAGATTTCGGAACTGATCGTCGTCGACAGCATGCACACGCGCAAACGGCGGATGTTCGACATGGCGCAGGCGTTCTGCGTCCTGCCCGGGGGCCTGGGGACACTGGACGAGACATTCGAAATATTGACCTGGAAGCAGCTTCGGCTGCACGGAAAGCCGGTCATCGTGGCCAATCTCAACGGCTATTGGACACCCTGGCTGAAGCTGATCGAGGCGGTGGTGGAGGGCGGCTTCGCCCATGAGGAGGTGGCTCGCCTTTTCACGGTAGTGGAGACGATCGAGGAGGTGCTGCCCACCGTCGCGGCGGAGTTGAACGACGCCGTGCTCGGCCGTCCTCAGCTGTTTTGAGTCGGCTTCCGGCGGTTGCCGCCGCCGATCGCCGGCCGCACGCCGATCGGCCCGATTCCCCTGGCGCGTTGGTCCGGAAGCCTTGCGTTCTTGTTCGCTGTTGCATAATGTTCGCCGTCCGTCGCTCATACCAGAATTCGGTCGTTTGTGCTTTGGGGCGCACCCCAACGGACACGGGAACGGCCCTTTTAGTGCAGGAAGCAAGCGATGACGAAGATCAAGGTCGTCAATCCCATAGTCGAACTCGACGGCGACGAGATGACGAGGATCATCTGGAGGTTCATCAAGGACAAGCTGATCCTTCCCTATCTCGACATCGATCTGAAATATTACGACCTGGGCATTGAGCACCGCGACGCGACCGACGACCGGGTGACCGTGGACGCGGCCAACGCCATCAAGCAGTACGGCGTCGGCGTCAAATGCGCCACGATCACGCCCGACGAGGCCCGAGTAAGGGAGTTCGGCCTCAAGCAAATGTGGAAGTCGCCCAACGGCACCATCCGCAACATTCTGGACGGCACGGTCTTCCGCGAACCGATCATTTGCCGCAACGTGCCGCGCCTGGTTCCCGGCTGGACGCAACCGATCGTCATTGGCCGCCATGCATTCGGCGATCAGTACCGCGCCACCGATTTCCGTGTGCCCGGCGCAGGCAAGCTGACCATCAGGTTCGTGCCCGCCGACGGCGGTGCCCCCATCGAGCACGAGGTGTTCGACTTCCCCGGGGCCGGTGTGGCCATGGGCATGTACAACCTGGACGAATCGATCCAAGGTTTCGCCCGCGCCTGCTTCAATTACGGCCTCGAGAAGCGGTGGCCGGTCTACCTGTCGACCAAGAACACCATCCTCAAAGCCTATGATGGCCGCTTCAAGGACCTGTTCCAGGAAACCTACGAGGGTGAATTCAAGGCCGAATTCGAAAAGAACGGGATCGTTTACGAACATCGGCTGATCGATGACATGGTCGCCTCGGCGCTCAAGTGGTCGGGCGCCTTCGTTTGGGCGTGCAAGAACTATGACGGCGACGTGCAGTCGGACACGGTTGCCCAAGGCTTCGGCTCGCTCGGCCTGATGACCTCGGTGCTGATGTCGCCGGACGGCAGGACCGTCGAGGCCGAGGCCGCCCACGGCACGGTGACGCGCCACTACCGGGAATACCAGAAGGGCAAGGCCACCTCGACCAATTCGATCGCCTCGATCTTCGCCTGGACGCGCGGTCTTTATTACCGCGGCCGCTTCGATGGCACGCCCGAGGTCGTGCGTTTTGCCGAGACCCTGGAAGGCGTTTGCGTCGAGACCGTCGAGGCCGGCTTCATGACCAAGGATTTGGCCATTTTGATCGGTCCTGATCAGCGCTGGCTGACCACGGAACAGTTCCTTGATAAACTAGACGAAAACCTGAAGAGAGCGATGAAGCGGTCGGCGGCGGCCTGACGCCGGCGGCACGGTTTTTCGTCTGGGGGACTGCGGGACGGTCTGCGGTTTCTCCCTCTTCGGGAGGGTGTGATGATTCTGGAAGCTACTCGCGAATACATGTACGGCAAGATTCACCGGTGCACGGTGACCCAGGCCGATCTTCACTACGTCGGTTCCATCACCGTCGATCCGTTGCTCCTCCGTGCGGCGGGCATCCTGCCCCATACCCGCGTCGACGTGGTCAACATCACCAATGGGGCGCGCCTCTCGACCTATGTCATCGAAGGTCCCGAGGGCAGCGGGGTGATATGCCTGAATGGTGCCGCGGCGCACCATTTCGCCAAAGGCGACATGGCGATCATCATGGGCTACGAGCAGGTCCCGCTGTCTCAGATTCCCGGCCGGAAGTCCCGCGCCGTCCATGTGGACGAGGCGAATCGTATTCTGGCGATCGACGAATACACCACGCCGACCCTGGAGGAACTGGGCAAGCCGGAAAACAACCGCTTTGCCCAACCCTATCCGACACGGGTCCACGAGGCCGGCGATCCGGCGGAAGCGGTAAATGAAAGTTTCGCCTGAACTATAAGCAGCGTCGTACGGTGTAATGGATGGTCTGCACGACGATCCTGCCGTCGCGGACCAGATAGCTGTCGACGCCGTCCTCGACCAGGGTGCCGTCGCCGCGGGCCTGCCACTCCAGCATTGCCGCTTCGCCTTCGGCCACGGGGTGGCCATAGGAGAAGCGGCCCGCGGGGATCTGCTCGTCGATGTCCTGCCACAGTCGGCGCAGGCCGGCATATCCCCGATAGATCCCTCTGGCGCACAGCACGACGACGTCCGGGGCGAAATTGGTCAGATCGTCCTCGATTCTCTGCTCCTTGCGCGATCGCAGGTGATCGTCCACCACCTCGGCGGCCCCGCGGCGCCGCGTGTTGCCGGCCGCGGCAGACGTGCTGACCCGATCGCGAGGCGTGAAATCCACCATGGTCCGTCTCCTCTGCCGTTCCTCACCACCGAACAGCGGCAAGAGGGCGGATGTTCGTCCCGTCAGCCCAACGATGGGCAGTCGACGGCGATGGGGCTGCCGGCTCTTGACCAAAGCGCCTGACCGGAAGACCCTCCTGGCGGAGGCAGCCCATGTCCGGACAGGTCCGAATCGGCACGTCGGGGTGGCACTACGCCCACTGGCGCGGCCCGTTCTACCCGGAACGCCTGCCGGCCGGCGTCATGCTCGGCTACTACGCCCGCCATTTCGACACTGTGGAAGTGAACAATACCCATTATTGTCTTCCACGACCTGCGGTGATCGAAGCCTGGCGTGATGCTGTGCCCGCCGGCTTCGTTTTCGCCGTCAAGGCCAGCCGCTACATCACCCATTTCCATCGGCTGAACCCGCCATTCCAACGTTATGGCCGTTTTTTTGAAGGCATTGGCGGTCTGGGCGACCGGCTCGGCCCGGTGCTGTTCCAGTTGCCGCCGGCTTTCAGGCGCGATGACGGGCGCCTCGACGCCTTTCTCGGCGGGTTGCCGATCAGCCTGCGGGCGGCCGTCGAATTTCGTCATCCCTCCTGGGAATGCGCAGCCGTCATGGAATTGCTGGCCTGCCATGACGTGGCACTGGCGGTCACCGACCTCGGTGGAAGACTGTCGCCGGTGCAGGCGACGGCCTCGTTCGCCTATGTGCGGCTGCATGGCCCCCGGCAAGCCTATACCGGCTCCTACGACGATCGTGCCCTGGATGACTGGTCCAGGCAGATCCGAGCCTGGGTGGCCGAGGACCGTCAGGTCTTCGTCTATTTCGACAACGACGACAAGGCGATGGCGGTCGGGGATGCGCTGAGGCTGAAATCAAGGCTGGCCGACGCCATATAAGACTCTATGGAAATCATGCTTGCCGCCGAGGCGGTGCCAGCGTTTCTGTGCGACGAAATGCTGGCCGGCTTGGCCCGCTGGCTGCGCGCCGCCGGCTATGATACGACGCAGGCGGAATATCGCTCGAACGACGCCGAATTGGTGGCCCGGGCCAGTGCCGAACGGCGGCTGTTGCTGACCCGCGACCGGCGCATGCTGGAACGGCGTGGCGCTTGGCGGCATGTGGTCATCCTGCGCGGCCAGTCCATCGACGCCTGGGCAGAGGAGATGCGGATTGGGTTGGGGCTGTCGTGGTGGCTCGCCCCGTTTACCCGGTGCCTGCTGTGCAACACGCCACTCGAGCCGCTGCAGGCAGGCGGAGCCGACCGTCCGTTGACCTGGTGCCCCTGCTGCGAAAAGACCTATTGGCCGGGCTCGCACACCCGGCGCATGACCGCCGCGCTCAGGCGGTGGGAAGGGGGCCGCTAGCCGACGATGCGGTAGACCGTGGCGTCGCGCCTGGTGCGGTCCTCGAGTTCCAGGCTGCAGGGGATGGTATAGCTGGCCACCTTCATCAGTCCGGTGGGCGGCAGATAGGCGCGGCCCGGATCGGCCATCAGGACGTCGGCACCGGCGGCGGCGCAACGCCGCAGCCAAGCGAACACCGCCTCGGCCATGGGCCGTTCGTAGCAGACGTCGCCGGCCATTACCACATCCCACGGGCAGTCGGAGCGGGCCAGCACATCGTCGGTGGTCACGGTGACGGCGGTGCCATTCGCTTCGGCGTTGAGGCGGATCGCCGTGGCCGCCACCCGGTCGATTTCGGCCGCTTCCACGGCAGCCGCTCCGGCCAAGGCCGCGGCGATGGCGCCGATGCCGCAGCCGGCGGCGAAATCGAGCACCCGCTTGCCGGCGACGACGGACGGAGTGTCGAGTAGATAGCGCGACATCGCCTGGCCGCCGACCCAGGCGAACGCCCAATAGGGCGGCGGCAGGTTGCTGCCCTGAAGGAAGGCCTCGGTCGCCTGCCATAGCGGCGTTATCTCGGTGGCCAGGTGCAGCTTGATCTCGGGGCAGGCTGGCGGGCTCACCAGTTCGGTATTCGCCAGGATGAAGTCTCTCAATGCAGCTTTCCCGCCACGATGGCCGCCAGCACCAGCCAGCCGAAGACGCGGTTCGATTTGAATTTGTCGAGACAGTCAGGGGAGTTGTCGATATCGATGGTGCGCACCTGCCAGACCATTTGCAGGGCGGCGGGAAGCAGCAGAAGGTAGAACGGCCATCGCAGTCCGGCAAACCATCCGGCCCCCGCGATCAGCACCATCGCCAGCGCATAGAAAAAGACCAGCCAGGCGGGAGTAGCCGCGCCCAGGCGCAACGCCGTCGACTTCACGCCGATTAGGGCGTCGTCCTCCTTGTCCTGGTGCGCATAGATCGTGTCGTAGCCAAGCGTCCAGAACAGGCCGGCGATGTAAAGGACGGCCGGCGCCGCCGCCAGCCCGCCGGTGACCGCCGTCCAACCCAGCAGCGCGCCCCAGTTGAAGGTCAGGCCGAGCCAGGCCTGCGGCCAATAAGTGATGCGCTTCATGAACGGATAGGTGACCACCAGCAGAAGCGAGGCGGCGCCCATGACCCGGGCGGGTCCGTTCAGCATCGACAGGATGCCCAGGCCGATCAGCAGCAGCAGGCCGAGGAAGGCCACGGCCTGGCGCAGGCTGACCGCGCCGGAGGGGATGGGACGCGCCGCCGTGCGGGCGACCATGGCATCGAAATCGCGGTCGACGATGTCGTTGAAGGTGCAGCCGGCACCGCGCATCACCACGGCGCCGATGCCAAACAGAACGAACAGCCGCAGGTCGGGCCAGCGGTCGGCCGCCATGGCGATGCTCCACCAGCCGGGCAGCAGCAACAGCCAGGTGCCGATGGGACGGTCAAGGCGCATCAGCCGCAAATAGGGGC
The DNA here is from genome assembly GCA_021793155.1 of Pseudomonadota bacterium. Taxonomy (GTDB): domain Bacteria; phylum Pseudomonadota; class Alphaproteobacteria; order Rhodospirillales; family Magnetospirillaceae; genus DUZF01. The sequence continues at coordinate 87,148 of JAJYTF010000014.1, read as the reverse complement.
GGGTGGCCGCCGGGGCATGGCGGTCGATCCAGTTATCGACCGGGATGTCGCCCAGCAATGTGGTCGAATGCTTCATGGCGCTATACATTAGTGGCCATCTTCGCAACTGCAAAGGCCGGAATGGACGACATCCCCAAGCTCCGCCTGTACGTCGAGGCGGCCCTCGCCGAAGGTGCCGCCGTCGCCCTGGCGGCGGACCAGACCCACTACCTGCTGCATGTCATGCGGGCGCCCGCCGGTGCCGCCGTGGCGCTGTTCAACGGCCGCGACGGGGAATGGCGGGGCCGCTTGACGGAAGCCGGCAAACGGTCGGCCGTGCTGGAAGTGGGGCAGTGCCTCCGGCCGCAGACGGCGGAGCCGGACCTGTGGCTGCTGTTCGCTCCGGTCAAGCGCGCCCGCATCGACTTCATCGCCGAGAAGGCGACGGAACTGGGCGTTTCAGCGCTGTTGCCGGTGTTCACCCGGCATACGGCGATGACGCGGGTCAATGAGCAGCGCCTGCGGGCCATCGCCACCGAGGCGGCGGAGCAGAGCGAACGCCTGACGGTTCCTGAAGTCCGGCCAAGCCGGCCGCTTGACCACGTGCTGGCCGAATGGCCGGCCGGCCGCCGCCTGTTCCTGCTGGACGAGAGTGGTGGCGGGCAGCCGATCGCCGAGGTTCTGGCGAGAGAGGCCGTGGGGCCGGCGGCGGTGCTGGTGGGGCCCGAAGGCGGCTTTGCCAAATCCGAACTTGACGCATTCCATTCTCTGGCGTTTGCTAAGCCCGTCGGATTGGGCCCGCGCATTCTGCGCGCCGATACCGCCGTGATCTCCGCCTTGGCCTGTTTCCAGGCCCTATGCGGGGACTGGCGGCAGCCGGCCGAACGATCAACCACATGAACCGGTGATTCGATGTCCGCCCCAGCCCAACCGAGCGGTGAGCCCGTCGTCAGCAAAGCCCAACTGGTCGAATATCTGGCCGCCGGCTGCAAGCCGGTCGAGCAATGGCGCGTCGGTACCGAACATGAGAAATTCGCCTTCCGCTGGGACGACCTGCGGCCGCTTCCCTATGAAGGCGACCGCGGCATCCGCGCCGTGCTGGAAGGACTGCAGGAATTCGGCTGGGAGCCGGTGGAAGAGGCCGGCAACCTCATCGCCCTGTCCAAGGATGGGGCGCACATCACCCTTGAGCCGGGTGGGCAGGTCGAGCTGTCGGGTGCGCCGGTGGAGACCGTGCACCAGACCTGCCGTGAAGTGGACGAGCACTTGACCCAGGTGAAGCGGGTCGGTGCCAAGCTCAACATCGCTTTCCTCGGGTTGGGCTTCAACCCCAAATGGCGGCTCGAAGACATCCCCTGGATGCCCAAGGGGCGCTATGCCATCATGCGCCGCTATATGCCGATCCGGGGCAGCCTCGGCCTCGACATGATGGCCAGAACCTGCACGGTGCAGGCAAACCTCGACTTCGCCACAGAAGCCGACATGGTGAAAAAATTCCGTATCGGCCTGGCCTTGCAGCCGGTGGCCACGGCGCTGTGGGCCAATTCTCCCTTCGTCGAAGGGAAACCCTGCGGTTATCTCTCCTATCGCAGCCATATCTGGACCGATACGGATCCGGACCGCACCGGTATCCTGCCCTTCGTCTTCGAAGACGGCATGAGCTTCGAGCGCTATGTCGACTATGCGCTCGACGTCCCCATGTATTTCGTTTACCGGAATGGCCGCTACATCGACGTCGCCGGATCGTCGTTCCGCCAGTTCATGGCGGGCAAGCTGGATGCCCTGCCGGGCGAGCGGCCGACCATTGGCGACTGGACCGACCATCTGACCACCATCTTCCCCGAGGTTCGTCTCAAGCGGTATCTGGAAGTGCGCGGGGCGGACGGCGGGCCGTGGCGGCGGTTGTGCGCCTTGCCGGCGTTCTGGGTGGGGCTGTTCTATGACAGCGCGGCCCTCGACGCGGCGTGGGACATGGTCAAGACCTGGACCATCGAGGAACATGTCGGCCTGCGCGCCGCGGTGCCGAGGGAAGGGCTGCGCGCAACGTTCCGCGGGGCGACGGTGCGCGAATTGGCGCAGCGGGCCCTGGGCATCGCCCGCGAGGGACTGAGGCGCCGGGCTCGGCTTGACCGCTATGGCCGTGACGAGGCGATCTATCTCGAAACCCTGGAGGGCATCGCCCAGGCGGGCCGCACGCCGGCGGACGAACTGCTGGCCGACTATCACGGCCGATGGGGCGGCAATGTCGACGAAGTGTTCCGGGAGTACTGCTATTGAGCGGGCCGGCGACGTTCTGCCGAAGCCTTGACGAGGTGCGCGGCAACATCGACCGCCTCGACGCGATGATCATCGGGCTGCTGGCCGAGCGAGCCACTTTCGTCGCGCAGGCCGCCCGTTTCAAGGCGACCGAAGGCGATGTCGTGGTGCCCGCGCGGATCGAGGCGATCGTCGCCAAGGTGCGCGGCTATGCCGCGGAGCAAGACGCCGATCCCGACCTGATGGAAACCATCTACCGTCGCATGATCGACGCCTTCATCACCTTCGAGGGCGCCACCTGGCGCCGGTTGCACTCCTCAGACTGAAGTACCGCCGACCGTCAGGCCGTCGATCCGCAAGGTCGGCTGACCGACGCCGACCGGGACCCCCTGCCCATCCTTGCCGCAGGTGCCGACACCGGTGTCGAGCTTGAGATCGTCGCCCACCATCGACACGCGAGTCAACACGTCGGGGCCATTGCCGATCAGGGTGGCTCCTTTGACCGCCAGGCCGAGTTTGCCGTTCTCGATCAGATAGGCTTCGGTGGCCGAGAAGACGAACTTGCCGCTGGTGATGTCCACCTGGCCGCCACCGAAGTTCACCGCGTAGAGGCCTTTTTTTACCGACGCGATGATCTCTTCGGCGGGCGTGGTGCCGGCCAGCATGAAAGTGTTGGTCATGCGGGGCAGCGGCTGGCTGGCGAAGGACTGGCGGCGGCCGTTGCCGGTCGACCGGGTCTCCATCAGACGCGCGTTGAGGCGATCGAACATGTATCCTTTCAGGATGCCGTCCTCGATCAGCACTGTGCGTGACGAGGTGGTTCCCTCGTCGTCGATGGAGATGGAGCCCCGCCGGTCCTGCATGGTGCCGTCATCGACCACGGTGACCCCGTTGGCCGCCACCCGTTGGCCGATCATCCCGGAAAAAGCCGAGGTCTTCTTGCGGTTGAAATCTCCTTCAAGGCCATGTCCGATGGCTTCGTGCAGCAGCACGCCGGGCCATCCCGGCCCCAGCACCACGGTCATGTCGCCGGCCGGCGCGGCGACCGAGTCAAGATTGACCACCGCCTGGCGCAGAGCCTCGTCCACCGCGGCCCGCCAATGATCGGCTTCCAGCAGGCCGTCGTAGGTGACCCGCCCGCCGATGCCGTGGCTCCCGGTTTCCATGCGGTCGCCATCGGCCACCATCACCGAGATGTTGAGACGGACCAGAGGCCGGATGTCCGACGCGTGGCTGCCGTCGGCGCGCACGATGCGCACCGCCTGCCATGAGCCCAGCAGTGATGCCATTACTTGGCGGACTCGTGGGTCGCGGCCGCGCGCGTAGGCGTCCATGGCTTCCAGGAGTCCGACCTTCGCGGCAAATGGGGTCAGGGCCAGAGGGTTGAGATCGGTGTAGAGGGACCGGTTCGTGCCCACGGGGCCGACGGCCAGCCGTCCGGTATGACCACTGCGCACGGCGCGCACGGTATCGCCGGCACGCAGCAGCGCATCTTCCGACAGCTCGCTGGCATGGGCATAGCCGGTGGCTTCGCCCGACACCGCCCGAAGGCCAAAGCCCTGCGTCGTGTCGAAGCTGGCCGCCTTGATCCGGCCGTCGTCCAGGCTGACGCTTTCCGACTGGCGGTATTCCAGGAACAACTCGCCGTCATCGGCGCCGTTCAGGGCGTCGCCGATGATGCGGTTGACACGGTCGCGATCGAGGCCGGTCCGCTGGAAAAACAGATCCTCGGTAGTGGCGCTGTGGGGCATGCGAACTCCTGCGGGTACATCCTGGCTAATGATCTTCGGCCCAGGCAAACGCCTTGGCAAGGGCCGGAGATTCATTGGATAGTAAGGACAGGCTTTACATGGATATGTAGGCAATGTCCGAACGGATGCCACCCACCGCTACGCTCGGCGAATCCTTCCGCCTCGTCGAGCACCCCCTGCGCCGCCAACTGGCTGACGAAGTTCATGCCCGCCCCTACGAGGCGTTGCGCCCGCCCGTCAGGGCAAGCCACCTGGCTGTGGCAACCGGGGAAAGCGCCTATGGCGCGGATCGCGCCCATGTCGAGGCCCTGTGTCGGCGCTGCGGAATCGACCCGCCAGCCTCGGGCGCTATCTTTTTTTCCGCCGATTTCGGCGATTTCCGCCTGCGCTGGGAGCGGCATACCGAGTTTTCCACCTACACGTTTTATCGCCGTGGGCCGTTCGACACGCCGTTTTCCGGCAACGCCAGCGACCTGGCGCCGCCCGACTGGCTGGCCGCGCTGCCCGGCAAGGTGCTGGTCGCCGTGCATGCCGCTCTGGATGCGGTGCGGCGGTCGGCCGAGGAAATGGCGACCATTTTCACCGGCCATCCGGTGATCGGCATCCGGGCGGCCAGCGGCGCCGCCGAGGCTTTCACCGACTTCCATATTCATGGCGATGGCTTCGGCCGCATTCTGGTCTACGACCAGGGGTTGACCGCCAACCAGGCCGGACGGCTGCTCCAGCGGCTGCTGGAAATCGAGACCTACCGGATCATGGCGCTGCGGGCTTTTCCCCTGGTGCGGGAGCTTGGGCCGCATCTGACCCGCATGGACAGGGAAATGGCCGATATCGTTGCTGCCATGGCGGGCCCGGCAGGCGACGCCGAGGATCGGGCGCTGCTGGGACGCCTGACCGACCTGGCAGCCCAGGCCGAGCATCGGGCGGCCGAACATAGCTACCGCTTCTCGGCGGCCAAGGCCTATTATGCACTGGTGCTCAAACGCATCGAGGATCTGCGCGAAGAACGCATCACCGGCATGCAGACCATCGGCGAGTTCATGGATCGGCGGTTGGGTCCGGCGATGAAGACCGTCGAGTCGACGGTCGAGCGCCATGCCGCCTTGCTGCGGCGGGTCAGCCGCGCCGGCGCCCTTTTGCGTACCCGGGTCGACATTGCACTGGGCGAGAAGAACGGCGATCTGCTGAAATCAATGAACCGCCGGGCTGAGCTGCAGCTTCGCTTGCAGGAGACGGTCGAGGGGCTGTCGGTGGTCGCCATCAGCTATTACCTGCTGGGGCTGATCGGCTATGTGGCGAAAGGCCTGAAGGCTGCCGGCCTGCATGTCGACAGCGACCTTGCGGCCTTGCTCGGCCTGCCGGTGGTGCTGGGAATGGTGGTCCTGGGCGTACGCCGCCTGCGCCGCGCCATCGGCCACAAAGGCGCGGACTAAGCTGCGCGCCCGGCCCCCCTTGCGCTACCACTTGGAAGCGGACATCCGCCCGCGACTAACATTACAGTTGTGCCACAGTGATTCTGACAGGTTGAGATCGGGCTGAGCACGGACGTGGCGGCCCCTTCTTCGTCGTTCCCGCGAAGGCGGGAACCCATACCGCCGGCTGAATCCCCGCTTCCGCGGGAATGACGAGTTGATGGCGGTGTCGGTATCCGGGTTGCGTCGTCGAAACACAGGGAGGTGTTCGGGATCGATGCGGGGCATGACGCTGCGAGGCGCGCCTGGCTTGCGCTCGATCAGCCCCTCCCGCTCGGCCGCTCCCCCTTGACCTGAAGATGCCCCTCGTTTCCGATAAGGATGCCTTTGCCGCATCGGGAAGGAACGAAGGATGGCCGAGGAACCGCCAAGTCGCCAAGGCGGCTTGAGCGCCGCAGGCATTTCTCCTTCCCCTCAAGACATGCGCCGGGAGACCGGAATGCCGCCTGCCGCGCTCCGAACCCCTTGGCGACTTGGCGGTTTTCGCCGTCGCCGGCCATCTGGTGGACGGAAGGCGCCGTGACCTGGAAGGGCCGCTGCAGAGGGCGCGGCCAAAGAGGCACAATCACTGTGACGCGGCACTAGTCTTACTGCGTCATTAAATGTAAACACCGGCGAATTTCCATAGAGATGGCCCATTGCCGATGCTCCGGTTACAGCATGGACATCGTGGTAGTTCGGTGATGACGGCGACGACGAGTTTCTTGCGCGTCGTCGCGATCGAGTTCGGAATATGTCGTTCCGGCCTTGTTGGCGGATCCGCGGGGTTTGTAACCAATGGGAACGGCAGGTTTCGGGAAGAGCGTGGAGGAAGCAGATCCTGAGGGGGGAAAAGCGCTTCGCTCTGAGATGAGGAAGCCGTAAGCCGCTATGCAGAGCGTGGCGTGGTGATGGAACCCTCGCCAACCTCGACCTTCATAGTGACCGAGCCCGAGTTCTTGCTTGAGTTCCTGGTAGTCACGTTCAATCCGCCACCGCAGTTTGGCCGTATCGACGAGAACGTTGAATGCGATATCCGCCGGCAGCGTCGAGAGCCAGTATTTCGTTGGCTCCTCTTCATCTTCCGGCCACTCAATGATCAGCCATTCTTCGGGCCACGGTTCCGTTCGGAGATGGTCGCGGTGTGCCGGGCGCACGCGGAGCCTGGCGAAACGCGAGGACAGCCAGTCAGACGTCGCCTCACGCCAGGCGATAGTCTGCCAGGCCTCGGGCTGTAGGCTCTGGGCCAAGGCTTTGACCGCAAGCGGCTGGTACTCCGCGTCCCGTCGAAGTCGCCTGGCGGGTTGCCCCCGGCCAGAATATTCGGGAGGAGGCAATGGGCCGGTGCCGGGTCCCCACACGGTAGTGGCAGGCCCGATACCCGCGACGTAGGTCAATCCGAGAGCGGTGACGCCTGTACGAAATTTCATGTCGTTGCCGTAGCCGGCATCTGCCAGGACAACGCCCTTCGACACCCCGGTGGCCAATGCCTCCTCGATCTGGTCCAAGGCAATCTGCGGTTTCGTTTTGAAGGTCACATGGTCTGGAACCTTCGCCTTCCGCCGCCGCTCGACGTCGCCAGCCCAATCCTCAGGCAGGTAGAGCTGATAGGCGATCGGCAGGCTTGCAGCATGGTTGGCAATGGATAGCGACACCGCCACCTGGCAATTGTCCTGCTTGCCGAGCTGGCCGCAATATTGCCGAGCCACCCCGACAGAATGTATCCCCTTCTTGGGAAAGCCAGTGTCGTCGATGATCCAGGCTTCGATCGGACCGCTCCGCTCGATCTGCGGCAACACCATCGCTCGCACCTTGGCCAGCACCGCCGCATCCGACCACGGCGCATTGCCGACAAAGTGCAGCATCGACTGATGTTTCGCCGCAGCCTCGCTCGGAGCCAAGACGGCTGCCATCGGTTCCACACTCTTCCGATCGAGCGGCATCAGCAGGCCCAAGCAGTACTCGCGCATCGGCTCTTCCCGGTCGGCATGCCCAAAGGAACCGGCCAATTCCTGCGCGTATGCGGCAAATCGGCGGTCATTGCCTTCGTCGGATGCTGCACCCATTTCCGCCCCCATCACCGGAAAGTGAGGCTTCCATTTACCACAATTTGCGGATATTAATCCACGCTGATACTGTATTTTGTGTTTTGTGACTCAGTAAGATTAGGAAGGCGCGGGAGAAGTCCTTCGATTCCTTGCGGGCAGCGTTCACTGCCTGCCAAGCGATCAACATCGCCATGACGGTCGTCTTGCCGCTACCGGTCGCCATCTTCATCGCGAGGCGGAAGAGTTCCGGATTGGCCTCCTCGTTGGCCTTGGCGATCTGATCCAGAAGGCCCTTCGTCGTCGTGCGCTTGGGTGCGACCTCGGTCAGCCAGATGATCGTCTCGACGACCTCGACCTGGCAGAAGAAGGGGCGCGGGCCGACAAACTCGTGGTGGCGCCAATGCTCCAGAAGCCGCTGTGAGACGGCGGTTACGCCCCAATCGGCGGGATTGCGCAGGCTCCTCCACCGCTCGATGTAGCCGCGTATCTCGTTGATCAGCGCATTCTCGGTGTAGGTCTCAAGGTCCAGGGAGGCCTGATTGGCCGACGCCTTCTTCCGTGAGGCCGGAACGGGGACGATGAAGCGCGACGGGCGGCGGCCTTGCTTCGGCTCCCCTTCCAGCGGCTGACCGTTCGGGTCGAGCGGATGATGCAATTCCGGCGCGCGGTAGGGCGAGTTCAGAATGGGCCGCTCATAGAAACTGCTCAATGTCGTCGTCCCGCCCAGCCGATCAATTTTCGTTCGAAACCCTACTGAATACGCCCCACTCGTTGCTATGGCCGCAAGCGGTCGACAGCGAGTCTCGTAAGTCGATTTGGTCCCGAACTCCCTCGATCACCGAATACCTCCCCCTTGGCAAGGTCGCACCTTGACTACCATCACAGTCTCGCCGGTCGGCCGCGAGGGCCTGCGAGATTGCCGCCTTCACGGGATGAGGCCCATGTCCGGCGGACGGCGTCGGAGCGTTCCTTGAAGACTGTCAGAAACTTGCGTATATTACTGACAGGAGTGCTGCGATGCAACGGCTGAGCGAACAGATTCTGACGCATGCTGAGGGGTTGCCCGAAGGGGCGCCAATCTCCGCCAAGGGCTTGCTGCACCTCGGAAATCGCGCCGCGGTGGACCAGGCTTTGTCGCGTCTTGCCGAGCGCGGCCAACTCATTCGGGCCGGCCGTGGCGTCTATCTCCGCCCCATCGCGAGCCGATTCGGCGTGCGGGCGCCATCGGTCGAGCAGGCCGTCGAGGCTCTCGCGGCCCAGCGGGGCGAGGTCATCGTCTCCAATGGAGCGGCGGCGGCGAATGCCCTTGGCTTGACGACCCAGGTCCCCGTCCGGTCGGTCTATCTGACCTCGGGTCGCAGCCGGATAATGAATCTTGGCAAGCAAGTGGTCGAGCTGCGGCATGCGCCGCGCTGGCAACTGACCTTGGGCAACCGGCCGGCGGGCGAAGCGGTGCGCGCCCTGGCTTGGCTCGGCCCTGAGAAGGCGGAAACGGCGCTCGAGACGCTGAAGCGAAAGATGCCTCCATCCGCCTTCGGCGAATTGGTGGCGGCCGCGCCGCAGCTTCCGACCTGGCTCGCGCAGAGCCTGGGGAAGGCCGCCTATGGCTGACGCCTTCCTCCGCCTTTCGGCTCAAGATCGCCGCGACGCCCTGGGCGTGGCGGCCGATCGCTCGGGGCGGCCCGCGCACCTCCTGGAGAAGGATGTCTGGGTGGTTTGGGCGCTCGCCGCTCTCTACGGGTCGGCGCTTGGCGAGCATCTGGTGTTCAAGGGCGGTACGTCGCTGTCCAAGGCCTACAAGGTCATCCGACGGTTTTCCGAGGATGTGGACCTGACCTACGACATCCGGGCGATCGCGCCCGATCTCGTTGGCGCCTCGGGCGAGGCGCTGCCCAAGACGCGGAGCGAGGAAAGGCGCTGGTCGAGCGAGGTTCGTCGACGGTTGCCGGAATGGGTCGCCAACGCCGCTCAGCCCGTCATCGCCAGCGCGCTCACCGCTGAGCATCTGGCGGCGACGCTTCGCATCGAAGGCGAGAAGCTGTTCATCGACTATGAAGCGACAGCGACCGGATCGGGCTACGTTGCCCCAATCGTCATGCTGGAGTTCGGTGCCCGCTCCACGGGGGAGCCGGCGAGCTTGCGCGACGTCGTCTGCGATGCCGCCGAGTTCGTCGAAGGCGTGGTGTTTCCGACAGCCCGGCCGCGCACGATGCACGCGGAGCGGACGTTCTGGGAGAAGGCCACAGCTATTCACGTCTTCTGCCTCCAGGAACGGCTGCGTGGCGACCGCTTCGCGCGCCACTGGCATGATGTTGCGCGACTCGATGAAGCCGGCATCGCTGCTGCCGCGATCGCCGATCGCGATCTCGGCTTGGCCGTTGCTCGGCATAAGAGCATGTTCTTTGCCGAGAAGGCGGCCCATCGAAGCCCAATCGACTACATGGCGGCGGTCAGCGGCGGCTTGCGTCTAGTGCCCGCCGGCGACGGTCTGACAGCCCTGGAACAAGACTACGCCCGCATGGTCGAGGACGGGCTCCTGTTGGAGGATGCCGAGTCGTTTGATGCGCTCATGGCGCATTGTGCCGATGTGACCGCACGAGCTAACGTCGCAAGCAAATAAGAAGGGGGAATTCGATGCGGATCAAAGGGGTCGAGATCGAGAATTTCCGGCTTCTACGAGATGTCGCGATCGGCCTCGAAGAACGCACTACGTTGATCGTTGGGCGAAACAATAGCGGCAAGACCTCAATCGCCGAATTGTTCCGAAGGCTGCTGAGTGACAAATCTCCATCATTCAGGATCGAGGATTTTTCGCTGGGTTGTCATGAGTGCTTCTGGACCGCATTTGAGGCTTTTCGGGCGGGACAATCTGCATCCGACGTGATTGCACTGCTGCCATCCATTAAGGTCGTTGTGGACATCGCATATGATGTCGACTCTCCTGATCTTGGTCCCCTGAGCGATTGCATCGTTGATCTCGACCCGAACTGTACTGACGCTCGGCTGATCCTGACCTTTGGTCCGCGTGCAACCGCCCCCGGCACGCTCTTCGCGGACATCGCAGTCGGTGACGACGCTGCGACCAACCGACTAAACCTGTTTCGCGTACTGGGTAGCCATTTGGCCGGCGCTTACGCGGCATCATTAGAAGCGGTCGATCCCAACGACCAAACCAACCGAAAGTCCCTAGAGCCAAAGACGCTCACGGCGCTGATCCGAGGCGGCTTCATCAATGCCCAGAGGGGACTCGACGATGACACACACCGCGAACGCGACGTTTTGGGCAAAGTGGTCGAGGTGCTCTTTCAGTCGGCTCTCACCGATCCCGTCGATCCTGAGAAACGGACGACAGCCGAGCAACTCAAGGCCGCCGTTGAGCAAATCCAGGGCGATCTCCACGCGGGTTTCAACGCGAAGCTCACGTCGCTTCTGCCGACGTTCGACTTGTTCGGCTATCCCGGCCTCGCCGATCCTGGCCTCGTCACTGAGACCAGCTTCGACGTCGATAAGCTTCTGAACGACCACACCAAAGTTCGTTATGTAGGCGTCAACGGTATGACCTTGCCCGAGTCCTACAACGGCCTCGGCGTGCGTAATCTGGTCTACATGCTGCTCCAGTTGCTACGATTTTTTCGTGAGTACCAAGCAACGCCGGCATCGGCCGGCGTGCATCTGATCTTCATCGAGGAACCGGAAGCGCACTTGCATCCGCAGATGCAGGAGGTTTTCATTCGACAGCTTGATCAGATCATCAGCGCCTTCGTTGCCCAGCTCAACGAGAACAGGCCCTGGCCGGTCCAGTTCGTCGTCAGCACCCACTCTCCACACATGGCCAACGAAGCGCGGTTCGAATCCATGCGCTATTTCCTCTCGGTGCCAGACGGCGACGGAATGCGCCGTTCAGTCGTGAAAGATCTACGCAAGGGTATGGGAGGCGCGCCCGAACCGGACCGGGAGTTCCTTCATCAATATCTGACCCTAACCCGCTGCGACCTGTTCTTCGCCGATAAGGCGGTCCTTGTGGAGGGAACATCGGAACGCATTCTGCTTCCGGCGATGATCCGGAAGACCGACGGAGTCGCTGCCGGCCAGCCACAGCTCGGGAGCCAATATCTCACAATCATGGAGGTCGGCGGTGCCTACGCACACCGTTTTTTCGATCTCCTGTCCTTCCTCGAGTTGCGCACGCTCATCATCACCGACATCGACGCTGTGAAGCCCAACGACAGCGGGAAGCGGGTAGCGGTGCCTGTGGCGGAAGGTGTTTTCACCAGCAATGGGTGTCTGAAAGCGTGGTTCGGTAACGATATTTCACCGACGGCGCTATTGGCGAAAGCTGAGCCGGATAAGACGTCTGGTCTTCGCCGGGTCGCCTTCCAGATTCCCGAAGTTGATGGCGGCCCGTGCGGCCGGAGCTTCGAGGATGCGTTCATCCTCGCCAATCCCGCTCGTTTCCCGCTTGCCGATGGCGACCAAGCGATTGCGGCCTATACGCTTGCCGGCGATCAGAAGAAGTCCGCCTTCGCCTTGGAACACGCTATCGAGCAAAGTGACTGGAATGTCCCGCGTTACATTGCCGAGGGCCTTCGGTGGCTGGCGCGCGGCAACCCAGCGCCAGTAGAGCCGGCGCCGGCGATCGCTGTCGAGATCGCCGCAGACACCGCCGGCGTCGCGGTGAATGTCGCCGAGGTTGGCTAGAATGGCTGAGGAAGTGGAAAACCCCGCCGACGCCGCTGGGCGCGTTGCCCTCGAACGGATGTACGCTTGTCTGGATGATGGGCGCAGCTTTCGTTTGGAAGCGGGCGCTGGGGCTGGAAAGACTTACTCGTTAGACAAAGCCCTCCGTCGTCTGATCGATCGCCGTGGGACCGACCTTCTTCGTCGCGGCCAGCAGGTCGGCTGCATCACGTACACTAACGTCGCCAAAGACGAGATCATTGCGCGCATTCAGGCCCATCCGGCAGTGCGCCCAGAGACGATCCACGGGTTTTGTTGGGCGATTCTGCAGGATTTCCAATCGACATTACGCGCGCTCGTTCCCAACCTCGATGGCTGGGCAGAGCGTCTTGAGCCTGTCGGCGGCATCGGCAATCGCCACGTCCACTATGAGCTGGGATACCCGAGCGTTGGAGATCTCCAGGTCACGCTTCGGCATGACGATGTGTTGGCGCTGATGATCGAAACGCTTGCTTACCCAAAGTTTCGATCGGTCCTGACGGCTCGTTATCCCATCCTTCTAATTGACGAATATCAGGATACTAACGCCGGCTTCGTCGACGCCATCAAGGCGTGGTTCCTGGACACGGGTCAAGGCCCGCAGCTCGGTCTGTTCGGGGATCACTGGCAGAAGATCTATGGCGATGGCTGTGGTCTGGTCGAGCATGCAGCGCTTGAAGTGATCGATAAGCACGCGAATTTTCGGTCCACTGATCCAATCGTCCAGGTACTCAATCGCATGCGTCCGGCGCTGCCCCAGATGGTACGCGATCCGGCGAAGCCGGGTGAAGCGCGTGTGTTTCATACCAATGCCTGGCCGGGTGCGAGGCGGACTGGGCAAGGCGGCGGGCACTGGACGGGCGATACGAGCGCTGAGGCGGCGAAGGCATATTTCGAACATATCAAGCATCGACTTACGGCCGAGGGCTGGGATTTCGCGGTCGAGAAAACCAAAATCCTTATGCTCAGCCACAGTGTCCTTGCGCGAGAGCAGGGCTATCCCAGCATTCCGCCAATCTATGGTCAGTTCAACGATCCTTGGCTGAAGAAAGACGATCCGCATATCAAGTTTCTGACGGATCACTTGGAACCGGCCTGCGCCGCTTTTGAGGCGAAGCGCTACGGAGAAATGTTCGAGTGCTTTGGCACGGGAACACCCAAGATCCGCAAGCACGCTGACAAGGTTGCATGGTCGGGTGCAATGGCCACACTGATTGCGCTACGCGCGTCCGGCACCATTGGCGAGGTTGTCGATTTCATTGCCGGTCAGCCACACATGCGTCTTCCCGAGGCGGTGGAAGAAGCAGAGCAGCGCCTAGCCGAAGCCGGCCCCGAACCCGCAGAAGGGGAGTCCCGGCGTGTCACCCAGCTTCGGAAGCTTCGTGCTGTCTCCTACGCGGAGCTGGTCGCTCTCGACCACTTCATCGACGGGCATACACCCTTTGCCACCAAACACGGCGTCAAGGGCGCCGAGTTTGAGAACGTACTGGTGATTGTCGGCCGAGGTTGGAACAAATACAACTTCGGCCAGATGCTCGAATGGATCGACGCTGGGCCACCCGCAGACAAGGCGGAATTCTTCGAGAACAATCGCAATCTATTCTATGTGGCATGTTCCCGGCCAAAAATCCGCTTAGCCCTGTTGTTCACGCAGCTACTCAGTCCGAACGCGATGGTGCGGCTCACGACCTGGTTTGGTGCCGACAACATTGTAGCCTTGCCAGCGGACCCAGCGGTCGCATGAGCGTGGCGCGAGCGCTCGACCTGCTCGATGCCACTGGTATCGAAGAGACCTACGCGCGGCCGTTCCGCATCTTCGCGCTGCCAGACTTACATCCTGCCTTGTGGCCGCCTCCTGATCCTCGCCGTCGAACAGAGAGGCAGTCTTCGCACAGGTGCGGGTGACGGCGAGCCTCTGCTATCGCTAGCCCGCACGCGAAGCTGTGCCGCAGGCTATCCAGCGTAACGCGGCGGCCCGTCAAATTTTGCATCTAGTGATGGCGGTGGTCGGAAGCTACGCGGCCAGCCGCCGCTCCTCCCCGCCTTTCACCTCATCGTTACCAGCGGCCTTTCGCAAGAACCGTGCGAGCGCAGCTTTCCTAGAGTCGCGGTCGAGCGCATAGGCAGTCTGCTTGAACTCTTTGCCGTCGAGCAGCCCCTCAATGTAGCCGGAGATGGTGTCGGCGGCCATGATGAGGGCGGTGTCGAGCGTGTGGATATACTTGCTGGTCACGGAGCCCTTGGCATGGCCGACCAAGGCCGCGATCGTCACCTCCGTGAAGCCGAGATCGTTGCCGACGCTCGCGAAGCTATGCCGGAGGACGTGGGGCGTGACGTCCGAGAGGGGCGAGGCTTTGAAGATCTGCTCCCAATGATTGGGGAAACTGCCGAACGCGTTGTCGGCGCCGTAGCCTGGGAAGACATAGGTGCCGGAAGCTGCCTTCCGAAGCGCTTCGAGAAACTCGACGACGGGCAGACCGATGGGACGGACGGAGGTGCCCTCCTTGCTGTCGATCAGCCGCAGGCAGCTCCCGTCGGTATCCGCTTCGGTCCACATCAGGCCGATCATCTCGCTACGGCGGCAGCCGGTCAGGGCGATCTGACGAATTATCTGCACCGTCGTCGCGTACTTCTCCTCCTTCTCGGCTGTGCGCAGCATCTCGCCCAGCGTCCGGTACTCCGCTTCGGTGAGCCGGCGGGTGCGGACGTTGTCCTTCGGCTTCCGAAGGCCATGGGCAGGATTGATCGCGATGATCCCGGCTTCGACAGCGTAGGTGAGAATGCCGCCGAGAAGCCCGACCGTGCGCGTCGCCGTCCCGGCGCCCCCGCGGACGATGGCCTTGCCGCGCAGCTTCTTCGTCTTAACCGACACTCGCGTCTTGCCGGCCATGATGTCCTTCAGGACCTTGTTGATGTCGGCCTTGGTCAAGTTCTTCACACGGCGCGTCCCCAGGAGCGGGATGATGTGCCGCTCAATGCGCCCAATGTCCGTCCCGACCGTCGTCGGCTTCTTGGGCCGCCCGCCCTTGCCCAGGATGAGCCCCCCGTTGAGGTCATTGACGTAGAGCGTGCAGAGCTCTTTGACGGTGATGGCCTTGTGGTCGAGCTGGCGCTCCTCCGCGGGATTGTCCCCTTGAGCTACGCGACCCAACTGGACCTTCGCCTCCTGCCTCGCGCTTTCGGCTGTCCAGACGCCATGCAAGCCGATCGTGTAGCGGCGCGAGCGGCCCAATGCCCGGTATTGAAGGACGTAGCTGCGCTTGCCAGAAGCGAAGACACGCAGGCCGAAACCTGGTAGCTCATCATCCCAGATGACGTAGTCTTTCTCGCGGGACTCGGCAGCGTCGACGAGGCGCTTTGTGAGCTTAGCCATGGGAATTCTCCCGTCCAAACTCCCATTCTCGCGTAAGCACCACGTAAGCAGCCGGACGCAAGTCGGAGCGTGTCCGAGAGTACGCCGGACGAGCTGGAATTTCAATTTGTTTAGTGATTACAGTAGCATAGCGCATCGGAGCGAAACCTATCGAAAAGTGTCGAAGGGCAGGTTAAATTGCTCCGAAGGCAGAGGTCGTGAGTTCGAATCTCGCCGGGTGCGCCAAGCTTTCCGCCGTTTCCGGCGTTCCATATTCCCCTGCTTTCGGTTTTTTGGCACAATTTTGGCACAGCCAGTTTCTGGCACACTGTGCCAACGGAGGCAGGCATGGCAACGATTCGGGAAAAAGGGCCGGGGCAGTGGCACGTCCAAATTCGGCGAAAAGGATATCCGCCGCTTACCGAGACATGGCGCACGGAGGATGAGGCCACAAAATGGGCCAGGGCCATCGAAGCCGAGATGGACAAGAAGGTCTACGTCGATCGCCGCGCCAGCGAGCGGACCACTCTGGGCCAAGCCATCCAGCGATACGTCAAGGACGTCACCCGGAAGCGTCGTTCTGACTTGTCCGCCTCGGCAGAGGAATCCAGGCTCCTCCGTTTTCTCCGCGAGGAACGGGATCTGTGCGAACACGCTCTCGCCAATCTCACCCATGAGCATTTCGAGGCATGGCGGGACCGGCGGCTGACGGATACGGTCAGCCGTGGATCGCCCTACAAGCCCGAGCCGCCCGCCCCGAAAGGGCGGACACGGCAGGACGGCACGCCCCGAAAGAACGCGGCAAAGCCGAAAGCCCCTCCGAAACCGCTGAAGACGATTTCGGCGGGGACCGTGAAGCGGGAAATGACCCTGCTGAAGAAGATTCTCGACTTCGCGGTGAAGACCTACAAACTGGCCGAGAATCCCCTGGCGGATAGGAATCTGGTTGCCCGCCCAACCGTTCAGGACGAGCGCGACGTGCGGCTTACCGACGAGCAATGGGAGACGTTGCTGGTAGAGTGCCGGAAGTCCCGCAACCCATGGCTTGCCCCCTATGTCGAGCTGGCGGTGCAAATCGGAGCGCGGCGGAAAAATCTCCATACCCTGCGTTGGGACGATGTCGACCTCCCCGGCGCCAAGGTGGTTTTGCGTGACGTCAAGAACAGCCGCAAGCCGGACGAGATTCGGACCGTCGAGGTCGGGTTGACCCCTCGGGCCATTGAAGTCCTTGAGGCATTGCCCAAGTCCATCGACGGGCGTGTGTTCCCGACCTCGAGGGAAGCGATCACCCAGTCGTTTAAGCGGGCGCGCGCCCGCGCCGGTGTGCCCTTCTTTCGGCTCCATGACAGCCGTCATGAACTCGCCAGCCGTCTCGTCGAGGCCGGGTGGGAGATGGTCGACGTCATGGCCCAGGGCGATTGGCGGGATCCGAAATCCTTGAAGCGTTATTACAACGCGCGGGGAAGCCACCTGGGGGCGAAGCTGGCCCAAGTTCCGAGCGGTCGCAAACGGTCATAGGGCGGAAAGGCCGCGGACCTTGCTATTCGATCCGGCCCGGAATGTCGGCGGCGTCGTAGAAGACGGCGACAATGCCGAGGCTCGGCCGTCGCCGATAGCCGATCCAATACCGCCCGGCCTTCACCCATAACCGTCCCGGCCGGGCGAGCGCCGGATAGGGGCGCGGCGCGGGAAGTCCGGCCGAGGGATCTTCCTCGATCATGGCCGACGCCTCACGCATCGCGGCAAGCAGGTTGCGCATTGCCTCCGGCCGGTCGAGTTCCGAGTAATGGTCGAGAAGTGCGGTAATGTGCAGCGCCGCACGGCGGGAATAGGGAATCACCTGCCGGGCGCAACCTTGCGGTGCTGGTCGGTTGCCCGCTTCGCCTCAAGGCGGTCGATCGCCGCCTGGATATTCGCAAGGATCGTTTCCCCCGGAACCACGTCGCCAACTGCAAGCTCGGCCTCGCTTGCGTCGAGGTCAGCCAGCATTTCGGCAATGGTGCGGTTGGTCGGGTCGCTCATGAGCTGATTATAGGTGGGCCGACGCCGGAATTCCAGATCCTGGTTTCTTGCATGAAGGCGATCCATCCTTCGAGAGGAGCAAGCCATGTTTTCGCGACGCGAAAACGCCGACACGCTTCCTTCGGTCGCATGTCGGGCTTGCCATCCAGGGATGGAAAAGGGGGGCACATGGCAAACGGACGTCCACGATCACCGGCTCCCCGTGTCCGGCAGGTGGGCGTCCGGCTCAGTGACGCCGAGCGCGCTCATCTGGAGGATCTCGCCGGACGGGGCGGCCTCGCCGAATATCTGCGCGCCGCCGCCTTCGGACTTGAGCCCCGTGTCGCCCGGCAGGTTCCGTCGGTGAACGCCGAGGCTTGGCGGGTACTGGCGTCGACGCTGGGAAATCTCAACCAACTGGTTCACCTGGCACACCAGGGGCGGAGCGTCGGTGTCGACCTCCTGCCGGTCCTTGAGGACATCCAGCGGCACGTCGTGGCGTTGCGGGCATCGCTGATCGGGACACCAGGCGCTCCCCTGGAGGGCGGGGAAAGATGATCGGCAAGCTGATCAAGGGCCGCAATCCCCGGGGCCTGTGCGCCTACCTCCTTGGGCGCCGGGACCATAACGGTGACGCCCGCCCCCGGGCGGACATCATCGGCGGCACCATGGCCGGACAAACCGTCCGCGACCTGGCGGACGAGTTCGAGGCGTTGCACCGGCTGCGTCCGCGACTGGGGGTCCACATCGTCCACATGAGCTTGCGCGTCCCCGAGGACGAGCGTCCGCTCAGCGATGAGGACTGGCGTATCATCGGCCAGCACTGGGCCGAGGGGATGGGGTTCGACGCCTACGTCCTCGTCAGCCATGGCGACCATATCCACATCGCCGCCAGCCGCGTCCGCGCGGACGGCGGTGTCGTCGACGACGCCCAGGACTTCCGCCGGTCCGAAGCGGTGATCCGGAACATCGAACGGGACGTCGGCTTGCAGCGGGTCGAGGTGTCCCATCTTCTCGAGCCGTCCCGCGCCGTCACCCATCGCAAAGCCCCTGGGCAGGCGGAGATCGCCCTGGCCGAACGCGGCGCCGCTCCCGTCGTGGAGCAGTTGCGCGATCTCGTCCAGGCCGCCCTTGAGGGGGGCTCCACGGTGTCGGAGTTCCTGGCCCGTCTGGAGGCCGCTGGAGTCGTCGTCCATCCGAATGTCGCGTCCACCGGCAAGCTGAACGGCTTCGCCTACAGCCTGGACGGCAGGCCGGTGACCGCCGCCGCGTTGGGGCGCGGTTTCACACTGGGCAACATGAAGAAACAGGGGTTGAGCTATGAGCCGGATCGAGACCTTGCGGCGCTCCACCGCGCAGGCGCACGCGCAACGCCTGGCACCTTTGGCGCAGCAGATGCGGCACCTCCGGGAGATGGGGAAAACCGTCGACAGCCAGATCCGGACCTTGACGGCAACGCAGACGCGCAGCGTCGAGGATCTCGCCCGCCGGTT
This sequence comes from Pseudomonadota bacterium, assembly GCA_021793155.1. Lineage (GTDB taxonomy): Bacteria > Pseudomonadota > Alphaproteobacteria > Rhodospirillales > Magnetospirillaceae > DUZF01. Next base: position 68,101 of record JAJYTF010000014.1, on the reverse strand, counting down.
CCTGCCCCTGGCCGAGTCCATCGCCGCCCTGACCGAGGAAACGCGCCGGACGATGACCATGATCGCCGAAAGGACAGCGTCCCACGCCAAGCGCAGCGCCGAGGACATGCGGGCGGCGACGGCGGCGGCGCAGACGGCAGCCGACCGCGCCCGGCAGTCTTCCGTCCGGCTGGACGAGCAGCTTTCCCACCTGTCGACGTTCCTCGAGGACATCCGGCGGCAGCCTTCCCCTTGGCCGCCCGCCCTGGCGACGATGGCGATCACCGTGGCGGCGGTGGTGTGGTTGGCGTGGCGGGCGCGGCTGCTGTAGACCCGCAGGCGTTCAAGGCCCGCCTGTGGTCCTCGATCTACGACAACACCCTTCCTGCCGACCTTGTCGCCGCGCTGCGCTTTGTCGACACCGGACGCCGGATCGTCCGCCTTGTCGACGGCGCCCAGGTCGAGGACCACGGCGACCGCATCACCACCGACCGGACCACCCCTGCCACCGCGCGCCTGGTCATTGCCGAGGCGAAGGCCAAGGGCTGGACGGCAGTTCGCCTGACCGGCAGCGACGATTTCAAGGCGCTGGCATGGCTGGAAGCGCAGCGCCAGGGCGTACCGGTGGTCGACTGGGATCCTCCCGCCGACGTCCACGCCACATGGGAGGTCGAGCAGGCCGCCCGGACAGGTTCAACACAGAAGGAGGACAGGATGTCCAACCCCATCCCCATCGCCCCCGCCGTCCGGCGTCTAGCCACCCTCAGCGGACGGCCCTCACCGCAGACCGACCGGACGCTTGAGCAGGTGCGGGCACAGCTCGCGGCCTTCGACGTCGACGGCTTCGAAGTGCAGCCCATGCCGCCGAAGGGTTCCCCTTTGAGTGTGGAACGTATCCGCCGATGGACGGCGGATCAGATCGAGGCTCCCAAGACAATCGCCTGGCTGAAGCGGATGAACGCCATGGGTTACGACATCTTCGTCCGTCCGGCGCCACCTGCGGACGGCATGGCGGCGCCCTTCGCCTTCGTCGACGACCTGGACGCGGAACAGGTTGCGCGGATGGAGGCGGACGGCCTGCCCTTCGCCGTCCGGATCGAGTCTTCGCCCGGACGCTACCATGGGTGGGTTCGCCTAGGCGACGTCCCCCTCGATCGGGATGAAGTCACCGCCGCGGCCCGCGTCCTTGCCGACCGCTACGGCGGCGATCCAGCCAGTACGGATTGGCGGCATTACGGACGGCTGGCTGGATTCACCAACCAGAAGCCCGCCCGCAAACAGGCCAATGGACGTCAACCCTGGGCGATGCTGCGCGCCGCGTCCAAAGACGTCGCCCCGTCCGCCGAGGACGTTCTCGCCGAAGCGCGGGAGCGACTGGATTGGGCGGAACGAGCCAAACGGCGGGCGCCCAAGAATCGTGTCCCTTCCCAGATGCCGAACTATCGCCGGTCCGACGATCCAGCGCACATCGCGGCGTCCGTCCGCTCGCGGACCGGCGGCACCGACCAGTCCGGTTCCGGCCGCGACTTCGCCGCCGCCCTGAGCCTGCTGCGCCGAGGCTTCAGCGAGGACGAGGTGCGCGCTGCCCTCCTGGAGGCGTCACTCGACCTGGTCAAGCGCGGCCACCGAGACCCGGAGAGCTACATCGCCAAGACCGTCATCAAGGCCGCCGAGGTGATCCGCGCCACCCCGTTGCCGCCCGGGACACGTCCGGGCTACCGGATGCCGCGCTGAGCCTGGCACGTCCCCCGCAGAAGTTACCTCATGCTGCTTCGGGTCTCACGGGATGCAGCGCCCTGACGGGCCGCCTACGACATGTTCAAGAGATCGTCCAGAGGAATCGTTGCAAAGACGGGGCACGTGTAAATCAATCTGAACCGTTTTCCTCGACTCCGGAAAAGCGAATGTCTATCCAAATTTTCGATTTCGCGTAGCTCTCTCCCTCAGGCTAAGCTAAATTTGAGCCGCGTTGGCGGTGAGACGTCGCTTGTAATCAAGGGAAAAGAAATGAACTGCTTTACCCATTCGAATGTGGTTGCTGTTGCCCAATGCGCTAACGGCTGCGGGCGTGCACTTTGTCAGGAATGCGCGCAAGCCTCCAATCCTCCGATTTGCCCGGTGTGCGCTGAACAAATGGCGGCAGAGCATCAAGCGGCACTAATCGATGCACGGGAATTCTACAAAAAGAGAATTATCAAGAATTCGATATATTACGCGCTGCTGGTTGTCCTTTTCATAGTCGCGCGGTTTTTCGATCCTTCAGGCAATTCGGCCCTTTACCTGATTATTTTGTTGCTAGGCTATGGCTTGGTGATGGGACGAAACGGCGCCAGCGCAGTTTGGCAGGTACCGGGCGCCACAACCGTGGTAACAAACACAGAAGCCTTCTATCTGCGGCTCCTCCAGGCAGCCTTCATTGGTTTGTTCAGCATCTTCTTTGTTCCCATCATCATCATCCTTGACATCAGTCGGATGTCGAAATTGCCGACCTCTGCTTGAAGATGCGGTTAATCGAGGCTGTTAGGCCCGCGACAGCAAGCCATCACGCCGAAATTCTCGCCTCCTCAGATCGGTTTGAACGGGACGCTTCCGAATCCTGAAAGGAATTGCGATGAAGAGTGGCAAATCGACACTTCCCTTACCGGACATGCTTTGTTGCGGCGCAACGCCTGAAAAAATTATAATGCTTCTGCCTGTTTAGGAGAGATGTAAATGGTTGCTTTACTAAAGCATATCAAGATGTCGTTCGTATTGTCGATAATAGCTACGGCTGCCATTATTGCCGGAACCAACAATGCTGTAGCTGGAGACAACGTCAGTCTAAAAATGACAGAGGACGCGTCAAAACTAATATCCGTTATGGCGCTTAGCCTAGAACAAAGCAGTATGCCAGGTGTTCTGAGCGTGAAACTGACCTATCAGGCGCTAAAGAACTGCAATACATTGTCGATATTTGTAAGCGGATACACGAAAGACGACGTAAAACTGCCGAATTCAGGTATGTTCCAACAAGTAGGCGTTACCACAGGGCAGAAATTTCAAGGACAAGCATTCATCTCGTATGAGCCGGGGGGGTATCTATTGACTGAAAAAGCGTTTTGCTATTAGGCCGTTCTTGTGCCAAATCACGAGAGGCTTTTGATCCTGACGCGGCGAAGGAAAGGCAGGTGGGTCAGTAGCGGCCATTCCGAGACGGCTCCAGCCGTTGAATTTTCGCCGCCCCATTTTCCAAAGTCACCATCGGCCTGAACTCCGGTTCCAGTCCGACGGCCAGCGCCTCGCCTTCGGTGAGCGGCGCCGCTCCCTGAGGTAGTTCCAGGGGTATTCCCGCGTGGAGGCCGTCGACGGGCAGGCCCAGCCTGTCCATCGTCCGCCCGTACAGGGCCATCGTCCGCAGCCCGGCACCCCCGATGGCGTCGAAATGCCGGAGCGCCCGCTCGAAGTCCAGCCACTGCACCGCCTCCAGGCGGCCGAGTCCGTTCGCCCATGCCCGCAGCGGCGGACGCAGGCGTGACGCGTGCGGGTGGCACTCCGTGGCGGGCAGGGACCGGCCGACGACCATGCCCCGGGCACATACCGGGTCGCCCATGACCTTCTGGCGCAGGTACTGGACCAACGTCCGTGCCTGTGCCTGCGGTCGGGCGGCGTAGCCCGCCATGGCGCCCAGCGGAACCTGGGACCAGACGGGTTCCCGGCCGGACGCCACCGCCATGGGCAGGCTGACCATGGCGGACAGCAGCGTCACCACGATCTGCCATTCCGGCGAACACAGGATGTCCACCACGATCTCGTCGGGCGGAGCCAGGGCCGCCAAGCCGAGGGACAGCCGTTTCCGCCGGTCCCGCTCGCGGGCGGCCAGCCGGTCGCGCGCCGCGCCGTCGTCGGCGAGCTCGGCCTGGGCCAGCAGGGCGGCGACACGGCGCCGCTCGCGGCGGCGGATCACCAGGCCCATCACGGCGCCGACGTCGACGCAGGACAGTTCGGCAGCAACGCCCTGTCCGGCGTCAACCAGTTCCGCCAGGCAGGCGATTTGTTCTGAAGAAAGCGGTGAGCGATAGGTCGTCATGGGGCGCCTCCTCCCCGACGTAAGCGCGGCGCCTTGCAAGCGACAAGAGTCTCCCCGCCGGGATGGCACCCGCCCTGCCCCTGCCCGGGGCAGGGGAGAAATCGCCCGGCCGACACAGAGCCGAACGGCCCGCCAATCGACAGGAAGGCGGTCTACAGGCCCGCCGACGGTCAGGACGACGGAAGCATCATCCCGCCGCCGCGCCGGGGCTGTACGCGCCTTCCAGGCCCGCCGACAAGATTTTCTCCCCTGACCCGGCAGGGGCAGGGCGGGTGCCTTGTCCCGAAGGGACGAGGGGGCCGACCGTCCGATCTGGGCGGACGGCCCTTGGATCTATTGGAATCTAATAAGATGAATGCGGCGAATCGTGTGAACGCCGCGCCGCCTCTGGGATTGCCGCGTTTCGCCTGTGACGGGTCGCACGGTTCGGCGTGACGGGTTCCACGGCATCCCGTGACGGGTAGCACGTCCGCAGCCGGTGGACGCTCACCATCCCGTTCTCGACATGGGTTTGCCAGGCGGGCAGGCTTCCCAGCTCGGCGACGGCGGCGCGAACCCGTCCCCGCCGCTTGCGGCGGGTCGCCGCGTCCGTGGTGACGCCGTAGACGAGATCGCCGATCGTGTCCACGGCATAGCGGCATGTCTCGCCGGGATTCAGCCTGGCGGACAGCGCGGCATGGAGGATGACGGCGGCGGGGCTGGACAGCGTCCGCACCTCCTCGAGGGAGACGGCGGTGTATTGCCGCACCTCGCCCAGGATGGGCGCCGCCACCTGCGGCGACAGGCCGATCATCAGTTCGCCGGTCCGTTCATCCACGGCGAACGACAGCAGGTTCGCCGCCGACAACGTCCGGCTTCCCATCGACAGGAACAGCCGGATACAGGCCAGCCGCTTGAGGGACTCGACCAGGCGTCGACGTGTGCGTCCGCTGTCCTGGACTCCCAGTTCGCGGAGCAGCGCATAGACGGTGGTGCGGACGCGCAGCGAGGGAGCGGTGGACGCGCGCCCCTCCGGGATGGTGGCGCCGACCACCGCGCTGTCGTCAGGCGTGGCGACGGGATCCCCGTCCAGCCCGGCCAGGGCGCAGATGACCAGCAGCGTCCGCCACTCCACCGGCCCCAGAGGGCTGGCGGAACGGTACTCGTGGACAACTCCGGCGCGTTCCATGACGACGCGGACGCTGTCCGTCGACGTGGATGGAGCGCGGTCCGCCAGGGCGCGGAACAACCCGACCTGCGGCGTGACCGGATCAAGGCGGGCATGGCTGGTGCGTATCTTACCAGGGGATGCGGGCATCGACTTCGTCCCCTCCGACCTTACGGCGGCGGGGGCCGCCCTTCCGTTCCTTCGGTGCCGACACCATCGCCTCCGGTGGATCGTCCGCGCCGAGAACGCCGCCCGGCAGGCGCCGCAGCCACTGGTCCCCACGCGGCGGGGAATAGTTGGACTTGGCCCAGACCATCCGCACCCACTGCCGCCGGTCCTCGGCGAGGACGCCTCGAGCGTCCGCTTCGTCTGCGGACATGCCGACCAAGTTGATTTGGAGCCTGGCATTGTCCGTGAGGGCGGACGCGCCCCGGGTCGCCTGCTGGACGTCCCCCTGCCCGGCCAGGGCGGCCCCTTTGTTGACATGGTGCAGGACCAGAGCCGCCGTCCTCGTCGGCGCGATGATGCGTTCGATCTCCGAGGCGATGGCGCCCACAATCGCATTGTCATTTTCGCTCATGCCCGCGAGGGTCCTATTGAAGGTGTCGACGACCATCAAGGACGGCTGCCACGCCTCGATCTCCGAAGCCAGGACGGACAGGCCGACAGACGGCACAAACGCCTGACCGCTCCATGTTCCCAGATTCCAGCCTTGGCCGAGGACGGATTTGATGCGCACGCGGTCGACGAACTGCGCCCGCTCCTCGGGGGTCAGTGACTTGACGAGGGCATGCAGCCGATGAGCCAGGATGTCCGCGGGATCCTCCGCGGCGACGATGATCACCCGACCGGAGGGCGGGTTCTCGCCGAGGACACCGAACACGTCCCGGCCCACGGCGATGCTGGCGGCGATCTCCAGGGCCAACATGCTCTTGCCCTGGCCGCCCGCGCTGACCAGCAGACCCAGCGCCCCGCTGAGCAGACCGGGGATGACGAAGCGCAGTTCGGGCGGCGGCGACGTCAGCAGGGCGGCCAAGGAAAGATAGTCCTGCCAAAGGGGGATAGGCGGCGGTGCCGCCCCTCCCGGTTCGCCCGCCATCTGCAAAGCGATCATGGAGGGGCGGCGCATCATGCGGCATCCCCGTTTTCCCGCTGGGCTTTCCGTGCCCTGTGTTCTGTGACCAGCTTGCGACCGAGGTCAAGGTTCTCGGGCAACCGCACCCAGTCACGAAGAGTGCATGGACCGGAGATGAGGTAATGGCGTTTCCGAATGGTGCGACGGTAAGACCGTTCAATCTCATCCGCGTTCAGTCCGGCAATGAACAACAGGTGTTCGGATTCCCAGTTCTTGTCCCGGTCATAGGCATAGGCCGCGTGATCGAGAGCGGAAATGAGAGAGGAGAGAACCCGGTAGGCATCGTCGGCAGCGGTGGGACGTTTGGTCGACATGGCTCAGCCCTCCCCGCCCGAGCGCGCCATCGTCTCGGCGATGGTCGGACGGCCCCGGCGCCGCTTCTGCGGCACCATGAGTTCGGCGAGAGAGGTTTCGGCCAGCACTGGCCTGACCGTCGCCGCCGACGGGCGACGATGGCGCTGGACGTATTCCCGAAGGTCGCAGAGGGCGAAGAAGGTCCGCCGCTTGATGACGGTCGGAACCGGTCCCTCGCCACGGTAGACCTTATTGCGCAGGGCCACCGGCGTGATATCCAGGTACGCGGCAGCGGCGTCGTAGGAAAGGAGTTTGTAGTCGTCAGCGGCGAGGGAAGAACTAAGAAGAGCGTCCGGTTGCATGGACAGACTCCGAGTCTCGGAGCGAGCCATCCGCCAAAAAAACGGCGGCAACCGGGCTCAAAATAACGCTGCGGCGGCCTCATCGCACGCCACACATCCAAGCTGCATGGCGAAATGCGATTCTGTCAAGACCTATTTTATCCCTGCGTTTCAAGCGTGATATCTGCCCACCAGGGCAGAGTGTCACGCCTCATGGTGTCGCAAAACGTTGCGCCGAGAGCCTGTGCCGTGGCACAATTTTGGCACAGTGCCGAGCGACAAACTGCGATATGTAGCGACACACTGAGACGCCAATATGTTGATTTTATTGATTTGACGGCGGTATTTATAGCCGCTATATTGCCCTCCGAAGGCAGAGGTCGTGAGTTCGAATCTCGCCGGGTGCGCCATTTTCTTCGAAGACTCCGCAGTTTCCCGCCATTCCCTTGGTGTTGCTACCTCATTCGAGCGTCAGACCTATACCGCTCATGAAGGGTGCCCCTTCCCCGCTCCTATAGTAAAGGCGACGACCAGCAGTTACCCGTGCAGGTAATGGCTCGATGGGCGGGAAGAATGGATAGGCCGACCGCACCCCCATCTGGCAAGGGCCACCCTGCTGGCAGCCCCCCTCAGATATCACGAAAATATGCAGGATAAAAAAGGGCGGTGTAACACGTTCGTCGCACCGCGGTTACGAAGCTGTTCCGGTCTCAGGTCGCCTCCATATCTTACATAGTGCTCACGGTCTTCTTTCCCGGTAGGGGACCGTGAAGCGGTTACGGATGAGCTTGTAGAAGCTCGCTGGGACCAGCCCGAAGGCGACAGTTTCCGGGCACCCTGCGGCGGCATCGGCCAGAAAGGCGGGCAGAAAAAGCGACTGTTTTCCTGCCCCCGAAAGGGCGATTGCTACCCCGGCTGTACGTGGCTACAATGTGGCTACACAGAGGGCAGATCCTATGAGAACCGATTCCATTGTCAGGGCACGGATTGACGCGGCCACCAAGGCGGAAGCGGCCGCCGTCCTGGCCGGCATGGGCATGTCTGTGTCCGATGCCATCCGCATTCTGCTGACGAAGGTGGCGCGCGAACACACCTTGCCGTTCGACCTGCGTCCGAACGCCGAAACCGTCGCCGCCATGGAAGAGGCGCGGCGCGGCGACCTGCCGTCTTTCGATACCGTCTCGGACTTGATGGCCGACCTGAACCGCGCGGAGGATTGAACCCACGACCGTCTTCCGGCGGGACTTCAAGCGTGTCAAAGCGCAATCCAGGCATCGAGACATCGACGCGACTTTGCCACCGCTCTTGGAACTTCTGGCAGCCGACGAACCGTTGCCGCCTCGGCATCGAGACCATGCGTTGACCGGCGACTGGATCGATCACCGGGAATGCCACATCAAGCCCGACTTGCTGCTGATCTACCGCAAGCCAGATGCCGACATCATGCAACTCGTCCGACTTGGCTCCCACAGCGAATTGTTCGGGCGCTGAGCCAAGCGAACATCTCGGCAACAGGTGCCGCGCCACATCCCCTTTACATCCCCCGAAACCCCGGAAAGGGGGGTGAACGGAACACGAATTGGCTTTTTCAACTTGGCGAAACACCTTGGTTTTTCACGGCGTTACGGATCGACCATAATCCTCCGAAGGCCGAGGTTGTGAGTGCAAATCTCGCCGTGTGCGCCAAATTTCGGTCATGTTCTTACCGCAGCCAAACGCGCCAGGACGGTCATCAGCTTTGGCACGTCCACCGGCTTGGGCAGGTAATCGTCCATGCCGGCGGCCAGGCAGCGCTCACGATCCTCGTTCATGGTATTGGCGGTCATCGCCACGATAGGGATCTTGGACTTGGCGCCCGGCAGGGCGCGGATGCGGGTGGTGGCCGTAAGGCCGTCCAGTTCCGGCATGTGCATGTCCATCAGGACCAGATCATAGTCGTCGCGCTCCACCGCTTCCACCACCTTCAGGCCATCGGCCGCCACTTCCACCTGATGGCCGTGGCGGCTCAGCAGCTTCACCGCCACCATCTGATTGACCGGGTTGTCCTCGGCCAACAGGATGCGGAGCGGCGGGATGTCGCCGATCGCTGGTTCTTGTGCCGCTGCCGGCGGGGCGGCGGTTTCGCCCAGCGGCAGTTCGAACCAGAACGTCGAACCCTTTCCAGGCTCGCTGTCGACGCCGATGGTGCCGCCCAGCGCGTCGACCAGCCGCCGCGAGATGGCCAGGCCCAGGCCGGTCCCGCCGAAACGCCGGCTGATGGAGCCATCCACCTGGGTAAAGGCGCTGAACAGCTTGTCCACCGATGCGGCGTCGATGCCGATTCCGGTATCGCTCACCGCGAAATGGATCCGCCCGCCGGGAACAGCCGTGGCCGTGACCGCTACGCCGCCCTTTTCCGTGAACTTGACCGCATTGCCCACCAGATTGAGCAGGATCTGCCGCAGGCGGCCGGGGTCGCCCGCCAACCACGCGGGAATCGCCGGGTCGACCTCGGCGTCGAGGGACAGGGATTTTTCCGCCGCCCGCGAGCGCATCAGGATGACCACCTCGGCCACGACCTGGCGTGCATCGAACGGGACCCGCTCGGTATCCAGCTTGCCGGCTTCCAGCTTGGAAAAGTCCAGGATGTCATCCAACAGGGTCAGCAGGGCCTCGGCGGACAGGCGGATGACATCGACGTTTTCCCGCTGTTCATCGTCAAGCGGACCGTCGAGTGCCAACCGGGTCATGCCCAGGATGCCGTTCATCGGCGTGCGGATCTCGTGGCTCATGATGGCGAGGAACTCGCTCTTGGCGCGCGTACCCGCCTCCGCGGCCTCCTTCGCCGCGGCCAATTCCCGCTTGGCCTCCCGCTCGCGTAGCAGGCGGAGGAAATGCTCGCGGCGCAATCTCCCGCTTTGCATGCGGATGACCAGGCCGACAAGGTAGGCAGCCACGATGTCGATCAGGTTGACGCCGACGTCCACCGCCTCAGGAGGGTAGTCGCCGGTCCTGCTCCACAACAGCAGGCTGATGCCCGACCCGTAAAGGCTGAGTCCGGCAACCGCTCCCAGCCGCCCCGGCGTTCCAAGCCAAAGGCCGATGGCGATCAGCGGGAAGATGGAATGCCCCTGATGCTGCAGACCCGGGTGGTTGAACACCAGGGCATTCACGGTAAAGAAAGCATAGAGGCCGATATGGGTGGTCCTGATGGCCCGACCCAGCTCCGCCGCCCGCGCCATGATCACCAGCGTTGCGACGCAAATGACGGCGACGACGGCGCGGCAGCCGAGAAAGAAGGCCAGCTGTTGGCCGTGTAGTGTGATCAGGTCCAACGGCGCGAAGGCCAGGCTGGTCAGCGAGGTGGCCAGGATGCTGAAGCGCCCAAGGGCTCGCGAGCTGTCTTGGATCGAGGTCGAGAACGCCTCCTCCAATCCGCGGTCGCGAAATTCTCCCAGTCTGTTCAGTGCGGATTCGGGCGATCCTGCGAGCCCGACTCTATCCGGCGAGCGCTCGATGGGCCGGTCGGAGGGCATTGATTGCGTCTGGGACACAAGATCCATCTCGAAGGTTTCGCCGAAGGTTTGAAATGTTATCCCCGAGCCGCCGAGCAGATCCATCGGGGATTCTCCGCTCGTTTTACTCCCCAGATGCGTACCAAGGGCATAGCGGGAAGCGCGCGCCACCCACAGGTCTAATACCTTATGGCAAGATGTAACCTATTGTTTTGACCTTCATTGCCGCCGTACCTACCGTAATTTCAGCAGTTTGCCGCGAATGTCGGGGGAATGGCCGAAGATGGGGGCGATCGGGATGCGTGGCGTAGGGGTCTTGGCCGTCGCCGGTGCGACGATCGGCCTGCTGCCGAACCTGGCCGTTGCCGAGGACCAGACGGTCTACCAGGTTCCGCCGATGGAGGTGATCGGCGTCTCCCCCGTGCTGGGCACCGGGATCGAGAAGGACAAGGTGCCGTCGGACGTGCAGACCTTCTCGGCGCCCGAGATGACGCAGGGCGAACCGTTCGGCATCGGCGACGTGCTGGAGCGTCGGCTCAGTTCGGTGTCGACCGCCGACTATCAGGGCAACGAACTGATGCCCAGCCTGTCATTCCGCGGCTTCACCGCCTCGCCGGTGCTGGGCCAGCCGCAAGGACTGGCCATCTACCAGGGCGGCATGCGGGTCAACGAAGCCTTCGGCGACGTCGTCAACTGGGACACGATCCCTTCGTTCGCCATCAACAAGATGCAGCTGCTGCCGGGTTCCAATCCGGTGTTCGGACTGAACGCCCTGGGTGGCTCCATCTCGCTGGACATGAAGAACGGCTTCAATACTCAGGGTGGCTCGGCCGAGCTGGCCGGCGGCACCTTCGGCCGGGCCAAGGCGCTTGCCGAGGTGGGCGGCCAAGTCGGCGATTTCGGTTTCTACACCGGTGCGCAGGCGCTCAACGACGACGGCTGGCGGCTCTACTCGCCAGCTCGCATGCTGCAAAGCTACAGCGACTTCGATTGGCGCGGCGACTCGACCGAGATCGGCCTCGGCATCACTCTGGCCGCCTCCTATCTCGGCAATAACGGTGCCACGCCGACGCAAATCCTCGATGCCTCGTGGTCATCGCCGTTCACCACCCCGGACAACCAGCGCAACAGCGTCGCCGCGGCCGATCTGCGCGGCTCCCACGATTTCGACGAGTCGACCGCGGTGCAGGGCAATGCCTATTTCCGCCATCTGCGCACCGCCGTGACGAATGGCAACACCAGCCAATTCGGCGATTGCGGCGGCGGGCTGAGCGGGCTCCTGTGCGACGATACCGGCGCCCAGCTATTCAGTCTTTCCGGCGCCCCTATTCCCACGCCCGCCAGCCCCATCGGCCAGATCAACGACGTGCTGACCCAGACCGACAGTGCCGGCGCTTCGGCGCAACTCTCCCACCAGAGCACGCTGTTCAGCAAAGACAACACCGTCGTCGCCGGCGTCAGCCTGGATGCGGGGCGCACCGCCTACACCTCCTCGACCGTCACCGGCAGCTTCAACGCCCAACGCATCGTCGTTCCCACCGGCTATACCCTGGGCGGTGCCAACAACTACACCAGCCTGCGGGCCGACAACATCTATGGCGGCCTTTACGCCACCGACACCCTGTCGCTGACCAAGAGCCTGAGCCTGACCCTGGCCGGCCGCTACAACGCCGCCGAAATCAGGCTTCTCGACCAGAACGGCACGGCGCTCAACGGCGACCACGCCTATTTCCGCGTCAATCCTTCGGCCGGCCTGGCCTGGAAAGTCAGTCCCGCGGTCACGGCGTTCACCAATTACAGCGAGGCCAACCGGGTGCCGACACCCGCCGAGCTGGAATGCGCCAATCCCGACCTGCCGTGCACGGTGCCCAACGCCTTTGCCGGCGACCCGCCGCTCAAGCAGGTGGTGTCGCGCAGCATCGAAGCCGGCGCCCGCGGCCGGGTCCAGCTGGGTGACAAGGGCAAGGACAAGGACGTGGTCAACTGGTCCGCCGCCGGGTTCTTCTCCAACAACCAGAACGACATCATCTTCGTCAGCGCGCCGGCGCAGCTGACCTCGGGCTTCTTCCAGAACGCCGGCTATACCCAGCGGTTCGGGCTGGAAACCAACTTAGATGGCCGGATGGGCGCCTTCAGTTGGTTCGCCGGCTATTCCCTGGTCCGCGCGACCTTCGAGAGCCCCTTCGCCATCAACAACCCGTCCAATCCGGGCGCCGATGCCAGCGGCAATATCTACGTGCGGCCGGGCAGCGTCATGCCGGGGATTCCCATGCACTCGTTCAAGGCGGGCGCCAGCTACGACGTGACCTCGCGCTGGACGGTGGGCGGCGACATGGTGGCGCAGAGCGGGGTCTTTCTGCAAGGCGACGAAGCCAATCTGCAGGCGAAGACGGCGCCCTTCGCGGTCTTCAACGCCGAGACCGACTATCGGCTGACCAGCTATGCCACGGCTTATGTCCGGGCGAATAATCTGCTCAATTCCAGATACGCAACAGCGGGCATCTACAGCGACGGTTCGGAATTCGGCTATCCCGCCGCCGACCGTTTCCTCACCCCCGCCGCGCCGTTCAATCTGTGGGCAGGAATGCGCGCAACATTCTAACGCATGGCGCGGAAACGCGAATTAGAACGCTTGTAATGTTCGTATGGAAAATCCCGCCCGGGCCTTTATATTAGGATGCCGGCATACGTATGATCGCTGCCGATCTACAACTAGGAGCTGCAACAATGGGATATGATAACATCGAGAAGGATGCGAAGGGCTTTCTCGTCAATGCGGCCGATTGGACCGAGGAAATTGCCAAGGAAATGGCCAGTGCAGACGGTATTTCCGAGCTTACCCCAAGGCATTGGGATCTGATCAATTACCTTCGCGAAGAGTTTTTCGAGAACAACGGCAACCAGCCCAACGAGCGCCACATGGCCAAGGCTATGGCGGAGAAGTGGGGCAGCGCCACGACCAAGGACCTCTATGACCTTTTCCCCAAGCAGCCATCGAAGCAGGGCGGGAAAATCGCAGGCCTGCCGGAGACAAAGCGCAAGGGCGGTTACTGACAGTCCTTCGCTGACCGATGCCCCCGGAGCACGCTTCCGGGGGCTCTTGCGGCTTGGGACAGGTGACAGGCGGCCCAGGTTGCCGCCAGCAATCGGACGGGCAGCCGCCGACGATTGGGAAAGAGGCAGGAACGCCAGGCGTCCGGCCCATGTTGTGCTTGCAAACAGTGTGAATTGCGGAGGCACATCATGGCGGAAATAGGCACTCACGGAAGCTTGAACACCGTGGGGAATGATTATGCACCGGGACCGGACTCGCCGGGCCACGGCATGCCGGAAACTGGCGGCACGTCCACGGCGTCGAGCGCGACGCCCACAGCTACGGCGTCGAGCGCGACATCGGCAGGTACGACACCGCCTTCATCGTCTTCTTCGCCCTCTTCGTCCACCACGCCCCCGTTCGGAGCATCGGCACCGGCTTCGCCCAACCTCGCCAACAGCGCTGTCCACTACTATGAAGCCACCTTGGCGCCGGCCAACAACTCCGGGGCCAGCGGCGTCGCCCTTCTCGTCCAGCAGGACGGGACGCTGACCGTAAGCGTCGACGCCAGCGGTCTGGTGCCCAACCAGGTCCATCCCATGCACCTCCACGGTTTCCTGTCCGGGCAACCGTCCGCTGCGCCGACCCTGGCCAACGATACCGACCACGACGGCTACATCAATACCGCCGAGGCGGAAGCCGTGGCCGGCATGGTGCTGTTGAACCTGACTACGAATCCGCAGCTTGCCGTCGAATCGGTCGGCAGCCAACCGGGCGACATCTTCCCGACAGCGGACGCCAGCGGCAACATCGCCTATCACGAGACTTTCAACTTCAACGCCAATCCTCCGGCCCAGACCGTTCTCAACCTGCTCCAGCCCCTCGGCAATCGCCTGGTGGAGATCCACGGCTTGAACGTCCCGGCCGGGGCGGTGGCCGGGGCGCAGGGCGCACTGCCTGGAGGCTATCAGGCAAGCGTCCCGGCGGCAGGCGGTCTGCTGCATGAGATTCCGGCGGCCCAGGGCCAAGTGTTGGGTCAACTCCTCAGCAGTCCGGTGGCCGACCATGTGACGCTGGGCTGACGGCCGACACCGGCAAGGACGTGGTGCGCGGATCAGGGTTAGACGGACCGCCCTTCGACCAGCGCGATGTTGCGCTCGTGCGCGGCCAGCATCTCCGCCAGTTCGTGATGGATCCGGTCGTCGCGGATCCTGGGCAGCATCTCGCGCAGCTTGCGCACCACCCAGCCCTGGCCCCGGTTGAGGAAGGCCAGCCGCTCAGGGAGGCCGGGGATAGCCATCGCCTTCTCGTAGAAGGCGCCGGTACGCTTCGACGCCTCTCCGTTCAGTGTCTGGATCGCTTTCATCAACACACCGCACCAGTGGGCCTCGTCGCGCTGGACGGCCTCGATCAGCGCCTTCGTCCCGGCGTCGGAGACCTCGGCGGCGGTGCGGAGGGTGACGCGCGATCCGGCCCGTTCGGCTTCCAGAAGCTCGTTCAGGAAGGCGAGGAGTTCGTCGCGGCTGGCATAGCCCATATAGGCGTCGTCGGCTTCATGCGCCCAGCAGGCGGGAGAGCTCAGCTCCGGGTTCTCATTTTGCGGCATCATCGACTCCGCATTGGTTTGAAATCTGTTCATAGGTGGTTCTGGCACCGCCTGCCTTGACGATGGTTAACCCTTCGGGTGCCCGCCAGGTCCCAACTGCACCAGCACGCGGCAGTTCTCGCACATCTTGAGGACGTCGATCTTTCCCGGTTCGCGGAACATGGGATGATCGGCCAATCGCTCGAGCAGGCGTTCGACCGTCGAGCGGGGACCGACCGGCTTGCCGCAGACGATGCAGGGGAAGTCGTCTTCCTGCTTCAGGACCCGCCGGTCGCGCCACGCCTCGCCGAATACCAGCCGCCGTTCCAGGGCGATGGCGTCCTCGGGGCAGATGACGCGGCACAGGTCGCATTGCACGCAGGATCCTTCACGGAAGGACAGCATCGGCTTGCTCTGGTCGCCGCCCAGCGCCGCCGTCGGGCAGGCCCCGACGCAGGCTTGGCACAGGGTGCATTTGCCCTGATCCAGGGCCACGCGGCCGAACGGCGCGGCAGTGGTCAGCGGCAGGACCTCGACCGGCGCCGGGGCATGGGCATGCAGGTGGCCCAGGGCCAAAGCGAAGGTCTCGCCCCGCCGGCCCAGCACCTGATAGGCCGCCGCCGGCTCCACCGCCTGAGGCGCTGCCGTGCGCAGGGCCTTGGCCAGACCCAGCGGTTCCTGTTCATCCACGAGGGCCACCCGCTCGCCCGCGTAACCCAGGCCGGCCATGATCTCGCTGGCCTGGCGGACGGTATCGGCCAGGGCTTCCGCCTCGCCCGGCGCCCGCCGTCCGGTCAGGATGAACAGGCGTGCCGCCCCATGGGCGAGCGCGGTCAAGACAAAATCCAGGCCCAGGGCCGTCACCTCGTTGACCGCGACGGGAATGACTGCCGCCGGCAGGCCGCGGTCGAGACGGGCCACCGCCTGGACCAGGGCGGCGCCCCGCCGCGGATCGTGAATCAGCAGTTGCGGATTGGCGCCGCCGGCCCGGCGATAGGCGCCGAGCAGGACGCGCAAGCGTTCGAACAGCGCATGGCCGGGCGGCACGGCATAGGAGATGGCGCCGGTCGGGCAGACGGCGGCGCAGGCGCCATGCCCCGAGCAACTGTGGGCGTCCACCTCCACATGGTCGCCGGCGATGCGGATCGACGAGGTGGGGCAGGCATCCAGGCATTTGGTGCAGCCCACCTTGTCATGGCGGGAATGAGCGCAAAGCGGCGCCTCGACGGTGACGTAAAGTGGCTTGTCGAAACGTCCGACCAGCTTCCGGCTGTCGCCGACGGCTCGCTCGACGGCGGCTGGGGCCGCCGGGTCGGCCCGCAGATAGCCGTCGCGTCGTCCGCCTTCGCGGAACAGCGGGCCGCCGCCCGACAGATCGAGGATAACGTCGGCGGAAAGGCTCGAGCTTTCCACCGGCCGGTCGAACACCAGCGCGCCGCGGGCCGAGGCGGCAGCCGCAGTGAGACTGTTCACCTCCAGCTCGAAGGCGCCCAGATGTCCCTTCGCTTCAGTCACTCGCCCGCGGAACAGGGCGAAATTGCGCAGCGGCGGTGGCGGCAGCTTTTCCCCCGGCGGTACCAGCAGGCAGGTGACCGTCCGCGATTCGCCGGCCAGCCGTTCGGCCGCTTCCAGTCCCACCTCGTCGCCGGCATAAACCAGGATCACACCGTCGGAGGACAGGGTCAGGGTCGGCGCCGGTGTTGCCGGCAACAACGCTTCGGCGATCAGCGCGGCCATTTTCGGTAAGGCGCGACCGGCTTCGTCGGACCAGCCGGCGCGGTCGCGGATGTCGACGAAATCGGGCTTCGGACGCCCCGTCTCGGCGGCCAGCCGGGTGAACAGCGGCGCCTCCTGGGCGCAGCAGACGAGAAGCGGTTCGTCCTTGGCCAAAGCCTGACGGAACGCGCCCAGGTCATCGCCACACAGATGGCGGTGCAGGGGCGGAGCCTCCTCCGCCGCCAGGGCTTGGGCCAGGCGCCGAGGGTCGAGGGGCATGGACCCCTCGCAGGAGCACAGCAGCACACGCCGGCCGCCGATTTTCATGAGCTTTCCTTCCAGTGCCGAGCCGCTTAATCTTGCGCGCAGCATAGCCGGGTTGGGATGGTGAACAAATGTTCCGATGTTTTCAGCCTAACGCATGAGGACCGGGACGAAGCAGCAACTCGCCGGAGTCATCCTGGCCGGCGGGCTGTCGCGCCGCATGGGCGGTGGCGACAAGGCGCTTCTGGCGGTGGACGGACGAACCATCCTTGAGCGGGTGGTCGAGCGGGCGGTGCCGCAGGTGTCCTTGCTGATCCTGAGCGCCAATGGTGATCCGGCCCGATTCGACGCTTTCGGCCTGCCGGTGGTGGAGGACAGCGTCGGCGGCTTCGCCGGTCCGCTGGCCGGCATCCTGGCCGGCCTCGAATGGGTCGGCCGAAATCTGCCGGCCGTTCCCTGGATGGCCAGCTTCGCCGCCGACACACCCATGTTTCCCGCCGACCTGGTGGAGCGGCTGCTCGCCGCGGCTGCGGCCGAAGCTGCCGATATCGCCTGCGCCGCGTCAGGTGGCATGACCCATCCGGTGTTCGGCCTATGGCCGGTTCGCCTGGCCGGCGCGCTGCGCCAAGCCCTGGTGGAGGAGGATCTGCGCAAGGTGGGCGCCTGGACCGCCCGTTATCGTCTGGCGAGGGTCGAGTGGCCGGGTGGTGATGATGATCCGTTCTTCAACGTCAATACGCCCGAAGATCTAGCTGTCCTACGGCAAAGATTGGAGGATCGCGGATAAGCGCAGACAGATACGGATGAACACAGTTTTTTCTTATCCTCGTGTTCCTCTGTGTTCTTTGATCCCCGGGGACCATATCTATCCCATGTGCGGACGCTACGCCTCCAACACGCCCCCCGACCTGATGCGGCAGATTTTCCGCACCAGCAATGTGCTGCCCAACATCCCGGCCCGCTACAACATCGCGCCGACGCAGGACGTGCCGGTGATCCGCCGCAACCCGGAGAGCGGGGAGCACTCCCTCGATCTGCTGCGCTGGGGGCTGATTCCACACTGGGCGAATGATACGGGGATCGGCGCCATGCTGATCAACGCCCGGGCGGAAGGGCTGACCGAGCGCCCCGCCTTTCGCGAAGCATTCCGCCGCCGCCGCTGCCTGGTGCCGGCGACGGCGTTCTATGAATGGCGCCGTGGCACAAAGCCGAAGCAGCCTTTCGCCGTGCGCCGGCGCGACGGCCGGCCGCTGGCGTTCGCCGGGCTGTGGGAGAACTGGAAGACTCCGGAAGGGCAGTGGCTGCGCAGTTTCACCATCATCACCGTGCCGGCCAACGAGCTGCTGGCCCTGCTCCATGAGCGCATGCCGGCCATCCTGGAGGAGGCCGACTATGCGCTGTGGCTGGGCGACCAGCCGGCCGAGCCGGAACAGCTGCTGGCCCTGCTGCGGCCCTTTCCGGCCGAATTGTTGGAAACCTATCCGGTCAGCCCGGCGGTCAATTCGGTGCGCACCGACGATTCGTCGCTGCTGGACCGTGCCGGCCCGAGCGGCGGTTGAGCCATGGATGCGTCACCATGAACCGCCAAATCGCCACGATTTCCGCAAGGCGCAAGGGTCTTGGCGATTTGGCTGCTTGGCAGTTCAAACGGTGGTCCGTACCCAATTCGATGGGGCCGGGCTGCCATACTCGTGTCATTGCCGACCGGTGATGGGAGGATTACTCTGAATCTCACTCGGTCGGTCAACTCCGGGAGGAGCCTTTGGCTGTTGCGACTTTCGAGATCGGCTTCACCCGCTTCCTCGATCGATCGGGTGAAGTGGTGCAGCCGTTGCCGGCCTTCGCATCGGAGGCGAAGGCGCTGATCCCCCTCTACCGCTCGATGACCCGGCTCAGGATGTTCGACGCCAAGGCGGTGGCGCTGCAGCGCACCGGGCGGCTGGGCACCTATGCCGCCGCCTTGGGCGAGGAGGCGGTGACCATCGGCCTGGCCTCGGCCATGGCCGCCGACGATGTCCTGGTGCCGGCCTTCCGGGACCAGGGCGCGCAGCTCTGGCGTGGCGTCGGCCTGGTCGATATCCTGGCCTATTGGGGCGGTGATGAACGCGGTTCAGTCGCCGGACCATCCGAGGATTTTCCCGTCTGCGTGCCCATCGGCACCCATTTCCCCCACGCCGTCGGCGTCGCCCTGGCGATCAAGCTGCGCCGCCAGTCGCGAGCCGTCGTCTGTATCGGCGGCGACGGAGCCACCTCCAAGGGTGACGTCTACGAGGCAATGAACATGGCCGGTCTGTGGCAGTTGCCGGTGGTGTTCGTCGTCTCCAACAACCAGTGGGCCATCTCGGTTCCCCGCCAGCGGCAGACCGCCGCCGCCACTCTGGCGCAAAAGGCTATCGCCGCGGGTATCCCGGGCGAGCAGGTGGACGGCAACGATGTGATCGCCGTGCGCCATGCCGTCGACGAGGCGTTGGCCGCGGCGCGGGCGGGGCGGGGGCCACGGCTGATCGAAGCGGTGACCTACCGGTTGGGCGACCACACCACCTCGGACGACGCCACCCGCTACCGCGATGACGCCACCGTCAGCACCCATTGGGCGGAAGAGCCGCTGGTACGGCTGCGCCGCTACCTGACGGCGCAAGGCGTATGGACCAAGGAGGACGAGGAAGCCATGCAGGTGGCGCTGGCCGCCGAGATCGAAAAGGCAGTGGCCGACTACCTGGCCTTGCCGCCGCCTGCGCCACAGGACATGTTCGACCATCTGTTCGCCGTCCTGCCGGCCGATCTCAAGGCCCAGCGCGACACCCTGGCCGAGGAGGAGGCGCTCCATGCCTGAAGTCACCCTTGTCGGCGCGGTCAATCTTGCCTTGGCGCGAGCCATGGAGGACGACCCCTCGGTGCTGGTGCTGGGCGAGGATGTCGGCGTCGACGGCGGCGTCTTTCGCGCCACCGACGGCCTGCTGGGCCGCTTCGGGCCCGAGCGGGTATTCGACACGCCGCTGGCCGAGGCCAGCATCGCCGGCATGGCCGTCGGCCTGGCGGCGCAGGGATTCCGGCCGGTGGCCGAGATCCAGTTCTCCGGCTTCATCTATCCGGCCATCGATCAGATGGTCAATCATGCCGCCCGCCTGCGCAATCGCACCCGCAGCCGGCTGTCCTGTCCGATGGTGCTGCGCGCTCCCAACGGCGGCGGCATTCGCGCCGCCGAACACCATTCGGAAAGCGTCGAGGCTTTTTTCGTCAATATTCCCGGCTTGCGTGTGGTGGTGCCGTCGTCGCCGGCCAAGGCTTACGGCCTATTGCTGGCCGCCATCCGCGATCCCGATCCGGTGGTCTTCCTCGAGCCACCGCGCCTTTACCGGGCGCTCAAGGAAGAGGTGGCGGACGACGGCCGCGCCCTGTCGCTCGACACCAGCTTCGTGATCCGGGAGGGAACCGACGTCACCCTGGTCACCTGGGGAGCCAGCGTCGTCGAGGCCATGGCGGCAGCCGACGACCTGGCCGCCGACGGAGTCGAGGCCGAGGTGATCGACGTCGCCTGTCTGAAGCCGCTCGACATGGGGCCGATCCTGGCGTCGGTGGAGCGCACCGGCCGCTGCGTCATCGTCCACGAGGCACCGCTGACCGGCGCACCGGGGGCCGAGATCGCCGCGCGCATTGCCGAGCGCGGCCTGATGTCGCTGGTGGCGCCCGTGCAGCGGGTGACCGGCTACGACACGGTGATGCCGCTGTTGCGGCTGGAGAAAGCCTTCATTCCCAGTACGCGGCGGGTCATCGACGCCGCTCTTCGCACCCTGGAGTACGCATGAGCCTGTTCACCCTGCCTGACCTCGGCGAAGGCCTGACCGAGGCGGAAATCGTTTCCTGGCATGTATCCGAGGGCGACCGGGTGGTGGCTGACCAGCCGCTGCTGGCGGTGGAAACCGACAAGGCGGTGGTCGATGTGCCGGCACCCCGGTCGGGACGGATCGCCCGGCTGCTGGCGAAACCCGGTGACCGCGTCGAGGTGGGCGTGGCGCTGGTGGAGTTCGACGAAGGCCCGGTGCAGGACGCCGGATCCGTAGTCGGCTCGCTGGACGTCGCGGCGACGCCTGTGGCGTCCGCCGTCCGGCGCACCGCTCATCCGGCCCATCCGGTGGCTCCCGGCGTACGGGCGGCGCCGGCGGTGCGAGCGTTGGCCCAGAAGCTGGGAGTTGACCTGGCGACGGTAACGCCCAGCGGGCAACATGGCCTGATCACGCACACCGATGTCGAGCGTGCCGCGGCCGCTGGCGGCGACCTCGATGCCATGGCCAACATGGTGGAACTGTCCGGCGTGCGGCGGACCATGGCGTCGCGCATGGCCCGCGCCCATTCCGAAGTGGTGCCGGCCAGCATCACCGATGTCGCCGATGTCGAGGCCTGGGCCGACGCCCATGGCGATGTCACCATCCGCCTGGCCTGCGCCATCGCCGCCGCCTGCGCCGCCGAACCCTCGCTCAACGCCAGTTTCGATGGGGCCAAGCTGGCCCGCCGGCTGAACGACCGGGTCGATCTCGGCATCGCCACCGATACTCCGGACGGGTTGTTCGTGCCGGTGCTGCGCGACGTCGGCCGGCGTTCGGCCGACGACCTGCGGACCGGCCTGGCGGAAATGAAGCGGGATGTGCATGACCGTACCGTTCCTCCGGAGCATCTGCGCGGCCAGACCATCACCCTGTCCAATTTCGGCATGATCGGCGGGCGTCACGCCCAGATGGTGGTGGTGCCGCCACAGGTGGCCATCGTTGGCGCCGGCCGCATCGTCGCCCAACCGGTGGCGGTCGGCGGAGAAGTCAAGATCCATCGCCTGCTGCCCGTTTCGCTGACCTTCGACCATCGTGCGGTGGCCGGTGGCGAAGCGGCGCGGTTCCTGGCCGTGCTGATCCGGAATCTGGAGGAAGGGGCGCCGCTTTGATAAAGCCCCCTCACCCCCTCTCTGCGCTCTGTCCCACTTCCGCAAGGGGCGAGGGTCAGTGGGTCAGCACCGCTTCGATCCGCTCCATCGCCCAGTCGATTTCCTCGCGCGTGATCACCAGCGGCGGAGCGAAGCGGATGGTGTGCTCGTGCGTTTCCTTGCACAACAGGCCGCGTTCCTTCAGCGCTTCGCAATACCGACGGGCGCCGCCGGCCTGCTCGTGGAATTCAACGGCGATCATCAGGCCGCGGCCGCGGACTTCCATGATCATCGGATTGGACAGGCGTTTCAGCTGCGCCAGGAAATAGTCGCCCATGGCGGCGGCGTTGGCGATCATCCCTTCTTCCACCAGGACTCTGAGCGCCGTGCGGGCGACCGCGCAGGCCAGCGGGTTGCCGCCGAACGTGCTGCCGTGCTCACCGGGCTTGAGCACACCCAGCACCTCGGAATTCGACAGTACCGCCGAGATTGGATAGAAGCCGCCCGACAATGCCTTGCCGATCAGGGTGAGATCGGCCTCGACGCCTTCATGTTCTTCGGCCAGCAGCCTGCCGGTGCGGCCAAGGCCGGTTTGGATTTCGTCGAGGATCAGCATGACTCCCCGTTCGGTGCAGATGTCCCGCACCCGGCGCAGATAACCCGGCGGCGGGATGATCACCCCGGCTTCGCCCTGGATCGGTTCAGCCAGGAAGGCCACGGTGTTGGGGGTGATGGCCGCCTCCAGCGCCTCGGCATCGCCGAAGGGAACCGCGGCGAAGCCAGGGGCGAAGGGGCCGAAGCCCCGGCGGGCGGTGGGGTCGGTGGAAAAGCCGACGATGGCGATGGTGCGGCCGTGAAAATTGTTGGCGCAGACGATGACCTCGGCCTGGCCGGGCGGCACGCCCTTGACCTCGTAGCCCCATTTGCGCACCGCCTTGATAGCGCTTTCCACCGCCTCGGCCCCGCTGTTCATCGGCAGCACCTTGTGTGAGCGGGTCAGCGCGCAAACCTCCTCGTAGAAAAGGGCCAGCTGGTCGTTGTGGAAGGCCCGCGAGGTCAGGGTCAGGCGATGCGCCTGCTCGACCAGGGCGTCGCGGATGCGCGGATGGCAATGGCCCTGGTTGACCGCCGAATAGGCCGACAGACAGTCAAGATAGCGCCTGCCGGCCGTGTCCCACACCCAGACGCCCTGGCCGCGCGCCAGCACCACGTCGAGCGGCTTGTAGTTGTGGGCGCCGAGCTGCCGCTCGATGGTCAGGTAGTCGTCGTCGCTCAGGTGCCGAACTGCCATTGCCGATCCTCGGGAAGGTTGTCGTCCAGGGCGGGCCGGCTGGCCAGATCCAGACGCAAGGTCATGCAATAGGCGGCGCCGCCCGACAGCATGTAGCTCGACAGGTCCACGCCGTGGCAGCGGTAGCCGCGCTCTTCCAGAATGGCCTTCAGGCGCGGCGGCGGACCGGCCATGACCAGATCGCGACCGATGTTGACGGCGTTCAGGCTGAAGGCGGCGGCTTCCTCGGCGGTGGCGACGATGCGCAGCTCGGCCGGCACCTCGGCAGCCACCAGCGCCTGCGATTCCGCCGACAGGGCCGGCGGGTAGTAGAGGATTTCGCCGCCCGACAGCACGCAGAAACAGGTGTCGAGATGGTAGAAATGCGGTGTCACCAGCGCGAGCCGGCGGACCGGCTGGCCGAAGAACAGGGCGATGTGGTCGACCGACTCGCCCACCGAGCGCTGCCCGTAGCCGACCCAGAACAACTGGCGCCGGGCATCCCAGATGCAATCGCCGGCCCCTTCCTGGAATATGCCTTCCGGCACCTGCCGCACCTCGTCCACGAGGGCGCGGCGCTGCAAATCAAGGAAAAAGGCCAGGAAGCGGGCTTCTTCGCCCTGCCGTTCGCGGCAACGGAAGCGGGCCAGCAGGGCGCGGCCGTTCAGCACGATGCCGGCATTGGCGGGGAAAACCATGTCGGGCAGGCCTGGCACGGCCGGCACCACCTCGACGGTCAGGCCGAGTTGGCGCAGGCGGTCGGCCAGCGTCGCCCATTGTGCCCGCGCCCGCTGTCCGGCCATGGCCGGATCGGCCGCCCATTCGTCGGGCTTCATCCACGGATTGATGGAATAGCAAACCTCGTAGTGGTCCGGACTCGACATCACGATGCGGCGTGCCTGGTCCATCTGGCTTCGCTCCTCCTGCCACCATGCGCTCGCGCTCACCATGCCGGGCAAGCGATCGGATGATAAGCACGATAAGTGGTTAGATGGGTCTGCCGCCGGCGCCTTTCGCCCCCTTGCCGCGCTAGCAAAAAAAGAAATCCGACCGTTGCTCCTGTCCCCGGCCGAAAGTTCTGCTATGTTACCCCGTCGTCGCATTACCGTAGGACCAGGCCGGTTGAGGAAGATCGACTACAGCGCCGTGCAGACCCTCCTGGCCATTGAAAATCCGATGGTGCGCAAGGGCCTTCATGACGCGTTCCGGCACGCCGGATTCGGTAAATGCGCCGAGGCGTTCAGCCACGAGACGTTCCAGCAGGCGATCGCCGAATCGTCGTTCGACCTGATCATCATGGCGACGGAGATCGCCGGCTTTTTCATCGCCCAGAGCATCGCCGATATGCGCAACGGCAAGCTCGGGCACCATTGCTTTCCCATCGTCATGATGCTGCTGGCCGCCGGCGACGGCGCGTATGTCCGCAAGGTCATCGACTGCGGGCCGGACGACATGCTGCTGATGCCGGTCGCCCCCGGGCCGGTGCTGCAACGCATCGGCAGCTTCACCGTTCGCCGCAAGCCGTTCGTCGTGACGCAGGACTACACCGGCCCCGATCGCCGCAAGCAGCCACGTCCGGGCCACGAGGCCGTGCCCCTGATCGAGGTGCCCAACCCCTTGCAGGCGCGTGTCGACAAGCTCCCCCTCAACACCCTGCAGGACGAGATGGAGGTGGCCAAGGTGCAGCTGAACCTGCACAAGCTGGAGCGTTATGCGGTCCAGTTCGGCTGGCTGAGCGACACCATCGGAACGATGTTCCGACAGAACGAGGTGGACGGTGACAAGCTGACGGCATTCGCTACCCGCATGAGGCAGATCGTCGAAGATCTGCCGTCCCGCTTGCGCGGCGACGTCGCCTCCCGCATGGCCGGCCTGTTCACCGAGCTGGGCAGCGGTGCCGGTGCGCTCCTGCAGGACGGGCCGGCCGTCGATCCCGGGCGGCTCGAGCGGATCCTCGGCAGCTGCCGGACCCTGGCCAAGGATCTTCGCGCCCTGCTGCCCCGCCGCGCCCCGCCAGCCCCGCCCCCCCGGGAAGAGCCGGCATGCCAGGACGACGCCGACCCCAAGGCCGTGGCGGCCGGCGGCTCCGCCGGCACATAAGCGACTACGGCGCGGCCTTCGGCCAGCTGTCGATCAATGCCTTGCGCTTGCTGAGCGCCTTGGGATCCGCCGGTGGAAGCGAGGTGCCGCGCTGCGGGTCAAGGGCCCGGACCCGGCTCTTGGCATCCACCCAAACCTGGCAACTGGGCAGCCCGGCATCGCGGAAATAATAGGTTTGCCTCGGCAGAGCCAGCCGGCGCCTGTCCAACAGCAGATGCCGGTGGGTCGGCGGCACGATCTGCAGCAGGCCGCGGCCTTCCTTGGCGGTGAACCGGACCACCATGGGGTTGAGCGGCAGGCTGGCGAAATCGCCCAGTCGGCAGGCATTGGTCAGCAGGGGATCGAGCTTGCCGGCCTTCCAATACGGGATGTCGCGGACCGCCACGACCACCCAACGGTTTTCGTCGATCGATGGCAGATTTTCAAAGGGGCCTGGACCGACGAACGGGGCGGGGATATGGACATCAAGACGGCTGTCGGCCGGGCCCTCTATCTTGCCGGAAGCGGGGGGGGCGGCGGGTGGCGGCTGATAGTCGAGGGGCGGCTTGGCATCGACCGCGCCGCCGCCGGCCAGTGTGGCGGCAATAGCCGCCGCCGCTAGAATGACGCGCCTCACCACCGCATCACATGCCCCAGTTTCTTCTGCTCGGCGCCGATCAGCTTGGTCATCAGCACCCATTCCTTGACCATCATGTAGCGGGGAGCAAGGAAATGATAGGTGCGGCGTAACAGCTCGGGATTCCCCGGTATGACCTTCATGACCACATTGTCCCATTGCGCCAGAATGTCGTCCCAGGCCGACAGCTTGACGTAAAGCTCGTCCCTCTTGTCGCGGATATAGGCGATCTGGCTGTTCAGGTTGCGCAGCACCGACAGGATTTCGCCGGTTTGCGCATCGATCTCAAGGAACATGGCGTTGAATTCGGATACTGCCCGCTCGCCCAGACGAGCCACCTGGTCGGCCACCTGGAGGACGCTGCGTTCGCGGCCGTACAGGCGGCGCAGCGTCTGAATCTTTTCCTCCATGGTCCTGACCCGGCGGAAACGGTCGCGCAACGCCTCGATATAGGCCAGTTCGTTGGCCAAGGTCTGCACGTGCTGCACGACTTCTTCCTTGTGGTCGACGCCCAGGCCCAGCTTGATCGCCGCCTCGCCGAAAGCACGGCTGACCTGTTTCTTGATCAGTGGGTCGTCCGCCAGCTGCAGGAGTTCTTCCGGTTCGGTGATGACCTGGTCACCGCCGGTCATCCAGTTGACCAACTGGACGCTGACACGCTGGTGGGCGATGGTCCGATGGCGGTTGCTCAGGTCCCACGAGGCCTCGCGGGTCAGGATCTCCCTGGGCAACGGGTCGCCGATGCGCAGACCTTTGACGAATTTCAGGCTCTTCGCCACTTGGTCGAGCATCCGGCCGTCCGGACTGTCGTCGGTGATCTTGAATTCGCGCTTCACCCCGCGGAACGACATGGAGACATCGTTCTTCGCATATTTCACCAGCATCACCGGTTCGCCGGACTGTTCCGACAGCTGGAAATGCAGGTCATCCACTTTGTGGAAAAACCAGTGTTCGAAGGTCACGCGGGGAATCCCCTCCGCCGGCGGGTCGGGCGGTCCGATCACTTGCGGGGAAATTTTGGCGCTCATGGCTCCGAACGGAAAAGCGGTATCAGCTGCTTAGGCGGAAAAATAGTACCACGCACTTTCGTGCCGTGGGAGGCTGCCCGTGCGCGGACCTCGTCGATTGCCTGCTACCGGCCGGTCATTCGTCCTCGATGCGGTCCATATCCTCGTCGGAAAAGCCAAAATGATGGCCGATTTCGTGGATCAGCACGTGGCGCACCACCGCTCTCAAGTCCTGGCCGGTCTCGCACCAGTAATCGAGGATCGGACGGCGATAAAGGAAGATCATGTCGGGCATGGTGCGGACGTCCAGCACCGAGCGGCGGGGCATTGCCACACCCCGGTACAGGCCGAGGATGTCGAACGGACTTTCCAGGTCCATTTCCTCCTCGGTTTCCTCGTCCGGGAATTCCTCGATGCGCAGAACTACCGCTCCGACATGGCGCCGCAACTCGTCGGGAATGCGGCTCAGCTCCTCGGTGGCGATGTCTTCCAAATCGCTCAAGGTCGGCGGTGTGCTATGGCGGGCGATCATGTGGTCCATGCTAACCTATCCTCCATCCCCTCGCCAATGGCGCGCTGCGCCGAGGGCCGGACGGATCGGCCCACCAGCGCGGATTTACAAGGGCGGGGCGCCGTGTGAAGATGCGCGGCGCTCATCCAGCGAAATGACTGAAGCTCCAAATGTTCCTGTTTCTTCGCGTTCTTCCGGTCGCCTTGTTGTTGGCTTGCGGCTTGATTCCATTCACTGCGCCGCTGGCGGAAACTGCCGGCGCCCAATCCATGGCGCGCGGCGAATATGTCCGCGCGGTGAAAGAAATGACTGTCGCCGCCAAGGCCGGCGACCCTCAGGCCCAGTACGACCTTGGCGTTGCCTATCGCGACGGCAAGGGTGTCGCCCGCGACCTCGGCCAAGCCTACAAATGGATCCGCCAGGCGGCCGACAAAGGTTTGGCCGATGCGCAATACGAAATTGGCCAGATGGCGGAAGACGGCGAAGGGACGGCGCAGAATCTGCCTGACGCCGCCGAGTGGTACCGCAAGGCTGCCCAGCAAGGCAATCTTCAGGCCAGCTTCGCGCTGGGCGAGATGTACCGCACCGGCCAGGGCGTGCCGAAGGACGAGGCTCAGGCCGCACGCTGGTACCGTCCGGCCGCCGACAAGAACGATGTCGACAGCCAGCTGGCGCTGGGCAAGCTGTACGAACTCGGCGTGGGTGTGCCGAAAAACCTGAGCGACGCCGCCGTGTGGTACCGCAAGGCGGCGCAGCTCGGCAGTCCGGAAGGGCGTTACATGTTGGCCTTGCTGCTGATGGATGGAGACCCGGCCGCAGGTATCGGCCATCGCCCCTCGCCGGCCACGATGGAAGCGATGGAGTGGCTGAAAGCCGCTGCCGACCAGGGTTATGCCCCGGCCCAATATTCCTTGGGCATGGCCAAGTTGCGCGGTCTGCAGGCGGAGTTCGATCCGCTGGCCGGCATCGCCCTGTTGCAGCAGGCCGCCGACCAGGGCCAAGCCGACGCGCTGCATGCGCTCGGCCACCTTTACCAGCAGGGGAGGACGGTACCGCAGGATATGGTCCGCGCCGCCATGTATCTGCAGCTTGCCGTCGAGATGGGCGATGATACGGCGGTCGCCGATCGCGACGACACGACGCGCGGCCTGAGCGCGCAACAGCAACAGCAGGTTCGCAAGCGGGCCCAGGAATGGAAGCAGATCAGGGGGATGTGAACGACCCCGGACAATGGCTAAGGAGGAAACAGCGATGTCGGCACCGCTCTGGCAACCGTCCCTCGATCGGATCGATCAGGCTCTGGTCACGGCGTTCATCGACCGCGTCAACCGCCGCCATGGCCGAGATTTCGACGGCATGCAGCCGCTGTGGCAATGGTCAGTGACCGATCCGCGGAGTTTCTGGCGCGAGGTCTGGGATTTCACCGGCGTCATCGGCGTATCCGGCGACGAGGTGGTGGACCATTCCGCGAAGTTGCCCGGCGCCCGCTGGTTTCCGGAGGCCCGCCTGAATTTTGCCGAGAACCTGCTGCGCCGCCAGGACCACGGCGATGCCATCGTCTTCTGGGGCGAAGACAAGGTGAAGCGCCGGCTGTCGCACGGGCAGCTTTACACCCTGGTGGCCCGCCTGGTCGAGGCGATGAAAGCGATGGGCGTGGTGGCCGGCGACCGCGTTGCCGGGTTCATGCCCAACATGCCCGAGGCCATTGCCGCGATGCTGGCCGCGGCCAGCATCGGCGCCATCTGGTCGTCCGCCTCACCCGATTTCGGCGTGCAGGGGGTGCTCGACCGCTTCGGGCAGATCCAGCCCAAGCTGCTGTTTTCCGCCGACGGGTACTGGTACAACGGCAAGCCTTACAGCGTCCTGGAAAAACTGCGGGGAATCGCCGCCGGCATGCCTTCGGTGGAGCGGGTCGTCGTCGTTTCCTACATCGACGAGCACCCCGATTTGGCCGCCATTCCGGCGGCGGTGCGCCTTGCTGATTTCATCGAGCCCTTCGGTGGAGCGCATATCAGCTTCGCCCGTCTGCCCTTCGACCATCCGCTTTACATCATGTTCTCGTCGGGCACTACGGGCGTGCCGAAGTGCATCGTGCACGGGGCCGGCGGCACCCTCCTCCAGCATCTGAAGGAGCACCAGCTGCATTGCGACATCCATGCCGACGATCGCATGTTCTATTTCACCACCTGCGGCTGGATGATGTGGAACTGGCTGGCGTCTGGCCTGGCGTCCGGCGCGACGCTCCTGCTTTACGACGGCTCGCCGACCGTGGGCCAGGGTTCCATCGTTTTCGACTATGCCGATGCCGAGGGCATGACTTTCCTCGGCACCTCGGCAAAATGGCTGGATACCATCGCCAAAGTCGGCCTGAAGCCGGCAGTGACGCACCGTCTGGAAAAACTTCGGACCATTGCCTCGACCGGTTCGGTGCTGGCGCCCGAGGGCTTCGACTATGTCTACCGCGACATCAAGGCGAATGTGTGCCTGTCCTCCATCTCGGGCGGCACCGACATCATTTCGTGTTTCATGCTGGGCAATCCCATCGGCCCGGTGTGGCGTGGCGAGATCCAGACCCGCGGCTTAGGAATGAAGGTCGAGGTGTTCGACGAGTCCGGCCGTCCGGTCCAGGGCGAGAAGGGCGAACTGGTGTGCACCATGGCATTCCCCTCCATACCTCTGGGCTTCTGGAATGACCCCGCCGGCGAGAAGTTCCGCAATGCCTATTTCGCCAAATATCCGGGAGTCTGGACCCATGGCGACTGGGTGGAGCTCACCGAGCATGGCGGCATCATCGTGTTCGGGCGCTCGGACGCCACCTTGAATCCGGGCGGTGTCAGGATCGGCACCGCGGAAATCTACCGTCAGGTGGAAAGCATCGAAGAGGTGGCGGAAGCCCTGGTGATCGGCCAGGATTGGGACCACGACGTGCGCGTCGTTCTGTTCGTGCGGCTGAAGGAAGGCCTGACGCTGGACCAGGCCCTGGGCGAACGGATCAAGAAACGCATACGTGATAACACGACGCCCCGCCATGTGCCGGCCAAAGTCATACAGGTGGCCGATATTCCGCGGACCCGTTCCGGCAAGATTGTCGAGCTGGCGGTACGCGACGTGGTGCATGGACGGATGGTGAAAAACAAAGAGGCCCTGGCGAATCCGGAGGCATTGGACCATTTCGAAGACCTGCCCGAATTGCGTGCTTGACCTGAAAGTGCAAAGGCCCCATTTCTTTTGCGCCGCGAAGGGGTTATATTAATCAGTTGGACAGTTTGAGTCCTCGCATCGCATTCGAAATGAAATCGCTGTTCATTGCTTCCGTATTGCTGGCCGTTGCCGTCGGCAGCGCCCAAGCGGCCGATGGCGCGGCCAAGGTGTCGGGCTGGTCGCTCGGCGGTGCCGCCATTGCGGCCGCCGAGGGGCCTCGGCTGACGCTGTGGGATGACGGAGGATTGGCCATGGGCATGGCGGCGGCGGCGCCGTCGGCGGTGCCGGAGA
Organism: Pseudomonadota bacterium; assembly: GCA_021793155.1. GTDB lineage: Bacteria > Pseudomonadota > Alphaproteobacteria > Rhodospirillales > Magnetospirillaceae > DUZF01. The sequence continues at coordinate 37,138 of JAJYTF010000014.1, read as the reverse complement.
ATCCCAGCGGCATGCAGACCGGCGGTTTTCTCGCATGGCGCGGTGAAAGCTATCGTCTCGACGCCACCGTGGCGCCATCCAGCGTCGGAACCGTCGCGGCTGGCCTCGGGGCAACCACCGGCGTGCTGCCGGGGCAGATCGGCACCAGCTATGGGGTTCGCCTGGGGGCGGCGTGGTCGCCCGACCATTTCACCCTGAACCCTTCGACGGGTGCGAGCCTGGCCCAGGTGGTCACCTCGACCAATGACGTCAACGTCGCGCTGACCGTCAACCACGCGCTGACGCCTAACCTGAGTGTCGTCGGCACCGCCGAGGCCGGCCGTACCATGGGCCCGGTACCCGACGCCAGCGCCGGCCTGAACCGCTTCATCTTCGGCGCCGGACTGGGCTACCGGTTCTAGACTTCCAGCACCAGTTTTCCCGTCGCCTTGCGTGATTTCAGCAAGGCCAGGGCCTTCGCCGCTTCTGCCAGGGGCAGCCGCTGCGAGACGATGGGCTTGAGCTTGCCGGCCTCGTACCATTCGAGCAGTTGCCGGTAGGACTCCCGCAGCACCGATGGCTCGCGGCGGCGATAGGCGCCCCAGTCGTAGCCGATCACCGTGAGGTTCTTGACCAGCAGGATATTGGCCGGAATTTGCGGCACCGTGCCGCTGGCAAAGCCGATCACCAACAGTCGGCCACCGGCGGTGGTGCAGCGCAGGCTGGCGTCAAACACCGCGCCGCCCACCGGGTCGTAGACCAGATCGGCACCCCGGCCGTCGGTCAGCATCTTGACCTGTTCGCGGATGTCTTCGCTCTTGTAATCGATGCCATGGCGGGCACCGTGCCGTAGAGCCACCGCGACCTTGTCCGGGCCGCCGGCGGTGCCGATCACCGTGGCGCCCAAGGCTTGGCCGATCTCGACGGCGGTCAACCCGACGCCGCCGGCCGCACCGTGCACCAGAAGCGTCTCGCCGGCCTTGAGTCCGGCCCGGACGACCAGGGCATGGTGCGAGGTGCCGTAGGCCACCGGGAACCCGGCCGCCGTGGCGAAATCCATGGACGGGGGAATCACATGGGTATGGACCTCGCGCGCCACGACCTGCTCGGCGAAGCCGCCGAAATCGGGAACCGCCATGACCCGGTCGCCGGGCCGGCAGGTGGTGACCTCGGGGCCAACCTCCAGCACCTCGCCGGCTACTTCGAAGCCGGGGATGAAGGGCGGGTCTGGCTTGAACTGATACTTGCCGGATATCACCAGCATGTCGGCGAAATTGACCCCAGCCGCGCGCACCCCGATGCGCACGCCATCGGTGTCGAGCGGCGGCGGCGGGACCTCGGCGAGGGTCAGGCTGCTTTCATCTCCCAGCGCGGTGCAGACGACGGCGCGCATGCGATGCTCCTTGATCGAGGCGACAAAGCAGCCATCATGCGCAATCTGCCAGAAACTGGGGAGGGCATTTCCGGATGCGCGGTTATTTCGGCATCGGTATCGAGGGAATCAACAAGCAGGCCAACCTGGGCAGCCTGTTCCGTTCCGCCCATGCCTTCGGCGCCAGTTTCGTCTTCACCGTCGCGGCCGACTACACCCGCCGCGGTGGCGCCGTTGCCGACACCTCGGACGCCATCGCCCGGGTGCCGTTCTACGATTTTCCCGATGCCGCCAGCCTGACCCTGCCGCAGGGCTGCCGCCTGGTCGGCATCGAACTGGTGGACGAGGCCATCGATCTGCCGTCGTTCCGCCATCCGCCCCAGGCGGCCTATGTGCTCGGCCGCGAGCGTGGCGCGCTCACTCCCGAAATGCTGGTCCGCTGCGAGTTCGTGGTGAAGATCCCGACCCGCTTCTGCGTCAACCTGGCCATTGCCGGGGCCATCGTCATGTACGACCGGCTGGTCAGCCTTGGCCGCTTCGCCCCGCGCCCGGTGCGTGCCGGCGGCCCGACCGAGGGATTGGCCGAGCATGTCCACGGCCGCCCGGTATTCCGCACCCCCGAGCGCATGGCCCTGTTTCAGAGCGATCTGCCGGAATAATTTGATCCGCGGATGTTCATTTCACCGATTGAAACTCTCCGCCGCCGGCCGAAGCTCTCCCACGACCTTGCCCGCGACGTTGCGGACCGGCGGCGCGAAGCGTTCCCGCAACGCCCGTTCTTGTGCAGGCGTGAAGGCACCGAACTGGTGCAGGACGGCCATGATCGCCACTTCCGCCGCGCGGCCGGCGCCGTCGTCGATCTTCACCGCGATGCCGAGGCCGCGTTCCGGCAGCATGGCCGCGTAGACACCTTCGGCCCCCCCCTTCAACAAGACTTTTGGCGCCGTCCGCATGACGGCGGTGCACAAGCGGCCATTGCCCCCCACCAGGTCTGGATGGGCGGCCATGGCCGAGCGCAGGCGGTGGGCGGCCGCCTGGCGGACTTGGCCCAGGGCCGAGGGTTCGGCCAGCCGGGCCATGGCGGTGGCCAGCCCGGACAACGGCAGGGCGAAGGTCGGAACGCCGCAGCCGTCGGTGGCGAACGGCGTTGCCGCCGGCGGGCTGCCGGCCATCTCGCCGAGGACCGCGGCGACACGTTGCTGCACCGGGTGGTCGGCGGCGATATAGCCGCGTGTCGGCTCGCCCATCTGCAGGGCGGTGGTGAGCATGCCGCTGTGCTTGCCCGAGCAGTTGTTGTGGAGCGCCGAGGGCTGCCGTCCCTTGGCCGCCAGGGCGCGTGCTGCCGCCGGGTCGATGGGTGGATGGGCTCCGCATTCCAGATCGCCTTCGCCCAGGCCAAGCTGGTCCAGCCACGCGGCGACCAGTTGGACATGCAGCGGCTGGCCCGAATGGGAGGCGCAAGCCAGGGCCAGTTCGCGGCTCGACAGGCCGAAGCGGTCGGCGGCGCCGGTCTCGATCAGCGGCAGGGCCTGCAGCGGCTTGACCGCCGAGCGGGGAAACACCCGCTGGTCGACATCGCCCCAGGCGGCGGCGAGCTCGCCGGCCGGGGTGCACACGGCCACCGCCCCGCGGTGCCGGCTTTCGACCAAGGGCCCGCGGGTCACTTCGACGAGAGCGGGATCAACTGCCGCAAGTGGCGAAGAGAGCGCATCTGTCATGGCAACGGACCCTGTTGACAAGAGGGGGCTGCGGGGGCACTCCATAGGCATTGATTGCCTCGTGGAGACTGCCGACCGCCATGTTCGCCAGACTTGCCGCCATTTCGCTGCTCGCCGTTTCCGTCGCCCTGCCGGCCCTCGCCGACAGCGCCAAGTCCCTGGGCAAGTCGGGCGAATGGGAAAGCTTCGCCTATACCGACAAGGCCGGCAAGGTCTGCTATACGGCCAGCCTGCCCAAGCGCAGCCTGAATTCGGCCAAGTCGCGCGGCGAAACCTATGTCTCGGTGACCCACCGCCCGGCGGAGAAGAGCATCGGCGTGGTCAGTGTCACCGCCGGCTACACCTTCAAGAAGGATGCCCCGGCCGAACTGGATATTGGCGGAGACAAATTCGACCTTTATACCTCGGGCGATACCGGCTGGACACGCAACGACAAGGCCGTGGTGCAGGCCATGCTGAAAAAGAGGACGATGGTGGTCCACGGCACCCCCCACAAGGGCGAGGCGACCGCCGACACCTATTCGCTGGAAGGTTTTCCCAAGGCTTATGCCGAGATCAGCAAGGCCTGCGGGGTGAAGTGACCGGGGGTGTCCTTCGAGACGCACCGTTCCGCTGCTCGAACCATGCTTCCGCAATGGCCGGCCTGGTCACTTTTCCTTGCGTCTGGGCCCGCCCCGCCCATATGTATCGCCCATGAGCGAACTGAAGGATTTGGTCGGGCTGTCGCGCGACGAACTGGCTGCCGAAATGGCCGCCATCGGCGAGAAGGCGTTTCGCGCGAAGCAGCTGTGGCATTGGATCTACAACCGCGGCGTCACCGATTTCCCGCTGATGACCACGCTGGCCAAGCCGCTGCGCGAGAAATTGGCCGAGCACTATGTGGTGCGTCGGCCCGAGCTGTCGCGTCTGCAGACATCGGTGGACGGCACGCGGAAATGGCTGCTGCGCTTCGCCGACGGCAACGAGGCCGAGACCGTCTACATTCCCGAGGACGACCGCGGTGCGGTCTGCGTCTCGTCGCAGGTGGGGTGCACGCTGACCTGCAAGTTCTGCCATACCGGCACCCAGTTGCTGGTGCGCAACCTGACAGCCTCGGAAATCCTCGGGCAGTTCATGACCGCCCGCGATTCCTACAGCGAATGGCCCAGCCCCGACGACGGCGGCCGGCTGATCTCCAACATCGTGCTGATGGGCATGGGCGAGCCGTTGTTCAACTACGACAACGTGGCCAAGGCCCTGAAGATCGTCATGGACGGCGAGGGCATCGCCGTGTCGAAGCGGCGTATCACCCTTTCCACTTCGGGCGTGGTGCCGATGATCCGCCGTTGCGGCGAGGAATTGGCGGTCAACCTGGCCGTCTCGCTGCACGCGGTGACCGATGAGATCCGCGATCACATCATGCCGATCAACAAGAAATACCCGCTGGCCGAGCTGATGGCCGCGCTGCGGGACTACCCCACCAACAATGCCCGGCGCATCACTTTCGAATACGTCATGCTGAAGGGGGTCAACGATACGCTGGCCGATGCCCGCGCCCTGGTCAAGCTGGTGGACGGCATTCCCGCCAAGTTCAACCTGATTCCCTTCAACAAATGGCCGGGCGTGCCGTTCGAATGCTCGGACATGAAGGATATCAAGCGCTTTTCCGACTTCCTGTTCGAGGCAGGGTATTCGGCGCCAATCCGCCAGCCGCGCGGCAGCGACATCCTGGCCGCTTGCGGCCAACTGAAGTCGGACAGCGAACGAGTCCGCTGCTCCCGCCTGAAGGAACGCGCCGCGGCGGGAATCGAGGACGACGCCCACCACGCCGCCACCGCAAGTTGACGATTCGCTGGATCATAGATTAATACGCGATGGCGCGCAGATGGATACAGATTTTATTATTGTTTATCTGTGATCGCCTGACACCCTCTGCAGAAATTCGGAAGACATGACCGAGAATCCATTCTTCGAAGCCTGGACCACGCCCTTCGAGCTGCCACCGTTCGACCGTATCCGTCCTGAACATTTTTCGCCGGCCTTTGATCGCGGCATGGCCGAGCAATTGGCCGAGGTCGAGGCCATCGTCGCCGCGCCCGAGCCGCCCGATTTCGGCAATACCGTCGAGGCGCTGGAGCGCAGCGGGCGCCTGCTCGATCGCGTGGCCGGCGTCTTCTTCAACCTGACCTCGAGCAACACCAACGACGCCCTGGACGAAATCGAGCGGGACTACGCGCCCAGGCTTGCCCAGCACGGCATGCGCATCGCCCTCGACCCCGGCCTGTTCCGGCGCATCGACGATCTTTACGGACGCCGTTTGCAGTTGGGACTGGCCGAAGACCAGATGCGCCTCCTGGAACGCCGCCATCTCGGATTCATCCGCAGCGGCGCCGCCCTGGCTCCCGAGGCCAAGGCCCGCATGGCTGAGTTGTCGGAGCGGCTGGCGACCCTGCATACCCTGTTTGGCCAGAACGTGCTGCAGGATGAAAAGCAATGGCAGCTGGTGCTGGGCGAGGAGGATCTGGACGGCCTGCCCGCCGACCTGCGCGCGTCGGCGGCCGAGGCTGCACGGGAGCGTGGCGTCGGCGGCTGGGCGATCACCCTGGCACGTTCTTCGGCCGAGCCGTTCCTCACCTTCTCGGCCCGGCGCGACCTGCGCCAGGCGGTCTACGAGGCCTGGACGCGGCGGGGCGCCCATGCCGGTGCGCACGACAACCGGCCGCTGATCGGCGAAATCGTCGCCCTTCGGGCCGAGCAGGCGCGGCTCTTGGGCTATGGCAACTATGCGGCGTACAAGCTCGACGATTCCATGGCCAAGGACGTGCCGGCGGTGCGCCGGCTGCTCGACCAGGTGTGGGAGCCGGCGAAGAAGAAGGCGGCCGAGGAATGCGCCGATTTGCAGGCGGTGGCTCGGGCGGAAGGGATGAACGAACCCCTCGCGCCTTGGGACTGGCGCTACTATGCCGAGAAGGTGCGCAAGGCGCGCTACGACCTCGACGAGGCCGAAGTGAAGCCGTACTTCGTCCTCGACAACATGATCCGCGCCGCGTTCAATACGGCCGAGCGGCTTTTCGGCGTCACGTTCGCCGAACGGACCGACCTGCCGGTTTATCACCCCGACGTCCGGATCTACGAAGTCACCGATGCCGAGGGCCGTGCCGTGGGGTTGTTCCTGCACGACAATTTTGCCCGCTCTGGCAAGCGCTCAGGCGCCTGGATGAGCAGTTACCGCGACCAGCAGACCCTGGACGGACCGGTGCTGCCGATCATCGTCAACAACAACAACGTCGCCCGGGCCGAGCCGACGCTGCTGTCATTCGACGACGCCAGGACGCTGTTCCACGAGTTCGGCCACGGCCTGCACGGACTGTTGAGCAAGGTGCGCTATCCCTCGCAATCGGGCACGGCGGTCCGGCGCGACTTCGTCGAGTTCCCCTCGCAGGTGTTCGAGCACTGGATGGCGATACCCGAGACCTTGCGCCGTTATGCCCTGCATGAACGCACCGGAGAGCCGATCCCGGAAGCCCTGCTGCAGCGCCTGCTGGCCGCGCGTAACTTCAACCAGGGCTTCGCCACGGTCGAATATGCCGCCTCGGCGCTGCTCGACTTGGCCTTCCACGAACAGGCCTTGCCCGACATCGCCGATGTCGGGGCGTTCGAGCAGGCACAGCTGCAGCACATCGGCATGCCCTCGGAAATCGGCCCGCGGCACTGGCCGGCGCATTTCCAGCATCTGTTCGCCGGCAGCGGTTATGCCGCCGGCTATTACGCCTATTTGTGGGCCGAGGTGCTGGATGCCGACGGCTTCGCCGCCTTCGACGAGGCCGGCGACCCGTTCGACCCGGCTCTCGCCGCCCGTCTCAAGGACATCTATTCCGCCGGCGACACCCGCGACCCGATGGAACTCTACATCGCTTTCCGCGGCCGCCCGCCGCATGTCGAGCCGCTGCTGGAGAAGCGGGGGCTGAAGGGCGGCGAGGCGTAGAGAAACTGCCAAGACGCCACGGCATCGGTAGCGCCGCAGGCGCAAATCCGTCTTTCCCCCGCCGCCGCAGGGCCGCTCGCTCGGGTAATCGCTCCTGCCCTGCTCCTCCCGCCCTTGCCCTGGCGGCAGGTTGTCCTATACTGCGCAAGGCCTGAGTCCAGGCCGATTCTATCCCTGTCGACAAGGGGCTTGTCCCATGAAAGGTGAAGTCAAGAAAGTCGTCCTGGCCTATTCCGGCGGGCTCGACACCTCCATCATCCTGCGTTGGCTGCAGGACCAATATCAGTGCGAAGTGGTGACCTTCACCGCCGATCTCGGCCAGGGCGAGGAACTGGAACCGGCCCGCAAGAAAGCCGAGCTGATGGGGATCAAGCCGGAGAACATCTTCATCGACGACCTGAGGGAAGAATTTGTCCGCGACTTCGTCTTCCCGATGTTCCGCGCCAACGCCCTTTACGAAGGGGTCTATTTGCTGGGCACCTCGATCGCCCGGCCGCTGATCGCCAAGCGCCAGATCGAGATCGCCATCGCCACCGGCGCCGATTCCGTCGCCCACGGCGCCACCGGCAAGGGCAACGACCAAGTCCGATTCGAATTGGGTTACTACGCCCTGAAGCCGGACATCAAGGTGATCGCGCCCTGGCGAATCTGGGACCTCAACTCCCGCACCAAGCTTCTCGACTTTGCCGAAAAGCACCAGATCCCCATCGCCATGGACAAACGGGGTGAGGCGCCCTATTCCACCGACGCCAACCTGCTGCACATCTCCTATGAGGGCAAAGCCCTTGAGGACCCCTGGGTCGAGCCGGACGAGATGATGTTCACCCGTACCGTCAGCCCTGAGAAGGCACCGGACAAGCCAACCTATGTGGAAATCGAGTTCGCGGCGGGCGACCCGGTGGCGGTCGATGGCGAACGCCTGAGCCCGGCAGCCCTTCTCACCCGGCTGAATCAGCTGGGCGGGGCCAACGGCATCGGCCGCCTCGACTTGGTGGAAAACCGCTATGTCGGCATGAAGAGCCGAGGCGTCTACGAGACCCCCGGCGGTACGATCCTCGGCGTGGCGCACCGCGCCATGGAAAGCCTGACGCTGGATCGCGGCGAGGCGCATCTGAAGGACGAGCTGATGCCGCGCTATGCCGAGCTCGTGTACAACGGCTTCTGGTGGAGCCCGGAACGCCAGGCCATCCAGGCGATGATCGACCGAGTCAGCCAGCACGTCGGCGGCACGGTGCGCCTGAAGCTGTACAAGGGCAATGTCACGGTGGTCGGCCGCAAGTCGTCCAAGTCGCTGTACCGCCTGGACTACGTCACCTTCGAGGCTGATTCCGTGTACGACCAGCACGACGCCGAGGGCTTCATCAAGCTCAACGCGCTGCGTATGCGGCTGGCCAAGATGGCGCGTGGCTAAAGGCTGAGAAACTGGGGAAGGCGCAGCCGCCTTCCCCAGTCTTCCGGCGAATTGAAAGCCTGCGCCCCGCTGCTTACCTGCCTTCCCGATTGCATCGGAGGCGAAGGCCATGCCCAGTCTGGCCGGCAAACGGGTGGCGCTGCTGGTGGCGGCGGGATCGGAACAATCCGAGCTGACCGTGATTCGCGAGGTGCTGGCCGAAGCCAGCGTCCTGCCATTGTTGTTGTCGCCCAAGAAGCATGAAATGCGGATGTGGGCCAATATCGACTGGGGCAACGTGCTGCCGGTCGATGCGGCGGTTCTTGGCGCGCGGGCCGAGGATTACGACGCTCTGATCATCCCCGGCGGCCTGCTGGCCGCCGACACGCTACGCGCCGACCGCCAAGTGGTTCGACTGGTGAGCGATTTCCTGTCCCAGGGGAAGCCGGTGGGCGCCATGGGTCATGCCGTTTGGGTGCTGATCGAGGCCGGGGCGGTTTCCGGACGCATCGTCACCTCGCCGGAATCGATCCGCACCGATGTGACCAATGCCGGCGGCACCTGGATCGATGACCCGGCGGTGCACGACCGCCTGATCGTCACCGGCCGCCACCGCCATGACCTGCCGGATTTCATGGCCGCCATGGCGGAGGGACTGACGCGGGGCTGAGGACAGCTACAGCACTTCCTCGAACGTCAGGTCGTGCAGCCGGCAGCAGGCTTCCAGTGCGTTGCGCAGCAGGATGGCGATGGTCATCGGACCGACGCCCCCGGGCACCGGAGTGATGGCGCCGGCCACCGCCGCCGCCTCGGCGAAGGCGACGTCGCCGACCAGGCGGGTCTTGCCTTCCTCGGCCGCCGGCACCCGATTGATGCCGACATCGATCACCGTGGCGCCCGGCTTGATCCAGTCACCGCGCACCATCTCCGGCTGGCCCACCGCCGCCACCACGATGTCGGCCCGGCGGCATTCACCGGGAAGGTCCTGGGTGCGGGAATGGGCGATGGTCACCGTCGCCGACTCGCGCAGCAGCAACTGCGCCATCGGCTTGCCGACGATATTCGAGCGGCCCAGCACGATCGCCCGCTTGCCCGACAGGTTTCCCAGTTCGCGCTTCAGCAGCAGCAGGCAGCCGAGCGGCGTGCAAGGTACCAGGGCCGTGCCGCCGGTGACCAGGCGGCCGACATTGAATGGGTGGAAGCCGTCGACGTCCTTCGATGGGTGGATCGATTCCAGCACCCTCTGGGCATTGATCTGCTTGGGCAGCGGCAGTTGCACCAGGATGCCGTGCACCCGCTGGTCCAAGTTCAGCCGTTCAACCAGGGTCAGCAGTTCCTGCTCGGTGGTATCCACGGGCAGGAAATGCTCGAACGAGTTCATCCCCACTTCCACCGCCCGTTTGTTCTTGTTGCGGACGTAGACCTGGCTGGCGGGGTCGGCGCCCACCAGCACCACGGCGAGACCGGGGGTGGGGCCGCCGGCCTCCTTCAGGGCGGAGACGCGGGCGGCGATGACGGCCCGCACTTCGGCGGCGGCGGCATTGCCGTCGATGATCTTTGCTTGGCTCATGATGACCTCGTGCATTCGGCGACACGGCGGCGCAGTTCCTCGGCGTCGCCTTCGATGAACAGTGTCTTGCGGCGGTCGGTAGCGCCGCCGGTGATGGTGAATGAGCTCTTGGCGAGCTTCCAGCTCTTGGCCAACAGTGCGATCAGCGCCTGGTTGGCTTTGCCGTTCTCGGGAACGGCGGTGACCGCGACTTTCAGCACCGGCGTGCCGTCGGCCTCGGCGGCAATCCCGTCTATGCGGTTGCGTGATGCCTTCGGGGTCAGCCGAACCGCCAACCGCACGCCGCCCGCGGCGGCGGTCAACGGGAGGGCCGAAGGTGTTTCACATGGTGACGCGGAAGACAAGCTGGCCAAGCACGCTCTGGATGAAATAAAGGAGCAGGATGACGATGATCGGCGATATGTCGATGCCACCGAAATTGGGCAGAACACGGCGGATCGGCCGCAGCGCCGGTTCGGTGACGCGGTACAGGGTGTCCATCACCGTGTAGACGAAACGGTTGCGGGTATTGATCACGTTGAAGGCGATCAGCCAGCTCAGTACGGCCGAGGCGATCAGCGCCCAGATGTAAAGCTGGATGGCGATGCTGAGCACCTGGTAAAGCGGCACCAATATGACGTTCATCGCTCGGCCTCGTTCCGGCAGTGCGCCGGCGGATCTGGCAGGGGTTTCGGCCTTCCTTCGAAGGCCGGAACCGCGGACCAGCCCGCGCGGCTTCCTTTTTCGCTTCGCGATCAGGATGACCGCGAAATTGCTGTGATAACGGGTCGGTACCCTAAACACAGCCGCTCCGTCGCGCAAGGGGGGGCAGGTTGTGCGGGCGGCCTTGGCGGGCTTGACAGGGGGCGGGGGTTTCCCCATTATCCCGCTCCTCAAGGGGGCCGTAGCTCAGTTGGGAGAGCGTCTCGTTCGCAATGAGAAGGTCAGGGGTTCGATTCCCCTCGGCTCCACCAAAGAATTCAGGGGGTTAGGCGGTGCGCCCGCCGACCCCTTTTTTTGGCCTACCCTAAAGATTGGGGGAAGGCAATTCTTTGAGGTTGCCGATGGCCTGCGGAAAGCCTTTGCCGCCATAGCGTAACTCGTCGCCGTCGCGCAGTTCCACCGCCTCGTTCTCGCCGGTCGACGCATCGGACGGGACCGAAGCGGAAGTCCTGCTGATCGCTTGTCGCCTGAATCAGCTGCGGTTGGCGGTCGGGCCGTATTGCAGAACCTGAACCTTCTCGAGCGTGACAAGGCCGCTGCCCATCATCCCGTCCAGCACGGGAAGGAAGATATCAATCTTCTCCTGGGTGTCGACGATCTCGATGACCATCGGCAGGTCTTCGGAAAGGCGGATGATCTTGGCGGTATGAATGTGGCTGGAATGCCCGAAGCCCAGCGGACCGCGCAATACGGTGGCTCCGGCCATATGCATCTCGCGGGCCTTCATCACAATCGCCTCGTAGAGCGGCTTGTGGCCATGCTTTTCGTGCTCTCCAATGAAGATGCGGAGCAGCATGGCATCCTTTGGCAACTGCATGGCTGTCCTCCCTTATTCATTGAGCAGGATGGCGCCGGAATGGCCGAGCCATACGGCGAAAAGGCAGAGCGCAACGGATAAAACGATGTTCACACCGGCCCACAGCCATTCACCGTCTTGGGCCAGGGTCAACGTCTGCAGGCTGAATGACGAGAAAGTGGTATAGCCGCCGCAGACCCCGGTCATGAAGAACATGCGCCATTCGCCGGGAACAAAATAGCGGCCTTCCGGGCCGGTCAGCGTTGCGAAGAATCCGATGATGAACGAGCCGGTGACATTGATGCTCAAGGTACCCCAAGGGAAGGTCTGACCGACCGCATTGGCGATCAGGCCATTGAGCCAGTAGCGGGACACGGCGCCGATCGCGCCGCCTATTGCGACGAGCAGAGAGGTGAACATTGAGAAATTCTTCGCCTTTCGTTAGCCGTGCCATGGCGCACACGAAATGAACCCGCCCCTGGTCTCAGGCGGCAGGTTGCCATGACTTCCCTACCGCGGCATTTGCCACACGGTAGGAGTCATCAGCCTTGCGGCGGTTTCGGGAGACTCCATCCCCCTTCGATGTGACGGCCAGTATGCCTTCGCCGGCAGGGCAGTCAACCACCTCTCGACACCACCTCTCGGCTGCAGGCTGGCGACCGATGATGGTGTCCAACCGGCAGGAAGGCCGGTACGGCGGCAGCTTCGACGAGAAACTCAGCCGGTTGAGCGAAGCCGTCGATCATGTTGCTCCGCAGGCCATGGTGCTGTTCAACAGATCCTTCGCGGCGACCAATGAACCGAAGGGGGCGGGAATCGCGTGGCAAATTCGGCGGCCAGGGCAAAAAGGCGACCGCCTTCGTCCTGTCGGCCGTTACCGCGATTTTGGTCTGTTGCGCCTTGGGATCCCGCTCTCGCCAAATGATCGACCAAGCCAACCCGGCAAGACGTGCTTGACTCAGCAGCGCTTCATATAGGATACCCCCCCGTAGGTATCTGGGAGAGATGCATGAGCCATACCGTCCGTGAGAAGCAGAAGCTCCTGAACCGCGTCCGCCGCATCCGGGGGCAGGTCGAGGCCGTCGAACGCGCCGTGGAGGCCGAAGCGGGCTGCGGCCAGGTGATGCATCTGATCGCCGCCTGTCGCGGGGCGATCAACGGCCTGCTCGCCGAAGTGCTCGAAGACCACGTGCACGCGCACCTCGTCGCCCGCGCGGCGCCGGGCGAGGCCGATCACGGCGATGCCGCCGAGGAACTCGTCGACATCATCCACAGCTATTTCAAATAGGGGCGCGATCATGGAGCAGAGGCCTGCCGTCCACAGCCACGTCTTCCTCGGTGCCGGGCACGAGAAGAGCGAGCGCAAGACCTGGGCGGTCATCTGGCTGTGCGGCGCCATGATGGCGGCCGAGATCATCGGCGGTACCCTGTTTGGTTCGGTTGCGCTGGTTGCCGACGGCATGCATATGTCCACCCACGCTGCGGCGCTGCTGATTGCCGCCCTGGCCTATTCCTATGCCCGCCGCCACGCCACCGATGGGCGTTTTGCCTTCGGCACCGGCAAGCTCGGCGACTTGGCCGGATTCACCAGCGCAATCGTGCTGGCGATGGTCGCGCTGCTCATTGGCTACGAGGCGATCAGTCGCCTGCTGGAGCCGGTGCCCATCGACTTCACCCAGGCCATCCCCATCGCCGTTGTCGGCTTGGCTGTCAACGTCGCCAGCGCCTGGCTGCTCAGCGGTGGTGACCACCACGGGCACAGCCATGGACATGGCCACGGACACGGACATGACGGTCATGGCGGACAGGATGAGGTCCGCCGCATTGACACCGGCCGCGGCGTGGTGCTGCTGGAGGTATTCGAGGACGGCGTTCCACCGCGCTTCCGCCTGCGATGGGAAGGCCGGCGGCCGGACGGGGCGACCATCACCGTCGAGACCCTTCGGCCCGATGGCGGCCAACAGGTCTTCACCTTCTCCGACTGCGGCGCCTATCTGGAATCGGTCGATGAAATCCCCGAGCCGCACGAATTCACCGCATTGCTGCGCATCGCCCAGGGTGGCCATATTGACGAGGGCGAAGTCGCCTTCGTCGAGCACGGCCACGGCGATGCCAATGGCACGATCCATCGCGACAACAACATGCGGTCCGCCCTCATCCACGTCATTGCCGACGCGGCCGTTTCCGTACTGGTGATCATCGGGCTGCTCCTCGGGCGCCAGTTCGGCTGGCTGTGGCTGGACCCGGTGGTCGGCATCGTCGGCGCCGTCGTCATCGGCAGCTGGGCCTATGGTCTGATCCGCGACAGCGGTGCCATCCTCCTCGACATGACCCCCGACCACAGTTTGGCCGCGAGGATGCGCAAGGCCGTCGAGACCGATGGCGACCAACTTGCAGACCTCCACCTGTGGCGCCTGGGACCGGGCCATCTCGGCGCCATCGTGTCGGTCGTCACTGCCAAAGGCCGCACACAGCAATTCTACCGGGGACAGCTCGCCGGCTTCCGCTCGCTGTCCCACCTTACCGTCGAAGTTCACCAGCAGTAGGTGCCGCTGCGCTCACCCCGGTGGGACCCGATGGGGTGGCGGCTCGCATGGACGGCGACAATTTGAGGACCAAAATGCCAAGCAAGGTTCCCGAGGTGACACTGGCCTTCTGGATCATCAAGATCGCTGCGACGACGCTGGGCGAAACCGGCGGCGACACCGTGACGATGACGCTGGGCTGGGGTTATCTCGCCGGCACGGCTCTTTTCGCCGGCCTGCTCGTCGCATTCGTAGCGGCGCAGGTTGTGACCGCGAGGTTTCATCCGTTCCTCTATTGGGCGACGATCATCGCCTCTACCACCTTCGGCACCACCATGGCCGATTTCGCCGATCGTTCGCTTGGCATCGGCTATGCCGGCGGCTCGACGCTCCTGTTCGTCTGCCTCATGGCCGTGCTCGGCCTGTGGCATCGGTCGCAGGGCAGCATTTCCGTCGATACGGTGACCACGCCCAAGGCCGAGGCGTTCTACTGGGCGGCCATCACCTTCTCGCAGACACTCGGTACCGCCGTCGGCGACTGGACGGCCGATACCGGGGGACTCGGCTACGAGGGTGGCGCCCTAATGTTCGCCGCGGCGCTGTCCGTGGTCTTCGTGCTCTACCGCCGGACGGGCGTCTCGCGGGTGCTGCTCTTCTGGACGGCTTTCATCCTTACCCGGCCGCTCGGCGCGACCGTCGGTGATTTCCTCGACAAGCCGGTCAGTCACGGCGGGCTGGCTCTCAGCCGTCCGCTCGCTTCGGCGGTAATCGCCGCGTTCATCCTCGTCGCCCTGTTCATCCTGCCGCAACGGGCAGGGCGGCATCCGCAAGGGCCGGAGCGGTAGCCGTGGCCAAGGCAATCCGAGCCGCAATCGGGGGCGGCGCTTGCGGAGATGTCCTCAACCCCTTGGGAGCGGTGGACAGACTCGGAAGAACCTGAGAACCCTCGGGAGTGTTGCTTCTCACGTCAGCAACCGGAGAGGTGCAGCATGGCCCTGTCGCCCACCACCATCGCCGGGGGGTCCGGCGCGTCGCCGACCACCATGGCTTCCGGCGGTCCCGCTTCCCCGCCGTCCCCCGCCGGCAACGAGCCGTCCCCCGCCGGCGTTCCGCTTGCGACCCCGCCGGGCGGCCCGGGCATCGGCGCGACGGGGGAGGGAGGAGGGACGGGGCAGGGAGGAGGGACGGGAAGCACCGCTTCCACCGCGACTTCCCCATTGCCGACACCTGTGGCGACCACGCCGACGGTGAGCACGACGACAGAGGTTTCGCAGCCGGCGGTTCCGCTGGTCGCCTCGCCCGATACGGTCGCGACATCCGCCGATACGCCCGTGACCCTGCCGGCCGCACAATTGTTGGCCAACGATACGGCGCCCACCGGTCAAACCTTGTCGCTGACCGCCGTGTCCAACGCCCAGGATGGCACGGTCAGCCTGGATCAGGCCCATGGAACGGTGACTTTTACGCCGGCCACCGGCTTCACCGGGGCGGCCGGCTTCCAATACCAGGTGACCGACACCAATGGCGATACGGCACAGGCGCCGGTGACGGTGAATGTCGCCACTGCGACCACGCCGACACCAACCACCAGTCCCACGACCGTCAGCCCGCCGCCACCCCCGCCGGTGGCGACCAACGACACCGGGACGACCGTGATCGGCACGCCGCTGACCATTCCGGTTGCCCAGTTGCTGGTCAACGACACGGCGCCCACCGGACAGACCCTGTCAGTGACCGGCGTATCCAACGCGCAACAGGGCACCGTCGCCCTTGATCAGGCCCATGGCACGGTTGTCTTCACTCCGGCGCCCGGCTATATCGGGCCCGCCGGCTTCCAATACCAGATCACCGACACCCGGGGCGACACCGCGCAGGCCGCAGTGGCGGTCACCGTCACGCCACCGCCGGTTCCCACCGTGGTGAACGATGCCGTCTCGGCGGTGGCCAACACGGCGAAGCAGATCAGTGCCGTCGACCTGCTGGCCAACGACAAGCCGGCCGCCGCCGGCGACCAGCTCAGTGTTTCGGCGGTGTCCAATCCCCAGCACGGCAGCGTCGCGCTGACCCCTCCGGGCAACGTCACCTTCACCCCGGACAGCGGGTTTACCGGCGCGGCGGCCTTCACCTATACGGTGTCCGAACAGCATGGCGGCTCGGCCAGCGGCCAGGTCCAGGTCAACGTCGTGCCGCCGCCCCCCCCGACGGCGGTTACCGACACGCTGACCGGCCAGGAGAATACTGCCACGGTGATCCCGGCCACCCAGCTCCTGGGCAATGACCAGGCGACGGTTCCGCCCAACGATCCGCTTCACATCGCGGGCGTGTCCACGCCGCAGAACGCCACGGTCGAACTCACCCAGCAGGGTAACGTCGCCTTCACACCGGCCAATGGGTTCGCTGGAATCGCCACCTTCAACTACACCGTCGCCGATGATTTTCACCAGGCGGCGACCGGCACGGTGGCGGTCAACGTCCTTGCCCCGCCTTCGCCACCCCCTGTGCCGCAGACCATCACCGAGAACCAGATCATCCAACAGACGCAGCAGGTGGAGATTACCCAGGTCCAGCAGATTTCAGTCAATCAGACGATCGTCCAGCAGCCGCCGAGCAATGCTCCTGCGGCGGCCGCTCCCGCCGCGGCTTCGCCGTCGTCGACGCCGCTGACGCCGCCGCCATCCGCCATCGTCTATTTCGACGGGACCTCGCAGGCCCACGGCAGCGAATTGTGGTCATACAACGGCCAGAGCGTCGGCGAGGTGGCCGACATCAATCCGGGGCCGCCCTCCAGCTTCCCGGCCAACCTGCAGGGGATCGGCAATACTCTGTTCTTTTCCGCTGACGACGGCACCCACGGCCGCCAGCCGTGGATCTACGACGGGCAAAGCGCCCACATGCTGGCCGATATCAATCCCGCTGGCTCGTCCGACCCGCAGGACTTCACCCAGGTGGTGGTTCCGGTGTCGGGCAGCGCCTTCGCCGTCATGACCGAAGTGTATTTTTCCGCCACCGACGGGACCGACGGCCGGCAGCTGTGGATGAGTGATTTGGCCGGTCACCTGCACATGGTCACCGACATCAATCCTGGTCCCGTCGGAGCCGACCCGGCCAATCTGACGACGCTGGGCGGCAGCCTCTATTTCACCGCCAACGACGGCGTCCACGGCAGCCAGCTATGGGCGGTGGCCGGCAACGGCGCTCCGCGGGAACTGACCAACCTCAATACCGGTCCGGGCGCTGCCGGCGCCCAGCCCGACGACCTGACGGTGGTGGGGCAGACCCTCTATTTCATCGCCAATGACGGCACCCAGGGGCGCGAGCTGTTCTCGGTCACCAACAATGGCGCGCCGGTCGAACAGGTGATTGGGTCCGGCTCCGTCGGCGCCTTTCCGACCGTCGGCAGCGACCATGACCTGGTGGCGCTGAACGGCAAGCTCTATTTCATCGCCAATCTGGCCGGGCAGGGCAACGTCTTGATGAGCGAAAGCCCGGGGGGCCAGGCGCCTCAGCTGGTGGCCAATCTCGGCGGCGGCCCCAACGCCGGCCTGGGTTCGGTGCAGGCGGCGGCGGCCGGGCACGACGTCTATTTTTCGGTCACCGACGGCCAGGGACACAGCCAGCTGGCCCGCTACGACACCACGACCGGCAACTTCACCGCCAACATCGCCCCCGACAGCACCGACATGCCCGCCGACCTGACCGCCGTCGGCAACCAGCTGTTCTTCACGGTGCTGAACCACACCACGCAGGGAGATATTCAATTCCGCGACCTCTATACCGACAACGGCCTCACCACGCAGAAGGTGGCGCTGGGCAGCGCGCAGACGCTGCCGCATAACCTGGTTGCCGCCAACGGCATGCTGTTCTTCGCCGACCAGGGCCAGCTCCAGGAAGTCAATCCGCAAATGCCGCCGCTGGCGGCAACCACGCTGACGGTGCCCGGTGGGCAAATCTACGTGCCGATCGACATCGCCGCGGTGCATGGGGCGACGGTTCTGGGATAAGCGAACTGCCCGTCCGCGGGCGAAGCCGGATGAACGCGCCTGCCCTGCGCTGGCGAACGGACTTTCCTATGGACAGCGGGGTCGACTTTGCTGCCATAGTCCGGGAACGACTGTCCGAAGGCGGCGGCGCGCCGCGCCAGGTGAGGGGCGAATCATGATGGGCGTCTACGATCAGGATGGGCTGCGCACCGTCCATAATCACGAGTTCGTGCTGGACCCGGATTTCCAGCGGGCTTATGCCCGCGGGGTGGCGGCGGCAGGCCGCGACTATCGCTGGCATTGGCGGGTGCATGTCGGCTTGTGGGCGGCGGCCGGCGCGGCGAAGCTGCCCGGCGATTTTGTCGAATGCGGTGTTGGCCGCGGTTTCATGAGTTCCGCCATCATGACGCTGCTGGACTGGAACAGCACCGGGCGGACATTCTACCTTCTCGATACCTTTGCCGGCCTCGATGAACGATACGTATCGCCCGAGGAAAAGGCGGGCGGCGTGATGCAGCGCAATGCCCAGGAGATGGCGAGCGGAGTTTACACCTTCGACGTGGCGGCGGTGCGTGCGAATTTCTCCGAATGGAACAACGTCTCGGTCATCGTCGGCTCGATTCCCGAGACGCTTGCCGAAATCCGATCAGACCGGATCGCCTTTCTGCACCTCGATCTCAACTGCTCGCCGCCGGAGGTGGCTGCCGCCGATGCTCTCTGGGACCGCCTGGTGCCGGGGGCCTTCGTGCTGCTCGACGACTACGCCTATCAAGGCTATCGCTGGCAGAAGGTCGGCATGGATGCTTTTGCCCGGCGCCGCAACCTGTCCATCCTGTCCCTGCCGACCGGGCAGGGGCTGATCATCAAGCCGGCAAGCCCGCCGCCCGTTCGGTAGAGCGCCCTGCCCTGCCCGCCCGGACGCGCGGCAAGCATCCGTCAGCGATGCCGTCGGTCGTAATGCCTCGTAGTCGCCGCCCTGCTCGCCATATTCTCTGGACGCGACACCCGGAACGTCACAATATAGGTTACGTATACGTAAACGTTAATTGCCCCAGCATAGAGGATGCTTCATGTCCGACGAAGATCTCCAGGAGCGGCTGGGCGCCGCCCTGCCCGCCCTGGCAAGTCTTAGCGCGATCGTTAAGTTCGACTTGGCCGAGGATGGGCAATGGCTGCTCGACGCGCGCAACGCGCCGCCGGTGCTCAGCCGGCAGGACAGCGATGCCGATGCCGACTGCACCATCCAGATCAGCGGCACGAATCTATTGAAACTGCTGGATGGGCAGCTCGACCCCATGCTCGCCTATGGGATGGGCAAGATCAAGGTACGGGGCTCGATGGGCGTCGCTATGAAACTGGTGGCGGCGATCGGCTGATCATTTCATTGGAGGAAGGGAACGATTTCGCTTGGCCCACAGTCCGGACCGTGCTTAATTTCCGCGCCCTGACGATTACGTATGGGGAAAAATTGCGCTCCCATCGTCAACTCTCCGACGTGGAAAACAAAGAAAACCTCCGGATGAGCAAGATCTATTCCGTCAGCGAACTGGCCAAAGAGCTGGGGGTCACTCCCCGCACCATCCGGTTCTACGAGGACCAGGGCCTGATCTTGCCGCAGCGGGCCGGCAATACGCGGGTCTATACCCATCGGGAACGGGCCCGCATGATCCTTATCCTGCGCGGCAAGCGCCTGGGCTTCAGCCTGAAGGACATCAAGGAATTCCTGGACCTGTACGTCATCGACACGACCCAGGTCGAACAGCTGCAGCTGCTGGTCAAAAAGGTTCGCAAGCGTTTGGACCAGCTGGAGGACCAGCGCCAGGCCATCGAGCAGACGCTGACCGAATTGCGGGATATCGACCGCATGACCACCGATGCCCTGGCGGCCAAGGGCGGCAATCCCGATGCGGCATGACAAGATCCTTGGCGTGGCGGCTCGGGCTGTCATCCCGAGCGTGAGCGAGGGATCGCGTCAGCCCGCCAAGGTCCCTTCCCCCTTCGGTCGTCGGGATGACAAGAAGGGAGAAGGATCCTTTAGCCCGCCACCAATTCTCAGAAGTCGTACTTGACCCGCACCAGACCGCTGTAGTCGTGGCCGTCGCTGCGACCCAGCGTCGTGTCGAAATCGGCCAGTATGGAGAGGCCGCCGGCCGAGCGCACTTCAACGCCGCCGCCGAGGCGCGCCCAGTTGCGGGCCCAGGGATCGAGCGGAGTGATCACCGTGGTGTCCGGAGCGCTGACCAGGGCGGTGGCGATATTGCCGGGAGTGTCGGAGAACTGGTGATTCCAGCTGGCCCGCAGGTTCGGCACATAGGTCATGCCGCCGCTTGTTACCGGATAGGCGGCCTGGGCGCCCAGTTCGCTGATCAGCGAGTTGAAGTTCTGCTGGCCGACGCTCTGATTGAGGCCCACCGCACCGGTTTCCTGATAGGCGTCGATTTCCATGCGTGCGGCCCTGAAGTCGGCCGCCGGCCCGAAAGTCAGGCCTGCCATGTGCAGCATGTAGCCGGCCTCGGCCTTGGCGCCCAGCATCTGCCCGCTGGTGTTGGCCTGTGCGGTCTGCGCGGCGACGATGGCGTTGCGGTTCAGGCTGCTCCAATCCGTGTAGTTGTAGGTACCGGCCAGCGAGGCGTACCAGTTGTCTGAAAAGGCCGTGGCATAGACGGCGAAGCCGTAGGCCCGTACCTCGTCGTTGCCCATTCCGCCGTTGAGGTCGGCGGTAGCGTCGTCGAAGTCCAGCATTGCACCCAGCGCGAAGCCCGGCTGGATCCGGTTGTCGAAGCCGATGCCGACATTGGTATTGCTATAGCCGAAACCGAACTGGTTGGTCTGCGTATCGCGCGAGCCCTGGCCGTACGAGCCGATCACATAGGCCGACAGCGGCTTGTCCGAGTTTCCTCCCAGGCTGGCCGACGAGCCGTCGGGCATGAGCAGAGAAAGGCCGGTCGCGCCCTGGCGTAGGGCCGCGCTGCGGCTGGACAGGGCGTCGAAGAGCGATTGCGCCTGGATGTCGGCAAGCTTGCTTTCGGCGCCGATGGTCATCGGCGCCTCGACCGATGAGACGACGGCCTGGGCGATCAGCGCCTGGGTGGCCGCGGTCGGATGGACAGGGTCCCAATATTCGTAGGATGCCGGATTGGCGCAGGCGGTCGCCGGCGTGCCCGAGGCGGTGACGGCAAGGCCGGCCTGCGCATTGTTGTAGCACTGGCTGGTGACGTTGGAGAGCCCATACTTTGCCGGATTGGCGGTGATGTCCTGGCTGATGGTGAACAGGTCCACCGGGATGATCCTGATGCCCAGGCTCTGGGCCAGCTGGCCCATGGTTTGCGACAGCGCCTGGGCATGCAGCTGTGACGTGGTGAAGCCCAGCTGGGCAGTCGTCGCCGAGCCATTGAACGAGGGCGTGGCGCCCAGGTTGGGCAGCAGCGGGACGACGAAGTTCCTGCCGCCCATCCCGGCCAGCATGGTGACGTCGGTGGCAAGGTTGCCGACGGTGGTGCCGACCTGCTGGCGGATGATGGCCAGGGCCTGGGTTTGGCTCAGGTTGGGCTGGGCCTGCAGGGCCGTGGCCATGGCAAGGTAGTCGTTGGCCCCTCCCCAGACGACGTACAGATCGTTGGCGCTGGCCCTGCCGCCGCTCGCCGCCAATGCGCGGATCTGGCCCTGCAGGCTGGAATCGAACCCGGCCGGCAGCAACGGATTGGCCGAGGGATTGAGGAAGGGGATGATGTTGGTGCCGCTGACCGTCACGCTGCCCAGGGTCTCGTTGAGCGGCGCGCTGAAGGCGCCACCGTAGGCATAATCCTGCAACGGCGACGCCACGCCCAGCAGCCGGTTCAGCGACTCGGCATAGGTTGGCCCGTTGGTGAAGTGGTAGCCGTAATAGGGCGGCTGCAGGAAGCCGCCGGGAACCACCGTCTGCAGGAACGCCGGCGGCAGAACTCTGGGAATATTGCCGTCGTCCGACAGGCTGTCGCCGAAGACCGTGACATTGGCAAAATTTGTCTGCGCCATGGCGGGTCCCGTCAGCATGGCCAGGACCATCGCTGCTCTGGTGATAATTGGACGCATGGATCCCCTCCCCGAATTGGTTGCGAGTTTTTTCGCCCTCAGGATGATCATCGACGATTAGCGTAAGTCAATAACGTTTACGTCATTAGCTGACGCTATTCGTCTATAAATCCTGTTTATAGCGAGATTGTAGGCGTTCACCAGTCTCTATATTCCTGATAAGGAATGACGTTGACGAATACGGAAAAATGGACTGTTGTCGATGGACAAGAAGCATCAAGGACGAGGAGACGCTCCATGCCCACGATCGAACCCGCCGTCCGCGCCGAGGAACCGGCGCCCGCCGCCGAGGCCAGCCGCTTCCTCGGCGATCCGTTGCCATTCCTCATCGATGCGGCGGAACGCCGGGCGTTTCAGCTGCTCTTCAACCAGCTTCCCGCGATGATCCATCTTGAGGCGCGGATCGACGTTTCCGACGACCGGCTGGTTTCGGTCTTCATCGACCGGATGCGGCCGTTCCACCGCGGCGGCATGGGCGGCGAGGCGGTCAATGGCGGCGTGCTTTCGTCGCTGCTGGACTGCGCCCTGGGGGCGGCGGGAGTGCTGCATCTGGGCGGATGGAAAGGCGACCGCCGGTCGGGCACCGTCGAACTGTCGGTACAGATGTTGCGCCAAGTCCACGGTTCGCGCGTCTTGGTGCGGGGTGGTGTGGTCAAAAAGGCCGCGCAATTCGCCTTCGGGCGGGCCGAGGTAATCGACGAGGCGGGCCGGGTCTGCACCACGGCAACGGGAATCGTCGTCTCGGCGTAGGAAGCAATCACGCCGTCGGCCATGTCTCAATTAGATAATAAGATAACGTTGACGTAAACGTGAGCTTTTGGCAAATTGAAACGAATTTGGATAGTCAGGGGCTCGATGAAGAAGCGCCGGCCGATCCAAGAGGGCTATCCCCAAGCCGGGATGCCCTGACTTCGGGATGGAAATTGGGCCGCAACAGCAGCAGGACCAAGAATGATGTTCATGGCGCGAGCGGGTGCCCTGGCCGCCGCCGCAGGGGCGATGGATGTCGCCCCGGTGGTGGTCGGGCGTGAGCGGGATGACAGCGTTCCCACGGATTTGACCTCGACGTTCGGCGTCGATATCGAGCGCGACCGCAAGCAGTTGCTGCTGAAAAGCGTCCGCAGCACGACGCTCCCCACCATCGCTGCGGTTTTGCTGGTCTCGCTCAATTTCTGGGGTCGCGGCAACCGCCTGGTGCTGGCGGCTTGGGCGATGCTGACCATTGGCGTCGGGGTGTTCCGCTATGCCATCGTCAAGAAGGCGGGTGGCCGGGCGGCGACGGGGCAGATCCTGGACTGGGCGCACCGACGCACCATGATCGGCACGGTGGCGGCGGCAGCCATGTGGATCGTCGCCCTGCCGGTCTTCTACAGCGGCGACATCATCGACATGATGGTGCCGGGTTTTCTCTACGTCATCCTGTGCTGCGCCGGCACCATTTCGCTGTCGGTCTACAAGCGTGCCTTCCTGGTGTTCGTCCCGCCGATCATGCTGGGCGTGGTCGCCATGTTCCTCTACCGCTCGGCCGTCGTGGCCGAGGGCCGGGCCAATTCGCTGACCATCGCCGTGGCCCTGGCGCTGATGACGGCAGTCCTGTTCCGGCTGATGCGCCAGACCGATGAGCAACTGACCCAGACCCTGAGGCTGAACTACCAGAACGGCAAGCTGGTAGGCGATCTGAAGCAGGCGCAGGAACGGACGGAGGACGAAAAGTCGCGCCAGGTGCGCCGGCGCGAAGAGATGGAACGCCTGACCCTGCGCTTCGAACAGCGGGTGTCCGGGCTGATGGCCGATGCCGGCCGCGCCTCGGACGACCTGCTGGCCGATGCCGACAGCACCGGCGGGCTGGTCCGCGACACCTTGCAGCAGGCCTCGCAGGTGGCCGGCGGCGCGCAGGAGGTGGCCGAGCGCATCCAGGTGCTGTCCACCGCGGCGCAGCAGCTCTCCTCGTCAATCGAACTGGTCAACGGCGAGGTGCGGATGGCCGCCGGCATTGCGCAGAAATCGGTGGCCGAACTGGCTCGCACCAACGACACCGTGCACTCCCTGTCCGACGCTTCGCAGCGGGTAGGAGAGATCGTCGGCATGATCACCGTCATCGCCCGCCAGACCAACATGCTGGCGCTCAACGCCACAATCGAGGCGCAACGCGCCGGCGAGGCCGGCCGCGGCTTCGCCGTGGTCGCTGGCGAAGTGAAGAATCTGGCCAGTCAGACCACCCGGGCGGCACGCGAGGTCACAGAGCACATCGACCGCATCCAGGCCACCACCGACGACGCCATGGCGGCGATCCGCACCATCGGCGACACCATTCTCGAGGTCAATGGCATCGCCGAGCGGGTGGTCTCCAGCGTGCAGGAACAGGGGGTGACCACCAATTCCATCAGCCTCGACCTGCATCGGATCGCCGGCGATACGGCCGTGGTCACCGAAGGGGTGATCAAGTTGAACGAGTCGGCGTCGCTGGCCGTCGCGGCGACCGAAAAGATGACCGGAGTGGCCGCGGCGCTGGCCCAAAGCGCCCGTGAAACCATGGGCCAGATCCGCGAGTTTCTGGTGGGCGTGCAGCAACAGAGCTAGAGCGGATGCCGCCAAGCCAAGCGCCGTCGTCACGAGCCGAGTGACGCAATCCAGGGGTAGTGGTACGACTCTGGATTGCTTCGTCCCGCTCGCGATGACGCCAGGGGCGAAAAATGAACGGCATTGGCTGGGACTGGAGAAGGGGAGGACCGATGACCAGATTGACACGAATTTCTTACGCCGTGACGGCCGCGCTGGTGCTGGGAGCCGCCGCAGGCATGCCGGCCGCCCAGGCGGCGACGCAATCCTTCAGCTATACGATCCTCAAGGACGGCGAGCCGATCGGCAAGGAGGTCTACACCATCAGCCACGATGGCGACAAAACCATGGTGCAGGCGACCGCCGAGTCGGCGGTCCAGGTGCTGTTCATAGACTTCCACTACCATCACCAGCGCACCGAGACCTGGACCGGAGACCATCTCGACCGCCTGGTTGCCGATACCGACGACGATGGCACCAAGCATCATGTGGAAGCACAGCCGGCAGGCGGCGGCGTCAAGGTGACGGCCGATGGCAAGCGCACGGAGCTTCCGCCGGACGCCCTGCCGCTGTCCATGTGGACCAGGGCAGTGGTGGAGCATTCGACCCTCTACAGCGTCGAGAATGCCGATTCCCCCTACAAGGTGTCGATCAGCGACCTGGGGCGGGAAACGGTGAAGACCGGCAAGGGCGACCTTGCGGCCGAGCATTACGCCATGGCCGGCGATGTCGAGCGCGACCTTTGGTACGCACCCGACGGCTCGCTGGTGAAAGTGGCCTTTCACCGGCGCGGCTTCCTCATCACCATCGTGCGCGATTGAAGCGGCAGTTAGGGGAATCGCAAGAGTATCGTATACGGTTATGGCTTGACGTATACGTTATTTTTGATCACTATTCAGGCAACTGGCTCCAGTTAAAGGAGCCGAAGGTGGGGAGATGGAAATGTCCGTAATTCGCCATGCGACACTGGTGTCTTGTCTCGGCCTGATGGCCGTGGGCGGCTTTGCCTCGGATGCGAAGGCGTCGAGTTTCGCCCTGCGGGAAGAAAGCGCCGAAGGTTTGGGGAACGCCTTCGCCGGCGAGGCGGCCAAGGGCGACGACGCCAGTTCCGCCTATTACAACCCGGCCGGCATGGCTCGTCTGAACAGCAACGAGGTGGATGGCACGGTCACCTGGATCCAGCCGGACGTCCAGTTCAGCGGCACCAACAGCTCGGTATTGGGCGGCAATGTCGCGGGCACGACCGGTGGCAACGTCATCAAGCCGGCGGCGGTCGGTTCGACCTTCGCCGTGTGGAATGCCAGCCCCGACTGGAAAGTCGGCCTATCGGTCGCCGTACCCTTCGGTTTGCGCTCGGAATACAAGGAGGACTGGGTCGGCCGCTACCAGGCGCTGGCCACCGACGTCACCGATTACGAAATTTCGCCGACCATCTCCTATCGGGTCAACAGCCGCCTCTCGATTGGCGGCGGTCCGCGGATCGACTATTTCAGCGCCCGCCTGACCCAGGCGATCAACATGCAGGCCATCGGTCTGGGAGCCGCCCAGCAGGCTGCCGCCGGCGCCCAGCAGGCCGCCGCCGGCGCCCAAGCCGCCGCTGCGGCAGGCAACACCGCCCAGGCGGCCGCGCTTGGCCAGCAGGCAACCACTCTTGGCCAGCAGGCGAGCCAGCTCGGTGCGCTGGCCAGCAACTGGGGCGACGGCGAAGCCCGCATGCAAGGCGATGACGTCGGCATCGGCTACACACTCGGCGCGCTTTACGAAATCGACGACGCCACCCGCGTCGGCCTCAATTATCGGTCACGCGTATACCACAACATCAACACCAGCATCGCCTACCAGACGCCGAGTACGCTGGCCCTGGCTGGTCCGCTGGCGGCAGCCTTTGCCGGCCAATCGGTAAACGCCAAGCTGCCCCTCCCCGATTCGGCGAGCCTCGGCTTCTATCACGACATCGATTCCCAGTGGACGGTCATGTCGACAGTCGAATGGACCGACTGGTCGCTGTTCAAGCAGCTCAATGTCGTCGATACGGGCGGTGGTGCCATCGTCTCGCTGCCGCAGATGTCGCGCGACACCTGGTATTTCGCACTGGGCGCCAACTACAAGCCGGATGACAAGTGGATCCTGCATTTCGGCACGGCCTATGACCAGACCCCGGTCAAGGACCAGTACCGCTCTCCCAACCTGCCCGACAGCGACCGGGTGTGGGCCTCGTTCGGCGTTTCCTATGCGGTGACCCCGTCGGCCAAGCTGAATCTGTCTTATGCTCATCTGTTCAACACCGGGCGTGTGCCGGTGGACTACACCAGTACCACCCCGGCCGCCGGAACCCTGCTTGGCTACTACGACAACAGCGTCAACATCGCCAGTGCCGGTTTCGGCATAAAATTCTGAACCGATGATCGCCAAATAATAAGTCACAACAAGCAGTCAATGAGAGAAACGCCATGATGCAAGCTCCGGTCTCGTCGTCGACGATCAAGGTTGGACCGCTGCACCGCGTCTTCGACGAGGCCGTGGCGCACCACGGCGACCGCGCTTGCATCGATTTTCTGGGCAAGCACTACACCTATGCCCAGATCGGCGACCTGGTGGCGCGTGCCGCCCGCGGTTTCCAGCAACTGGGCGTGAAGAAAGGGGTGAAGGTGGGCTTGTGCCTGCCCAACACCCCCTATTCCGTCATCTGCTTTTTCGCCGTATTGAAATGCGGCGGCACGGTGGTGAACTACAACCCGCTTTACGTCGAACGTGAACTGAAGCACCAGATCGACGACAGCGGCACCACCATCATGGTGACCCTCGACATCCGGCAGATCTATCCCAAGGTGGCGGCCATGCTGGGTGCCAGCTGCCTTGATCGGGTGGTGGTCTGCTCCATGGCCGACATCCTGCCCCCGCTGAAAGGCCTGCTGTTCACCGCGCTGAAACGCTCGGAGCTGGCGTCGACCCCCAACGACCTCAGCCATGTCACCTTCGCCCGGCTGGTCGCCAACGACGGCAAGCTACGCCCCGTCGACATCGAGCCGTTGACCGACATTGCGGTCCTTCAATACACGGGCGGAACCACCGGCGTGCCGAAAGGGGCGATGCTGACCCACGGCAACCTGTCGGCCAATATCGAACAGCTGCGGGCCTGGGTGCCCAGGCTGACCGAGGGCCAGGAGAAGATGCTGGGCGTGCTGCCGCTGTTTCATGTCTTCGCCATGACGGCGGTGATGAATTTCGGCATCAGCATGGGGGCCGAACTGATCCTTCTTCCCCGCTTCGACCTCCAGCAGGTGATGCGTTGTATCGCCAAGAAGCGGCCGACCATCTTCCCCGGCGTGCCGACCATCTACACCGCCATCAACGGTGTTGCCGGCGCCCGGCAGGATCTGACTTCGCTGCGCTATTGCATCTCCGGCGGGGCGCCGCTACCGCTCGAGGTGCGGACCGAGTTCGAGCAGCTGTCCGGCTGCCGGCTGGTGGAAGGCTATGGCCTCAGCGAAACCTCGCCGGTGGTCACCGCCAATCCCTTGGAGGGAGAGATCAAGGCGGCGTCGGCCGGCAAGGCAATGGCCGACACCGTCATCGAAGTGCGTTCCCTGACCGACCCCTCCCAGATCCTTGGCCTCAACGAAAAGGGCGAGATCTGCATCCGTGGACCGCAGGTGATGCTCGGCTACTGGCAACGCCCGGCCGAGACCGCGGCGGTTTTCATTGACGGCGCCTTGAGGACCGGCGACGTCGGCTATGTGGACGAAGACGGCTACCTGTTCCTGGTCGATCGCATCAAGGACGTCATCATCGCCGGCGGCTACAACATCTATCCGCGGGTCATCGAGGAAGCGCTGTACCAGCATCCGGCAGTGGCCGAGGCGGTGGTGATCGGCATTCCCGACGCCTATCGCGGCCAAGCGCCCAAGGCCTTCGTTCGCCTGCGTGACGGCGAGAGGGCGACGCCGGAGGAGCTCCACCAGTTCCTTGCCGGATACGTGTCGAGGGTCGAGCTGCCCAAGCTCATCGAGATCCGCGACCAACTGCCCAAGACCATGATCGGCAAGCTGTCGAAGAAAGAACTGCTGGCCGAAGAGATGAACCGGGCCGCCGCGCCTGGATCGTTCGACAAAGCATCCTGATCCGAGAATAGTTCGCCGAAGAGATGACCATGGACCATTTTCACGCCATAAAGGTTACGTATTGGGAATGTATTAAACCATACCGTCACCTGGCGTACGTAAAAAGGGGGCGCCCAGATGGAGAAGATCTATTCGGTCACCGAGTTGGCCAAAGACCTCGGGGTGACGCCGCGAACCATCCGTTTCTACGAGGACCAGGGGCTTATCCTGCCGCCCAGGGCGGGCAATACGCGGGTCTATTCGCATCGCGACCGGGCCCGCATGATCTTGATCCTGCGGGGCAAGAGGCTGGGCTTCACCTTGCGCGACATCAAAGAATATCTGGATCTCTACGAAATCGACACGACGCAGACCGAGCAGCTTCAACTGCTCCAGGTCAAGGTGCGGCGCCGCATCGGGCAGCTGGAGGACCAGCGTCAGGCCCTGGAACAGACCGTCGCCGAACTCATGGACATCGAACGCATGACGGTCGAGGCTTTGGCCGCCAAGTGCAAGCCGGCGCAGACGGCATGAGCCATCCTTCGAGACGCCGCCTGCCGGCGGCTCCTCAGGATGAGGCTTCGAGACGCCGCCTGCCGGCGGCTCCTCAAGATGAGGACCGCCATCTCGTGATACCTCGTGGTGAGGAGCCGGCCCGCAGGGCTGGCGTCTCGAACCGCGCCGTTCCCTCATTTCCTTTCCCGATGGAGACCAATCCATGAAGACCGTGGTTATCGCGGGCTATGCCCGTTCGCCGTTCACTCCGGCCAAGAAGGGCGAACTCGCCACCGTGCGGCCCGACGAACTGGCCGCAGCGGTGGTGCGTGAGCTGGTGCGCCGTACCGGCGTCAAGGCCGACGATATCGAAGACCTGATGCTGGGTTGTGCCTTCCCCGAGGGCGAGCAGGGGCTGAACATGGCCCGTCTGGTGGTATTGCAGGCCGACCTGCCGATCTCGGTGGCCGGTGCGACAATCAATCGCTTCTGCGGCTCCTCCATGCAATCGGTGCATTCCGCCGCCGGGGCGATCCAACTGGGCGCCGGCGAGGCGTTCATCTGCGCCGGTGTCGAGAGCATGAGCCGGGTGCCGATGATGGGCTACAACCCGCTGCCCCATCCCGGCCTCTACGCCCGGATGCCCGGCGCCTATATGGGCATGGGCGACACCGCCGAGAACGTGGCCCGGCAATGGGGCATCGGCCGGGCCGAGCAGGAAGCATTCGCCGTCGAGAGCCACCGGCGTGCCGCCGCCGCCCGGGCCGCCGGCAAGCTGGCCGACGAGATCGTCGCCATCGGCAAGGTCGCGCAGGACGGCTGCATCCGCCCCGAGACCACGGCCGAAAGCCTGGCCGAGCTGAAGCCCGCCTTCGATCAGAACGGCACCATCACCGCCGGCACCTCGTCGCCGCTGACCGACGGCGCCGCCGCCCTGCTGGTGTGCAGTGAGGATTATGCACGGAAGAACGACCTTGAGCCGCTGGCTCGCCTGAGGAGCGTGGCGGTGGCCGGCTGCGCCCCCGAGATCATGGGCATCGGCCCGGTGGCGGCGACGAAGAAGGCCCTGGCCCGCGCCGGCATCGAGGCTTCGGCGCTGGACGTGGTGGAGCTGAACGAGGCCTTCGCCTCCCAGTCCATCGCCTGCATGCGCGACCTTGGGCTGTCGGCGGCCAAGGTCAACCTCGATGGCGGCGCCATCGCTCTCGGCCATCCGCTGGGTGCTACCGGCGCCCGCATCGTCGGCAAGGCGGCGGCGCTGTTGAAGCGGGAGAAGGGCAAATACGCCCTGGCCACCCAATGCATCGGCGGCGGCCAGGGTATCGCCACCATCCTGGAGGCCATGTGATGTCCGAGATAAAAAAAGTCGGCGTCATCGGCGCCGGGGTCATGGGGGCGGGTATTGCCGCCCAGGTGGCCAATGCGGGAGTGCCGGTGGTCTTGCTGGACGTCGTTCCCGACGCCGCGGCCAAGGCCGTCGAGAAGATGCTGAAGGCCGATCCGGCGCCCTTCATGAGCAAGCGGGCGGCCAGGCTGATCACCCCCGGAAACACCGAGGAAAGCCTCGAACTGTTGGCCGATTGCGACTGGATCGTCGAGGCGATCGTCGAGCGCCTGGACGTCAAGCAGGCCCTTTACGCCCGGCTGGAAAAGGTGCGCAAGGCGGGTTCGGTGGTGTCGTCCAACACCTCGACCATCCCACTGGCCAAGCTGACGGAAGGCCTGGGCGAGCGTTTCGCCGGCGACTTCTGCATTACCCATTTCTTCAATCCGCCGCGCTACATGCGGCTGTTGGAAGTGGTCAAGGGGCCTGGGACGCGGCCCGACGTCATCGATGCGGTCAGCCGCTTCTGCGACATGCATCTCGGCAAGTCGGTGGTGGCCTGCAAGGACCGTCCGGGCTTCATCGCCAATCGCCTCGGGGTATTCTGGATCCAGAGCGCGGTGGTCGAAGCCTTCGACCTGGGTATCGAGGTGGAGGAGGCTGACTCGGTCATCGGCAAGCCCATGGGCATTCCGAAGACCGGCATGTTCGGCCTGATCGACCTGGTTGGCCTCGACCTCATGCCGCATGTCATGGAAAGCATGGTCAGCCTGCTGCCGCCGACCGACCCGTTCCATGCCTACACCCGCGACCTGCCGCTGATCAAACGGATGATCGGTGATGGCTATACCGGGCGGAAGGGTAAGGGCGGCTTCTATCGGCTGAACCGCGCCAACGGCGGCAAAGTCAAGGAGGTCATGTCGCTGGCCACCGGCGAATACCGGCCGCAGCAGAAGCCCGACCTGGATCTGCCGAAGAACCTGAAGGCTCTTCTATCGGGCGAAGATCGGATTTCCCGCTACGCCTGGCGGGTGCTCGGCCAGACCCTGGCCTATGCGGCCATGCTGGTGCCCGAGGCGGCCGACGACGTCGCCTCGATCGATGAGGCCATGCGGCTTGGCTACAACTGGAAATACGGTCCCTTCGAGCTGATCGACCAGTTGGGCGCCCCATGGGTGGCCGAGAAACTGGCCAAGGACGGCATGCCGGTCCCCGAACTGCTGACCCTGGCCGGCGAACGCAGCTTCTACCGCATCGAAAACGGCAAGCGCCAGCAACTGGGCCGCGATGGCGCCTACCACGACATCGAGCGCCCGGACGGCGTGCTGATGCTGGCCGACATCAAGCTGACCAGCCAGCCCGTCCTGAAGAACGGGTCGGCCGCCCTGTGGGACATCGGCGACGGTGTCGCCTGCTTCGAGTTCACCAGCAAGATGAACGCGCTGGACCCGGACATCATGGCCTTGCTGGGCAAGAGCATCAAGACGGTGGCCAAATCGTTTAAGGCCCTGGTCATCTACAACGAAGGTTCGAACTTCTCGGCCGGGGCTAATCTGGGCCTGGCCCTGTTCGCCGCCAACATCGCCGCCTGGCCCGAGATCGAACAGATCGTCGCCGCCGGGCAGGAGACGTACCGGGCGCTCAAATACGCGCCCTTCCCGGTGGTCGGCGCGCCGTCCGGCCTGGCGCTGGGCGGGGGCTGTGAGATTCTGCTGCATTGCGATGCCGTGCAGGCCCACGCCGAGACCTATACCGGCCTGGTGGAATGCGGGGTCGGCCTGATCCCCGGCTGGGGCGGCTGCAAGGAGATGCTGGTTCGCTGGTCGACCCTGGCCAAGCTGCCCAAGGGGCCGATGCCGGCGGTGATCAAGGTGTTCGAGACCATCAGCACCGCCACCGTCGCCAAATCGGCGGCCGAGGCCAAGGAGCTCCTGTTCCTGAAGCCCACGGACAGTATCACCATGAACCGCTACCGCCTGCTGGCCGACGCCAAGGCCAAGGCACTGGAACTGGCCAAGGACTATACGCCGCCGCCGCCGCCGGAACTCACCCTGCCCGGCGAATCGGCCCGGGTCGGCATGGAGATGGCGGTGGATGGCTTCTACCGCATGGGCAAGGCCACCAAGCACGACCGTGTGGTGGCCGGCGCCCTGGCCGAGGTGCTGTCGGGCGCCGGCGCCAACGCCGACGTCACCCGTCCGCTGAGCGAAAACGACCTGCTGGAACTGGAGCGCAGCCGCTTCATGCGTCTGGTGCGCCACCCGGCCACCCTGGCCCGCATCGAAAGCATCCTGGAAACCGGCAAACCGCTGAGGAACTGACGCGAAGCGTCATCCCCGCGGAAGCGGGGATCCAAGGACCCCCGGGTCAAGCCCGGGGGTGACGTGAGGGAGAAGAACATATGCCCGCTTACAAGGCTCCGCTGCGCGACATGCGCTTCGTGCTCTACGAGTTGCACCAAGGTGACACTCTGGCCCAGCTGCCCGGCTTCGAGGAGATGACCCCCGACCTGATCGATCCCGTCCTCGAAGAGGCGGCCAAGGTCTGCGAGGAGGTCCTGGCTCCCCTGAACCGCACCGGCGACGAGGAAGGCTGCAGCTTCGAGAACGGCGTGGTGCGCACGCCGAAAGGCTTCAAGGAAGCCTATGACCTGTTCCGCGAAGGTGGCTGGACCGGCATCGCTTGCGATCCGGATTTCGGCGGCCAGGGACTCCCCAAATCGGTCAACACCCTGGTCGAGGAGATGATTTGTGCCTCGAACCTGTCCTTCGGCATGTATCCGGGCCTGTCGCACGGCGCCTATCTGGCGATCCATGCGCATGGATCGGATGAACTGAAGGGACGCTACCTGCCCAAGCTGGTGGACGGCACCTGGTCCGGCACCATGTGCCTGACCGAGCCGCAATGCGGCACCGATCTCGGCCTGGTTCGCACCAAGGCGATCCCGCAAGGGGATGGCAGCTGCAAGCTGACCGGCACCAAGATCTTCATCTCGGCCGGCGAGCACGACATGACCGAGAACATCATCCATCTGGTCCTCGC
Source organism: Pseudomonadota bacterium (assembly GCA_021793155.1). Taxonomy (GTDB): domain Bacteria; phylum Pseudomonadota; class Alphaproteobacteria; order Rhodospirillales; family Magnetospirillaceae; genus DUZF01. The sequence continues at coordinate 3,551 of JAJYTF010000014.1, read as the reverse complement.
CCGCCTCCCCGATGCGCCCAAGGGCATCAAGGGCATCAGCCTGTTCGTCGTGCCCAAGTTCCTGCCCAAGGGCGACGGCACCCCGGGCCCGGGCAACGGCGTGTCCTGCGGTTCCATCGAGCACAAGATGGGGATCAAGGGCTCGGCCACCTGCGTGATCAATTTCGACGACTCGACCGGCTGGCTGGTGGGTGAGCCCAACAAAGGCATGCGCGCCATGTTCACCATGATGAACACCGAGCGGCTGGCCGTCGGCATCCAGGGCTTGGGCCTGGCCGAGGCCTCCTACCAGGGGGCGGTGGCCTATGCCCGCGAGCGGCTGCAGGGCCGTTCGCTGTCGGGCACCAAGCATCCCGACAAGCCGGCCGATCCGATCATCGTCCATCCGGATGTGCGGCGCATGCTGCTGACCATGCGCTCGACCATCGAGGGCTCAAGGGCGCTCGGTGCCTGGGTGGCAATGGCTCTGGATCGTCAGCATCACGGCGCCGACCCCCAGGAACGGCAGGACGCCGAGGATCTCGTGGCGCTGCTGACCCCGGTGGTCAAGGCGCTGTTCACCGATCTCGGCTTCGAGGCGGCCAACCACGGCATGCAGGTGTTCGGCGGCCACGGCTATATCCGCGAGCACGGCATGGAGCAATTGGTGCGCGATGCCCGCATCGCCCAGGTCTACGAAGGCACCAACGGCGTCCAGGCCCTGGACCTGATCGGCCGCAAGCTGCCGGCCCATGCCGGCCGCTACCTGCGGGCCTTCTTCCATCCGGTGTCGGCGCTGATCGAAGCCAAGGTCGAGGACGAACAGCTGGGGCCGTTCGTCCAGCCGCTGGCCAAGGCCTTCGTGCGGCTGCAGCAGGCCACCGGGCAGATCGCCCGTGTCGGCATGGCCAAGCCCGAAGAGGCGGCGGCGGCGGCCACCGAGTATCTGCGGCTCCTGGGGCTGGTAGCGCTGGCCTATATGTGGGTCCGCATGGTCGAGGTGTCGCTGCCCAAGATCGGCAGCGAGGCCGACAGCGACGGCTTCTACCGGGCCAAGGTGGCGACCGCCCGCTTCTTCATGGATCGGGTTCTGCCGCAGTCGGGCGCGCTGTTCTCGGCCATCATGGCCGGCGGCGCCTCGATGATGACCTTCGACGAAGCCGCTTTCTGACGGTCGGGCGAAATGATCCGGTTCGTCCAGTCGTCGTCGTCAGCCACGGGCAAGGCAATCCAGGTATCTGAAGGCGCGCCTGGGTCGACTCTGCGCGGGGCCTCTTGCGGCGACGGCGAACGGCGGGGGCGGGGAAGGAAGCGATGAACCTCTGGCTGCGTCTGCTGCGGGTGGTTCTCGCTTCCTTCTTCCGGCCGCGCCTGGGCTATCTGGGCGAATCGGTGCTGGAGTTCCGGGTGATGCCGCATGACCTCGACATCAACCTGCACATGAACAACGCCCGCTATCTGGCGCTGATGGACCTGGGGCGTACCGACATGGTCTTGCGGACCCCGTTGTGGCGGCTGGTGGCCCGCCAGCACCTGCAGCCGGTGATTGCCAGCGCCAATGTGCGGTTCCGCCGACCGCTCAAACCATTCCAGCCGTTTCGTCTGCGCAGCCGGCTTCTGGCCTGGGACGAGCGCTGGCTTTACATCCAGCATCTCATCGAAGCCGATGGGGTGGTGGCTTGCCAGGCGGTGGTCCGCGGCGCGCTGCTGCGCCGCGGCGGGGTGGTGCCGCCGGCACAACTGGCCGAAGCGGTAGGGTATGGCGGCCCGGCGCCGCCGCTGCCCCCCTGGGTCGGCCTGTTGCGCGACCTCGACTCCGGCCTGGACCGCCAGCCGCAACACGATGAAACGCGAAAGGAATGAAAAAGATGCGTTCGCTGAAAGGCAAGACCCTGTTCATCACCGGTGCCAGCCGTGGCATCGGCAAGGCCATCGCATTGCGCGCCGCGGCCGACGGCGCCAACATCGTCATCGCCGCCAAGACCACCGAGCCGCATCCGACGCTGCCGGGCACGATCTACACGGCGGCCGAGGAGATCCGGGCGGTTGGTGGCGGCGCTCTGGCGCTTTCCGTCGACATCCGCGATCCCGAACAGATCGCCCAGGCAGTGGAGCAGACGGTGGCAACTTTCGGCGGCATCGACGTGCTGGTCAACAACGCCAGCGCCATCAACCTGACCGGTACGCTGGACACGTCGGCCAAGCGCTTCGACCTGATGATGGGGGTCAACATGCGCGGCACCTTCCTCTGCTCGCAGGCCTGCATTCCCCATCTGCGCAAGGCGGAGAACCCGCACATCCTGGTGATGAGCCCGCCCATTTCCCTGAAGCCCCGCTGGTTCGGCCCGCATCTCGCCTACACCATGAGCAAGTTCGGGATGAGCATGTGCGTGCTCGGCCTCGCCGAGGAATTCAAGGACGCCGGCATCGCGGTCAACGCCCTTTGGCCGAAGAGCGTCGTCGCCACGGCGGCACTGGCCATGTTGGGGGGCGCAGTGAAGCCTGAACTGTGCCGCACGCCCGAGATCGTCGCCGATGCCGCCCACGCCGTGCTGACCCGCCCCAGCCGTTCATGCACTGGGAATTTCCTCCTCGACGAAGAGGTTCTGGCGGAAGAAGGTATCACCGATTTCGGGGCTTACGCGGTGGAGCCGGGACGGCCGCTGCTACCCGACCTGTTCCTGTAAGCGGAGTTTCTGCATGACGAACCTCATTCTGGTGGAGCGCGACGGACCGATCCAGATCGTCCGCATCAACCGGCCGGAAAAGAAGAACGCCCTGACCCTGGCCATGTACAGCGCCATGGCCGACGCGCTGGTTGCCGGGGAAGCCGACGATGGCGTTGCGGTCCATCTGCTGGCCGGAGCCGGCGGCGATTTTTCCGCCGGCAACGATCTCAACGACTTCCTGACCCTGACCAGCCTGGTGGACTCGCCGATCGCGCGTTTCCTGCTGGCCCTGGCCGGCTTGGCGAAGCCGGCGGTGGCGGCGGTCAAGGGAGCCGCGGTGGGCATCGGCTCGACCATGATTCTGCATTGCGACCTGGCGGTCGCCGCGGTCAATTCGCGCTTCCAGTTTCCCTTCGTCAACCTCGGGCTGGTCCCCGAGGCCGCCTCCAGCCAGCTGCTGCCCGGCTTGGCGGGGCATCGGCGGGCCGCCGAACTGCTGATGCTGGGCGAACCGTTCACCGCCGAGAAGGCCGAAGCCATCGGTCTGGTCAACATCTTGGTGCCGCCGGGCGAGGAAGAGGCCGTGGCGCTGGATTACGCCCGGCGGCTGGCGGCGCGCCCACGCCAGGCATTGCGCCAGACCAAGGCGCTGCTGAAGCGCGAGCCCGAGCCGGTGGTGGAACGCATCAAAGTCGAAGCGCGGCTGTTCGAGGAGGCGCTGCGCTCGCCTGAATTGAAGCAGGCCGTTGCCGCCTTTTACGAAAGGAAGAAGTGACATGAAAGTCTTGGTCGCTGTCAAACGGGTGGTCGACTACAACGTGAAGGTCCGGGTCAAGGCGGACGGGTCGGGGGTCGATACGACCAATGTGAAATTCTCGATGAACCCCTTCGACGAGATCGCGG
>JAJYTF010000055.1 GCA_021793155.1 Pseudomonadota bacterium | reverse complement strand
TTCGACGGCTGCTGGCGCTGGCTGACCGACCGCGACGACTCCCCCTGGTACCCCACCGCCCGCCTGTTCCGCCAGACCACCCCCGGCGACTGGGACGCGGTCATCACCAGGGTCGCCCAGGCGCTGGAGGCATTGCCATGAAGGACCTGCTGGCGGCCGCGCGGCGGCGTGCTGCGGAACGCGATTTCCCGGCGGCCGTGCAGATCCTGGGCGGCCTGCTGCAAGCCCATCCCGGCAATCGGGAGGTGCTGCTGGAGCTGAGCCGCCTGAGCGGCCGCATGGGGAATGGCCAGGATGCCCTGACCTTGTTGCAGTTGGCCCGACAGGCGCATCCCGATGATTGCGAGCTTGCCTTGGAACAGGCCGGGGCCTTGGAACGCCTTGGGCGGATTGGCGAAGCGCGGGCCATCCTTGACGGCCTGGCGACCGACCGCCCCGACGACCCGACGCCGCTGCTTCGCCTGAGCTATTTCCTTCGGCGGCGCAACGAGCACGGCGACGCCGAACGCATTTGCCGGCGCTTGGTGGCCGACCATCCGCGATTTGCCATGGGTTGGGTGAGCCACGGCATCAGCGACCATATCGCCGGACGGGTCGAAGCGGCCGAAGGTTGCTTCCGCCAGGCGTTGTCGCTCGACACGAACGATCCGGTGGCGCATGTGGCGCGCGCCACCAATCTCCTCGCCATGGGCCGGTGGGAGCAAGGCTTCGCCGAATTCGGCTGGCGCCGGCGGTTACCCGACGCGCCGCCCGCTCCCGGCGGCTTACCGGCTTGGCAAGGAACCGAGCCTGCCGGCACGCCTGTCATCTTGTGGAACGACCAGGGCTTCGGCGATGCCATGCAGTTCCTTCGCTATCTGCCGCAGGTAGCGGCGCGGGGATGTCGGCCGATTCTGGTTCTGGCCAAAGAGCTGGTACGTTTGGCCCGCACCCTGCCCGGTGTCGGCCCCGTGGTCCCGGCTGGCAGCCCTCTTCCGGCGGCGGACCGGCAGCTCCCGCTCTGCGATCTGCCGCATGTGCTGCACCGGACTGAGCCTGCGGACTCCTGGGCCGGCCCTTATCTTTCGCCGGACCGGCCGCCGGCCTTCGAGAATACCGGCCGCAGGCGAGTGGGCGTGGCCTGGGCCGGGTCACCGCTGCATGAAAACGATGCCAATCGCAGCGCCTCGCTCGCCGACCTTGCACCGCTGCTGGACCTTCCCAGAATCGACTGGATCAGTTTGCAGATCGGTCCGCGCGCAGCCGACATCGGCGGAACGCCATGGGCCGGCCGGCTTGCCGACATGTCGCCGGACATTACGGACTTCGCCGACACCGCAGCGATCATCAGCGGACTGGACCTGGTGATCACTGTCGACAGCGCGGTGGCCCACCTGGCCGGGGCCATGGGCAAGCCGACCTGGATCATGCTCCCAAGGCGGGCCGATTGGCGCTGGCTGCGCGACGGCACCACCACCGCCTGGTATCCCAGCGCGCGGCTGTTCCGTCAAAGAGGAGAGGCGGGATGGCCGCCCGTGGCGGCCGATCTCGCCAAAGCGCTCGAAGAATTCTATGCCTAGTGGTCCGCCCCAGACGCTTGGTCCCCAAGCGCCTGGATCAGGCGGCCCACCAACCAATTGAATTGTGGTGAAAATTCGACGGCTGGTGGCGGTACCATCCGTCGGATTTTCACCACTAGCAGTGACTCAATCAAAAAGTTCACTAGACTAGGTTTACCATAGCCCCTCGCCGGGCGAGGGGCAGAACACGAGAAGGCTCAGTTGGCGATCAGCGGCATGCCGCTGATTTCGGCCCAGGCGTTGCGGGTGTCGCGAACCGCCGCGATCAGCTTGTCGCAGGCTTCCCCGGCGGTCGGCTTGCCGACCGAGCGCAGCAGCGCGCGGCTCACCGACTCGTACATCTCGCGCAGATTCGCGGCCACCTGCCCGCCTTCTTCCATCACCAGGCACCGGTTCAGCCCGTCGACGATGCGGGTGGCCTGCATCACTTCGTCGAACTGCTTCTGGTAGTCGCCCTGGCGGGCGGCCTCGGCGGCGCGGCTGACGTGCAGCAGGATGGTGTCATAAAGCTGAACCACCGCGGCCGGTGACGGTTCGTTCTGGGCAGGCGCCGTGGACTGGGAAGATGGCATCGCTTTCCGCTCCAACATTGGCCGTTGCAGCACGAGCCCTGTGAACGCTCATGGCGCAACGTATTCAATTGGATCATGAGATGAAGAAGATTAATTAACGGTTACCGTGCGAATCTCACCTCGACGCCAACATGAATTCGAGGCAATGGCGATGACCATCTGTACAGTTTGCGGCGGCGATCAATTCACCAGCAGAGCCGTTCTTTGGGATTCATTGGTGGCGGAATGGCAGCTTGGCCCGGCCGAACGCGAATATGTGGACCGCCAGCAAGGCAAAGCCTGTAGCACATGCGGAGCGAACCTGCGATCCATCGCCCTGGCGGACGCTTTGCGCGGTGTATTCTGCACGCCTCTGCTGCTCAAGGACTACGTCGCCACCAACGACGCCCAACTGGTCCGCATCCTGGAAATCAACGAAGCGGGAAGCCTGAGCCCTTTTCTACGGAGAATGAGCCGGCACGTCCTTGCCGCTTATCCGCAAATCGACATGCATGCGATGAGTTTTCCCGACCAGCAATTCGACGTGATCGTCCATTCGGACACCTTGGAGCATCTCGCCAACCCGGTGCATGCCCTGGCGGAATGCCGGCGTGTCCTGCGCCGTGGCGGCGCATTGTGCTTCACCGCGCCGACCATCGTCGGACGCATGTCGCGCACCCGGGCGGGGTTGCCCAGAAGTTGTCACGGCGGTGGTGGCCCCAGCGGCGAGGACGTCGTGGTCCAAACCGAGTTCGGGGCGGACGTCTGGTGCCGGGTGATGGAGGCCGGCTTCACCTCGATGACCATCAGCGCGGTGGAATACCCGGCGGCACTGGCCTTCACCGCTCACGCTTGATCAACCCTTGCGCCAGAACACGGCGTCGGCATCGATGTCGGTCATCGGTTCGGTGATATTGCGGGCCCGGCGGAAGTCGTGGATGGCGTTGAGGCAGGTGGGGTTGGTGTAATAGTCGTCGACGATGATGAAGCCGCCCGGCGAGACCTTGTGGTACAGCGCGGTGAGCGCGTCCATGGTCGATTCGTAAAGGTCGCCGTCCAGGCGCAGCACTGCCAGCCGGTCGATCGGCGCCTGCGGCAGGGTGTCGCGGAACCACCCCTTCAGGAAGCGCACCTGGTCGTCGAGAAGATCGTAGCGGCGGAACAGCGCCTGGACCTCTTCGAGGCTGACCGCCAGGAAGGGCACGGCGCGGCGGCTCAAGTCCACTCCCTGATCCTGCGGCAAGGTCGATTCGGGAAGACCTTCGAAGGAATCGGCCGCCCAGACGGTACGGTCACGGATGCCGTGGGCCTCGAGATAGCCGCGCATGAAGATGGTCGCCCCACCGCGCCAGATCCCGGTTTCGATGAGGTCGCCCGGCACATTGTCCCGCCTTACCGCGTCCAGGCAATCCTGGAGATTGTCGAGGCGCTTACGGCCGATCATGGTATGGGCGATCTCGACCGCGCCGCGCAGGGAATGCCAGACCCGCTCTTCACCTGTGGGGGTCATGCTGGTGACGTGAAGGGTCCGCCCGATCTGCTTGCCGTTGGCAATGCCCTCGATCAGCGGACGCAATGTGGAAATCTGCGAGACTTGCCTGAGATCCACCGCCTGATTGTTGACGACGCAGTGGAGCAGATAGACGATTTCCGCCTCGGCCTCCACATACAGTTCGTTGCACAGGGCCTTCTTCAGAAGAGACAGATACCGCTCGGGCTGAACCATTGATTCCTCTTGCGATAAATTTGCCGGTTTGAGCCCTGCCGGGCGGGCGGAACGCTCCAGGTCTTCGCAGGCAGCCCAACACTGACGCGCCAGCTGGTCACGCTGCAGTTTCTGCCGCATCAGGACAAGCACCTCGTCGGCGTCGCGGCCGGCGCGAAGTCTCTGGTACAGAGCCAGGGCGGCCGACCGCTCGCCGGTCTGCAGGTAATGCAGGATCAACTCGATGAATTCCCGCGATGCATGGACATAGGGGTTCATCCTGCCGACGAGATCGATCATCTCGGCCGTGCCGACATGGCGCCACATGTTGAACAGGCCATGGAAGCCGAAGCTCGGGGCGATCGGCACCGTGCGTTCGTAAGAAAAGCGGTCGGCGACGGCTTCCGGGGCGAAGCGGATCCCCCAGTCGCGCTCCAGCATCGGCCGATAGGTTCGTCCGATCAGTTCGTCCTCGTTGCGTCCGGGGACCATCGCGACAGAGGGGTCGGCCAAAGCGTCCAGCAGCCGGCGCGACCGCAAAGAAAACCCGCCATTGCCGACGGTCAGGCCGTCGCCGTGCCAATCCCATTTGGCACCGATGTAATCATAGTCGCGAAAATCCGCGCTCCAGGCTGTCGGGTCGAGGACATAGCCGTCCCACTGCACCACCAGAACGAACGGCGTCGCGATGAACGACCGCAGTTGCTTCAGGATGAAGGCGGAGTAATCAGCACTGGAGGATAGGGGGGCGATCCGCACGCTGCGGAAGGGTCCGGCCACCGGTTGGTGCGAAAATAACAGCGCGTCGGCGAAATCGCAGCCAGCCATGGATTGCCGGAGGGCGCGCGCCGTCAGCTCCATATTGACGGAATCCGCCGCGCAGATGGTTACGTCGGGTAACGACAGCCGCATCGAATGCCCCGCTCCGCCCGAATAGGCCAAGAAGGGCACAGGTGAACACAGAAGCTGCGGCGCGGCAACCGAGGAACGCAAACGACCCTTGTCGTGGCCCCATCCTGCGGAGGCCCGCAGGGCCGTCTCGCAGGATGCCTTCGCGAATCTACCCGGAGTTGCACACCGCTTCTTGAACGATTCGGTCACCACACGGCCCTTCCGGTTTAATTGGTGCTCGCCTATAGTGGGCTCAGAGCACAGATGCATTGCACAAGTACGAAATGTCGGCCGACACCTCAGCCCGTAGTTGCCCGCAATGTTAATGCTTAAGAATTTTGCACCATTGCCTAGGGCCTCATGATGTCCGACTTCCCAGCAAGACCGCATATTTTTGTGGCGACCCCCTGCTACGGAGGGCAGGTCACCAGCGGCTTTGCCACGTCGCTCCTGGAACTGCAGCTCGCCTGCTCCAAGATACCCATCGATATCTCTTTTTACCTGATCGGCGGTGATGCGCTTATCACGAGAGTGCGCAACTTGGCCGTGGCAAAATTCCTCACCGTCGCCGATGCCACCCATTTCCTCTTCATTGATGCCGATATCGCTTTTGCGCCTGAGCAAGCTCTAGCGCTGCTGGCGGCCAACAAAGACGTCTGCGGAGGGATCTATCCGCTCAAGCGGCTGAATTTGGACCGCATGCGCGAAAGAATTCTGGCCGGCGACCCCAACGCCGTCACGAGCAGTCTGGATTATGTCGTCGACCTCTTGCAGCCATCGGCACCATCGCCTGATCAGAGTTTTTTTCGCGTCCGCCTGATCGGCACCGGTTTCATGATGATCAAACGCCATGTCTTCCAGAAAATGGCTGCGCATTATCCTGAGCTGAAGTACCGCCACATTAATGCCGTTACGGCTGAGCCTTCAGCGGGGCAAGAGGCCTATGCTTTTTTTGATTGTATGATCGATCCCGACACGGGCGCATATCTCAGCGAGGACTATACGTTCTGCAAGCGTTGGCTCGCTATGGGCGGCGAAATCTGGGCCAATGCCGACAGCAAGCTGACCCATGTAGGAAGCCGCGCCTACAGCGGTGATCTGCGGACGTTCTTGCACAATTCCGGATAGAATTGGCGTTTCTCACCCCTGCCCCCCTGAAGACAAGGTAGTACGGAGGTGGCGGAATAATGCTAATTCCGGAAGAAATACGGCCCGATGGCCGGCGGGTCCAGTTCGAGCGCTACAGAAACGATGTGCTCGCTGAGACAGGCAGGAGCTTTCGGCCCCAGATTGCGGAGCTGGGCGCGAAGGCGTTTCGCCTGCTCGATGATGGCCTTGGCCTCCTCGCAATCGTCGATCAATGCCTCGGCCTCGCCCCGACGGGCCACCGGCCAGGCGATGGGGTCTTCCCCGTAGCGGTCGACCATATCCTGCAATTCCTCTGGCGACACGAGAGCGTCCAAAGCCGAGTTCCGATCCAATCCGCTGCCTTTTGAAACCGGCGGAGCGAGAGTTTCAACCTAGGCGGCGCCGCCTAGGGCGGTGGGCGGGGCTTCCTGGCCCGCAAGCTTCGTCTCGCCGGCAATCTCGGCCCATGCGTCGCGCAGTTCACGGACGGCGGCGACCAGCTTGTCGCAGGCCTCCGGCGCAGTTTCCTTGCCCACCGAGCGGAACAGAGCGCGGGCGACGGCCTCATAGGTCTCGCGCAACCCGACGGCGACCTGGCCGCCCTTTTCCATGTCCAGATGGCGATTGAGCCCGTCGATGATGCGCGCTGCGCTCATCACGCTCTCGAACTGCTTCTGGAAGTCGCCCTGGCGGGCGTATTCGGCAGCCCGGGCGATGCGAACCAGGATGCCGTCGTACAGCATCACCACCACCTTCAACGGCGGCGTGGTGAGCTGGGCCGCCTGATAGGCGGAAATGGCGTAGCGGTTCTGGTTCATCAAGAGCTCTCCTACAATGTCCCACCGCTGGTTTGCGACGAGAACAGCGCATTAAGAACGTTCACCGTCTGGCCCGCGTTCTGGATCTGGGTCGTCAACTGCGAGTATTGCTGCAGCAGGAAGTTGGAGTAGTCATTCGCCTGGTTGACCAGCGTGTTGTACTGGTTTGTCAGGCTGAGGTCCTCGGTCTGAAGATTGCTGATCAAGCTTTGGACCGAGCCCGACACGGCATTACCATACTCGTCGGCCGAGCTGTAAAGCTGATTGGCCAGGCCTTGCGTTCCCGTGACATTGACGTTCACTTGTCCCGTCGTGTTTCCGCCGATCCAGTTCAACGAGATACCGTAATAGGGCGTACCATAGTTGCCCGAGATCGTGGTGCCGTTGACGGTAAACGAGGCCGCCGATGTGGAGTCAAGCGTGATGGTCCCATTGGTATCGGTGATGCCCATCGTGAAGGTCCCGGCATAAGAACTGTAATCGGTCCCAAACGATTGCAGGGCGCTGTTATCGGTCGTCACCTGAGAGTCGAAGAGGCCAGCCACGGAGCTGAAGTTGGTGGTAAGTTGCTGCGTGAGCGTCGTGCTATCCACCTGCAGATTATTGTTGTTGTCGAGCGTCAGTCCCAGTTGCGCCAACGTATAGTTGTTGATGATGGAACTGATCGAATTGCTGACCTGCTGACTGGCGTCACGCAAAGTCGAGTCACCGAACAGTGTCGCGCCAGCAGCGGCAGTACCGTCGCTATTGGTCGCCTCGTTCTGGTTGACGAAGTTCTGCCAGTTGTTATAGGCGGTAACGAAGCTCTGGATGGCGGTGGCCGCCCCTTGCGTATCGGGGGCGATATTGAGCGTGACCTGGGTGTTCGGGTCGGCGCCGCTCAGGTTCAGCGTCGTGCCGCTCAGCAGGTCGGTGATGGTGTTGGTCGACCGCGTGATGCCGGTGACGCCGTCGACCGTCAGGTCGGCCGCCTGCGGCGCGGTCACCTGATTGGTCGCGCTGGTCGCGGGGATTCCAAGGGTGGACAGGACATTGCCGCTGACGCTGGTAAAGGTCAGCGGCGTGGAGCCGCCGGAGATCTGCAGCTGGTAGGGGCCCGCGCCGACAACGCTGGCCGTGACCCCGGTGGATCCGGCGGCATTGCCGATCGCCGTGGCGATGTCGCTCAACGTCATGCTGCTGGTGACCGTGACCGTCCCTCCGCCGTTAACCGAGAACGAGCCGGCCAGCCCAAGGGCGGTCGAGTTGCTGGCTTCGCTCGTCGTGCCGGTCAGCGTCGTCGGCGTACTGGAATTGACCAGCCCTACGCCGGCCAGAACCCCGCTGCCATCGGTGAACTGCAGCGCCTGATCGGTGTCGACACCCGACACCACCAGCACCGAGGTGGTGGAATTGACCGAAACCACCGAGGCGGTCACGCCATTGGTCGAGGTCGCGCCGTTGATGGCGCTGGCGATGTCGTTGAGCGACGCCCCGGCGGCGACGGTGATCGGCACCGCCCCCGTCTTGCCGGTTTCCGCGATGGTGAACGTGCCGCCGGCGCTGCTATAGGAGGAGGACAACTGGCTGCTGATATCCGATTCGGCGGCAGCCAGGCTGTTCACGGTAATGGTGTGCGAGCCTGTGGGCGTACCGGCGGCGATATTGGCCGAAAGAATGGCGTTCGGGGCGGACGGCGTCACCCCCGCAACGGTCGAGATCGACGACAGATTGGCGGCCCGGTTGTTGAAGACGTTCGACCCCTGAACCGCTTCCGAGGTGAGATTGGCCACCGAACTTTCCAAGGCCTGCAGCAGGCTTTGCATGTTCTGATAGGCGGCGATTTTCGTCTGGTTGGTGTTGATGTTGGTTTGAACGGCCGTCGCCTGGTCAAGATAAGGCTGGACCTTGACGGTGACCGCTTCGGCCAGGGACAGATTGATCTGCCCGGTCATCAGGCCGGAGACATCCTGCGCGTTGCCGGTGCTGATCGTGGGCGCGGTCGAGGTTACGCCGGATGTGGTGGTCATGTCTGACAGCTCCGTTCAACCGAGAGGCAACCCAGGCGTGGGAACGTTCCCGCTCCCACGCCATACGCTACCATCGAGAGGGCCGGCAGCCTAGTCTCCGACGCCGCCGGCCTGTGCCGGACCGCTGCCTTCCAGCGGGTGCGGCATGCCCTGCGCTTAAAGCCGGAGGCAGCCTTAGGACTGGATCAGCCTCAACAGTTCCTGCGGCAACTGCGACGCCTGGGTCAACGCGGCGACCGAGGCCTGGGTCTTCACGTCGGTGGCCGACAGCTGGGCCTTCACCGAGGCGACGTCGGCATCCATGATC
>JAJYTF010000013.1 GCA_021793155.1 Pseudomonadota bacterium | reverse complement strand
GCGCCGGAGAAATGGGCAGCGCTGGCGGCTGGCGAGGGATCGAAAGGCTTGCGATTCTATGACTGGGCGCGGATTCCGCTTTCATGGACACGGCCACCCGAGTTCGAGCGCTGGCTGTTGATCCGGCAGAACCGTCAAAGGCCGGAACAGCGCGCCTATTACTTTGTCTTTGCCCGCAAGGGGACCACGCTTGCCGAGCTGGCCGGTGCCGCAGGCTTGCGCTGGACCATCGAGGAATGCTTCCAGCGAGCCAAGGATGATCTCGGCCTCGATCATTGCGAGGCGCGGTCCTGGCACGGCTGGCATCGGCACATGAGTTTATGCATGGCCGCTCAGGCTTTCCTTGCAAAGCTGGCCGCCGATCTCCGCCGAACCACATGGGGCAAACCGAACAAAACGAGTCCGACATCTTCAATCGCCGCCTGACCGCCTCGACCATGGCGCGGCCACTCAGGCCGATGACATCGCTGATCACGCTGTCCAGCTTGATGTTGGCGTCCTCCAGCGTCTTCCGAAGCCGCTGAATATGGGTGGCCTTCTCGCGGACCAGTTGCTTGCGGGTCCGCAACAGGCTTCGCAACTCCTGCGTTTGGGCGTCCGGCACGAAGCTGCCGCGCACGAGACCGTGGGCCATCAGATCCGCCAGCCAAGTGGCGTCTTTGACGTCGGCCTTGCAGCCGGGAACGTTCTTTACATGGGCGGCGTTGGCCAGAACCAGGGAAAAATCCCCATCGGCCAGAATGTGCCAAACCGGCTTCCAGTACACTCCGGTCGCTTCCATGACGACATGGGTGCAATCTCCCCGGCCAGCCATTCCGACAGCGCAAGAAGGTCGCGGGTGGTCGTCTTGAAGGTTCGGACCTCTCGCTTGACCGTGCCGTCCATGGTCAGCCGCACACAGGCCACCACCATGTCTTTATGGACATCCAGACCGGCGCATCGGGTGTAAAGAACTTCCATCGCTCCCTCCTGACGCACCGCCGGCGTGGAACCCCCGCTGATGAAGTCTGGAAAGCGCGCTCCCGGGCCACAAACCGACCCATGGCGCAGTCCGGGGTGCTCAGGGACTCCGGGTCCAACTCAATGACGGGCTGACGTGCACCAACACGACGACCGACCTCGCTGCCGACGGCATGCCAAAGCCTACCACCAGTTTCATCCGCTGCGGGTCCGCGAAGTCGGTGGGAACTCAATGGCGGCAGGCTCTGGCCGGCTTCCTTGTCCCAGCGCCCGTTGAGGGCGCGGCCAAGGGGCCGGATGGCCCCGCCCGGCGAGCGACAAAACCAAATGATTGAATTGCCCGTATTGCCAACCAGAAGCAGGCATAGTCGCGGGCTAATGCCCGCGACTATGCCGGAATGCGGGCGCCGGATCGGGTTATTCCCAACCCGCCATGGAAAGAAGCTTGCCATTCATCGCCGGCCCATTGACCAGGATACCCAGGCCGAGGACCAGCAGGGAGACGAGTACCAGGGTTGTCGCATGAAGGCCGGTCAGGGCGAGAATACCCATGATGGTCACGCCCAGGCCACTGACCATCTGCACTGCTACGCTGGCTGCCGCCAGGCCGCGCATGACGGGTTGAGGCCGCTTCGCGGTCCCTTCCTCCAACGCCTCGAAATCCACCGCCATCGGCCCGGACAATGTCAGGGCGGTTCCGAAAACCACGGCGCTGACGGACGTCAACACCATCGGGGAAAGCCCAATCAGGGCCAACACACCGAGAACGATTCCGACGAAGCCCGCCAGAACTTTGATGCTGAGGCCGCCGAAACCAGCTTCCTCATGCTGACCTGCCTCGAGCACCCCAACGAGTCGGGAATACTCAACCGCCATCGCGCCTGACTCGAGAACGAAAGCCGCTCCCACCACGATGGAGGCGATCGGTATCACGATGTCCGGCGCAACATGGGCCAAGCCCAGGATGGCGAGCACGATGGCACCGATTCCGCCGATGACTTCGGCGCTCGCACCACCGGTCAATGTCTCCGCCCGGTGTACAAAGGGCCTTTCTGCTAAGGTAGCCATCGGATCATCTCCTTTGCTTCACGGCTTCCAGCCCACGGACGAACTAGAGCCGTCGCCCGAGGCCTTTCGCCAGTCAAGTTGTATTGACTGTGATGTAAGCACTTATGCGCACAACTCAACGCCGCATGGATGTATTACGCATTATTGCCCCCGGCTACCTACAAGTGCGCTGCCCGCGCTACACTTGCTTACAATACGTTGCATATCCGCGCGTTATTATCGTCGATAATTTTTTTTACAATCACTGAATAGGCCACCCCTGTTCTCGTATATTCATGTATCCATGTGTACTTATCGACCCCAACCGGCTGACAAGACTCAAGACGGCTGTTCCGGCGGCAAAACCATCCGCAGAAACTGCTCCTGCCCTCCCCGGTTCACATTGAGAGCCACGGCCTTCCTGCCCTTCTTCTCCGCGGCCCTGATCGCCTCAGTGAGTTCTTTCGGCTTGGCCACCGGAGCATGGTTCATCCCCACGATCACATCGCCTGCCTGGATACCTGACGGCCCCGCCGGGCGGCCGGGTACGACGGCCGTGACGACCGCCCCGTGAAGTTTATGCGGACTATCAAATCCCTGCTGCCGAGCGATATCGAGGCTTTCCAATTCCGGTCCGACCACCGGCTTGGCCAAGTCCGAGGGAATGGCAAAGTCGATGCCCACACTTCCGCCACCACCCGGCGAAAGTATGGCCGTGGTGATGCCGACGACATTGCCAGCCTCGTCGAAGACCGGACCGCCCGAATTGCCCTGGTTGATCGGGGCGTCGATCTTCAGGAAGTCATCATACGACACCTGCCGGATATTGCGGCTGCGCGCCGACAGGATCCCAGCGGTCACTGTTCCACCCAGGCCAAGCGGATTGCCGACGCAAAAGACCCAATCGCCCACTTTCGCCTTGCCGCTGTCGCCCCATTCCACATGGGGCAACGGACGGTCCGGATTCACCTTCAGCAGAGTGAGATCGGTCAGCTTGTCGTGGCACATCAGTTTCGCCTCCAGCGTAGTCCCGTCCTGGAGGGTCACCGCGATGTTGGTGCCATTCCGGATGACGTGATTGTTCGTAACGATGTAACCGGGCGAATCAATGATGAAGCCCGAGCCCAGAGCGGTCAGGTGACTCAGTTGCTGCGGGCTGGGCAGATTGAAGAACTGGAAAAAATCGTGAAACGCTGATCCCGGGGGAAACTGGGGACGCTGGGGCAACTGCTGCATGTTCGCCGCGCTGCCGAGCCGGGTGGTGGAAATGTTCACCACCGAGGGCTTGATCGGCTCGATGAGGAAGGCGAAACTCCCAAGCATCGGGGCGCCCGCCGCAGGTGGAGCGGGTGCCTCCATTGCCCAGACCGCGCTGCAGGCGACCGGCAGGACAAGGCTCATCGCAAGGCAGACACCACTCCACAGATTGTGCTGCCGCATGATGACGCTCCATTGCCGCATGCCCAGCCAACAACCTTTCCCCGATCCGGTTTCCCGTTCGGTCGCCAGCACCGTCTCTGCATGACTGTTCGTGTCCTCAGTTCTTTACTTCGGCCACAGCCTCACCCAATGGATAAAGCAGACTCAGAAGCCAGATCTGGTCCTGCAGCGGCACGTTATTGTCCTGCAGACTTCGCATCAGATCGTCGCGGAAAGCGACCTCGGCCCGATGCTCCCGCGATCCCGGCATTGGGCGGCCGGGTGGCTCGGCCAAAGTACAGGGCCCGCCGCTGACCGCACAAATCCGCCGGGCCATTTCCGCTTCGAAGCGGGACGCATCGAGCGGGCCGGTAGCGCTCAGAAAGCGCCTGTCGCTCGCCAACCGATGCGCGAAGTCATCGGCTAGGCGGTTTATACCACGCTCGCCGCCCAGCCGCCGATAAAGGCTGTCACCAGCCTGAGTTCCCGTGCTTCCGGCTGTCGATGGCCGGGTCGGCGCGGCACAGCCGCTGAGGAGCGGAAGAATGCTGCAAGCGACAATTGCGGCAGCGGTGCGCATGTTGCCCCCCGGTCAGGTTTGCGGTCTGACCGCCACGCCGACCAGCTTCCCGGACAGGCCATCGACGATGGGAATTTCCCCTCGTTCGTCCTCACGAAGCATCGCGGCGATCATCTCGGGTGGCGTTTTTGCGTCGAGGCGCCGTGTCGGCCGGACAATATCCGCCGCAGTCGTCGTCTCCAGCGGCGCACCGATGGCGCTGCCGGCCAGGATTCGTCCTGTGGGAAGCTCGCCGATCAGGATCCCATTCTCATCCAGCACATAAAGCCGGCTGCCGGACGAGCCTTGCCGAAAGATCTCCAGCAAAGGTGCGGCGGCGGAGACGCTTCGCGCACCTGGTGAGAGAACGGGAAAAAGGGGCGTCCAGCCGCCAAAGAACGGGCTAGTGGCCGCCAGGATTCCGCGACGGACCCGTCCCGAGTAGACGGTCCGCTTTTCCACACGGCGGGCCACGAAAACCGCACAGATTGTCGCCGCGAGGAGCGGCAGGGTCACACCGGATATTCCGTGGACCAGTTCGAGCAGCATGACGATTGCGGAGATCGGCGCCTGCGTCGTCGCAGCCAGCACGGCTCCCGCGCCGAAAACGGCCGCATGGGCGGGGCTTATGGCCGGAAACGAAAAGGACCAAAGGCGGCCGCATGTCCCTCCCAACAGGGCACCGAAGGCCAGGCTCGGGGTGAACAATCCACCGGGGGCTCCGCTGCCGAGGCAGAGGGCCGTCACCAACGGCTTCAGGAGGAGTAAGAGGCAAAGCAAACGCAGGCTCAACTCGCCAAGCATGGCTTGAAGAACCACGTCCTTGCCGTTCCCCAGCAATTCTGGCAGCGGGATGGCCAGGACCCCGAGCACCGTCAACGCACCCATCGGCATGATACCCCGGCGCCAGCCGCGCGGCTTCCGCCGTTCGGCCCAGGCGATCAGCCGCACGTAGAAGGCCGAGGCAAAGCCCGCGACCGGGCCGAACAGGATTGCCCAATACAAATCGTCCGGTGTCGCGGTCAGAGCGGCGATCGAATAGGTCGGCTGATCGGGAAGCATGATGTGGGAAACCGCGGTGGCAATCGCCGAGGTCACCAATGCGGGCAGCACCAGGGCGAGAGAAACCGTTCCTAGAAGGATCTCCAGGGCGAAGAGCGCCCCGCCGACCGGCAAATTGTAAACCGCCGCCATGCCCGCCCCGGCTCCGCAGGCCGCCAGCAAACGGCACTGCGCCGGCGAGAGCGTCAGCCGTCGACACAAGGTGCTCGCAATTGCCGCGCCGATCTGCTTCGGCGCGCCTTCGCGGCCCAGCGACGCGCCCAGCGCCACAAGCACGATGGATAAGACGGCGCGGCTGCAAGTATAGAGCATCGGCAACCGGCCCGAGTGAAACCAGATCGCGGCAGCCAACTCGCTGGCATGCCCGCCAACCGCGTGGCGCAAAGCGAGCCCACCTATGCCTGCAATGGCGCCGGCCACGGCCAGCACCGCCACCCGCCGGGCGGATGGCGTGGCCTGAACCGCAAGCTCGAACAGGCCGGCGTGGTATGACCAAGCCAAATGCTGCACGGCGCGCAACAGCATCATCAGGAGGCCGGCGGCAAGGCCCGCCAGCAAGCCGGTCACAACGGCGATCACCCAGAAGCGCCAAGGAAATCCCAAGACTCGCGCGCCCAAATTGGGCTGCGGAGAAGGCTGCCTCGTTCTGTCCATCTGATTTCTGATCCGGCCGGCACTGTCTCGTTACGAACCTCCACCGGGCCAACATGTTTTCAACGTAAGAGCAACGACGCCGGCCCACACGCATCCCACCGGGGTTACCATCCATGCCCCGTACCCCTCCCTTGCCGCGACCCGATTATACCGCAACAAACCCAACGATCGCGTCATCGGACCGCGGCCGCCACGGTCAGGGGATCGCGGCCGATGAGCCCGACCGATGTCGCGTCGCGCGACGATGCGCCGCCCGAATCGATCGGCGGGAATGCCGACCAGTTCGCCGATCTGAAACCGGCCGACGCGCTGGCCAGGCTCAAGGCCACTCCGGATGGGTTGACCTCCGACGAGGCACACCGGCGGCTGGCCGTCGTCGGACCCAATGGCCTGGCCGAAGAGCGCGTGCCGCTGTGCCGTCGCCTGTTCGCCTATTTCTGGGGCCCCATTCCCTGGATGATTGAAATCGCCGGCATCCTTGCGGCAGCAAACGGGGATTGGCGAAGTTTCGCGGTGATCATCGCCATGCTGATCATCAATGGTGGCATCGGATTCTGGCAGGAAAGATCTGCCGGTGATGCTCTTGACGCGCTCAAACGCCAACTCGCGCTCAGGGCCCGCGTCCGGCGTGACGGCGAGTGGACGCAAATCGATGCAGCCTGTTTGGTGCCAGGCGATATCGTGCAGCTGCGGCTGGGCGACGTAGTGCCGGCCGATATCAAGCTGGTCGAGGGAGATTACCTGTCCATCGACCAGTCGGCCTTGACCGGCGAGTCCCTGCCGGTGACCAAGGGGCGGGGCGAAGTCGCCTATTCCAGCACCTTGATCAAGGAAGGTGAGACGGTCGGCGTCGTCTGCGCCACAGGGGCGGAAACATTCTTCGGCCGGACCGCCAAGCTGGTGGAAAGCGCGGGTGCCGTGTCGCACTTCCAGCACGCGGTCAGGCTCGCCGTGCAACTCCGCCGTATCGGGTTCGTTTCCTACGGGCTGCTCATTCGTCTCCTGTTGCTTCCCACCCTGCCTCGCGGCAACGCGGTTACTCTCGACTTCGCACGATGTGACTGCGTGCGACAGGAACTTCCACCCTGCTGACAAGGCGTCCTCACGGGCGCACCCGGGCGCGCCTCCGCGCGCTTGGCCGCGGCCTCAACGGCCGCTGGTCGCTACCTGCGTCAGATTTAACGCAGGTTGCTAGTGGTCCGCCCCACACGCTTGGTCCCCAAGCGCCTGGATCAGGCGGCCCACCAACCAATTGAATTGTGGTGAAAATTCGACGGCTGGTGGCGGTACCATCCGTCGGATTTTCACCACTAGCGGGTTGGCCAATCAGCAAGGCCAAAGCTGAACATGATCAGCAGGAAAATGATCGTCCCCGTCGCGAAGAGCTTCAGGATTCCGGAACTCTCTCGCAAATGCATGTCGAACCAGACGACGAGGACGGCACTGGCCGCCGCGAGGATCATGTTCAGCGCTGCGTGCCATGGGCCGAGTTCGAGCAGTGTCACTGCCATGCTGATCCCGAGCAGGGCCAGCAGAACCAGCCAAACGCCGACGAAGGCCAGCCGACTGGGCATGAGCTTTCCTCACCTCACCGCGAGACCAAATAGAGTGTCGGAAACAGAAAAATCCAGACGATATCCACGAACTGCCAATAAAGACCGACCATTTCCACGGTGACCGTCCGCTCCGGCAGCTTCATCCGGTTGCTCAGCAAGCTGGCCGCGACCCCGGCGACCAACAGGATCCCCACGGCGAGATGAACCGCGTGCAGGCCGGTCGAAACGAAATAGAGGTGGAAGTACAGGCGCGCCGCCGGCTGTGGCAATGGAAACGGCGGCCCCATCGGCGGATACAGGCCCTGGTCGTATTCGTCAAACCAGTCATGCACCTTGATGGCTTCGAACGCCAAGCCCAACAGCACCGTGCCGACCAGGACGATCAGGGCTTCGGTCCGCCGCCCTTCGCGGGCCGCCTTCACAGCCAGGGCCATGGTGGTGCTGCTGGTAAGCAGGACGGCGGTGCCGATCACCCCCGTCACCAGGTCGAGGCGACTGGTCGCCGCGTGCATCGCCGCGGGATGGATCAGATGGTAGACCGTCAGGGCGAAGAACACGGCGCCGAACAGCATCGCTTCGGAGGCGAGGAACACCCACAGGCCCAGCCGGTCCGCCTCCAGTTGTTGTCCTGGCGCCTGGAATTGCTCGTGGACCGCCGGCAATGCGTCGCTCATCGCCCGTCCTCCTTCGCCACCGGCTGCGGCTCGAGCGGATAAGGATAGGCCTCCCAGGTTACCACCGGCACAGTCTCGAAATTCTCGCGGGGCGGCGGCGACGGAATCATCCATTCCAGTCCCGCCGCACCCCAGGGATTGAGGCCGGCGCGTTTTCCGTAGAACAAAGACCAGGCCAGATAGAACAGGGGCGCTGTGTAGGCGACGGCCAGGATGGATGCGCCGGCCGAAGACAGAACGTTCAACACCTGGAATTCCGGCGGATACAGGTGATAGCGCCGCGGCATGCCGAGCCAGCCTAGGATAAACTGCGGCATGAAGGTCAGCATGAAGCCGAAGAATATCAACAAGGCGACGATACGGCCCGGCATCTCGGGGTACATCCGCCCGGTCATCTTCGGCCACCAGAAATGCAGGGCACCGAAATAACAACTCACCGTCCCGCCCACCATGATGAAATGGAAATGGGCGATGACGAAGTAGGTCCGTGTCAGATGAACATCGAGGCCGGTGGCGGCAACGAACAGCCCGGTCAACCCGCCAATGACGAACAGCCCGATGAATCCCAGGGCGAACAGCATGGGCGCGTCGAACGAGACATAGCCCTTGCGCATGGTCGCAGTCCAATTGAAGACCTTGATCGCCGAAGGCACCGCGATGGTGAAGCTGAGCACCGAGAACACCAGGCCCACATAGACCGACTCGCCGGCGACGAACATGTGATGGCCCCAGACGAGGAAACCGAGGCCGGCAATGGCCAGGCTGGAAAAGGCGATGACCTTGTACCCGAAGATGTGCTTCTTCGAGAACGCGGTCATCAGCTCGCTCATCACCGCGAAAGCCGGAAGAACCATGATGTAGACGGCGGGGTGGCTGTAGAACCAGAACATATGCTGGTAAAGGACGGGATCGCCGCCCAGTTGCGGGTCGAAGAAACCCAGCCCGAACACCCGCTCGGCGAAGATCAGCAGAAGGGTGGTGGCCAGCACCGGCGTCGCCAGCACCATCACCAGCGAGGTGGCGTAGATCGACCAGACGAACAGCGGCAGGCGGAACCAGGTCATCCCGGGTGCGCGAAGGCGATGGACCGTGACGATGAAATTGAGCCCGGTGAGGATGGTGGAAAACCCGGAGATGAACACACCCACCACCGCCGGAATTACATAGCCGTTGGAGAACATGGTGGAAAACGGGGCGTAAAACGTCCAGCCGGTATCGACTCCGCCGATCAGCAGCGCGGCGATGACAAAACATCCGGCGAATACGAATATCCACCAGGAAGCCAGGTTGAGCTTGGGAAAGGCGAGGTCCTTCGCCCCGATCATGATTGGAATGAGGAAATTTCCGAAAGTGTTGGGGATCGATGGAATCAGGAAAAACCACACCATGATGACGCCATGGATGGTAAAGAGGCGATTATAGGCATCATTCGAAAGAATGAAGCCGTTTGGCGACAATAATTCAAGGCGGATCAGTGTCGCCGCGGCACCACCGACGAAAAAGAAAAGCGTGATGCTTACAAGGTAAAGGACCGCTATTCCCTTATGGTCCGTACTGAAGAACCAGGACCGAAGGGTGTGACCGTCCTCGATATAGCTCTTCGGCGGCGCCTTCTTGGCCTCGGCTGTCATGGACGTGCTCCTGGCGGAAGCGAGCGGATATAAGCGATCAGCTTGATCAGGTCGCCCTCGCTGATCTTTCCCGAGAAATTCGGCATGATGGGCGGATATCCGGCGACACGGTTCTTGCCGGGCACTGTGATGCAGTCCCGGATATAGCCTTCGTCGGCCAGCACCTCGCGACCGTCCTCGGTCCGTACCGTGGTGCCGAACAGCCCCCCGAGACTTGGTGCGTGGACGGTGGAATTGGCCCCATGGCAGCCGCTGCAGCCGTATTTGCGGAACAACGCCGCACCGGCCCCGGCAAGGGACAGATCGGTTCCCGCCTGCGCCAGCCACGTCTGATAGTCGGCCGGCGTCATGACGATCAGCCAGCCGCCCATGACGGAATGGTCGGTGCCGCAATACTCGGCGCAATGCAGATGGTACTTTCCGGTTTCCTTGGCGGTGAACCACAGATTGGTATAGCGGCCGGGAATGGCGTCCATCTTGATCCGCAAGGCCGGCACGAACAGGCTGTGGATGACATCCTGCGAAGTCATGACCAGCTTTACAGGCTGCCCAAGCGGCACATGAAGGGTGTTTATTTCCCGCTGTCCCCCCGGATGCTGGAACTTCCACATCCATTGCTTGCCGACCACGGCGATTTCCAGCGCGCCCTTCGGCGGCATCGACCACGCCACATACATTTTCCCGGCCCATACGAAGAAGACCAGCAGCAGGACAAACGGGATGAGTGACCAGGAGGACTCGAGGATGACCCGCGAGCGGAAACGGATCCTATCGGTCCGGTCGGCAGGGCTGCCGGCACGGTATTTGATCGCGAAGTAGAGGATCGCGATGAATATTGCGGTTACGAACACCACTGAAAAGACGCTCATCGCGAAGAACAGCCAGTCATACTCCGCCGCGTAGTTCGACAACTGCGGCAACGCCAGGCGAGGCTGCGGCAGGAGCGGATTCATCGCGCCCTCCGTCGTTCCTGGCGATGCGTCAACCAGAGAAACAGGAAGAACCCCGCCACCGTCGCCGCGCCCGAGATCTCGAGCATGCGTTGCGCCACCCAGGCGTACCGGCCATGGATCGGATCGTAGCCGTAGCATAGCAGCAGCACCTGCTCGCCCAACGTCCCGACCTTTCCACCACTGGCTTGCACCAGACCAAGGCGCAAGGCCCTGGGGTCGAATTGCACACCCATCAGCCATCGGGACAGCCGCCCTGCCGGCGTGGTCACTGCGACCGCGGTGATATGGGCGAATTGCCGGTGCTCTTCGTCCCAGCCACTGCGAATTCCCATGGCACGGCCCACTGTCTCGATGACCGGTGCCGGCCCGCTCAGGAAATGCACCGCATGCGGGTCGATGGCCCAGCGCTCGGCCAGACCGGACAGGCTCTTTCTCGCCTCGGCCGGGCCTTCATGGGGATCAATGCTCATCACCACCACCCGATAGTCGCGCCCGATCACCAGCCCTGCTCCCGCCAAGCCGGCGAACAGACCGTCCAGCGTGACCCCGCACAGGTTCGGGCAGTTGAATTGCACTGCGGCAAACAACAGCGGCGGACCGCCGAAATAGTCACCGAGACGAGCCGGATTACCGTCCTGGTCAACCAATCGGGTGTCGCCCGGCAGATGGGCGTCGGCAATTCTGTCGATCCCCGCTACGCGGGTGGGATCGATATCGGCGAGCGCCGTGCCTCCTGAAAGCAGCAACAGGAACAGGACGAGCAGCTTCATTTGCCGTCTCCGGTTGGCCAACCACGGTCGGCCAACATCTTCTGGCCTCGTCCACCGGGATGTGCACCACTCCCGCCTTGCGGTCGACCCAGCCGACGCTGTTCAGGCGATGCCGATCGCGGCTCATGAGGTCCTCAAGCTCGGCCGTCGGGGAACTCTGCAAACGCGGCTCGGGCGGAACGATTCTCGTCTGTTCCAGCGACGAGACCGGTGGTTGCGGAACCAGCGACCGCAGGGCCCCGAGCAGCAGGAACACGCCGCCCGCCATCGCCAGGGCGACGCCCAAGAGCATATAAGCCCACAACCCTACCGCTCGCGGCGCAATGTCGGCGCCTTCGAAACCTTGCGAGGCCTTCTCGTCGGCTTTATCCGCCATGACCCACCTGGCCCGCAGGGTTGATCAGCTTGCGGTAGTGCCGGCCGAACACCAGCATCCACGCCCCTCCCAGCCCCACAATCGCAGGCAGTGCCGCCAGCGCCGCCGGACCAAAGGCCCAGCGGAACGACGGAAGGACCAATAAAATCATGTCCAGCATCCCGCCGATGACCAGGGACAGGGCGATCCCCGCCACTGCGGGGCGGCTGGCGCGCACCCGAGCCGGCATGAGGAAAAGGAAGGGCAGGACGCCCTCTAGGAACGAAGCCGCCCAGAACAGGTGCCCCCAGCCATTGCCGGTGCGCAACAGATACCAGCCGATGTCGCTCGGTTCATTGCCGCTCCACACCACCAGGTATTGGCAGAAGGAAAGATAAGCCCACATGGCGATGCCGCCGATCATGTAGCCGGCGGCCACCTGCGGCTTTGCCGCCCCGCCGGCCAACAAGGTCAATGCGGTGGCCAGGGACCAGCCCACCAGACAGGCATGGGAAAGAAAGAGCATGCCGTAGATCGAGGAATGAAAATCCGGCTCGAGCGACATCATCCAGTCGACCGAGGCCAGGGAACCGGTCAATCCGATGACGATCAGGCCCGCAATCGCCGTCGCCCGCCCCGCCCTGTGCATCAGGAGGAGTGCAAGGACCGTCCACAGTAGGTAGTAGCCGGCCGTACGCCCGATGAAAAAGCCGGTCTGCAGCCACAGCTTCTGGAACCAACCGGTCGGCGGCACGCTCGCCCAGGGATACAGCGACGCGAGGCCCAGCAGTACCGGAATGAAGCCAACGGCGATCAGCGGCAGCGCGCCGCCGCCCGCTGCCAGGGCCGGGCCGAAGCCCCGGTCGATGCCGGCGCCCACCAGGACCCGCATCAGCCCGATGGTCAGGCAGCCCACAGATACGGCGGCCCAGGCGACTTCCGCAGCCAACCAGGCCTGCAACCCTGCCGACGGGTTGCCCGCCGCGGCGAGGAAAAACAGAGCCAGCCCGGCAAGAGCGACCATCGATGCGGCAAGGTCGAAACGAGAGTTCATCGCTGCCCCTGTGTTTCGAGAGGCTTCTTGAGGTCATCGGGCAGCTCGGCCAGGCGCAGATCCTGGCTAAGCTGCAAGGCTCGGATGTAAGCGACGATGGCCCAGCGATCGGATGGCGGCACACGCGCCGCATAGGAATACATGATGCCGTAGCCGTCGCGGATGACATCGAGGAAATGGCTGTCGGGCGCCTGTCGCAGGCGGTCCTGGTGGAAGGTCGGCGGATGTGGAAAGCCGCGCTGGGGGATCATTCCCTGGCCGTCGCCGACCAGTCCATGGCAAGGCGAACAGTAGATGTCGAAACGCTGATGGCCGCGTTGCAGCAAGGCCAGGCTCATCGGCGGTCGCCGGGTGAGTTCTTGTTCGCGCGCGATGTCGCCGCGCGCCACCGTCCCCGGCACGGGCGGCTGGTCGCTTTGGCCGCGCGGAAACGGCTCCGCCGGGCCGTCGTCCCGCATCTTCTGCTGGCTGATCATGTGATACTGATCGCAGCCAGCCAGCAGCAGGGCGAGGACAAGATAAAAGGCGCACTTATTCAAACCGTCAGGTCGCCAGGTCGCCGAGTGGATGGGACGCCCCAGGTATTTCGTCTTGGGCCTCGGACATCGTTGGGGAACCTGGTAAATCGCCTGCGGCGCTGAAAATGCCTTGGCGACCTGGCGACCTCTTGGTCCAGATGCCCAGTCAGACGCTGGCCGCCACCTCATCCTTCCACCTCGGCGATAGAGGCGGGGTGCAGATCCTCGACGAAGCGCCGGGCCGCATCGTCATGGGCGTCGACCATCAGGAAATACCGGTCCGAGGTGACGCGGCGAAATTGCGGAATCTCGAACAAGGGATGATGCAGTTTCGGCAGGCGGCTGAGTATCAGCACGCCGAAGAACATGAAAAATCCGCCCAGCAGCACCGCGAATTCGAAGGTCAAGACGGTGAACGACGGCGGAGCCAGCCACGGTCGGCCGCCGATGTTGAGCGTGTAGTCGGTGTTGGCGTACCACTGGAAAAACCACCCGGTCATCGCCCCCAGCACCATTCCGGTGAAACCCAGCCAATTGACCTTCTGATCCGCGAGGCCCAGCGCCTGGTCCAATCCCTCCACGGGGAATGGAGCGAAGGCGTCGATGATCGGCACCCCTTTGGCACGGGTTCGGCCGATGGCCGCCAGCAAATCCTCCGGCTGTTCGAACTCCGCCAACAACCTCGTCATGCGCGCTCCTGACGTATTTGGAACACCTTCTCCTTGATTTCGGCGATCGACGAGACCGGCAGGAAGCGGACGAACAGGAAATAAGGAAACAGGAACAATCCGATGGTTCCGGCAAACACCGCCCAATCCCAGAATGTTGGAATGTAGTAATTCCAAGACGACGGAAGAAAACCGTGATAAAGCGTAGTGAGGACGAGCATGTAACGCTCGAACCACATGCCAACGGTCACGGCGAGGCCGACGAAAAACAACACAAACAGATTGCGCCTTGCCCGGCGGCTCCAAAACACATGGGGAACGACCACATTCAGGAATTGCGTGGTCCAGAAACTCCAGGCATAGGCACCGCTAAGCTTGTCGCCGACGGCACGGAGTTCGTAGCGGTCGCCCGAATAGACCGAATTGAAGATATCCCACCAGTAGCAATAGCCCATCAGCATCGACAGCCCGAGGGTGATCCGGGCCAGCGCGTCAAGATGGAACATTGTCACCACATCCTCGAGGTGCAGCGCTTGCCGGATGGAAATGGCCAACATGGTGACCACGCCGAAGCCGGAAAACGCCGCACCGACGACGAAGAACGGCGGAAAGAAGGTGCTGTGCCAGCCGGGCAATTGACTGGCCGAGAACAGCATTCCCACTTCGCTGTGCACGGAAAAGACCAGCGGCACCGCGATCGCCGCGGTGAAATGGTAAGCCTGTTTCCAGCGTAGCCAGTGACGGGCCGACCCCCGCCAGCCCAAGGCCAAGACACCGTAGAATACCTGCCCGAGGCGGCCCTTTGCCCGATCGCGAACCGTCCCCAGATCGGGAATCAGGCCCAGATACCAGAACAGGATCGACACCAGGAGATAGATCAGGATGGCGAAGACATCCCAGGTCAGCGGGCTGCGGAACTGCGGCCAGACGCCCATTTCGGCGGGATAGGGAAACATCCAGTAGAACAGCCAGGGGCGCCCCAGATGGGTGATGGGATAAACCCCGGCGCAAACGATGGCGAACACCGCCATCGCTTCGGCGAACCGGTTGAGCGCATTGCGCCAGACCTGATTGAGCAGGAGCAGAAGACCGGAGATCAAGGTGCCGGCATTACCGATGCCCACCCACCATACATAGTTCATGATCGCCACCCCCCAGAACACCGGCGAATTGACGCCCCAGATGCCGACGCCGGCGATGAACAGGATGGTGGCCGAAAGGAAGAACCCCAGCAGCAGCAGCAGCGTCCCCGCCGCTCCCGCCAGCCAGCCGACAGGCCGCGGATATTCGAGGGGAATGGCGGCGATCTCATCGCCCACATGGCTCATCGGCTTGTCGACGGGAACCACCGGCTCGTTCATCTACGCCTCCCCCGCCCCTTTCCGCCGGATTCGCGCCAGATAGGTGGTCCGTGGCCAGGTGTTGAGCTGGTCAAGGAGCCCGTAGTTGCGCCGGCTGCCCCGTCTTCCCGCAACGGCGCTCTGGGAGTCGTTCAGATTGCCGAAGACGATGGCCGAAGTCGGACAGGCGTTCTGACAAGCCGTCTGCACCGCGCCATCGGCTATCGCCCGCCCTTCGCGATCGGCAACGATCCGCGCCTTCGCGATTCGCTGGATACAATAGGTGCATTTCTCCATCACGCCGCGGGCCCGGACGGTGACCTCGGGATTTCGGTGTGCCCATTCCAATGGCGCCGCCTGGCGCGTGAAGAAGTAGTAGTTGAAGCGGCGCACCTTGTACGGACAGTAGGTGGCACAGGTTCGCGTACCGATGCAGCGATTGTAGATCATCTCGTTGACGCCCTCCGGGCTGTGCACGGTGGCATTGACCGGGCAACCCAACTCGCAGGGGGCGTTCTCGCAATGCATGCACGGCACCGGCTGAAAATGGGTATAGGGATGGTCGAGATCGCCTTCGTAATACCGGTCGATCCGCAGCCAATGCATCTCGCGGCTCACCGCAACCTGATCCTTGCCCACCGACGGAATGTTGTTCTCCGCCTGGCAGGCGATCACGCAGGCGTTGCAGCCGATGCACAAATCGTTGTCGATAACCATGCCCCAGGCATGGCCAGGGTACGGGTAGCGGGGATAAAGGGTCGGCAGGCCCGGATGACCCACCGTCGTCTCAGCCGCATCGTCTATCCCTTCGCCCGGGGCCACGATGCGGACCAGGTCTTGGCCATCGATGGCATGATGCAGTTGAGTGGAGACCAAGTGATGGTTTTCGCCAATCCTGGTGATCCGGCCCGCCCAGGACGCCCCAGGCCGTGCCGGCAGTAGCGGATAGGCGTCATATCCCAGCCCTTCGCTGATGGATCCCCCGCGCTGCCGGCCGTAGCCGAAAAACAGCGTGACCGTCTCGGCCGCCTGCCCCGGAAGTATCCACGCGGGCCCGCGCAGTTGCCGGCCTTCGACCTCCACTTCGACGACCTGCCCGGTGTCGACCTGCAGCTTTCGGCCCATGGCCGGACTGACTGCGACGATGTTGTCCCACACGACTTTGCTGGCCGGCTTGGGCAACTCCTGCAGCCAGGTGCAGTTGGCGAAGCGGCCGTCCCAGATGCTTGGGTCGGGGCGAAAGACCACTTCGGTCCCGGGGGGCGGAGCGGCGCCAGCCGATGGCGACATCGGCCGAGGCGCCACCGCCACCTCGGCGAAGGCTGTGTCGGGCGCGCGGCCGTCTTCCAACGCCTGCCGCCAAGCGCGTTCTTCGAGCTTTGACTGCCAGGTGGCGCGAACGGGCGTGAATGCGTCTGGATCCGGCTGTCCAGCCAGTCCGTCGAGGATCTGGTGGATGGTACGGCCTTGCCGCAGCGGTGCGATCAGCGGTTGCAGGATGGTGACGCTGCCGTCGGCCGCACGGCAGTCGCTCCAACTTTCCAGCGGATGCGCCATCGGCAGATGCCATTGGCTCAACGCCGCCGTCTCGTCATAAATGCCGGCGGCGTGCGCACTGAAGGGCACGCGGGCGAGCGCCCCGGCGAAATCGACAACGCCGGAGGTCGCATAGACCGGATTGACGTCGAACATCAGCAACGTGCGGACCTGTCCGGCGCGCATGTCGGCCACCAGTTCGGCGAAGCCTGCGTCGGGCTCGATGACGACGGGCTCGGAATAGCTCACCGTGCGGCCCGGCTCGCCCCAGCGGTGAGCCTGCGCCATGCACGACGCCTGGACGTCGGCCGGCTGGTGGACACCGGCGCTGACCACCGCACCGCCTGGATTATCCTTGACCGCCTGCTGCACGGCCTGGACCCAGGCCGCCTCGGCCGGCGTCAGCTGCGGTCGCAGCCCCGACAGGGCGGCTGCCAGGAGAGGAATGCGCCCGGACGCCGTGGCGATCCGCCGATGGGCCATGGCCCCGGTCAGGGTCGGCGTGCTCTCCGCCACGAACAGCAGCGGAAAGCCCTGCCCCTTCCGCCTTTGGCCGGCCCAACGGCGTGCTGCGGAGATCTGAAGCGGCCCCGGACCAAGGATATCGTCTTCAAGGCTGACCGCAACGACCGCCCGGTCGAGCCGCGGAGTCACCTGCAGCACGCGGCCGAACGCCTTGTAGCTCGCCTCGCTCCGCGAGCCGCCGACGGACCAATGGCCATGCCAGCGCATTTCAGGAAAGATGCCGCGCAACGCGGTCATCTGCCGCAAGAACGTCGGCGAGCTCTGCGGCCCGGTCAGGATCCGCAACCCTTTGCCGCCACCTTTCAGCAAACGGTGGCGTTCCTCCTGCAGCGCGGCGGCGAATACGTCCCAGGTGGTGATGCGGCCGCGAAAGGTAACCGCCGACGAGCGTTCCGGGTCGTAAAGCTGTTGCACCGCCGCCTGGGTGAAGGCGGCGATGTTTACGCCGCTCATCGGGTGCAGCGAATTGCCATCCAGCCGCGTCGGCCGGCCGGCATGGCATTCCGCCAGTACCGGCTGGGCATAGCCGTCGAACGGAATGGCGGTGGCGAACCACCGCGGCATGCCCGGAATGTAATCGACCGGCTGGGTTACATAGGGTACGGCGGGAATCTCCGGTGCCGGGCCGCAACCCGACAACCCCGTCATCGCCACTGAAGCGGCCATGATCTTCAGTAATTGGCGGCGTCCGATGCCCTCGTCGAAAGCGGCGGGAAACTCGGCTGCAAGCCAATCCTGCGCAGCCTTGTCGTCAATCCATTCCTCAAGCCCGCGCCAGAAGCGGCGCCCCCCCTGCCGGGCCAAATTCCCGAGACGATCAGCGGGTGTATCGACCATGCGTCACCGATGGCAGGTATAGCAGTCGGTAATGTTCCGCCCGGCGATCCCGCGTTCGGCCATTCGCCGCTCGCCCGCCGCATGCTGGTCGGATGCCGGCCGCCAGTTCATGTCGAAGACCTCCGCTTCATTGGCCCGCAGATACGGGGCTGGATCGCGATGGCAGCCGATACAGAAACCCATGGTCAGGGCTTTGGCCGTATAGGCGAGCGGCATTTCCTGGATTTGACCATGGCAGGTGGAACAGCCGACGCCCTTGGCGATGTGTATGGAGTGGTCGAAGTAGACGTATTCCGGCAGTGTGGCGATGCGCGACCAGTGCAGCGGCCGGTTGTTGGCCATGCTTTGGCGAACCGGGGCCAGCATGGCGGCATCGGTATAGAGTTGGCTGTGGCAGGTCATGCAGGTGTGGGTCGGGGGGAATCCGGCGGCGGCGCTCACCTCGACAGCCGCGTGGCAGTATCGGCAGTCCAGCCCCAACCCGCCGACATGATGCTTGTGGCTGAACGGTACCGGCTGAGCGGGACGGAAGCCGACATTGGTCCTATAACCTGACCCGACGAACCCGCCGAGCAGCACGAATCCCGCGACAATGGCCACCGCGGCACCGACCAGAAACAGTTTCAGCGAGGTATCCGCGCCAGCCGAGAAGATTTGCGCCATTGCCCGCGCGCCTCCAACTGCCGGTGACATTGGCAGCCCCACGGCGTGCGCCAATTCCTCCTTACGGGCCTGACCCGACGAGGGTGACGAGAGGTCCGAGTGGGACCGGGAACCTCTCGTCGATCACAGAGCCGCCGTAATCAGGGGTGCGCCAAAGCGCTTCCCGCTTCGCTCGCGGCGGCGGCGGGTTAAATCGGGGAGCTTCCGTCTGTTGGTTTCACAACTCATCAGAACGTGGGGCACGGGATTCCTGCGGAGCTTCGCCGATGATCGGCTCTACATAGAGTCTTTCGACGAAGACGATAGCGACGATCATCAACGGTGTGGCGAACAGCACCCCGAAGGCGCCGAAGAGAAGGCCGAACACCACGACGGCGCCCACGGCCAGGGCTGGCGGCAGCGAAACCGCCCATCGCTGTACGAGGGGCATCAGGATGTTTCCCTCGAACTGGTGGATGGCCAAGTAAAAAACCGCGACCCACATGGCCCCGGAAGGGCCTTTGGCGAATCCCAACAGAATAGCCGGCACTGCCGCCAATAGCGCACCGACGAAGGGAACGAATTCCAACAGACCGGCGAAAACGCCCATGGAAAGAGCGAGCGGCACGTCCAACAGCCACAGACCGACCCCCGTCACCGTTCCGATCACCACCATGGAGACAAGCTGGCCCCGCAACCAGTTGCGCAACGCTTGGCCTGCTGCAACAAGAGCGAGATCGGCGCGCTGCCGCCCGCCTCGGGGGACCAGCCGCAGCGCCCCGCGCCTGTACAGGCTGGGGTCCACCGCGAAATAGATGCCCATGAAGAAGATCACCAGGATGTCGACCAGGGCGCCGAGTGTTCCGGTGGCGATCCCACCGATACCACCAAGAGAGCCGCTTCCGGTCCCGAATTTGGCTAAGGTCTTCAGTCCTATGTGTCCGAAGGCCGACTGTTCCGCCCATGAGCGTGCCTTGGCGAAGTCCTCGGGAAGGGCCTTGGCGAGCTGTCCCGCCTGGTCCGCCAGACGTTCCCCGATCAACACACTGGCGCCCGCCAACAGGGCCAGCACGGTTATCATCACCATCCCCAACGCCAACCTGGGCGACAAGCGCAGGCGGTTCGCCAACGGGTCGGAGAGTGCCCTCAACGCACAAGCCATCAGGACGCCGCCGAAGCCGAGCACGAGCACGTCGGATACGGCCCACAGCACGACACCGGCCGCGATGATTCCAAGGACGATCATGACCCGGGCGGTGAAGTCCCGGAAATCATTCCCCTTCAGACCCATTGCGCCTCGATCCGAATCTGCCTTCCGCATCTGAAAACGCAGAGCCGGACGGCCCCGTTCCACGAGCGGCGAAGCACGGACGGCGCGGGCATTCATCTTCTGCCGGCCGGGGCAGGCCGGAACAATCGCAGCATCGGCGTGTCCGATCTTTGTTGGATTGCGGGGCGTTTCACGTTGGATCCGGCTTCCTTGGGTCCGGGTGGCCCCCCACAACGAACGAGGACCCCTGATGAAGCGGTCACTCCGAATTCTGGCTTGGACGGGTGGAACACTGGCTTTCCTGGTCGCGGCGGTGGTGCTCGCTGCACTGGTCTTGCCGTGGAACTGGCTGCGTGGCCCCTTGGAGCGCCGCGCGGGCGACGCCGTGGCCAGAAGCGTGGCCATCGACGGGCCGCTTTCCGTTCATCTGGGCCTGACGACCCGCGTCGAGGTCGATGACGTGCGGATCGCCAACACGCCCTGGGCCAGCCGGCCGAACATGCTGCAAATCAAACGCTTCATCGTCAGCGTTTATCTCCCCAGCCTGTTAAACGGCCCGCTTGTCCTTCCAGACCTTCGTCTGAACGATGCCGATATCGATCTCGAAAAGAACGACCAGGGGGAAGCCAACTGGCATTTCGCCAATCCCAAGGCCAAGGCCGTGAAAACGGTGGCGATCCCGAAGAATCGAACACAAGTCCCGGTGATCGAGCACATTGTCATCGATCACAGCCGCCTCACCTACAAGGACCCTGCCAGGAAGATCGACCTCGACAGCCAGGTCAACACCGCGCTGGGAGGAGACCCCGAACATCAGCGAGTGCGGCTGGCGGGTCATGGCAACTTCGAGGGAGAACAGTTCCGCCTTGCCCTCGAAGGGGGGTCCATTCTCAGCCTGCGCAACAAGAGCGAGCCCTACCCGGTCCGCGTCGAGGCGCATATCGGCGAAACCACGGGAGGCATAGACGGGACCGTGACCGACCCTCTGCAGTTGGCCGGCTTCGACGTGGAAATGCAGTTGAACGGCGAGGACCTTGGGGAAATCTTCCCGATCTTCGGGATTCCCTTGCCGCATACGCGCCCCTATTCTCTGCGCGGAAGGCTGTCCCGACAGGGTGATACCTGGACGTTTCACGACTTCGCCGGACGGGTCGGTAACAGCGATGTCGAGGGCAATCTGTCGCTGATCCCCCGGAAACCACGGCCGAAACTGACGGCGACGCTGAAGTCGCAAACCATCGACATCAAGGATCTATCGGGCTTCCTTGGCGCCAAACCGGGTCATGAGGAGCAAGCCGCTCCACCCGGCCGCATCCTGCCCAACACCCCCTTCAACCTCGACAAGCTGCGCGCCATGGATATGGATATCCATTTCGACGGCAACCGGCTGCTCGCTCCCCACCTCCCCATCGACCATCTGAAAGCGGCTCTGTCGCTCAAGGATGGACGGGCCGCCCTCGACCCGATCTCATTCGCCATGGCGCGCGGCGATGTGGCTGGCACGATTGAAGTTGACGCAGGTCAGCCGGTTCCAGCCGTCAAATTCAATCTGAACCTGGGCCAGATCAAAATGCACGACTTCTTCGAGAAGACCCCCTTCGCCAACGAAATATCCGGAACCATCGGGGGCCGCGTCGACCTTGCCGGAAGGGGCGACTCGACTGCCGCCGTCCTCGCCAATTCGAACGGCCGCCTGTCCCTTTTCATGGGAGGCGGCAGCTTCAGCGACCTGGTCGTTCGGCTCATCGGGCTCGACATAAGCAAAGCCCTGGGGATCGTCGTCACCAAGGACAAGCCGGTCGGAGTGCGTTGCCTGGTGGCCGATTTTGCGGTCAACCAGGGACTGGCCAAGGCCGATACCATGGTTCTCGACACCGTCCCCAGCACCATCACCGGGCAAGGCAACGTCAACCTGGCCGACGAGACCATCGATCTCAAATTGTCGGCCCATCCCAAACAGCCCAGCCTCATCAAGGCCCGGTCCGACATCTACATCCGGGGCACGTTCAAGAATCCCTCGGCGGGGCTCAATCCGGCCAGCTTGGCGGCCCAGGGCGGTGCGGCGGCCGTCCTCGGCGCCCTGCTCACCCCCTTGGGAGCCCTGCTCCCGTTCATCGATCTGGGCTTGGGCAAGGACAGCCCCTGCCAGCAATTGATCCAGGAGGCCAAAAGCGGCACGCCACCCGCCCCCGCCGCCCATCAGCGGCATTGATACTCGAGCCCCGCAGCTCGTCAAACGGCGTAGCGCGCCGCGTCCTTCTCGCGGAGTTCCAGGCCGAGACCTGGCCGAGACGGATCGGGCCGCACGCAGCCCCGCACCGCAACCTGCGCACCGTCGAACAGCATCGACTCGATACGCACATGGTCGTGGAAGTATTCGACGTGCCGGGCCTTCGGCAGAGCACAACAGGGATGGGCGTGAATGGACGGCGCGGTATGGGCCGAGAGGGGCAATTCGAAAGCCTGACACAAGATTCCCGCCCGCATGAATCCGGTAATGCCTCCGCAGCGCGTCGCATCCGGCTGCAGCACATCCACCGCTCCGGCCTCCAACATTCGGCGGAAATAGACGAGGTCGGGGCCATACTCGCCCGCCGTCACCTCCATGCCTGGCGGCGCCCGATCGCGCAGCAGCCGAAGGCCGGCCAGATCGTCCGAGGAAACTGGCTCTTCGAACCACTGCACGCCGAAGTCCGCAAAATCCTTGGCCTTGCATAGAGCCTGCTTGCGGTCATAGGCGCCGTTGGCATCGACGAACAGTTCGGCATCCGGCCCGATTGCCTGGCGCGCCGCCCGGATGCGGGCGAGGTCCGCCTCCGGCTGGCTGCCGACCTTCATTTTCACCCGTCCGATCCCGTCGTTGACCCAGCCGGACAGTTGATTCTGCAAGCGCTCCACCGAGTATGAGGTGAAACCTCCGCTGCCGTAGACCGGAATCGCCGGGCGGATTTCACCCAGCAAGGTTGCGAGAGAGAGCCCGAGGCACCGCGCCTTGAGATCCCACAGCGCGATATCCACGGCAGAGATCGCCATCGACACCAGGCCCGGCCGCCCGATGTTGCGCACCGCCCGCACCATCGCCTGATGGCTGCCGGCCACCGCCATGACGTCGCAGCCGTTGACCACCTCGGCGAGCTTGGTCCGGATGAGCCCGGCGGCTTCCGCTTGTCCGTAAGTGTAGCCCAGGCCCCGTTCGCTGCCGCCGTAGACACGGGCGATTACGATCGTCGTCGAGTCCCACCGGAGCGTTCCATCCGCCTCGGGACCATCGGTCGGAATTCTGTAGGCGAAGGCCTCTGCACGATTGATCGTCGCCGTTCCCATCGCTCCAACCCACCACTAACGAAGCACAGCGTCCGCTTCATCTCCTCGGCGAAATAACAAGACGACGAACCCGCCCCGCGGGATCGTTGTTCCAGTCATCCGGATGTGGTTGTCGGTCGAGGCCCAATGCGCCGCCCGCTACCGCCAGGGAACTGCCGTCAGCTCGCCACCGAGAGATCAATGGGCAAGAACGATGTCATGACCGGTGCCACGTTGAACGCCCGAGGCCGCGAGCGCCGTGACGCGAGCCCATGGGAAGTCGGCACAGTTGCCTGCGCCATCAGCTCCACCTTCGCCCATTAGGCTAGAAATCTGTCCATCGCTTTCGCCTCAGCCGAGGGAATGAGAGGTGATATCGTGCGATCCACGACACATGTCCAAGCCGACCCGCGCCATAATTGCCGCTCGGCAGATCCGAACGGAGTTCCCCGATGCCATCGCGCGGTCGTCGCCACATTTTTCTTTCGCCCGGCGGCCTGTTCTGCGGAGACGCGTCGTTCGTGGTGAAGACGGTGCTCGGATCCTGCATCGCGGTATGCCTGTGGGACGGGCATTTGCGCCATGGCGGCATTAATCATTTCGTATTGCCGCGGTGGAACGGTTCCGGACCGCCGTTGCACTATGGCGACACCTCCATCGATCAGATGTTGGCCCAGTTGACGGGCATGGGGTCGCGCCCGGCTGGCCTGACGGCCAAACTGTTCGGCGGTGCAGCGGTCTTGGGGACCGGGAAAGCTGGAGAAACGGTCGGCGAACTGAACACCGCGGTGGCGAGGGAGCGGCTTGCCGCTCACCGCATTCCGCTGGCCGCGCAAAATGTCGGCGGCCCGTTCGGGCGCCAGATCATTTTTGATCTGTCCAGCGGCGAAGTTAAGCTCCGCCAGCTGACATGATCATCACGATATCCGTCGTCTTGGCCATGCCAGGGCTTCGGAAGGTCAACGGTGAAGCGGGCGAGGTGAGGAAGCGCCGCTCCCTCACCTTCCGCGATCAGAAATGCTCGAACTCGGCGTCGCGGGCGTCCAAGGGATTGCCCGAATCGAGATCGACATGCACCCCTTTGCCGCTACCGTTGGACTTGGACGCCTTGCGTTTTGCAGCACCCGCCAAACCGGAGCCGCGCTTCGGCTGCTGCGCGAGGTGGGCGATCACCGGACGATGGACGGGAGCAGCCGGCGGAGAGCTGGTCCGGCTCATGGCCTGGGTCTCGATGCGGAAATAGGCGATGGTGTCCTGCAACTGCTCGGCCTGGCTCGCCAGTTCCTCCGAGGTCGCGGCCACTTCTTCGGATGCCGCGGAGTTCTGCTGGGTCACCTTGTCGAGTTGCTGGATCGCCTGATTGATCTGGTCGGCGCCGATATCCTGCTCGCGGCAGGCGGCGCTGATCTCCTCGACCAATTCGGCCGTCTTCTTGATGTCGGGCACCAGCTTTATCAGCATTTCCCCGGCCTGCTGGGCCACCTTGACCGTGTCGGACGACAGCGTGCTGATCTCCGCCGCCGCCTGCTGGCTGCGTTCCGCGAGCTTGCGCACTTCCGAGGCAACCACCGCGAAGCCCTTGCCGTGCTCGCCGGCGCGCGCCGCCTCGACCGCCGCGTTAAGCGCCAGCAGATCGGTCTGGCGGGCGATCTCCTGGACGATGGTGATCTTCTCGGCGATGGTCTGCATGGCGTCGACCGCGCGGCTCACGGCCTCGCCCGACAATTGGGCGTCCACCGCCGACTGGCGGGCCATCTTCTCGGTCTGATTGGCGTTTTCGGCATTCTGCTTGATGTTGGCGGCCATCTGCTCCATGGAAGCGGAAGCTTCTTCCGAGGCCGAGGCCTGCTCGGTCGAACCCTGGCTCAATTCCTCGGCGCTGGCCGACAGCTCCTGGCTGCCCGCGGTTACGTTGTTCGCCGCACCGGACGCATCCGCCACGATCTGGCGCAGCTTCTCCAGCATCATTTCCAGCGCGATCCCCAGGGTATCCTTGTCCGAGGCCCGTTGGGCGGTGACCGTGAGATTGCCCTTGGCGATTTCATCGGCGACGCCCGCGGTCGCCCGCAGATTTTTCGTCATGTTCTCGAACGCAATCCCCAGCGTGTCCTTGTCGGAGAGGATCTTGACCGCGACCGACAGGTCACCTTTGGCGATCTCGTCGGCCACGGCCGCCGTCGCTCGGAGGTTGGCGGTCATGCGATTGAGCGCGTCCACCAGGTCTTTCACTTCATCGTTGGTAGAGACGGCGACCTCCTGGTTGAGGTCGCCGATGGCCACCGCATTGGCCAGGCCGACCGCCTTGCCGAGGCCACGGCTGATGGTGACGGCGATCCAGGCGGCGCAGGCCAACGACAACAATGCCGACGCCAGGGCAATCCCCGCCAACAGCGTCCGCGCCGATGCATATTGGTCGTCGCCTTCCCTCATGGTGCTTTCCATCCGGCCCGAAGCGATGGCGAAAAACTCGTCGACCGACTTCTGGATCTCGGTCTTGGCCGCCCGAACCTCGGTGGTGGACACTTCAAGGGCGCGGATATTGCCCGCCTGGTGATTGGTGGCGATCACCTCATCGCGGATTTTCTCCCAGCGATCGAACCGGCGGCCGAACTCGTCAAAGGCGGCACGGTCTTCCGAATTGGCCAACAGGTCGCGCAGAGCCGCCTTGCGGCGGGCCAGATCGGCAACATGCTCGGCCAGGTGTTTCTCTTCGGCCGCGATGCTCGTTGTCGTGCCCGAAAGGATGACCTCGCGAATGTCGCCGACCACCCGGTTGATTTCGGCTTCCACGTCGGCCACCGCCACCACGGCGCGCCACTGCTGCGCCGTCCCTCCCGCGTTCTCCAACCGCTCGCGCAGATGGGCGAGGGCCGCTTTCGTCTCCTCGGCGGCCGGCCGGCCCTGGGCGTTCAGCAGGTCGCGGGCGCGGATGTTGGAGTTGAGGCGGGTAAATCCGAACACCTTGTCCTGAGCGACGGTGAAACGGTCGAAATCCGAAGCAATCGCCTCCAGCTTGCGCTTGCCTTCGCCGGCAGCCAGGGCATAGGCGGCATCACGCGTCTGGCGGAAATTTTCTCTGGCTTTCTTATTTAGCGCCTGGTACCCGGCCATCTTTTCGTCATCGTTTGCCAGGATCGTGTTCTTTTCCGATTCGACGGCAGCCAGCAGGAATGTCTTCATCTCTTCGGCCAACTGCAGCTGCTTGGCGGCGACATGCCCGATCGAGCTCATTTCGCCATCAAGACTGGCGAGATTGGCGATCCCAAGCCCGGCACTCGCGACAGACAGCGCAATGACCAGACCGAATGCGGCCCCGAGCTTCACTTTGATGGATGCGCGCATGATCTCCTCCATTCCGTAGCCACAGGGGTGCTCATCGGGCATACCGCGGCACGCCATCTGCCGGCCAGGGCAGCCGGCACCAGGGGATCACTCGATAGTTTCGGATGTTCGCGGGACATCAATCGTCCCTTGCGTCCGCTGCCGCAGCTGGCCGGCGCCATACGGGGCGCCATTGTCATGTCGAGCAACGGAACTGACAATTCCTCACCCGGGTCTGTCAGTGTGGCGGCCGCTCAGCCCCCATCTGACAGTATGAGGCGCAATGGCCTAAGGTATCCCCTTTTTCCTATACATAGGATTGATGTCCGAAGGACTCTCTACTGTCAATAAAAATAACTCCACCATGTCGCGAAGTCTGGTCTGCAGGCATGTATCATCCCGCACACTTTTCCCCTGAGACTCCAACGGCAGGTGTCTCGCCGCTGGCGCCGGGCAACCAGCACGCCCGAAAAGGCGGATACAGGTTCGTCTTGCCGCCTGCCGGCGGCACCTCCCCTCACGCGGGCGCCAGTCCCTCCGCTCCGGCATTCCGAAAAAACGGAAACGATCAGCCCGACGCTTTTTGCTCCGCATCGGCAATGGATATGCCGCATTCCTCGCACCAATCCCGCAGCGCCCGCTCTTCGGCCTTTGCTTCGAAAGCGTACCATCGCTCCAGCATTCCTTCGCGCGCCAGCAGATCCTTGAACCGCGCGTAGGCCCCCCTCTTGCGGAAGATAGCGTAGATTTCGTCACCCCGGTTCGGCAGGGCCTCTTCGGCGAAGCGGTAGACGAGGCTCCGCCCCAGATCGAGGTCGTTCTTGTGCGGAATGGCAATGAACCGATCGCTGGTATCGTCGTCGGGGTCGACGCCGTGGTCCTCGTCCTCGACGTCGCTCAGATCGGAGCGGCACTGGATAGAGCCGGTCTCTCGCGCGATGTACGCTCTGTGCTCGCCCGGGTATCCGCTGCTCGCAAAGTCGAATGCCAAACGGAGCTCCTCGTATCTGACCGGAGTACAGACCTCGCCAGTCCGCGGTTCCCACCCCTCCGGCGCCAGTTCGAACCCGTCGAAGGTGAAGGCCGGCGCGACGGTGCAGCCGACCAGCGTCCACGCCCCCGTCGACACCGCGGCCTGCCAGGCGAAAGGCGGCACTACCGCCTGTGGCCGCTGACCCGTGACCAGATCGTTGCCCAGCAGAACAGCCCGCGGCTTGCCTCCCGACTCGGCGATGGTCAGTTCGAGGGGGGCGCCGGCGTACCAGTGCCAGATTTCGACGGCGTCGACCCGATGCCAGGTCGAACACTCACCCTCGGCAAGCAGAAAATAAATGGAGGTGCAGTCGCCACGTCCGCCGCCAACGGCTCGGTGACGGTAGATCTCTCGAAAATGGCCGCCTTCGGGATGCGGTTCGAGGCCGAGTTCGGCGATGATGTCGGTGGCGGTGGGGGCGGCAGGGCTCACGGGGAACTCCTCGAGACGTGCATCAAACTATCTGCGACGGCCGGCCGAGACCGTCAAGTCGACAGTTTCCGCCGCACGGCTGCTGGCTCTAATCCTTGGAGATGTCGGCTTTGCTGACCGTCAGCGGCCTTTTTCCTTGCGCCTGGTTCCCGATGATTGATAGCCGAAAGGGTACAGCTTCATTCGATATCCGTCAAAAGGGCTGGCAGCCCTCCCGATCGTCAAATATTTCCCTATGCATCCACCATCGCCCATCGCTAAAAGCATAACATGTGTTTATATTGTGGCATATCTCTGTGCTGGTCACCTGATATCCGTCAATTGCTGAGTAACCTACGCACCATATTTTTACTTACATTCGACTCCATGGCAGTGCTTGAGGAGTCGCTTCAATGTATGTCCATCCTCAACAAAGCGCCCGGCACGACGTAAAGGCCCTACGCCGGGAAGCCGGCAAATGGCTTAAGGCGCAACGCGAGCGCAATGGATTGACTGTGCGCGCGATGGCCAAACGCCTGGGGATCAGCTATTTCACCTTCATAGCGCAACTGGAGGCAGGGCGCGGACGCGTTCCTCCGGACCGGTACGAAAACTGGGCGGCCGTCCTTCGCATCCCGACCGAAGAGTTCATCAAGACCTTGATGAAGTACTACGACCCTGAGACCTATCGCCTGCTATTCGGTGAAAAAGTCGCCGCGGAAACTTGCAGCTTGAACGCCTCGCCTGCCGCCAAACCGTGCGAGGCAATTACTTCGTAAACATTAAAGCAATTGGCGGAAGGGGGGGGATTCGAACCCCCGGTACGACTTTACATCGTACGACGGTTTAGCAAACCGCTGGTTTAAGCCACTCACCCACCCTTCCGCGGGAACGGACGACGGTCATTGCCGGGGCGTCCTGGCTGGAAGGCCGGTTCTACAGAATACGAACCGGCCCGTCAATCTCCTGCTTACGCTGGCACCGCCATTCCTTTTGCGACGGCAGGCCTGGCGGCCATCCGTTCGCGCCAGCGGGTCACATTTGGAAACATTTCAAGCTCAATTCCCTGCCACTCGTAGCGCTGCGTCCATGGGTAAATGGCGATGTCGGCGATGGAATAATCGCCGGCGACGTAATCCTCCTTCGCCAGCTGCTGATCGAGCACGCCATACAGCCGCTCGGTCTCCTTGGTGTAGCGCTCGATGGCATAGGGAATCTGCTCGGCCGCGAATTTACGGAAATGATGGGCCTGCCCCAGCATCGGCCCGAACCCGCCCATCTGCCACATCAGCCATTGCAGCACCTGGTAGCGGGCCACCGGGGCGGTCGGCAGCAACCTGCCGGTCTTCTCGGCCAGATAGATCAGGATGGCGCCCGATTCGAACAGGGCGAACGGCTTCCCCTCCGGCCCCTCCTGGTCGACGATGGCGGGGATCTTGTTGTTCGGGCTGACGGCCAGGAATTCCGGCGCGAACTGCTGGCCCTTGGTGATGTCGATCGCATGCACGCGGTACGGCAATCCCACCTCCTCCAGCATGATGGAGGCCTTGCGGCCGTTCGGCGTCGCCCAGGTATAAAGCTCGATCATTCGACCTCCTTCCTCGTCTCAGTTCTCGCCACGGCCGCCCGCAGACCTGCCCAGCAGGCGGGCAAGGTCCGCAAGGGATTTGGCATGCCCGGCCGGTGCGCCAAGCTCGTTAAAGGTCCAGGCCGGCACCGGGTCGGCCGGGCTTCCCGCCACCGGCGGATGCCCCTCGCCCCGACCGACGCCGGCCTCGATAGCGGCGTGGGCGGCCTTGGGAAAGCGGTTCGCATCGGTGAGGCTGGAAACCGCCACCGCAGCCGTCACACCGCCGCCCATCCGCGCGGTGGTGGCGATGACGATGCCCACCACGCGTGGACCCCCGGGCAGGAAGGCCAGCACCGGCCCACCGGAATCGCCCTGCAGGTCCTCGCAGTTCTCCCACAGCAGCGGATCGGCCGGCGGCGCGGCCAGCACCCGGCAGCCGTAATCCAGGGTTACCGCATAACGGTGGTCGGCGCGATAGCCGGCATGGCCCATCAGGCCCGAGGTATCGGATCCGCCGGTGGCCAGCCACCCCACCTGCCGCCCCAACGGCTCGGTTAGTTCGGCCACCGCCCAGTCCGACGGCGAGGCGTGGTGCCGGTCAAAGCTGTAGCCATCGGCCACCACATACCGCTTCACCTTGGCATGCACCACCGCGTCACCCTGGAAACCCGGCACGAACTGGATGGCCGAGGGCGGCCACCAGCGGTCCTCACCGGGCAGCCACAGGCAGTGGGCCGCGGTGAGGATATGGCGCTCGGAAATGAGGACGGCGGAGCAGTAGCTATGATTGCCCACATTGAGCCGGCCGACGGCGCTCCACGGGTATTCCAGCGTCTTTATAGTCAGTCGCTGCGGTTGGGCCTGGGCCGGCACATTGACCAAAAGGGCAAGAGCGAAAATAGAAAGAAACCTCCAAGTCGCCGACACCCCGGTCATCCTGAGCGCAGCGAAGGATCTCATCGGCCCAACGAGATCCCTTACTTCATTCGGGATGACGAAAGCATCCGCTCGGCGGTTCAAATCTCTTATCCCAGCTTCTTCTTCAGGATCTCGTTGACCAGCGCCGGATTGGCCTTGCCGCCGGTGGCCTTCATCACCTGGCCGACAAAGAAGCCGAACAGCTTGTCCTTGCCGGACCGGTATTCGGCCACCTTGTCACCATTGGCCGCCAGCACGGCGTCGATAGAGGCCTCGATGGCACCGGTGTCGGTGACCTGGCGCAGGCCTTTCTCTTCGACGATCACCGCCGGCGCCTTGCCGGTTTCCACCATCAGCTCGAATACTTCCTTGGCGATGCGGCCCGAGATGGTGTTGTCGGCGATCAGGTCGATCAGCCCGCCCAGATCGGCAGCGCTGACCGGGGGATTGTCGATGCTGCGGCCCAGCCGGTTCATCGCCGCGGCGAAGTCCCCCATCACCCAGTTGCAGGCCAGCTTGGGGTCCCGGCCTTTCCCCACCGCCTCGAAAAAGTCGGCATTGGCCTGCTCCGCCACCAACACGCCGGCGTCATAGGACGACAGCCCGTAGTCGCCCATGAACCGCTCCTTCTTCTCGTCGGGCAGTTCCGGCAGGCCGGCCTTGATCCCGTCGACGAAGTCCTGGGCCACCATCAAGGGCAGCAAGTCGGGATCGGGGAAATAGCGATAGTCGTGGGCGTGCTCCTTGCTGCGCATGGAGCGGGTCTCGCCCTTGGTCGAGTCGAACAGGCGGGTTTCCTGCACCACCTGTCCGCCTTCCTCGTAGAGGTCAACCTGCCGGCGCGCCTCGTATTCGATGGCCTGCTGCAGGAAGCGGATGGAGTTGACGTTCTTGATTTCGGCCCGGGTACGGTAGGGTTCGCCCGCCTTGCGGACCGAGACATTGGCGTCGCAGCGCATCGAGCCTT
Source organism: Pseudomonadota bacterium (assembly GCA_021793155.1). Classification (GTDB taxonomy): domain Bacteria; phylum Pseudomonadota; class Alphaproteobacteria; order Rhodospirillales; family Magnetospirillaceae; genus DUZF01. Next base: position 98,625 of record JAJYTF010000013.1, on the reverse strand, counting down.
CCGCCATGTTGCCGTCGCAGGTGCCCAGATAGCGCAGGATCGAGCGCAGCTTGGTGACATAGGCGGCCGCCTCCTCGGGGCTGCGCATGTCCGGCTTGGAGACGATCTCCATCAGCGCCACGCCCGAGCGGTTAAGGTCGATGAACGACTTGGTCGGGTGCTGGTCGTGCAGGCTCTTGCCGGCATCCTGTTCCAGATGCAGCCGCTCGATACCCACCTTGCGGGTCGAGCCGTCGGGCATATCGAGAATCACCTCACCTTCGCCGACGATGGGATACTCGTACTGGCTGATCTGATAGCCCTGCGGCAGGTCGGCGTAGAAATAGTTCTTCCGCGCGAACACCGAAGTCAGGTTGATCTTGGCCTTCAGCCCCAACCCGGTGCGCACCGCCTGCTCGATACAGTATTCGTTGATCACCGGAAGCATGCCCGGCATGGCGGCATCGACCAGCGACACCTGGGTGTTGGGCTCGCCGCCGAACAGCGTCGAGGCACCGGAAAACAGCTTGGACTTGCTGATCACCTGGGCATGCACCTCAAGGCCGATCACCAACTCCCAATCGCCCGTTTCACCCTGGATCACATACGCCATTGTCTTAACCCTCCAGCCCGGCCGGAACGGCGGTGAAGCCTGCGGCCTTCTCCATCACCTCGGCCACTTTCAGCACCGTCTCTTCGTCGAAGGGGCGGCCGATCACCTGCAGGCCCAGCGGCAGGCCGTCGGCCGACAGGCCGGTGGGCAGCGACAGGCCCGGCAGGCCGGCCAGGCTGGTGGGGATGGTGAAGATGTCGTTGAGCCACATGGTCACCGGGTTGCCGTCGGTCTCGCCGATAGCGAAGGCGGCCGAGGGCGCCGTCGGCGTCAGGATCGCGTCGACCGTCTGGAAGGCCTTGGCGAAATCGTCGGCGATCAGCCGGCGAACCCTTTGCGCCTTGGCGTAATAGGCGTCGTAATAGCCGGCCGACAGCACATAGGTGCCCACCAGGATGCGGCGCCGGACTTCCTTGCCGAAGCCCGCGGCGCGGGTCTTGGCGTACATCTCGTCCAGGGTCTTGCCCTCGACCCGCAGGCCATAGCGCACACCGTCATAGCGGGCCAGGTTCGACGAACATTCGGCCGGCGCCACGATGTAATAGGTCGGCAGGGCGTATTTGGTATACGGCAGGCTGATTTCGACCGGCGTGGCGCCAGCGTCCTTCAGCATGGCGATGCCGTCGTCCCACAGCTTCTCGATCTCGGGCGACAGGCCTTGCGGCCGGTATTCCTTCGGCACGCCGACCTTCAGGCCGCGGATGTCGCCGGTCAACGCCGCCTCGAAATTCGGCACGGCGACCGGGGCCGAGGTGGAATCCTTGGGATCATGGCCGGCCATCGCCCCCAGCATGATGGAAACGTCGCGCACCGTGCGCGCCATCGGCCCTGCCTGGTCGAGGGACGAGGCGAAGGCGATGATGCCCCAGCGCGAGCAACGGCCATAGGTCGGCTTGATACCGACGATGCCGCAGAACGACGCCGGCTGGCGAATCGAGCCGCCAGTGTCGGTACCGGTGGCGCCCAGCGCCAGGCGAGCCGCCACCGCCGCCGCCGAGCCGCCCGAGGAGCCGCCGGGCACCAGCTTGGCGCCGGCATCATCCTTGCGTTTCCAGGGGTTCTCGACCGGGCCGAAATAGCTGGTCATGTTGGACGAGCCCATGGCGAATTCGTCCAGCGAGGTCTTGCCCAGCATCACCGCGCCGGCCTTCTTCAGATTGGCCGAAACCGTCGATTCGTAAGGCGGAACAAAGTTTTCGAGGATGTGCGAACTGGCGGTGGTGCGAACCCCTTCCGTACAGAACAGGTCCTTCATGGCGATGGGCAGGCCTTCCATCGCCCCCCCCTCGCCCTTGGCCAGCCGGGCGTCGGCGGCCTTGGCCCGCTCCAGCGCCAGGTCCGGCGTCTCGGTGACAAAGCAGTTCAGGTGGCGGGCCGCCTCGACGGCGCGGATATGCGCCTCGGTCAGTTCGGTCGCGGAGAAATCCTTGCGGGCCAGGCCGTCGCGGGCCTCGGCCATGGTCAGTCGGGTAAGCCGGGTCATGCCTATTCCACCACCTTGGGAACCAGGAAAAAGCCGTCCTGCTGCTCGGGCGCGTTGGCCAGGATCTTATCCTGGCAATCTCCGTCGGTGACCGCATCGACGCGCCGCGGCAGATCCATATGGACCACGCTGGTCATCGGCGCCACGCCGTCGGTGTTCACTTCGGCCAATTGCTCGACGAAATGGATGATGTTCGACAGCTCACCGGCAAGGTGCTCCAATTCGTCGTCGCGGACCTCGAGTCGCGCCAGATTGGCGATGGTCCTGACCGTGTTCTTGTCCAAGGACATGCGGGACATTCCTGATGGAAATTCGAATGAAGGCCGGAAGTTAACACCCGCCCGGACGGTCCGCAAGCAGCGCCGAGCCGCCGTGTTCGCCCGTCAGTCCGGCGACCGGCTTGGCTGCCACCCCGTGGCGATGCTAGACTGCCTCTAATTCGCACATATGGAAAGGCCCCCCTGATGTCGGCAATCGGATGGCGCTTCGACAACAGTTACACCCGTCTGCCCGAACGGTTGTTCTCCCGCCTCTGGCCCACGCCGGTCGAAGCACCGGCGGTGGTCATCGTCAATCATCGCCTCGCCGGGCATCTGGGCATCGATCTCGGCCGCCTGTCCGTTGAACAGGTGGCCCAGTTGTTCTCGGGCAATGCCCTGCCAGAGGGAGCTGACCCCATCGCCCAGGCCTATGCGGGCCACCAGTTTGGCAATTTCACCATGCTGGGTGACGGCCGGGCCATCGTGCTGGGCGAGCATCTCGGTCCCAATGGGGAACGTGTCGACATCCAGCTCAAAGGCTCGGGCCCGACGCCCTACTCGCGGCGCGGCGATGGACGCGCTGCCTTGGGCCCCATGCTGCGCGAATACATCGTCAGCGAGGCCATGCACGCCCTGGGCATCCCGACCACTCGCAGTCTGGCCGTGGTAACCACCGGCGAAGAGGTCTATCGTGAGAATATCCTGCCCGGCGCCGTTCTCACCCGTGTCGCCGCCAGCCATCTGCGCGTCGGAACCTTCCAGTTCGCCGCCGCCCAGGGGGACCGGGAAGGGCTCGAGGCTCTTGTCGACCACGCCATTGCCCGGCACTATCCCGAACTGAAGGCAGCCGAGGCGCGGGCCCTCGCCCTGCTCGAGGCGGTGATCGAACGCCAGGCGGATCTGATTGTCGAGTGGATGCGCGTCGGCTTCATCCACGGCGTGATGAACACCGACAACATGACCATTTCGGGCGAGACCATCGACTACGGCCCTTGCGCCTTCATCGACGCCTACGATCCGGCCACGGTGTTCAGTTCGATCGATCGCGGCGGCCGCTATGCCTTCGGCAACCAGCCGGCCATCGCCCAATGGAATCTGGCGCGCTTTGCCGAGACCCTCCTGCCGCTGCTGCATTCCGACCGGAACATCGCTGTCGAACTGGCCGAAGAACGGATCGTCGCCTTCGAGGGCCACTTCCGGAGCCGCTGGGTCGTCATGATGCGCAGAAAGCTGGGCCTGGCTAACGCCGATTCCGCGGACGAGTCGCTCATCGACGGCCTGCTGGAATGGATGCAACGGACCGGCGCCGACTACACCAACACCTTTCGCACCCTGGCGGCCGAGGCCGTTCCGACGGCCGCCATGCCGGCACGGGACGAGTTCACCGCCTGGCATTCCCGGTGGCGGGCCCGCCTGTGCGAGTCGTCCATCGCCCTCATGCAGGCGGCAAATCCGGTCTACATTCCGCGCAACCATCAGGTCGAGGCCGCATTGACGGCGGCAGCGGCCGGAGATCTCGCCCCGCTCCATCGCCTTCTGGAGGTTCTGTCCGCCCCCTATGCCCGACGGAACGGTCTCGACGCCTACGAGGCGCCACCGCAGCCTGGGGAACGTGTTTACCAGACCTTCTGCGGCACGTAGACAGCCCGCCCTACTGGACCGGCAGGCCGCTCTGCGCGCTCGAGGGCAGTTGGTTCATCTTGCCCAGCAGGTATTCCAGGTCGTCGGTCTCGAATTCGACCCCCAGGTCTCCGTATTGGGTCAGGATCCGCTCGATCATCCGGCGGGAGAAGCGTTCCCGGTCGCGGGGCCCGCCATCGAATTGCATGTCGCGCGAGACGTCGACCGCCGCCCGCATGGCGTGGAAGAAGATCTGCGGCAGGCCGGCCTTCTCGAAGATCGCCGCAAAGCCCCGCCGCCCCGCCTCGTGGATCAAGCGGCGGGCGTTTTCGATCGGGATATCGGCCAGTTGGGCCAGCGCCGCCTCGAAAAAGATCTGGTCGCCGATGCATACGGCCCGCAGGATGATCGACGGAGTAAGGCGGCTATTGCGGTGCAGGTGCTCGGCCAGCTTGATCGCATCGGTCTCGGTGCCGGTAAGCCCCAGTACGGCCATTTCCCGGGCCTGGACCAGCAAAGCCGACGCCACCTCGGGCGGCAGGTCGCGGCGGGTCAGCAGGCAGTTGCGGATGTTCTCCGACACCCGGGTCATCAGCCGTTCCGCGACGGTCACCGGCAGACCCTGCCGCTCGGCCAGCAGGCCGCCGATGGCGTCGTCTTCGCCGAACTGCTCGACCACGCGTTCCAGGGTTCCCTGGCTGAAATCCACCCCTTGATTGGCCACCAGCGCGGCGACCGCGGCTTCGTCGTGGCTGTCCACCACGGCATCGGCCACCGGTCCCGAGACGCGGGCCCGGGCGGCTACTGCCGCCCGCTTTGCGCTGCCCTGGCTGCGGACGATGTCGATCAGGTCGTCATCGGTCAGCACCTCGGAATAGCGCAGCATGGGCAGCGCCACCTCGTCGACATCGCGCGCCAACGTGACGGCGACGTCGTGCGGGACCAGCGGATTTTCCTTCAATTGACGGGACAGCGCCTGGCGGACCCGGACTTCGGCGTCCTTCACCATCAGGCGGAAGATGTCCTCGGCCATCTTGCGTTCGGCCGCGCTAAGGCGCGGATGCTGCGCCGCCACCTTGTCGGCGACCTCGGCCCGCGCCTGGGCGTCCGGAGAGGCCAGGAGACGGGCGACGTCTTCCTCACTCAGCGTGTCATCCACCACGTCCCACCCCGAATGCCTCGATCTTCCGCGCCACCATACAACCGTTGGCAAAGCAGGGACAACAGCCGACTGGTCAAATCCTCCTCCATGCGGTAGGTCAGGGGCATGTCCATCGTCGCCACTGCCGAACTCAAATCCCTGCTTCGACGCGACCAGCGCCTGCTGGGCCTCGACCTAGGTACCAAGACCATCGGCCTCGCCTTGTCCGATGCGAGCCTCACGGTCGCCACGCCGCTCGCTACCATCACCCGGAAAAAGTTCACTTTGGATGCAAAGGAACTCTTTCTGGTCATTGAATCAAAAGACGTCGGCGGCTTGGTCCTCGGCCTCCCCGTCAGCATGGACGGCAGCGAAGGCCCGCGCTGCCAATCGGTTCGGCAGTTCGCCGCCAATCTGCTGGCCATGCGCGATATCCCGCTGGCATTTCAGGACGAGCGGCTGTCGACCGCAGCTGTCACCCGGACTCTGCTGGAAGCAGATACCTCGCGCAAACGTCGCGCGGAAGTGGTCGACAAAATGGCCGCCGCATACATCCTCCAGGGCGCTCTCGACTTCATGGCGCGGGCTCGGCTTTAGTTTTTCCCAAGCCCTTTGCCTCTTCGTGCCTTTGCGAGTTCGTGGTAAATCTTTACCGACATCAAGTTCTGGGGCGGAACGACATGACCACCACCCATTTCAGAACCGGCCATGAAGCGGGCGCGCCGGAACGGCGCGCCTTTCCAAAAGGCACGACGATCTTCAAGGAGGGCGAGCGCGCCGACGCTGGCTATATCGTCGAGACCGGCAGCGTGCAGATATTCAAGATGATCGGGGGCCGCCGGGTTCTTCTGGGCACCATCGGGCCCTGGGGGATGTTCGGCGAACTGGGGCTGATCGACGACAGTCCGCGCATGGCTGCGGCCTACACCACCGAAGACACGGTCTGCATGGTCATCTCGAAGGAAGCGGTCGCCCTGATGCTCGACGCCGCGCCGGCTGGCCTTGGGTTGCTTGTCCAGTCGATGGCCGAGACAATCCGCAAGGCCGGCGAAGACCTGGCGGATTCCCGCTTCCAGCTTCTGGAAAAGGCGAAGCTCAGTTAGAGCGGGTTGCTCTCCGCTCGGAAGCGGAAGACGCTTCAAGCTCGACCGATCAGCTCCTCCACCACATCGGCCAGTTGATGGCTGGTTACCGGCTTGTGGACCACCCGGAAACCCGGTTCCGCGCCATCGTGGGAAAATTCGATGCCGGTGTCGCCGGTGAGAATGATGCCCGGCACCGGCCGCCCGTAGATGGCGCGGATACGCTCGATCGCTTCGCTTCCCACCCGGCCGCTGCGCAGGCGGTAGTCGGCGATCACCAGGGCCGGCGTCATGCCGGCGTTCTGCAGATGCCCGCAGGCCTCGTCGGTCGAGCCGGCGATCACCACCTCGTAGCCCCAGCCTTGAAACAGGCTGCGCAACCCGAGAAGCACCATGGCGTCGTCGTCGACCAGCACCACCATCCTGCCGTGCCCGGATGCCGTCTCATCGAGAGCGCCGCCGGCCGTCTCGGCGCCGCATTCATCGAACCGCCGCCCTGGCACCTCGATGGCGAACACGGAACCCTTTCCCGGTTCGGATCGCACATCCACTCTGTGGCCGAGAATGGTTGCCAGCCGCTGGACGATCGAGAGCCCAAGACCCAGGCCACGGGCCTTGTCGCGTTCAGGATTGTCGACCTGGTGGAATTCCTCGAAAATCCATTCCAGCTGATCTGCAGGAATGCCGATACCGCTATCCCGCACCTCGATCCTGGCCGTGGCGCCGGCCAGCCGGGCGCCGACCTCAATTCCGCCCTGTTCGGTATAACGCACCGCGTTTTCCACAAGGTTGCGCAGGATCCGCCCCAGCAGATTGCGATCGCTCTCCACCAGAAGCTCGTCCATTTGCGCAATCCGGATCGCCAGGCCCTTGCTGGCGGCGATCGGCCGGAAGGACGCGGCAATTTCCTCGATGACCGGGCGAAGCGCGAATCGGCGTTTCTCCGGGTGGATGACGTTGACGTCGAGCCGCGACACGTCGAGCAGGCTGTCCAGCAGGTTCTTCAGAATGTCTAGCCCCCGCTCCAGCATCACCAGCGCCTCGCGACCCCGGCGATCCGCCAGGTGATTGCGCAAGGTGCGGCAGAACAGAAACATCGCCTGCATGGGCTGGCGCAGGTCGTGGCTGGCGGCGGCCAGGAACCGTGACTTCGCCTTGTTGGCCCGCTCTGCCTCGGCGCGGGCCGTCTCCAGCGCCGCCTCGGCGCGGCGGCGTTCCGCCACCTCCTCCCGCAGCCGGCTGTTGGACGCCTGCAAATCCGCCGTACGCTGGCGGATCTGCTCCTCCATATTGGCCAACAGCATGGCGTTCTGCCGCGCCAACTGAACCCGCCGCGTCAGGCTCAGGCGATAGTTGCGGCCGATCACCACCATGCAGACGACGAACAGCATGAGCATGCCGCCCATCGTCAGGCTGACCCGATCGCCGAAACTGAGCAGCCGCCCGACCATGGGCAGGACGCTGATCCCCAGATACAGGTAATAGGCCGGCGGATAACTGCCCAGCGCGGTCATCGCGCCCGCCGCCATGCCGCCCAGCACGAAGGCCATCAGCACCAGGGAAATCGGATCGTCCGGCCGGACGAAAAGGATGGCCGAAGCCCCCCATACCACCGCGGACACGACCGACCCCAGGGTAAAGCGGCAACCCCAGACGGGAAGATCGCTCTCGGCCGGCCGGCTCGCCAGATAACGCCCCCACAAGGCCGCGCGGACCAGCGAAATCGTCGCCAAGACGCCCCCCCAAGCCAACAGCGTCGACAGGTCAACGCGCCCCCACAGCGCGGCGACGACCAGACCACCATTGACCACGTTGGCCGCCAGCACGGGGCCCATCTGCTGGTACAGCGTCCGGATGCCCTCGGCGCTGGCCGCCGACCTCTTGCCGTCCATGGTTCCGCCCCGGTGGCCCGAAGGTGGAAAGCCTGTCCCAACGCCCGATAGAAATAGGACTTTGGGCAGATAGGACTTCCCCCCTTGCCGGTTGGTCACCCCCGACATATAGTCTCCGGCCATGACCAATGTCATCTACCCGCACCGGCACTTGCTCGGTATCGAGGGTCTGGCTCCCCATGAGATCAGCGCCCTACTCGATTTGTCGGACCAGTTCGTCGAAAAGAACCGCTCGTCCGACCGCAAAGCCACCACGCTCCGCGGCCAGACGGTCATCAACCTGTTCTTCGAGAACTCGACCCGCACCCGTACCAGCTTCGAATTGGCTGCCAAGCGGCTGGGGGCGGACGTCCTCAACATGCAGGTTTCGGCCAGTTCGGTGGCCAAGGGCGAGACCCTGATCGACACGGCGATGACCCTGAACGCCATGCATATCGACGTTCTGGTGGTGCGCCATCCCGATTCCGGCGCGGTGAAGCTGCTGTCGGAAAAGGTCAACTGCGCGGTCATCAACGCCGGCGACGGTTGGCATGAGCACCCGACCCAGGCGCTGCTCGATGCCTTGACCATTCGCCGGCGCAAAGGCCATTTGGGTGGTCTGACAGTCGCCATCTGCGGCGACGTCCTGCACAGCCGGGTGGCCCGCTCCAACATGTATCTGCTGTCCACGATGGGCGCACAGGTCCGCCTGGTGGGGCCGCGCACCTTGCTGCCCGCGCAGGCCGAGAAGCTGGGCGTCGAAGTCTTCCACGACATGGTCGAGGGACTGCGCGATGTCGACATCGTCATGATGTTGCGCGTTCAGAACGAACGCATGCGCGGCAACTTCATTCCGTCGATCCGTGAATATTTCCACTTCTTCGGCCTCGACTACGACAAGCTGTCGGTAGCCAAGCCCGATGCGCTGATCATGCACCCCGGCCCGATGAATCGCGGCGTCGAGATCGACAGCGACCTGGCCGACGACGTCGAACGCTCGGTCATCCGCGAACAGGTGGAAATGGGAGTGGCGGTGCGCATGGCCTGCCTGAAAGTCCTGACGCAAAACCTGGCCGAAGGGAACTGCTGAAGATGTCCGCTCGAGCGCCCGGCCGCATCGCCTATGTCAACGCCCGCCTGCTCGACCCCGCCAGCGGCCTGGACGCTATGGGGGGCCTGCTCACCGACGGCGAAATGATCGTCGATGTCGGTGCCGGCCTGTTCGCCGGCGGCGTGCCTTCCGGTGTCGAGGTGGTCGACTGCCGCGGCGCCTGCCTGGCCCCCGGCCTGGTGGACATGCGCGTCCAACTGCGCGAGCCGGGCGAGGAACACAAGGAGACCTTGCGTTCCGCCGGAGAGGCGGCGGTGGCCGGCGGCGTCACCTCGATGGTCTGCCTGCCCAATACGAAACCGGTGATCGACGATGTGGCGACGGTCGAATTCGTCGCCCGCCGGGCCCGCAAGATCGGCCTGGCCAAGGTATTCCCTTACGCCGCCGCCACCAAGGGCCTGGAAGGACAGGAACTGGCCGAGATCGGCATGCTGGCGGAGGCCGGCGCCCTGGGCTTCACCGACGGCACCAAGGCGCTCCGCAACGCCCAGGTGATGCGCCGCGCCCTGGCTTACGCGGCAACCTTCGGCGTGATGATCGTGCAGCACCCGGAAGAGCCCTCTCTCGCCGATGGCGGCGCCATGAACGAGGGAGAGATGGCCTCGCGCCTGGGATTGGCGGGAATCTCTCCGGCGGCGGAAGCCATCATGCTGGAACGGGACATGCGCCTGGTGGAAATTACCGGCGGGCGGTATCACGCCGCCCATGTCTCGACCGCGGAAGGCATCGCCATCATCCGCCGCGCCAAGCAACGCGGCCTGCCCGTCACCTGCGACACCGCCCCGCCCTATTTCGCCCTCAACGAACTGGCGGTCAGCGAGTACCGCACCTTCGTCAAGCTGTCGCCGCCGCTGCGTACCGAGACTGACCGCCAGGCGGTCGTGCAGGCCATCGCCGACGGCACCATCGACGCCATCGCCTCGGATCACGCGCCGCAGGACCAGGATTCCAAGCGCCTGCCCTTCGCCCAGGCGGAATTCGGCGGCATCGGGCTGGAAACCCTGCTCGCCGTCAGCCTCGAACTATTCCACAACGGCCATCTGACCCTGTCGCAGGTGATCGAGCGCCTGAGTTGGGCACCCGCCCGCCTGCTCGGCCTCGCCGCCGGCCGTCTCAAGGCCGAAGCCCCAGCCGACTTGGTAATCTTCGACCCCGAACGGGCCTGGAAAGTCAACTCGGACAAGATGCGCAGCAAGTCGAAGAATTCTCCCTTCGACGGCCGCCCGGTCCAGGGCAGGGTCCTGCGCACGGTAGTCGACGGCCGGACAGTCTTCACCGCGGATGCGTGACACCGGATGCCCTCTTTCGTCATCCCCGCAAAAGCGGGGATCCATATTTCAGCTGGATTCCCGCTTTCGCGGGGATGACGGGATCAGCCATGCCTGACCTCTGGTCCGCCGTCCTCGGCTATCTGCTCGGCTCCATCCCCTTCGGCATGCTGCTGACCCGCTTGGCGGGGCTGGGGGACATCCGCGCCATTGGCTCGGGTAATATCGGCGCAACCAACGTGCTGCGGACCGGACGGAAGGGCTTGGCCGCCGCCACCCTGATCCTCGACGGAGGCAAGGGCGCCTTGGCCGCGGCAATGGCGGCGCATTTGGCGGGAACCGAGCCCGGATTGATTGCCGGATTCGCCGCGGTTCTGGGCCACAATTTCCCCCTGTGGCTGAAATTCAAAGGTGGCAAGGGAGTCGCCACCACCTTTGGCGTCCTGCTGGTCACCGCCTGGCCGGTGGGCCTCGCCGCCTGCTTGACCTGGCTGGCCGTCGCCAAGCTGTTCCGCATCTCATCGCTCGCGGCGCTGGCCGCCCTGGCCCTGTCGCCGATTTACGCCCTGCTGCTGGCCACCCCCGAACATGCCCTGATGGCCGCCGGCCTGGCCGGCCTCGGATTCATCCGCCACCACGCCAACATCCGCCGCCTGCTCAAGGGCGAAGAGCCCAGGATCGGCCAGAAAAAGGGTTAGCCCCACTCGATTGCCGCCAGCAGATCGGCGGCCAGCCGCAGGCCGGCGCCGGTCGCCATGGCCATTTGCGGCAGAATCATCCATTCCAAGGTCCAGGCACTGCCCGAACGCTCGTTCTCGTGAACCAGCGCACCTTGGAGGCCGCCCCCCATGGCGGCATTGAAGCGGGCAAGGGTGACCAGCACTTCCGCCGCGACCGGATTGGATTTTTCCGGCATCGCCGAAGAGCGCCCGCCCGATCGCAGGCGCAGTTCCTCCATCTCGTTCTGCGCCATCAGCGCGATGTCAGCTCCCAGCTTCCCCAGGCTGCCGGCGACCAGCACCAGCCAGCCACCGAATTCGCACAGACCGTCGCGCTCGGTGTGCCAGGCGCGCCCACTGCGGCCCAGGCCCAGGGCATCGGCGATCCGGTCGGCCACGGCGTCGCCATGACTGCCCAACTCGGCCCGGTCGCCTACCGCGCCGCCCAATTGCACGATGAACACCCGTTGAACCATCTCGGCCAGGCGTCGCCGATGCCGCAGCAGGGGTTCGCGCCAGCCCGCCATCTTGTGACCAAGGGTGATGGCGCGGGCCCGCTGCATCCGCGTGTGCCCCATCAGGCGCCGATCGCCCTCGGCTGCCACCAGCACGTCCAGTTCGGCGATCAGCGCGGCGAGCCGCCGGTCGAGAATTTGGGCGGCGTCCTTCAGGCGCTTGACCAGGCTGCTGTCAATCACATCCTGGCTGGTCGCCCCATGATGGACGTATCGGGCATTGGGTTCGCCGACCGCGGCGCGAAGCTGCGCCACCAGTTCAGGCACCACCACGCCGTCACGGGCGGTGGCCGCGGCTAAACAGGACATGTCCGGCGTGAACGCCCGCGCGGTGTGCGCGATGGCTGCCGCCGCTTCGGGCGGGATGCCCCCTTCTGCCCCCTCGGCCATGGCCAACGCCGCCTCAAAGGCCAGCATCGCCGCCAGATCGGCCTCGGCAGCGAAGGCCGCAGCCAGTTCGGCGTCTCCCAGCAAGCCGCCGAGGAATGGATGATCGAAAGGCGACAGGCTCATTGACACTCCGTTACGGCGCTTCCAGGGCCATGGCGATGCCCTGCCCCACCCCGATGCACATGGCGGCCAAGGCCCGCCTCGCCGATCGCCCCTTCAGTTCCAGAGCGGCACTGCCGGCCAGGCGGGCTCCCGACATGCCGAGCGGGTGCCCCAGCGCAATGGCTCCTCCATTCGGGTTCACCTGCACCGCGTCATCGGCGAGGCCGATATGCCTCAACGTCGCCAGCGCCTGCGAGGCGAACGCCTCGTTCAGTTCCACCACATCGAAAGCGGCCGGCGCAAGGCCCAAACGCGCGCACAGCCGGTCAATCGCCACAGCGGGACCGAAGCCCATGAGACGCGGCGCGATGCCGGTACTGGTGCCCGCGACGATGCGGGCGATCGGCGTCAACCCATGGCGCTTCGCCGCCTCGGCCGAAGCGACGAGCAAAGCCGCGGCACCGTCGTTGACCCCCGAGGCGTTGCCCGCCGTCACCGTTCCGCCGCGGCGGAACGGCGTCGGCAGAGCGGTCAACTTCTCAAGGGTGGTATCGGCCCGCGGATGCTCATCCCGCTCGACCATCGTCGGCCCGCCCTTGCGCGACGAAATGCTCACCGGCACGATCTCTCGCCCCAGGCGGCCACTGTCGATGGCGGCCGCGGCGCGGCATTGCGAACGCAGCGCGAAGGCATCCTGATCGGCACGGCTCACCTTGAATTCCTCGGCGACGTTCTCCGCCGTCTCCGGCATCGAGTCCACGCCGTAGCGCTCCCTCATCACCGGATTGACGAAGCGCCAGCCGATGGTGGTGTCGTAGACCTGCATGTCGCGGGAAAATGCCGCATGGGCCTTGGGCAGGACGAAGGGCGCGCGGGACATGGATTCGACTCCGCCGGCCACCATCAATTCGGCTTCTCCGGCACGAATAGCGCGAGCCGCGGTAATCACCGCGTCCATGCCCGAACCGCACAGCCGGTTGACCGTGCTGCCCGGAACGCTGGCGGGAAATCCCGCCAACAACAGGGCCATGCGGGCGACATTGCGGTTGTCTTCGCCCGCCTGATTGGCACAGCCGAGGATCACGTCATCTACCGCCTCCCAGTCGACGCCCGGATTGCGCGTCACCAAAGCCTTCAGCGGAACCGCCGCCAGGTCATCGGCCCGCACCGTGGCCAAGGCGCCGCCGAATCGGCCGATGGGCGTGCGGATATAGTCGCAGATATAGGCTTCGCTCATTTTGCCTCCCTCCGCTGCCCGTTGTGCGCCGCTCTGGTCCGGGCATGGAGATCCCGCAGCGTCTCCAGTTCGAGCGGCGTCGGCGTGGGCGTCTCCTCGACCGCATCGGCGAAGCGGACAGGCCAGCCACAAGAGTCCCGGACCATGTCGCGGCTCACCCCGGGATGCAGCGAGCGTACCGTGAACTCTTTGGATTCGGGATCGGGGCGCCACACCGCAAGGTCGGTGACCAGCAAGGTCGGCCCCCCGGTGGTCAAGCCCAGCCGCCGCCGCGCCTCGCCGCCGGCGCCATGGCCGAAGGAAGTGAAGAAGTCGATCTGCCGCACCAGGCCGCGAACCGACTGCTTCATGGTAATGAAGATTTCACGACAGGAGCTGGCGATCTCGGGTGCCCCGCCGCCGCCCGGCAACCGGACCTTGGGCTTGTCGTAATCACCGATGACCGTGGTGTTGATGTTACCGAACCGGTCGAGTTGGGCCGCGCCGAGGAAGCCGATGGAAATGCGCCCGCCCTGCAGCCAGTAACGGAACATCTCCGGCACCGAGACGGTGGTAAGCGCCGTTTCGCAAAGCTCGCCATCGCCGATCGACAAAGGCAGAACCTCGGGCGCGGTTCCCAGCGTCCCCGACTCGTAGATCAGGGTGATATCCGGCGCATGGGTCAGCCTGGCGACGTTGCAGGCCGCCGACGGCGCTCCGATGCCGACGAAGCAGACGTCGTCGTTCTTCAGCGCCCGCGCCGCGGCAATGGTCATCATCTCGTCAGGGGTGAAATCCATGGAGCTCATCCGTTCCGCAAAGTCCCTACGCGTTCGGCGAAAACCTCGGGGCCGGCCTCCAGCACATTGGCCTTCATCCAGGCAAGGAAGCTGTCGCGGTCGGCCGAGATCCTGTCCCATTCCAGATAGGCGGCGTTGTCGCGTTTGTAATAGCCGTAGGCATAGGACGGATGGGCGCCGCCGGGTACCGGGCAGACCGCGTCGATGGTCCAATGCGGCAGAACGCAAAGATTGGGATGCAGATCGTCGAAGTCCCCCACCACCTCCTCCACCGTGACCAGCGCCCGCTTGGCGGCCAGCACCACTTCCTTCTGCACGCCGACGATGCCTTCCACCAGCACATCGCCACGGCGGTTGGCCTTCTGGGCATGGATGACCGCGACGTCGGGGCGGATTGCCGGCACGGCGGCCAACTCCTCGCCGCTGAACGGACAAGTGACCGAGCGGATGTTGGCATTGACCTTCCGCAGATCTGCGCCAAGGTAGCCGCGGAACACCGCACAGGGCAGACCCGCCGCGCCCGCCTCATAAGCATTGGCCATCGCCGCGTGGGAATGCTCCTCAATCTCGGGACGGTTGGGCCAACCGTTCTCAACCGTGTCGCGCAGCCGGCGCAACAACCCTACGCCCGGATTGCCGGCGAAAGAGAAGATCAGTTTGCGCGCCATCCCCATGCCGATCATCTGGTCGTAGATGATGTCGGGAGTCATGCGGATCAGCGTCAGGTCTTTGCGCCGCTGGCGGATGGTCTCATGGGCCGCCGCCATCGGGATCAGATGCGTGAACCCCTCGAAGGCGACCGTATCGCCGTCGCGGATCAATTCGCCCACGGCATCCTTCAGGGTCAGTATCCGCGCCATCCTTCTCCCCCGCTCAATAGGGCAGGCCGACATAATTCTCGGCCAGCGCCGTCTGGGCGGCGCGGGACGACAGGGTATATTCCAATTCCGCCCGGTGGATGCGATTCTGGAAACCCTCGGCCGCATCGAAGTTGTGCAGCAGCGACGTCATCCACCAGGAAAAACGCTGGGCCTTCCACACCCGGGCCAGGGCTTGCGCGGCATAACGGTCGAGTTTCGCGGTCTGCCCGCCGGCGTAGAACTCGATCAGCCCTTCCGACAGATAATGGATGTCGCCAGCGGCGAGATTTAGCCCTTTTGCGCCGGTGGGTGGAACGATGTGGGCGGCGTCGCCGGCCAGGAACAACCGGCCGAAGCGCATGGTCTCGCAGACAAAGCTCCGCATGGGCGTGAGACTTTTCTCGATCAGCGGGCCGGTCTCAAGGATTTCGAACCGCGGGTCGCCGATGCGAATGGCGATTTCCTGCCAGATCCTGTCTTCCGACCAATCCTCCAGTGGTTCGTCGGGCGACACCTGGATGTAGTGGCGAGACCGCGTACGCGAGCGCATGCTGCACAAGGCGAAACCGCGCTCGTGCCGGGCGTAGATCAGCTCGTCCGAGGGCGGCGGCACCTCGGCCATCATGCCCAGCCAGGCGAAGGGATAGACCCGCTCGAAGGTCACCAGCTTGTCGGCCGGAATACTGTGGCGGCTGACGCCGTGGAAGCCGTCGCAGCCGGCGACGAAATCGGCGGTGATCTCCTCGGCCGCGCCGTCCTTGACGAAACGGACACGTGGCCGGTCGGTCTCGAGACCGTGCAGAGAAACATCGGTGGCCTCGTAGCGGATATCGCCGCCCGCCGTCAGGCGGACAATGGCCAGATCCTTCGTCATCTCGGCCTGGCCATAGACGGTGACCGGCGTGCCGACCAGATCCTGGAAGCTGATACGCTGGCGCCTGCCGTCCAGCGCGATCTCAATTCCGTCATGGGTCAGGCATTCGCGGTCCAGCCGCTCGGCCGCATTCGCCTGGCGCATCATGTCGACCGCCCCCTGCTCCATGATCCCGGCGCGGACGCGCCCTTCCACATAAGCCCGGGTCTTCCGTTCGAGGACGATCGAATCGATGCCGTTGAGATGAAGGATCTGCGACAGCAGCAGACCCGAAGGGCCCGCTCCGATGATCGCGACCTGCGTATGGGTCGTCATGGCAGCCCGTCCTAAAAATCGAAGAAGACGGTTTCGCCGTCTCCCTGCATGCGAATGTCGAAGGTATAGACCGGGCCGTTGGCCGTGTCTTCGCGCCGCGCCACCAGGGTCTGCCGGCGCTCGGCCGGCACCGCGGCGAGGACCGGATCGGCAAGATTGGCCTCGGCCTCGTCGGCAAAATAGATGCGGGTAAAGAGATGCGAAAGCAGTCCCCGCATGAACAGGATGACCGTCAGGTGCGGCGCCTGCCCACCGCCGACCGATCCGGGTTTGACGGTGTCGAAAACGAAGCGGCTCTCGGGGTCGGTGCCGGTCCCCTGGCGGCCGAAACCGCCGGCCCCGGATTGATTGTAGCGGCCCAACCGGTCGGCCTGCCAGATTTCCACCATGGCGTCAGGAATCGGACGGCCTTCGCCATCCAGAACCCGGCCGACGATGCGGATGCGGTCGGCCACCTTGTCGTTCGCGATGGCGCCGTCGGCGATCTGGCCGTTGGGGTAACGATACTGCTCGGCCGTCAGGCCATAAGCGAAATAGGGTCCGACCGTCTGGGAGGGAGTTTGGTTGCTCGTCATCATATCACCTCTCGAACGGCGTTTCGCCGCGACCGCGCAGCACGATGTCGAAGACGTAGCCAAGGGCGAAGCCAGGCTCGGTGACATCGATCGAGAACTTGGAGACCAGACGTCCGCGCGCGCTCTCGGGAACGCCGAGATAGATCGGATCCAAGGCGAGCAGCGGGTCTCCGGGGAAGTACATCTGGGTCACCAGGCGAGACGAGATGGTGGGGCCGAGCAGCGAGAAATGAATATGGTTCGGCCGCCAGGCGTTGGGATGGTTGCCCCAGGGATAGGCACCCGGCTTGATGGTGTAGAATCGGTAGATCCCCTCGTCGTCCGTGACGCACCGCCCACCGCCGAAGAAATTGGGATCGAGCGGAGCGTCGTGCTGGTCGACCTTGTGGACGTAGCGCCCGGCGGCGTTGGCCTGCCACACCTCCACCAGAGAATTGCGGATCGGGCGGCCGTCCTCGTCGACGACGCGGCCGGTCACCACGATCCGTTCGCCCAGCGGTTCGCCGTTTACCCGGCCGTTACGGGTCAGGTCGTTGTCCAGCGGCCTGACGCTCTCATGGCCGTAGACCGGCCCGGTGGACTCTGAGAGCGACCGCGCGATGGGAATCAGCGGCCGGGTCGGGGCGCGGAGGGAAGTCGAACGGTAAGGCGGATGCAACAGGGGCGGATGACTTCCCCAGTCTCTCCTGGACGTCGATTGCAACGTCATCGGGTTTCCTCCATCTCTTTGAAGGCTTTCTTGGCAATGTGAAAGGCGCGGTTGGCCGCCGGCACGCCGGCATAGATGGCGACATGCAGCAGGGCTTCGGCCACATCCTCCATGCTGGCCCCGGTATTGGCCGTGGCCCGGACATGCATGGCGACTTCTTCGTCATGACCCCGGGCGGCCAGCAACGCGATGGTGACGATGGACCGTTCGCGCCGGGTCAGTCCGGGCCGCGACCATACGCTGCCCCAGGCGGCCTGGGTGATGAAGCGCTGGAAATCATAGTCCAGCCGGGTCCGGCCGGCCTGCGCCCGATCCACATGCGCATCGCCGAGCACCGAGCGGCGCACGGCCATGCCGGCGTCGAACAGATCCTCGCCAAGAGCCTCCGACGAGCTTTCGGCGGTTGTCGCCAGGAAACGCCGCAGATGGCCGGCAAGTGCTTCCGGCTGCTCAATGCAGGGCAGATGGCCGGCATCGGCGATGGCGGCGAAGCCGGCGCCCGGAATCAGCCCGGCCAGGGACTGCACCAGGGCGGGCGGCGTCGCCGCATCCTGGTCGCCGACCAGGCATAAGGTGGGTACTTTGATCCGCCCGGCGGCACCGGCCAGATCGGCATCACGGATGGCGGCGCAGGTCCCGGCATAGCCGTCTTTCGCCGTGCTGATGAGCATGCGACGGTAACCCGCCCAGCGTTCCGGGAAATCCCGGCGGAAGTACGGGGTGAACCACCGCTCGAGCACGCCATCGGCGATTGCCTCGACGCCGTCGGCCATGACGGCGGCGATGCGGGGATTCCACAATTCTAGCGAGCCGATGCGATGAGCGGTGTCGCAGAGAACCAGCCCGCGCACCAGGTCGCGGCGCCTGTCGGCCAGCCCCAGGGCGATCATGCCACCGACCGACAGCCCGCAGACGACCGCGTTCTTCACTCCGAGGCCGTCCAAAAGACCCGCCAGATCATCAACATGCTGGTCGATCCGCTGCGGCGGCGCGGCCGTCTCGGACAGGCCATGGCCGCGCTTGTCGTAGCGCAGGGTGCCGCAGTATGGCCCCAGCCCGGCGATCACTTCGTCCCAGATGCGCAGGTCGGTCCCCAGAGAATTGATGAACACCAGGACCGGCCGGCCGGGGCTGACCCGGGCATCGATGTGCAAGGCAGCTTTTCCCACCGACTGGAAGCGCATGGACCGTCCTCTGCCTGTTCCGCCCGCATTCGACGATGCCGGCACCGTGGTTTTCTCGTTATTACATATTCATATCAGTATGCAAAATGATGTTATCTTATCGTTCCATATCAATCTCGATATTCTAGGGATGGACCGCCGTGTTGGAAAGCCGCATCAAGCTCAGACATCTGTCATGCTTCCTCGAAGTTGCCGCCCAGCGCAGCTTCGTCGCCGCCGCCGACGTGCTGCACCTGACCCAGCCGGCGGTGTCCAAGGCGATCGCGGAACTGGAAGAGATCCTGGCCACCGCCCTGTTCGAGCGGAGCCGCCGCGGGGTGTTCCTGACGCCGCACGGCGAAGCATTCCGCCGGTATGCCGGTGCAACCATGACCGCCCTGCGCCAAGGCATCGACACGGTGGCGCAGGGGGTGACCCGCGGCGGCTACATCCTGTCGGTGGGCGTACTGCCGACGGTGGCCGCCCGCCTGATGCCGTTCGCCGTGCAGGAGGCTAAAGAGGCGGGCCTGGGCGCCACCTTGCGGGTCATCATCGGCCCCAACGACTATCTGCTGGAGCGACTGCGCCGGGGCGACCTCGATCTGGTGGTGGGCCGCTTGGCGGCGCCGGCGGCGATGCAGGGACTGCTGTTCGAGCACCTTTATTCGGAAGAGGTGGTGTTCGTCGTCCGGCCCGAGCATCCGCTGGTCGGCGAGCGCCCGGTCGCCCTGCGCGACCTGTCACGGTTCACCGTCCTTCTGCCTATCGCCGACTCGATCATCCGCCCCGCCGTCGATCAGTTGCTGATCGCCCACGGCGTGCCGGCCCTACCCGACGTCATCGAGACCGTCTCCCCCACCTTCGGCCGGCGATACGCCCGGACCTCCGACGCCGTCTGGAT
Organism: Pseudomonadota bacterium; assembly: GCA_021793155.1. Lineage (GTDB taxonomy): Bacteria > Pseudomonadota > Alphaproteobacteria > Rhodospirillales > Magnetospirillaceae > DUZF01. The sequence continues at coordinate 79,058 of JAJYTF010000013.1, read as the reverse complement.
CATTTCGCGCGGCGTCGTCGACGAGGACATCACGACGGGTGCGCTGGTCCGCCTGCCGGTCGAAGCCGCCGAGGCGGTCGGGCCGGTGGGTCTGACCACCAAGGCCGATGTGCCGTTCCCCGTCTCCGCCGAATTGCTCGCCCAGACCATTCGAAGGGTGGCGGCAAGATTGATCTGACACGCCCCAGGCACCTCTAAAGGCGAGCGATCGCTCGCACAACCATCCACATGCCGACAGGCCGCCACGGACTCACCAATCCGGCCGTCCGAACGCGTCGACTCGATTAAACCGCCCTCACAAAGCGGCGGCGCGGAAGAGAGCGTGCGGAGCGCGCAGCCGGTGAGGGCAAAGCCAAAGAGCCTGGAACGTGTGGTCCAGGGTTAAGGCCAGGCGGCAAAAGACGGCGCCTCGCCCGCCGGTCTTGCCGCCGCACGCCGGTAGGCGCCCGGCGATTGGCCGGTCAGCCGCTTGAAGAATCTGTTGAAATAGGCGGCATCGCGAAAACCCAGACCGTAGGCCACCGTCTCGACAGCCAGGTCGGTCTGTTCCAGCCGCAAGCGCGCCTCGTGGATCAGCCGCTCGTGCAGCAGCGCCAGCGGAGTACGCTCCGTGGCGCGCAAGCAGGCCTCATGGAGATGGGTACGGGTCACGCCAAGCATCTCGGCGAAACGGTCGATGCGGATTCCGTCGCGGTAGTGCAACTCGATCAGCTGCCGGAAACGCTGAACCGTGGTGGCCCCGGTGCCCCGCGCCGCCGTGCCGGGCTCGATTCCCGAGGCCCGCCACAAATGCATCAGAATCAGCCCGAGATATAGGCTCACCATCGCCGAGGTGCCCGCTTGCGGATCGTGCGATTCGCGGACGAGGGCGGCGAACAGCGCCGCCACCTCGGCCAACTGCGGGGCAAGCCGCTCGGGCGGAGCGATCACCGTGCGGTCGAAAAGAAGCCGCAGATGAGCCGCCATGGGACTGTCGCCGACGATACGCAGCACCAGTTCCTCGGCAACGGCCACCGACACGCCGTCGCTCCCCGCTGGCAGCCGGAATTCCCCTCGCACCGACCGCGGCAGCCACAAGATCACCGGCGCGACGAGGTCTGTACCGGGCCCATCCTCGGCAAAGAACTCGGCCCGGCCATGGGCGACCAGAAACAGATGGCACGGCAACCGCTGCCCGAGGCCGGGGACAGACCAGGTACGGTGGGCGAAGGCGGTGTCCATCCGTGCCGCAACCACCGCTGTACCCGAGACCCCGAAGCGCGGGGCGACTGTGGCGTGGCCAGGCGGTAAGGAGGAAAGCGGCATGGCGATGGAACGGAGCAGTGTTGGCAAACTGGGCAGACATCAAGAAAAGTACAATAGAAACCACAGATTGTACATTGCTTTCGCCATGCGACTGCGGCTTACTCGCAGGATACGTTGGCCGCAAAAGCCACACCCTGCTCACGGGAAGCGCCTGGGGAGGTGCGTTTGTACGAAGTGCCGCTGCTCATTGCCGGGCAGGATCGATCGGCTTCCGATTCAGCCGTATTCCAGCGGCGTAACCCGGTGACCGACGAGGTCGCCACCCTGGCTGCTGCCGCCACCCTGGCCGATGCCACCGCCGCTGCCGCCGCCGCCGCCGCGGCTTTTCCCGCCTGGTCCGACCTGGGCCCTGGTGAACGGCGCCGCCGACTGCTCGCCGCGGCAGGCCTTTTGGACGCTCGCGCGCTAGAATTCGCCGCCGCCATGGCCGAAGAGACCGGTGCCACCGAGGACTGGGCGCGGTTCAATGTACGGCTTGGTGCCGACATGCTGCGCGACGCCGGGGCGATGACCACGCAGATCGCCGGCCAGCTGATCCCGTCGGACAAGCCGGGAATGACTGCAATGGCGATCAGGCAGCCCGTCGGCGTGGTGCTGGGCATCGCGCCCTGGAACGCACCGGTCATCCTGGGTGTCCGCGCCCTGGCCATGCCCCTCGCCTGCGGCAACACCGTCGTGCTGAAGGCCTCGGAAATCTGCCCGCGCACGCATCGGCTGATTGGCGAAGTACTGGCCGAGGCCGGGTTCGGCAACGGTGTCGTCAACGTTATCAGCAACGCACCGGCGGATGCCGAACGGATCACCGAGCAACTGATCGCTCATCCGGCCATCCGACGGGTGAATTTCACCGGGTCGACGCGGGTCGGCCGCGCCATCGCTCAGATGGCGGCGCGCCATCTGAAACCCGCGCTGCTGGAACTGGGCAGCAAGGCGCCGCTGCTGATCCTGGACGATGCCGATCTGGACGAGGCCGTCAAGGCCGCGGCGTTCGGCGCATTCATGAACCAGGGTCAGATCTGCATGGCCACCGAACGCATCGTCGTCGACGAGGCGGTGGCCGATACCGTCGCCCGTATGCTGGCCCGCAAGGCGGCCGTGCTGGTCGCCGGCGACCCGCGCAAGGCCCCCGCACCGCTGGGGTCGCTGGTCGGGCGCGAGGCGGTGGCGCGGATCGACACCTTGATAAAGGACGCGGTGTCCAAGGGCGCCCGCCTGCTCTGCGGTGGTCACGCCAACGGCACGCTGATGGATGCCACAGTGCTCGACCATGTGACCCCCGCGATGCGCATCTATGCCGAGGAGTCGTTCGGACCGGTCGTCGCAATCCTGCGGGTTCGCGGCGTCGAAGAAGCCATCCGGGTCGCCAACGACACCGAGTACGGGCTTTCCTCGGCCGTTTTCGGCCGTGACGTGAAACGGGCCATGGATGTGGCGCGACGGATCGAAGCGGGCATTTGCCACATCAACGGCCCGACTATCCACGATGAATCGCAGATGCCGTTCGGCGGCGTCAAGGCCAGCGGCTACGGCCGCTTTGGCGGCGCCGCTGCAATCCACGAATTCACCGAACTCCGCTGGATCACGATCTCCAGCCAACCCGACGACTACCCGCTGTGAAGCGGCCGGCCTGGACCGTCCGCCCAAGAACGAAAGGGAAGGAAACGACCATGAGCAAGCTTTCGACGAATGCCGCCGCGCAACGCACGGGCCTGTCGCGCCGCCGGCTCATCCTGGCCGCAGGCACCGGGGGCCTTGGGCTCGTCCTGGCCGGCAGCGGCCGGGGGTGGGCGGCCGGGGCCCCCGACACCATCAAGGTGGGCTTTGTCAGCCCGCGCACCGGGGCCCTGGCCGGCTTCGGCGAGACCGACGGCTACGTCCTGGAAGTGGCCCGCAAGGCGCTGGCCAAGGGATACGCCATCGGCGGCAAGACCTATCAGGTCGAAATCCTGGATCGCGACACCCAATCCGATCCGTCGCGGGCCAGTCAGCTGGCCAAGGACCTGATCAACACCGACAAGGTGGATCTGATGCTGGCGGTATCCACGCCCGAGACCATCAACCCAGTGTCCGATGCTTGCGAACTGGCCGGAGTGCCCTGCCTGTCGACGGTAATGCCCTGGGAAGCCTGGTATTTTGGCCGGGGCGCCAAGCCCGGAGCGCCGTCGCCGTTCAAATGGACCTATCATTTCGGCTTCGGCGTCCACGAGTTCTTCAAAACCTATGTCTCGCAGTGGAATGGCACCGTCGCCACCAACAAGAAGGTCGGCGTGCTTTATCCCAACGACGCCGACGGCAACGCCATCCGCGCCCATCTGGCGCCCCTGCTTGCGCAACAAGGCTTCACCATCGTCGACCCCGGGCCGTACGAGGATGGCACCACCGACTATTCGGCGCAGATCGCCCTGTTCAAGAAGGAACATTGCGAGATCTTCAACAGCTTCCCCCTGCCCCCCGATTTCGCCGCCTTCTGGCGGCAGGCGGCGCAGCAGGGCTATAGCCGGATGGTGAAGATCTGCCAGGTGGCAAAGACCGGATTGTTCCCTTCGGACATCGAGGCCCTGGGCGGCCTGGGCGTCAACATCGCCTCGGCCTGCTATTGGCATAAGGCGTTCCCTTACAAGTCCCCGCTGACGGGCGTATCGGGCGACGAACTGGCAACCGGCTACGAACAGGCCACCGGCAAGCAGTGGACCCAACAGCTGGGTGCCAGCATGTCACTGCTCGACGCCGGGTTCCAAGCCCTGCGCGACAGCGGCGAACCACGCTCGAAGGAGGGCGTTGCCAAGGCGATCAGCCGGATGAACACCACGACCATGATCGGCAAGGTGGATTTCACCAGCGGGCCGGTGCCCAACGTTTCCGCCGGACCGATCATCGGGTGCCAATGGATAAAGGCCCCTGCCGGCAGCAGGTTCAAGCTCGATTGCCCGGTCACCGAGCACGCCACCGACCCCAATGTGCCGATCGAGGCCAGCCTGTTGCCGTACCGGGCATGATCGGCCGCCGGTCGGAGATCGGTCGATGACCAGCAATGACGACGGCGCAATCCTTGCCGCATCGGGAATCCACAAGCGTTTCGACGCGCTTGTGGTCCTTGACGGCGTCGACTTCGCCATGCGAGCCGACGAGGCCATCGGGGTGGTCGGCCCGAACGGTGCCGGCAAGACCACTTTTCTCTCGGTCCTGGTCGGGGCGCATCAGCCCAGTTCGGGCCGGGTGCGGTTCCGCGGCGACGATGTCACCCGCCTGCCGGCGGCCGAGCGGTGTCGCCTGGGCCTCGCGCGGACCCATCAGGTGCCTCGCGCCTTCGGCGGCATGACCGTATTCGAGAACATCTTCGTGGCGGCGGCCAATGGCGGCGGCTTTTCCCGCGGGGAAGCCTACGACCGCTGCATCGATGCCATTTCCCTGTGCAGCATGATGAGTGTCGCCAATCGGCGGGCGGAGACATTGGGTCTTCTCGATCGCAAGCGGCTCGAACTGGCCCGCGCCCTGGCGACCAACCCGGTCGTGCTGCTACTCGACGAGATCGGCGGCGGGCTCAGCGACGGCGAAGCGGGGGAACTGGTCGAGACGATCGGCGAGTTGCGCCGCCGCCGCATCGCCATCGTCTGGATCGAACACATCGTTCACATCCTGCTGCAGGTCGCCGAACGGCTGATCTGCATGGATGCCGGAAAAGTCATCGCCGACGGCAGCCCGACGGCAGTGATGTCAGACCGAGCCGTGATCGACGCCTATTTCGGGGAGGGCGCGGCGTGACCACCCTGGCTGTCGAACGACTCGACGTCCGTCATGGCCTTTTGCAGGCTGTGCGTGGGGTCTCCCTTGAGATATCGCGGGGCGAAGTGGTGGCCTTGGTCGGCGCGAACGGCGCCGGAAAGACCACGCTGTTGCGCGCCATCGCCGGGGCTCATCTGCCGGCGGGCGGGCGGATTCTTTTCCGCGGCGCCGACATCACCGCGGTTCCTGCCCACAGGCGCGTCGGCTTGGGGATTGCCCTGGTTCCCGAGGGGCGGCGCCTGTTTCCGCAGATGACGGTCGAGGAGAACCTGCTGCTGGCCCGTGCCGCCGGCCGTTCGGGTCCCTGGACATTGGATACGGTCATGGAAGCCTTTCCCCATCTCAAGGCACGCCGCAAGTCCAAGGCGGGCCATCTTTCCGGCGGCGAGCAGCAGGCCACAGCCATCGGCCGGGCGCTGATGACGAATCCGGAACTCCTGCTGCTCGACGAAGTCTCCCTCGGCCTGTCGCCGCTGGCGGTCGACCGGGTCTACGCGTCGTTGCAGTCGCTGATGGCGTCGGGCACCACCATCCTGCTGGTCGAACAGGATCTCAAGCGCGCGCTGGCGGTGGCCAATCGGGTGGTCTGCATCCTCGAAGGAAAGGTCGCGCTCGAAGGGGCGGCACAAGGCCTGACCAGAGCTCAGGTCATGGAGGCCTATTTCGGCGTCCAGCACATCAAGAAGCAAAGAAAGGCGGCGAGATGATTTGGGTAAACCAGATCGTACAAGGAGTACTGCTTGGCGGATATTACGCCCTGATCGCATGTGGCCTGTCGTTCATGTTCGGTGTCATGCGGCTCATTAATCTCGCCCATGGCAGCATCGCCGTCATGGCCGCCTTCGCCCTGTGGATGCTGAGCGGTCGCTTTCAAATTTCTCCCTTCGCCGGACTGGCCGTCGTCCTGCCGCTCCTGGCGGCGCTGGGCTGGGTCCTCCAGCGCGCCGTCCTCGAACGCAGCGCCCGCGGCGGCGCCCTGGTGCCGATCCTCAGCACCTTTGGCCTGGCCATCATGATCGACAACCTGCTGTTTCAGCAGTTCGGCGCCGACACCCGTTCGCTTGCCCCCTACCTCGACACATTGTCCTATGATTCCTGGACAATTACCGACGACATCTATGTCGGCAAGCTGGCCGCCATGATTTTCGCCGCCGCGGTCGTCCTATTGGGCGGCCTGCAGCTGTTCCTGTCAAATACCCAACTCGGGCGCTCGATCCGCGCCACCGCCGCCGACGCCGATACCGTCGGCCTGATCGGCATCAATGCCCGGCGCGTCAACGCGGCGGCTGCCGCCATCGCCATGGTGACGGCGGGGGTGGCCGGCGCCTTCCTGGCCATGCGCGCCACGTTCAATCCCTATGCCGGTCCGCTGCAGCTGATATTCGCCTTCGAGGCCGCGGTGATCGGCGGCGCCGGCTCCCTCTGGGGCACCTTGGGCGGTGGAATCCTTCTTGGCGTCGCGCAGAGCGTCGGCGCCCAGATCAACCCGCAGGGCTTCCTCATCGCCGGCCATCTGGCCTTCTTCCTCGCGCTGTTCTCTCGGCTTTACGCCGGCAAGGCCGGAATCGGCAGACTGCCGCAACGCCTTCGGAGGCTTTTCGCATGAGCGGCCCCGCTGCCACAGAAGCTGCGCCGGCCGTCGAGCGCTGGACGCCGCTGTCGAGGATTTCGGTGGTTGCGGCCGTGGCGATCATCGCCGCCCTGGCCTTCGGCCCGCTGGTTCTCAATCCGGACTGGGTCGACAAGCTGACGACCCTGTTCATCTACGTGATCCTGGCAGTGATGTGGAACGCCCTGGCCGGCTACGGCGGCCTGGTCTCGATCGGCCAGCCGGCGTTCTTCGGCCTTGGTGCTTATGCAGCCGTGCGGCTGGCCGATGCCGGCGTCAACGTCTATCTGTCGCTGGTAGCCGCCGCTCTGCTGGTCGGTCTGGCGGCGCGGCCGATCTCGGCCTTCATGCTGCGCCTCAAGGCCGGCGAGTTCGCGATCGGCATGTGGGTCGTCGCCGAACTGGCCCATCTGCTGGTCAACCTGGATGGGCTGGTGCAAGGCGAGACCGGCACCTCGCTGATCGCCATGACCGCCTACGGCGCCGAAAGCCGGCGAGCCGCCGTCTACTGGCTGGCCCTGGCGGCCATGGCGGTGCTCGTTGGCGTCGTCTTCGTTCTGCTGCGCAGCCGCACCGGCGCCGCGATCCAGGCCATCCGCGACGACGAGGACGCGGCCGCGGCGGTCGGCGTCCGGGTACTTGCGACCAAACGGCTCATTTTCATCCTGGCTGCAGCCGGTACCGCGATGGCCGGAGCCCTGTGGCTGGCCACGGCCATCAGCTTCCAGCCGAAGACCTATTTCGGCGTGCAATGGACGGCATACATGATCTTCATGGTGCTGGTGGGAGGCCTGGGCACCTTTGAGGGTCCGCTGCTGGGCGCGGTCATCTTCTTCACTATCGAGGCGTGGTTCGGCGGCAGCGGAGTCTGGTACCTGGTCGGCCTCGGCGCAACCGCCCTGCTCTTTTCCCTGTTCCTGCCCCGCGGCATCTGGGGAGCGGTCGAAAGCCGCTTCCCGCTGCGACTGCTGCCCGTCGGCTACCGGCTGCGCGGCGCCCCCAAATCCCTTTGACGAGGAGTTGGTCATGGACATTCGTTTCATCATCGATGGTGCCCAGGTCGATGCCGAAAGCGGCGCAAAGTTCGATCGAACCGATCCGGTTACCGGCAAGGTGGCGACCCGGGCGGCCGCGGCCGGCCCTGAAGACGTCGCCAAAGCGGCCACCGCGGCCGAGAAGGCCTTCGCCAGCTGGTCGGAAACCGGCCCCGGGCTGCGCCGCGCCCTGCTGCTGAAGGCCGCCGATCTGATGGAGAGCCGTACCGCCGAATTCACCCGGCTCATGCTCGAGGAGACCGGCGCAACCGCCCCCTGGGCCGGCTTCAACGTGCATCTGGCGGCCGGCATTCTGCGCGAGGCGGCGGCCCTCACCACCCAGATCACCGGCGCAATCATTCCGTCGGACAAGCCCGGCATTCTGGCCATGGCGGTGCGCCAGCCGGTGGGCGTGGTACTCGGCATCGCACCGTGGAATGCCCCGGTGATCCTGGGAACGCGGGCGGTCGCCGCCGCCCTGGCCTGCGGCAACACGGTGATCCTGCGTTCCTCCGAAGCCTGCCCCGGCACCCACCACCTGATCGGCCAGACCTTGAACGACGCCGGCTTCCCGCCCGGTGTCGTCAATGTCATCTCCAATGCTCCGGCCGATGCGCCCGCCATCGTCGAAGCGCTGATCACCCATCCGGCGGTGCGCCGGATCAATTTCACCGGGTCGACCCGCGTCGGCCGAATCATCGCCAGGCTTGCGGCCGAACATCTGAAGCCGGTTCTGCTCGAATTGGGCGGCAAAGCGCCATTCCTGGTGCTGGACGACGCCGACCTGGACCAGGCGGTGGATGCCGCCGCCTTTGGCGCCTTCCTCAATCAGGGCCAGATCTGCATGTCGACCGAGCGCTTCATCGTCGATGATCAGGTCGCCGACGCCTTCGTCGAGAAACTGGCGGCAAAGGCCTGTCGCCTGCCCGCCGGCGACCCCCGCGGCCATGTGGTTCTGGGTTCGCTGATCGACCTCGCCGCAGCCGAAAAGATGGATGCGCTGATCTCCGATGCTGTTGCCAAGGGGGCCGTGGTGGTCTCTGGTGGGAAGCGGACCGGCAGCATCGTCGAGGCGACGGTGCTCGACCGGGTGACGCCGTCGATGCGCATCTATGCCGAGGAGTCGTTCGGGCCGGTCAAGCCGGTGGTGCGCGTCCGCGGTGTGGATGAGGCCGTCCGCGTCGCCAACGACACCGAATATGGCCTGTCGGCCGCGATCTTCGGCCGAGACGTCAAGCGCGCCCTGGCGCTGTCCAGACGTCTGGCCACCGGCATCTGCCATATCAACGGCCCGACGGTCGCGGACGAGGCGCAGATGCCGTTCGGCGGGGTCAAGGCCAGCGGCTATGGCCGCTTCGGTGGCAAGGCGGTGATCGACCAATTCACCGAGCTGCGCTGGGTGACCATCGAGGGACCCCAGGCCTATCCGTTCTGAAAGACGGAACTGTGCCATTTCGGCAATTGGAACAGCTTCGCGGTCATTCCGGCCGCGAAGCGTGAGAAGGCGCGCTGCCGGCTTCGCCGGTGAGCCCTATGAATGCGCGCAACGCGCGCCGGCCGGAAATGTTCTTGACCCGTTCCGCGCCGATAGGCACATTCAACCCTGCGTTATGCACAACCATGAATTACAGGCACAGAGGGGGATGGGGATGGCCGCGAACGAGATCGCCCCCCTTTCCCATGCCGCGCGCATCGATTGGCTACGCCTCTATCGCAGCGAGAACGTCGGGCCTGCCACCTTTTTCCGCCTGGTCGAACGATTCGGCAGCGCTGGACAGGCCCTCGAAGCGCTGCCCGCTTTGGTCCGGCGCGGCGGTGGGCGGCGCAGCGTCACGATCGCCCCGAAATCCGCGGCGGAAGTCGAGCTCGAGACGCTCGACCGTCTGGGCGCCCGACTGATCGCCAGTGTCGAGCCTGACTTCCCCGCCCCGCTGGCGGTGCTGGAGACGACTCCGCTGCTCACGGTGCGGGGCGACCCAGGCCTGCTAAAGCGCGACGCCGTCGGCGTGGTCGGAGCCCGCAACGCCTCGGCGGCGGGACGCCGCATAGCGCAGACTCTGGCGGCCGAACTGGCCGGCAGCGGGCTGGTGGTGGTGTCCGGCCTGGCTCGCGGCATCGACGCCGCCGCCCATTCCGGCGCGCTGGACGGCGGTACGATCGCCGTGCTGGCCGGCGGCGTCGATGTCGTCTACCCGCCGGAAAACCGTGCCCTCTACCAGCGGATCTGTGCCGACGGCTGTATCGTTTCCGAAATGGAGCCGGGATTGGCGCCGCAAGCCGCCCATTTCCCCCGGCGCAACCGCCTGATCGCCGGCCTGTCCTTGGGCATCGTGGTGGTCGAGGCGGCCTCCCGCTCCGGCTCGCTGATCACCGCCCGGCTGGCCCTCGAACAAGGCCGCGAGGTATTCGCCGTGCCGGGATCGCCATTGGATCCCCGATCGGAAGGCCCGAATTCCCTGATCAAGCAGGGCGCCCTCCTCGTCACCTCGGCGGCCGACGTAGTCGAGGCTGTCGGCGGCATGCGCAGCCAGACCGTGGCACCGCCCGCGGCGCCGCAGCCGCAGCCGACGGACGCGCCGCCGGCCGATTCCGAGGTGGCGGCAGCGCGCCGCAGCATCATCGATTCACTGGCCGCAGCGCCAGTAGCCGTTGACGAACTGCTCCGTCAGTGCCAATTGTCTCCCGCCGTGGTCTCGATGGTCCTGCTCGAACTCGAACTTGCGGGCCGGCTGGAACGGCATCCCGGCAACCAGGTCTCGCTTCATTCCTGAGGCAAGAGAACCTTCTCTGGGGCGCAGCTTGCAGGTTTCATGAAGATCGTCGTCGTCGAATCGCCCGCCAAGGCGAAAACCATCAACAAATACCTTGGGGACGACTACAAAGTCATCGCCAGCTACGGCCATATCCGCGACCTGCCTGCGAAGGACGGTTCGGTCAAGCCAGAGGCCGACTTTTCCATGGACTGGGAGACAGATCCCAAGTCCGAACGCCACATCCGCGACATCGCCACGGCGGTCAAGGCGGCCCAGGGCCTGATCCTGGCCACCGACCCTGATCGCGAGGGCGAGGCGATTTCCTGGCATGTCCGCCGAGTCCTCGAAGACCGCAAGGCGCTGAAGGGTATCGACGTCAAGCGGGTAGTGTTCAACGAAATCACCAAGTCCGCGGTCCTCGAAGCCATGCGCAATCCGCGCGAACTGGACCAGGAACTGGTCGACGCTTATCTGGCCCGCCGCGCCCTGGACTACCTGGTCGGTTTCACCTTGTCGCCCGTGCTGTGGCGAAAGCTGCCCGGCAGCCGCTCGGCCGGACGCGTGCAGTCAGTTGCCCTGCGCCTGATCTGCGAGCGGGAGGCCGAGATCGAGCGCTTCCGCGCCCAGGAATACTGGACCCTGGAAGCTGACTTCCTGACCCCGCGCCAGGCCCAGATCACCGCCCAACTGAATCGGCTCGACGGCGCCAAGCTGGACAAGTTCGACCTGCCCGACGAGGCGGCGGCCCGCCGCGCCGAGGCAAAGATCCGCGCCGCCCGTTTCCACGTCGGCGCGGTCGAGCGCAAGCAGGTCAGGCGTCACCCGTCGCCGCCGTTCACTACTTCGACCCTGCAGCAGGAAGCCTCGCGCAAGCTCTACCTGCCGGCGGCGCGCACGATGCAGGTCGCCCAGCGCCTGTACGAGGGCGTCGATATCGGCGGCGAGACGGTGGGCCTCATCACCTATATGCGAACCGACGGCGTGCAGATGGCCGCCGAGGCCATCGGTGCCGCCCGCGCCTTCATCGAGAAAGAGTACGGCGGGCCGTTCCTGCCCTCGGCCCCGCGCATATACAAGACCAAGGCGAAGAACGCCCAGGAAGCGCACGAAGCCATCCGGCCGACCGACGTCTTCCGCCGGCCGCAGGACGTGGCTCCCTATCTCGACCGCGACCAGATGAAGCTCTACGAACTCATCTGGCGCCGCACGCTGGCCAGCCAGATGGAAAGCGCCGTTCTCGACCAGGTGGCGGTCGACATGTTGTCCGAGGACCAGGCGATCGGTTTCCGTGCCACCGGTTCGGTGGTCAAATTCGAAGGCTTCCTTACCCTTTACCGCGAGGATCGCGACGAGCCGGAAGACGACGACGCCGACCGCCTGCTTCCCGAGGTTGCCGAGGGCGACGCCATGGCACAGCGGGATCTGCGTTCGGCCCAGCACTTCACCCAGCCGCCACCTCGCTACTCCGAAGCCAGCCTGGTCAAGAAGCTGGAGGAGCTGGGCATCGGCCGGCCGTCGACCTATGCCTCGATCCTCAGCGTATTGCAGGAACGCGACTATGTCCGCCTCGACGCTCGGCGCTTCATTCCGGAAGACCGCGGCCGGGTGGTCACCGCTTTCCTCGAGAACTTCTTCAACCGCTACGTCCAGTACAATTTCACCGCCGACCTGGAGAACCAGCTGGACGACATCTCCGGCGGGCGGATCGACTGGAAAATGGTGCTGCGTGACTTCTGGCGGGATTTCTCGGCCGCCGTGGACGAAACCAAGGACCTCCGCGTCTCCCAGGTCCTGGAGACGCTGGATCAGGAGCTGGGACCGCATTTCTTCCCCGCTGGCGACGGCGATCATGATCCCCGCCTGTGCCCGACCTGCAATTCCGGCCGCCTCAGCCTGAAGCTGGGCAAGTTCGGCGCTTTCATCGGCTGTTCCAACTATCCCGAATGCCGGTACACGCGCCCCCTTTCCATGGCGGCCGAGGGCGGCGCCGCCCCCGAGGACGGCTCGGACAAGCCGAAGGAACTGGGTACCGACCCGCAGTCCGGACAACTGGTGGTGCTGCGTAAAGGACCCTATGGTCACTACGTCCAGCTGGGCGAGGCGGAAGGCAAGAAGGCCAAGCCGAAGCGGGTCAGCCTTTACAAAGGCCTGGAGCCCGGCGATGTCACCTTGGACAAGGCGCTGCGGCTGCTCGCGCTGCCGCGCGACATAGGCCCTCACCCGGATACCGGCCAGATGATCACCGCCGGCATCGGCAAGTTCGGGCCGTATCTGAAATATGCTGACGTCTACAAATCGGTTGGCCGCGGCGACGACGTGCTGGAGATCGGCATGAACCGCGCGGTAGAGCTGCTTGCCGGCGCCAAGGCCAAGACCCGCGCGCCGGCTCAGACCCTAGGCAATCACCCCGAGGACGGCAAGCCGGTAACGCTGAATTCTGGGCGCTTCGGCCCCTATGTCAGCCACGGCGGCATCAACGCCAACCTGCCGAAAGGCAAGGACCAGGTGACCTTGGAAGAAGCCGTTGCCCTGCTCGCCGCCAAGACTGCCAAGTCCGGCGGCAAGGCTCCCACCAAGGCAAAAAAGCCGGCAGCAAAGCCGAAGGCCAAACGTGCCGCGGCGGCGGCCGAGGAATGATCGCCACGCTGCCGGCATAAATCCGGTAAGCTGACGTCCTGAGCGCCGCGAAGGATCTGCGCAGGCCATCCAAGATCCCTCGCATTCGCTCGGGATGACACTCGGGCATCGCGGCCAGGATGACCGCGATGCTGATCTGACGGACATTGTTCAATGCCCAAGCCCCCCAAGCACGTCCCGCTCCCCACCCGCCAACAATTACTGGAGTTCATCCGGGAAACACCCGGGCGGATTGGCAAGCGGGAGCTGGCGCGCGCCTTCGGCCTGACCGGCGAAAGTCGTATTGTTCTCCGTGAGATGGTTAAAGAACTTGAGAAATCCGGTGATATTGAGCGGGGCCGCGGGAAGAGGTTCGTCCGCCCGGGTGCCCTGCCCGAAGTGATGGTGGTGGAGATCAGCGGCGTCGACCCCGACGGCGAGCTGCTGGCCAAGCCGCTCACCTGGGCGGAGGAAGGCCGGCCGCCGCGTATCTACATGGCGCCCGGCCGCCGCGGCGAGGCGCCGCTGGGCGTCGGCGACCGGGTGCTGGCCCGGCTGCGCCGGCTGCGCGAGGGGATCTACGAAGCGCGGGCGGTACGCCGCATCACCACGGGCCCGGCCAAGGTTCTCGGCGTATACCAATTGACCGCCGACGGCAGCGGACGCCTCCACCCCACGGACCGACGGCAGAAAAGCGACTATACGGTGCTGCGGGCCGATGCCCTGGACGCCCAGCCGGGCGAGCTGGTTTTGGCCGAGGTCCTCCAAGCCCCCCGCCCCTTCGGCTTGAGGCCAGCCCGTGTCGTCGAGCGCCTCGGCAGCATGGCCAATCCACGCTCAATCAGCCTGGTGGCCATCCACACTCACGACATCCCCCACGAATTCCCTGAGGAGGCGCAGGACCAGGCGGACGCGGCCGCCGCCGCGCCTATGGAACAGCGCACGGACCTGCGGTCGCTGCCGCTGATCACCATTGACGGTGAGGATGCTCGCGACTTCGATGACGCGGTCTGGGCCGAGGCCGGCGAGGACGGCGGCTGGCACATCATGGTGGCGATCGCCGATGTCGCCTGGTACGTCCGCCCCGGCGACGCGCTGGACCGCGAGGCGTTCAAGCGGGGCAACTCGGTCTATTTCCCTGACCGCGTCGTTCCCATGTTGCCCGAGGCGCTGTCCAACGGCTGGTGCAGCTTGAAACCGGATGAGGAGCGCCCCTGCCTGGCCGTCCATATGTGGCTCGATGCCGAGGGCAACAAACTGCGCCACCGGTTCGTCCGCGGCATGATGCGTTCGGCCGCCCGACTGACCTACGAGCAGGTGCAGCGGGCGATCGACGGAGAGCCCGACGACACCACCGGCGCGTTGCTCGACCCGGTGCTGAAGCCGCTTTACGGCGCCTGGACGGCCCTGTTCGCCGCCCGCCAGCGCCGTGGCGTCCTCGACCTCGATTTGCCCGAGCGGAAAGTGGTGATCGGCGCCGACGGCCATATCGACAAGGTGATCCCCCGCGAGCGCTACGACAGCCACAGGGTGATCGAGGATTTCATGATCGCCGCCAATGTCGCGGCGGCGGAGCAAATCGAAGCCTTGAACCGTCCCTGCATGTACCGGGTTCACGACCTCCCCTCCCTCGACAAGCTCGAGGCGTTGCGCGACTTCCTTTCCACGGTCGGATTGTCACTGCCCAAGGGGCAGGTGCTGCGCCCGGCCGCCTTCAACCAGATCCTGGAAAAGGCCAAGGAGACGCCTGAGGCCCATCTGATCAACGAGGTCGTTCTGCGCAGTCAGGCGCAGGCCGTCTACAGTCCGGAAAACATCGGCCATTTCGGCCTGGGGCTGGCACGCTACGCGCATTTCACCTCGCCGATCCGCCGCTATGCCGACCTGCTGGTACATCGGGCGCTGATCGACGGGCTACGCTTCGGCCTGGGCGCCCTGCCCGCCGACTCAGGCGACCGTTTCGCCGAGATCGGCGAACATATCTCGGCCACCGAGCGTCGGGCCGCCGCCGCCGAGCGCGACGCGCTGAACCGCTTCACCGCCATCTTCCTCGCCGACCGGGTCGGCGCGCAGTTCGCAGGAAGAGTCAATGGCGTCACCCGCTTCGGCCTGTTCGTCACCCTGGACGAAACCGGCGCCGACGGGCTGATCCCCATTTCCTCTCTGCCGGCTGACTATTACACCCACGACGAGGTTCGGCATTGCCTGATCGGCAAGCGCATGGGTCTGGTGTTCAGCCTCGGTGAAGCCGTTGAGGTGGAACTGGCGGAAGCCGACCCGTTGACCGGCAGCCTTGTGTTTCGCCTGATGCAGTCAGCAGGCGCGGCCGGGAAGCCGCGCCGGGCCAAAGCCATCCCGCCCAAGGGGCGCCGACAGCGCGAGCGCCGGCGCAGTTAGGGCAAGTTCCGCTTCGCTGCGAAGCGGAACTTGCGACAAGCCTGCGCGACTTCTCTCGCCTCGCGATCCGAGCCAGCCCCCGCGAAGGCGAGGGATGACCGCGGAACCGCTCTGATGGTGGGCCGCCTTATCCGGACGCTTGGGACCGGGCGCCCGGAGCGGATCACCGGGCATCACAGCGCAAAACCCGTCACCATCGCCGATTGAAACGTCTTCGGCGATGGTTAGACCTGTGGTCTCCACCTCTTCAGAGGTAGCCAAATTTCCTGTACCGATCGGTTAAGCCTTGGTCATAATCCGGCGCGGTACTTCTTTGGACATACCCCTAGGTGAGAGCGTTGACCACGAAGGCCTTATCCCGATGGATCGTTGCCGGTACCCTGTTTATCGCCGGCGCCTGTGCCCCGATCAGCCAAGCCGCGGTCGGCAGTCCCGACAACAATCCGGCAAATTCGCCGGATCGGGTGCTGGCCTTCGGTTTCGAGATGATACAGGACCGCTATCTGACCGATGTGAACATCGGCAATGTCGCTTTCGAGGGACTGAAAGGACTGTCGGCCATCGATCCGGCGCTGATCTTCGAACGGCCGGCGCCGGGCCGGGTCCTCTTCCGCTATCGCGACGACCATGTCGCCGAATACCCGGCTCCCGCGGATTCCGACCCCGACGGCTGGGCTTCGTTGATCATGGCCATCGCCCGCGATGCCGCCGCCGTTTCACCCGAATTGCGCAAGGTCGACGACGAGAAGATCTACGAAGCCGTCTTTGACGCGACGCTTGCCAAACTTGATATCTTTTCACGCTATGCCGGCGCCGCCGAGGCCCGTGAGCACCGAGCCTTCCGCAACGGCTTTGGCGGCGTCGGCGTGCGCTATCAGGTCGAGCCGCAGGACATAGTGCTCACCGAGGTCATGCCGGAGACGCCGGCGGCCGAGGCCAGACTGGCGGTCGGCGACCATGTTTCGGCGATCGATCGAACCAGCCTGGCCGGGCTCAGCCAGAACGAGATCTCGAAGCGCCTGCGCGGCCCCATCGACAGCGCCGTGGCGCTGACGGTCAGCCATGGCGGCAACCCGCAGTCGGCTACCGTCACCCTGCATCGGGGCCTCATCGTGCCCCCCACGGTCACCATGACCACAAAGGACGGCATCGCCACCATCGCCATCACCGGCTTCAACCAGAATACCGCCGCAAGCGCTACCGAATATCTCAGGCAGGCCGAGGCCATGCCGAATTTCAAAGGCGTGATCCTCGATCTGCGCGGCAATCCCGGCGGCCTTCTCGACCAGGGTGTAGCCGTCGCCGGCCTGTTCATGACCCACGGCCGGATCGTATCCACCCGTGGCCGCCATCCGGCCTCGCTGCAAGTCTATGATGCCGCTCCCGACGCAGTCGCCGCCAACGTCCCGCTCGTCGTCCTGGTGGACGGCAGATCCGCCTCGGCGGCCGAGATCGTCACGGCCGCCCTGCAGGATTCGGGGCGAGCCGTGGTCGTCGGCACCAACAGCTATGGCAAGGGAACCGTCCAGACCGTCATCCGCATGCCCAATGACGGCGAGATGACCCTTACCTGGTCCCGCTTCTACAGCCCCAGCGGCTACGCCCTGCACGGGCTCGGCGTGCTGCCCACCATTTGCACGGCCGACGTCCACGCCCAACCCGCCGCCCTGCTGGCGCCGGTGCGCGACGGACACTCGCCGGTCTCCGCCAGCATCGCCACCTGGCGGGCCTCGACCATCGACGAGACCGCTGAGCGGGCGCAGCTGCGTGCCTCTTGCCCGGCGGCCAAGCAGGGGGACGTTGCCCTCGACGGGGAGCTGGCGCGCCAGTTGATCCTCGACCACGGGCTCTATGTGCATGCCCTGAGCCTGACCGCCCCCGTATCGACCGCATCCTCGGCTTCGACGGCCTTGTCGACCAGCCAACATTGACCAATTTACTTGACACCGGCCGCATAGCCTGTATTTTCCGCCGCCTGGAGTCGTCACCAAGCATTCGGGATTTTCGTCATGGCTAAGCCCGCCACCATCCTCATCAAGCTGCTCAGCACTGCTGGCACCGGCTTTTTTTACGTGGCCAAGAAGAACCCGCGTAAGACGACCGAGAAGCTGGAGTTCCGCAAATATGATCCGGTCGTGCGCAAGCACGTCCAGTTCAAGGAAGCGAAGATCAAATAGGATTCCGCTTGAGAAAATTCAGCCGAAACGCCCGTGGCCTACCGCGGGCGTTTTGCTTTATCAGACCGTTTGCCGAAGACCATTCACCTTTGGCGCAGGATGACAATGAAATCAGCAGGTCGTCATCCTACACTTGGCGCCAGTTCAGTCGAACCGCTCCCCCTTTACCCGACGAATTTCGCCACTGTCTGCAGGAAGCCGGCCACCGAGATCGGCTTGGCGATATAACCGTCGCAGCCGCCTTGGCGGATCTTGTCCTCATCACCCTTCATCGCGAAAGCGGTCACGGCGATCACCGGGATGGCCTTCAGGCTCTCGTCGCCTTTCATCTGCCGGGTGATTTCCAGGCCCGAGACCTCGGGCAGCTGGATGTCCATCAGAACCAGATCGGGCCGGTGTTCGCGCGCCAGGTTCAATGCCTCGCGCCCGTCCTTGGTCTGAATGGTGTTGTATCCGTGGGCTTGTAGCAAATCATTGAAGAGCTTCATGTTCAGATCGTTGTCTTCGACGATCATGACAGTCTTCGCCATCGCCACTTCCCTCGAATCTTAATTGTTGATCACCTTATTGTTGATCATCATCCCCAGTTTGATTGGGCGAGTCAAACCCCTGGATCGCGTAGCGCCGACAGGCTCAGGGCCAGCCAACCCAGGATGAACGAGACGCCGCCGAACGGCACGATGGGAGTGACCGGCCAGGACAGCAGGGCCAGGGCATAGAGTCCGCCGGAGAACAGCACCGTTCCGGCGGTGAACAGGCAACCGGCCAGCCAGGCGAATGGGGCCTGCGGGCGCTGCAGATGCGCCACGGCGAGCAAAGCCAGGGCGTGGTACATCTGGTATCGCGAGCCTTTTTCCAGCCAGTCCCGAATGGCTGGAGCATTTTCCAGCCCATGTGCCGCGTAGGCGCCAAATCCCACGGCGATGGCGCCGCTGACGCCCGCCACCATCAGCCAGGTGCGCTTCCAGTCGATGCCCATGAGTCCTGCCAAAAAAAAGGGCCAGGACAAGCCTAGCCCAAGTTACTCTTGAGGGAAAAAGATACGGACGGCCCAAGAGGGAGCTCGCCGGTATCGATCGCGATATTACCTCCCCGCTTCGGCACGGCTGTGACGGCCATCACAGATAACTCAATTACCGCGCACATCTTCCACCAGGATCGCCAACCGAGCGATATCATGCACCACCAGCGCATTCTTCCGCCGCTCGACAATACCGCTGCGCGCCAGATCATTGAGGACCCGGGCGACGGTCTCCCGGGTGGTGCTGACACGGCTTGCGATGTCGGAATGCAGGGGAATGGGTGAGATGGTGGCCGTGCGCCCGTCGGCAGTGACGGCGACCGCCTGGCGCAGCAATTCGGCGTGAACGCGGTTGTTGGCCCCCAAAGTGCTGAGGTCCATGATCCGCTCGTTCGACTGGCGGATCATGCGGGTCAAACGTTTCATAATCTCGAGGCCGAGCACCGGCTTCTTTCCCAGGAGGCCGAGAAATACCTCGCAGGGCATGGCGGCGGTCACCGCCTCGCCACCATGGGCCATGACGAAAGCCGAGCGCGGGCTGCCGTCGAGCGCGGCAAGTTCGCCGAAATAGCCGCCGGCGGAAATATCGTCGAGCGCCACCTCGCGGCCGGAAAGCGAATAGTTCACCACGCGGACCGTGCCCTCGATGATGAAATGGATGTCGCGGCTTTCGCTCTGCCCATCGATGATGTGTTCGCCGGCCGCGTGGCGGCGGAACCGTGACTGACGCGCCAACTCGTCCCGTTCCGGCTGGGTCAGGGAGGCGAACAAGGGGATACGGTCGAAATTGAAGCTCGCGTCGTGGGCCATCGTCACCTCGATCCGCTAACCGTTATTCCAAGTTCATCCCACTGTCGAGGGCAGATCGCGCCAAGCGCCTGCCCGCCCGATTACTTGAACACCACGGTTTTCATGCCGTTGATCAGCACGCGGTGTTCGATGTGATAGCGTACAGCCCGGGCCAGCACCACATTTTCGATATCACGACCCATCGCCACCAGATGGTCGGGCGTGTGGGTGTGATCGACCCGTTCCACCGCCTGGTCGATAATGGGGCCCTCGTCCAGGTCGGTGGTGACGTAATGGGCCGTTGCGCCGATCAGCTTGACGCCGCGCTGATGGGCCTGGTGATAGGGCTTCGCGCCTTTGAAACTGGGCAGGAAGGAATGATGGATGTTGATGCACCGTCCGGATAGCAGGCTGCAAAGGTCGGGGGTCAGGATTTGCATGTAGCGAGCCAGCACCACCAGATCGGGGTCCAGGCTATCGAGCAGGCCCAGCAACTCCCGCTCCTGGCGGGACTTGTCGGCTTTGTCGACGGCGAGGTAGTGATAGGGGATACCATGCCACTCGACCAGGCTCTGCATGTCGGTGTGGTTGGAGATGACGGCCGGTATTTCGATGCCGAGTGAACCGGTCTGGTAGCGATGCAGCAGATCGTTCAGGCAGTGCCCGAACTTGGAGACCAGGATGACCACCCGCGACCGCTTGGCCCCATCATGCATGTGCCAGATCATCTGAAACCGCTCGGCAATCCGCATGAAGCGCTTTTCGATCTCGGCCTTCGGCGGGGACAATGCCCCGGGGGTGAAGACGATCCGCATGAAGAACCGCTTGGAAAACGGATCTCCGTACTGCGCTGCCTCGGTGATGAACGCATCATGTTCTGTCAGGAAGCCCGATACCGCGGCGACGATGCCGACGGTGTCGGGGCAAGTGATGGTCAAGGTAATCGTCTGCTTATCCGCCATA
The DNA here is from genome assembly GCA_021793155.1 of Pseudomonadota bacterium. Taxonomy (GTDB): domain Bacteria; phylum Pseudomonadota; class Alphaproteobacteria; order Rhodospirillales; family Magnetospirillaceae; genus DUZF01. Next base: position 58,611 of record JAJYTF010000013.1, on the reverse strand, counting down.
CCAACCTCCGCAACGGCTCATCTGGTAGCCTACCGCGCCACCTGCGCCAAGCTATTTCGCGCCGGATCCCCGATCCGCGCCCCTTGCATTTTTTGCCCGGATTGACGATGGTCGGCGACCCGGCGGCGGTCCGCACTAAAGATCAGGAGAATCCGATGAAAACTGTCTACTTCAAGTCCGGCGATGCTGAATGGAAATACGAGCTGGAGGATGAAGAGCACGAACAGATCATTCGCAATATCATCGAAGACGGTACGGATTTCGATGAAATGCTCGACGATTCACTAGAGATCCTGCGCGATATTTCCGCACTTGACGACGAAGAGCTTGACGAAGACGACCAGATCGATCAGACGATTTCGGTGTCTTTTATCTGGCATTATTTCAACAATCTGCCGGCCGACAAAGGCCGCATCGAAGGCGATATCGTCCTGGTGGAGGACGAGGATGGCGCCGGCGTCTCCGTTCTGGCAGCCAGCGACGTCATCGAGAAGTGACGCCCCTTGGGCGTCGTCCCCGCAAAAGCGGGGATCCACCATGCGACCCGGATCCCCGCTTTCGCGGGGATGACGCAGTAACGTCGGCGCCCGGTCAGGCTCCCGCGGCGAGAAGGCGATACTCGCTGGCCAGCCGGCTGTCCGTTTCGCCGTCGACCAGCGCGGAAATGGCGGCGAGGAGGCCCATTTCCTCCTTCTGAATGTGGAAGACCTCCCGTTCGCAAAGTTCCCTGGCCCGCTCATGGAACTCCGGCCATCCGTCCGCGGTGAACCCGTCCCCGCCCAGGGCGGCTTCGGCTTCCTCGGCCAGTTCCAGGGCCAAGGGGCGGATCACCCCATGCTCCTCGCTCAGCATCATGACGATGCCCATCTCGCCCTGTTCGGTAAGAATGGTGAAGAGATTGTCCTCTTCAAAGGTGAAATGGCGATCCACTTCCTTGGCGAGGTCACCCAGGACATCGCCAAGGATCTTCCGCACCTCGGGCTTCGACAGGTCTGGGGGGCGCTTAGGCGACTGGTTGGCCAGGAAATCTTCGAGGCGCTGCAAAGAACGGATCGTCTGAAGATGCTCCTCATGCAGCAAAGTGCCGATTTGCGTCTGGGCAAACATGTGTTTTCTCCGAATGTTATTTCTTGTTTCTGCAGCAGTTTCATAGTGATCCCGACCGCGGCGCTCAAGCGCCGCGCGCGCTCGTCGCACCTCCGGCGGCCGGACGCGCGCTCCGATGTCGTGTCATTCTCAGCCAAACCAATCCGGCAAACCAGGCAAACGCCGCCGCCCCGGTCAGGCCGGCCGCCGCGCCCAGTTGCACAACCAACCCTTGCCCGCTGACGATGCCGGCCGCCACCAGGGCAAGCGCCAGGCAATGGCAAATCAGGTGAATCCGCAACGGCCGTTCGGCCGTCAGCTTTGATACCAGGACCGGCTTGACTCCCGGCGCCACCGAGTACATCGAGGCGAGAAAGGGGATGATCCGCTGCAGCACGCCGGTGAGGAAAGACAGCAGCCAGCCAAAGACAAGGATGAAGCCGAACAGGGTCGGGCTCCAAGCCTCCCCCATCCCCGCCCCCGACGCCAGGCCGAGGACGATGCTCGCGGGCATCAATACCCAGGCCAGGCGAATCAGCACGAAGGAGCCGCCAAGCTGCTTCTTCATACGGCTTTTCATCACCTTGAACATCGCGCGCAGGTGCATCGCCGCGGCACCTAAGCCGAGAATCCCACCGGCAAAGGCCAACGCAGGAATACCTGCCGCCATACCGGGCACTGCAAGAACCAGCGCGGCCGTGGCCACCCACGCCGACCTTTGGCCCAGGCGAGCGTCCGCGGGCGGCGACAAGCCAAACATCGGCACCAAGACGAAACTGAAGCCCAGCACCAGCATTCCCATGAAGCCGTAGGCGGCCACCATTCCGTGGGCCACCGCCATCCCACGGTGATCGGGCAGGTAGCCGCCGGCAAAATCGCCAATCAACAACAGACCGAAAATCGCCAGGGTCAGCAGCGCACCCATGGCCGTCCAGGCATGGTCGGTGACGATGCGCATGTCGCTGACCCGGCGAAGGTTGTCGGCGATGAGCGCGGCATAGACCGCCAATCCCGTTACCAGCAGGCTGCCGCCCACTGCCATGGCCCACTGCCGCCCCTCGGCCATGCCATAGACCAGCACCGGCACGCCGCCCAGGAACAGCCAGAACGAAAGCTTGCAGGCGCCTATCGACCGCACCGGCTTCTTGGTGGCAACCGGCAGAAGCTGGAATGCGGCGCCCATCGCCGTCATCGCCAGAACGCCGAGGGTGACCAGATGCAGCGCCGCCAGCATCGGCCCCGGGCCACCCTGAAAGCCCGGCAGCTCGTCCCCCTTCACCAGCAGCATGCCCCAGGCGGCCAGATGAAAGGTCACCGCCCCGCCGAAAAAGCGGAACGGCACCGACGCCGGCAGCAGGCGGCCGCGGGCTCCTCCGAGAAAGTCGGCAAACATGCTCAGTTTCCGCCACGCCGCAGGCGAACCTGGACGTCCCCGGCATCCTGCGCCACCGACAAGACGGTCCAGCCGATTTCAGCCAGCTCGGGGTAAAGATAGATGGGGTCGCGATCAACATGTGCCGTCACCGCCGTATCGTCGGCGATGGTCGCGCAAAGGCGCAGGATGGCGAGCATCGGAGCCGGCGGCTGCAAGCCGCGCAAGTCGATGTCGATGCCGTCGCCGCTGCGCCGCACCGGCGCACCGAGGTCGGGAAGGCCGTGGCAATCCTCATCCGTCGGCCCGCCTTCGACGCGTCCCTCGCCGTCGCGTGCCAGGGCGATCCGCCAGTGAGATTCCCCCAACCGGTCGGCACGCGAGGAAAACCCCATTTGCGCGAGGACCCGGCGCAACGGCAGCGGGTTGAATGGCGCGTCGAGAACCAACCGTCCACCCATCGCCACCGCCTGGGCTCGTTCGACGACCACATGCAAGGGGTCGACACCGCGTGCCAGCAGCGGTCGAAGGTCGAAGGGGCGGAAATCCGTCATGGCGTTCCTCGAATCAGTCTGTTTCCGATGTCATCCCGACGACCGAAGGAAGAGGGGGCTCGTCGGTCCCATGAGATCCCTCACTGCGTTCGGGATGACAGGAATGCACGAAGCATGAATAATCGCCGGGGCTCCATCCTTGATTTTCGGCAAGGATCAGTCCGAGCCGCAAAAACCTCGAAGCCTTGCCGCATCCTCGACCAGGAACTCGCGCCCCTGGGATGACACGCCCAGCGGTCGCAGTCGCCCCATGGCTCGCGACAGGCTTTCCGGCGTAATGCCGATCCGGCTCGCCAGTTCGCTCTTGGTGAGCGGCAGGTTGACCGCTACGCGGCCTTCCGCCCCCGGTTCGACCAGGGCCAGCAAATAGGAGCCCAGCCGCTGCACCGGACTGCGGCTTTTCAGGTCGGCGATCTCCCCCATCAGCCGGCGGTCCCACCGGGCCAGGGATGCCACCAGCTGGGCGGCCAGGCCGCGTTCTTCAGCCAGGCGCCGGAGGAACGGCTGGGCCGGCATCTCCAGCAAGCGGGTGCCGGCCGTCATCTCAGCGTTCAGCGGAAAGCGGCCGCTGGCGAATATCGCCCCTTCGGCGAAGGTATGCCCCTGGTCGATGACCTCGATGATCGAGTGATCGCCGCTTTCCGTCAGGGCGAACAAGTTGACCCTCCCGGCCAGCACCAGGAAAAACCGATCGGCCGCATCGCCCCGGCTGAACAGCAGGCCGCCGTCAGGATGCTCGGTGACGAAGGCCGCATTCAGCAGGGCGAAAACCGACTCGCGAGCAATGGCGGCGAACAACGGCGCCGCCAGAACGACGGCTTCGTCGGCCGCTTCGAGTGTCAGGGTCATTGCTCTTTCCCCTCAAACGTGGGGCCCCCTGGGCTATCCTCGCTGCGCCCTCCGGTGCTCGCCCCGCGCGCTTTGCGCGCATCGTTTTGATCGCCGGCGAGGCCGGCGGGGCCGTCAACGAGCCAAGGCTCACTCCGCTCGCTCATTCGCTCACCTCGTCCACACAGAATGCCCGCAGCGCCTCGACATCGGCGATGGCGACGACGTTGTCGGCGCGGCTTTCCACGCCGATGGGGGTCAGCCGGGTCAAGGCGCGCGAGAGGCTTTCCGCGGTCATTCCCAATGCCTCGGCGGCCAGCCGCTTATCATAAGGAAACCGCACTACGGCCGGTCCCTCGGTCTTGGCAGTAAGGCCGAGCAGAAACCCGGCAACGCGCTGGGCGGTGGACTTGAGTTTCAGTTCGCTGATCTGCCCGACCAGCCCGCGCAGGCGGACCGAGAACGAGCGCAGCATCCTGAGCGCCAGGTCGAAGCGTTCGTCCAGGGCCGCCAGGAATGGCGCAGACGGAACCGACAGCACCTTCGCATAACCCACGACCCGGGCCCAATTGGGATACCGGCCATCGACGAACAGCGCCGCCTCGCCGAGCACCGAGGGACGCTTCGCCACTTCCAGCACGCTCTTGCGCCCGCCTTCCTCGACGAACAGTTCCACATGGCCGTCGAGCACGACGAAGAATTGATCGGCTGGGTCACCGCGGGCAAACAGGATGTCGCCGTCGGGGTGCGCCTCAGTCTGCGCACCCGCCAACAGCATTTGCAGATCCTTTTCGGCCATGCCGCCGAACAGTGGCGTCATGGTCAGTTCGACGAGGCCGTCGCGGCCGAACGGCGTTATGCGGGCTGCTGTCATGGTGGAACTGAGTTAACAGCGTATCAGCAAGCCTGGTCAAGCGGCAGCGGTTCTTCCGAGGGAGAGCCGTTCCAGGGCCGGAACGCCCGGCCCAGTCAAAACGTTTGATATCGTCGGTCGTACGCCACCCGAATTGAATTGTGGTGAGAGGAGGTCACGCGATGACCGATGACCGAAGTTCTGGTCGCGCCTTGAAGGTCGCCGCATTGGTGGATCTGCTGTGGAACCCCAATGCCGGTGGCCATGTCAAATGCTGGGAGCGGCTGGCCGAGGCCGCAACCGCTCATTCTCGGGATTTGGATCTTACCGTCCACTTCGAGGGTGAGCGGGAGGCGCGCCATGTGCTGGCATCCAATGTCCGCTATCAGTTCCATCGGCCGGTGCTCAGCACGGCGCGCCTGCCGTTCCTGTCCCATGTTCCCGACCATACCGACCTCGCCCCCTGGCAGCCTCGCCTGGCACGTCGGCTGGGCGACTGCGCGGTAATCCACACAACCGACGCCTATTTCGCTTTCGCCGCCACGGCCGAGCGCATCGCCGCCCGGCGCGGCCTACCCCTGATCCACTCGATCCACACCGACACACCGAGCTACACACGCGTTTTCACCGCCGAGACCATCGAACGGCTGGCCGGCAGCGGGTTGCTGGCACACTTGTTGAGCGATCGTCTGCATCTGCCCGAGAAAGGCGAACGATCGATGCTGCGCCGCCTCGCCCGGCATCAAAGCCTGTGCCGCTTCGTCCTTGCCTCGCGGCCGGAGGACCTGAACCGGGCCGCTGCCGTCGTCGACCCGGGGCGCGTGCGCCGACTGCGGCGGGGGATCGACCATCGCCGCTTCACACCCGACCGGCGCAACCGCGAGCTGTTGCACCGGCGATTTGGCGTACCGCTCGATGCGGTCGTGATCCTGTTCGCCGGCCGGATCAACCGCGGCAAGAATGTCCTAGTTCTGGCCGAGGCGGTCCGGCTGCTGGCGGAAGAGGGTCTTGCCGCGCACCTGCTCTGCGTCGGCGATGGTGAGGACAGGGATCGCGTGACGGCCCTGCTCGGACCTGCCGCCACCTGCCCTGGCGCCTTGGAGCAGGATGACCTCGCCCGGGTCTACGCCTCGGCCGACGTCTTCGCCCTGCCGTCGCTGATCGAAATACACAGCAACGTGGTACAGGAAGCCCTATCTTCCGGCTTGCCGGTGGTGATGGCTGCCGCCGCTGGGCTCCACCCGCTGTTCGGCGACGGCCGGAGCAGTGTCGTGGCCGCCGGCGCCGATCCCCCGTCATGGGCTCGCGCCTTGCGCCCGCTGGTCGCCGACCGTCACCTGGCCACCGTCATGGGGCGGGCCGCGCGGAAATTCGCCGAAACTCGCCTTCCGTCCTGGGACCAGGTGCTTGTCGAGGACCTGCTGCCGGTATGGAGCGAAGCGGCCGGCACCGACGCGCGGACGGCCCCCTCGTCGCCATGCTGGCGTCACGCATCCTGATCCTTGCCCCGCACCCCGATGACGAGGTGGTCGGCTGCGCCGCCGCCATCGCCAGGGCTCGGGCCGAGGGAGCGCGCCTGTTCGTGCTGGCGCTGACCACAGGCGTCCCAGCTTCTGAACTCCTGTGGCCCTGGGATCGGCCGCGCGCCAAAGAGATGATCCGGCGCCGCCATGAGGAAGCCTGCCGGGCGGCGCAGCTTCTCGGCGTCGAGCTGATCCTGGCGATGGAGCTGCCCAGCCGTACTCTCCGCCACCATCTGGAAGCGGCGACGGCGATCGTCGAGCGCACCTGCGCCGATTGCCGGGCCGAACTGCTGTGGGTTCCGGCCTATGAGGGGGGGCACCAGGACCATGATGCCGCCAGCGCCATCGGGACCAGGCTCCGGTCGCAGCTTCCGGTGTGGGAGTTCAGCGAATACAATCTGGCCGGCGGCCGGATCCGCCAGCAGGAATTTCCTCAGCCCCGCGCAGGTGCCCGGACCCTTCGGCTCGCCGCCGCAGAAATGGCGCAAAAGCAGGCATTGATCGCCATCTACGCCTCGGAACGCCCCAATCTGAGACATGTCGGCTGCCGACAGGAAAGTTTCCGTCCGATTCTCCGCTACGACTACGCCCGTCCCCCGCATGAAGGACGCCTGTTCTACGAACGGTTCCACTGGGTGCCCCTGCCCCACCCCCGCATCGATCGCACCCGCTGGGCCGAGGTATCTCGCGACCTGGTCGAATTTTGGGGGAAAATCGGGTAAGTCTCCATGAATTGCCAGCTGTGGGGAGTACCGTGCATGCCGACCTTCGACATCGTATCCAAGACCAACATGGCCGAAGTGGACAATGCTTTGGCGGGCATCACCCGCGAAATCGCCCAACGGTTCGATTTCAAGGGGAGCAAGTGTTCCGTCGAGCGCGCCGAAGACACCATCACGGTTCTTGCCGACGACGACATGAAGCTGAAGCAGATGCACGAGTTGCTGAAGGTCTATTTCACCCGTCGCAACGTCGATCCCAAGGCTCTTGACTTCAAGCCGGTGGAAAAGGCGGCAGGTAATGCGGTCAGGCAGCTGGTCACGGTCAAGCAGGGCATCGACAAGGATCTGGCCAAGCTTCTGGTCAAGGAGATCAAGGATAGCAAGATCAAGGTCCAGGTATCGATCCAGGGCGACGAACTGCGGGTCTCGGGGAAAAAGCGCGACGAACTGCAAGAGGTCATCGCTCTGATCAAGAAGCTGCCGGTCGAGCAGCCTCTGCAATATGTCAATTTCCGTGACTAACGGGTTTCCGGCCTTTGTTTGAACGCTGGAAGTGGGATCGGGGCGGACTTGCTGACCTGTTCCATCCGGAAAAAAGCCGTCCGCGTCGGAACGCGGACGGCTTCAAGTCATTCGCAGGACAATGCCGCCATCCCGGGTGAAGAGAATGATATCCTTGACCCGAGACGACTGCAGTCGGGCCTCAGAAGCGGTAGCCGATACCGACACCAACCAGCCATGGATCGATGTCAACGCGCTGGGTAACGGATGCCGGCGAGAGCACCGTCACAATATGCGCATTGGTGCTCAGGAACAGCTTCTTCACGTCGACGTTGGCATACCAATTGCCAGCGATGTTGTAGTCGGCGCCAAGCTGCAGGGCCGCGCCGACGCCATCGTCGTAATGGGTGCTGACGCTCAGCGGGCCGCCATGCTGGTCGTAGAAGAACGTGTAGTTAATGCCGGCGCCCACATAGGGATTGAACTTTTCCGTCGGCAAGAAGTGCCACTGCGCGGTGATGGTCGGCGGTAGCAGGCGGGTGGAGCCCAGCGGAACATCGCCGACGGCGCTGTTCTTCAATTTTACATCGTGGTAGGTGACGCCAGCGATCGCTTCCACTGCGATGTTGGGAGTGAAGAAATAGCTGGCATCCAGCTCGGGCACCCAGTTGTCGGTAATGTCGACAGTCCCGCCGACCGCGCTGGCCAGGGAACTCTTCGGCGTGTTGCTCACATCGGGGATGACGCCCAGGGCACGGGCACGGACCAGGATGCTGCCGGCTTGGAAGCCGCCATCCTCGGCGTCCGCCGCCTGAACGGCGGTCGCGCCGACCAGGAGAGAGACGGCAGCGGCCGCAAGATAAGAAGAACGCTTGAACATCTTCGGGTACCCCCAGCAATGGATTGCCAATACGTGAGCGACCAGCCTCGCCGACCGCCCCCAACCTCTCGTTGACGAAGGTCGCGGTCGCTTATCCGTATGGCTGATAGATTTACCCGCAAAAAGAATGCGTTCTTTGATCTAGGTCAACAAAGACACATATTTTATGTGCCTTGTGATATTTTCATCACAGGCATGGCGATCCTGCCACGCCCCCATGCAGTCTAACCGTTGCGCCGCCTCAGTGAGCAGTCATCGACCCGCCTTCGCTCAGCCCCTCACCCGCGGCGCGGGTCGCCCGCTGGATGGCTCCGCTCGCCCTTTCGACCGCCTGCCGCCCGACATTGCGGGCCGACTCCACCAGTCCCGCGCTGGCATCGCCCAACATCTCGACCTCGCGCCGGCTGCGAGGCAGCGCCGCCCCCATCGCCACGCCGGCGGCCATGGCGAGCATCCCGATGAGCAGCGGATGATCCTGGAACGCGTCTGAACTACGCCCGGCCCATTCGCCGGCCCGATCGCGGACCGAACTCGATATCCGCTGCACCCCGTGCCTGACCCTCCGCGCCCGCCTACGCATCTCGCCAGTCAGTTGCTGTGCTCCTTCGCTCAAGTCTTCGGCCATCTCGCCGGCTCGTTCGCGAGCGGACTCGCCCAGGTCAGCGATGCCGCTCCCGGAGCCGTTGCCACCTTCTCCGGCCCCGTAACCAGCCCACTGCTCCTGCGCATAGCCGCCCTCCCCATAATCCTCGGCCGCTTCACCGAGGCGCCGCGCCGCGGGACGCAAGCTGGACAGGGCCAACCATCCCAAGCCCAGGCCGACCAACGCCAATGGCACAGGATTGTCGCGCACCAGATCCATCAGGCGCGACTCGCTGATATTGACACTACGCATGGTTTCCATGGCCTCATCGACTATACGGTTGGGAGAGAGTTTGCGTTCAATGGCCTGCAGCGTATCCGCCAGATCGCTGCGGGTTTTTTCAATCTCGTTCTGGATGTCGTCCGCTTGGCTCATAAGGTGCGCTCCCGGGGGGCCTGGTCCCTGGCCCACGCCGTCGTCTCACGCAAGGAAGCAATGGTCTTTTTCGGCGCCAGGCTTTCCGCCCGCAGCACCGCCAACCCCCGCATCAGCACCGCAGTGCCGAGCAGCAGCACGGCGATCCCGAGGACCAGGGCCGACTGCCAATAGCCGATGCTCTGCGCCAGACCGATGATGGCAGCGGCCAAAAGCGCCTCCAACGACAGCAGCAGGATGATCCCGCCGACCACCAGTTCGACCGCGCCCGATCCCGCCTGCGCCACCTTTTCGACCAACTCGGCCTTGGCCAGCGCGATTTCCTGCCGAAACAGCAAGGCGGTTTCCCGGCTCAGTTCGGTCAACAGAGTGCCGAACGACCGGTCCGGCTTGATCCCATCGGTCCGCGGCGCGTCGGTCATGGCGCTTCTCCGGCAGCCACCGGCCCCGCGCCGATCCCCGCGGCGCCCGCCGGGGGACTTGCTCCTGCGCCCTGCACCGCGTCGTCCGCCGCCCCGCGCACCTCTTCCGTCACATCCCCGGCTGGCTGGGAAAGATCCGGCTCATCAGTGCTTTTGGCCAGGCGCGCCAGCATGAATCCGGCAGCGAGAGCGCCACCGACAAACCACAGGGGCTGCCGACGCGCAAAGTCTTCGGCATCGCCCAACAAATCCTCGACCCGCCTGTCCTTCAACGCGCCGACCACCCGGTCGACCTGCTGGGCGGCGAGGTTCGCATAGCGCCCCGCCGTGACGTTCTGCTTTTCCAACTCCCGCGCCGTCTGATGCAGTGCCTGCGCCACACCGCCAAGGCGCGAGCACACCTTGCCCTTCTGCGAGTCAGCCATCCCACGGACGGCGGCCTTGGCGTCGTCGAGCATATTCCCGGTGCGCTTCACCGCATCCTCGACGACGGCGCCGGAAGGCTCCCCTCCGGACGCCAAGCCGACCCGGCCTTGCCGCTCCGCCATTTGCCATCCTCCTCTTGCCGAAATTCACCTGCATGCCGTGAAACAGGCAGCGACGCCATTGGTTCTGCTCGCAATCCTTCAAAGTCAGCGGCGGATCCCGCCGGTCGGCTGATGCGCGGCCGTCGCCACGGGAACCGCCGCCCAGCCGAAATAGGCGGCGATGATCGCAGCGACGGCGTGCAACCAGATGTCGTTGGAATACAAGGGCACCAAGCCGAAGATGGTATCGAGGCCAGGGATTAGGCCGAACACGGTCAAGATGGCGTAGATGACCGTCAATCCCCTGGCGTAGGTGCGCGATGCGGTGAAGCTTCGCCACGCGGCAATGCCCCAAAGCCCAAGCAGCACATGCAGCAGATTATGTAGGGCGTTCACCGGGAACAGCCCGAAAAGGTGCCCGTAATAGGCACCGACCGCCATTGGCGGTCCACCCGATGGAGGCGGCGTCAACAACGCCGGGATGAACCCCAGAATGCCGCCGATCAGGAAAATCAACCCGAACAACAAGGCAAAATAGCGCGTTTTCATGGCATTCCTCGCATTCAATCAATACGAGCAATTGCTCAATGGCCGCTCCCTACCTTCTCCAGATACGAGATGACATCCTGGCGCTCTTTCGGATCCTTGACGCCGGGAAATGCCATCTTGTTCCCGGGCACCATGGCCTTCGGATCCGTCAAATACTTGTCGAGATTTTCCGGAGTCCAGACGATGTGCGCGTTTTTCATCGCCGGAGAGTAATTGAACCCCGGCTCCGTACCCGACATTCTGCCGACAACACCATAAAGGCTGGGACCGACCCGGTTTTGCCCTGGCTCCGCCGTATGACAGACTTTGCACCGGTTGAACACTTTGGCTCCGGCTTCGGGGTTCCCCGCCGCCTGAGCCGCCCCGAGCGATAGCAACACGCCTGCGGCCGCCAACGTGAAAATCCGAAGCGACTGTTCCATTCCAAAGCCTCCCGTTGCCAGGGCATATGCCGTTGGCAGTAACAACACCGGCGCCGTCGGCGGGTTCCATGCTCGCTCTTTGGGGACCGTCGTGCTGACCGATACCTTCGGCTTGCATACATTGTCGGTATGCTTGGGTGCTCAACCATCGCCGTGCCGGGCCACAACTGTTGGCGACGGGTTCAGGCTGAGCGCGTGGCCTTCCTGGTGGACGGCCAGGCCTATTTCAGCGCGCTGAAAGCTGCCCTGCAGGAGGCCCGTCGATCGGTGCTCATCATCGGCTGGGAATTCGACAGCCGGACGCGCCTCGAACGCCGTCCGGACGCGCAGGAGCCGGACACCATCGGCGAACTGCTGCGTATGCTGGTTCGTGCACGGGCGGAACTTCAGGTGCATGTCCTGGTGTGGGATCCCGCCCTGATCTATGCCTTCGACAGGGAGTTCCTGCCCGTCGTCAAGCATGACTGGCTCAGCCATCCGCACCTGCACTTCCGGCTGGACGACAGCCATCCCTTCGGCGCCTCTCATCACCAGAAGATCGTGGTGATCGACGACAGCGTCGGGTTCCTTGGCGGAATGGACATATCCGGGAAACGCTGGGACAGTTCGGAACATAGCCCGGGCGACCCACGACGGAACGACCCGGGTTTTCCCAACTATCCCCCATTCCATGACGTGCAGGTGGCTGTCGCCGGGCCGGCCGCCGCGGCCTTGGCCGAGCTTGCCCGCATACGCTGGCGCAACGCCACCGGTCATACATTGCGTGCACTGCCGCCGGCCCTCTATGACCCCTGGCCCGCTTCCCTACCCGCCGACGTCGAGGACGTCACCGTCGCTTTCGCCCGTACGGCGCCGCCTTGGGAGGGCGAACCGGCAGTGCGCGAGGTCGAACAATTGTTCGGCGATATGGTTCTGACGGCGCACCGGCATATCTATATAGAGAATCAGTATTTTGCGTCGCGCACCGTGGCTCGGGCGCTGGGCCGACGGCTGCGGGAGGAAGAATGCCCGGAGATTGCCATGGTCACCTCGGGGTACTCCGCCGGTTTTCTCGAGCGCAACACCATGGGCATGTCCCGAGCCCGCCTGCAGGGTCGCTTGCACGCGCAGGATCGGGGGGAGCGTCTTCGGCTCTATGCGCCGACCGTGCAGGGCCATCTGGTGAAGGTCCACGCCAAAACGATGATCGTCGACGGAGAACTGCTCCGCATCGGCTCGGCCAACCTCAACAACCGTTCCATGGGGCTGGATACGGAATGTGATTTGCTGCTCGAAGCAGGCGGACGCCCAGATGCGGTCTCGGCGATCCTTGGCTTGCGCGCCCGCCTGCTGGCCGAACATCTTGGACGCACCCCCAAGGAAATAAGTGAGGCGATCGAACGCCTGGGCCTGCATCGAGCCATCGCCGCCTTCGGTGAGGGGCCGCGCCGTCTCGACCTGCTGCCCATTCCTCCCGCCCTTCCCGAGCTCCTTCCGGAAAGCGACCTCCTTGATCCCGATAGTCCGATCGAAACCATCCTGATGGCGGCCACTCCTCCGCCCTCCGGTCGCAGCAGCCCCCATCTCGCCGGCCGGTTCACCACGGGCATTGCCCTCCTCGCCTTGCTGGCCCTGGGCGCCGCCCTTTGGCGTTCCCTTCCCGCCTCGCCATGGCCGGCAGTGGATGCCGCGCTGGGCCAGCTTGCCGCCTCGCGCACCGATCCCTGGGCAGGACTCCTCAGCGTCGGCATTTACCTCCTCGTCGGCCTTACCGGCATCCCCGTGTTCCTGCCGGCCGTCGCCGCCGGCGCCATATTCGGCCTGTGGCCCGGGATGATCTATGCGTTCGCCGGGACGATGCTGAGCGCCAGCTTCACCTATTCCATCGGCCGGCGCCTCGGCCGGCACTCGGTGCGCCGCCTGACTTCGGACCGGGCCAGTCGGATCAGCCGGGTCCTTCCGCGTCACGGAGTCGTCGCCGTCGCCATGCTGAGACTGCTGCCCGTCGCCTCGTTCACCGCGGTCAACCTGATGGCCGGAGCCGTACGCATCGACCCGGCGGTCTATCTCGCCGGATCGGCGGCGGGATTGACGCCGATGATCCTCGGCTTCAGCCTCTTCGGCGATCGGCTCGCCGCGGTCCTCAACGAAGGCAATCCCATGGACGCTACCGTGCTGAGCAGCTTGGCCATCGTTCTGGTTATGGCCGGCGCCAGCCTGCTCAACCGCATCGGCCGCTCGGCGACGGGCAATGCAGGCGGGGCTGCCGGTGACTAACCCTGCTCTCTGCCTCGCCAGCTACAACATCCATCGTTGCTTCGGCACCGACCGCAAATACTTGCCCGAACGGATCGTCGAAGTTCTGCAGGCGCTCGATGCCGACATCATCGGCCTGCAGGAAGTGGACATGCGCCTCCTGGTCGACGGCCGTCCGCAACTCGAGTTCTTTGCGCAATCCTTGCGGGTAACGGCGATTGCCGGCGCCAGCGTACAGGATCATCGGGGGCATTTCGGCAATGCGCTGCTCACCCGCCTGCCGGTGCAGGCGGTGCGCCGCATCGACCTGTCCGTCCGCCGCTTCGAACCCAGGGGGGCGATCGACACGAACATGCTGCTGGGCGACCTGCCGATCCGCGTCGTCGCGACCCATCTCGGTTTGAGCGCTGCCGAGCGCCGGCTCCAGGTGCGCTACCTGCTCCACGCCTTGGATGCGGGACAGAATGGCGCCGCCTGCATCATTCTTGGCGATTTCAACGAATGGAAACCCGGCGGCGGCGCATTGCGCGCCCTTGACCGCCGGTTCGGCCGGGCCATGCCGCTACGCACCTTTCCGTCGCGCTTCCCATTGCTGCCGCTCGACCGAATCTGGGTTTGGCCGCCACCGGCACAGCACCGCTTGCACGCCTATGCGTCGCCACTGACCCGACTGGCTTCCGACCATCTCCCGATTCGCGCCGAGGTCCGCTGGGCGGCCGAATCCTTCGCGCCGGGGACCGGGATTATGGCGAAGGGAGTAGCACCCGACTCTTTTTGATTACCTAATAAGAACGGCGTGATCCAGATTGAAGTTTTGCCGGGGCGGGCCAAGTAGGGTGCATTGTGCAATATGCAGATCCATAGATAAATGTATTGTTCATATTATTTTGGCAGAAGGCATAGGAAATGTTGATGGTCGAGCGCTATCCATGTGGTTATTTTCTTTACCATCACCAATGGGTACCTCCACCAAAGATGGATTAACGTTTTCACGCGTTTCACGTTATACGGAATCCGCTGCAACGCATTGAAAGGCAGCCGACGTGGTAGTATTAATCGCCGACGACCATGCCTTGTTCCGCTACGGCATTTCGCTGGCGCTGGAAAGCCTGTACAAGGATGTGACCATTCTGCAGGCATCGAGTGCCGAAGAGGCCTACCGGATGGCGCATGAGACGCCGCATCTGGACCTCATCCTGCTCGACCTCATGATGCCCGGGCTGAACGGCATCGCCGAGTTGAAGAAATATATCGAGGGCCTTCCCCGGGTGCCCGTCGTAGTAGTGTCCGGGTCCCGCCAGCGCTCGACCATTCGCGCAGCCATCGAGGCCGGGGCGCGCGGCTACATCCTGAAGTCCTCTAACGGCGAAATCCTGAAACATGTCCTGCCGCTGGTCCTTTCGGGCGAACTCTATGTCCCCGCACAGGCGGTTGCCAACGAAGAGATCGGGCAGACCAACGAATTCGAGACTTCGCCGCTCGAGGAAAACAGCGATTTCAATCCCGACTTCAAGTCCCTGACTCCGCGCGAGACTCAGGTTCTCAAACTATTGACGCTGGGTTATTCCAACAAGGAGATCGCACGCTCCCTCGGCATGCTGGAAGGCACGGTCAAGGTGCATGTGAAATCAATCATGAAGAAGCTGGGCGTCAACAACCGCACCCAGGCCGCAATCGCAGCCAACCGCTCGTTCCGCGGCAGTTCCAGCCCGGTCACCTGATTCCAGCAGTCGCTCGGACCTGCCTCTCCGACATCCCGAACGCAACGTGGGGGCCCCTCAGCCCCCCGCTGGCGTCCGTCCCATGGCCTCTGCCAGCGCGGCGCGCAGCCGCAACGGGCTGATCGGCTTATGGAGCACCCGCAGCCGCGAGCTATCGCCCATCGGGACCGCCGCGTCCCGCACATCCGTATCGCCGGTGAACAGAAATGCCGGCAAATCGCGGCCGACCGCCGCGCGCAGATGCTCGATGGTGGTTGCACCGCCACCTTCCTGTGGCAAGCGACAATCAGCAAGAATGATATCCGGCGCCAAATTTTGCCGCTGCACCAGCGCCAGGGCCTCCGTCCCGCTGGAGACCACCGTCACCAGACACCCCCAGTCCGCCAGCAGCATTGCAAGCCCCTCTCGCACTGCAGGGTCGTCGTCGACCACCAGTACCTTGCTGCCGGACAGGTCGCCCAAGGCCTCCTCGGCGTCGTCTTCGTCGTACAGCGGCATGGGAGGCTCGGTCAGCGGCACCTCCACCGAAAAAATCGACCCGTGGCCCAGCCTCGATCGCAGGCCGAGGCGATGCGACAACAGGCGGGCCAAGCGCTGGACGATGGCCAGACCCAGCCCCAGGCCCGATGCGCCCTGCCGCTCGGTACCCTGGAAGAACTCCTCGAAGATGGCGAGCCGCTGGTTCTCCGGTATTCCCGGCCCGGTATCCCCGACCAGCACCTGCAAATTGCTTCCCTGTCGCCTGCATCCCAACAAGATCTTGCCGGTCTGGGTGTAGCGGATCGCATTGGACAGGAAATTGCGAAGGATGCGGCCGAGAAGCGCCGGGTCGCTGCGAATCGCCGCGCTACAAGCGACGACACGGAAATCGAGTCCTTTACGTTCGGCCTGCGGCGCGAACTCAACTTCAAGACGTTCCAGGACGTCGTTGACCAGGAACACTTCCGGCTCGGCCTTGAGCACTCCCGCGTCGAGCCGCGACATGTCCAACAGGGTGTCGAACATGTCTTCCATGGTCGACAGCGATAACTTGATGGAGGACAGGATGTTCTGCGCCGCCGGCGTGCTGACATGCATTTCGAGAGCCGTCGAGAACAGAGCCAAGGCCTGCAGCGGCTGACGCAGATCATGACTGGCGGCAGCGAAGAAGCGGGACTTCGCGCGAATCGCCCGTTCTGCATCCTCGCAGGCTTTGACCAGCCCCTGCTCCTTGCGCTTCTGCTCGGTGATATCGGTAAAGACGATGACGATGCCGGCATCAGCCCCCTCGTCCAGCGCGCGGACCGAGACCAGCACGGAGCCGATCTGTCCGTCGGCGTTCCGCAACTGGCGCGCAGCCCTTTGGACCCCGCCCCCGCGGCGCACCACTGCCAGGTCCTGCTCCAAGTCAATGAATTCGCCCAGCGCGCGCCCCCCGGCATGTCCGACGCACAGCGCCCCGCGGGCCTGGGCATTCGCCACGATAATCCGGCCCTGGGGGTTGACGACCAGCAGCGGCAAGGGAACGACGTCGGCTATGAGACGCAGGGCCGTCCCGATGTCACCGGCTCGCGGGCGATCGGTCGTGGTATCGGTCATCTCATGAAGAACCGCGACATGCCGGATCGGCATGCCCCCGGAATTGACCACCGGCAGGATCTCGATCCTTAGCGGCAGCGGCGATCCGTCCTTGCGCGAGGCAACAAGGTCTGCCGTGGCCGACCGCCCCGCGGCCAAATCCCTCTTCATCTGCTCGAAACCGGCGTCCGCGGTGGCCCTTTGCCCCAACAGTTGACCCAGACCGCAGCCCACGACTTCCTCGGGCGGATAGCCCATCATGCGACAATATCGCGCGTTCACGTAAATCGCCGGATGGTCCTGTCTTTCCGCATCGGTGAGCAAGACGGCGACCGGCACCGCGTCCAGCGCGGCGCGGAACACCTGTTCCTCTTTCTCTGCGGGAGCCACGGTGTGCTCCCCCAACATGGCGCTCAGGAACGATAACATTGAATCCCTTCAGCAACCCGTTCCTACCGGAAGGATCCCTCTTCATCTGTTGGAGATGAGGGGCCGTGCAACAGGTGGGGCTTGTCATGCTCTTTGATAAGCAGAGATTTTTTCCCCTTTGATCGCAATCGAAGCATACGAACGACCGCCTGATGAGCTACCCCTCAACAATTTCGAATAGTCCATCGACCTAAGGCTCAGTTATATAACCTATATGCCTATGCTCATACCCGTACCAATGCGGGCATATTCTTCCATTATAAATCCAGAATTGATATCTCCATAAACGGATATCATCTCTATTGGCGGTGTGTGGCTATTCAACCAATGACAAACGTCTTCTGCACCTTCTTTAAGAGTAAAGAAGCGCTGATAATTACACAAGATGCCCTGCCCTTACTATTCTTTTGATTGAAAGCCCATTGGGGCTACCTCTATATGGCAATTCTTTATATATACAAATCCGTGTATATATTTCCTCCACCAGAGAATCAAGATTCATAAACGCGCCCAATATTGCGACTAACGAAAGTCCAGTGGGACTGACGTTCTTCGAAAAGGAGGGCCGAGATGTTAAGGAATAGGCTGACGTCCAAGCAATACACTTGCCTCTCACATACGTTTCCGCACCTCGCGGGGAGAGATCTGTCGCCGGAGGCTCGTCTTCTTTCTTTCTTGGATAGCTTCGACCTCTGCCGCTTTTTTTATGATTCGTCTTATCGAAGACGTCTCAACGCCATTCTCGAACGCTTCACCGACGAAGAATTTGAAAACTTCGAGCGGACTCACTCCCACCGTTTCACCGTGAACTAGGGGTTTGGCGATGACAGAACTGGCAATGAGCGGCCCGCCTCGACATACGACCGCAGCGGTGGCCGTCGAGGACGGGCGTATTGCAAATGAAATCCTGAACCGCTTCGACGCCGAAGAACGCTCCGAGATCGCCGTCTACGACGATCCGAATACCTTGGTGCTCCACCCCGAGCGAGTTGATTCGGACGTCACCATCTTCTCGTTCAACGTCGTACGGATGCTGGCTAAAGCGCACGCCGAGCTGCTCTCCGATTTCTGCCGGGATCACAACGTCGTGCTGCTGATTCGTTCCCAGGAATTCTTAGACAGCACGGGGTTCCTGGAATTCGTCAACGGCGTCATCTTCCAGGACGCCACCATGCACCGCCTGAAGGATATTCTGGCTCTGGCCAAGGCGGGCTATTCCATCCTGCCCTCGGCCGCGGTCATGGACATCGTCACGGACCGCTTGCGGTGCGACACCATCGCCCGGCTATCTCGCATCGAGTTGGCGATTCTCGACCAGATCCGCCTGGCCAAGACCAACCGGGCCATCGCGCGCAGCCTGGGACTTACCGAAGCCAATGTGAAGACGAAGGTCCGGGCCATCCTGAAGGCGCTGAAGTTCCAGAATCGCACCGAGGCGGCGGTATTCGCCGCAAGGCAATACGAAACGATCCGCGCTGCCATCCGCGAGCAATCCGAAGAGAGTTCCGAGGAAGCTTCCGGCTCCGGCGATGAAGAGCCTGCCCCGGCACCGGGCCGCAATCTCACAGCTCACTGACGGGCGGAGCCAACGCCTTGAAAGCGCAAGACGCCGCTCCGCCCGCGACTACACGCCTTGTCCTAATTCGACCCCGTTGGCCGCCGCGGCGCGCCGGCTGCGCATGGGCAGCGGGGTATCGCTCGACAGACCGTTGTTGAGCGCCCAAATGGCCGCCTGCGTGCGGTTCGCCGCGTTGATCTTCTTCAGCACGCCTTTCAGGTGAACCTTCACCGTCGCTTCGGTGATGTTCAACTTTTTGGCGATGACCTTGTTCGGATGGCCATTCAGCAGGCACCGCAGGATCTGCACCTCCCGCTCGGACAGCCCTTCCAGATCGGCCGAGGCGGCAGGCGGACGATGTGCCTCGACCTGACCGCTGACCAGCAACGCGGCCAGCCGCGTGGGAAAGACTTTTTCCCCCAGCAGCACGAGCTTCAGCGACTGCTTCAGGGCGTCAGGAGAAATATTCTTCAGCAGGTATGCATCGGCGCCCGCCTCGAAGCAGCGCGCCAGGTGGTGAATGTTCCTGGTCGTGGCGGCAAGCACCACCAATTTGAGCTCCGGATATTTCTCCCGAAGCGTATGGAGCTGCTGCACGTCGTCATTGCCGGCGTCGAACTCGACCAAAGCTACTTTGGGCTGCACTCCTGTTCCCAGCTTATCGATGCCATCCTGTAAAGTATCCGCCTCAGCAGAAATGACGAACGGAGAGTTGTCCAACAGTCGTTTCAGACCTTCCCGAAAAAGCTTATTGGCGTCTATCAGCAGAATATCAACGTTTTGCATGGAACGCCCCCGTCAGGCTGCCAGAGTCATCGCTAATGTCGCTTTTGATCATTTGGCGAATGCCAACGTCGGCACTCAACATCGCACTCGTCTTCCGATGCAAGTTTTATCCGATAGGGGCTCGCGATCATACCTTCTGTAGGAGGTAGCGCGACATTCATTCTCGGTAGTTGATCCCGCCGAGGTCGGCCGGCGTACCCCCCCGGGTGTACGCTAACGCTCGAATTGGTTCATATTCCTGAAGCGCTTTTGGCTATGCGGAACGGCGATTTGGGCCAGCCAAACGGCAGGCCCGCGCGCATCGCAGCCGCGATGTGCACGAGTCGGGATGAGCTCGAAACGAATTTGAGGGAAAATGGGGCGAGTGATCGGATTCGAACCGACGACATCCAGGACCACAACCTGGCGCTCTAACCAACTGAGCTACACCCGCCACCGGAGGCACGTTGTCTAGCCTAATCGCCCCGACCCCGTCAAGGGTCACCTGCGCGCGAAATAGCGCCCCAGTCTCGCAAGCGCCTCTTCCAACGCTTCATCCCGCTTGGCGAAGCAGAATCGCGCATAGTGCCGGACGTCGCCGTTCTGGAAGAAGCTGCTGACCGGCACCGCCGCAACGCCGGCATTGACGGTGATGTGCCGGCAGAAGGCGACGTCGTCGCCGTCGAACCCGAGTGCGCGGATATCGGCGCTGAGGAAATAGCTGCCGGCGCAAGGAAGTACTTCAAAGCCGATCGAGGTCAGTCCCGCCGCCAGGCGGTCACGCCGGCGCTGCAGATCATTGGCGAGGGTTTCATAATATTCGTCGCCACCAGCCAACCCTTCGGCAACCGCCTGCTGAAGACCGGGCGGAGTGGTGAAGGTGACGAATTGATGGGCCTTGGCCACCGGCTGCAAAAGTGCCGGGCAAGCGGTCACGTAACCGACCTTCCATCCGGTGACGGAAAAGGTCTTGCCGGCCGAGCCGATGCGCAGGCAGCGCTCCCGCATGCCGGGCAGGCTCATCAAGGGAATGTGCCGACGGCCGTCGTACACCAGATGCTCGTAGACTTCGTCGCAAACGCAGTAGGCATCGTGGCGCGCCAGCAGCCCTGCAATGAACCCCAGATCCTGTTCGTCCAGGACCTTTCCCGTCGGGTTCATCGGATTGTTCAGGATCATCAGCTTGGTGCGGTCGTTGAATGCCGCGGCCAGGGCTTCGCGCGGCAAGATCCAATGCGGCGGCTCCATCCGGACGATCCGCGGAATCCCGCCGGCCCGCCGCACGATCGGCAAATAGCTATCGTAAAGCGGCTCGATCAGAACCACTTCGTCCCCCGGCTCGATCAGCCCAAACACGCAGTCGGCCAATGCCTCGGTCGCGCCCGAAGTCACCATCACCTCGGCCGCCGGATCGACGTCAAGCCCGTAGAACCTCTTGGCGTGGGCGGCGACGGCCTGGCGCAGCGCCGGAATCCCCATCATCGATGGGTATTGGTTCGGCCCCTCGGTAATGGCGCGGGCGGCGGCCTGCAGCAAGGCCGGTGGCTCCAGCCCCTCGGGAAATCCCTGCCCCAGGTTGATCGCCCCATGTTCGGCGGCGAGACGCGACATCACTTCGAAGATGGTGGTGCCGCAAGCGGAAAAAATTGAATTCGTTGGTTTCACGGTGTTCGTCCCTTGGCACCGATGACGAACGTCATGGTTAGCACAGGCCCCAGCAAATCCCAAGTCTGCCGCAGAATGGGGCAGCCGCTGCCGAATTATTCAGCAGTAGTGACAAAAAATCGTGCAAGCGAAATCCAAATGGTTCAAATACCCCAGGGAATCGCCGCATTTTCGCCGTAGCCCAATTGGCACAAGGCGTGCTAAATGGGAGGCGCGTTTCACGCACCGGATTCCAAGATCAGCAGAGCACCGGGGTACATGAAGAAGATCGAAGCGATCATCAAGCCGTTCAAACTTGACGAAGTGAAGGAAGCCCTTCACGAGATTGGTTTGCAGGGCATCACCGTGACCGAGGCCAAAGGCTTCGGCCGGCAAAAGGGGCATACTGAACTGTACCGCGGCGCCGAGTACGTGGTGGATTTCCTGCCCAAGGTGAAGATCGAGCTCGTCATCGAGGACAATCTCGTTGAACGCGCCATCGAAGCTATTCAGCAGGCTGCCCACACCGGTCGCATCGGCGACGGCAAGATATTCGTCACGCCCGTCGAAGAAGCGATCCGCATCCGCACCGGCGAACGGGGCACCGACGCCATCTGATCCGCCGCCACCGGCGTCCCGACGCCCCGGGCCGATAAGCTGCGGGCCGCTCCTTTGCCGGTGCGCGGTCAGACAAAGTATTAATTCCATTCAACTATTGGGAATGCGACCATGTCCGAAGCCAAAAAAGTCCTCGAACAGATCAAGGAACACGACGTCAAGTACGTCGACCTCCGCTTCACCGATCCCAGGGGCAAGTGGCAGCACACCGCCCAGCATGTCAGCACGATCGACGAAGATCTGCTGAACGAAGGCATCATGTTCGACGGTTCGTCGATCGCCGGCTGGAAGAGCATCAACGAGTCGGACATGATCCTGAAGCCGGATCTCTCCACCGCGGTGATCGATCCGTTCGCCGCCCAGACCCAGATGATCCTGTTCTGCGACATCGTCGAGCCGATGACTGGGCAGCTTTACGATCGCGATCCCCGCTCCATCGCCAAGCGCGCCGAGAAATACCTCGGCTCCACCGGCATCGGCGACACCGCCTTCTTCGGCCCCGAGGCCGAATTCTTCGTATTCGACGACGTGCGCTACGAAGTGAACATGAACTCGGTGTTCTACAAGCTGGACTCCGAGGAAGGCCCCTATGTCACGGGCAAGGAATTCCCCGAAGGCAACTCCGGCCACCGTCCGGGCATCAAGGGCGGCTACTTCCCCGTTCCACCGGTGGACAGCCAGGTCGACATGCGCGCCGAGATGCTGACCGTCATGGGCGACATGGGCCTGCCGATCGAGAAGCACCACCATGAAGTCGCGCCGTCCCAGAGCGAATTGGGCTGCAAGTTCGACACTCTGGTGAAGTCGGCCGACTCCATGCAGATCTACAAATACGTCGTGCACAACGTGGCGCACAGCTACGGCAAGACCGCGACCTTCATGCCCAAGCCGATCTTCGGCGACAACGGTTCGGGCATGCACGTCCACCAGTCGATCTGGAAGTCCGGCAAGCCGACCTTCGCCGGCTCGGGCTATGCCGACCTGTCGGAGACCGCGCTGTATTACATCGGCGGCATCATCAAGCATGCCAAGGCGCTGAACGCCTTCACCAACCCGCTGACCAACAGCTACAAGCGCCTGATCCCCGGCTTCGAGGCCCCGGTTCTGCTGGCTTACTCGGCCCGCAATCGTTCGGCCTCCTGCCGCATCCCCTACTCGGCCAGCCCCAAGGGCAAGCGCGTCGAGGTCCGCTTCCCCGACCCCGGTGCCAACCCCTACCTGGCCTTTGCCGCCATGCTGATGGCCGGTCTGGACGGCATCCAGAACAAGATCCATCCCGGCGACGCCATGGACAAGAACCTCTACGACCTGCCGCCCGAGGAACTGTCCCAGGTTCCGACCGTCTGCGGCAGCCTGCGCGAAGCCCTGCAGAGCCTTGAGAAGGATCATGACTTCCTGCTCAAGGGCGACGTCTTCTCGAAGGACTTCATCGAGAGCTATGCCGAACTCAAGTGGGAAGAGGTGTACCGCTTCGAACACACCCCGCACCCGATCGAGTTCGCGATGTACTACAGCGTCTGATCAGGACGTCTGTTTTGCGAAGCCCCCTGCCGACTGGTTCGGCAGGGGGCTTTTATTTTGCCAGTCGGTCGAGGCGCAGACGGTGGCGATGGTCGGTCAGGCGGAAGGCGCCGCCGAGAACCGCGGCGACGGCGCCGATACCGGTGCCGCCGGCAATCAGGAACAGGATCAGGATCTGGTACTTGACCGCTTCCGAAGGCGCGACGCCGCCCAGGATCTGCCCGGTCATCATGCCGGGCAGAGCCACCACGCCGGTTGCCGACATGGTATTCACGATGGGCATCAGCGCATTGCGCAGCGACTGCCGTACCACCGGAGCCAAGGCTTCGCGCCGGCTTGCCCCCAGCATCAAACGCGCCTCGACCGCCGCGCGGCGGGTCGCCAGGCCGCTGGTCAAGCCGTTAAGTCCGAGGGATACGCCGGTCATGGTATTGCCCAGAATCATCCCCAGCAGGGGAATGGCATAGCGCGGGTCGTACCAGGGATCGGGGCGCAACGCGGTGGTCAAGGCGAACACAGTCACCAGCGCCGCCGCCATCATCATGCTGGATGTGCCGAGGCCATAGGCCCACAGGCCCGCCAGCGGGCGGTCCTGCCGGGCGGCAGCCTCGCGACCGGCAAAAGCGACCATGACCATGGCGGCGAGGCTGGTCCACAGCGGCGAAGCCTCGGAGAACAGGGCGCTGAGCACTACCCCCATCAACGCCAGTTGGACCACCATGCGGGCCGCGGCGACCAGGAAGCGCCAATGAATGCCCAGTTGCAGGGCCAGCGACAACCCGGCATTGGCCAGAACCAGCAGGCTGCCGAGGGCAAGATCACCATAGCCCAGCGAAATGTATGCCTTCATGCCGCCGCCTCGCGGACGCTGCCGGCTTCGACATGCAGGAAACGCCGGGCCACGCGCGCCGCCTGCGCTTCGTCATGGGTTACCCAGAGGACCGACAGCCCGGCGGCCACCCGGCTTCCGATCAGCGTCTCCACCGCGGCCACCGCCAGGCGATCAAGGGCGGCGGTCGGCTCGTCGAGGAGCAGGACCCGCGGTTCGACGACCAGCGCCCGCACCAGCGCCAGGCGCAACCGTTCACCGGTTGACGGCCGGGTCAGCGGCCAATGGCGCGCCTCCTCGGGAAGGCCAAGCGCCTCGATCAGCGGACGGGCCGCCGCCCAATCGGGGAAATGCTCGCCCACCGTGTCGGCCCACCAACCGGGCTCGGCAGGAAGATATCCCACCTGCCGGCGCCATTGCGGGCCGCTCATCGACTCACGCCGATGCCCGTCCAGGAAGATTTCCCCCTCGTTCGGATCAAGGTCCGCGATGGCCCGCAACAACAAGGTCTTGCCTGCCCCCGAAGGTCCGTGGACGGCGACGCATTCCCCCCGCTGCAAGGCGAAACAGGCGGGCTGCAACGCTGTCCGCCGAAGGTCGGCGACATCGAGCAGCGCCGTCATCGGGTCGGCAAGGTGATGGTGAAGGCGGCGCCGCCGTCCGGGGCATTGGCGGCCTCGAGGGCGCCACCGTGGTCGCGGATGATACTCCAACTCACCCATAGCCCGAGGCCGGTCCCCTTGCCCACCGCCTTGGTGGTGTAAAAGGGATCGAACACCTTCAGCAGGTGGTCGGTGGGAATTCCCGGCCCGTTGTCGCGCAACACCAGCAGGATCTGATCGCCAAGCTGGCGGCCGCTCACCCATAAAGCCGGCCTGGCCACGTCTTCCATGGCGTCGACGGCATTCTGCACCAGGTTGACCATGACCTGATGCAACGGCCCCTCGATCCCGTCGATCAGCAACTCGACCGGCAACTGGTCGTCGACGGCGATCTGCTGACGCGTCGCCTTGAGAACCCATTTGATGGCATTGCGGGCCACCTCCGTCAGATTGATGCGGGTTCTCTCCGACGGATTGACAAAAGACAGGCGCCGCAGATTGGTCACGATTTCGCTGACCCGCTCGGCCCCTTCCTGAGTCCCCTCGATCAACGAGCCAAGATCGGCAAGGAGGTCGTCGATCTTCATCTCCCGGCGCAATTCCGCCAATTCCTCGCCGGCCGCGCCGGCGTGAACGGCGCCCAGATACCGCACCAGGCGGTCGCGATAACGCGCCAGAGTATGCACGTTTCCATAGATAAAGCTGATCGGGTTATTCAATTCATGAGCTACGCCAGCCACCAACCGGCCGATGGACGCCATCTTTTCCGACTGGATGAGCTGTTGCTGGGCCCGCTTCAGGTCGTCATGGGCGCGGTTCAGCTCTTCATAGGCGCGCCGGAGTTCACCGACCGGCCGTCCGACGATGACCATGCCCGGCAGTCGACGCTGACGGTCGAGACGCGGCGCGCAGTTCATCGCCACCAGGCCGGTGAACCCGCCATGCTTGCTCTTCAGCCGCGCCTCGCGCTCGCAGACCGCCTCCGTATAGCAGGGACGGAAGCCCTGCACGTCCTCGTCACGCAGCAAGGCTGTCAATGGCTGGTCGATCAGTTCAGCGGCGGTAAAGCCGGTAAGCCCGAGAAGCGCCGGATTTACCTGCAGAATGCGGCCCTTCGGGTCGCACACCACAAGGATGTCCGACATCGAGGCGACGACGCTGGCGATGAATTGCTGCGTCTGCTCCAGTGCGGCGTTTTTGCGTTCGAGGTCGACTTCATAACGGATGAGGTCGGAATAGACCTCGTCCATCTTCTTGATCACCTCGATCCATGCCGTCTCGGCCAGTCCACTCACCTGTTCCCCGCCGGTCACCGGTACGGCGTCCATCAGTCGGTCGGGGTGGAAGCGATGGCGGTGCGGCATGGGTCAGTTGACTCGTTCCAGTCCGTATCGCTGCAGCTTGGCCCGCAGACCGACCCGTGACAAGCCCAACTCGTCCGCCACATGGCTGATGTTCCAGCGATGGCGTTCCAAAGCGTCGCGGATTACCTGCTCTTCCAGCTTTTCGACCTTTTCCCGCAACGTGCCGCCGTCGAGCGGGTTTGCTCCCCCGTCAGGCTCAAACCAGTCGCGGGCCTGGGACTGGAAATTGGGCGACAGCAGCCCGGCATCAAGCACCGGCCGCTCGGCCAGCGCGACCATTCGCTGGATTTCGTTCTGCAATTCCCGGACGTTTCCAGGCCAGTCATAGCTGGCGAAACGGTCCAGGACCTCCTCGGCAAAGCCCTGGATCGGTTTGCCGAAGGCTTTCATCGTATCGGACAGCAGCAGATCGGCGAGCACCGGGATGTCCATCGGCCGGTCGCGCAGGGGCGGCAGGTGCAGACAGAACGCCGCCAGGCGGTAGTAGAGGTCGCGGCGGAACCGCGTGGCGCTGACTTCTGCCTCGAGATTCCGGTTCGTCGCGGCGATCACCCGCACATCCACCTTGCGGGTCAGCCGCGCACCGAGGGGGCGGATCTCCCCTTCCTGCAGGACACGCAGCAGCTTCACCTGAAAGGCGGGCGAAGTCTCGCCGATCTCGTCGAGGAAGATGGTGCCGCCGCTGGCCTGCTCGAACAGTCCGATGCGATCTTCATAGGCGCCGGTAAAGGCCCCCTTCTTGCAGCCGAACAGCTCGGACTCGAGAAGCTGGTCGGGCAATGCGCCACAATTCTCGACGACGAACGCCTTGTGCGCCCGGTGCGAATTGTAGTGGATCGCCCGTGCCAGCAGTTCCTTGCCGGTTCCCGAGTCGCCGGTGATCAGTACCGAGATGTCGTAGCCGGCGATCTTGCGGGCGGTGGCGATAGCCTCGGCCATCGGGCTGCCCTCGGCATGGGCGATACGTTCGAAGCCGAAACGGCTTTTCAGCAGGCGCCGCTTCCCCGCCACCACCTGTTCGAGGGTCGCATTGGCCACCCGCATTTCCATGCTGGCGCTGTGGTTCTCTCGCTGCAGCCGGTATAGCTCGACCGCCCCCCTGACCGTCGACAGCAACTCCTCGGGCTTCCACGGCTTGGTGATGTATTGGTAGATCCCCGCTTCGTTGATGCCGGCGATGATATCGTCCGAGTCTGTATAGCCCGAGATGATCATGCGGACGGCATCCGGCCAGCGGTCGCGTACCGTCTTCAGGAACTCGACGCCCGCACAGCCCGGCATCCGCTGATCGCACAGGACGGCGTGGACCATTTCCTCCTGCAGCAGGCTCTCGGCTTCGCCCGGCGTCGAAGCGACCAGCACGGCGAACTCGTCGCCCAGCACGCGGC
The DNA here is from genome assembly GCA_021793155.1 of Pseudomonadota bacterium. Taxonomy (GTDB): domain Bacteria; phylum Pseudomonadota; class Alphaproteobacteria; order Rhodospirillales; family Magnetospirillaceae; genus DUZF01. The sequence goes on along the minus strand of JAJYTF010000013.1, from coordinate 31,123 downwards.
GCATGGCTTCCTGCGAGCGCACTTCGTCGTCCACAATCAGGATGATCGGTAACTCTGTCATGGCACCCTCGCCGGCTTCCGCCGATGGGTCGCAAGAAACAGCGGCGTCCGCGACTTCGGAACCTTTCGGACGAAATTGTAGCGCGCCACGTGATAGCTGGGGTCGAACCCATAGAAGTTGAGCGTCATTTTTTGCAGCTCATCGGCCCGATAGCTGTCGAGCGGCCGCAGCTTCTCGTCTTGTTCGAGCCTTGTTTTCTTCCGGACCAATCGTTCGGGGAATCCGGGATCCCCCACCACATCCTGAGCCAATTCATTGATTTTCCCGAGAAACACATCCGGTTCTGCCGGCAACTTGCGGTCAACCAGGCCAAGCTCTTGGGCTTCGGCGACGCCGATGGGCAGCCGGGCCTCGGTCACCCGCTTCGCCGCTTCGGCGCCGCTCCGCCGGGGCAGAAGATAGGTCCAATATTCCGACCCGTACAAATTGCCCATCCCCTTGTAGTGAGGATTGAGCACGATGCCGTCGCGGGCCCAGACCTCGTCGGCGGCCAGCGCCAGAAACACGCCGCCTGCCCCGGCATTGCCCCTGAGAGCGGCGACGACGAACTGCGAGGTGGTGGTGATGACGGCCCGCGCCAGGTCGTCCATGGCATTGATGTTGCGCCAGGATTCGTCGGCCGGACTGTCAGCCGCCTCGATCAGGTTCAGGTGGATGCCGTTGGACCAATAGTCCGGCCCCCCCATCAGCACCAAGACCCGCGTCGGGCGGGCCCGCGCCACCTCGAACGCCGCCAGCAGCCGACGGCATTGGTCGGTACCCATGGCGCCATTGTAGAAGGGAAAGTGCAGGTATCCGACGCTCCCTTCCTCCTCGTATCGGATGTCCTCGTAACCGGCCGCCTGGGGAATACCGGCCAGGCGCTCACCCAGCACCATTTCGGCAGGAAGCTTGAACGCCGGCTCGCCCTCCTTGCGGCGCAAATGGCCGATCCACACCGCCCCATCGGTCGTGGCCAGGGCGACTGCCCCGTTTCCCCGTGCCACCACGCTGCCAGGCGGGCCAGAAAGCCCAACCGCGGCACGGGCGTCGAACAAGTGCACCGGCAGGCCCAGGATCTCGTCCTGGACGCCCGGCATGCCGTCAGCCGAACGCACCTTGCGCAGCACCCCCGCCGTATCGTCAGCCGCCCAGTCGATACGGCGATCAGCCTGGCGGACCAATGGCCTCCATGAGCCGAGCTGCCCGGGCCGCGGCCTGGCCTCCGGAAAGCGTTCGACACAGGCCAGCACCGCCTCGACGGCCGCCGCGGTAACTTCATTTCGATAGAGACTGCTCTTGGTCGCCGGGCGCATCGGGAAGCGGATGGTCTCCCATACCGGGCCGGCATCCATTTCAGCCTCGGCCTGGAGGACGGTCACGCCCCACTCGGAACACCCATCGAGAATTGCCCAATCCAGCGCCGAGGGGCCCCGGTCGCCTTCAATTCCCGGATGGACCACCAGACACACATGGCGGCGCCACACCGGCTCGGGGATCGCTCGCTTGAGGAATGGGGCGATGATCAAGTCCGGCCGGAACATCGCCGCCGCCTCGTCGGTCACCGTGTCGTTGACGTCAAATTCGATGGCGACCTCGTGCCCTCGCCGCGTCAATTCGACGAAAAGCCGCTGTGTCAGGCTGTTGAAGCCATGTGTCAGGAACAAGATCCGCATGGGTGAATCATTCTGTGATTGCGGGAGGGATGCAACATCCGTATGCACAACGAGCATGATCACCCCAATACCCATCGACGACCCCATGGACCCGCGGATCGCCGCGTACCGCGACATCCGGGAGCGCGACCTGGTCGGGCGGGACGGACAATTCATCGCCGAAGGCAAGGTGGTCCTGCAGATCCTGCTCGGCGCCTCGCGCCATCGGCCGCTGTCTCTGCTGCTGGCCGAACGGCATCTGCCCGGGTTGGCGCCGATGCTGGCCGCCCAACCGGCCGAGATTCCTGTATACTTGGCCAGCCAGACCGTGCTCGATGCGGTCGCCGGCTTTCACATCCATCGCGGCATTCTCGCCCACGGACAGCGCGCGCCGCTGCCTTCGGCGGCGCAATTGCTGGATCAGGCCGGCCGACGTGCCGTGGTCGTCGTGCTCTTCGGCATCGCCAATCACGACAACATTGGCGGGATTTTCCGCAACGCGGCGGCCTTTGGGGCCGATGCGGTCCTGCTCGACGCGCATTGCTGCGATCCCCTGTACCGCAAAGCCATCCGCGTGTCGGTAGGTGCCACTCTGATGGTCCCCTTCGCCCGTCTGGACCCCGCCGCCCATCCCCTGGAACTTCTGGCCAAACATCATTTCACCGCAGTGTCGCTGAGCCCCGCCGGCGTCACACCGCTGGCCGCGCTGGTCCGCCCGGACCGGGTCGCCGCCCTGTTCGGCGCGGAGGGCCCCGGCCTTGGCAGCGAATTGCTGGCGCAGAGCCGCACGGTGCGCATCCCCATGGCCGGCGGCTTCGACTCCCTCAATGTGGCCACCACCAGCGGAATCGTCCTTCATCATCTGGCCTGCGGCTGCTCCTGAGCACCGGACCGCTCCAGCCAATCGGCGATCCCCGCGGCGAAGGCGTCCACCCGGTCCCAGGCGGTGAATTCGACGCAGGTCGTGGGATCGGTCGGGCCGCCGGTCAGTTTCATGATGAAGCGGATCATCTGCCGGTCCAACCAGCGGTAGCGCGCGTAATCGAGGCGTCCGGCGAAGGCCATCGCCAGAACCGGCCGCAGGCGGTGCCGGCGGATTGCCTTGCGCAAATAGGCGTTGCCTTCCGCCGTGTCCTTCCCCGGCTTGCGCGCCGTCAAATTGACCGAAGCGACCGCCAGGGGCGGCGCCGACGGCTGCCGGCCATAAACTGAAAACAGCTGAACCGCCTCTGGCAGATGTCGGCCATACCGCACCGCGGCCACCACGATGACCAGGCCGACACCCGACAACCCCTCGGGTTCCGGCAATTTCGCGGCCAGATTGGCCGGATCCACGGCATGCCCGAATTCGCCCAGGCGATCCGCGATATGCCGGGCGATACGCTGCGCCTGGCCATCGCGTGTGGCGTAGTAGAGTCTGAGCGGGGTCAGCATATCCGGGGCAGCTGTTCACCAGCCAGCCAATCGACCACCCGCTTGCCGCCGAAGCTGGTTTCCATCTGGACGAACCAGTGTGCGTCCGCAACCACCCGGCCGATCATGGCGGCATCCCGCCCCAGCGGATGGGCTCGCATCACTTCGAGCAATCGTTCGGCATCGGCCGCCGGTGCAATGGCGATCAGTTTTCCCTCGTTGGCGACGTAGAGAGGATCCAGTCCCAGCAGTTCGCAGGCGCCGCGCACCTCGGCACGCACTGGAATGGCTGCCTCCTCGATGATCATGCCGACCCCCGACTGATGGGCCAGTTCGTTCAGAGTGGCCGCCAATCCGCCGCGGGTGGGATCGCGCAGACAGCGGATGCCGGGCAGCGCCGCTACCATCTCGGCCACCAGTCCGTGCAGGGCGGCGGAATCGGAATGCAGCGTGGTCTCGAAGCCCAGGTTCTCGCGCAGGCTCATCACCGCTACGCCATGGTCGCCCATGGTGCCGCTGATCAGGATAGCGTCGCCCGGCCGCGCCTGATCGCCCGAGATGGCGATGCCGGCCGGCACTCGGCCGATGCCGGTCGTGGCGATGAACACGCCGTCGCCCTTGCCCTTCTCCACCACCTTGGTGTCCCCGGTCACCACCGGCACGCCAGCCGCCCGGCTGGCCGCCGCCATCGATCCGACGATCCGCTTGAGATCGGCCAGCGGAAGGCCTTCCTCGATGATGAACGAGGCCGACAGGGCCAACGGCACCGCTCCGGCCATGGCAACGTCGTTGATTGTACCGTGCACCGCCAGCGAGCCGATATCGCCACCGGGGAAGAACAGCGGCGATATGACATAGCCATCGGTGGTCATCACCATCCGCCCGGCCTCGACGGGGAAACTGGCCTGGTCGTTGCGCTGGCGCAGCATCTCATTGTCGAAGGCGGCAACGAACAGTTCATCGACCAGCTGCGCCATGGCCCGCCCGCCGCCGCCATGGGTCAGGTCGACGAAGCCGTTGGTGAAATCGATGGAGGGCCCTTTGCGTTGGAGAGTCATGTCATTCCCCGATAGTCAACTCACCTGCCGGAAGCGGCCGTAGGTCCAATATGCCGCACAGGCGCCCTCGGCCGAGACCATACAGGAGCCCATGGGGCTCTCCGGCGTGCAGGCGGTGCCGAACAGGCGGCAGTCGGCCGGCTTCTTCAGGCCGCGCAGGATGGCCCCGCATTCGCACGCTTTCGCATCGGGCACGGAAGCGGTCTCCACCTCGAAGCGCCTTTCCGCATCCCAGGGAGCGAACTCCTCCTTGATCGCCAGGGCGCTGTACGGGACCATGCCCAGGCCGCGCCATTCGAAGATGCGGCGCAGTTCGAACACGTCGGCCACCAGCGCCTGGGCCTTGCGGTTGCCGTCGCGGGTGACGGCGCGGCTGAACTCGTTTTCGACTTCGAAGCGACCCTCGTTCAACTGGCGGACCAGCATCAGGATGGCCTGCAGCACGTCCAGCGGCTCGAAACCGGCGATCACCACCGGCTTCTGGTATTCTTCGGCAAAGAATTCATAGGGTCGGCTGCCAATCACCGTCGACACATGGGCGGGGCCGATGAAGCCGTCCAGTGGCACCGTGCCCAACTCGCGAACCTCGGGACTTTCCAGGATGTTGGTGATTGCCGCCGGGGTCAGCACATGGTTGCAGAAGACCGAGAAATTGCCGAGCTCCGCGGCCTTGGCCTGGCGGATCACCAGGGCGGTGGGCGGCGTCGTGGTCTCGAAGCCAATGGCGAAGAACACCACTTGGCGATCGGGGTTATCCTGGGCGATCCTGAGGGAATCGGCTGCCGAATAGACCATGCGCACATCGGCCCCGGCGGCTTTGGCCTTCAACAGGCTGACACGTTTCGAACCGGGAACCCGCAGCAGGTCGCCATAGGTGCAAAGGATCACGCCCGGCTGGCGGGCGATAGCGATGGCGTTGTCGACCCGGCCGATCGGCAGGACGCAGACCGGGCAGCCGGGCCCGTGAATCATCCGCACGGCCGGCGGCAGCAGGTCCTCGATGCCGTAACGCGAGATGGCATGCGTATGGCCGCCGCAGAACTCCATCAGCGCATAGCGACGGTCGGGCCGCGCCTCGGCGGCAATGGCCGCAGCGATCCGCCGGGCCAGCTTCCCGTCGCGGAACTCGTCGATGTATTTCATTGTCCGTCTCTCGCAGGCGGGACAGATCCGGCGTTCATCATCCGCTCGACCCTACTGCGCCGCCTCGGACATCTCGGCGAACAGGGCCAGTGTCTTCTCCGCCTCCGCCGGATCCACCTTGGACAGGGCGTAGCCCACATGGACGATCACGTAGTCGCCCACCACCACCTCTTCGACCAGGGCGACCGAGATCTCCTTGCTGACGCCACCAAGTTCCACCACCGCCAGGTCGTCGGGCAGCAACGTCAACACCCGGGCGGGCAAAGCCAGGCACATGGTTCAAGCCTCCGCGCCAAGGTTGCGCCGCACCGCCGCCAGTTTGGCCTCCAGCGCCACGGCGCGCTCGGCCAGGATCGGCTGCCGCTTTTTCTCGATCCAGCCGTACCAGGCGTCCAACCCATGGCCACTGGTGGCGGAAAGCTCGATCAGCCGGATCGCCGGATTGATCTTCCGCGCGTAGCGCACGCATTTCTCCACATCGAAGGACAGATGCGGCAGCAGGTCGATCTTGTTGAGGATCATCACTTCGGCGGCGGCGAACATGTCCGGATATTTGAGCGGCTTGTCCTCGCCTTCAGTCACCGACAAGATCACCACCTTGGCCGCCTCGCCAAGGTCGAAACCGGCCGGGCACACCAGGTTCCCCACATTCTCGACGAACAGCACGGAATCATCCGCCAGATCAAGTTTACGCGCCGCGTGACCGACCATATGGGCGTCGAGATGGCAGCCCTTACCGGTGTTCACCTGCAGCGCCGGAACGCCGGTAGCGCGGATGCGATCGGCGTCGAAAGTGGTCTGCTGGTCGCCCTCGATCACCGCCACCGACAGTCGCGCTTTCAGATCGGCGACGGTGCGGCAGAGCAAGGTGGTCTTGCCCGATCCGGGGCTGGAAACGAGGTTCAGCACCAGGATGCCCTTGTCGGCGAACAGCTTGCGGTTTTCGGCCGCATAGGCATCGTTGTAGCCGAGGATGTCCTGCTCGATCTTGACCAGCCGGGCCTGGCTCATCCCCGGCACATGGACGCCAGCCGCGCCGGTGCCGTAATGCAGGTCCCGCCCGTGATCGTGGTCGTGGTCGTGATCGTGGTCGTGGTCATGATCATGACCGTGGGTATGGGAATCAGTGGAAGTGCCCTCGCCGCAACCGCAAACCGTGCACATCATTCCACCTCCAGTTCCTTGACTCGCATCTCGTCCCCGCCGGTCACCTGCAGCCTGTCGCCGCCGCAATCCGGGCAGGAATCATAGCGCTGCACCACACGCACCGCCTTCGAGCAGTCCATGCAATAGGCTCGCCCCGGGGTACGGATGATTTCCAGCGCGGCATCCTCGGCCAGCGTACCCGCGCGGATCGCTTCGAAACAAAAGCGCAGCGCCTCGGGATCCACCGTCGATAATTCGCCGATTTCCAGCCACACCTTGCGGACCCGCTCGAAATGTTGAGCCGCCGCCTGGTCCTCCAGCAGCCGCAGGACGCCTTCGGTGAGCGCCATCTCGTGCATCAGGAAACCCGCAGGCTGAATGCGACGCAGGGGTCCAGCGCGGTCACCAGCAACCGCGCCCGCCAGGCTGGATCGTCGCCGCCGGGCCGGCCGATCAGTCCGCGCGCCAGCGCGCCGTCGGGACGGAAATTCCACTCGGTGGGAGCCAGGATCTGATACCGCGTCACATTGCCCTCCTGCACCTCCGCGCGGTGGACCAGCCGCCCTCGGGCCGCTTCCACGATGGCCAGTCCGCAGCCCTCGGCCGGCGCAGTCGGAACACCATCATGTTCACACAATGTACCGCAAAAGTCGCGCATTTCCCTCAGTGACAGGACCAATTCCACCAGCCGCGCCGTCCCATGGGCGAGAACGCCGCACCCGTGTTCGGCAAGCGCTCGCGCCACCGCCCGGCTGTCCGCCTGCCTGGCCAACGGACCGGTGTGGTGGACTGTCCCCGTCCACTCCGGCAGGGCTAGAAACGAGCCGTCGCGGTCGGCCGCCATCCTGGCGTTCAGCGCCGGGGCGGACAGTACCGGCAGTGGCGCCGCCTCCGAGGCGCCGAACCCTTCCAGGCCGCCCGCGGCAAGGCGGGCAAACAACCTGGCGGCCGCGGTCCGCCCCTGCCTTGCCCAGTCGTCGCGCTCCGGGCCGTCGAAACCCGACGCCCCGCCGAACACGGCCCGATCGAGCACCGCTCCGACCGTGGCCAGCCGTTCCGCCAAAGCCTGAAGGTCCGGCGCCAGCCTGCCGCCACCGGGACACATCCAATCGCCATCCGGATAAAGAACGCGGTGAAGGTTGGTCAAGGCGCCGCGAAGCGCCTTGACCTCCCCCGCGGCCGGTGCCTCCCCCAAAAGCATCGGCCAGTCGAAAACCGCCCGGGTTGCGTGTTCCAGGACGGTCTCGCCAAGCAAAAGAACCTGTCTCGCCGTTTCCTGCGCGGCATCCGCCGGTTTCCCGCATGCTGCTTCCATGGCGCGGGCCGCGGCAATACCCTGGGCTATCCGGCAAACCGAGAAAAGGCGGGAGACGAGCTCCGGAACCTCTGCGGCGGGGCGCCCTGCGAGAACCGCCGTGGCGCCCAGCGGGCGACGGTTGGTGATCCGCACCTCGGTGATCATGCCCGTGGTGAGGATCAGCTCGATGTCGATGCTGCCCTCGGCGGCCCAGCCGGTCATGCGGTTCCCGTAACCGGTTCGCCCTGCCCGACCACCGTGCCCAGATATTCCAAGGCCTCCAGGGCGGCCTTCGGCTCGACCTTCTCCATGGCGAAGCTGCCCGACTGGATAAGCAAGTAGTCGCCCAGCGCGACCGGTTCGGTCATCAGCATCAGGCTGACCACCCGCCGGACGCCGAAGCATTCGACCGTGGCGCTGTCACCGTCGATGGCGACGATCCGCGAGGGAATGGCCATGCACACGGCTTAAGCCCTTTCTTCCACCGTCAAGCCGATCCCCGCCAGTTCGGCGGTCACCAGCGACAATACGTCCCCGAGCCGTGCCGCCACCTCGAGCGACAGTTCCATGCCCATCTCCAGCGACGCCGGCTGAACGCCGATCAGCACGACCTGCCCAGGGCTCCCACCGGCGAAACGCAACGCCGCCAGCACATCGGACAATCCGACCTGATGGGGCGACAGTTTAGTCTTGAAGAAAGCGGGCACTTCGTCGCCGACCAGCCGCACCACGCTGGCCGGTGGCTTGCCAACCCGCACCGCGTCGACCACGATCAGGTGGTCTGCGCCCTCCAGTTCCGGCAGAAGTTCCATGCCAGTGGTGCCTCCGTCCACCACCTCCACCTCGGCAGGCAGCACGAAGTGCGTCTGCAAGGCCTCGACCGCGTGGACACCGATTCCTTCGTCCGACATCAGCAGATTGCCGATCCCGAGCACCACCACTCGCATGGACATCACCTCTGACATCCTGACGACCGCAGGAAGGAAGGATCTCCTTTGCACAAGGAATCCCTTCGCCTTCGACTCAGGATGACATCACGTTCGCCAGCTATCACAACACTTTCACCTGGACCGTCGTTTTGTGTTCAAGATCGGTCAGGTGCACCGCGCAGGCCAGGCAGGGATCGAAGGAGTGCACAGTGCGCAGCACTTCCAGCGGCCGCTCGGGATCGGCGACCGGCGTTCCCAGCAGGGCTGCCTCATAGGGCCCGACGCTATCGTCCTCGTTGCGTGGCGCCGCGTTCCAGGTGGTGGGCACCACCGCCTGGTAGTTGGTGATCTTGCCGTCCTTGATCACCGCCCAATGCGAAAGCACGCCGCGCGGCGCCTCGTGGAAGCCGACGCCCATGATTTCGCCTTTGGGAAAGACCGGCTTGTTGAAGGTCTTTACGTCCCCCTTGGCGATGTTCTCCATCAGTGCCTGCCAGTTGGCTTGCAGGCATTCATAGAGGACGGCGCACCGCACGGCGCGCGCAGCATGCCGACCGATGGTCGAGTGCAGAGCCGCCAGCGGGATCTTGGCACCCGCCAAGCTGCTGACTGTCTCGACCACCTTGTTGAGATAGGTCATGGTCGGCTGGTGGCCTGCGGCCGCAGCACACAGCACCTGGGCCAGCGGTCCGACCTGGGCCGGCTTGCCGTAGAAGGTCGGCGACTTGACCCACGAATACTTTCCGTCGTCATGAAAGTCGGTGTATTGCGGCGTGGTCTCGCCCTTCCACGGATGCAGGGCGCCCCCGTTGCTATAGCTGTACCAGGAGTGCTTCACCGATTCAGCGACACCGTCCCGGAAATAGGGATCGCCGAACGCCTTGATCGGCTGGTACGTGGCCAGGTCGCCGCCCTTGATGTAGCCACCGGGCATCATGAACTTGGTGCCCGCCGGATCCATCGGCACATCCGGCACCGCGAGGTAATCGGTAATCCCCTTCCCATGCCCGGTCCAGTCGGCATAGAAGGCGCCGACGGCCGAGACGTCGACCAGGTAGCAGTTACGGATGAACGCCCCCAGTCTGTCGATCATCTCCTTGACCAGCATCAGCCGTTCGACCGTGAGCACCGACTGGCTGTCGGTGGCGATGGGGTTGGATACGCCGCCCACCGCCAGATTTTGCACATGGGGCGTCTTCGAGCCCAGGGTGCTGACGATCTTGTTGGCATAGCGCTGGACTTCGAGCGCCTGCAGGTAGTGGGCCACGGCCAGGAGGTTGACCTCCGGCGGCAGCTTCATTGCGGGGTGCCCCCAGTAGCCGTTGGTGAATGGCCCCAACTGGCCGGTTCCGACGAAGCTCTTCAGGCGTTCCTGGACGTCGATGAACACATGGCGGCCGTTGCCTTCCCAATCCGACAGGCTTTCCGCCAGTTGGGCGGTCTTCACCGGATCGGCCTTCAGCGCGGAGACCACGTCCACCCAGTCCAGCGCCGACAGGTGATAGAAATGGACGATATGGTCATGAATGCCATGCGCCGTCATGATCATGTTGCGGATGTACTGGGCGTTCTGCGGCACTTCCAGTTGCAGGGCGTTTTCCACCGCCCGCACCGAGGTGATCGCATGCACTGTTGTGCAGACGCCGCAGATGCGCTGGGTGATCGCCCAGGCATCCCGTGGATCGCGCCCCAGCAGGATTTGCTCGACGCCGCGCCACATCTGGCCCGAAGACCAAGCCTTGTTGACCTTCCCATTCTCCACCTCGACGTCGACGCGCAGGTGGCCTTCGATGCGGGTGATCGGATCGATGGTGATTCTCGTTGCCACGGCAACTCTCCTTTACTTATTGGTCGTCGCGGCCAGGTGAGGGGCGCGCTGATTGTCTTTCGGCGATGCGGCGGCGTGCAGGACCGGCAGCCGTTTCACGAACACGATGTAGGCCAGCACTTCGAAGGCGATGATCCCGACTGTGACCATCACCTCGCCGAGGGACGGGAAGTAGTGCCAACCCGGGCGATTGTAGGCCACCAGGTAGCCGTCGATGCGGTAGAGGCCGGCGCCCGCCAGCATGCATACGGCTGAGATGAACTGGATCTGCGCCTTGGCCCGCCTCGCGGCGCCGGCCAGGAGCAATACGGGCAGCCCGAGCAGGAGATTCTCCAGCAGGAACATCACGGACAAGCGGCCCGAGGTAGCCACCAGGCCGAGTTTGCCCTGAACGGCTATGTCGGCCCAGCGGATCACCAGATAGGCCACCAGCAGCCACAGGATGTAGGTGCTGATGGAAGCCAGTAGGTGCCCCTCGCTCGGGCGCTTGTAGACCGAGGTCACCAGCGTCGCCTCGAACACCACGATGGAATAGCCCATGGCCAGGGCCGAGATGAGGTAGAGCAGCGGCACCAGGTCCGTCTGCCACAGCGGGTGGATCCAGTAGCCATAGGCAACCATCATGCCGCCCAGGGAGGATTGGTGCATCGTGGGCAACAGGACGCCGACGGCGATGAAGACGAACAGCACCTTGTTGATCTTGCGCTTGGTCTCCGCGTTCGCCCATTTCTCGGCGAAGACAGGAGTGAACTCGATCCACATCACCAGCACATAGGCCATGATGCAGAGCGCCACCTCGAGCATCACCGAGGTCGGATTGGCATAGCCCGGCGTCACCAGGTGCCACGCATTCCAATAGCGGCCGATGTCGAAGATGACCGAGACACCGCCCAGGGTGTAGCCGAACATGCTGGCCAGCAAGGCCGGGCGGACCAGTGGGTGGTATTCGCCCTTGTTGAAGACGTACACCACCAAGGCCATGGCATAGCCGCCGCAAGCGAAGGCCGTGCCGATCATCACGTCGTAGACGATCCAGAGGCCCCAGGGATAGCCGTTGCTCATATGGGTGACGGCACCCAGGCCGAAGACGAAGCGGTAAAGGACGAGCCCGGCCATGATGGCAACCAGGGTTCCGGCGATGACCGTGGTCCTGGTAATCAGGGAACCGCCGAGAGGAGCGTACTTCGACATGGCTCAGTCCTCCTCGTGATCGTTCTTGGTGTGCTTGTGGACGGCATAAAGCAGTCCGCCCAGCAGCACCACCGGACCCACCATGCCCTTGTACAGGCTTTCCTGGATGGTCTCGGATTCGGCGGCATAGGACCTGTCGCGCAAAGGCGGGTAGCCCAGCTTTTCGAACGGCACGCCGGCCAGCATCAACAGTTGGGTGCCGCCCATCTCGGTCGAGCCGTAGATGTGTGGCACATAAGTCGGGATCGCCTTCTCGTGCACATCGCTCGATCCCACCGTCTTGCGGGCAAAGGTCGTGACCTGGCCGGCCGCCAACCCTTGTCGACGCCCGGCCTCATCCCGCAGGGCGGCAACCGGACCGAACAGGGTGGCGCCGGTGGGGCAGACTTCGGCGCAGGCGGGTATCTTTCCTTCCGCCTGTCGGGGCGAGCAGAGCTCGCATTTGCGAATGCGGGGGAACGGCGTGTCCCAACTGAACCGCGGCACCCCGAACGGGCAGGCGGCGACGCAGTAGCGGCAGCCGATACAGGCTGACGGATCGTGCCGGACGATACCGGTCTCGGGATCCTTCTGCATGGCCGACACCGGGCAAACCGACACGCAGGACGGGTCGACGCAGTGCATGCACGACTTCTTGACGAAGGCGAAGCCGTCCTTCTCCTGGTCTTTGTGGTCGGCGGTGCCGTCGGCGTAGACCTTGATGACATTCAACGTATAGCCCGAGATGTCCAGCGGGGAGTCCCACAGCTTCTCGTCCGCGCTGAATTCCGGATGGGTGCCGTTGGCCTCGCGGCAAGCGACTACGCAGGCTTTGCATCCCACGCACAGGGTGGAGTCGTATAAAAGGCCCACCGCCTTCGGCGGCAGCGCCTTGTTCTCGCGGGCGTCAGCCGGCGCGGTGGCCGTCGCGGCACAAGCCGCGACCGCGCCACCGGCAGCCGCCCCCTTGAGAAAGTTGCGTCTGCTCAAGCCCATGGGTTCATTCCTTCCCCGCCGAGTGGTCGTCCCGTCCGCCCTTGCCGAGGTTGCGGGCGATCGTCGCGCCGGCGCCGGCGGCCAGGCCGGCAATGCCCGCCAGGGCGGCGGCCGAGCCGAAGGTCATGCCTTCGCCTTGCTCTTCGACGATCCGCGGATAGGAAGCCGGCGGAACCACGGATTTCACTTCCGCCAGGGCGTGAATCGGCTTCTGGAAGCCAACACCCTGCTCGGTGCAGCCGATGCAGGGATGGCCGGTGCCGACCGGCCAGCTGCCCGAGCCGACGTCGCCGAACAGGATCGACGGACAGTTCGCATAGGTTTCCGGCCCTTTGCAGCCCAGCTTGTAGAGGCAGTATCCCTTGCGGTGCCCCTCGTCGCCGAATTCCTGCGCGAACCGACCGGCATCGAAATGGGCACGCCGTTCGCAGTTCTCATGCACCAGGCGCCCGTAGGCGAATTTTGGCCGGCCCTTGTCGTCGAGATCGGGGAGCTTCTTGAACGTCAGGAAGTGAACGACAGTGGAGAGGAAGTTGTATGGGTTGGGCGGACAGCCGGGAATGGTCACCACCGGCTTGTCCTTGATAAGAACCGGCACGCCCGTCGAGCCGGTGGGATTGGGCGAAGTCGACGGCATGCCGCCCCAGGCAGCGCAGGAGCCGATAGCCACGATCGCGGCCGCGTCGGCGGCACATTCGACCAGCAGGTCGTGGGCGGTCTGCCCGCCGATCTTGCAGTAAATGCCGCCGTCCTTCATCGGAGTGGCCCCCTCCACCACCAGCAGGTACTTGCCCTTGTTGGCGGTCATCGAGGCCTTGCGCGCCGCTTCGATCTGATGTCCCGCGGCGGCGAACAGCGTTTCGTGGTAGTCGAGCGAGATGATGTCGAGGATGAGCTTGTCCAGCGTCGGATGCTCGGCCCGCAACAAGGTTTCGGTGCAGCCGGTGCACTCCTGGAAATGCAGCCAGATGACCGGCGGCCGCTGGGGCGAGGCGATCGCTTGGGCGATTGCCGCCTCGGCACCTTTTGGCAAGCCCATGGTGGCGGCCATTGCCGCGCACAGTTGCAGGAAGCTGCGGCGCGAGACTCCCAGCTTCTTCTCGATCGCGTTCAAGATGTCGTCGTTCATATCCCCAGCCTCTCCCACTGCGCGAATCAGGATGTCCGGCATTGACGTATTCAGCGTTGGGGGATCGGCTGCAAGGATCGGACCAATTTAGGAATGAATCCGTAGGCCCCGACATGACAGCGACTTAGCGGTGCTTCTTCAAATAATTTTTGACTGCAGGCAGCAGAAAACTGAAAGCTCTCTTACCAGCCATATGGAAAGTAAAGTTCTACTTGGATGAAGAGCCGCCTTCCCTGTTCAGGTGAAGGCCTTCAACGCGATCAGGGTGAAGGTGTCGCGAATCCCTGGCAGCCTCTGGATCGTTTCAGTAACGAAATGCCCGGCGTCCGTCCCGTCGTCCAGATAGCATTTCAGCAGCAGGTCGTATTGCCCCGAGATGGAATACACCTCGGACACCTGTTCGGTGTCGGCGGCCAGATTGGCCACCTCGTACGCCCGCCCCATTTCGGCCTTGACCATGATGAAGATGGTTTGCATCGGCGACTTCCCTGATCGCGATTGAAGACGCAGCCATTTCACCACAGGCGCGATGGCCGGCAAAAGACAATCACGGCGCCGGCCGTCAAGCCGACCGCCCACCGGGGCCAAGCCGCTGCACACGGATGTTAATCGCGTACCAACTCCCGTTTCATATGGTTTACAACTTTTAATTTGTGCAACACGAGAATGCCTCTTAGCATCTCTAGTCGATGGCGACGAGGTTCAGGGGAACCGGCGCCGCGATAAAATGTGAGGCGTGGGGGGCCCGGATGGCGGCGGATGCTGTCAAACCGCACTCGGTCGCGGTGGTCGATGCCAATTCCCGCCACCGCTCCGAAGTTTCGAACGCGCTGTTGTCCTTCTATCAGGTCGGCGTATTCGCCGACAGCACCAACGCCCTCACTTCACTCAGCATCCAGGCGCCCAGTCTCATCATCGTCGGCGAACAAGTGGCGCCGCATGGCGGCATCCGCTTCATCAAGGCCTTGCGTCAAGTCAGCGTGCTGAGCCGCACCCCCGTGATCTTTGTCGCCGACCGGCCCGTCTCCGAGCTTGTCGGCGGGGCCCGCGCCGCCGGCGCCAACGACCATCTGGTCAAGCCCTACCGCAGAAGCATGCTGATCAAGGCAGTCTCGGCGCGGCTGAACGCCGCGATTGAACGCCGGTGGGAAAATCTTCCCGAGCTTCCCCGCCAGGCGCTGAAAGACACGGTCGACGCCTTCAACAGCATGTCGGACGTGATCGCCGGTGGCGAGCCTCTGCCCTACGGCCGGTTCAGCGAAGCCTGCACACCCTTGGTCGCCGCCGTTGCCAAGAACGACTTCAAGTCAATCCTCGACGGGGTCAAGGACCACGACAACTATTCATATGCCCACAGCCTGCGCGTGGCGACCCTGCTATCGCTGTTCGGCCATGCCGCCGGCTTGAGAGATGACGACCAGTTGCTGCTGGCAACCGGCGGCCTGCTGCATGACGCGGGAAAGATGTCGATCCCGCACGAGATCCTCAACAAGCCGGGCCGCCTCGACGATGCCGAGCTCATGGTGATGAAGGGCCACGTCACCGAAACGGTGAAATTCCTGCGTCGAAACCCGGGCATTCCCAAACCGGTGATCACCATCGGCGAACAGCATCATGAAAAACTGGATGGATCAGGCTACCCGCATGGCCTGAAAGGATCGCAGCTCAACGAATTGGCCCGCATGGCGGCAATCGTCGACGTATTCGGCGCCCTGACCGACCGCCGGGTCTACAAGCCGGCCATCGATGCGGCAAAGGCCTTGAGGATCATGACGGAAGAGATGGCCGGGCACCTCGATCAGCATTTCCTCAAACTTTTTCAGGCGATGCTTCTCGACGCCGTGGTGTAAAGGCCGGCTGTTTGTCCACCCCTGCCGGCCTTACCCCGAGACCCCGGTAGCGCCTTGGTCCCTCGGCCCGCCGCCGCGGACCAGCACGTCGTAACAGAGCGACAGCATGACGGCGATGACCGGGGCCGAAATCCCGCCGAGGACGCTCCACAACACCTGAGCCGGCAGGCTGGCACGGAATGTGGCCGGCGAGACAGGCACACCACTGCGCATGGCCATGATGGCCGTTCCGGCCTGAATACCGAAAAGAAGCAACCCCACTACCAGGAAAGGCAGCCAGGTGAGGAGACAGATGGCAAGCAACCGTAGCAGATGACCGCGCGTCGACCGCCATGACAGGGTGAGCCGGTCCTGCCGGCCAATTGCCGCCGCGGGCAAGGCCAGGACGAGACGCAGCAGCAGCACTCCCGCGGCCAGGTAGGCGACGACCAGCCCGAGACCGACCGTGATGCCGCTGCCGGCGGCCAGTCGGAGGGCGACGAGCAGGACAAGTCCGACGGCGGTAAAGCACAGGACGCCGATGACACCGAGCGCCAGCGAGGTTCCGAAGTAACGCAGGAGGTTCCGGTCCCAGTGGAACGAAGCGATGCCTCGGCGGAATTCGTCGAGCAGCACAGCACGGTGCACCCCTACGACGAACGACATCGACGTCAGCGCGAGCAAAAGCGCCATGCCGAAGCGCAGGGCGAAGCCTAAAAGCAATTCCGCGGACGGCAGCCGCCCCGGCGGCATGTGCTGTTCGGGAACAAAGGCCGAATAGGCCAGCGACAGCAGCGCGATAACGGCTATGGGTAGTACGAATTCCCGTCGCTCCTCCCAGACGAATCCGTAGCTCCGCGTGACCACCAGCCAGACCGGAAGACGGCGACCAGGCGCCGGCATCGTTGCGCTCCCCATGTTCCCCCTCCGACGAACCGAAGCTACCTCGATATTCTCGCGCGAACCTTCCTCAATGCACCGTGCAGCTCATGCAGGGATCGAACGAGCGCACGATATGCTGGACGATCAGCGGCTGATCCTGCCCTGGGGCAACCGGTGCGCCGACCAGGGCTTCCTCCAGCGGGCCCGGGTTTCCCGCCGAGTCCCGCGGCGAGAAATTCCAGGTGGTCGGTGCGATGATCTGGTAGCCGCCGATCCGCCCGCCGTCCACCGACAGCCAATGCCCGAGGCTGCCCCGCGCCGCTTCCACCAGGCCGACGCCCTTCGCCTGCCGCGGCATGTCGGCGGTATCGCAGAAGGCTCCGTCCACCCCCAGCAACCCGACCCAGCGCTCCATGGCCGGCACCAGAATGGCCAGTTCCAACAGGCGGGCCACCACCCTGTCCCGGATATTGCCGCGGCCATCCGATGCGGCGACCAACCCGCGCGCCAAAGGATGGCCCGCCACCATCTGGCGCGCCAAGGCTCCGACCTCGACCGTGCGGCCGGCGATCCGCGGCGCCTTGCACCAGCTATAGGCTTCGGCCTTGTCGGTCTTGGGCTCTGTCCGCCCGTCCGCGGGATGGAGTGGATCTCCGTCCATCCAGGTATGTCCCAGATCCTCGCGCAGGGCGCCGAGATCAAGCACATCCGGTCGGCCGTCCTGCCACAGCCCCCCGGCGAACAGCGGCCGGTCGGCAGGGCCGAACCCGCCGAAACTCAGGAACCGGGCCGGGCCGCGGCCCCACCGTCCCAGACCCAGGTCAGCCGCGATGTCCAGGAACAACCGAAGATCCCCCGCGGTCGGCGGCTTCTCGGCCGCCCAGGCCTCCAGCGCTTTGGGTCCGTCCAAAGCCGCAATACGTTCCAGGCTATCCCCGAAGGTCCGTTCCTCAAGGAAGCGCCGGAACTCCGCCAGAATGGCCAGCAGCCGCATACGCTCGCCCATGTCCACCGACTTGGTGATGCCGCCCGGCTGCAAGGCCAGGCTGTGCGGCCATTTGCCGGCAAGGATCCCCATGATGTGCAGGAAGCGCACCCGGGCCGCCGATGCCGCCTTCGCCGCCTCGCCCGCCATCGCCTTGTAGCGGCGCGCGGCTTCCTCGTGCCAGGGGCGGCCGCAGTAATCCTGCCGGGCGAAGTCGGCCATGAAGAATAGATAGAAGTGGGTCAGATGGTCCGCCGCGTTCTCGCAGGCCAGGATGATGTCGGCGGCGGCCCGCCCGTTGGCCGGCGGCACCAGATCCATGGCCTCGCCCAAGGCCCTGGCCGCGGCCGACGACTGCGCCACCGAGCAGATGCCGCAGATCCTGGGGGCGATGACCAAGGCGTCAAGGGCCGGCCGACCGGTCAGAATGCGCTCGAACCCGCGGTAAAGCGGTGCCGTCACCCGAGCCGCCGCGACCTGTCCGTCGGACAGCTCGAGCCGCACTTCCAGATCCCCTTCGATGCGGTTGAAGGGGCCGATGACCAGGGAACGGCTCATGGGCCGCGCTGCCGCGGCGGAACCACGATCCGGTCTTCCCTGGCATTCTTGCGAACGCGTTCCGGCGTAGCTGATTTCGACAGCGCCGAGAGGGCGACGAACCAGGCCTTGGGCATATCCACCGGCAGACCAACGGGAATGCCGGCGATCTTCGGCGTCTCGAGGAAGGAGCCCGTCGGCTCCTCGAAGCCCGGCGAGGTGCAGTTGATACAGGCGAACCCGCCATTGGTGCAGGAGCCGCCGCCGTTCCAGACGCGCAGATTGCAGTCGCCGGGCGCCTGGGTCGCCTTGCAGCCCAGGTTCTCCATTAGACAGCCGTTCTGCGAAGGCTCCGCGGCGCTGGCCTTGAATTCATAATATTCGTTCCGGTTGCAGCCGTGGTGCGCAAGGTGATTGGCCCAGAAGCGCGGCCGGCCGAAGCCGTCCAGATCCTGGGCCCGCAGCTGGCCCAGGGACAGGCCCATCAAGGTTTCCACCAGCCATCCCGGATGCGGCGGGCATCCGGCGACATTGATCACCGGCAGGCCACCGCTGCCGCACCATCCGTCGCCCAGCAGGCCGCCGGCCTCGTCCCCGGCAAATTGGAGGCCCACCGCCTCCAGGCTGTTGGGCATGGCGGCCAGAAGGCCTCCGTAGCTGGCGCAACTGCCGACCGCCAGCAAGTAGCGGGCCCGCTTCGCCAGGTCCGCCACCCACTGCGCCATCGGACGACCGCTGCCGCCCAGAAGCTGGAATTTCCCGGTTCCGTTCGGCCCCTCCAAAACCGCACCTTCGACGCAAAGCACATCGACGCTCTGCGCGCCGCTCGCACATTCCTCGAGCAGGCGGAGCGTCGCCGAACCGCCTTCCTCGGACAGGCTGGGATGCCACAGCAAACGGATGCCGGCACGCTCGAGGCTTGCCACCAGTCCATCGGGCTCGGCCCCCAGCGCCGACATGGTGCAGCCGCCGCAGCTTCCGGCCTGAAGCCAGAGGACGGTCAGGTTGCCTGGATTTCCTTCCTGTGCCATGGCCCCAAGTCTAAGAGTCGAGGAACGCTTCGCACAAGAAAATGATCGGTTCACGCGAATTGCCCTTGCAACGGCACAGATGTTCCCGTTATGTTCTCTTCCTGGCAAATGGGGAGTCCACCATGCTTTATTCCGCTCCGCGCACCGTCCTGCACCATCTCGCCAACATGGGCGGCGCATTATTCGTCGGACTGTTCTTCGCCTTCGTCGGCCTCAACGCCGCCAGCGGCTGCGGCCAGGCCGGGGGGCAATGCATCGCCGTGAAAGACCTGCTGCACACGCCTCCAGCCGCCGAGCAGCTCGCCCAGCATTACGAAGGACACGCTGGGTGATTGCCCAGGCGGCATGCTAGGATGACGACGAGTTGCAAGAGCCCGCAGGGCCGAGCCCAGCCTCGACATTGAAGACGCCTCGACCCATTTTTTAGAGCCTGCCCCGCGGAACGAAACGGACGCCGAGCGGACAAGGCGGGGGATTATCGCGTAGCTGTAATAGTTGCGGTGCCGGCCGCAACCAGGAATTCCCTGCCGGCCGAGCAGGTGCCATGCAGATTGCCGCGCCGTATCTGCTGTTCCTTGGGGATGCCGCCGACCAGTTGGCGGCCAAGACGGCTGATGGCATCGCCCGCTGGCGGCCGCAGAACGTCGTCGGGCAGTTGCGCCTGCCGGGCTGCCGGGCCGACCTCGGCCTGCCCGATGTCACGCTGGAGCAAGCGCAGTCCGCCGGAGCCCGGACCCTGGTGGTCGGCGTCGCCAACCGCGGCGGAGTCATCCCCGCCGGCTGGCTCGACACCCTGTCCCGGGCCATTGAACTCGGTTTCGATCTTGCCGCCGGCCTGCATCAGCGGCTGGCCGACCAGCCCCGGCTTGCGGCCGTCGCCGCACAGCTGGGGCGCCGCCTTTTCGACGTGCGCCAGCCCGACCGTGGCTTCGAGGTTGGCACCGGCCTGCTCCGCCCGGGCAAACGCTGCCTGACGATCGGCACCGACTGTTCGGTTGGCAAGATGTTCACCGCGCTGGCGATCGAGAAGGACCTGAAGGCGCGCGGTCTGAAAGCCGATTTCCGCGCCACCGGGCAGACCGGCATCCTGATCGCCGGCAGCGGTGTGTCGGTGGATGCGGTGGTCGCCGATTTCATTTCCGGCGCCACCGAATGGCTGGCGCCGGCCAACCAGGACGACCACTGGGACATCATCGAAGGCCAGGGATCGCTGGCCCATCCGTCCTATGCCGGCGTTTCGCTCGGCCTGCTGCACGGAGCGCAGGCGCAGGCGCTGGTCCTCTGCACCGAGCCCGGCCGCCCGCATATGCGGGGCCTGCCGGGACGGCCGCTGCCGCCGCTGGGTGAATGCCTGACGCTGAACGAGACCTGTGCCCGGCTGACCTGCCCCGCGGCCCGGGTGATCGGTATCGCCGCCAACACCGCCGGCATGGATGCCATGCAGGCGCGGCGCTGGCTGGACGATGCCGCCGACCTGCTCGGGCTCCCGGCGGTCGACCCGTTGCGCGGCGGGGTTGGCCCGCTGGTGGACCGGATGCTGCAATGACCCGGACCCTGTTGCTGTTCCGCGATTCCTTCCCCCTCCGCCGCACCTTCCGCATTTCACGGGGCTCGAAAGTGGCCGCCCAGGTGGTTGTGGTCCAACTCCGCGAGGGGGCTTTGGTTGGGCGCGGCGAATGCGTGCCCTACGCCCGCTATGGCGAAACGGTCGAGGGCGTGATCGCGGCCCTGGAGAACATCAGACGACAGATTGAGACCGGTCTGCATCGCATTGCCCTCCAATCAATTTTGCCGGCCGGCGCAGCGCGCAACGCGCTCGACTGCGCCCTTTGGGACCTGGAAGCCAAACAGGCCGGCCGTCCGGTCTGGCAGCTGGCCGGATTGCCCGCGCCGGTTCCGTTGACCACGGCCTTCACGCTCGCCATCGATGCGCCGGAAGCCATGGCCGCCGCCGCCCGCGAGGCGGTGGGCCGGCCGCTGCTCAAGATCAAGCTGCACGGCGAGGGCGACCTCGACCGGGTGCTCGCGGTGCGGGCGGCGGTCCCCCGGGCGCGTCTGATCGTCGACGCCAATGAAGGCTGGACACCCGCCACCGTCGCCGAATTGGGGCCGACCCTGGCGGCGGCCGGCGTGGAATTGATCGAACAGCCGCTGCCAGCGGGGCAGGACGAGTCGCTTCGCGGAGTCTCTTGCCCCATTCCGCTGGGCGCCGACGAATCGTTCCACCTGGCCTCCGACATGGGCCGTCTGCGCGGGATCTACCAGGTGCTGAACCTCAAACTGGACAAGACCGGCGGGCTGACCGAGGCGCTGAAGGTCAAGGCTGCCGCCTCGGCCGCCGGATTTGGCATCATGGTCGGGTGCATGGTGGGGAGTTCGCTGTCCATGGCTCCCGCCATGCTGGTCGCGCAGGGGGCAGCCTTCGTCGACCTCGACGGGCCGCTCCTGCTGGCCGAGGATCGCCAACCGGGACTGCGCTACGATGGCGCCACCGTGTATCCGCCGACGAGCGATCTGTGGGGATAACGGCCGGAACCTTCCGCTGGCCTGCCTGTCCACACGGGATCAGCGAGCGGAGGAACGACGATGACGCGCGAATTCGGCGAGAACTTCTGCCACGGCAGCAGTCCGAGCCTCAAGCCGGGCGATCAGGCGGCACCAGGCACCCCCGGCACGGGTGAGGCTGTTTGCCGCCTGTGCGAAGGAACGGGGCGCCTCGATGCCAGGATGTGTCCGGAATGCGAAGGCAGCGGCACCATCATCCAGGGAATCGGCGGTGCCTAGCCCGCACGCGGCAGCACGCGGCCGCCGATGCCGCCCAGCACGATGATGCTGACCGCGGCGACGCCTAGGTTCATCAGCAGCACGAAGACTGTCGCCTCGACGACATGGCATAGGAGGTGAGCGGCATCGGCGAAAGCCGCAACCGCTACGGCAGCCAGCCAGGCGGTGGCCGAGCGGCGCAACGGCTTGGCCCGTCCAAGCGATTTCCACAGGACCAAGGCCAAGGGAATGCTGCCGGCAACCAGGGTCGTCAGGCAGCGGACACTGGATTCCTCTACCGGCCTGGCCTCCAGGATGGTTACCCAATGGGCGAGGCAGCCCCAGCCGACGCCCCACACCCAGAGAAGGGCCGCCGGTGCCGGCAGCCAGATCCACGTCTGCGACCGGTCGGGAAGGCTGATTTCCAGCGCCGCCATGGTTGCTGTTACGCCGGTCAGCCAGGCGGCGCCCACCGCGGTCAGGAACGACGGATCGGCAATCTTGATAGCGATGTCCGGCCGCAATCCCCGCACCGCCACCAGCAGGGTGAGGAAGAGCGTCGCCAGCGCCGCCAGCCCGGCAGCGCGCCACAGCGGCGGTGTCAGCCGCTTGACTGGCGCCAGGTTTCCGGTCAGACGGGCGATGAGGTCGTCGGTCGGTTGGCTCATGGCGTCACCTTCCATCCAACAAGCTGCGCAAGCGTTTGATCGCCCGGTGCAAGGCCACCTTCAACGCTGTCTCCGATTGCCCGCTGCGCGCCGCCGCCTCCTTCAAGGATAACTCCTTCATCCTCAGCAGTTCGACCGCCTGCCGCTGGCCTTCGGGGAGGGCCGCGACCGCCGCCTGCAGACGGCGGGCGTCACCCGCCACCTCATGACTATTCGTTTCAGGGGCAGGAAATGTTTCATGCTCCTCCTCGATCGGGATCTCCCGGGCCTGGCGTCGTCCCTGGCGGCGCAGTCGGTCGATCAGGCGGTGGCGAGCTATTGCCTGAAGCCAGGGGGCGAACGGCCGCGCCGGATCGAAGGTATGTCGAACATCGTGAAGGGTCAGCAGGATGTCCTGGACGGCGTCCTCGATATCATCGGGTTGCGTCCCGGCCTTCCACGCCAGCGCGCGCAACCACGGCACCACCTCGCCCAGCAGGGCGGCATAGGCGGCGCCGTCGCCGTCCTGGGCGCGGCACATCAAGGCCGACCAATCCGATTCCCGTGCGGTCATTGAGGCACGGTACGCGAATTAAAAAAATTCGCATAGCCCCCGTAACCTTCCCGCCCGGTCCGCCGAAAGGTTGAGTATCGGCGCCTTCCTGCCGCCGTTTCGACAAGGAGACCGTAGACATGATCCGCACGACTCTGACCTCCGCCGTCCTCGCCTCCGCCATCGGCCTTGCCGCCGGACTGACCTCTGCCGCCGCGGCCGACATGCCGCAGCCGGTGAAGGACAACATGGCGCGCGCCATGAAGGACCATCTGGTCAAATGCTACGGCGTCAACTCCGTCGCCAAGAACGATTGCGCCCAGGGCGCCCATTCCTGTGCCGGCCAAGCCACCAGGGCCCGCGATCCCGGCTCCTTCGTGCTGCTGCCCGCCGGCGCCTGCGAAAAAATCGACGGCGGCAGCCTTAAGGCGATGTAATGAGCCCGCTTGCGGCAACGATCCCCGCTTCGGCGGGGATCGGACTGCGCTTCCCGCACCACGAGTCGGTGGTGCGGGACCGGCCGCCAGTGGGCTGGCTGGAAGTGCACACCGAGAATTACATGGGAGGCGGAGCGCCGCTCCTGGCCTTGGAAGTCGCCCGCCGCGATTACCCCATCTCGCTGCACGGCGTCGGTTTGTCCTTGGGCAGCGCCGATGGGCTGGACCCCACCCATCTCGGCCGCATTCGCGACCTGGACCGGCGGATCGAGGCCGGATTGGTGTCCGAACATCTGTCCTGGAGCATCGCAGATGGCGTCTATCTCGGCGATCTTCTGCCTTTGCCGATGACCGAGGAAGCCTTGGCGGTGGTTTGCGCCAATGTCGCCCGCTTCCAGGACGCCATCGGCCGGCGGGTGCTGATCGAGAACCCGTCGAGCTACCTGCGTTATCGCCACTCGACCATGCCCGAACGGGAGTTCCTTGTCGCCACCGCCGAACGCACCGGCTGCGGCGTCCTGCTCGACGTCAACAACGTCTTTGTCAGCGCCCGCAACCACGGATGGGATGCCGACGCCTATCTGGAGGCAATTCCCGTGAGCATCGTCGGCGAAATCCATCTCGCCGGCCACTCGGTCCGGCGGTTCGGCAACCAAACCATCCGGATCGACGACCATGGCTCGCCCGTTTGCGAGGCGGTCTGGAGCCTGTACCGCCGAGCCCTCCGCCGCTTCGGCCCGATACCGACGCTGATCGAGAGAGACAACCACATCCCCCCGCTGCCCGCCCTGGTCGCAGAAGCGACGCGCGCCCAGGCGCTGCTCGACGAGGTCCGTCATGCCGACGCTGCGTGAGATCCAGGCGGCCATGGCAGGCGCACTGTTGCACGGCGACCGCCAGGCGGAGGCGTGGATCGTCGAGGGGCCGGAACGGCTCAGCATTCATCGCAACACCATCGAACAGGTGTTGATCTCCGCCCTGCGGCTGACCTTCCCGGCGGTGGGACGCCTGGTCGGCGACGCCTTCTTCGAAGCGGCGGCCCTGGCCTTCGCCCGCCGGCACCCGCCGCCGGGAGGATGCCTGAACGACTGGGGCGGCTCGTTGGCGGGCTTCCTCGAACGCTTCGCACCGGCCGCCCCTGTGCCTTATCTCGCCGATGTCGCCCGGCTGGAATGGGCGGTGTTCGCCGCCGCAAGCGCCGCCGACATCCCGCCGCTCGAACCCGCCCGCGCCGCCCTGCCCCTCCGCCCGCATCCGTCGTTCAGCCTGATCGCCGTGAACTGGCCGGTCCAGGCGATCCGCGGCGCCGTGCTGGCCGAGGATTTTCACGGCCTGCGGGTTGACCCGGCGCCCCGTTGGCTGGCCGTGCATCGGCTGGCCGGAGAGGTGGCGGTGCGGCCGCTCGACGCCGAAGCCGCCGCGTTCACCCGGTCGCTGTTCGAGACCGACCGCTTCACCGCCGAGCCGTCGCCGGCCCATTTGGCCTTACTGGCCGAACATCTCGCGGCCGGCTGTTTCCAGGAGACGTCCGATGGTTGCTCTGGTGAAACGTCTGATCACTCGGCTTGATGCCGTGCCCTATGCTTTGCTGGCGCTGCCGCTGCGCTTCGCCGTGGCCACCGTCTTCTGGAACTCGGGCCAGACCAAGCTGGCCGATTGGAACGCCACCCTGCAATTGTTCGCCGACGACTACCGCGTGCCGCTGATCCCACCGGACTGGGCGGCACCGATGGCGGCGACCATCGAGCTTACCACGCCGGTGCTCCTGGTACTTGGCTTCGCCACTCGGGGCGCAGCGCTGGTCCTGCTCGGCATGACGACGGTGATCGAGCTCTTTGTCTATCCCCAGGCTTGGCCGACCCACGTTCAATGGGTGGCCATGCTCCTTGTTCTGCTCAGCCGCGGCGCAGGCGCCCTGTCGCTCGATGCCGTACTGGCGCGGCGTTTTCAGCGCTGGTCATAGCAGCGAATCAACTTGGCCAATTGGCGACGGTCGATCTCGACGGCGCCTGTAGCCAAGGCCAAGGCGCGCTTGCCTGGCGAAATATCGTAATGAGGCAAGTCGCCCGGTTGAAACAGACAACGATCGAGGCCGAGTCGGACCGCCATCGCGTGCAGTTCCTGTTCCGTATCCGCCAACAAATGGCAGAGCATCAAGCCGCCAAAACGGCGCCGCAACTTATTGACGTAGACAGCCATCGACCATCGTGCAGAGAAATGAGAACCGCAGATGAGACGAGATTAGCCCAAAGCTTTCGCGATGTGGAGAAAGACCCTCCCTACAGCTTCGAGGCGCTGCATATCTTCCAGGTATCACCCTGCAACCCGAACAGCATCACGTATTCGGTCTTGCCGGAGTGATAAAGGACCACGCGGAAGCGGTCGCCGATGCAGTGGTCGCCGGCCGACGGCGCCGGTGTCTTCACATGCTTGGAGTTGAGACAGGGATTGACCGAAGCCGGCAAGGCGCCCGGCAGCGGCGCCGGGCGCTTGCCATTCAGTTCGATGTAGTAGTTCTGCGCCTGGCCGCCCTTGACCTCGGCCCGCAAAACGATCTTACCGAAGCGCGAGTGATACATCCCCGCATCCTGGGTGCCCTCCGACATGCCCTGGGCCACCGGCCGGAAGTTGACCGCCCCGCAGGACGGCGGCCCCTCGCGCGCCGAAACGGCGCCGGAAACACCTGCCGCCGCAGCCAGCACCACACCAACTCCGAGCATCATCCGTAACGCCGACATGAAGGCACCTCTTGGCTTCCGCTGAGAACGGTCACCCATAAGTGTGGCCTGCCGCCAGAGCGGTTCAAGGCATGGCGGCGGGGATTTTCCGAAGGTCTATTGCGCGGCCCGAGTTCCCTGTCTCCCCTCGGCGAATTCCTCGATCATCTTCGGACAAAAGGCCGGCAGATCGTCGGGCCGCCGGCTGGTCACCAGACCATGGTCGGTCACCACGGTCTCGTCGCTCCACTCTGCGCCGGCATTCCTCAAGTCCGTCTTCAGCGACGGCCAGGAGGTGACATGGCGCCCACGCACCACCCCGGCCTCGACCAGCATCCATGGTCCATGGCAGATGGCCGCCACCGGCTTACCCGCCTCGAAGAAAGCTTTGGTGAAATCCACCGCCATGGGGTTCATGCGCAACTGGTCGGGGTTCGCCACCCCGCCCGGTAGCATCAGCGCGTCGTAGTCGTCGGGACTGGCCTGGTCGAGAGTCCGGTCGACCGGACAGGTTTCACCCTTGTCGTGATGCCGCATCCCTTGGATCTGCCCGCCATGCGGGGCAATCACCTCGACCTGGGCGCCCGCGCCCTCAAGGGCCTTTTTGGGTTCGGTCAGTTCGCTCTGTTCGAAACCATCTGTCGCCAGGATGGCGACCCTCTTGCCTGTAAGATCTTGCGCCATGGCATTCCTCCGGATCTCGTTCCGGTCTGCCAAACATGCGTCAGGGAACACGGGTTCGCGGCGCAAGATGATAGGGGAACCCCCTTCCCCTCCGTTTCGATCAAGAAGATCTGGCAGGGCGGATACAGTGCGGGAGCCGAAGGCTGCCGATGGCCACCATGCCCCCAACACAATTGTGCATTGCGCTATTTCAGACACAATTCACCCTATTGGCGTCATATAATACGTGGCCTATCGAGAGCGTTGACTCGACCAAAGTTGCATGTTTACGACAGAAAGGATGGTCGCCATGTCAACAAGTCGCAATTTATGGACCCTCGCCGCCAGCACGGCAATGGCGGTGGTTCTCGCCGGTAGTCTGCCAATGGCGGCGGCCGGCGCGGAACTTCTCACTGAAACGCCGCGCGTCGTCGTCACCGTCCCTGGCGTGATAAGCCAGGCGCAGCTTCAGCGCCAGCTTGAGCTGCTGGGTTACGGAAATATCAAGCTGTCGCCGATCTATCCGACTCCGAGCAATCCGCATCCTGAACTGAGCGCCACCATGACCAGTGACCCGGCCTTCACGCCGGTTCATCGGGGTTGGAACGGCTCGGCGATGAAGGAGGGACGGACGCTGAACGTTCGGGTGGAATTCGGCTCGGCTCCGTCCGTCGCCGAATTGCCGTCGGACTGACGCCGTATCGGGTGGCTCGGGCTCAGCGTCGCGGTGTCACCAGTGCCGTGGTCGCCAAGGCGGCCACGGGCGCAGTCAAGGCCAGGGCCCGCTGATAAAGACTCTGGTCGTTGATGAGATCCCGGGCCACGGCCAGATCGCCTGACGCATGGCCGTGCCGCCCGGCCGGGCACACAGCCCGAAGGCGTCCACGGAGCGCCGTTTCGTCGATAGTAGTAGCCCGCCAGACCGCGATATTGGCGGCCACCGCCGGATGGGGTTTCGTAACCGAGGCGAGGAGAGCCGCCGGGTCGGCAGCGTCGTCGGCGGTACAGATCGTCGGCAATACTCCCAGCCCGTGCAGGGGATAACCGCTCGGGCCGTAAAAGCGTGCCCAGGAGAGGGTCATTTCCCCGTCATTGGGCATGCGGATCACCGTCTGGACGGTGCCTTTGCCATAGGTATTGGTGCCGACGAGCACGGCCCTCCCCGAATCCTGGAGTGCGGCCGCCAAGATTTCGGCGGCCGAAGCCGAACCGCCGTCGACCAGAACGATCAGGGGCATAATCTTGCCGGGTTCGCCGGGTATCGCGTCATAGATCTGGATTGAAGACGGGTTGCGGCCGCGGGTCAGACCGATCGAGCCGTGATCGATGAACAGGCGAGCGACGGCCACCCCTTCGTCCAACCGCCCGCCCGGTGTGCCCCGCAGATCCAAGACTACCCCTTTGAAGCCCGGAGCGCCCTCGGCTTCCACCAGGTCTCTGGCCACCCTATCTGCGGTGCCGTGTCTAAAGGTTGAAATGCCGATCGTCGCGACGCCGCGGGCCAGGCTCATGGTCACCGCGGGCGAAGCAGCATCTTCGGGATCCGCGCCTGCACCGTCCCTCACCGCTCGTCGCCGGCGGGCTTCGTCTGGTCCTACGTAGCGGGAGAACCGGTCGAGCCTGGCCAGACTGGCGCGGAGAACGGCCTGGCAAAAGATGTCGTCGTCGGCGTCGCGCAGTTGGCGCGAAACAGCGGAAGCATCGTGCCTCACCGCCACGATCAGGCGGGACCAGCCATCGGCGTCATCATCGGCCGGGGCTGTATATTCCGCCTGCATTTCCTTCCGATAGAACAATATCAGGTGTCGCGGCTCCGGACGGTCGATGGTCACGGCCGCATCGATTTTCGACAGGCCGCGCATGCCTTCGAAGGCGATATCCCCGATGACCACGGGCTCAAGATAGCGATCCTGGATCATGGCCAGGCCGAAGTCGATCACGCCCTCGGCCCCAGCAGGGCCGGCCGCGACGTCAAGGGTCCGGTCGATCGGAGAACAGGCTGCGGCACCCAACAGGGAACCGGCAACCAACCAGCCCGGCAATGCCTTGGCGACCAAACGCGGCACGAACACCCTCTCGCTCCTTCCCGATCGGGGAAGACGGTTGGGGAGACAGTCCTTACCTGTTACGTCAGTGCGCCGTCACGGCGCCCGAGACCCCATCCACTGCGCCATTTTATGGCATATTTCGAATTCAAAATTCTACTGGTGCGATTTTCACCCGGCCCCGCCCGTGAGCGTCGGCGCCGATCAACACCGCCGTTTCATGCGCTTAATCAAAGAGATACGGAACGAAGCTGCGGTTGTTTTCATCAACGGTAATATGGCTACCGATAGGAGGAAATGCGCGCTGCTGGCAGTCGGGCCGCTCGCAGACCCGGCAATTCACGCCGATCGGTACCGCGGCCTGCTCGCCGGCCAGATCGAGGCCTGCGGAATAGACCACTTCCGAAGCATAGGCCGTCTCGCAGCCCAGGCCGACGGCGAAGTGGCGGTCGGGCCGCAGATAGGCGCCGCCCCGCTTTGTAACCGTGCGGGCGACGCAGACATAGGCCACGCCGTCGGGCATGCGGGCCAATTGGACCAGGATCTTGCTGGGATGGGCAAAGGCCTCGTGGACGTTCCATAACGGGCAGGCCCCGCCAAACCGGGTGAAATGAAAGCGGGTGGCGCTATGGCGCTTGGTGATGTTGCCGGCCATGTCGACCCGTACGAAGTAGAATGGGACCCCGCGTGCGCCGGGCCGTTGAAGGGTGCTGAGACGGTGGCAGACCTGCTCGAAGCTGGCGCCGAACCGGCTTTGCAGAAGCTCCACGTCGTGGCGGAGCAGCCGGGCCTGCTCGGCGAAGGCGCGGTAGGGCATGACCAGCGCCCCGGCGAAATAGTTGGCCAGGCCGACCCGGCAGATGGAACGTGCATCCTCGCTGGGAAGGCGGGCAGAGGCGACGATCTCGTCGATGATGTCGCGGCAGCTCAGCAGCCCGACCTGATGCGCCAGATTGAAGCAACGGCTGGACGGGTTGAGCAGCGCCGACAGCGACAGAGTGCGCGAGTCGTGGTCGAAATGCCGCATGCTCCCCCCCGCCTCGGCCGCCACCAGGCGTACCCGGACGTCGTGCCGAGACTTCAAATGGTCGATCAGGCCACGCTCCAGTTCCGCCGAGCGCAGGCCTTCGGCCTCGTAAAGCCGTTCTGCTGCCTGATCAAGGGGATCAAAGTAGTTGTTACAGTAATAGAAGAAGTCGCGGACGGCCTCGTAGGGGAAGCGCGGGGGGTTCCAGACCTCCAGGTCGTCGCCGCTGGGCAGGGTATCGGCCACCGACTGCAGGCGCTCACGCAGGTGCTGATAGGACTGGTAAAGAGCCAGAACCCGCTTGGCCAGTTCGGGCGAAGCCGCCGAGGCGTTGCGCAATTCCGCCAGCCCCACCGTCCCCGCCCCGAGGGCCGGATCATTAAGCGCTTCACGCAAGCCGGCCACGAGCCGCGCGTCGTCGTCCTCGACCAGCGCCGACAACTCCATGTCGAACACCTTGGTGATGCGCAGCAACACCGAGACGGTCAAGGGGCGCTGGTTGTTCTCCAACTGGTTCAGATAGCTGGGCGAAATCTCCAGAAGCCCGGCCAACGCCGCCTGGCTCAGTTTCCGCTGCTCCCGCAGGCGGCGCAGTTTGTAGCCGAGGAACAGCTTGTCGGCCATCGCAGTTCATCCTTCGCAAGATTTGCAAATTTGCTGGCAGGCTTTGCAATCACCTTTGCAACCTCGCCTTTTTTTGTAAAGAGGCAGTTGCAAGGTTTGCAATGTCCGTGAGTAAGTGATGGCGGTCCGGCATCGCCGGGAGGGAGAGGGAAACGATGCAGCAAATTCTTCGCCAACTCGACGAAAAGCGGAACCGCGCCAGGCTGGGCGGCGGCGAAAAGCGGATCGAAGCCCAGCACGCCAAGGGCAAGCTGACGGCGCGCGAGCGGATCGAATTGTTCCTCGATCCCGATTCCTTCGAGGAATGGGACATGTTCGTCGAACACCGCTGCACCGATTTCGGCATGGACAAGCAGGCCATCACCGGCGACGGCGTGGTCACCGGCTACGGCACGGTCAACGGCCGGCTGGTGTTCGTCTTCAGCCAGGACTTCACGGTGTTCGGCGGCTCACTGTCGGAGGCGCATGCCGAAAAGATCTGCAAGATCATGGACCATGCGCTGAAGGTCGGCGCGCCGGTGATCGGGTTGAACGATTCGGGCGGCGCCCGCATCCAGGAAGGCGTCGCCTCGCTGGCCG
>JAJYTF010000036.1 GCA_021793155.1 Pseudomonadota bacterium | reverse complement strand
GGTAGACGGTGACATTGGCCTGCAGCTGGGTGCCGATGGCCAGGCCGGCGGCGTCGTCGGACGCCTGCACGATGCGCGAGCCGCTGGCCAGCTTGGCCAGCTGGCTGGATTCTTGCGACGAGTTCTGATTCAGGTAGTTCAACGAGGCATTGGCCGCGTTGTTTGTCGAAATCACGGGCATGCTGACCTCCTATTGGCCGTTACCGACACCCTCGGAGAAGGGTGGAGAAGGGCTCGATGGTTGCCCTCTCAAGCATTGAAACGGACGGCACGCGAAAACCGGGCGCAAAATTTTTGTTTCTTTGTCACTCGCCCAGACCGGTGCGGATTTCCTTCTCCGCCGCCCGCAGCAATTCGCGCAATCTTTTGCGTCCGCGCTTCAATAAGGATTCAACCGCACTAACGCTGGCGCCCATGACCTCGGCGATCTCGAGATTGCTCATGTCCTCGAAATACGACAGGACGATGGCCACCCGCTGCTGGGTCGGCAGGCGGTGCAGGGCGTCCTCGAGGCGGCTATAGACCCGGCGCTGATGGATCGAGGTTACGGCGTCGGCGATTTCGGCCGCCGGCTCGGCCACATCATCCAGCCATTCGGCCTTGGGGGACCGCTGCAAGTCGATGCACCGGTTGACGATCACCCGGTACAGCCAGGTGCTGAACTTGGCGCGCCCGGCATCCCACCGGCGCCGATTAATCCACGCCTTGACGAAGGCGTCCTGGGTGACATCTTCGGCGTCCGCCGCGTTCTTCAGGATCCGCATGGCCACGGCATAGGCGTGGTCGATGTGGCGTTCGACCAATGCGCGATAGGCATCGACGTCGTCCGAGCGCATGCGCTCCAGCAACGCATCGTCTTCGCCCCCCGCGTAGGGAACTGCCGCAAGCCTGTTCTCGGCGACTGAAAGCATCTTGTTCATGGCGCAGTCCGTTTCGGTTCCACCGGAAATCCCCGCTTGGCCCGCCCGAAGGAGACCGGATGCCCGATGGTCGCCCGCAGAAACTTTCCCTGTGGACGCATCACAATACTGCGTTAAGAAATAACAGAAATTCAAGCATTTTCTAGTGGGAAAAATTTGCCTAGTAAGTATTCATTGGTAGGAAAAATTTGCCTACTGATTACTTATTCGTTAATATTCGGATATTACTGATAGTTTTTTCTTGCAGAATATTATATTTTTTCGCGTTGTTATTTTTATATACGCGTTTCTACTTAACACGCCAGCTTGATACGCCAAATACTTCAGTGCAGCGGCTGAGAAGATCTGGGGAAAGGAAATTGCCCACCCATCAAGCCGATAGCTTATTCTGGGGCTGTGGGCTGGCAGATCCCCCAGGCTTTGTGGATTTCCGCATTTTCCGAGGCGTCTGTCTTTGTCGCCGGGCGGTTTCGAACCGTCAGTCGAACAACGGCGTCACCAACATCGTCAAAACGCTCACCGCCTGTTTGAAGGCTGGAACTTTCAACAGCAGGAAGGCCTCCGGCTCGGCCGCGCGGAAAAAGTTGCCGTCCAGGACGGCCCGCAGGGCCTGCAGAGCGTCGAGCGGCTGGCGTTCGCCGTATCGGGTCGTGGCCGCCTCGACGATGTCGGCACCGCCCTGCAGGATGAGCGAGCGGATGATGCCGCGGGTGAGCGGACCCTTCAACGGCAGGGCGACCAGTGAATCCCCATCCTTCTGCAGGACCGGAATGCGCAGGCGCAGGTCGCCGAACGGCGTCAAGTTGCACGACACCGGCACGGGCACGGCACGCTCGCCTTTCAAGATCACTGCCTCGACGTCGCTGACCTCCACATCCTTGAAGAAATCGTCGGTCCGCAGGCCAAAGCCGGTCAGCGCATAGGAGAAACCGGCGGCTGCCGTATGCGCCGTCAAGCTTCCACCAAGCCAGACCGGGGGATGGTGGATGCTGCAGACCGCCGGAAACGGCAGGGCGCCCATGAGGTTGGTGATGTCGGCGGTGGTGATGGTGGCGATCAGCCCCGTGGTGCCCAAGCTGACATCATGCAACAAAGGCCCGAAGGTCTGGCATTCGAGCGGCGTCGGCATCATCACGAAACGCGCGAGGATCGCCGCGGTCCAGGTCCGGTAGGTGTCGAAATCGGCCAGGGGATCGATGCCGAAACGCTTGCATGCGGCGCGGAAAGCGTCGTGGTAGCGGACGCACTCGTCCTGCAGCTCCAGGCAGAAGGCGATTTCCTGCGGAAGGCGCACCTCCTCCTCCCGCACTTCGCGGCCCTTGACATAGCCGCGCGTCGAGCCCACGGGGGCGCAGCAGAACTCCTCGATCAGCGGCGCGTCGCGCATCACCGTGCGCTTGGTTCCGGGAGTCATCACGGTATCGTCCAGATAGCCGCTGACCGTATCCTCTCCGGGCAGATCGACAAAGGCCTCGCCATGCGGCATCAGGTAGATGCCGTGCAGGCGGATAGGCAGCCCTTCGATATCGAAGACGCGGCGCAGGCCTTTCTGGATGTTGCCGGTATAGCCGATATCGACCAGCACCATGTCGGTGCAATCCGCGAGGCCGTCGAGCTTGGCCCGCAGATATTCCATCAAGGCGGCGCGCAGGCTGTCGGACAGCCCCTTCATCGTCTTGCGGCCGACCAGCCGCATCATATTGTCGGCGAATTCCTGCCCCTTGACCTGACCGGTGCCATGCTGCTCGAAAAACGCCCGGGCTTTCGGCGACAGGCGGATCTTCAACATCTGCTCGATGCCGTGCCGGTCGATCAGCTCCATCGAGCCGATCAGCGCCCTGAGCTGGTCGAAACCGCCTTCGCCTTCCGAACCGGCGATCATGGCGATGCGACGGTTGACCTCCACATATTCGGCGTGGCCGGCATTGGCGGCACTCCAGACGCGCATCGGCAGGTAGCCGTCGCGGGCGAGAAACAGCACCTTCACGCGGCGGCCGGCGGTGGAGAGTTCCGCCACGCGCCGCTCGATATGGCGCTGGAAGCCGACCATCATCGGCCCCATGACCGCGGCACCGACCAAGTGGTGCGTATCGGAGATGCCCATCTGGCTAAGTGCTACGCGGCGCAACAGCCGCAAACCGCCATCGAACCGCAAGCGAAAGCCGGGATCGGACATGCCGAGCAGCCGGGCGGCCGCCGCTTCACGGTCGTAGCGATTGTTCCACGGGTCCTCGGGCAGACTGCAGCGCATCAGCGGGATGCCGGCGGTCGGTTGTTCCACCGTTTCGTCGTCGACGCCGAAATGAATGGCCTGGCTGGGCCTCAGCCCCTCCGCTTTGCGATAGTGGCGAAACAGTCCGCCGGCTTCCGCCACGCCCGCTCCGGCCGCGGTGTAGATGAAGTCGAACGACAATTCCGGCGCCACCTTGGCCAACAGCCGCCGCACCTGCTCCGGCGACCAGTGGGTCTCCGCCACCACGCCGACCCGCCGCCCGAGGCGGCGAGCCTCGCCGTAAAGCGGCCGGAAGTCGGCATTGACCACCGCCAGATCCTCTTCCGCCCGCAGTTCGGCCTCCACCAACTGCGGCCGGATCGACGCGGGCAGGTTCAGTGCCGGCGCGGCGAAGCGCTGGTAGATGGCCTCGGCCGAGACACCGGAAAAGACGGAAATGCCGGTGCGGCCCTTAACATTGGAACGGCCCAGCCGCAACACGTTCTGCGCCAGCACCCGGTGCTGGACGAAGGACTCCACCTGGGCCTTCAGCCGCTCGGGAACCGGAGCGTAATGCAGCGCCCGCTCGTAGACGGCGTCAACCGACAGGCAGCGCCGCAGAAGGATCGTTCCGAACAGGGCGAAGGAAACGGAGGTAACGCCCTTCTTGGCAATCATCGTACCGGGCGCAAGGGAAACATCGGCCGTCATGTCTTGGGCTCCGGAGCTTTACGAACAGCGAAGGCGCCAAGGCGACGCGTTCGGGATGAGAGCTGCACCTGATGAAGACATTCCGACAAAAGAGCCCGGCAAGAGATCCTTCCTCCCCTTCGTCGTCAGGATGACAAATCCCCGATTTTCATTGTTATCCCGAGCGAAGCGAGGGATCTCTCGCGGACTTCAGAGTGTCAGATCTTCCCCACCAGGCAGAGTTTGGCAACATCCGGCATCGCTGCAGGAAGCACCGATGACTGGACGCACACACTTCCAGCTCCTTACGGCAAGACCTTTAATTATTGGTAAAACCGGCCATTTCCCCCACTGGTTTTGGCTTTTTACCCAGGCCCTAAGAATTCTTTAACGATAATCCGGCACGGTGGCGGCTGTTGGTCGAAGAATATTCTGACCGATAGCGTCTTAAATTTTGCGTCTGATGGACCTTTCTCGCATGGTGAAATGCGTCGTCACAGGGGGAGCCGGCTTCATCGGGAGCCATCTTGTCGGCAGACTTCTCGAGCTTGGCGCCGAAGTCCTGGTCATCGACAATTTCGCTACCGGCCGCCCTGAAAACCTGAACGACTTCTTGGCCAACCCGCGCCTCATCGTAAGACAGGCCGACATCGTCGGCGGCGATCTTGGCTCAAGCTTCGACGGCGCAGACTGGGTCTTCCACCTTGCCGCCCTGGCCGACATCGTCCCGTCGATCCAGCTGCCGCTGCCCTACCATCGGGCCAATGTCGACGGCACCATGGCGGTCCTGGAAGCGGCGCGGGCCGCCCGGGTCACGCGCTTCATCTATGCCGCCTCGTCCTCCTGCTATGGCATTCCCGACGACTATCCGACCCCGGAGACGGCAGAAATCCGGCCGATGTATCCTTACGCCCTGACCAAATATGTCGGCGAATGCTATGTGCTGCACTGGGCCAAGACCTACGAGCTGCCCGCGATGGCGCTACGCCTGTTCAACGTCTACGGTCCCCGTTCGCGCACCTCGGGCACTTACGGCGCGGTCTTTGGCGTATTTCTTGCGCAGAAACTTGCAGGACACCCGTACACCGTGGTCGGCGACGGCACCCAGACCCGCGACTTCACTTATGTGAGCGACGTGGTGGAAGCCTTCATCGCAGCCGCGCGCAGCGACGTGGTCGGGGAAACGATGAATGTCGGCTCGGACAACAGCTACAGCGTCAACCGCCTGGTCGAGCTGCTGGGCGGCGAGGTCACATACATTCCCAAGCGACCCGGCGAACCGGACTGCACATTTGCCGACACGAGCAAGATCAAGCGGATGCTCGACTGGCGCGCCAAAATCTCCTTCGAGGATGGCGTGGCCCGGATGCTGGCGAACATCCAGGATTGGAAGGAGGCCCCGTTATGGACGGTGGACAGGATTGGCGAGGCGACCCGCGACTGGTTCAAATTCCTGGGTCCTGGCAGGTGAGCGACAACCGCAAGCTTCGCAGCATTCCGGATGCGGCCGCCCTGGTCGCACGCCTGAAAAAGGACGGCAAGCGGATCGCATTGTGCCATGGGGTATTCGACCTGGTGCATCTGGGGCATCTCCGCCATCTCGACCAGGCGCGTAAGGAAGCCGATTTCCTGGTGGTCTCGGTGACCGCCGACGCGTTCGTCAACAAGGGCCCTGGCCGACCGGTATTTCCCGCCGAGGCGCGCGCCGAAATGCTGGCCGCGCTATCCGCCGTGGACGCCGTGGTGATCAACCACGCCCCCACCGCCATTCCGGTCATCGAGGCGCTGAAGCCCAGCATCTATGTGAAGGGCATGGAGTATGCCGAGGCTGAAAAAGACGTTACCGGCATGATCGTCGAGGAACGCCGGGCCGTCGAGGAGAACGGCGGACGGATCCATTTCACCGATGACGGCGTGGTGTTTTCCTCCTCGTCGCTGATGAACCACTATTTCGACATCTATGACCCGGCCTTGCGCGACTACCTGCATGGCTGTCGGGAAAGACATTGGCTGCCGCGCATCATCGACTCGGTGGAGAGCATGGCAGGCCTGAAAGTGCTGTTGGTCGGCGACGCCATCATCGACGAGTACCAGTACGTCACCCCTTTAGGCAAGTCGCCCAAGGAGAACATGATCGCCACCCGGTTCACGGAGCGCGAGGTATTCGCCGGGGGGGTCATCGCCGCCGCCAACCATGTTGCCGGAGTATGCGCCGAAGTCGAAGTGCTGACCTGCCTGGGTAAGGGCGACCCGCACGAAAAGATGGTCCGCCAAAGCTTGGCCCCCAATGTTCGGCTAACACCGGTGATGCGCTGCGGCGCGCCGACAACGCGCAAATGCCGCTTCGTCGACCCCGGCTATTACCGCAAGCTGTTTGAGACCTATTACTTTGACGACAGCGCGCTGCCGGCCCACTTGCAGTCCAAATTCGACTCGCTGGTGGCCACCAAGGCCAAAGACTTCGATGTTGTCATCGTTACCGATTTCGGCCACGGCCTGATCGCTCCGTCGACCATCGAGATCCTCCAGGACAAGGCACGTTTTCTAGCCGTCAACGCGCAAAGCAATTCGGCCAACCACGGCTATAACCTGATCACCAAGTACAGCCGCGCCGATTATGTCTGCATCGACGCCCCCGAGGCCCGTTTGGCCGTATCCGACAAGCACGGAGAAATCGAATCGGTGATCAGCGATAAGCTGGCCGAACGCGTCGCCTGCCCGAACATCATCGTCACCCACGGCAAGAACGGCTGCATCACCTATCACGGCGAACAGGGTTTTTCCCGCATTCCAGCCTTCACCAAATCAGTGGTCGACACCGTCGGTGCCGGCGACGCATTCCTCGCCATCACCTCGCCGCTGGTGGCCGTCGGCTGCCCGCTGGAACTTGTCGGCTTCGTCGGCAATGCCGTGGGCGCCATCAAGGTCGGTATCGTCGGACATCGGCGTTCGGTGGAAAAGGCGCAACTTCTGAAATCGATCACCGCGCTGCTGAAATAGCGGCGTGGCCAACACCCGAGAGGCGGGAATGAACAAGAAACAGTGGAGGGTTCTGGTCACTGGCGGCGCCGGCTATGTCGGAGCGGTGCTGGTTCCCAAGCTTTTGGCCGAAGGCCACCAGGTCACGGTACTCGATCTTTACATCTACGGCGACGATGTCCTCGCGGCAGTGCGCGGCAACCCCGCGCTACGCGAGGTCAAGGGAGACCTGAGGGATCCGTCGGCCGTTGC
Source organism: Pseudomonadota bacterium (assembly GCA_021793155.1). Taxonomy (GTDB): domain Bacteria; phylum Pseudomonadota; class Alphaproteobacteria; order Rhodospirillales; family Magnetospirillaceae; genus DUZF01. The sequence goes on along the minus strand of JAJYTF010000036.1, from coordinate 36,960 downwards.
CGACGCCCTCACCGGTTGCGACGCCGTCATCCACTTGGCATGCATTTCCAACGACCCTTCATTCGAGTTGAACCCCGATCTGGGCAAGTCAATCAATCTGGACGCCTTCCGGCCGCTGGTGGAGGCCGCCAAGAAGGCCGGCGTGCGGCGTTTCGTCTACGCCTCGTCGTCCTCTGTCTACGGCGTCAAGGAAGGAGTGGAAGTCACCGAAGACCTGCCGCTGGAGCCGCTGACCGACTATTCGCGATTCAAGGCCGATTGCGAGCGCATCCTCGAAGAGGAACGCGCCCCCGGCTTCGTCACCCTCACCGTGCGACCGGCCACGGTCTGCGGCTATTCGCCGCGCCAACGCCTCGACGTCATCGTCAACATCCTGACCAACCACGCCGTCAACCTCGGCAAGGTCAAGGTGATGGGCGGCGATCAGAAGCGGCCCAACATCCATATCGACGACATGTGCCGGTTCTATCTGGACGCCTTGCAATGGGATGACGGCCAGATCGACGGCCGCATCTACAATGTGGGCGAAAAGAACCACACGGTCAGCGAACTGGCCGAAATGACCCGCAACACCGTAGCCGCCGCGACCGGCCGGCCGGTCGGCATCGAGGTGGTGCCGACCAACGATCCGCGCTCCTACCATGTCTCCTCGGAGAAGATCCTGCGCGAACTCGGCTTCGCACCCCAGCGCACGATCCGCGACGCGGTGCAGGACCTTGTGGCGGCCTTCCAGGCCGGCAAGCTTCAGGACCCAATGAGCAATCCGATGTATTTCAACATCAAGCGCATGCAGGAACTGCATCTGCGGTAACGCCGGAGGAGCGGTTGCGCATCGGCATCGACTTCGACAACACCTTGGCCGGCTACGACCGGCTGTTCCTGCGCGTCGCCAAGGAATGGCGGCTGCTGCCCGAGGATTTCGCCGGCGGCAAGCGGGAGATCCGGGATGCGGTCAGGAGGCTTGCCGATGGCGAGGCGACCTGGACCCGCCTGCAGGCGGAAGTTTATGGCCGCCGGATGAGCGAAGCCGAACTGCTGGACGGAGCCAGCGATTTCCTGCGGCGCTGTCGCGAAGGCGGCATTGAGGCGGTGGTCGTCAGTCATAAGACCCGTCACGCGGCAGCCGACCCCGGCGGGGTCGATCTCCACCATGCCTCGCTGACCTGGATGGCGGCCAACGGCTTCTTTGAAGCCGATGGCCTGGGATTGGCCCCTGGTCGCGTCTTCTTCGAGGCGACCCGGCATGCCAAGTGCGAACGCATCGCGGCGCTCAATTGCAGCCATTTCATCGACGACCTCGAAGAGGTGTTTCGCGAGCCGGCCTTTCCCGAAGGAGTCGAACGCCTGCTGCTGGCCCAGGGCGAGGCGCCGCCGCCCGGACCTTTCACCGTCTATCCCAACTGGCAGGCAATCCAGGATGCGATCTTCGCCCATGGCCGCGTCGCCGAAGTCTGAGCCCGAGCTTGCGGCCGAGGCGGCGGCGCGGCTGACGCCCGGCGCCGTCGTCGCCGTCGTCCGCCGAGACGGGGGCGGCAACAATCGCCTCTACCGGGTCGAGACGGCCGATGGACAGCTCTTCGCCCTCAAATGGTACAGCCGGCCGCAAGGCGACCGTCGCGACCGGTTGGGCGTGGAATGGACCGCACTGAGCTTCCTGACCCGCCACGGAGTCACCGACGTGCCGCGCCCGGTCGCCGCCGACTCGGCGTCCGGCTTTGCTCTTTACGAGTGGATCGACGGCACCGCCGTGACCGGCGCCACCGTCACCGATATCGACGCCGCCCTGGCCTTTGCCGAGCGCCTGCACACCCTGCGCCACGCTGCGGACGCAGAGGCCTTGCCAGCGGCCAGCGAAGCCTGCCTGTCGCCCGCAGAATTGCTCGGCCAGATCGCGCGGCGGGCCGACCGCCTTGCCGAGGTGCCGCCCGACGAGCCGGACCTCGCCGCCTTTCTGGATGCCGAGTTCGCACCGGCCAGGCGCAGCGCCGAGCAGGCGGCGCGGCTAGTCTTCGGCGGGAAGCTCGACCAGCCCCTGGCCGACGCAGCGCGGAGCCTCAGTCCTTCGGATTTCGGTTTCCACAACGCCTTGCGCCGGCCGGATGGCCGGCTGGCCTTCATCGACTTCGAGTATTTCGGCTGGGACGACCCGGTCAAACTGGTGGCCGATTTCATGCAGCATCCGGGAATGGCTTTACCGCCTCAGTTAAGCCGATATTTCGCCGAACAGGCGCGTGGCATCTATGGCGAGGCCGAATTCGCGCGCCGGCTTGACGCCGCCTATCCGCTGTTCGGACTGCGCTGGTGTCTGATCCTGCTCAACGAATTTCTTCCGGAACGCTGGCACAACCGCCGCTTTTCCGGCCGCGCCGAGGATCGCCGCCTGGCCATGCGCGGCCAGCTGGCGAAGGCGCGCACGCATTTGCGCCGGCATGTTATGGGTGAGGCCCGATGACATCCCTGTTCACCCCCGAAACTCCCCTGGCCAGCCCGCCCCTGGATGAGCGCTCGCTCGCCTTGCGGCGGTTGGTGGTCGAGGCCCTGGACGGCGGCGGGCGCGGCCATATCGGCTCCTCCATGTCGCTGATCGAAATCCTGCGGGTACTGTACGACGACGTCATGCGCCACCGCCCGACCGATCCCACATGGCCCGACCGCGACCGCTTCATCCTGTCGAAAGGCCATGGTTGCCTGGCCCAATACGCCTTGCTGGCCGACAAGGGCTTCTTCCCGGCGGCCGAACTGCGGCGCTTCTGCAGAAGCGACAGCTTCCTCGGCGGCCATCCCGAAGCGGGAAAGATCCCCGGCGTGGAAGCGTCCACCGGAGCGCTCGGTCACGGCCTGCCGATCGGTGTCGGCATGGCCCTGGCGGCCCGCCTGCGTAGCAAGAGCCACCGTGTCTTCGTCGTCATGGGCGACGGCGAGACGAACGAAGGCTCGGTGTGGGAGGCCGCCCTGTCGGCCGGCAAGCACCGTCTGTCCAACCTGGTGGCCATGGTCGACTACAACAAGCTGCAATCCTACGGCCCCACCCGCGAGGTCTGCGACATGGAACCCTTCGCCGACAAATGGCGGGCCTTCAATTTCGCCGTGACCGAGGTGGACGGCCACGATGTCGCCGCGCTGCGGACGCTGCTCGGCTGCCTGCCGCTGGAGGCCGACCGGCCGACCGCGATCATCTGCCATACGGTCAAGGGCAAGGGCATCCCCTTCGCCGAAGGACAGGCCGACTGGCACCACAAGGCGAAGCTGCCGCCCGCCGACATCGCCGCCATGTACGACGCGCTGGGAGGGCGCTGACCATGCGCAAAGCCGCCCTCGACATGGTCCATGAATTGGCCAAGCGGGATCCGCGCGTGCTCTTCCTGGGTTCCGATCTCGGCGCCGGCACGCTGGACAAAATGCGCCGGCAATTCCCCGAGCGCTTCTTCATGGAAGGCATCAGCGAGGCGAATTTCGTCGGCATGGCGGCCGGAATGGCGATGGAGGGGTTCATCCCCTACCTCAACACCATCGCTCCGTTCTTCACCCGCCGGGCGTTCGAGCAGATCGCCGTCGATCTCTGCCTTCACAAGCTGCCGGTGCGGCTGATCTCGAGCGGCGGCGGCGTGGTCTATGCGCCGCTGGGTCCGACCCATCTGGCCATCGAGGACATCGCGGCGATGCGCGCCTTGCCCAACATGACCGTGGTGGCCGTCAGCGACGCCGAGGAAATGCGCCGCCTGATGCCGCAGACGCTGGATTGGCCGGGCCCCATCTATATCCGTCTGGCCAAAGGCGGCGACCCGATCGTCTCGGATCCCGGCAAGGACTTTGGCATCGGCAAGGCGATCGTCGTGCGCAACCCTGCCGAGGTTCTGCTTGTGACGACCGGCGTGATGCTGGGCACGGCGATCCAGGCGGCCGATATTCTGGCGGCGGAAGAAATCGCCTGCGGCATCCTCCACATGCACACCGTCAAGCCGCTGGATGAGGCGGCGCTGCTCGCCGCGGCCGTCCCCGCCCGGCTGGTGGTCACCATCGAAGAACACATCCGTTCGGGCGGACTGGGCAGCGCCGTGCTGGAAAGCTTGTCCGAACAACCGGACCTGCCGCTGCCGCGGGTGCTGCGGTTGGGCCTGCCCGATGCCTTCCCCAAGGAATACGGCTCGCAGGACAGCATGCTGGAGAATTTCGGCCTGAAGCCGGATCAAGTGACCGAGGCGATTCGTCGCGCCTGGCGCGGGGTCCGCGCATGACGGGCTCGCCGACCGGCCACTGGTCGTTCCTCGGCGAAGACGAGGCGCGGCTATGCCAGGCCTTCATGGAGCACGGCCATGCCGTCTTTCCCGCCGAGGATCCGGCGGCACTGACCGCCATTCGCGCCCTGGCGGCCGAGCGGGCGGCGACCTGTCTGGGAGTGCCGCTGCCGGACGATCATGGGGCTTTCCTCGACGGCATTCATCGGCAGGTGGATCCCGCTCGGCTGAACGCCTTTCGCCTGGCGGTAATCCAGGGGCTGAACGCCGACCCGCTGTTCCGCCGCCGCTATCACGCGCTTGCGGTGCGTGCCTTGGCAGCCATCGCCGGCAACGAACTGGCCATGCAGCGGCGGATCAATCTCAGCATCCAGCTGCCGGACGATGATTCGTCGCTGCTGCCGGTGCATGCCGATGTGTGGTCGGGCGATTCGCCCTTCGAGGTCGTGCTGTGGGTGCCCCTGGTCGACTGCTTCGCCACCAAGTCGATGTATCTGATGCCGCCTGCCGCCGACCGCGCCATGCAGGACCGGTTGGCCGAGTTCGCCGGGCGCGACGCCGAGGACCTCTACCGCGCCATCGCTGACCAAGCCGCCTTCCTGGACGTGCCGTTCGGCTCGGTTTTGTTGTTCTCGCAAAACCTGATGCATGGCAATCGCGTCAACCGTGAAAGTAGCACCAGGTGGTCGATGAACTGCCGGTTCAAGGCTGTCCTGGCCCCTTATGGCGACAAGCGGCTGGGTGAGTTCTTCGAGCCGCTGGTCATCCGCCCGGCGACCCGGCTCGGCATGCAGTTCAGCCTGCCGCGAGGCTTCGATGCCTGAGGGATACCGCGGCTATATCGCCAGCCGGCCGTTCTTCGGCGAACGGGTGCCGCAGCATGTGCAGAATCTGGTGATCCGCGACTACTGCGCCCGGCGCGGTCTGCATTACCTGCTGAGCGCCACCGAATACGCCATGCCAGGCTCGCACATGGTGTTGGATGGCGTGCTGGCCGAATTGCCGCAGCTTGAGGGCATCGTCCTCTACAGCATCTTCCTGCTGCCGGACCAGGCGGAAAAGCGAAACCAAATTTATCGACGCGTTCTGGGGGCGGGTGCCGGCCTGCACGGCGCCGTCGAAGATTTCCCGATCCTCACCGAAGACGATGCCCGGCGCGTCGAAGACCTTTGGCTGCTACGCCGGTTCCTCGACCGCCAGGAAAAGGGCGCCTGATCATGGCCACGCTCTACAGCAACCTCAAATTCCTGCAATACGCCGGGCATATCGAAGCCTTGCGCGCCGGCCGGGTCGCAGCCCCGGTGCATGTCCGCATCAAGCCGATCAACCGTTGCAACCATTCCTGCTGGTATTGCGCGTACCGGGCCGATCAGCTGCAGCTTGGCGAAGGGATGAATCTCGACGACAAGATCCCTGAGGACAAGATGGCGGAGATCGTCGACGATCTGATCGCCATGGGCGTGAAGGCCGTAACATTCTCCGGTGGTGGCGAGCCCCTGCTCTACAAGCCGCTGCCGGGGGTGGTCGAACGGCTAGGCCAAGCCGGCGTCAGGGTCGCCTCCTTGACCAACGGCGCCAATCTGCGCGGCAGCATGGCCGAAGCCTTCGCCCGCTGGGGCACCTGGATCCGCGTTTCCCTCGACAGTTGGGACGATGCCACCTATGCCAAGGCACGCAGCATCAGTGACGGCCAGTTCTCGAAATTGCTCGACAATATCCGCGCCTTCTCAGTGCGCGGCAGCAAATGCGTGCTGGGGATCAGCTTCATCATCGGCCGAGACAACCACGAGCATGTGTTCGATGTCTGCCAGCTGCTGAAGGCGGCCGGAGTCAACCACGTCAAGCTGTCGGGCGCCGTGGTGGCCAACGATCTGCGCGCCAACAACCTGTACCACCGGGAGTTCGCCCCGGCGGTGACGGCGCAGATCCGTCGGGCCCGACAGGAGCTCAACGACGGCCGCTTCTCGGTCATCGACCACTATCATGAGTTGGACGAGCTGTTCGAGAAATCGTACAGCAGCTGTCCGTTCCTGCAGTTTCTCACGGTAATCGGCGCCGATTGCGCGGTCTACACCTGCCAGGACAAGGCCTATACCGAAAGCGGCCTGCTGGGCAGCATCCGCGACCGGTCGTTCCGCGAGTTCTGGTTCTCGGAAGAAAACCGGCGCAAGCTCTACGGCCTCGATCCGTCCGTCGCTTGCCGCCACCACTGCGTGGCCCATGGCAAGAACCTGGCGATCAACGAGGTTCTGGCGCTTGATCCCGACCACGCCTGTTTCGTCTGAGGGAGCCATGCACGAGATCGATTTCCTCGGGAAATATCAGAAGGCCACCAAGCGCGACTACGTCGCCCGAGTGGTAGAGGCTGATAAGGCGGAATGCGCCACCGTGGCCAAGCAATGGGGCCGCGACTACTGGGACGGCGAGCGCCGCTTCGGCTATGGCGGCTATCGCTATGACGGCCGGTGGCGCCCCGTTGCCGAGGACATCGCCCGGCATTATGGGCTGAAGGCCGGCGACCGGGTGCTCGATATCGGTTGCGGCAAGGCCTTCCTGCTTTACGAGCTGACCCAAGCGGTTCCCGGCCTGAAGGTGGCCGGCCTCGACATCTCGGAATACGGCATCGCCAACGCCAAGGAAGAAGTTCGCCCCTTCCTGCAGGTCGGCCATGCCCGCCGGCTGCCCTATCCGAGCGACAGTTTCGATCTGGTCCTGTCGATCAACACTTTCCATAACCTGGAAATCTTCGACCTGCAGTTGGCGGTCCAGGAGATGGAAAGGGTGGGGCGGCGCGACAAATGGCTTTGCGTCGAGTCGTTCCGCAATGAAAAGGAAAAGGCCAACCTGCTTTATTGGCAGCTTACTTGCGTGAGTTTCTACTCTCCGGAAGCTTGGACCTGGCTGTATCGCCAGTGGGGCTATACCGGCGACTGGGGATTCATTTTTTTCGAATGACGCATTGACGGCTGAAGAAGAGGACATTCAGTGAAGAAGGCTCTGATCATAGGCGGCGGCTTCAGCGGCTGCGCGACGGCACATCAGTTGGCTCTGCTCGGCGGCTGGGATGTCACCTTGGTCGAAGCCATGCCGTATCTCGGTGCCGGCAATAAAACCCGGTGGTATGGCGGGCATCCCTATACCTATGGGCCGCGTCATTTCCTCACGCCCTACGAACACATCTATCGTTACCTGAATTCCATCGTTCCGCTGCGCTCCTGCAAGGACCATCAATTCCTGACTTATGTCGAACGAGACCAGCAGTTCTACAATTACCCGATCCATCGCGACGATATCGCGGTGATGCCCGATCGCGATCAGATTTCGGCCGAATTATCTGAAATCAACATCGGGGCCCTGATGGGACTGAGCCGCGAGGAAATCGCCGGCCTGGCTCCTGGCGCCATCACCAAACTGAACGGCGCGGCAGCTGCCAAAAACTTCGAGGAGTACTGGATCTACTCGATAGGGCGCACGCTCTATTCGAAGTTCATCGACGGCTATTCGCAAAAGATGTGGATGATCGACGACAACAAGCTGATCGACGACTTCACCTGGTCTCCGAAAGGGGTGACCATCAAGGAAGGCGACCGGGCCTGTTGGGACACCGCCATTTCCGCCTATCCCGTGGCGGTCAATGGCTATGACGATTACTTCCGGGTGGCGACGGCGGAAGCGAACGTCCTGCTCGGCACCAAGATCGAGCGCTACGATATTCCGGAAAAGACGGTCTGGCTGAACGGCGAAAAGCAGAGTTATGACGTGATCGTCAGCACCATCTCACCGGACGTCTTGTTCGATCAATGCTACGGCGAGCTGCCCTATATCGGGCGGGAATTGTTGAAGATCGTCATGCCAACCGAATTCGTCTTACCGCCGCACGTCTACTTCTGCTATTACGCCAATGCGGAACCGTTCACGCGAATCGTCGAATACAAGAAGTTCACCCTGCATAAGGCACCCACTTCGCTGATCACAATCGAGATCCCGTCGAAGAAAAACAAACTCTACCCCATGCCGTTCGAGTCGGAGAAAGCCAGGGCGAAACGGTATCTCGACGAAATGCCCGACGGCGTTTACTCGATCGGACGAGCGGGGGCTTACCTTTATAACGTCGATATCGATGACGCCATCGATCACGCTTTCAAAACCGTGGCCCGGATCAAAGGCTGAAGCCGAGGAGAGATTCGATGACAGGACTATCCCCGAAAGCTTCCTTTCCCCTAGCTCGCCCGCAGTTGGACGAGCCCTGGGTCAAGCTGCCCGACCATTCCGCGTTCGAGACCTGGAGCAAGCAGGACGAAGTCGCCTACAATCAGGCCAACCGGCAGATCGAGAAATACCGGTTCTTCGTCAAGGCGTTCGATTTCATTCAGGACTGCAAGCTGGTCGGCGACTACCATGAATTCGGCTGTCACCGGGTGCGAACGTTCCGTATGGCGTTGAGCGAAGCGCGGCGGCACTTCCTCGACCACATGAAATTCTGGGCCTTCGACAGCTTCGCCGGCCTTCCCGAATCGACGTCCAATCCCAGCCATCCCCTGTGGAACACGGCCGGGGCCCTGACCACCAGCGAGGAAGAATTCCGCGCGGTCGTCGAACGCCACGGCGTCTATGTCGATCGCGTACACACGATTAAAGGCTTCTATGACCAGGTTCTGACCCCGGAGCGGGTGAACAAGTTTCTCGACAACGAAGCCAAGATCGCGCTTGCCTGCATCGATTGCGATCTCTACGAATCGGCGGTTCCGGTATTTAATTTCATTGAACCGCTACTGCAGGAAGGGAGCCTTCTCTATCTCGACGACCTGTTCGTCGGCTACAAGGGCTCGCCGCATCGCGGCGTCGCCCGCGCCTTCCTGGAATTCCAGGCGCGCAGCCGCTTCAAATTCGCGCGCCACATGGATGTGGGCTGGTGGGGGCGCTCCTATATCGCATATCTGCCCCAGGCGAAAGTCGCCGACGGTGTTCTTTGAAGGGACTGCCCGACGATGGGTGGAGAATCCGTTCTCGTCACGGGAGCACGCGGCTTCATCGGCAAGACACTTGTAGCGAGGCTTGCCTCCGCAGGGCGATCGGTGATTGCGGTGGGGCGAACCACCCTCCAGCATTTCATCGGCATGGAAAACGTGGAGTGCCGGATTTCCGATTTGACCACTCTCGATCGGCTTCCGGACAGCGTGACCACTGTGATCCATTGCGCCGCCACTTCCCCCCAGGCTGGTGTGACGGCGTCAGCGATAATTCGTGACAATGTCTGCGCCACGCGTCAGCTCGTGGAGCTGTCGTGCCGAGCCAACGTGAAGCGCTTCATTTTCCTGTCGTCGGTATCGGCTTTCGGGCAGATCAAAGAGCCCGTATTGGACGAAATCCACCCCTCCGTCGACCCGGACCTCTACGGCTTGACCAAGCGCATCGGTGAAGAGCTGCTGGCCGCATCGGCGACGGAAATGGCGAGCCTAGCCCTGCGCCTGCCCGGCATCGTCGGACACGGTGCAGGTCGCAATTGGCTGACGAGGGTTAAGGCCGACATCGAAGCGGGGCGGGAGGTGAAGGCTTTCAACCTCGACCATCCCTATAATAATGCGGTTCATGTCGACGATCTTTGCGAATTCCTGCTCTCCCTTGCGTCGGCCTCATTTCAGGGATTCGACATGATCACTTTGGGCGCTGCCGGCGCAATCCCCCTTGCCCGGGCGTTGCAGCTTCTTATGCAGTCGCTCGGCCGCAAAGTGCCGATCATTGAGGTCGAAGCTGCCGGGCGGCGATCGTTCATCATCGACAGCAAAAAAGCCAGCCGACGCTATGGCTATCACTCGATGCGGATCGAGGAAGTGATCTCCCGATACGGAGGCACAACCTGATCGGGAGCAGTCAGGGAGACGACCATATGTAGACTTTGCCGGCATAGTATTCAGTGAGCTTACAAAGCAGGAGAAACGTTAACGTTTCTTTCATTTGTTGACGGTGTAATCTTCCTCCTATCAAAAGAATGACCTGATAGGACCGCTTACCCTTATTTTCCCAGGAAGAGGCTCATCAGATGGGTGTCCGGGTCAGCTTGATACAACCGTCCGACGGCCTCTGCTACAAGTGGGCTCGCAAGCGCACGAAGCGCATGCCGCTTGGCCTCGCCTATATTGCTGCAGCTCTCGAACAGGCTGACCATCAGGTCAGCGTCACCGATGCCGCGCTTGACGACCTGTCGATCGAGGATACCGTCGATCAGGCCTTGGCTTGCGACCCGCTTTTCGTCGGCATCACCTGTACGACACCTCTTTACCACCAGGCAGTCGCAATTGTGGAACGCATTAAGCGCCTGGCGCCGCGTTCCGTCGTGATCCTTGGCGGTCCGCATGTCAGTGCTTTGCCGAAGGCCACACTGGAAACCAGCCAAGCCGACTTTGTTTGTATCGGCGAAGGCGAAGAGACGATCCTCCAGATCATAGAATGCGTCCTTACCGGCAGGCCCCCGTCGCAGGTTGTCGGCGTCGCTTACAACTGGAATGGTTGGCAGGGCGAAACCGTGACACGCCGACGCCGAGTCAGCGAGCGTCGCGAAACTCATTCCCAGCCGGTGGACTTGAACAGATGCCCGGTTCCGGCGCGACATTTGTTCCGCTATCAGGAATATACGGATGGCGCTCGGGATGTCGAAGGCGTGCAGACTTCGGCGATGTTTTCGCGCGGCTGCCCAGGCAAATGTTCATTTTGCGGAGCTGCCGACACGATTGTCCGCTGGCGTGACATTGCCAACGTGCTCGACGAGCTCGAGATGATCGAAAAGCAACTGCACATTGGCAACGTCTTCGTAAATGATGACACCTATACGTCGAACAAGAAGCGCGTCCTTGCCTTGTCCAGAGGCATCGTCGATAGAGGGATCAAGCTGAAGATTGGCGTGCAGCTGCGCCTTGATCAAGTGGACGCAGAGATTTGCGATGCGCTGTTTGCCAGTGGCGTCAATTACGTAGGGCCCGGCATCGAGTCCGGCAACGAACAGATCATTCGCCAAATCGGCAAGGGGCCGAAAGAGAGCAAAGCCCATATGCTGGAGAAGATGCGGCTGTTGCAGCGCTACGATTGGAGGGTGCGCGCTTCGTTCGTAATGGGGATGCCGGGAGAAACCGAAGAACAGATAATGGAAACAATCGACTTCGCCCGTGAATTACGCGCTGACGAAAACGCATTTTCCATCCTTGTTCCTTATCCCGACAGCCCTCTTTGGCATACGGCGAAGCAGCTGGGGAAAGTTAACGACCACATGGACTTCAGTAAGTTCCTGTATTACCACGCAATTGGATGCAATCTGTCGGCCGTCCCCACAGAGCGGTTGCTTGAGCTCCATGAATTTGCCTACGAATACGTTGGCAATCCGGCGTACCGTTTCGACGACGATGCCGTGTCGTCGGGCAATCGCCCCCATATCCCCTATTTGGCCTCGGAAGCCTTTCGCCGTCATCGTGAGGCCATTGGTGAAAAGCACGAGACCTCATACGTTTACGACAATGATGACAAGCTGCGAGCGTCGCGGTGAGCGATTTCCTCAATAACCGCCGCGTGGTGGTGACCGGGGGCGGCCGCGGTATCGGCCGGGCCATCGCTCTGGAATTCGGGCGGCTGGGCGCCAAAGTCAACGTCATTTCAAAGTCTGAGAACGCCCTTCGGACGGCCACAGAAATCAGCGATGCCGGCGGCTGGGCGCAGGGCCACGTGGGTTCGGTCGCGGACGAAAGTTTTGCCAAGGCAGTCCTGGAACGGGTCGCGGCCGAACAAGGACCGGCGGAAATCGTGGTGAATGCGGCCGCCATCGTCGGTCCGTGGGGCCCCTTTCGCAACTGCTCGATGAGCGCGTTGAACGAGGTCCTGCAGATCAACCTGCTGGGCACATGTAACTTCATGCGATGGTCGCTGCGGCCGATGGAGGAAATGGGTTTCGGGCGCATCATCAACTTCTCCGGCGGAGGTGGGGCCTATTCGAATCCAATGTTCTCACCCTATGGAGTGTCCAAGGCGGCACTTGTACGCCTGACCGAAACAGTGGCCGACGAAATCGATGGGAGCGGAGTGACCGTCAACATCGTCGCACCGGGCGGTGTCGATACCGACATGCTGGCCGAGATCCGCAGCCACGACGGCCCAGTGCGCGCGGTCGTTGATATCGGCGAACCTGTGAATCTGACGGTTTTCTTGGCAGGAGAGACCGCCGCTCACATCACTGGACGCTTCATCCACGTCCGCGACGATTACCGAAACCCGGATCTATATGCAACGCGTGACCTCCTCAAACTGCGCAGGCTCGACAATCGATGACGACAGTCGGCTTTATCGGCCTTGGACTCATTGGCGCCAAACGCTTTGCCATCGCGCGAGACCTGGGATGCCGGATCGCCTTTGCCGTTGAGCCCGACCCGGCACGACGCCAGGCACTGGGCGCGGAGGGCTGCCAATTCGTCTCCGACATCGCCGAGTTGGAGGACATCTCCGCAGGTCAGTTAGATGCCGTCTTCATCGCGGTCCCGCACGATCTGGCTTACCGCTCTTGCCTGTGGGCCCTTGACCGCCATGCCCATGTCCTGTGCGAAAAGCCCATGGGCCTCAACCCTGCCGAGGCCAGAACCATCCGGAGCCGGGCAAGCTCGGCAAGCCGCAAGTTCTGTGCCGGCTTCAACTTCCGCTTCCTGCCCGGCGTGGTGGCGCTCCGCCAGCTCCTCAGACAGAGCGCGCTTGGCGAGATCCACCGCGCGCGCATCATGATGGCCCATGGCGGCCGACCCGGGATGGAACGGGAATGGAAGCTGGAAAAGGCGCGGTCCGGTGGTGGCGCCCTGATCGACCCGGGCGTCCATCTCATCGACTTGGCCCGAAATCTCCTTGGTGATGGGGAAGTCGTCGATTGCCGGTTATCGCGGAGATTCTGGGACGCCGATGTCGAGGACAACTGTTCGCTACGCCTGCAAGTCGGCCGAGTGGACGTGACGATCGACGTCGGTTTGACATCATGGAAGAACCTCTTCTCCATCGAAATTTTCGGCTCCGATGGGATTGCCTTGTTGACCGGCAGAGGCGGAAATTACGGACCGCAGAAACTGGAATTCGTGAACCGTTGGTTCTGGAACGGCGATGACCGACGGAACAGTCAGACATTCGCCGACGAGGACAGCACATTCTATGCCGAGACAACGGCATTCCTGGAATGGATGAGGTCTGGATCCCTCGACGACACTTTGGCAACTGCCGACGACGGCGTGGCCGCCCTCGACATCGTCGGATGTTGCTATCGCGACTTTCCACCCGTGGCCGTTATTCCCGCGTCAGCAGCAAAATGCCATTTGAAATCGGCAGCGCAATTCGGATCCAGCCGCTGAGCGTGGCCGAAAAATTAAGGGCTTCTTTGCTGCCCTTCCCCTTCTCGGTAATCGGGCTCACATTCAGCGCATCGCCATGAAAAAAACAATCGTCGACCGCTATAATGCCGCCAGGCGAGAGCAGAGGAATAGATACCTCCATATAATGTCTATATTTTTCCTTGTTCCCATCGATAAAAATAAAATCGAATTGTTCCCTTCCTTTTAGTTTTCCCAAAATCTCGAATGCGTCACCCTCAAGAAGATCTATTTTTTCATCAAGTTTGTTGCGCTTAAAATTTCGACGTGCAATATCAGCGAAATTCTTAAATTTTTCAATGGTGATAACCTTCCCATTTTCAGGCAAGCTTTGCGCGAACGCCATGGCAGAGACTCCTATAAAGGAGCCAATTTCCAGCACGCGTTTCGCCCGGCTCACCCGAAGCAGGAACTGGAAGAAGCGCAAGCTGATTGGGTTCGACCCCATTTCTTCAATCGTAAAAAGATCCGACTGCTCAAGATCGAAGGGAAGTTCGTTACCGTCGATTCCGCTCGAACGAAGGATACTTTTATATAAATCCACAATATAATTATCACTGCTATATTGGCAGCTATATTCCTTCTGCGTCGGTAAATATTTATCTGAGAATCTTATATTTTCATTAGACACAGGGCAATTCCTTTTCGCTTCTTATGGATTTAATACTCTTGTTATATTGAATAGCAACCTTGGCAGATTGGCGGCAAATCTCCCTCCAGGTGTGCCCGGCGGAAATCCGCATAGGTTTTCCCGCGCCAAATCGCTGAGAAGCCGCCGTCGGCCGAGATCGGCTCGTCGATTTGGAAGACATCGGGGTTTCCAATGTAGCAGCACGGGACGACGCGCAGGTCAGAGGATACGAACGCCCGCTCGAACGGCCACGGACAAAGCGTGCTCCGGTCGCCGAGACGGTACTTCTCGTTGACGTTCCAGAACCGCACCACCACACCCCGATCAGCCCCGTAGGGAATGAGTTCCCAAAGCGCCTCGGCATCCAAGGAATCCTGAACGCTCACCTGATCGTTCAGCGTCCGCCACTCACTCAAACCCCAATCAGAAAGGTTGAGAGCGAAGGCCTGATGGGTGAACCCCATCTCCGCCGCCAAGTTCACCAAGGCTTTCAACTGATGGGCATTGCGCTCCTGCACAACGGTCCACATTTTGGTCCGCGCGACGCCTCGTTCACGGCAATAGCCGTTGATGAGCTTGCAGTTTTCCACGACCCGTTCGAAGTTCGATCCGCGGCGTATGGACTCGAAAACCACTTTGTCCGCACCATCCACCGATACTTGCACCTCGTTCGGATCCGCATCGATCAGCTGCCTGTAGTTATCGTGAAGATGTAGCAGAGAGGCATTCGTCGTGGTTCGAACCCAGATGTGCCGAGCCCGAGCATATTTGATCATTTCGAACAAGTCGGCCCCCTGCAACAGGGGCTCGCCGATGCCTTGCAGCTTGATCTCCAGCAGTCCTATCTGCTCATCGATGAGCGCCTTGAATTGAGCCAACGACATGTCGTGGCTCCGCCGCCCCTTCTCCCATTCGCTGACAACGCACATCGTACAGCGGAAGTTACAGCGGCTGACGTTTTCCATGTCGAGCTTGACGGGGAGGAAATCGACGGGTGCTCCAGGCTGATAGGCGCAAAAACGATCATAATTGGCACGCTTTTCAGCGGAGGCAGCCAGCGCCAATTCACGCTCACGGCGATATACTTCCACGCCCGCCGTCGGTTCCGGCGAGGGCAGATCCCGCAGTCGTGAGCGCACATCCTTATTCACGACAAAGCCTTTCCTGGAAGAGGCGGGCCAAGGGTTAGATCGCTTGCCCCTCTGGAGGGGGCCCGACGCATCCTCAACAATAAATTCTCTACAAGCGAGAAATTAATATTGCGTTAAGCTTCGTCAAGTCTACACTCACCGCTATTGCTGCCTCCAGATCCACGAAGCAGCGTTTATTTGTTGGATAGCCGCAAGGCAATGGGAGTTTCATGGCTGCGGTCGAAGATCTACTGACACTGGCCATCGCGGCTCACCGGCAGGGCGATCTGGACGAAGCTGCCGCCGCATATGAAGCGGTGCTTCGAGCCCAACCCAATAACGCCGATGCGGCTTGGCTACTCGGGCGGGTTGCAGCGACCCGCGGCAACACGCCC
Source organism: Pseudomonadota bacterium (assembly GCA_021793155.1). GTDB lineage: Bacteria > Pseudomonadota > Alphaproteobacteria > Rhodospirillales > Magnetospirillaceae > DUZF01. Next base: position 21,186 of record JAJYTF010000036.1, on the reverse strand, counting down.
TTGGCAATCACACTTTTTGATTGGGCGCTCACTTGGCGCCCTGACTTGGCCGGCATCCATGACGACTTGGCGACAGCCTATTACGCCCAAGGAGAAACGGATAAAGCCGTTGCCAGCTATCGAGCCAAAGTCAAGGCCAGCATCGCCGGATTTCCGGAAAGGACGAAATACGCGGCGGATCCCAATCATATCGTCTTCGCCGGCGTGGACCCCAGAACACGCCATGCGTTGATGGCTGGTGCACTAAAGCATTTAGGCTTCCGAGTCACCCTCCTATACCAGAAAGAGCCGAATATTGAGCTTGGCCAGTTTTTTTCCGATTGGAAACAGTTCACGTCCGCCGGCGAAGGGCTGTCTATGGCACTTGGCTATTCGCCGCTTTGTTATCATTTGTTCATGATTTGGGGCGACGATTTTGCTCCAGCCCTGGCCATGGCGCACCCCGGACCGGTCGTCCTGGATTTCTTCGATACAGTTTATGCTGTCGCCGGCATCGCCTCGGCGCTCCGCCAACTGACGGCCCTGTCTGCGGCCGACGGTTTGGTTTGCCGTGATCTCGAAACCTCGGCGACACCAGCCACCCGACAACGGGCCCGTAGCATTCCGCGGGTGTGGTTCCCGGAATACGGCGTGGAAATGCCCCCCCTCAGAGGTGAACCTTCAGGCCCGTTGACCGTCGTCTCCGTGGGAGAGGTTCACATACCCCACCCGCAGGGAATGGACTATTACACGATCGCCCGGTTGCTGGTGCAGAGCGGGATTCATTTTCATATCTATCCTTCCCCTTTACTGCAGGGAGCCTCCGAGGAAGAGGTCCGCAAGCTCCACGAAGGTTTCGTCGCGATCCACCCGGAGCGCTGCCACATCCATCCGTACACTCCATTCTCCGAATTGCGCCGGCAGCTTTCCCAATTCGATTTTGGGCTGTGCCTCTCGCCCACGCTGCTTTTCCAGTCGAACCCCGACCAGTTGGGGCATCCGATCTGGGCCAGCGGGTCGTCCCGCCTCTCCGACTTCATCTCGGCCGGCCTGCCGGTGATCATGAACGGCGAGTGCACACTTCAGCGTTTCCTCTGTCGTCGTTATGGAGCGCGGCCGGTCGACGCCCGGATCCTTTTCGGTCAGGATCTGGCATGGCAACTCTTCAATCTGCGGGCTCAGCGTGTCGAAAGAGAACGCAGTGCCCGGTTCCTTGTCGACCGCCACACCCCCCGGTTGGCAAACTTCTACAAGCGTGTCGCCGGTTCAGCAGGAGTAACCTGAGTTGCCGACAGGCGTCACTTCCATATCCAAGAATGCTGCTCGCAGCGATTATCGTTGAAGAAATGATAGTCCTCTGCCACGCCAAGACCCCGAAGCCGGCCGTGATGCCTGGCGATCTGGTTGACCGCGGCGCCGATCGCCAGCACCTCTTTTTCCATCGCTTCCGGCGAAATGCCTTGGGCCTCACCGATCGACCAGTCGCCGAGCAGCAGATCGGCCCGCCGCCATAGCCGCTGCAGAGCCAGGCTGCCCTCGCGATATTGCAGCATCGGCGAGGACGGGTCCTTTTCTGCCAGCAGGTCGGCCGCCAGAATCGCCAGATCGGCATCGCTGCTGACATGGCCGAGATAGCTCTTCTGATGCTGCAGGGTCGAAGCCAACAGGCCCCCGATGTCTCTGGGGTGGCGCTCGCCGAAGGCATACCGCATGCCGGCGGGCGTACGATGCAGATACCATGCCCGCAGGTCCTCGATCTCGGCGAAACAATTGGCGCTTGTTCGGATTTCCGGATAGTTGACATAGCGGCCGAGAACCAGCGGCAAACTGCGCACACGCATATAGGGGAGCGCCCGGATCTTGAACTCGGTATCGCCGGCGGCGCGGAACGTAGGGTCGTAAAGGCCGACCCGATCATGCAGGGCCTTGCGATACACTCCGACGACATGACCGACAAAGGCAGTGTCGAGATACAGGGCATCGCCATCGACCCATTTGCGGTCGAAGAGATTGGCGTCGCCGCTGTAGACCCCCCGCGGATCGACCTCCAAGGCCACGGCGCTGGCCTGCACCCAGTCGACCGCATCATTCTTGTCGAGTTCATCGACCAGCAGCTCAAGAGCGTCGGGCCGCATTTCCTCGTCGGCGCCGATAAACAACAGATAGGGAGCCCGCGCCAGGGCAATGCCACGGTTCCATGCGCATTGAATAGTCTCGCGATTACGCGTGCGAACATAGAGCAGGTGTTCGGGCTGCTCGCCCAGTACCGCCTGGACAACAGCGCCTTCGTCGCGTGGCGAGCCGCTGTCGACCAGGATTATTTCCATCCGCCCGGCCTTGAATAGCCCCTGGCTCGTCAGTGCTCGGAGAAAGCGGGGTAGTTTCTCGGCGGCATCGTAGAGAGATACGACGGCCGCCACGCGGTAGCCCTTGCCCTTTCGTCCGTCGAAGGCACGCTCGAATTCGGGTGGGGGGAGAGCCATCATTGTTGATGTTCTGCCCCGAAGGTATTCGAAAATAGCCTTGTCCCTGTCGTGCGGCCGCCCTTCTCCGAACATCAGTTCTGCGACCTGCGCTTCCTGGTTGAACCCAGCACCAACCAAGGCTTCTTTCACCCAAGGCAGGGCCTTAAAATGGTCTTCCCCCAGCCAGCGCATCACTCGCAGCTCGTAAGCAGTGGCGATCAGCGGCCTTCCGCGCAGGACCTCAATTCGCGCCAACTCGCGGAAACGGCGTACTCGATCCAACGACATTCGCGGGTGATGGAGGGTGAGAAATTGCCATTTCAAATCGGCAATCTCGGGCGAAAGGTCGGGCGTCGCGGCCAACTGCTTGTACACCTCAAGCCAAGCCGAAACATCCCCGCTCCAGCGGCGAAAAAGGCCGATGACGTCTTCAGTCGTCTTCCGCCTTTGCAAGGGTGGATTGGCCGGACCGAGCACCTCCGGCACCGCGACCGCAACGTCATCGGTATCGAGACCCCTGACCGGAACACGGGTCGCAACCCGCACTGCTTGGTCAAGATGCCAGCGCGTCGCCCCGGCGGCTTGAGTGCGAGCAGCAGGGTCGCAGCTGCTCGGCGAAGCATAAATCTCGGACAACGTCTTGCCGCGGACCGCCGGCTTAGCTTTGTTGACCCAGTCGACCAATTGGCGCCGGCGCTCGTCATAGTCTTGAAGCAAGGATGCGATCAGTTGTCCCGCCACGACCGGCTCTTCGATGGGGATCCGCAAATGGGGGATACCAGGAAAGATCTCATCAAGAGCCCTGGCAACGCCCAAATGGGGAGCGATCGCGGTTGGACAGCCACTGAGAAGGGCTTCAAGGGCGACCAGATTAAGGGTTTCCTGGCGGCCAGGCATAACCACCACGCAGCGCTGGCGATAGAGCGCAAGGACGTCCTGGTGACTCAGGCTTCCCGCAAACCTCAAATTCATGCCGCGCCGGAAGGCCATGTCGCCCAGCATCGCCGGGGCGACCTTTTCTCCATGAGGTCCGACGATGACCGCTTCCGAATAAAGGCCCGGTGGAATGTTGGAGACAATGTCGACAAAAATGTCTGGGCCTTTGCCGCGTTCCGTTCTTCCAACGAAGAGCAGCATCGGTAGCCCATCGCCCGGCGCGTCGACTGGCCGCAAAGCCGACAGCCCGTACAGTCCGATGGGATCCATGTAATGAGCGGGCCGCTCCTCGAACGCCGTCATCTCGTCGATATAGGCTTGGCTGATGCCGTATCGGACATCCGCATAGTGGAAAAGCAATTGCTCGTCGCCGATGATAGCCTCGAGCAAATCGGGGCTCTTTGGCTCCCACAGGTGGCGAAAGGATCGCGACAGCCGCCCATGCATCGCCAAGGCCACCGTATCGACGGAACCGCCAAGATGGCGGAAAGCTTCGACCAATTGCATGCCCTTGTAATTGAAGTCCGGGATATCGACGACGTCGAAGTGCCGATCGCCCAAACTGGCCGCAACATCGAAGGTCGGGTCATCAACGAAATGACTGAAGATCTGGATGGGGAAGGCGTTTCCTGGCGGGCTTTCAACTTCGGCGCGATAGGACGGATAATGGAATCGAATGGCGGGATTTGCCTCGACCAATTTCCGATAAACGGTCTGCCCTCCGCCCACCGTCCCGCTGTAAAGGCCGAAGTCGATGATCAGGACATCCATAGTCCCTCCCTTCCTCCATGGTGGAACTCCAACGAGAGCAACAGGCCGTTGGCCTCGTCAATGCGAGGAATCACCTCGTACCCCGCAACACGGGGTAGAAGCGTCGCCATGGCGGCATTCTGCCGCAGCCAGATGTCATGGTAGGCTTTCGAAAGCTTGAGGAAACCACCGTACAGGCCGTTGGTCTCGGCAATGCCGCCGAGGGCCGCCACAAGAGCCAGGGCCGAAGGCGGGTCGGCAAGGGGAGCCGGATCGGCAAACACCAGGCAGAAATTTTCCGCGTCCTCTACCAGTTGCTTGAATTTTCGCAGAAATACGGCCGAGTTTGCGAATGCCAGATCCAGCATGGCTGGTCGATGGAGGGGGGCGACCTCGGCTATGGCCCGCTCGGCGACGCGGTGGGCGATCCGTTCTTGCGTTTCCGGCCAAATGACCTCAGCGAGCGTCGCCTTCAGCCCAATGTCGGCGCAACGCACCATCATGTAAACGATGCCGTCGACAATCGCTTCGCTCGGGTCGCCCTGCGACGCGGCATTACTATGGGTATTGATCGAGCAGTTGACCCTCTTCACGCCTGCCTTGGACACGGCTGCGAGAAACTGATCGATCTCGTCTCGGCGGCAATTCGCCTCCATCATGATGTATTTCGCTTCCACGCGGTCCGCATCGGCCTTGGCGTAAGCGGCCAGATTTCCCATGACGCGTGCAAAGAAATCCCTGCCCTTGATGCGCTTGTAGGTCTCGGCAGTCCCCGCATCGACGCTGCACACCACATTCGCCAGACCCTTGGCCAATCCCTCCAGAAGGGGCATGGACAGAGCGGTCGCATTGGTGAATACGGTCATGAACACGCCGTGGCTAAAGGCGAGTTGGGCCGCCGGGCCAAAGTCCTTATGCAGGGTCGGTTCGCCCCCACCCCAGCTGATGGCTGACTGATGCGCTCTCAGACCCCCGGACTCGATTAATTCTTTGATGATCTTAATAATATTCCCGGATGGTTCTTTGGGATTGAAGTCGTATGACGTACAATAGCCACAAGACAGATTACAATGCAAAAACCCCGCCAACGCAACAACATCCAGAAATTCTTTTGCCTCCCAATCTCCTTCCTGCAATTTATAACAACCATTGCATGGCGCATATTCGGTCTGATTTTCGATTCGCAAGGAACGTTTAGCCTGCAATATCTTGTCGATGGAGATCGATCCTTCCGAGATCGACAACGTCCCCTCGGCGTCACGGTTGCCGATGCCCTGCATGCAACACGCCTTGACTTTCTCGCCCGAGATAAAGACTGCATCCTCGATCCAGTTGCAGCTTTTGTACCGGCCCCGGCCGGTCGCGGCGTTGATCAACCGGGTGGTCGGGCTTTCGGCGTCACGATCCACGCGTCATCCTCCATCCTGCAGTATTCGGCAGCCAGGGCAGCAAAAGGCGGCGCGACCGATAACCAGTCAAGTTATCAGCGGGCTTTTAACAAAGCATGAAGGCGGTCAACGGTCCACGGCCAACACCGCCGCGACTTCCCGGTTGGCGCGCTCGTAGTCTTCGGGGACTCCGATATCGATGAAATAGCCCTCCAGAATGCCGCCCCCCAACCGACCGTCGGCAGCCAACCGGGGAAAGACATCCTGTTCGATGGAGCATGGCGGCGGGCCGATCCAGTCGAGCAGATCGCGGCGGATGACGTAGACGCCCGCATTGACCGGGCCCTCGACGTTTTCCTCCGGTGCATGGAAGCTGCGAATGTCGTTGCCAACCAGGCGAACGGTGCCGGAGCGGCGCCCCGGCGCCGACCGCCGCAGGGCGAGAAAGGCAGTGCGATCGGCCTCTCCGGCACGTTCCTGCAACGCCGCGAGATCGCAAGCAAAAAGCGAATCTCCGTTGCACATGAGGAACCGATCGTCGAGCAACTCCCGGGCGTACAGCAACGCTCCGGCCGTCCCCGCCGGTTCAGGTTCGACGACGAGGCGAACGGTGCTGCCGTGAGGACCCGGGCCAGCATAGTGTTGCGCCAAGACTGAAGCCAGGTAGCCGCAAAGCAGGACGATATCGGAGAAACCCTGCCGGGCCGCGTTGTCGATCAGGTAGTCGAGGAACGGGCGCCCAGCCACGGGCAACAGGGGCTTGGGAGTGGCATCAGTCAGTGGACCCAATCGCGTGCCGCGCCCACCGACCAGAAAGACTGCCTGCTTCAGCATTCTCCTCAGCCCTGCAGGATGATCGAGCCCTGGGTATCGATCCCCACCGGAATCACCCAGTCCCCATGGATCTTGTCCAGGAATTTGAGCTTGCCGCCCGGCGGCACGACGACCAGGAGGAACCCGCCGTTGCCGGCGCCGCACAGCTTGCCGCCCAGCGCCCCCGCCTCACGGCATTGGTCGTAGATCTTGTCGATCTCGGGATTGGAGACCTGGGGCGAGAGCTTCTTCTTGGTCATCCAGCCGTCATGCATCATGGCGCCGAAGTCATGGACCATGCGGTCGGGATCTTCGCCTTCCAATACATCGACGCATCGATCGACCAGGGCCAGCAGATGCCCCAACTCTTTGTCGAGCTTGCCCTCCTGGGTCGCCGCCATCTGCTGGGCCAGGGTCTCGGAGGCAAAGCGGCTCAAGCCGGTGTAGATCAGGAACATCGACCCGGTCAACGCTTCCTGGCAGACATTGGTCAGCTGGATCGGGCGGATATGGGTCCGGCCGTCGTGGAAATCGAACCGGTTGAGCCCGCCGAACGAGGCGTGCAGCTGGTCCTGCACCCCTACCCGCTCGTGCAGAAGCTCCCGCTCGATGAAGGTCGCCTGACGGCTCAGGTCCAGCTTGGTCGGCGTCTTGCCTTTCAGGGCGTGCAGCAGATTGACCAGACCGACGGTGAAGGAGGACGAACTGCCGAGGCCGGTGCGGGCCGGCAGATCGGCGAAGACGTTGATGTCGAGGGCATCCTTCACATTGTAATGGCGCAGCGCCTCGCGCACCACCGGGTGTTCGAGCTGCTGCGGCTGGTCCACCGCTTCGATCCGCGAATAGCTGAGCCGGTATTTGTAGTCGAGGATGTTCAGCAGCCGGACGGCGGCGATGTGGACATAGCGGTTGATTGCCATGCCCACCACGGCGCCCCGGTGACGGGCGAAGTATTCGGGATAATCGGTTCCGCCGCCGAAGAAACTGACACGAAGAGGCGTCCGAGAAATAAACAGCATGGCGATCAGATCCCGTAGTCAGAGGCAAGCACCCGCCGAATCCCGGTGTCCAGATCCACCGCCGGGCGCCAGCCCGTGGCTTCGAGGAAACGCGTCGAATCCAACGTCTTTCGGGCCGTTCCGCGGAACGATGCTGGGGGATAGGTCACGCGAGCCGGCCAATCGAGAGCGGCGACGATGGCCCCGGCCGCCTCGCCGATGGTGACCGGAAGATTGCCGGTGCAATTCACCATGGTGTTGGAAAAATGCCGCTCCGCCGCCAGGACGGCATCGATCTGGTCGTCGACATAAAGCAGGTCGCGCACCGTGTCCGCCGCCCCCCAGACGGTGAACTCGTCCTTGCCCGCCCGCTTCTCCGCCACCGCACGATCGATCATCGCCGTCATGAAATGGCTGCGGTCCGACTCCATGTGGTCGTGCGGTCCATAGACGGTGGCCAGGATGCAGTGCAGCCAAGTCAGCCCGTATTCCTGGGCGAACGCCTCGGAGCCCACGGCCAGCAGCTGCTTGGCCAAGCCATAGCCGCGCACCGAAGGGTGCAAGGGGCCGGTCTGGAAAGCGGTCTCCGGAATAGGAGCCTCGCTTTCCGGATAAGCGCAGGAACTGCCGACGCTGAGGAAACGGGCCTGCGGCTGGAAGCGGCACCAGGCATCGAGAAGGTTCAGATGGATACGGGCGTTGACCGCCAACAGCGTGCCTTGCATGCCATACTGGACCTGGCCGGTCCGTTGCCGGGTGACCAGATGGAAGATGCGGCCGACCGCCGGCGCGGTACGGAATATCCGCTCGACCGTGCACCAATCGTCGAGATCGCCGGCCGAACGCCCGACCGGCACCACCGGCCAGCCGCGCTCGGCGAAATAGCGGCAGACATTGCGGCCGAGAAAACCGTCGGCGCCGAGGACGAGGGTGGTTTCAGCAGCCAAGGGCATGGCGGTACCATAGGACGCTGTCCCGCACGCCTTCGGCCAGCGGACGCAATGGGACGGCCGGGAAGTGCTCCCGCAGGCGCCGGGCGGTGGCACGGCGGATATTGACCCCCGGCGGCAGATCGCCGCTCACTTCGATCGGCTGGTCGAGGCCGGCGGCTGACAGCACCAGTTCGGCGAAGCGGCGGATCGAGACGGTTTCGCCGCGCGCGAGGTTGAGCGCCTGGTGGACCTCGCGCTGCCGGCAGGATTCGGCGAAGATCCGCGCCACATCGCCGGCATGAACGAAGTCGCGTTCGGCGTCCGGGTTGCCCAGCAGGCGCAGCGGCCCCGTCTCGGTCAAAGCGCGGACGACCAGCGCCGTGGCCACATGGGCGGATTGGACATCCAGCGTGTCGTAGGCGCCGAACGGGTTGGTCAGGCGGAAGCTCTGGGTGTGGATACCGTAGAGCCGGCGGTGGATGTCCGCAGCGATCTCCGCCATCCGGCGCGACCAGGCATAGCCCAGCTCGCCGGCATGGGGCGGGGCGTTGAGATCGATGGGATGCTCGTCATCCTGCGGATCGGCGCCGGCCGCGTAGACGGCCGAGCTGCTGGCCTGGCGAACCTCGCGGATGCCCCGCTCGACGCAGAACGCATAGGCGGCAGTGACGATGTCCAGGTTGCGCCGCAGGATGAGGCTTTGCTCCTCGCGGAAGCGCCGCGGGTCGTACCGCATGGCGGCGACGTTGATCAGGACGCAATCCGCGGGCAGAAGCGGCAGTTCGCGCAGGCGATCACCGGCAACGCTCAGGTCGCATCCCGGCACCAGCCGACCGCTGGCGGTCACGCCGATCAGCCTGCCGACCTTGCCGGCCAAGGCATCGACGATGTTGCGCCCGATAAAGCCACCGGCGCCGAGCAGAACCACCGCTTCGGGAAGGGCAGCTACGGCACCGGTCACGTCGGGTGGTTCCTTATTCCGTCAAGATTTCGGTATGACCGAAGGTTATGGTAACATGGACGGACACGGACAACCACGGACGGACACGGATGAGAGTGGAGCTCGATCCAGGCCTCGACGCCTTGACGGAAAAAATCATCGGCAGGGCGTTTATAGTTTGTCATACCCTCGGCCACGGTTTTTTGGAAATCGTCTACAAGAACGCCCTCGGACTGGAACTTACTGCCTGCGGCTTGACGGTCTTCAAGGAAAAATAATTTCACGTGCATTACCGGGGGCAGCGGGTCGGCATGTATGTTGCTGATATCGTCGTCAACGATATGGTGGTTGTCGAACTGAAAACCGTTGATGTGCTTTCGGCGGCGCATTCCGCACAAGTCCTCAATTATCTAAAGGCCGGTGGGTTGCCGGTCGGTCTATTGTTCAATTTCGGCAAACCTCGGGGCGAAGTAAAGCGTGTGATCCTATAACGTCCGTGCCGGTCCGTGGTTGTCTGCGTCCGTCCGTGTTGTTCAGCAGCCGATCGACCCAGAGCGGTAGGCCTGCGAACCCTAGCCAGCATTTCCACGCCTTCGCCGCTGCCCAGATAGGGCTTCTCGCGCGCCCGGAATTCATCGAGGAAACTCCAGGCCAGCATCAGGCGACAGACGATCCCATGGCGGGACCATTCTTGTTGATCCCGCGGCGGGACCATATGATGGCATCGACGCCAATGAGGTATAGGTGATGGACATTCGACCGATCAAGACGGACGCCGACCACGCCGAGGCGTTCCGTGAGATCGAAAGCCTGATGAACGCCTAGGCCGGAACGCCGGAAGGCGATCGGCTGGATCTTCTGGTGACGTTGGTTGAAGCATACGAGGCGTCCCGTTTCCCCATCGAGGCGCCAGACCCCATTGAAGCCATTCGATTCATGATGGAGCAGAAATGCCTCACGCGCCGTGATCTTGAGCCAGCCATCGGGCCTCGGAACCGAGTGGTCGAGGTGTCGAACCGAAAACGGCCGCTCACGCTCCCGATGATTCGCCGGCTGAGTGCGCTGCTGGAACTGCCGGCGAACATTTTGATCCGCCCTTACGACACGCACAGAGCTGCATGACCGTCCGCCTGCCATATTGGGCCTAGGTCCTGTCTGGCGGCCTCCTAATAGTAGCGCCGGCCTCCGTGCCGGCGCCGCTCGGCACGCCGGCACGGAGGCCGGCGCTACTGAACTCCTGGCCGCCAGACAGAATCTAGCCAACATTTCCCACGCCTTCGCCCCCGATCACCCGCAGTTCGGGGACCGGCACGATGAAACGACCGCCGCCGTCCAGATACGGCTTTTCGCGCGCCAGGAATTCATCAAGGAAATTCCAGGCCAGCATCAGATAGGCGTCGGGCGGCGCAACCTCCTCGCCGACGATGGGGATGCGGCAGCCGGGGATGGACATTCCCACCTTCATGGGATTCTTCTCGACCGCCTTCTGCACCAGATCAGGGCCGATGCCGAACGTATTGAGCAGGGTCGCCCCTTTAGCCGGCGCGCCGAAGGCATAGATGCTGAGGCCCTTGCCCCGCATGTCGCGCAACAAGGCGAGAAGCTGGTCCCGCAACTCCCAGACACGCTCGCCGAAGCGCCGGTAGGTGGCGAACTCGCCCAGTCCCTTGGCCCGCTCCGCTTCACGGAAGGCGGCGACGCTGGGCTTCTCGGCGCGCGTCCCGGCGTGAGCGACGTGGACTTCGATGGATCCGCCATGGATCGGCACCAGTTGGACGTCGAACGCCGCCAGGCCGTGGCGGGCGAACAACGCCTCCAGCGAGCGCAGCGTGTAGTAGCACAGATGTTCGTGGTAGATCTGGTCGAAGGCCAGGTTTTCGACCATGCCGCCGAGATAGATGGCCTGCACGACGAACACCCCGTCATCCCCGATCAGCCGGCGAATGCCGCACACCACACTGTGCAGTTCTTCCAGATGGAAGAACACGCCGGCGGCGGTAACCAGCTTGGCCGGACCGTGTTCGGCCAGGATGAATTCCGCCGTCTCTTCGTTGAAAAAGCGGTTCAGCGTCGGGATACCGCGCGCATTGGCGAGCGCCGCCACGTTGCCGGCGGCCTCGACACCTAACGTCGTCAACCCGAATGGCTTGTATTGAGCCAACCAGGAGCCGTCGTTGCTGCCGATATCGACGACCCGGTCGCCGGCCTTCAATCCATAGGTGGCGACCAGGCGGGACGCGGTATCCTTGAAATGCTCGACAAGGGTCCGCGTGGTCCCCGACACATAGGGATAGTCGGAGAACATCTGCTCCTTGGGGATGGTGTGGTCGATCTGCACCAGGGTGCAATCATGGCAGAACCCCACGCGCAGCGGATAGGCGGGATCGGAAAGACTCAGCCGTTCGGCGGGCACAAGCCGATTGCAGTGGGGCTGGTTCCCGAGGTCGAGAAGCATCTCGACGTTGCGACTGCCGCAGACGCGGCAAACGACATCCATCGTTGAACTCAAACGTTGGAGAAGCGACTGTTCCGGATCATGCGGTAGCCTTTAATCAATTCGGCGATCCCGGCGTCGAGATCCCAGTCGGGGGCGAAGCCGGTCGCTTCGATCTTGGCGTTGGAGACGATGTAGTCGCGCTTGTCGGGATCCTCTCCCACCGGCGCCTCCATGTAGACGAAGCTCGGGACCTGCTGGCGGATGCGCTCGCACAGTTGCAGCTTCGACAGATTGGCGCTGGACAGGCCGACATTGTAGGGCTGGCCGACCATACGGTCGTAATTGTCGAGCGCGTGCACGAAGGCCTTCACCACGTCGCGGATATGGATGAAGTTGCGACGGAAATGCCCTTCGAAAATGATCACTGCCCGGTCGGTAACGGCCCGCCAAGTGAAGTCGTTGACCAGCAGGTCGATGCGCAGGCGCGGCGCCATGCCGAACACCGTCGCCAGGCGCAAAGTCACGCCGGCGCCCGCATCAAGGATCGCCTGCTCGGCCTCGACCTTGGTGCGGCCATAAAGCGATACCGGGCGCAGCGGCGATTCCTCGGTGCAGAAGGCATCCTTTTCGCCGATCCCATAGCCGGAATTGGTCGTCGGATAGACGATGCGCTGCCCCTTCCCCACCCGCTTGACGATGGACGCCACGGCGTCGCGGTTCAGTGTCACTGCGCCGATGGCGTCCTTAGCGCAAAGCGGCGCGCCGACCAATGCGGCCAGCGGAATGACGGCATCGGCCTGGGGCACCAATTCATCGAGCAGACGCTCGTCACGCGCATCGCCGGCCACCGGGGTGAAATTTGGATGGGCGCAACTGGTCGACAGCACGGTATCACCGCGGGCGAAGGTATCGAGCACCGTCACCTGATGACCAAGATCGAGAAGCCGGGGAACGAGAAGGCAGCCGATATATCCGGCGCCGCCGGTCATGAGTATGCGCATGTAAACCCTTGAGGCCTTTTCGGCCTGCAGAAGAATCGAATGGCTAATGGTGGGAGTTTCCCCTCAAGCGATTAATGAAATCTTAAAGCGTGGCCGGTAAAAGAATTGGGTTCGGTTCAGCCGATCCATGTGTTGGATGGTCGACGTCTGCAAAGGTCGATGGCAGAAGAATGGTCGACCATCGCTGCGGCCGGGGAGACAGCAAGTGGACGACCGCATTTCCCAAACCATCATCTACATGCCGGTCTTCAACAGAAAAGCAATTGCGCTCGAGTCAATAGAGAATATGCGCCAAGTCAAAGGAGATGCACATCTGTGCATTGTTGATGACTGCTCGACCGAATTGGACGGCTGTGATTTGGTAAAATTGGGCGACAGCGGGTACGTTAATCCACGCAATATCGGGATTGATGCAACGAGAATACACATGCTTACCGAGTTTTTCTCCTCAAATTTCAAATATTGTTACTTCACAGATAGCGATACTATTCATGATACAGAGTTCATGTCTCGCGCCCTATTTATGCTTGACAAAACGAACTGCATATCATGCTTATATAATACGTCATCACCAATTCATCATAAAGATGGATTTAATATAGATATCGGGAATGACATAATTATACGCCGGACTGTTCCTGGCGTATCGATGTTCTTCGATAAAAATATCGCGTTTAGACTTATACAATACTATTTAGATGCCATTCGCTTCCGCGGAAATATAATTGCAGAATCAAAGGCATGGGACTGGTTCTTTTGCATGATCATGCCGCAGATGGCACTATCACGAGTAAGCTACCTCGAACATCTCTACGCGGGTGGGTTACATGTGATGAATGGTCGCGATGTCGCAGCGAATCTTACCCCATTCTTGGCGGCCGAACGCAGTCAAGTCTTCAAACGGCTGGGGATCCCATTGGAGGAAGACCTGGGATTGCCGCCACCGGTCAGCCGTTTATAAGGACCAAGCGATTGCCAAGCCTACACAATCCCGCCATGCTGCCGCGCGACCGGCCCACTCGTGAGCATTAACAAATGCGCGTTTTTCTCGCCGATCCGGCACTCGTTGACCTGAAGGGCCACTTCTTCACTTATATTCAATGCTTGGTGGGCCCGTTCGAGAAAGCCGGTCATACAGTCCACGTACTGGGCAACAGGCGCCTGATACCCGAGGTCGCCGAAGGAGTTGGAGCCGTTCCGAGCTTCACCTTGGGAAACGACCATCAAATTCAGTTCACCATGGGCCATCAACTGGCGCAAGTCCAGCAACGCCACGAGTTGGTGCGCGAAGCGGTTGCCGGCCTGCCGATTACGCCCGAAACCCTACGCCACAACGCGGAACTGCGTTACGCCACTTATGACTGGCTTACGGCCTGGCAGGTAGATTGCTGGCGCGACGACTTGGCACAACTCGATAGCCGCTTTGGCTTTACCGAGTCCGACTTGTTCATCGTCAGCTCTTTACACTGGCCCCATCTGATTGGTCTTGTGGAATGGTCTTTGCGCAGGATTCAAGACTTAGGGCGGCAGTCATTGCCGCGCTTTGTCATTCTTCTTTATGCGTCCCTTCTGCCAAAGTTGGTCGTCGATGAGGCGCGAGTGCGAGGCTTTCATCACGCGTTCGATCTGGTCACCGCGGCCGGCTTGGATCAGCATTTCCTGGTCTTTACCAATTCGGCTCCGCTCAAAAACGAATATCAGACCATCACCTCGCTACCAATCGGGGTCGTGCCCACACCTCACACGGCGCCGCGACTGCCCGACGAGGGCCAATCGCACGCCATCCCCGGGCTGGCTTTCTTGGGTACGGCATTTCGCGATCGCGGATTCCAATTCTTGCCGCAAGTGGTCGAGCATTTGATGCCGGCCATTGCGGCCGATCGAATCCGAGTCGAAATCCAAGCCAACCTTCCCCCTTGGAATGACCCGTTACTGGAAAGCGCGCGCGACTGGTTACGCGCCGCTCCGATCACTTTGCACGAAGGCTCGTTGCCCATCGAAGACTATCACGACGTGTTCAAGCGCACGGATATCTGCGTTCTCCCGTCGCTCCGCAATCAATATCACTCGCAATCCTCTGGGGTTTTCAGTGAGGCCGTATCCTTCGGCAAAGTTGTGGTGGTACCTGACGGCACCTGGATGTCCATGACGGCCGATCAATACGGTATCGGAGTAACGTTCGAAGCGGGCAATCCAGCCAGCCTTTGCCAAGCCGTCCAGCGCGCTTTCGATCATCTCGACATGCTCGGGCCGCGCGCCCGTCTGGCGGCCGCGGAATGGATCCGCATCAATTCTCCCGCGGGGTTCATTTCCGCATTGGCGGAGCGGATCCCCGAGCTGATCTGAATCTCCGGTTCAGGAAATGCTGCGGGCCGCGTCGCAGAGCAATCGAATACGTTCGCGCATTTCGGCAGCCAGCCCCCCTTCCGGGAGACCCTCCCGCGTCCGGATGACATACCGGCCGCGGTCGATGGCGTCGCGGGTGGCATTGTAGACCAGGTCGCCGTCCAGCAGGCTGGGTTCGACTTGGCTGCCCTCCAGCCAGCCGTTCCACGAGTCGAGGAAGACGATCTGCTCGCCGGCCGTGAAATGTTCGTGGGTGTGGAGCATGGCGTTTTCGACGAACAACCCATACCAGTAGGTGTCCACCGCCTTGTTGCCCGGCGCCACCAAATGGGTGGCGCCGCCCTCGGGGTGAAACGCCCAGTCGTGGAATGCCGGAAAAACCCTCGGCAGCACCTTGCCGCGCTGCTCGCGGTTGATCATCCGCGAGACGGCGAAGAGCAGGTAGGGAAAGAATTTGTCCAGGTATTCGACCGAGTCCTTGAGGCCCGCCATCACTTCCAGGAAGTCGAGGCCGGTCGGCCGGTTGCTGGGCCCGCAGGAATGCCATTCCGCCGGTCCCGGGTCGATCAGGGCATCGAAACCGGCCGAAAGGAACCGGCCTTTGTCTTCGGCTCGATTGGCCACCAGATAAAGCCCCGGCAGACCGGCCCCGGCGGCTGCACTGCGCAGCAGAGCGAGCGTTTCGGCCGGCTCGGCCAGTTCTTTCGGCCGATCGACGATCAGCAGAGTGCGGCCGGCAACGGCGGTGGGCTGGCCGGCCTTCAGCGCCGCCATCAGCGCTGCCGCCCGTCCGGCGCGGGTCTCGCGGTCGGCCGGTTCGCGCCAGAAATTCTCGTCGCCGTTGCGCCACTGAAAGGCCAAGCCGAAGCTCTCACCGGTCGCCGGAGCCAGCACCTGGGCACCTGTCACATAGGTTCCGCCGGCCCAGCGGCAGTCGACGACGAAGCCGTCGATGCCGGCGCCCCGGGCCATTGCCACCACGCGCGCCGCCGCCTGCGGGTCGGCCAGATCGTACATCCCGAGAGTCGACGGTTGGTTCAGGGCAAAATGCTGACGGCTGGCCGGACGCGCCTCTCGCAGGCGAGCCCAAGGATCGGCCGTTCCGGTCAGGCTGAGCATATCGGCCGAGGACTGATAGCGAGTATCGAAGAAAGCCAGTACGCGTACCATGTCCGTCGTCCTCATCCAGCTTGGTAGCCGTAAACCTGCGACGCCATCTCGAATATGGCGGCAAGCAACTGCGGCGGCTTCACATAGTTCAAACATTCGGCGTGGCCGAACACCGGGCAATCGGTCTCGCTGCCGCAAGGGTGGCAGGGCAGGCCCTCGCTGAGCGAACGGTAATGGTCGTGCCAGCCGCCGCCGAAATTCGCCGCCGTCGTCGTGCCGAACAAACCGATTGTCGGCCATCCCATCACGTTGCGGACGAAATGGTGGGGAAAGGAATCCAGGCCGATGAAGATGTGATGCGCTTCCACCGCTGCCATCAACGGCTCGGTCTCGTCGGCATCGATCGAGCAAGCCCCAAAGGGCACCAGGTCCGGGCGTCCGATCACGGTGACGGCGATGCCCAGAACCGACAGCGTGCGGATGACCTCCTTGCAGTATTGCACCGGGTAATTCTTGATCGGCAGACCACCGGTCACATGGAATAGGACCTTGAGCGGCGTGGCCGGCAGCTTGCAGGCCTGTTTGTGGAGCGGCGGCTGCACCTGCCGGGTCTTGGCCACGCTATCGATGGAATCGCCTAGACTGAAGCGGTCGTGGTCGATCAGGTGGAAGGGACTGGTCCCGGTCGAGCGCGAATAGCGCATGAAGACGATGAAGTTGTCCTGCACTACGTCGTCTCCCAGCCGGTCCAGGGCGTGGGCGAAATATTGCGGCTCTCCCACCGAGCCATCGCGCGGCAGCCAGGTCAGCTTCAGCCACAATGGCTCCAGCCGGCTATCGGCAACCGCCATGATGTCGCGATAGGTCGAGCAGACGATGTGCCGCTCGAACAACGGCGTCGTCATGTCGCGCGAGGCGGCGGCGAAAAACACGATCGACCCGGCGTGATAGGGGTGGTAGACGGCAAACGGCAGACGGCGCCAATGTGGCTTTTTTCCGATGATATTGATGGCGTTGGCGGCCAGCACCTTCAGGATCTTCTGCCGCTCGGCCCCCTGAAACCAGCCGCTGGCGTTGGATAGCGGATAACTGCCGATGCGGATGTTGGAAGAACGCCGGCATGTCACCTGTTGCCCCAACAGCCCCTCCAGCAACCGCGCATCGATGCCGGCATCGACGGTCGAGAGCAGCAACAGATAGCGTTCCATCTCCTCGAACAGGCGGCGCGGCAGCACATACAGAAGCGGGAAGTCCTTTTCGTCCGAAACGATCCCCGGACAAGTGACGCCGTCATTGAGCCAGCCGGCGAGTTGCTGCGCGCGAAGCGGCAGCAGCGGATTGGCAACGACCAGCACATCGGCGGATGGCGCGGCCTTCAGGATGCGCCGCCCCACCTCGAGGAGGTAGCGAGCCGGCGGGCTGGTGGCCGAATCGAAGATTTCGTTGGGCGCCAGGCCGCCCTTCGATATGGCGAAATCGAAGCCGTCGGCCCGGCCGGCGGTGAGGGCGATCCCGGTCAGCATCGGCTGCCCTGAAGGGAACCGTCATCCCGAGCGCAGCGAGGGATCTCCCCCGCTCCTTCAGATCCCTCGCTGCGCTCGGGATGACAGGAAACGCCGACTTGCTGCTTTTCGGACCTGCGAATGGTCTCCATCATCCCCTTCATGCCTTCGGGCAGGCGCAAAGATGGCCTGTCTGTTGGTATGAGCGCTCGAAGCGGTGGGTTTTCCCCAGGATCTCCTCGACGAACCGCAAATGCCGCTGCTCGGGCGCCGGCAGTCGATCCGGCGGACAAGGACCCTTTTCGAAATTTCCGTCCTCGTAGAGTCGCAGATCATCGATCAGGACCACATCCCGCGACAGGTCGCGACATTGCGCCAGCAATCGCAGGCTGCGCTCGGCCGGCATCGGGGCCGTTGCGGCGCCTTGCCACTGCGCGTCCAAACGGAACAGCGTCGGTGTGGACGGGGCGAGCTCTACAAGCACTTCTTTCAGGCCTCGCTCGGCCTTCGCATGGATGACGGTAACCTTATGGTTCTTGGCGAAACGAAGCCCCGCATCGAGAGCCGGCTTATGGGCGGCTTCAATGGAAAAGATCTGGTCGAAGGACGAACCCGCCGCCGCCTCAATTCCTTTGCCGGATCCTGTGCCAGTTTCGACAAAGGCGCGGCAGCCGTAGCGGGCGATCAACTGATCCAGGTCGACGTCGGTCGTCAAATCCATCGCATCCATCCTTCCGGGCCAGTGTCCATCATGCGCTGTAGCCGTAAAGGCGGCCGGCCATTTCGAAGATGTCCGCAACCACGGTTTCGGCGGGGCCATAGTTGACGCAGTCACGACGCCCGAGGCTCGGACAAACGTCATAGGCGCCGCAGCGATTACAGGACAGGTTCAGATCGGAGGTTCGGTAGGTGTCCCCATAGCGGGCGTCGGAATTGCAGGGCTTGGTGTTGCCGAACAGCCCGATGGTCGGCCAGCCCATGACCAACCGCGCAAAGTGGTGGGGAAAGGAATCGACGCCGACGAACAGATGATGATCTTCCACCAGCCGGCGCAAGGTGGCCGAATCCTCACTGACCACCGACCGGGCCCCCGCCTCCTCCAGATCCGGACGATCGATCACCGTGACGTCGACCCTGGCGTGGCGCAATGCCCCGATGATCGTGCGAATATACGGCAGTGGATAGGTCTTCAGCGCCCAACCGCCGTTGAGATGGAACAGCACCCTGAGCGGCTTGACCGGTTGCCGACACCGGTGTTCCGGTTCCGCGCCGATGGCATGGATGGTGCCTTCGTAGCTTTCGAGCGGATCACCCAGGGCAAACCTGGCATGGTCGACCAGATGAAACGGCGTCCTGTAGTAAAGGCGCAGGATGCGGGAGAACACGAAGAAGTTCGAGGTTACGGCCTCGTCGCCCAGGCGCTCCAAGGCGCGGCCGAAATAGGTGAACTCGCTGACCGAGCCGTCGCGCGAAATCCACGGCAGGCGCAGCCGCATGGGCTCCAACCGGCTCCCGCAGGCCTCCGGGATGTCCATATAAGACGAACAGACCACCTGTTTGCTGAAGAATGACCGTTGTGCCAGTCGCGATGCGACGGCCATGAACAGAACGTCACCGGCATGCATCGGATAATAGACGGCGAAGGGGACCCGCTGCCAGTCGCGGTTCATCTTGATGATGCCGGCCGCATTGGCGCATTGCAGCCCAAGCGCCCGCAGCCGGCCGTCCCCGTTCAGCCAGCCGTTAGACCCTTGCGGCGGCAGCCCACCCAGAGCGGGCAGATCAAGAACCTGCTGCGCGATGTCGGTTCCCAGGATACTCCCGAACAGGCGGCAATCGGCCTTGGCGTCCTGGACGGACAACAACAGCAGAAACCGTTCGAATTCGTCGAAGGCCCGTCGAGGCAGCACATAAACAATCGGAAAACCGCTCTGGTCGGTTGCGATCAGCGGTCCAGGCGCCGTGCCTTCCAGCCATGTCGCCAGCTGGCCGGCCCGCAACGGCAGCAACGGATTGCCGATGGCCAGCCGGTCGGCATCGGGCGCAGCCTTCAACATCCGTCTCGCCACTTCGGCGATGTATCGCCCCGGAACGCTCAGCGCCGAATCGAAAATCTCATCTTCCCGAAAAGCCCCTTGCGAAAAACGAAAATCGTAGTGCCGCGGGAAAGCGGAACGAGAAGAATAAGCCAATCCCGCCAGCATTTGATCCTCGCTTCACGTCGCTTCCGACAAACTCAGCATTTTTGCAGAACCGCCTCGATCGAATATTCACGATCGGGATTGACAGCGGGATCGTCAACGGAATTCCCGGCATCGCAGGTCTTTATGTAGAGGATTTCCGCATCGGGCAGCAGGCGGTGGATCAACGGTTCAACGCCGATCGTGTCCGGAGGATCGTCACGGTCCGGCAGGAAATAATGACGGTGGTCATGCACCGAGGAAGGCAGCCGGGTGCGCTTTTCGAAGAGATCGCGATGCGGCAGGAAAAGGATAAGATATCCGCCTCTCTTCAATATTCTCCACCAGTTCGACAGAGACTTGTCGACATCGTGCATGTGTTCGAGGTTATGCGAGGAATAGACGAAGTCGTAGGCGCCGTCCGGCACTCCGGCCATCTCCTCGGCATCACCATCCTCGAAATCCCAGGCCATGCAGTTCGACGCAAGCAAGTCGCCGCCCCAACCGATATCGATGCCCTGCCCCTGGCAGTAGGCCTCGAAAAAGCCATCACGTTCACGCCGCGGCCGGGCTTTCGAGGTCTCCTTCGCGGTGACCGGGCGCGCTTGGGGATCCAGTTCTATCCAATTCCCGTAAGCGGCCGAGGCCTCGGCCATGCGCTTTTCCGACTTGTAAAGGTCGCTCAGCCACTTATGCGGCAACGCGGCCTGCGGCAAGCATAGCACCGTGTTCTCGAAGGCGGCGATCGCCTCCTGCTTTCGGCCGAGCATCAGGAGGGCTTGGCCGTATTGCCAATGGAATTGAAGGTTGTCGTTGGCCAGGGCAACGGCCAGGCGAAGCTTATCGACGGCGGCCTGATAGTGGCCCTGCTTCAGATAAACCAATCCGAGCAGGTTGTTCGAGCCCGCATGATTCGGCTGGGCGGCCAGGACCGATCGGCAACCCTCGGCGGCGGCATCGAGCGCCTTGCCCTTCAACTCTTCGAGGATTTCCGCTTCCCGGTACTTCGCGGCCGCCGAGGAAAGGACTGCCTGCAGATCCATCGGCTCTTCCATCGCAACGATCCGCCTTCCCACCACCAAATTCCGGACTCGGTAGCTAAAACGAGAAATAGTTAAAAATTCCTTGCCAGGTTTTGCCGTCCCATCCGCACAAGGGTTGAATCGTGGTTTATAACGCGATCACTCTTCCTCGGCCGAGGGCAACAGACAACGGATAGGGGGCCGAAATGCCCGTGATTTCGACAAACAACGCGGCCAATGCCTCGTTGAACTACCTGAACCAGAACTCGTCGCAAGAATCCAGCCAGCTGGCCAAGCTGGCCAGCGGCTCGCGCATCGTGCAGGCGTCCGACGACGCCGCCGGCCTGGCCATCGGCACCCAGCTGCAGGCCAATGTCACCGTCTACC
>JAJYTF010000035.1 GCA_021793155.1 Pseudomonadota bacterium | reverse complement strand
TGGACGGACGACCCGCAGCGCTGTGCTCGGGCTGGTGTCCCTGAGGATCGGCGTGCCCCCAAGGCGAAGCCGGACATCGCCTTGGAGGAGATCGATCGGCTCCGGGCCGCTGGGGTGCGGTTCGGCTGTGTGCTGGCTGATGCGGGCTATGGCATCAGCGCGGCGTTCCGCCAAGGCCTGGACGCTCGGAAGTTGGCCTGGGCGGTTGGCATTCCACGCATCCAAAAGGTCTACAAGGCCGACGTGGCGTTGGTTTGGCCGAAAGTCCCGAGGGGACGGCCGCGCAAAATCGCCGTTCCTGACCAGGAGGCGGTTCCGGCCGACATGCTTCTGGCTGCGGAGCAATGGCGCACGGTGACCTGGCGCGAGGGGACAAAGGGAGCGCTCGCTGCGGAATTCACCGCCCGACGGGTGCGGGTCGCCGACGGGCCGGAAGCTCGCATCGGGACCAGGGCCGGTCAGCACTTGCCCGGTGCAGAAGCGTGGCTGATCGGCGAGCACCGCGTCTCCGGCGAACGCAAGTACTACCTATCCAACTTACCCGCCGACATGCCGTTGGAAGAACTCGGTCTTGACCACTTTGAAGGCCGCGCCTGGCACGGCCTTCATCACCATGCGCTCATGGTCATGGTGGCCTGTGTTTTCCTCCAATACCTCCGCCTTACGGCGGCAAGAAAAAAACGTCCTCCCGCCCCTCAGGCCCGCCACCCCAGCCGACACTCCCCGCTATCCGCGCCGCCGCCGCCCATCTGATTGTGGCCGTTCCCTGCCTCAGATGCCCCAGATGCAAACTTTGGATAAGAGGCGGCCTCTATGCGTGAGACTGCCAAAGTAGTGCTAGGCTGTGGGGACAATTTAGTTACTTCAACCAAAGCATTGATGCTTGCGAGCTTGATGAAGCCAAGGAAATTGGCGGCGAGTTTGTCGTAGCGAGTGGCGATGCGCCGCCATTGCTTGAGCTTGGCGAAGAATCCCTCGATGCCCCACCGCTGTTTGTATGCGAACTGGTCGTAGGGGCGTTGGAACTTTCGATGGCCGCGAGGCGGAATGACTGGCTCGCCGCCTTGTTCGAAGATGAGTTCGCACAAACTGTCGGCGCCGTAGGCCCGATCGGCCAAGACCTGCTTGGCCTCCAAGCTTTTGATCAGGTCGCACGCCGGAGCCATGTCATTCTGTTGCCCAGGGCCGAGTTCAGCGATAGTAGCGCTTCTTGACGGTCTCAAAGGGACCAAACCGATCCTCCGGCAGGTCGCGCCAACGCGCACCCGAGTGCGCAAGCCAAAGAATTGCGTCGAAAAAACGCCGTCCGTCAAAAAACGCCGTCCGTCACTGCGCGGCCCGCGGCGCCCTTTACGGCCGCCGGGCACAAACTCACGCAGTCTTTCCCACTGATCGTCGCGCAGAACTTCACCTTCCACACCAGCCCCCAAAAGCCAGGATAGAATCACGACTTACCGAATCTGGAAATCCCTAAAATGTCCCTACGGCCTAGCGCGCGGGCCTGCATTTTCCGCCAGGCCCAGCGCGCGGCCTGCCGGGCCAGCCAGCCCTGAGGACTCAGACCGCTTGCCTTGAAGATCATGCCTACGGCCCGCTCCGCGTGATGGAAGGCGTAGATCCCGTAGGCTCGATACCCATAGGCGGCATTGCAACGCACCCGGTCATAGGCGAGATGTGGCTCGTTGCCGCAGTGATAGGCGAAGGCCAATTCGTCGTCGTCCGCTTCGAGGACACGGCCCACGGCCACGCGGATGCGGCTCACCAGCGAGATTTTTTCGATCGGCTGATATTTCCGGAGACCATCCAGGAACAGGCGGTAGTGGCGAAACTCGTCGCTGGCGATCCGTTTGCAGATCTCGCGCAGCAGCGGTTCCCGCGAAGCCTCGGCCATGGCCGAGTAGAAGGAGCTGGTCCCGGTCTCCACGACGCAGCGGGCCAACAGTTCGCCGACGCGCGAACCACGGACCGACTTATCGACGTCCACCGGGATAACGTAGCCTTCCTGGAACAGGCGGAAAGCCTCGGCAAAATCGTAACGGGCGTCGGCCAGTTCGGCATAACGGCCGAGGACGCGGCCATGCTGCTGCTCTTCCTCCTGCCACTGAGAGACCGCCTCGGCGAACTCGCCATCGTCGCTGAAGACGTTGTTCAAATACTGCGTATAGCGGGGGGCATTGGATTCGGTCAGGGCCGCGGCCTTCACCAGCTTGAGCAGGTCGGGATCGAGCTGCGCCGGATCAAAGGCGTCCCAAGGAATATCGTCCTGGGTCCAGTGTGGCATCGGGGCGCCGTCCTCTGGCTATGCGAGACGGCAAGAATATCGGCACCAGCATGCACCGGTACAAGCCGCCGGTCCTGTGTGAATCGAAAAGGCCGGCAAATAACTTCGCCGGCCTTGTCGAAAGACTTACACAATTCGGGCCGGGGCCACTCAGTGAACGGTACGCTGCTCCAGCGCGGCCTTCAACGCCCGGGCAACCAACAAGGCGCGTTCGGCATGGTTCCTGGCCGATTCGCTATCGGCTTCCTGGACCGCCTCTTCGGCGGAGCGCAGGCGCTGCGCCACCGTATCGGCAGCCAGTTCGGACACCTTAAGCGCTTCTTCCGCGAGGACCGTTACCCGCGTCTCGGTCACTTCGGCGAAACCGCCCGCGACGAAAATGCGATCACTGACCTTACCGTCCTGGTAGACGTCGATAACCCCAGGGCGGACGCCGGTGATCATCGGCGCATGCCGGGGCAAGGCGCCGAAGTCACCTTCAGAACCGGGCACGACGACCATCTCGACCGGCTCGGAAATCAGCAGGCGCTCCGGTGAAACGAGCTCGAATTCGACCTTTTCAGCCATGATTCACCTTGCTGTTAGGCGGCCTCGGCAGCCATCTTCTTGGCCTTCTCGAGGGCTTCCTCGATCGCGCCGACCATGTAGAAGGCAGCCTCCGGCAGGTGGTCGTAGTCACCGTTGACGATGCCCTTGAAGCCCTTGACCGTGTCTTCGAGCGACACCAGCTTGCCCGGGCTGCCGGTGAACACCTCGGCCACATGGAAGGGCTGGGACAGGAAGCGCTGGATCTTGCGGGCGCGGGCGACGACCAGCTTGTCTTCTTCCGAAAGCTCGTCCATGCCCAGGATGGCGATGATGTCCTGCAGCGACTTGTAGGTCTGCAGGATGCGCTGCACGTCGCGGGCCACCTTGTAATGCTCTTCACCCACAACCTTGGGATCGAGCACGCGCGAGGTGGAGTCCAGCGGATCAACGGCCGGATAGATGCCCAGCTCGGCGATGGCACGGTTCAGCACGGTGGTGGCGTCCAGGTGGGCGAAGGAGGTCGCCGGAGCAGGGTCGGTCAAGTCGTCGGCCGGCACGTAAATGGCCTGCACCGAGGTGATCGAGCCCTTCTTGGTCGAGGTGATGCGCTCCTGCATGGTGCCCATGTCGGTGGCCAGTGTCGGCTGATAACCCACCGCCGAGGGAATGCGCCCCAGCAGGGCCGACACTTCCGAGCCCGCCTGGGTGAAGCGGAAGATGTTGTCGACGAAGAACAGCACGTCCTGGCCTTCCGCGTCGCGGAAGTACTCGGCCAAGGTCAGGCCGGACAGGGCGACGCGGGCGCGGGCACCCGGCGGTTCGTTCATCTGGCCGTAGACCAGCGCCACTTTGGAACCGGGACCATCGAGCTTGATGACGCCCGATTCGATCATTTCGTGGTAGAGGTCGTTGCCTTCGCGGGTACGCTCGCCGACACCGGCGAACACCGAGTATCCGCCATGCGCCTTGGCAACGTTGTTGATCAATTCCATGATCAGCACCGTCTTGCCAACGCCGGCGCCGCCGAACAGGCCGATTTTGCCGCCCTTGGCGTAGGGAGCCAGCAGGTCGATGACCTTGATGCCGGTGACGAGAATTTCGGTCTCCGTCGACTGCTCGACGAATTCCGGGGCCTTCTGGTGGATCGGCAGGGTCTGCTTGGCGCCGATCGGGCCGCGCTCGTCGATCGGCTCGCCGATGACGTTGATGATGCGACCCAGCGTCTCCTGGCCGACCGGCATGGCGATGGGAGCTCCGGTGTCGACCACTTTCTGACCGCGGGTCAGACCGTCGGTGGAGTCCATGGCGATGGTGCGCACCGAGCTTTCGCCCAGATGCTGCGCCACTTCCAGCACCAGCGTCTTACCCTGGTTCTCGGTGTGCAGGGCCGAGAGGATGTTGGGCAGGTCGGCATCGAAGCGCACGTCCACGACAGCGCCCATGACCTGGGTGATGGTGCCGACATTGTTTTTCGTCATGAGAGCGGGCTCCTAATTTACCGTCACAGCGCTTCGGCGCCGGAGATGATTTCGATGAGTTCCTTGGTGATCTGCGCCTGGCGGGTGCGGTTGTAGCGGATGGTCAGGCCGTTGATCATGTCGCCGGCATTCCGCGTGGCATTGTCCATGGCGGTCATCCGTGCACCCTGTTCCGATGCGTTGCTTTCCAAGAGGGCGCGGAACACCTGGATGGCCAGATTGCGCGGCAACAGTTCGGCCAGGATCCCTTCCTCGGAAGGCTCATATTCGTAAAGAGCCTTGGCACCGCCTTCAGCCTCGGTCGCACCGACGGCGGGCACCGGGAACGGCACCAGTTGCTGGCGTGTCACCTCTTGCGAGATGGCCGACTTGAACCGGTTGTAGATGATGGTGCAGACGTCGAACTGTCCTTCCTCGAACAACCCGGTGATGCGGTTGGCGATGGCGTTCGCTTCGGCGAAGGTGACGCCCTTGCGGCCGATGTTGTCGAAGCTGTCGATGAACAGCTTGCCGAAGTCGCGCTTCAACTGGTCGCGCCCCTTGCGGCCGACCAGCATCAGCTTCACCGTCTTGCCCTGGCGCAGCAACTCGTTCACCAGGTTGCGGGTCGAACGGACGATCGAGCCGTTGAAACCGCCGCACAGGCCGCGGTCCGAGGTGGTGACGACGATCAGATGGACATCGTCGCTGCCCGTTCCGGCCAGCAGTCGCGGAGCGCCGGCCTGGCCGGCCAGGCTGGCGGCCAGCGAACCGAGCATCCGCTCCATGCGGGCGGCATAGGGTCGCGCCGACTCTGCGGAGGTCTGGGCGCGGCGCAATTTTGACGCCGCGACCATTTTCATGGCCGAAGTGATCTTACGCGTCGACTTGACGCTGTTGATCCTTAGCCGGAGGTCCTTGAGGCTGGCCATCGGGCAGGCTTTCCCGTCTTCAGGCGAAAGTCTTGGCGAACGCGTCGAGGAACGCCTTGAGCTTCTCCTCGGTGGCCGGGGTGATCTGCTTGTCGGTGGCGATTGCCTTCAGGATGTCGGGCTGCTTGGCCCGGATCTCGTTGAGCAACGACGCCTCGAAACGGCCGACGTCGTTCACCGACAGCTTGTCGAGGTAGCCGCGCACACCGGCATAGATGGCGACCACTTCCTCCTCCACCGGCATCGGGGCGAACTGCGGCTGCTTCAGCAGCTCGGTCAGGCGCGCACCGCGGTTCAGGAGCTTCTGGGTCGCCGGATCGAGGTCCGAGGCAAACTGGGCGAAGGCGGCCATTTCGCGGTACTGGGCCAGTTCCAGCTTAATGCTGCCGGCGACCTGTTTCATCGCCTTGATCTGCGCGGCCGAACCGACGCGCGACACCGACAGGCCGACGTTCACCGCCGGGCGGATGCCTTTGTAGAACAGTTCGGTCTCAAGGAAGATCTGGCCGTCGGTGATGGAAATCACGTTGGTCGGAATATAGGCCGACACGTCATTGGCCTGGGTTTCGATGACCGGCAGGGCGGTCAGCGAACCGGCACCCGCGGCGTCGCCCATCTTGGCGGCGCGTTCGAGCAGGCGGGAGTGCAGGTAGAACACGTCGCCGGGATAAGCTTCGCGACCCGGTGGACGGCGCAGCAGCAGCGACATCTGGCGATAGGCGACGGCCTGCTTGGACAGATCGTCGTACATGATCAGCGCATGCATGCCGTTGTCGCGGAAGTATTCGCCCATGGCGCAACCGGCATAAGGCGCCAGGAACTGAAGCGGAGCCGGCTCGGAGGCCGTCGCCGCCACGACGATCGAATATTCCAGGGCGCCGTAGTCGCTCAGCGTCTTGACCAGTTGGGCCACCGTCGAGCGCTTCTGGCCGACGGCAACATAGATGCAGTAGAGCTTCTGCTTCTCGTCGCTGCCCTGGTTGAAGCGCTTCTGGTTGATGATGGTGTCGATCAGGATGGCGGTCTTGCCGGTCTGGCGGTCGCCGATCACCAATTCGCGCTGGCCGCGGCCGACCGGGATCAGGGCGTCGATCGCCTTGATGCCGGTGGACATCGGCTCATGCACCGATTTGCGTGGAATGATGCCGGGCGCCTTGACGTCGACGCGGGCGCGGCCATCAGCCTGAATGGGCCCCTTGCCGTCGATGGGATTGCCCAGCGCGTCGACCACGCGGCCGAGCAGGCCCTTGCCCACCGGCACATCGACGATGGCGCCGGTGCGCTTTACCGTGTCGCCTTCGCGGATCGTGCGGTCGTCACCGAAAATCACCACGCCGACGTTGTCGGATTCGAGGTTCAGCGCCATACCTTTGATGCCGCCGGGGAACTCGACCATCTCGCCGGCCTGGACGTTGTCGAGTCCATAGACGCGGGCGATACCGTCACCCACCGAAAGCACCTGGCCGACTTCGGCAACCTCCGCCTCGGTACCGAAATTGGCGATCTGTTCCTTAAGGATAGCGGAGATCTCCGCAGCGCGGATTTCCATCACCCGACCCCTTTCATAGCGATCTGTAAGTGTTGCAGCTTGGTCTTGAGCGAGCCGTCTACCATGCGTGAACCGACCTTGACTACCAGGCCGCCGAGGAGGGCCGGGTCGACGGTGACGTCCAGCGTAACGTTGCTGCCAACGACCTTTTTCAGGGCGGCCCCGATGGCGCCGACCTGGGTTTCATCCAACGGCACGGCCGAGGCCACTTGCGCCGCGATCTCGCCGCGCTTGGCGGCCAGGCGGGCAAGATAGGCATCGATCATGCCGGAAACAGCGAACAGCCGGCGGTTCTTCGCCACCAGTCCGAGGAAATTCTTGGTCAGATCGCTCAGCCCGGACTTTTGGGCCAGGGCGGAAACTGCCTTCTGCTGTTCCGCGCGCGCCAGTACCGGGCTGCGCAGCAGACGGCGCAAGTCGTCGCTTTCAGCGATCATACCTTTGAGGGTCTTGAGGTCCGCCGCGACGGAATCCAGGGCGGACCGCTGCTCGGCCAAATCGAAGAGAGCAGCGGAATAACGTTCGGCGATCGCGCCAGTGGCTTCAGATGACACTTGGACAGTCCCCGTTGAAGGCCGCAACGAACCGTCGAGGCGGAGAAAAAGATATTGATATTACTTACAAATCTGGCACTGGCAGGCCTTGGGCCCCCCACAGCGCGTGGGTTAACTAGCATATCGAGTGATTGCTTGCAAGCCGACTCACTGACGAAGGAGCCGCCAAAATCGGCGTTTCTAGACGAAGGAATATGGGTCTATGTCCACTTGGATACGAACCCCGGCCGGCAGGCGCATTCGGCCTAACCAATGGCGAAGCACGGTCTGTACCGGAACGCGGCGCACCGCCTTGAGAAGCAGGCGGCGACGGTGCCGCCCGCGCAGCAGGGCGAGGGGCGCCGGCGCCGGCCCCAATACCTCCACATCCGGCTCGCGCGGGGCCAGTCGCGCCAGTTCGTTCGCCACGGCATCCACCGCCGCCGCGTCCGGGCCCGATACGATCAGCGCGGCCAGCTTGCCGAAGGGCGGCATGCCGGCGGCACGTCGGTCCTCGGCCTCGGCCGCGTAGAAACGTTCGGCGTCGCCCGAAGCCAAGGCCGCCATCACCCCCGCGTCGGGCTGGCAGGTCTGCAGCAGCACCCGTCCCGGATGGGCCGCCCGGCCGGCGCGGCCGGCAACCTGCGACAGGAGTTGGAAGGTCCGCTCGGCGGCCCTGAGGTCGCCGCCAGCCAGGCCCAGGTCGCCGTCGACCACGCCGACCAGCGTCAGCAGAGGAAAATGGTGCCCCTTGGCCACCACCTGGGTGCCGATCAGGAGGTCGATCTCGCGCCGCGCCATGCGCTCGACCAGTTCGGCCGCGGCACGCGGGCCGGTCAACGTATCGCTGGCCATGATTGCCATGCGGGCGCCGGGAAAGCGGGCTGAGGCCTCCTCACCCAGCCGCTCGACTCCCGGACCGCAGGGCGCGAACCGGTCCTCCGCCTGACAGTTCGGGCAGGTCTCGGGCAGGAGTGAGAGATAGCCGCAGTGATGGCACTGCAGTTTCCCCATGGACCGGTGCTCGACCAGCCAGGCGCTGCAGTGGGGGCACTGCAGCCGGTAGCCGCAGGCGCGGCACAGGGTGAGCGGCGCATAGCCGCGGCGATTGAGAAACAGCAGCGCCTGCTCGCCAGCCGCCAGGGTCTTCTCCACCGCCTCGATCAGGGGCGCCGAAAGCCAGGATTGGCGCGGCAGGGGATGACGGCGCAGATCCACCAGTTCGATGCTGGGCATGAGCGCGCCGCCGTGCCGGTTGGGCAAGTGCAGCCGGGCGTAACGCCCGGCCAGTACGTTCGCCTGGCTTTCCAGCGACGGCGTCGCCGAGGCCAGGATGATCGGTATGCCGCCCAGCCGCGCCCGCACCACTGCCATGTCGCGGGCGTGGTAGATCACGCCTTCTTCCTGCTTGTAGGAGGCGTCGTGCTCTTCGTCGACGACGATCAGGCCAAGCTCCGGATAGGGCAGGAACAGGGCCGAGCGGGCGCCGACCACCACCCGGGCGGTGCCGTCCGCCACCGCCCGCCAGCCTTCGCGGCGGGCAGCGTCGCCCAATTCGGAATGCCACTGGGCCGGCGCACCGCCGAAGCGGCGGCGAAAACGGTCGAGCCACTGGGCGGAAAGGGCGATCTCCGGGAGCAGCACCAGCACCTGGCGCCCCTGCTCAAGAGCACGGGCGACGGCCTCAAAATAGACCTCGGTCTTGCCCGACCCGGTCACGCCTTCCAGCAACGTCACCGAAAAGCCGTCGCCGACCCGCCGGCGCAACGCATCCGCCGCCGTTGCCTGCTCACCCGAAAGCGAAGGCCCGGCGCGTCGGCAATCGGGGACATCGGCAGGGGGGCGGATGAGAGGCACCGCAGTCAACGCACCAGCGTCCGCCAGCCCCTTGACGACGCCGACGCCGACGCCCGCCCGGCGAGCCAGTTCTGCAGCGGCCAGGGGATGGCTGGCCAAGGGACACGCCATCTCCA
The DNA here is from genome assembly GCA_021793155.1 of Pseudomonadota bacterium. Lineage (GTDB taxonomy): Bacteria > Pseudomonadota > Alphaproteobacteria > Rhodospirillales > Magnetospirillaceae > DUZF01. Next base: position 37,164 of record JAJYTF010000035.1, on the reverse strand, counting down.
GCACCCTCTGCCTGGTCGCAGTCATTTTCACATCGGGTAGCGGGTCGGCGACGACATAGCCTAGCGGAGGCGGAGGCGGAGGCTCCAGCGCCGTCGGAACGCTCATCGCCATCTTCAGCACGGCGCCCGGCGCCGCCAGGGTATAGGCCGCCACCCAGTCGACCAGGCGTCGCAAAGCGTCGGGCATCGGCGGGACGGAGAGGCGCCGGACGACCGCCCGGCATTTCTCATGGGCAACATCGCCGGCGCCCGCCCCCCAGACCACGCCGACGGCGTAGCGATTGGCCAGCGGCACGCGGACGAAATCGCCCGGCGCCAAGCGCTGGCCTTCGCCGACGACATAATCATAGGCGCCGGCCAGCGGCAGCGGCAGAAGGACGGACACCCGATCACCCGTCAGGTAGGCGGGATCGGGTGCAGGTTGGGAATTGGCACCGGTGAAGAGCATCGTCTACACTCTAGCCCGGATTGCATCCCCAGGCACCGGTTTGGCCAGAATGAAATTCTTCATCGACACTGCCGACATTGCCGAAATCCGCGACCTCCCCGCCACCGGCCCGCTCGGCGGCATGACCACCAGCCCCTCTTTGACCGACAAGGGGCTTGCCGCATTCCTCTGGGACTGGCAGAAAACCGGTCAACGTATTTTGGAGGCCTGATCATGGCCCGCAAGTCCGAGTCCGCCAAGTCCCAAACGCCCGTCCCGGCTTCCGAAGAACAGGTCGTCGCTCATCTGCGCGCCCACCCCGATTTTCTCGTCCGGCACCCCGAACTGGTGACCAAGCTGGTTCCCCCCTCGCGATTCCAGGCCGGGCCGCTGGTCGACCTGCAACAGTATATGATCGGCCGCCTGCACGACGAACTGGATCAGATGCGCGGCTGCGCCGAGCACCTGATCACCACCTCGCGCAGCAACATGTCGACCCAGACCCGGACCCACGAGGCAGCCCTCGCCGTGCTCGACGCGGGCGGCATCAGCGGCCTGATCCGCGTCATCGCCGAGGATTTTCCCGCCTTGCTGGACGTCGACCTGGCGACCATCGGCTTCGAGACGGGTGGCCGGGCGGCCTTCCTGATGCCCGGCGTGCGAGCCCTGCCTGATGGTGTCCTGGACCAGGTGATGGGGCTGAGCGACGTGATGCTGCGGGCCTCGGCCGCCGGCGATCCGATCATCTTCGGCGACGGAGCCGGCCTGGTCAGCTCGTTCGCCCTGGTTCGTCTCGACCCCAAGGATTTTGCTCCAGGGCTGTTGGCCCTCGGCTCGCGCAACGAGCGGGCCTTCCACTCCAGCCAGGGGACCGAGCTGCTGGCCTTTCTCGCCAGGGTGATGGAAGACTGCATCAGGCGGTGGTGGCCGGCGGCCTGATCCCGTTCCTCGGCGACGGCGGCCTTCAGGCCGCGGTGGCCGCCTGGCGAGCCTGGCTGGCCGAGGAACGGCGCGCCTCGGCCCATACGCTTGACGGCTACAGCCGCGATCTCGCGGCTTTCCTCGCCTTTCTTGCGCAGCATCTCGGCCAGGAACCCCGCCTGGCCGACCTCGGGACACTAAAGCCGGCCGACTTCCGCAGCTTCCTGGCCAGCCGGGCGACGGCGGGCCTGGGACGCACCTCGATGGCACGCGCCATGTCGTCACTGCGCAGCTTCTTTCGCTACCTGGACCGCAACGGCCTGGCCCACAACCCGGCGCTGAAAGCGGTGCGCGCCCCCCGGCCACCGCGCCCGGTCCCCAAGCCGCTGGCCGCCGACGAGGCGCTGGAGGCCATCGCCGCCGCCGCCGAATTGCAGCGGGAGCCTTGGATGGCCGCCCGCGACACGGCGCTCTTCACTCTGCTCTACGGCTGCGGCCTGCGCATCGGCGAGGCGCTCGCGCTTGATCGCGGGCAGGCGCCAAAAGGCAATGCGATGGTGATCACCGGCAAGGGACGCAAGCAGCGGCTGGTGCCGCTGTTGCCCGTGGTGGTCGAGGCGGTGGAAACCTATCTCGCCCAGTGCCCGCACCACGGCGACGCCGCCACCCCGCTGTTCGTCGGGGCGCGCGGCAAGCGGCTGAACCCAGGGGTGGTGCAGCGCCAGATGCGGCGCCTGCGCCCCTTGCTCGGCTTGCCCGAGACGGCGACGCCTCACGCCCTGCGTCACAGCTTTGCCACCCACCTGCTGGCAGCTGGCGGCGATCTGCGCACCATCCAGGAATTGTTGGGACACGCCTCCCTCAGCACCACCCAGCGATATACCGAAGTGGATGCCGAAAAGCTGACCGCTGTCTATCGCGGCAGCCATCCCCGAGCCAGGCGCTGATCATTTCCTTGGGCCGATCGAGCAATTGGTCGGGGGCGAAATCACCCATTCCTGCTCTTGGCCTCCTGTTGCCGAAGAGAAACGGATGCTGGTCTGTCCGTCAACAATTCGAGTGACATGATAGGCCTGGTCGGTGTACCGGCCATCGGTGCACCGGATCTCATGGGCGAAGAGCTCGGAATCGGCAAACCGGCACTCTGAAGCCAGGGCCGGCGACGCCGCCAGGGCGGCGATAACGGGAACAGTGCGGCGCCATATAGGAAACTTCACTCTAACAGACGTCTCCATTTTGGCACTTTCATATTGGCCATTTCCGAGAGCATGTTCTACCATATGGCGCATGATACCCACGGGCAAGCGCGCGCCGCGCCCCCGGACATCCCCGACCTGGCATTTCGGAAGGATTGAGAATGTTGGCAAACGGCCTTGCAAAAATCGCCTTCGCGGCTTCGGCTACCGCCCTGCTGGCAGCCTGCGCGGCGGCCGATACGGCATTCAACCACAGCAAACTCGACGTGCAGACGCATATGAGCGAGACCGTGTTTCTTGATCCGGTGCCGCCGGCGGCCAAGACGATCTATGTCAGCGCCCGCAATACCTCGGACCATCCGGAGCTGGACCTGCGGGCCGGACTGGCCCAGGCGGTGACTGCGCGTGGCTATCAGGTGGTGCAGGATCCCGACGCCGCGCACTACATGCTGCGGGTCAACGTCCTGCAGGCCGGTGAGATCGAACAAAAGGATAAGGCGAACCTCCTGGCCGCCCGCTATGGCGACCCCATCCTGGGAGCCGCGGTCGGTGCCACCGCCGGTAACGTCACCACCGGGGGCAACCCTTACGGCACCGCGGGCGGCGCCCTGGTTGGCGGCCTGGCGGCGTTCGCCGCCAACCAGCTGATCAAAGACTTCACCTATTCGGTGGTCGTCGACATCCAGCTGTCGGAACGGCCACTGAAAGGCGGCAAGGTCCACCAGTCGACGCGGACAGGCGCCGGCCAAGCCAAAGTTTCGGCGGAAACGGTGTCTACCGGAACGCGCGTCGGCGCTTCGCCGCAGGCAAACAGCGCCAATGGCAGTATTACGGCCAATGCCAAGGTGAAGGTTCAGCAGGTCGAGGAAGAAGCGGATTTCAAGCAGTACCAGATCCGCCAAGTGGCCTACGCCGACCAGATGAATCTCAAATTCGAGGATGCGGCGCCGATGCTGGCCGCTAAACTGACCTCGACGCTCAGCAATCTGTTTGAATAGGTCGGTCGCCCACGTCTCACCCTTCGACGGCTATGACGGCGCCACGCTTGGCGGCCAGCAGGGCCAGCAGTTCCTTCTGCTCGTCGGTTGGCACCCTGTTGGCGTTGAGATTGGTCTTCAGGTCGTCGATGAAAGCGTCGAAATCCGTGTCGCTGATGGCGAGGCCGGTATGGGCGTCGATCATGCCTGGGCCGGTGTAAACGCAGGGACCGGCAGCCTGGACGCATAACCATTGAGTAAGAACTGCCTTGAACTGCGCCATGTCGACACCGGCAAAGCGGGTGCCAATACGGGGGTCGGCGGCGGCGGTGTCAAGCCATCCATTAACCAGGGTGTTGACGCCGCTCTCGCCACCCAGGCGGGAGTAAAGCGAATCGTCCTCGTGCGGCCATGCGCCGCGGCCGATCACGTCATAGTAGAAGTCAGCGCAACCGCTGATGGATGAAGCCACGAGGCAAACGCTGAGCAGACGGATGAAGCGCATTGGCCGGCCCTCCCGAATAAGGGCCACAGCATAGATGATCCTTGCCGTACCGTTGGAAGGAGCGAGCGGATGATCGCCTACTGGCTGGGAACTCGCCCTTTCCGCAAAGCCAGGGGCCCGAGCAGTGCGATGATGCCGGTGGTGGCGAAGGCAATGCCCCAGGACCAGGCCGATCCGCCGCCGCCAGCGAAATCCAGGACTGCTCCCTGGGTAAGCGGGCCGAAGAAGGCCGCCGAGAATCCGACCAGCGAATGCAGGGCGACCGTGGCGCCTTGCCGGCCTTCCTTGGCTTCCATCATGGCACCGGTAGTGAGCGCTGCGGAATCTATTTGGATAAGCCCGCTATACACCACCGCCGCCACCGCCGCCACCCAATAAGGCAACAGCGCGGCGAAACCGAACAGCAGAGCTGTCCCTCCCGACACCAGCATGGAGAGCGAGCAGACCCGCCGCCGATCGAATCGGAGGGCGAGATCGGCCCCGCCCAGGCTGGCCGCCATGGCGACCAGCGCCGACACGGTAGCCACCGAAGTCGGGGACCAGCCGGGCGCGGACGCGGCCCGGCCTTGCACGAACGCAAGAAAGGCCACTACCCAAGAGCGAAACGTGAACAGCTCCCACATGTGGCAAGTGTAGCCCAGGATATAGCCCATGGCCGCGCGGTTGCGCAGGACCGGGCGGAAGTCCAGCAGGCTCCCGGCTGGCCGGTCGGTCCGGGAGGCCACCGGGGCCAGCCCCGCCGCCATGACCAAAGCAGCCAGCGAGGCAATGGCCGCCAAGGCGAAAGCCCAGTGCCAACCCAGGCGGGCGGCGGCCTCGCCGACCACCATGAAGGAGAGCATGGTGCCGAGGCTGAAACTGGCCGTGTATAAGGCGATGGCGCGAGCCTGGCCCGGCCCGCTGACCCGATCCACCAGCGCTTTCAGCCCCGGCATGTAGACGCCGGCCAATCCGACGCCCCCCAGGAAACGCAGCGCCATGGCCGACACGAGGCCCTGAGCGGCCAGGGCGAAGCCCCCCGTGGCCAGTGTGCAGACGGCGGTCCCCGCCATGAACACCAGCTTGGCATCGATCCGGTCGGTCAGGCTGGTCAAGACGGGGACGGCCAAGGCATAGCCAAGGAAATAGATGCCGGCGATCCAGCCCGCCTCGGCATTGCTGAGGCCCCAGGCAACCCGGAACGTCGGCATCAGCGCCGGAAAGGCGAAGACGCCGATCAGGGTCAGGCCTTCGGCCGCGCACAGGGTCAGGACGATGCGTCTCACGACGACCGATCAGATGTGGATCGGACGACCGTCCACCGCCAATGCGGCTTCCTTGACCGCTTCGCCCAAGGCCGGATGGGCGTGGCAGGTGCGTGCGATGTCTTCGGCCGCAGCGCCAAACTCCATGCCGAGCACCACTTCAGCGATCAGATCGCCGGCCTCGGGGCCGATGATGTGGCAGCCCAAAACCCGGTCGGTCTTGGCGTCGGCCAGGATCTTGACGAAGCCGTCGGTGTCGCCGTTGGCGCGCGCCCGACCGTTGGCAGTGAACGGGAACTTGCCGACCTTATAGGCGACGCCGTCCGCCTTCAGCTGCTCCTCGGTCCTCCCCACGTTGGCCACCTCGGGCCAGGTGTAGACGACGCCGGGGATGGCTTCGTAATTCACATGGCCGGCCTGCCCCGCCAACTGCTCGGCCAGGGCCACGCCTTCGTCCTCGGCCTTGTGCGCCAGCATGGCGCCGCCAATCACGTCGCCGATGGCATAGATGCCCGGCACACTGGTACGGAAATGGCTGTCCACCTTGATGAAGCCGCGGTTATCCATCTCCACACCGGCTTCCTTGGCCCCCAGACCGTTGGTATAGGGCCGCCGGCCGATGGCCACCAGCACGGCGTCGACCTTCAGTTCCTCCTTCTCGCCGCCCTTGGCCGGTTCCAGGGACAGAGTGACGGTTCCCTTTCCGGTCTTGGCGCCGGTCACCTTGGTGCCCAGTTTGAACTTGAGTCCCTGGCGCTCGAGGATGCGCTGCATCTGCTTGGAAATCTCGCCGTCGTGGAACGGCAAGGTGCGGTCCAAATATTCGACCACGGTGACTTCGGCCCCCAGGCGGCGCCACACCGAGCCCAGTTCCAACCCGATGACTCCCGCGCCGATGACCACCAGATGCTTCGGCACTGCGGACAGTTCCAGCGCGCCGGTGGATGAGATGATCTGCCTCTCGTCGATCTCGACGCCAGGCAACGGCGTGACGTCGGAGCCGGTGGCAATAACGATGCTCTTGGCGGCAATGGTCTGCTCGCCCTCGGCTCCCTTCACCATGATCCGGCCGGGTCCGGTGATACGCCCGTCGCCGATCAGATAGGCCACCTTGTGCTTCTTGAACAGGAACTCGATGCCCTTGGTGTTGTCGTTCACCACCTTCTGCTTGCGGGCCATCATGGCTGCCAGGTCCAACTCGACCTTGCCAACCTTGATGCCATGCTCGGCGAAATGATGCTGCGCCGCCTCGTAATGGTGCGAGGACTGCAGCAGGGCCTTGGAGGGAATGCAGCCGACGTTCAGGCAGGTGCCGCCCAGGGAACCGCGCTTTTCCACGCAAGCCGTCTTCAGGCCGAGCTGCGCGGCACGAATCGCCGCCACGTAACCGCCGGGCCCGCCGCCGATGACGACGACGTCGAAAGAATTATCGCTCATGGCAAATCCTCAATAAATAATTCACCACAGAGACGCCGTGGCCACGGGAAAGGGAAGGGGTGGATCCTCCTCCGTGTCTCCGTGTCTCCGCGGTGAAAATTCGCCAACTTACATATCGAGCAGAATACGCTGCGGATCCTCGATGCATTCCTTGACGCGCACCAGGAACGACACCGCTTCGCGGCCGTCGATGATGCGGTGATCATATGACAGCGCCAGGTACATCATGGGCCGCGCCTCGATCCTGCCGTCCGGCATGACCATCGGGCGCATCTGCGTCTTGTGCATGCCGAGGATGCCCGACTGCGGCGGATTGAGGATCGGCGTGCTCATCAGCGAGCCGTAGACGCCACCGTTGGAGATGGTGAAGGTGCCCCCGGTCATCTCTTCGATGGTCAGCTTGCCGTCGCGGGCCTTGCGGCCGTAATTGGCAATGGCCTTCTCGACCTCGGCGAAGCTCAAGCGGTCGGAATCCCGCACCACCGGCACTACCAGACCGTTGGGCGTGCCGACGGCGACACCGATGTCGTAGTAGTTCTTGTAGACGAGTTCGTCGCCGTCGATCTCGGCATTGACCGCCGGCCATTCCTTGAGAGCAGTGACGCAGGCTTTGACGAAGAACGACATGAAGCCCAGCTTCGCCCCGTGCTTTTTCTCGAAAGCGTCCTTGTATTGATTGCGCAGGCTGTTCAGCACCGTCATGTCCACCTCGTTGAAGGTGGTCAGCATGGCGGCGTTGTTCTGCGCCTCCTTCAGGCGCTCGGCAATGCGCTTCCTGAGGCGGGTCATTTTCACCCGCTCTTCGCGGACGTCGATCGGGCGCGGCGCGGTCGGCGCGGCGGCGGGCGCAGGGGCGGGCGCAGGCTTTTCCAGAACCGCCAGCACGTCGCCCTTGGTGATACGCCCATCCTTGCCGGTGCCGGCGACAGAGCCGGCATCCAGCCTATTTTCCTCCATCAGCTTGCGGGCCGAGGGAGCCGGCGGGTGGGCCTGGGCGGCAGCGCCCGCCAGCGCAGGCTCGGGCGCCTTGGCTGGTGCGGCAGCAGCCGGTTTTGGCTTGGCGGCCGCGCCACCGGCACCGATGCTCCCGAGTACGGCCCCGACGGCGACGGTGGCTCCAACCTCGACAGCAATTTCCGACAAGGTTCCTGCGGCGGGCGCAGGAACCTCGACGGTGACCTTGTCGGTTTCCAGTTCAACGATCGGCTCGTCGGCGGCAACGGCCTCGCCCACCTGCTTGAACCACTTGGCAACAGTGGCTTCGGAAACGGATTCGCCCAGCGCGGGCACAACGATTTGGGTGGTCATCAGACTCCCTCGCCTTCTAGTTCTTTGGGCTTTGGATGATGGAAAGCTTGGTGATGCGCCGGAACGGCTGAGGCAACGCCGACAGCGGGCCGATCAATGCCTGCTCCACCAGCTGGGTCTGTTCCTGCACATGGTTCTTGTGCAGGCCGGTGGCCGGCGAGGCGGCGGCCTTGCGGCCGACGTAATAGGCCTTGGGCGTGATGTGGCTCAGTTCCTCGAGGACGAACTCGAGGCGCCGGTCGACGAATGTCCACGGCCCCATATTGGCGGGCTCCTCCTGGCACCACACCACTTCCGCGTGGATGTAGCGGCCGAGTTGCTTCCTGATGGAATTCTTCGGCCAGGGATAGAGCTGCTCGACACGCAGGATGGCGACATCGTTGAGCCCCCGTTTCGCCCGCTCCTCGAAAAGATCGTAATAGACCTTGCCCGAGCACAGAACGACCCGCCGGATCTCCTCGTCCGCAACCAAGGTCTCGGTTTCGGGAAAAATGCGGTGAAAGCGCGAACCAGGCCCCATCTTCTCCAGCTTGCTGACCGCCAGCTTGTGGCGGAGCAGCGACTTGGGCGTCATCAGCACCAATGGCTTCCTGTAGTTCCGCCGGACCTGGCGGCGCAGCGCATGGAAGTAGTTGGCTGGTGTGGTGACGTTGCACACCTGCCAATTGTCCTCGGCGCAAAGTTGCAGGTAGCGCTCCCAGCGCGCCGAACTATGTTCCGGCCCTTGCCCCTCGTAGCCGTGCGGCAGCAGCATCACCAGCCCCGACATGCGCAGCCATTTGGCTTCGCCCGAAGAGATGAACTGATCGATGATTACCTGGGCGCCGTTGGCAAAGTCGCCGAACTGGCCCTCCCACAGGATCAGTCCCGAAGGTTCGGACAGGGAATAGCCGTATTCGAAGCCGAGCACCCCTTCTTCCGACAGCAGCGAGTCGATGACCTCGTAATGAGCCTGGCCAGCCCGGACATGGTTGAGCGGCACGTAGCGCTCTTCGGTTTCCTGGTCGACCAGGACCGAATGGCGTTGCGAGAATGTGCCGCGGCCGCTGTCCTGGCCCGACAAGCGAACCGGCGTCCCCTCGGCCAGAATGGTGCCGAAAGCCAACGCTTCGGCGGTCGCCCAGTCGATGCCCTGCCCCGTCGTCATCATCTGCTGCTTGGCTTCGAGCTGACGGACGATCTTCCGGTTGACATTGATGCCTGCCGGCACCGTCGAAATCGCGCTGCCGACCTCGGCGAGGAGTTCCAGCGAGACGTCGGTGTTTTCGTCGCACATCTCCTCTTCCTCGGTCAGCACGCGAATGCCGGCCCATTTTCCTTCCAGCCAGTCAGCCTTGTTGACCTTGTAGGAACTGGCGGCGGCGAACGCATCCTCCAAGTGGTGCTGGAAGTCCGAGACCATCTGCCCGGCCTCGTCTTCGGTCACCACCTTCTCGTCGATCAGCTTGGCTGCGTAAGTCTGCCGGGTGGTCGGGTGCGAGGCGATCTTGCGGTACATCAGCGGCTGGGTAAAAGCCGGTTCGTCGCTCTCGTTGTGGCCGTGGCGGCGATAACACACCATGTCGACCACCACGTCGGTCTTGAATTCCTGGCGGAATTCCGTGGCGATCCGGGCGGCATGGACCACCGCTTCGGCATCGTCGCCGTTGACGTGGAAGATCGGAGCCTGGACCATCTTCGCCACATCGGTGCAATAAGGACCCGACCGCGAATACTGGGGTGCGGTGGTGAAACCGATCTGATTGTTGATCACCACATGCAGGGTGCCACCGGTGGTGTAACCCTTGATCTGGCTCATGGCGAAGCATTCATGCACCACGCCCTGGCCGGCGAAGGCGGCGTCGCCATGGATCAGCAGACCCATCACCTCGCCCCGCTCGATGTCGCCGCGCTGTGTCTGCTTGGCTCTGACCTTGCCCAGCACCACCGGGTCGACCACCTCGAGATGAGACGGGTTGGCGGTCAGCGACAGATGTACGGGCTGACCGTCGAAGTCGCGATCGGCAGAGGTGCCGAGGTGGTATTTGACGTCGCCCGACCCCTGCACGTCCTCAGGCTTGGCGGGATTTCCCTGGAATTCCGAGAACAGGGCGGTGAAGGACTTCTTCATGAAGTTGGTCAGCACGTTGAGGCGCCCGCGATGGGCCATGCCGATGACCACTTCGCGCAAGCCCAGCTGGCCGCCGCGCTTCAGGATCTGCTCCAGCGCCGGGATCAGCGATTCGCCGCCTTCAAGGCCGAAACGCTTGGTGCCGGTGTATTTCATCTGCAGGAAGCGCTCCAGCCCCTCGGCCTCGCTCAGGCGTTCGAGGATGGCTTTCTTGCCCCGCTCGGTAAATTCGGTGTGGTTACGGATGGATTCGATGCGCTTCTGGATCCACGCCTTCTGGTCGGGATCCTGGATGTGCATGAATTCGACGCCGATGGTGCCGCAATAGGTTTCCTTGAGGATCTTGATGATGTTCCGCAAGGTCGCCGTTTCCAGCCCAAGGACGTTGTCGACGAAGATCTCGCGGTCGAGATCGGCATCGGTAAAGCCGTAGCTGTGATAGTCCAGCTCGGGATGAGATTCGGGCTTGTGCAGCCGCAGGGGATCAAGATCGGCTTGAAGGTGGCCGCGCACGCGATAGGCGCGGATCAGCATCAGCGCCCGGATGGAATCAAGAGTCGACTTGCGGATTTCGTCCACGGACGGGGCTGCCGCAGCAGCCTTTCCCTTGCCGTCCGCTTTCTTGGCGGCCGCCGGCTCCTCAATGACGGCGCCAATGACTTTATTACCATTCCGGCCCCAGGGTGCACCCTTGAGTTCCGCAAGGATGGCTCGGCCGTCGTCGTTCAGTTCGTGGAAGAACTGGGCCCAGCTGGGGTCTACGGCAGAAGGATCTTCGACAAAACGGGCATAGAGTTCCGAGACATAGGTGGCATTGGCACCACTCAGAAATGACGCCTGGTTTTGTTGCATATTGACACAGTGGGCGCGGCTCATCGCCGCGCCCCCTCCTGAACTTGCCGTTCGCTCAACGGTCTTTCTGTTACGCCCGAAGGCGGATGTTTCGCGTCAACTATCCGCGCAGCACCTTGAGCATGGTACTGCCCAGCGAGGCCGGCGAGTCGGCGACAGTCACGCCGGCGCTCTTCAACGCTTCAATCTTGTCCCCGGCGCCCCCCTTGCCGCCCGAGATGATGGCACCGGCATGACCCATGCGGCGCCCGGGCGGGGCGGTGAGACCGGCGATAAAGCCGACCACCGGCTTCTTCACTTTCGACGACTTCAGCAGCGCGGCACCGTCTTCCTCGGCCGACCCCCCGATTTCGCCGATCATGATGATCGCCTGGGTTTCCGGATCACCGAGGAACAGGTCCAGCGCATCGACGAAGTTGGTGCCGTTGATGGGGTCACCGCCGATGCCGATGCAGGTGGTCTGGCCGAGCCCGGCCGCAGTCGTCTGAGCTACCGCTTCATAGGTAAGCGTGCCAGAGCGGGAAACAATGCCGATTTTCCCGCGAGAGTGAATGTGACCGGGCATGATGCCGATCTTGCATTCGCCGGGGGTGATGACGCCCGGGCAGTTCGGCCCGATGAGCCGAGTCTTGGAGCCGCCCAGGGCCCGCTTCACCGCCAGCATGTCGATCACAGGAATGCCCTCGGTGATGCAGACGGCGAGTTCGATTTCCGCATCGATGGCTTCCAGGATGGCGTCGGCCGCGAACGGCGGCGGCACATAAATGACGCTGGCATTGGCGCCGGTCTTGGCCTTGGCCTCGGCCACCGTGTTGAACACCGGTAGGTCGAGATGGGTCGTGCCGCCCTTGCCGGGGGTCACGCCGCCGACCATCCGGGTGCCGTAAGCAATGGCCTGTTCGGAATGGAAGGTACCCTGGGCTCCGGTAAAGCCCTGGCAGATGACCTTGGTATCCTTATTGACGAGAACGGCCATTACTCAGCCTCCTTCACGGCTTTCACCACCTTCTCGGCGGCGTCCGCCAGGTTGTCGGCGGCAATGATGGGCAGACCCGACTGCGACAGGATCTTCTTGCCCAGTTCCACATTGGTTCCTTCCAGGCGCACGACCAGCGGGACATTGAGGCTGACCTCGCGTGCCGCGGCGACCACACCCTCGGCGATGACGTCACAGCGCATGATGCCGCCGAAGATGTTGACCAGGATGCCTTCGACGTTCGGATCCGACAGGATCAGCTTGAAGGCGGTGGTGACCCGCTCCTTGGTGGCGCCGCCGCCGACGTCCAGGAAGTTGGCCGGCTCGGAGCCATAGAGCTTGATGATGTCCATGGTCGCCATGGCCAAGCCGGCGCCGTTGACCATGCAGCCGATCTGTCCGTCCAGCTTGATGTAGTTCAGGCTGTGGCGGGCCGCTTCCAGTTCGGCCGGATCCTCTTCGGACTCGTCGCGCAACTCTTCCACATCCTTGTGGCGGAACAGCGCGTTGTCGTCGAAATTGACCTTGGCGTCGAGCGCAATGACCTCGCCCGCGCCGGTGACGACCAGGGGATTGATCTCGACGATCGACGCATCAAGGTCGATGAAGGCCCGGTACAGCGCGGCGATGAACTTCACCGCGGTGCTGACCTGCTTGCCCTCGAGGCCCAGGCCGAAGGCGATCTTCCGGCCATGGTATTGTTGGAAGCCCTGTACCGGGTCGATTGCTACCTTGAGGATCTTCTCAGGCGTCTTCGCCGCCACCTCTTCGATCTCCATCCCGCCCTCGGTCGAGGCCATGATGGTGATCCGGCTGGTGGCGCGGTCGATCAGCATGCCGAGATACAGCTCGCGCTTGATGTCGCAGCCTTCCTCGATATAGACGCGCTTGACTTCCTTGCCGATCGCGCCGGTCTGGTGCGTCACCAGGATCTGCCCCAGCATGGAGGCGGCGTTGTCGCGCACGTCGTCGACCGACTTCACCACGCGAACGCCACCGCCCTCGGTTTCCCGGCCCTTGAACTTGCCCTTGCCGCGGCCGCCGGCATGGATCTGCGACTTGACGACCCAGATCGGGCCGCCCAGTTCCTTTGCCACCTGCTCGGCCTCACTCGGCGTATAGGCGACGCCGCCCTTGAGGACGGCGACGCCATACTTGGCAAGCAGTTTCTTGGCTTGGTACTCGTGGATATTCATGGACGCCTCATCCCTTTAAGCCGAAATATTACTTCGGCATCAGTTCCTTGGATTTTTCGATCAGACCACGCACGGATTCGACGGACTTCTCGAACGCGGCCTTTTCCGAGGCGTCCAGTTCGATCTCGACGACCCGCTCGACACCGCCTTCGCCGATGATCACCGGCACGCCGACATAGATGCCCTTCTGCCCATAGGCGCCGTCAACCCAGGCGGCGCAAGGCAGAACGCGCTTCTTGTCCTTGAGGTAGGACTCGGCCATCGCGATCGCGGCCGCTGCCGGAGCATAGAAAGCGGAACCGGTCTTCAGCAGGCCGACGATCTCGGCGCCACCGTCACGGGTGCGCTGGATGATCTTGTCGAGCTTTTCCTGAGTGGTCCAGCCGGCCTTGACCAGGTCGGGCAACGGGATACCGGCGATGGTCGAATAGCGGGGCAGCGGCACCATGGTGTCGCCGTGGCCGCCCAGCACAAAGGCGCTCACGTCCTCGACCGAGACCTTGAACTCTTCGGAGAGGAAATAACGGAAACGGGCCGAATCGAGGACGCCGGCCATGCCGACGACCTTGTTGTGCGGAAGGCCCGAGACCTCGCGCAGCACCCACACCATCGCATCCAGAGGATTGGTGATACAAATGACGAAGGCGTTGGGGGCGTATTTCTTGATGCCCTTGCCGACTTCGCTCATGACCTTGGCGTTGATTCCGATCAGGTCGTCGCGGCTCATGCCCGGCTTGCGCGGCACGCCGGCGGTGACGATGATCACGTCGGCCCCGGAAATGACGGAATAGTCGTTGCCACCGGCATAGGAGGCGTTAACACCCTCGATCGGGGTGGACTCGGCGATGTCCAGACCCTTACCCTGAGGAATACCTTCCGCAATGTCGAAAAGAACGACGTCTCCAAGTTCCTTGAGACCGATCAAATGGGCCAGAGTGCCACCGATGTTGCCTGCGCCAACAAGTGCGATTTTTTTTCGTGCCATGGAGGTGCCTCTCGGACAGTTGAACCGCGAATCGTGGGGTTGGTTGCTGCATCGCAACCGAATGATTCGACGGGCGGCTTTTGGTACCGCGAATCCCGCGTCAGGGCAAGGGGGTAGGCGCCTTTCGGCCGCTTGCCGATGGCGTTCCGGGCCATAACCTTTTGGCTGTAGCCTGTTCTTTCAGGTCAGATGGGACTGGAGAAGGTATTCCTCGGATTGCATTTCCATCAGTCGGCTGACCGTGCGATGAAACTCGAACGATCCGTCGCCGCTGGCGTACAGCATTTGTGGCGGCACGTCAGCCGAGCAGATGAACGTCACCTTATGCTCGTAAAGAGCGTCGATCAGCGTCACGAAGCGCTTCGCCGCATCCCGGTTGGCCGGTGACAGCGCGGGGACGCCCGAGACGATGACAGTATGGTAAAGCGTCGCCAGCTCCAGGTAATCCGTCGGCCCAAGGGCGCTGCAGCACAAATCGTCGAACCCGAACCAGGCGACGCCGTCGGCCGACCGGGGAACCGTCCATGACCGGCCGAGCACGTGGATCTGTTCGGCCGCAGGCGGCAGACCGCCGGTCAGACGGTGGAAGCACTGGGCCAAAGGACCGCCGTTGTCGTTGGCGCTTTCCGAGGGCAGATAGTAGACTTGCATGCCCTTTTTGCGGCCGAGCCGGTAGTCGCGCCCGCTGTCGAGCTCGAGCAGGTCGAGGCGCTGCTTGATCAGCGCGATGAACGGTGTAAACCGGTCGCGCTGCAGACCATCCTTGTAAAGGTCGTCGGGCGGCCGGTTCGAGGTGGTGACCACCACCACCCCCAGCGCGAACAGTTCCTGGAAAAGCCGGCCGAGGATCATCGCGTCGCCGATGTCAGTCACCTGCAATTCGTCGAAGCACAACAGCCAGGACCGGCGAGCGATGCCGCGGGCAAGATCGGGTATTGGGTCGCTTTCCTTGCGGCTCTTGTCCCGCCGCCAGTGATGGACGCCCGCATGCACGTCGCGCATGAACTCGTGGAAATGGATCCGCTGCTTGGCTTCCACCGGGGCCGAGGAAAAGAACAGGTCCATCAGCATGGACTTGCCCCGCCCGACCTCGCCATAGATGTAAAGGCCCTGCTTGAACTCGGTGGATTCGCAGTCGCCGGGCGACCAATGGAGCCGCCTGGGCGAGCGGTGGCCGAAGCCGAAACGCGCCAGCCAACCCTGTTCACCCTGCACCGGCCGGTAATTGGCCAAAGCGTTGTTCAGGCTTTCGAGCTTTTCGATGGCGATGGCCTGGGCGGGATCAGGGCGCAATGCGCCCTTGGCCAGCAGGTCACGATATTTGGCAAGGGGTCCGTTCATGGGCGCGGGAGTTTACCCAGTCTGCCGCAGCGCGCAAGCATCCTTAGGACCAGAATCGCAAGAGATCACCCGTCCGCGTTGATCTGCTTGATCAGGGCCCGCAGGGTCTCTTCGGCCTGGTCGTTGGGCACCTGGCAGGTGCCGGCGTTTTCGTGTCCACCGCCGCCGTAGTCCAGCATCAGCGACCCGATATTGGTCTTCGAACTGCGGTCGATGATCGATTTGCCGACGGCGAACACCGTGTTCTGCTGCTTCAGGCCCCACAGCACATGAATCGACAGGTTGCATTCCGGATAGAGGGCATAAATCATGAACCGGTTGCCGACATAGATGGGATCTTCTTTCCTGAGATCAAGGACCACAACATTGCCATGCACCGTCGAGCAGCGGCGCAGCTGCTCTTTGAATTTTTCCTCGTGTTCGAAATACAGGTCCACCCGCTCTTTGACGTCGGGCAGATCGAGTATCTGCTCGATACTGTGATCCCGACAGTAGTCTATCAGATTCATCATCAACTGGTAGTTCGACACACGGAACTCGCGGAAGCGGCCCAATCCGGTCCGCGCGTCCATGATGAAGTTCAGGAGCGGCCAGCCGATCGGGTGGAGGATCTCGGCCCGGCCGAACCGCGCCGCATCGGCCTGGTCCACGGCAGCCATCATGGTGGCGAACGAATTGGGGAATATGGTCGTTCCGCCGTAGTAATCGTACACCACGCGGGCGGCCGAGGGGGCCTCGGGGTCGATGATGTGGTTGTCGCGCTTGCCGACCCGCAAGGTTTCGGACAGATGGTGGTCGAAGGCGAGATGCACCGCAGGCGCATAAGGAAGATTGGTAGTGATATCGTGATCGCTGATAGCGATGGTGCCGTCCTGCATGTCCTTCGGATGGACGAACTTGATGTCGTCGATCAGGTCGAGATGCTTGAGCAGCACCGCACAGACGAGACCGTCGAAATCGCTGCGGGTAACCAGGCGGTATTTCGGCTTGTCAGACATGGGCTCCCCCTTTTCGTCCATCCGCACGCCTCCAAGGATAGCCATTGGAGAGAGCAGTGACAACGGGCCGCACCTCGGCTAAAGAGGGAGTGGTCCGTTGCCTTGGTGTCACCAGATGTCCCGTCCGTTTTTTCCCTTCGCCGCCCTTGCGACCGCCCTTCTGGCCGCCGGCTGCACCACCACCGAGAAGCCGTATGTCTGGAGCGACTACCGCTACCATCAACGCGGACAGGTGATCGTCTGCTACAGCAACGACAACGCCACCCCGGAACAGGTCAAGGCGCTCGCCGACGAGGTGTGCGCCCAATACGACCGGATGGCCAAGCTGCAGATTCAACAGGAATATCAATGCAGCTGGACGGCTCCTACCCAGGCGCTGTTCAACTGCGTGGCGCGGCCGGGGGAAAACCCGCCACCGATCATCCCCCACAACGCACCGATGCGTCACGACCTGCCGCTGCCGCAGTGATGGAAAAAGGCCGCCGGTTGCCCCCGGCGGCCTTTTTCCATCGGATGGTGCTGAACAGCGGTCAGAACGTACGTTCAGCCAGCTTTTCCTTGATGCTGCCGATCGCCCTGGCGGGATTGAGACCCTTCGGGCAGGTCGAGGTACAATTCATGATGGTGTGGCAGCGGTAGAGCTTGAACGGATCCTCGAGCGCGTCCAGGCGTTCGCCCGTCATTTCGTCGCGGCTGTCGTGGATCCACCGGGCCGCCTGCAGCAGGATGGCCGGTCCGAGATAGCGGTCCGAGTTCCACCAATAGCTGGGACAGGAGGTTTGGCAGCAGAAGCACAGGATGCACTCCCACAGACCGTCCAGCTTGGCCCGGTCCTCGATGCTTTGCAGCGTCTCGCGATCCGGCGGCAAAGGCGACTGGCGCTGGATCCACGGCTTGATCGAGGCCAATTGAGCATAGGCCAGCGACAGGTCGGGAACCAGGTCCTTGACCACCGACATATGCGGCAGCGGATACACCTTCACGTCGCCCTTGATGTCCTCGATGGGCTTCAGGCAGGCCAAGGTGTTGGAACCGTCGATGTTCATCGCGCAGGAACCGCAGATGCCTTCACGGCAGGAGCGGCGCAGCGTCAGCGTGGCGTCGATCTCGTCCTTGATCTTCAGCAGGGCGTCGAGAACCATCGGCCCACAATCGTCCAGGTCGATCTCGAACGAATCCAGCCGCGGGTTGGCCCCGCTGTCCGGATCGTAGCGGTAGATCTTGAAGGTCTTCACCCTCTTCGCCCCGGCCGGCGCCTTGTGGCTTTTTCCCGGCTGGACCTTCGAATTGGCGGGCAACGCAAATTCAACCATGATCGTTCCTCGGGCTAGATCCTCAATACACGCGCGGCTTCGGCACGATGTATTCGACTTCGTCGGTCAGGGTATAGGTGTGCACCGGGCGGTAATCCAAAGTCACCGTTCCGGCGTGGTCGACCCAGGCCAGGGTATGCTTCATCCAGTTGACGTCGTCGCGCTCGGGGTAGTCCTCGCGGGCGTGGGCGCCGCGGCTTTCCTTGCGGGCTTCCGCCGAAGTGATGGAGGCTTTCGAGCAGGCCATGAGATTTTCAAGCTCGAAGGCCTCGATCATGTCCGAATTCCAGATCAGCGACCGGTCGCTGATGTTCAACTGGGACAGGGTGCCGGCGATCTCGTTGATCTTCTTCACACCTTCGGCCAGAGAATCCTGGGTGCGGAACACCGCAGCGTCGCGCTGCATGGTCTTCTGCATGGCCAAGCGGATTTCCGAGGTCTTCAGGCTGCCATTGGCATTACGGATGCGGTCGAGGCGCGACAGCGCCAGGTCGCCGGCATCCTTTGGCAAGGGCTTGTGCGGAGAGCCGGGCTTCATCACCTCGGCGGCACGCAGTGCGGCGGCACGACCGAACACCACGATGTCGAGCAGCGAATTGGTCCCCAGGCGGTTGGCTCCGTGCACCGACACGCAGGCGCATTCACCGATGGCCATCAGGCCGTCGACCGTGGCGTCGGGATTGGCCTTGGTCGGGCGCAAGACTTCACCGTGCAGGTTGGTGGGGATGCCGCCCATGTTGTAATGCACGGTCGGCAGCACCGGGATCGGTTCGCGGGTGACATCGACGCCGGCAAAAATCTTCGACGTCTCAGAGATGCCCGGCAGGCGCAATTCAAGCGTCTCGGCACCGAGATGCTCGAGGTGCAAGTAGATGTGATCGTTGTTCTTGCCGACGCCGCGACCTTCGCGGATTTCGACGGTCATGGCGCGGGACACCACGTCGCGCGAGGCCAGGTCCTTGGCGTTCGGGGCGTAGCGTTCCATGAAACGCTCGCCGGCCGAATTGGTCAGATAACCGCCTTCGCCGCGGGCGCCTTCGGTGATCAGGCAGCCTGACCCGTAGATGCCGGTGGGATGGAACTGAATGAATTCCATGTCCTGGAGCGGCAGGCCGGCGCGGGCGACCAGACCATGGCCGTCGCCGGTGCAGGTGTGGGCCGAGGTGCAGGAGAAGAAGGCACGGCCATAGCCGCCGGTGGCCAGCACCGTCTGGTGGGCACGGAAGCGATGGAGAGTACCATCATCCATGTTGATCGCCACGACGCCCCGGCAGGAGCCATCCTGATCCATGATCAGGTCGATAGCGAAGTATTCGACATAGAATTCGGCGTTGTGCTTCAGGCACTGCTGATACAGCGTGTGCAGCATGGCATGGCCGGTGCGGTCGGCGGCGGCGCAGGCGCGCTGGACCGGCGCTTCGCCGAAGTTGCGCATGTGGCCGCCGAACGGGCGCTGGTAGATCTTGCCGTCCTCGGTGCGCGAGAAGGGCAGGCCGGCATGCTCCAGTTCATAGACCGCCGGCACCGCTTCGCGGCACATATATTCGATGGCGTCCTGGTCGCCAAGCCAGTCCGACCCTTTCACGGTGTCGTACATATGCCAGCGCCAATTGTCCTCGGCCATGTTGCCCAGGCTGGCCCCGATCCCGCCCTGCGCCGCCACAGTGTGGCTGCGCGTCGGGAAGACCTTCGTCACGCATGCCGTCTTGAAGCCGGCCGCAACCATGCCGAACGTCGCGCGCAGGCCGGCACCGCCGGCGCCGACGACGACCACGTCATAGGTATGGTCGACGATCTTGTAAGCAGACATAGGGATCAACCTCCGATGAAGGCGACGTGGAGCACGGCCACCGCACAGAAAATGCCGAACAACCAGGCGGCGAACTTCACCCCGGTACGCGAGATGAGCAGGAGCCCTTTGTCATGCACGTAATCTTCGAGCACCACCGACATGCCCAGCTGAGCGTGGTGGAAAGTAATGAAGATGGTGATCAGCATCAGGGTCATGTTGCCCGGCTGCGACAACCACGCGCGGAAATGTGCGAAGTCGGCCCCGGCCAGGGAGACCAGCGAGAAGCAGAACCAGAAGGTGATCGGCACGAGGGCAACAGCGGTCAGGCGCTGAGCCCAGAAATGCGTCATGCCGTCCTTGGCCGATCCCATGCCGCGCGCGCGGCCGAGGGGGGAACGCAGGGACATCCTCATTCTCCTTTAGAAGATAAGGGCAGCGGCCCAGGTGACGACGGTGAAGAACAGGGCGGCGCCGATCACCGCGTAGTTGCTCCAGGCACAGGTGGCCAGATCGAAGCCCTTGCCCACGTCCCACAACAGATGCCGGGTTCCGGCGCACAAGTGGTAGTAGAGGGCGAAGGTGTAGCCGAACAGCACCAGATAGCCGATCGGCGAGCTGAAAAGGCTGCTGGCGAAATCATATGCCGCCGGCCCATAGGCGGCGCTGCCCAACCAAAAGACGAACAGCACCGTGCCGATGGACAGCAAGATGCCCGTGATGCGGTGCGTGCCCGAACACAGTACGGTCAGCGGCCAGCGATAATTGAGCAGATGCGGAGAAAGGGGCCTGTTGGTGGTCGGCGACGTCATGGAGGAGCCTCTTGGCTATGTCCTTCCGGTGGGACGTAGTGATTGCGCGATTTGTTTAATCCCTTGCCGGGAAGGAGTCAACTCGGCATCCCGGAAGCGAGAGTGATTACTGTGCTTTTACAACGACTGTCTTGGAACTATAACTGTATAGTTGAAATCGAGGACTACCGCCGGATGATAGTCCTTGCGATCCGCATCTTTCCACGGCAGATCGGCGCAAGCATGGTCTTTCGCCGCAATGGTTCGCAGACGAAGCGCGCCCAAGTCGCGGCGACCCGGGATTTCCATCTTCTCTTCGACCGCCGTCCAGGCGTAAATGGTGTCGCCGGCGAAGGTCGGCGCCACATGCCGGCCGCCGTTGATGGCCACCACCTTAAAGGCGTTCGCAAGCCCATTGAACGACAGCGAACGGGCCAGGCTGATGATGTGCCCGCCGTAGATGAGCCGTCGGCCGAAGCGCCCCTGGCCCTCGGTATGCTGGTTGAAATGGACCTTAGCGGTGTTCTGGTAAAGGCGGGTTGCGCACATATGCTCGGCGTCCTCGATGGTCATGCCGTCCATATGGTCGATCGCCTCGCCCGCCTTGTAGTCGTCCCACAGGTGCGGTGAACCGGCCAGAACCCGGTCGTAACCGGAAAGATCCAAACCGGCCGGCAGGATCAGGGCCTCGGCCGGCACCTTGTCGGCCATCGGCGGCACCACTTCCTCGGGCGCCGGAGCACTCGGATCACGCTTCCTCACCATCACCCAGCGCAGGTATTCCACCACCATCTCGTCGCGCTGGTTGAAGCCGGTGGAGCGCACATAGACCACGCCGGTCTGGCGGTTCGAATTCTCTTTCAAGCCGATGACCTCGGAGACGGCGCGCAGTGTGTCGCCGGCATAGACCGGCACGCCGAAGCGCCCCTCGGCATAGCCGAGATTGGCCACCGCATTGAGCGAGATGTCGGGCACCGTCTTGCCGAAAACCAGGTGGAAGGCCAGAAGGTCGTCGACCGGGGCGTCGGCAAACCCGATCTTGCGGGCGAACTCGGCGGAGGAAGCGACGGCAAAGCGGCCGCCGTAGAGAGCGCAGTACAGCGCCACATCGCCGGCCGTCACCGTGCGCGGCGTGGCATGGCGGATTTCCTGGCCGATTTTGAAGTCTTCAAAGAAATTACCAGGGTTTGTCTTGGTCATCGGAAGTCCTGCGATTTTGAATTAAATGAACCACAGAGACACAGAGAGCACAGAGGAAACTCGTCACACCTCGTCCCCTGATTGAATATCGTCGATCTCCCCATCCCTGCAGTAACTCCGCTTATCCTTTAAGCTCGGCTTCCATCAGGGCGATCTGCTCGGCCAGGGCGACGAGACGGCGGGCGTTGGCGACGTGCAGGTTTTCCACCAGCTTGCCATCGACCACCACCACGCCCTTGCCGGCGGCGGCCGCCTCGGCATGGGCGGCGATGATCCGACGCGACCAATCCACCTCGGCCTGCGACGGGGCGAAGACCTTATTGGCCGCGTCGATGGTCTTGGGATGAATCAGCGTCTTGCCGTCAAACCCCAGTTCCAGGCCCTGGCGACAGGAATATTCGAACCCCGCGTCGTCGGCAAGGTCGAGGTGAACTCCGTCGACGATGGCCAGACCATAGGCGCGCGCGGCCAGCAAACAGAGGCCGAGAGAGGTGATCATCGGCAGGCGCTCAGCCGTATGGGTGGCGTGCAGATCCTTGGCGAGGTCCGAGGTGCCCATGACGAATCCCGCCATCCGCGGGCTGGCCAAGGCGATCTCTTCGACCTTGAGGATGCCGCGCGGTGTTTCCATCATGCACCACAGGCCGAGCGAGTCGGGCGCCCCGGCCGCCGCCGCGATGGCTTCGACCTGACGCACGGCGTCGGCACTTTCGACCTTGGGAATCAGGATGCCGTCGGCGCCCGAGGTCGCGGCTGCTGCCACGTCGGCATAGCCCCAGGGCGTGCCCAGGCCATTGACGCGCACCAGGATCTCGCGCCGGCCGTAGCCGCCGGCCGCCAGGGCCTCGACCACCTGGCGCCGCGCCTGGTCCTTGGCGTCGGGGGCGACGGCGTCCTCGAGGTCGAATATCAGCCCGTCGGCGGCGAGGGTGCGGGCCTTTTCCAAGGCGCGGGCGTTGGAGCCCGGCATGTAGAGGACACTGCGACGCGGACGGGCGGTGACGGTCATGATACGCTTTTCCTTTTTCCAATTTGTGCGTCGCAGCACAATTAGCAGCATCGCCCCGCCCTGACAAGGGTTCCGCGCAACATTCGATCGTCGTTAGATAAAAAAGATGAATATTCTTTCGATTCAGTCGTCGGTGGTGTTTGGCCATGTGGGCAATTCGGCCGCCGTTTTCACCCTCCAGCGCCTGGGTCACGAAGCTTGGCCGATCGACACGGTCCAGTTCTCGAACCACACCGGCTACGGTTCGTGGAGCGGCCAGGTATTCGGCGCCGAACATTTGACCGACCTGGTCGACGGCATCGACCAGCGGGGCATACTCGGCCATTGCGATGCGGTGCTGTCGGGCTATCTCGGAGAGGCGGCCATCGGCCGGGTGATCCTCGATGCCGTCAGCCGGGTCCGCAGCGTGAACGGCAAGGCGCTGTTCTGCTGCGATCCGGTGATGGGCGATGCGGGACGTGGACTGTTCGTCCGGCCCGACATTCCGTCCTTCTTCGCAGAACATGCGCTGCCCGCCGCCGACCTGATCACGCCGAACCAGTTCGAGTTGGAGCTTCTGAACGGCGGTCCGATCACCGGCCTCAAGGATGCGATAGCGGCGGCGCGCCGGCTGCAGGCGCGCGGCCCGTCGCTGGTGGCGGTTACCAGCCTGCAAGCGCCGGCGGTACCCTCCGGCCGCCTGGGTTCGCTGCTGGTGTCGCCAGCCGGTGCCTGGCTGGTGGATACGCCGCTGCTGCCCTTCGACCGGCCTCCGGCCGGGGCGGGGGATGTCTTCGCCGCCTTTCTGCTGGGGCGCCTGCTCGCCGGTACCCGCCCGCCGGAAGCCCTGGAGCGGACGGTAAACGGCGTGTATCACTTGCTTGCCGACAGTCTTGCCGAGCGATCCGCCGAATTGATGCTGGCAGTGGCTCAGGAGAAGCTGGTCCAGCCACCCCGCCTCCATTCAGTCAGACAGGTGGGCTGACGACGGATTTTTCCCTGGCGCGACTACGCGCTTGGTCCTATTACTTTGGCTCCACAGTCGAAACGGGACCATGGAGCTACCTCTTTTCCTGCGCGGCCTGGCGATCGGATTCGCTCTGGCAGCCCCTGTCGGCCCGGTAGGCGTGCTGTGCATCCGCAGAGCACTGGCCGATGGCCGCCCCGCAGCTTTCGTAGCCGGTATGGGCGCCGCGTTCGCCGACACCTTCTATGGCGCCGTGGCCGCGTTTGGCCTCAGCGCCATCTCGTCCTTCCTGGCGGACCACCAGATGTCGATCAGGCTGGTCGGCGGGTCCTTCCTCCTGATCCTGGGCGTGCGCGGCGTGCGGGCGGCTCAGAAGGTCGAACCAGCCTTGACCCGCGGACCGGGGCTGCTGAAGGATTTCATCTCGACCTTCCTGATCACCCTGACCAACCCCGGCACCATTCTCGCCTCCATGGGCGTCTTCGCCGCGCTGGGCTCGCTCGGCTGCAAGGACGGCGTGACCTCGGGCGAACTGATCGGTGGCGTGTTCGCTGGATCGACACTGTGGTGGCTGGTGCTGTCGGCGGCGGCCGGTGCGGTCCGCTCGCGCTGTTCGGCTCGTTCCCTGGAGCGGCTGAACCACGGTTCGGGACTGATGCTGCTGCTGTTCGGCCTGGTCATCATGGGTAGCGTGGCGACCAAACTGATATTTTAGCATCCTCGCCAGACGCAAGCGAAGCGGTCCAGGGGTCACGCCACCAGCTCTGGTTTGGGTAAGCCGCTCCGCGCTCAGCTTCGCTTCCGCCTGCGGTTAAAGCAACCTCAGTCAAATCTGACGCAGGTTGCGACCGGAGGCAGGAAGGATCTCGTTGGCCGCACGAGATCCCTCCCGAAGCCTGTCCTCGGGCCCGCCTTCGGCGGGACCCGTGGGTTCGGGATGACAGTTTTCATCGAGGAGGGTTGGCCGGCCCGCCGCCCCCCAACTCGCGATGACAGCGACGGATCCCCTACTTCTTCAGGTAGTCGCGGATCAGCACTTCGGCGATCTGCACGGCGTTCAGCGCCGCACCCTTGCGCAGATTGTCGGCGACACACCAGAAGGACAGGCCGTTCTTGATGGTCGGGTCTTTGCGGATGCGGCTGACATAGACCGGATCCTCGCCCGCCGCTTCCACCGGGGTCACATAGCCTTCGTTGGCCCGGTGATCCACCACCACCACGCCCGGGGCCTTCCTCAGCGCCTCGCGGGCCTCGTTCTCGTCGACGGGGCGTTCGAACTCGACGTTCACCGCCTCGGAATGGCTGACGAACACCGGCACGCGCACGCAGGTGGCATGCACCTCGATGTTGGGGTCGAGAATCTTGCGGGTCTCGACCGTCATTTTCCATTCTTCCTTGGTCGAGCCGTCTTCCATGAAGACATCGATATGGGGGATGACGTTGAAGGCGATCTGCTTGGTGAACTTCTGCGGCTTCACCGGGTCGTTCACATAGATGGCGCGCGTCTGGTTGAACAGCTCGTCCATCGCCTCCTTGCCGGCACCCGAGACCGACTGGTAGGTGGAAACCACCACTCGCTTGATCTTGCCCAAGTCATGCAGCGGCTTCAGCGCCACCACCATCTGGATGGTCGAGCAATTGGGGTTGGCGATGATGCCCTTCTTCTTGTAGCCGGCGATGGCCTGCGGATTGACTTCCGGCACCACCAGCGGCACGTCCGGGTCCATGCGGAAATGGGAGGTATTGTCGACCACGACGCAACCGGCGGCGGCGGCGCGGGGGCTGTGGACCGCCGAAACCTTGGCGCCCGGCGAGGACAACGCGATATCGACGCCGGTGAAGTCGAAGCTGGCCAAGTCCTTGACCTTGAGGATCTTGTCGTCGCCGAACGAAATCTCGCGCCCGACCGAACGTTCGGAGGCCAGGGCGATAACCTCGCTCACCGGAAAATTCCGCTCGGCCAGCGTCTGAATCATTTCGCGGCCCACATTCCCGGTGGCGCCGATCACCGCAACCTTGTAACCCATGTCTTCCTTCTCCTAGCTCTTCTAGCCCCGTTCCCCCGTCGAGCCGATAAACGAAAAGGCCCGCCGGGAAATCCCGCGGGCCGTTGGTATGAAGTCAAAACCGACCAGCCCGCCTTACGCCAGGGTCTTCTTAGTCGTCTTGGTGGTAGTCGGAAAGGCAACGGCGGCGTTCGCGCCATGATTTGGCGCGGTCAGCAAACCCCTGCAGGAAAGGTCGAGCGACATTACGTCACACCTCCGTCGGGGGGAGAGGATTACCGTAGGGCGGAGCGGATAGCAAGGGGGGAATTTACCCCCCCAGCTTGTCCAGTTCGCGGACAATGGCTTCGCCCATCACCGTGGTCGACACCTTGGCCTTGCCTGGCTGCATGATGTCGGCCGTGCGCAGGCCGCCGTCGAGGACGTTCTTCACCGCCTGATCCAGCAGGTCGGCCTCGGCAGTCATGTCGAAGCTGTAGCGCAGCATCATGCCGAAGGACAACAGGGTGGCCAGGGGATTGGCCAGGTCCTTGCCGGCGATGTCGGGAGCCGAACCATGTACCGGCTCGTACAGCGCCTTGCGGTTGCCCTTGGCGTCGGCCGCGCCAAGCGAGGCCGAGGGCAACATCCCCAGGCTTCCCGTGAGCATGGCAGCACAGTCGGACAACAGGTCGCCGAACAGGTTGTCGGTGACGATCACGTCGAACTGCTTGGGCCGGCGCACCAGCTGCATGGCGCAGTTGTCGGCGTACATGTGCTCGAGCGCGATGCCGGGGTACTTGGCATCGTGCAGCTTCTGCACTTCCTCGCGCCACAGCACCCCCGATTCCATGACATTGGCCTTTTCGACCGAATGCAGCTTCTTGCCGCGCTTGGCCGCCAGCTCGAAGGCCACCTCGGCGATGCGGACGATCTCGTGGGTGGTGTAGACCTGGGTGTTGACGCCGCGGCGTTCGCCGTTCGCCAGGGTCTCGATGCCGCGCGGCTCGCCGAAATAGACACCGCCGGTCAGCTCGCGGACGATCATGATGTCGAGACCTTTGACCAGCTCGGTCTTCAGCGACGAGGCCTCGGCCAGGGCGTCAAAGACAAAAGCCGGACGCAGGTTGGCAAACAGCTGCATGTCCTTGCGCAAGCGCAGCAGGCCGCGCTCGGGCTTGTCGGCGAAGGGCAGATTGTCCCATTTCGGCCCACCCACGGCGCCCAGCAGGACCGCGTCGGCATCGATGGCCTGTTGCATGGTCGCGTCGGTCAGCGGCGTGCCATGTTTGTCGTAGGAGGAACCTCCCACCAGCCCCTCGCTGACGTCGAAGGTGATGTGGCGCTTCTTGGCCATCCAGTCGATGACGCGGCCGACCTGCGCCATCACTTCGGGTCCGATGCCGTCGCCGGCCAGGATGAGGAGCTTCTTGGTGGTCATGAAAAGGAACTCCGAGTTTGGTCAGAGCCAGGGCTGCTCGCGCTGCCGGCGGACCTCGAAACCGGCGATCTTGTCCTGCTTCTGCAAAGTCAGGCCGATATCGTCGAGACCGTTCAGCAGGCAGTATTTACGGAATGGATCGAGGTCGAAAGCGATGCGGCCGCCGTCGGGGCCGGTTATCTCCTGCTTTTCCAGATCCACCGTAATCACCGCATTGGCGCCGCGCGACGCGTCGTCCAGCAGCTTGTCCACCTCGGACTGCGGCAGCTTGATGGGCAGGATGCCGTTCTTGAAGCAGTTGTTGTAGAAAATGTCGGCGAAGGACGGCGCGATGACGCAGCGGATGCCGAAATCCAACAGCGCCCAGGGTGCATGCTCGCGCGAGCTGCCGCAACCAAAATTGGCCCCGGCCACCAGGATCGTCGCCTTGCGGTAGGCCGGGCGGTTCAGCACGAACTCCGGCACCTCATGGCCATCCTTGGTGTAACGCATCTCGTCGAACAGGTTTTTGCCGAGGCCGGTCCGCTTGATGGTCTTCAGGAACTGCTTGGGGATGATCATATCGGTGTCGACATTGATGATCGGCAGCGGGGCAGCGACACCGGTCAGCTTGGTGAACTTGTCCATGCTCGGAGCCCCCTCTTACAACGCGCGGATATCGGTCAGCCGCCCGGTCACCGCGGCGGCGGCGGCCATAACCGGACTGACCAGGTGGGTGCGCCCGCCACGGCCCTGGCGCCCCTCGAAATTGCGGTTCGAGGTGGAAGCGCAGCGTTCGCCTTCCTTCAGCTTGTCGGCGTTCATCGCCAGGCACATGGAACAGCCGGGTTCGCGCCATTCGGCCCCGGCGGCGCGGAAGATCTCATCGAGACCCTCCTGTTCGGCCTGCTCCTTGACCAGACCCGAGCCGGGCACCACCAGCACCCGCATGCCGGCCGCCACTTTGCGGCCTTTGAGCACGTGCGCCGCGGCCCGCAGGTCCTCGATGCGCCCGTTGGTGCAGGAGCCGATGAATACGGTATCCACTTTCACTTCGGTGAGCGGCGTGCCGGCGGCCAGGCCCATATAGGCCAACGCCCGTTCCACCGCGGCCCGCTTCGCCGGATCAGCCACTTTCGCCGGGTCGGGAACCCGTGCGGTGATCGGCAGCACATCCTCAGGACTGGTTCCCCAGGTGACCATCGGCACCAGAGCGGCAGCGTCGATCACCACTTCGGCGTCATAGCGGGCACCGGGATCGCTGGCCAGGGTCCTCCAATAGGTCACGGCGGCTTCCCAGGCGGCGCCCTTGGGGGCGCGCGGGCGGCCCTTCAGGTAGTCGAAGGTCACCTCGTCAGGGGCGATCAGGCCTGCCCGGGCGCCGGCTTCGATGGTCATGTTGCAGACTGTCATCCGCCCTTCCATGGACAGGCCGCGGATCGCCTCACCGGCGTATTCGATCACATAGCCGGTACCGCCGGCGGTGCCCAGCCTGCCAATGATGGCCAGCACCAGGTCCTTGGCGGTCACGCCCAAGGGCAGAGCGCCATCGACGCGCACCAGCATGTTCTTGGCCGGCCGCTGCAAGAGGGTCTGGGTGGCCAGCACATGCTCGACTTCGGAAGTGCCGATGCCGAAAGCCAAGGCCCCGAACGCCCCGTGGGTCGAAGTGTGCGAATCGCCGCAGACGATGGTCGTGCCAGGCTGGGTGAAGCCCTGCTCGGGCCCGACGATATGGACGATGCCTTGACGGACGTCGTCCATTGCCAGGTATTCGACGCCGAAGGCGGCAGCGTTGTCCGCCAGCGTCTGCACCTGAATCCGCGATTCCTCGTCGGCGATGCCTCGGCTGCGGTCGGTGGTCGGCACGTTGTGGTCGGCCACCGCCAGGGTCGCCTCGGGATGGCGCACGCGGCGGCCGGCGTTGCGCAAGCCTTCGAATGCCTGCGGGCTGGTCACCTCGTGGACCAGATGGCGGTCGATGTAGATGAGGCAGGTGCCGTCATCCTGGACGTCCACCAGGTGGTTGTCCCAGATCTTATCGAACAGGGTGCGGGGTTTGGCCATGGCTGACTTGCACGCTCCACAATCAGATTGAACACGCCCATTTTCCCCCACCTCCACCCCTCTCCCGCCAGCGGGAGAGGGTCGGGGTGAGGGCAAGCCGCAGCGCCGAGACTTTACTCCTTGTCGGCCTTCTTCTCGGCGGCCGCGGCGTCGCGCTCGGCAGCGGCCAGCTTGGCCGAATAGCCGGTGGTCTGCTCGGCGATGCGGGCCGACTTGCCGCGACGCTCGCGCAGGTAATAGAGCTTGGCCCGGCGGACATCGCCGCGGCGCACTACCTCGATCTCCGCAACGTTAGGCGAATAAAGCGGGAAGATACGCTCGACGCCTTCGCCGTAAGAGATCTTGCGGACGGTGAACGAGCTGTTCAGGCCGTCGTTCTTGCGGGCGATGACCACGCCCTCATAGGCCTGAAGGCGCTCGCGGCTGCCTTCCACCACCTTCACACTGACCTTTACCGTGTCGCCCGGCGAGAAGTCGGGGATGGTCTTGTCGGAAGTGAGCTTTGCAATCTGCTCCTTCTCGATCGCGCTGATAATATCCATGGCTCAACCCTCTTTTGCCTTCTTGGCGGCGACGTACCGGTCCCAAAGGTCCGGCCGGCGCTGCCTGGTTACCTCTTCAGCCTGGCGCCGCCGCCAGGCCCGTATGTTTTCGTGGTGCCCGGAGAGCAGGGCCTCCGGCACCGCCCGGCCGTCCCATTCCTGGGGCCGGGTATAGTGGGGATACTCGAGAAGGCCCCACTCGAAACTCTCTTCCGCCAGTGACTCCTCCTTGCCCACCACTCCGGGCAGAAGCCGCACGACGGCATCCATCAACATCAGTGCCGCCGGCTCGCCGCCGGACAGCACGAAATCACCGAGGCTGATCTCCTCGGCGCCGTGGGCGTCCAGCACCCGCTGGTCCACCCCCTCAAAGCGCCCGCACAGGATCGTCACCTGCCGTTCGGCGGCCATGGCGCGCACGCGCTGCTGGTCGAGCAGGCGCCCACGCGGCGTCAGGTAGATCAGGGGCCCGCCGCGGTGCGAGGCGCGAATCGCCGCATCCACCACGTCGGGGCGCATGACCATGCCGGCGCCGCCGCCGAAAGGAGCATCGTCGACGGAGCGGTGTTTATCGCGCGCGAAAGCGCGAATGTCCACCGATTCCAGACTCCAAATACCCTCGGCCAGAGCCCGTCCGGCCAGGGAATGGCCGAGCGGACCCGGAAACATCTCGGGGAAAATGGTCAGCACGGTGGCGCTCCATACGGCTGCGCCCTCAACCGCCATCGTTCCCCTCCTCTTCGACCACCTCGGTCTCCAGCGGCGGATCGATCACCAGAACCCGGCCGGCAATGTCGACCTGGGGCACCACGGCCCTGGTAAAAGGATACATCGCCCGGCCATCCGGCCCCGCCACCTCGATGACGTCGCCACCACCAAAATCGAAGACGCCCTTGACCACGCCCAGTTCCGTGCCGTCGGCCAGTGTCGCCTTGCAGCCCACCAAGTCGGAGTAGTAGAACTCCTCTTCCTCGGCCGGCGGCAACGCGGCGCGCGGTACATAAAGCCTGAGGCCCTTCAGCGCCTCGGCCGCGGTACGGTCGCCGACTCCGTCGATCATCGCCGTCACCACGCCCTTGGCCTCACCCACCGGCTTCAACCGGAAACACCGCTGCCCCGTCTCGTCCTCCACCGGCCCATAGGCCGCCACATCGGCGGGCCGCTCGGTGAAGCTCTTGACGCGGACGGTACCCTTGACCCCATGCGCGCCCACGATGACGCCGACGCAAAGCCGTTCATCCCCGGGGCGCGCCATCAATTACTCGCCGGCAGCAGCCTCAGCCGCCTTCTGTTGCTCCTTCAGCCGCTCCTGGGCCTTGGCCTTCGGCTGCGGCTTCTTGGTCTGTTCGGCGCGCGGACGCGGCGCCATGTATCCGGCATCCGAGAAGAACTTGGCGACACGGTCGGTCGGCTGGGCGCCCACCGACAGCCAATGCTTGATCCGCTCTTCCTTGAGCACCAGCCGTTCGGCATGGTCCGAGGGCAGCATGGGATTGTAGGTTCCCAGCTTCTCGATGAACTTGCCGTCGCGCGGGGACCGCGAATCGGCCAGCACGATCTTGTAGAACGGGCGCTTCTTGGCGCCACCGCGGGACAGTCGGATCTTCAGCGACATTCCAGTTCCTCGTGGTAAAGAAAAAAATGATTGAAAGCCGTCACCCGCCGAATCTCCCTCCGCCGGGTGGAAACAAACCGGGCAGACCGTGGCGCATCAGGCCCTTCTTGCCCATCTTGCTGACCTTTTTCATGACGTCGGCCATCTGCTGGTACTGCTTCAGCAGTTTGTTGACGTCCTGCACCGAGACCCCGGCGCCGGCGGCAATGCGCCGCTTACGGCTGGCCTTGATGAGGTCCGGGCTTTTTCGTTCGGCCTTGGTCATCGACAGAATGATGGCTTCCTGTCGATTGATCGCCTTGGCGTCAATATTGGCTTCGTCGATCTGCTTCTTGATCTTGCCGATGCCCGGCAACATGCCGATCACACCCTTCAAGTCGCCCATCTTCTTGATCTGGCGGAATTGCGCCGCCAGGTCGTCGAGGTCGAACTTGCCCTTGGCCATCTTGGCCGCCAGCTTCTCGGCCTCGTCCTGCTCGAAGCTGTCCATGGCCTTTTCGACCAGGGACACCACGTCACCCATGCCGAGAATGCGGCCGGCCACCCGGTCGGGATGGAACACTTCCAGCGCATCCAGCTTTTCGCCGGCGCCCAGGAACTTGATGGGCCGGCCGGTGACGGCGCGCATGGACAGCGCCGCGCCACCGCGGGCATCGCCGTCGACGCGGGTCAGCACCATGCCGGTAACACCGACCTTCTCGTTGAATTCGCGGGCAAGCGTGACCGCGTCCTGACCGGTCATCGCATCGACCACCAGCAGGGTTTCGGCCGGGCGGACGGCGTCGCGCACATCGGCGACCTCGGCCATCAGGACTTCGTCGATATGCAGACGGCCGGCGGTGTCCAGGATCACGACATCGTAGCCTTCGCGGCGCCCCGTCTCCATCGCCCGCCTGGCAATGGCCACCGGCTTCTCGCCGAGGATGACGGGCAGCGAGCCGACATCGGCCTGCCTGGCCAGGATCTCCAATTGTTGCTGGGCGGCCGGGCGGTAGACGTCGAGCGAGGCCAGCAGTACCTTCTTCCGGTCGCGGGTCTTCAGGCGAAGGGCGATCTTGGCCGAGGTGGTGGTCTTGCCCGAACCTTGCAGGCCGACCATCAGCACCGGCACCGGCGGAGCCGCCGCCAGGTTGACGTCCTCGGCCGCCCCCAAGGTCTCGACCAGGCAATCATGGACAATCTTCACCACCATCTGGCCGGGGGTGATGCTGCGCACCACTTCCTGGCCGATGGCCCGTTCCTTGACCTTGGCGATGAAGTCCTTGACCACGGGCAGGGCCACGTCCGCTTCCAGGAGCGCCACGCGGACTTCGCGCATCGCCTCGGAAACGTCGGCCTCGGTCAGCGCGCCGCGTTTCTTCAGCCGCTCGAATACCTCGCCCAGACGTGAACTCAGACTCTCGAACATGAAACCGGAACCCGCACCAACCTGTTGCGCCCAAACGAAATCGGGCCGGTGCGCGAGCCTTCGCGGACCGGCCGGCCTCCTCAGAGGCGATGGCGTTCTCAGAACACTGAGAGGGTTGGGTTGTACGCCGGGAATTCAGAGAGAGTCAAGCAGACACTGGCGCCGACATCCTCACGGCAGCCCGTTGGTTCCGGTGAACGGATTGAATCCGCGCTCGGCCAGCGCCGCCCAGGCGGTGGCGCCCAGATGGGGCAGGCGGAAGTAGAGTCGCGGCTTGGTCGGATCGGTGTCCAGCATGAAGCCGGTGGGCAGGCCGGCGACGCTGGAGGCGTAATAGCCGCCGGACGGCGCCCGCTGCGCCTCGACGGCCGCCGCCAGGGCGCGGGCCTGATCGGCGCGACCGAGCAGCCGGTCCAGCAGGGCCACTTGGGCAGTTCCTTCGGTCCACAGGCCTTGCGTCGGTTCGCCATAGGCGAAGCCGTCGCCCGCCCGCAGCCGCTGCTCGGCGGTGGACAGCGCCGCAGCGAAACGGCCGGCGGCACCGGGCAGCGCCAATAACGGCCAAACCTGCGTGTCCAGAGCCAGGAACGGGTTGGGCGTAGCGCCGTCCGTTGTCGTGCCGGCGGCGAAGCAACCGCATCCCGGATCCCACCTGGCCTCGACGAAACGCCGGGCCGCACGGGCCAGATCATGCCATTCCCTCGCCCCGGTCAGCGCCGCCAGACGGCCGAAAGCGGCTGCCAGATCGGTATTGTGTTCAGTGGATTTCCAGGCCAGATGCTGCGGCTCGGGCTCGTGACCAAAGGTTCCGCCGGTGAAGCCGCCCGGGCCGCGGCCATCGCGCCAGCCGGCGACCCACCGCCCGATCCGTTCGGCACCGTCGCGGAACTGCCGGCCGGCTCCGGCCTGGTCCAAGGCCAGCAAGGCCAGCATGGCCCAGGCCATGTTGCCGTTGTCGCTGCCCGCCTGGTAGCGGTCTTCCAGCCATTTCTTCTGCTGGTCATCCCACCAGCCCGCCAACTTGACCGGCCCATCGCCCACTGCCCCGGCGGCATAGCCGTTGCGCAGGCGCCCGTCGTGCCAGAAGCGGTCGTGATCGAGGGCGAACAGGATTGCCTCGCCGATCCGCCGGGCCTGCTCGGTCCGGCCGCAGCCGACCAGGGCGATGGCGGCGGCGGCATTGTCGTAGAGAAATGCCGCGCCATGCAGCGGCCCCGACGCCACCGTCGGATAGCTGGGCAGGAATACCGGGCCGGGCGGCGCGGCACCCAGCAGCGAGGCAAGAGACGCGCAGGCGTCGCCGGGCGCCGCAGCGGCGAGAGGCGCGGCCATCACCGTCAGGCCGGCCAGGATCGTCGCGCTCCGCAAGATGCGCCCAACCCGCCTGCCCCATTCCCCGCCCATCGATCGCACCCGTCTCGTTCCCAGGTCACCACTCTGCCAGACGATCGGTCGCGGGCGAAGGTTGAAAGCCGGCACGCGTTCGTCTAACACTCCGCCGTCGCCAGAACGCCAGACGGGGAGAAACATGTCCTACAAGCGCGTCACACTGTCCCATTTCCTGCTCGACGAGCAGCGCCGGCATGCCGGGTCGGGATCCTTCACCGCCTTGCTCAACGACATCCGTACCGCCTGCAAGATGATCTCGCACGAGGTCAACCGCGGTGCCATGGCGGGCAATCTTGGCCTTGCCGGCGCCGAGAATGTGCAAGGGGAAGAGCAAAAGAAGCTGGACGTGCTGGCCAACGAGATCTTCCTGCACATGAACGCCCTGGGCGGCAACTATGCCGGCATGGCTTCGGAAGAACTGGAGGACGTGCGCAGCGTGCACGGCGAGGCCGGCCGCTACCTGCTGCTGTTCGATCCACTGGATGGTTCCTCCAACATCGACGTCAATATTTCGGTGGGCAGCATTTTTTCGATCCTGCGCCTGCCCGAAGGCATGAGTGCTTCCACCAAGGAAGCTTTCCTGCAGCCAGGCGTCGAACAGGTGGCCGCCGGCTACGCCTTGTACGGCTCATCCACCATGCTGGTGCTGACCACCGGCAACGGCGTCAACGGCTTCACCTATGACCAGAACATCGGCATCTTCGTGCTGACCCATCCCAACATGCGCGTCCCCGAGGACACCAGGGAATATTCCATCAACGCCTCGCGCTCCCGGTTCTGGGACCCGCCGGTCAGGCGCTACATCGAGGAATGCCAAGCCGGCAAGACAGGACCACGGGGCAAGGATTTCAACATGCGCTGGGTGGCCTCGATGGTCGCCGAGGTGCATCGCATCCTGTGCCGCGGCGGCATCTTCCTGTACCCGGTCGACGACGACAACCGAAGCAAGGGGGGCAAGCTGCGGCTGATGTACGAAGCCAACCCGATGGCCTTAATTATCGAGCAGGCGGGCGGCCGCGCCACCACCGGCCGGCAGCGCATCCTGGAGGTAAAGCCGGAAGGCCTGCACCAGCGAGTGGGGGTCATCCTTGGCTCGAAGACCGAGGTGGAGCGTCTGGAAGGCTTCTATCGGGAATACGACAGCCAATGACTATCTCACCAGGGCAATCGCTTGAACGCGCGCCCTGACGCGAATTCCGGCGCGCTGGCGCGTTGAGCGCCCCGTCGCCCAGGGGCCGGATGGCCCCGCCCGGCGCTTGAGAGGCACAGAACACGCGGGCGATCGCTGGGAAGCGATCGCCCTGACTACGTCACCTCGGCCAATTGTCGGCGCGATACGGGAAGAACGCCCTGCGGCCGGCCGAGGTCGGGCGCCAGGGCGGGGCCGCCGACCATCTTGTAGCCGCCTAGGATGGCGCCGCGAAGCACCTCGCGGCGCCGCACCCCCCACAGGTAGCATCCGATGTCGTACAGCCCGGCCATCCGGCTGAAGCGATTGAGATTGGCCAGCAGGTCCTCGTCGCCCATCTGCTCGTCGGCGGCCAACTCGGAAAGGTCAAGGCCCACCAAGGCCGGGCGGCTCTGCGCCACCGGCCCCATGGGGACGTGGGACGGGCGCAGCCTGACCAGGCAGTCGCAACCCAGGCTGCGCACGAACGACACCACGTCGCGCAACGTGTCCTCGCTGACGGCCGCGGGCAGGCGGCAGACCTCGAGCTTCAGCCGCACGCGGCGCACCGCCAGCGGCAGCCGGGCAATCGGCGCGGCCAAGGCCCAACGGCTCGCGCCATCAAGGGAACTCCAAGCGAGCGGGATGATCAGCGATGCCCGGCCCTGCTCGGCATCGACACCGTGACAGGCGGCCATCGCCGCCGCCACCGCCCGACGGTCGAGGGCCAGGGCGCGGGCCGGAGAACGGGCTGCATAGGCTGCCGGACCTTCCAGCAGGGCGCCGCCGGGATGGTCGCGACGCAGGATACGCGCGCAATAGGCGGCAATTCCTTCACGCTCGGCCATCCAGATGGGGCGCCAGACGACCGACAGCAGGGCACCCTCCGGCAACTGAAGGCCATCCTCGCCGTCTGGCCGATCCGAGGGTGGGCCGTGGTCGGCGCGGAAACAGCGCCACCGGTGAATGATCTTGCGTTCGGCGCGCAGGAGGCGCAGCCATTCGCCCGGCTCGGGGCCGACGGCGAACGCCTCCGCCTCGTCGGCGGGCGGCAACGCCGCGTCAAAATCGTCTTTCCCTCTTCTCGCCGATCCGATCGAACTGGATTGACGCAGCCGCACGAGCGGTTCGCGCGCGCCATGCGCCGGCTGGTCCGGCGGAATGGCAACGATGGCGCGGGTCGCCTCGACGCAGTGCCGGATCGCCGCGGCATCGAGCCCGCGGTCCGGCGTCATGGCGACGGCAAGGGGCAGATTGACGGTAACCGCCAGCGAGCGCTGTCCGGCAATCAGCAGGTCGCCGAGAAGACGGGACCCGAGATCGTTGGCGATGGCGGCTGTCCTGCCGCGCGCCTGCTGGCGCGACAGCCCGGGCAAGGCAATGACGAAAATGTCCTCGTCGACCTGGGCGAACAGCGCAAGGCTACCGAGATGGCGTCGGATCACCGCCCGGGTCAACAGGCCGACCTTGCCGGCCAGCCTGGTCCATTTTTCCGCGGCGGCTTCCCGGAAATCGGCAAGGCAGACCACATGAATACGGGAGCACAGGCGCGGATTGGCCGCCGACATGCGGCGAACCGCGGCAACAAAACGGACCTGCTCGTCATCGCCCCCGGCTTCGGGTGGGGGTGATACAACCGGCTGAGTCCTTGCTGCCACCGCTTGCCTGACCACCTGGCCTTTGCTTCCGCGAAAGGCGGGCAACCGGTGGATCAATGCCGAAATTGCCGTCTTGTCCATTGCTGGCCCTCCGACGGACGGGCCGCAAGGCAGCCCGTCGCCCTTGCCACGAGACGGCGGCGATAATTGGATGATAGGTCCCTATTCCCCTACTCGTCCAATGGATTCTCTGCCCGACCGACGGGATCAGCCGCCGATCCCGTCGCGCAGTTCCGGCAGCGTCTGGAACAGGTCGGCGACCAAGCCGTAGTCGGCGACCTGGAAGATCGGCGCTTCCTCATCCTTGTTGATGGCGACGATGACCTTGCTGTCCTTCATCCCGGCCAGGTGCTGGATGGCCCCCGAGATGCCGACGGCGATGTAGAGATCG